>CAVXBP010000010.1:0-435714 GCA_963760105.1 uncultured Actinomycetota bacterium
CAACGGCTCGCTCGTCGTCCCGGCCACGTTGACCGGGGAACGATGAGCCCAGGGCCAAACGTCGCCTAGTGTCAGACCGTGACCCAGCTGCATGAGCTCGATGCCACAGACCAGTCTGCCGCGCTCAAGGCGCGCGAGGTTTCGTCCGTCGAGCTCGTGCAGCATCACCTGGACCGCATCGATGCCCATGGCGCTTCACTCGGTGCGTTCATCACCGTGACGGCAGAGCAGGCTCTGCGTCGTGCAGCGGAGGCCGACGAGGCACTTGCAGCCGGTGAGGCGCCTGCGTTCGCGGGTGTGCCCACCGCGATCAAGGACCTCACGTTCACCCGCGACGTGCCAACCTCGATGGGCTCGACCGCGATGCGTGACTTCATCCCGCCCGTCAATGCCTACGTGGTCGACCTGATGGAGAAGGCCGGTTTCGTCAGCCTCGGCAAGACCAACACCCCCGAGTTCGGTCTCTCCTCCTACACCGACAACGACCTCATCGGGCCGGCTCGTACGCCATGGGATCCCTCGCGCAATGCCGGCGGCTCCAGCGGGGGCGCTGCCGCGGCGGTCTCGGCCGGACTCGTCCCACTCGCGCAGGGCAGCGACGGTGGCGGGTCGATCCGCATACCCGCCAGTGCCTGCGGCATCTTCGGTTTCAAGCCCAGTCGGGGACGTGTCAGCGCAGGACCGCTCGGTAGTGACTGGAGCGGTCTCGCGGTCGACGGGCCGTTGAGCCGTACGGTTCGCGATGGGGCGGCGCTGTTGGACGTCATGGCACATCCGATGCCCGGCGACATCCGACCCTTGCCGGATCCACCTGTTCCGTATGCCGAGTGGGTGCGCCGTGAGCCGACGCGACTGCGCATTGCGCGCTGGTCCCAAACCCATCTCGACGGCATCGAACCGGGACCGGATGCGCTGGCCGCATTCGATGCCGCCACCGCACTGCTCGAGTCGCTGGGCCACGAGATCGTCGACATACCCAACCCGTTCCCCCAGGAGCTGGAGCCACAGTTCAACGTCATCTGGTCGAGCGGTATCGCCGGTGCGCCCATCCCTCCCGAGGCCGAGGCGGGGTTGCGACCCAACACCCGCTACTGGCGGAAGCGGGGCGCCGCCGCAACAGCCGTCGAGCTGAGCCAGGCGATGCAGTTCCTCGAAGCGACGACGCGTCAGGTCATTGCAGACCTGCAGACCTACGACGCGTTCCTCACCCCGACCCTGGCCCTGCCGCCGCAACCCGTCGAGTGGTTCAACGAGTCAGGCGATCCGGCCGAGGACCACCACCGCGAGCTGCTGTTCACCCCGTACACGGCGCTGTACAACATGAGCGGTCAACCGGCCGCGAGCCTGCCTCTGCACTGGAGCGACGACGGGTTGCCGATCGGCGTGATGCTCGCCGCGCTGCCCGGACAGGACGGCCCCCTGTTCAGTCTGTGCGCACAGGTTGAGGCGGCCCAACCGTGGGTGGATCGCCGCCCTCCCGGCTGATCTTCGACCGGGTCTGCCTCTTGCGGCGGTCGGCGGGGAGGAGCACTCTGAAAGGCAGCAATTCCTTCAAACCGGAGGCTGAATCATGCTGTCAAAACCAGTCGTCACGACGATTCTGCAGGTCAGTGACGCGACCCCCGCCGTCGAGTTCTATCGCGATCGTCTCGGACTCGACTACCAAGGCCCCAACACCGAGGGGCAAGAAGTGTTCGCTCTGGCCGGTGGTGCCGCGCTGGCCCTCATGCCGGGTCCGGACGCCAACCCGACCGGCCGCACCGAGCTCTCGTTCGAGGTGCCAGACATCGTCGCCGAGATCGAGAACCTCGAAAGCAATGGCGTCACATTTGCCGACTACGACCTGCCTGGGCTCAAGACCGTTGAGCACGTGTGCGTGCTCGGCTCGGAAAAGGCAGCGTGGTTCGAGGACCCCGACGGCAATGTGCTCTGCCTCCACGAGGTGATCCCGTAGGTCGGTCAGCCCTGGGTTCGGGCGGTCATCACGATCGGATCGCCGTCGGTGATCGCGATCGTGTGCTCGACGTGTGCGCCACGGGATCCGTCGGCACTGCGAATCGTCCAGCCGTCGGGGTCCATCACGATCTCATCAGTCGTGTGCAGGAACCATGGCTCGATGGCGATGACGAGTCCGGGCTGCAGAGGGAACCCACGTCCGGCGCGGCCGTCGTTGGGGATGTGAGGATCGCCGTGCATCGTACGACCAACACCGTGCCCACCGAACTGCGTGTTGATGGCGAGCCCGTGCGCTCGACCGACGGCACCGATGGCGGCCGAGATGTCGCCGACCTTATTGCCGGCACGCGCGACGGCGATGGCAGCGTCGAGAGCTTCCTGGGCGTGCGCGATGAGCTGGACGTCCTCGTCACGGGGGGTTCCCACCACCACGCTGAGCGCGGAGTCGCACACCCATCCGTCGACTGAAACAGCGAAGTCGAAGCTGACCAGATCGCTGTCCTGGAGCTGGTAGTCGTGCGGCAGACCATGCAGCACGGCATCGTTGACCGACGTGCACAGCACCTTGCCGAACGGCATCGCACCGAACGAGGGGTGGTAGTCGATGTAGCAGGACTCGGCACCACGTTTGCGGATCATCTCGTGCGCAAGAGCGTCGAGCTCGAGGAGGTTGACGCCGACGTCGGCTGCGCCGGACAGCGCCGTCAGCACCTCACCGACGAATACGCCCGCTGGCCGCATCTCGTCGAGCTGTGCGGGCGTGAGCAGCTCGATCAAGAGGGCTCCTCCTGAGCAAGGAGGCTCACTCGTCCGAGGAAGTGGGACACCGCGATCGCAGACACACCGATCGACGCGAGCAGGACATTTCGGAAGATGACGTCGAGGCCCGAGCTGAACACCGAGGCCACGGCCAGCGCACCGCCCAACAGTCCCAGGGCTGCGGTGGCATGCGTGGCAGGGACCCGAACTTTGACGGACTCCCAGTGGACATAGCTGACGCCGGCGATGAAGGCAGCAGCAATCACGACCAGAACTCGAAGGCCGGGCAACACCTCCGGGGACCAGTCGACGTTGGCCACCACATCACCGGCGAACACGACCAGGACCACGGCGGTCGCAAGGAACGCCAGGTTGTGCCATTTGTTCATCACAGAATCAAGCGTACGCGGGTCGCAGCCTGCAACGATCGCGAGGCTCTGACGACATGATCAGCCTTCAAGGGATGTGCGGAAGCGCTGCATGCCGGTGATCCACTGATCAGTGTCGGCGGCCTTGCGGGCATACATCGCGCCGACATCCGGGTGAGGCAGGGCGAAGAATCGCCCTGCCGTGATCGCTTCGATCAGGACGTCCGCCACCTCGAGGGGTTCGAGGGTGGCTCCGGCGCTGACGACAGACTTCATGCCGAGCCGGGCGTCGTCATCACTGGCTGTCTCGCCACCGAGCAGCATGTCGGTGCGCACCCCCATCGGGCACAGGCAGCACACCTGCACACCTAGGTCGCCGTAGGTCGCGGCGAGCCATTCGGCAAAGCCAACTGCTGCATGCTTGCTGACCGTGTACGTCGGTGAGCCCAGCTGGGTCAGCAGTCCGGCGGCGGAGGCGGTGCTCACAAAGCAGCCCCCACCGTCTGCAAGCCAACGCGGCACCAGGGCGCGCGCGGCGAGAACGTGCGCCATGACGTTGACGTCCCACGAGCTCGCCCACTCATCGTCGGTCGCCTCCAGACCGAAGCCGCGGAACACGCCCGCGTTGGCAACGAACAGGTCGACCGGATCGGCGGACGCGGCGATCAGGGCCGCAACGTGCTCGGCGTCCGATGCGTCGCCGGCGACGTGCGCCACTCGGCCCGGATGATCCGCGTCCAGCCGTGCCGCCGTGGCGTCGAGACGGGCGGCGTCGAGGTCGCCGATGACGACGGACGCACCGGCTTCAAGCAGCCGCTGGGCGACCGCTTCGCCAATACCTCCGGCCGCGCCTGTGACGACCGCGTTGGCAGTGGAGACGTCCATCGTCAGCGATGCTTCTTGAGCTCGGCACGAGCCAACGAGTTCTTGTGCACCTCGTCAGGGCCGTCGGCGAAGCGCAGTGTGCGCATCCCGGCCGCCCACTCGGCGAGCGGGAAGTCCTGGCTCAGGCCGCCCGCGCCGTGCACCTGGATCGCCTTGTCGAGAATCCAGCCGACTGTCTCGGGCGTTGCGATCTTGATCGCCTGGATCTCGGTGTGGGCTCCGCGGTTGCCGGCCTTGTCCATCAACCATGCCGTCTTGAGGATCAGCAGGCGCAGCTGCTCGATCTTGACCCGCGACTCGGCGATCCAGTCGCGGACCACACCCTGGTCGGCGATCGGCTTGCCGAATGCGACGCGCTCCGATGCGCGCTGGCACATCATCTCGACGGCACGCTCGGCAATGCCGAGTGATCGCATGCAGTGGTGGATGCGTCCCGGCCCGAGGCGTGCCTGGGCGATGGCAAAGCCCTCACCTTCGGCACCGATCAGGTTGCTGGCGGGCACCCGTACGTCCGTGAACGTGATCTCGGCGTGACCGCCATGGTCGCGATCGTTGTAGCCGAACACCTGCATGCCGCGCAGGATGTCGAAGCCGGGGGTGCCTCGCTCGACCAGGATCATCGACTGCTGGCGGTGGCGCTCGGCAGACGGGTCGGTCTTGCCCATCACGATGAAGACCTTCGCGTTGGGGTTCATCGCGCCGGTGATCCACCACTTGTGGCCGTTGATCACATAGTCGTCGCCGTCCTTGACGATCGAGGTCTCGATGTTCGTCGCGTCCGAGGAAGCCACCTTGGGCTCGGTCATCGCAAACGACGACCGGATCTCGCCGGCGAGCAGCGGTTCGAGCCACTGCTTCTTCTGCTCGGCACTGCCGAACATGTGGAGCACTTCCATGTTGCCGGTGTCGGGCGCCGCACAGTTGATCGCCGCAGGAGCCAGCTGGATGCTGCGACCCGTGATTTCGGCGAGGGGCGCGTACTGGAGATTGGTCAGGCCGCCGCCGTGCTCGCCCGGCAGGAAGAAGTTCCACAAGCCGCGCTTCTTGGCCTCAGCCTTGAGATCCTCCAGCACCGCCGGCGGTGACCAGGAGTCCTGCTTGATCGCGTCCTGCATCTGCTCGTGCGCAAGCGGCTCTGCGGGATAGACGTGCTCATCCATGAAGGATTCGAGACGGCCGATCATCTCGACGGTCTTGGCGTCATATTCGAAGTCCATCAGCTGGCCGCCGCCATCACGTAGACAACTTCGGCGACCGCGGCCGGCTTCTCAGATCCTTCGAGCTCGATGACGAAGGTCATGATGGCCTGGGTGCCGATCGCGATGTCGGCTGTTTCCTTGAGCGTGCCTGTGGCGCGGACGCGCGAACCGACCGGGACCGGAGTGGGGAAGCGCAGTCGGTTGGCGCCGTAGTTCATGCCGAAGGCCAGGCCCTGGACGTCGTAGATCTGTTCGGCCAGCACCGGCAGGAGCGCGAGCGTCAGGTAGCCATGCGCAATGGTCGTACCGAACGGGCCCTTGGCGGCCATCTCGGGATCGACGTGGATCCACTGGTGATCACCGGTCGCATCGGCAAAGGTGTTGATCTGCTCCTGGGTGATGGTGTGCCAGTCGCTCGTACCGATTTCTTCGCCGACGGCTGACTTGAACTCGTCGAGACTCTTGAACACGCGGGCCATGCTTAACCTCTGTCCGGATTTGGGAACACACGCACTAAGCGCTTGCTTAGTTCGCACCCTAGTACGCCGACCGTGCACCACGCCAGAGGTGTCAGGAGGCCAAGACTGCGATCCCGGCCACCACCAGCAGCACAGTCGAGATGACATCTGCGAGGACAACGCGTCTCATCGACTGGTTGATCCCCGGGTTGAGCCGGGCGATCACCAGGAACGCGACATCGCTGACGAGCACGCCGCCAATGGCGTACGGACGCGTCTCCTCGCAAACAATCGCGCCGATCAACGCCGCGGCGAGCAGGGCGAACAAGACCGCTCGGTGGACCAGGAGGACCGCAATGTCCGGACCAGCGACGGTGATGCCGTATGTCTGCGCGACCCGAGACGGCCCGAGTGCACCAGCGACGGGCAGCAGGTGGATGAGGGCCGAACCGGCGAGGCAGATGATGATCACGATCTCCACCACACCATCGTGGCAGGTCAGATCAGCAGGCGAGCACCAATCGACGCGGCGCCGAGCATGGCAGCGACGACGACCCCAGCCGAGTCGAGCCGAGTCCACGGCGCGGGCTCTGCCCAGGTGCGATTCTGCGCCGTCGCAAACCCACGCGCGTCCATCGCTATCGCCGACGCCGACGCTCCCCGCATCGCCTGCACCAGCAAAGCAAACGAGATGTTGGCGGCATAGCGCCCGTTCGCGACCGGATTGCGGCGTGGACCAAAGCCACGGACCCATCGAACGCGCTCGAGCTGCTGCCAGGCGAGGCCGAACCCGGTGAACTTCTGCAACGCGGCAGCGAAGGCGGCAATCATTCGTGCCGGAAAGTGGAGTCGCTGCGCCAGATGGTCGGCCAGTCGAGACGGGTCGACATAGCCCGCCATGACCGATCCCGGCCAGGCGAGCACCACGATGCGGACACCTGCCGTGATGGACTCCTCGATGTCGTGACCGCCGAGTCGCCAGGTCGAATAGACAATCGTCACGGCCGCGATCGAGGTGAATCCGAGGCAGGCCAGTGGGTAGCGCCACCCAGGCAGCAGGACAATCGCCGCCACGACATAAGCGGCCAGGGCGACCAGTGCCACCGGCAGGCTCCGGATCCAGAACGACCCGAGCAACGAGAACAGCCCGACGGAGAGCTGGACGAGTGGATTGAGGCGCAACACCCATGACCTCATGTGAGTGCACCTGCCAGCATGCGTCGCTCGTGGTCGACCGGGAGATCGCCGTCGTGCGTCGACACTGCGACGGTGGCACCGGCGCGGCTCGCGGCGGTGATCCACCCGACGACGGCGGCCCAGGTGCCGGGATCCTGGCCAACAGTCGGTTCATCGAGCAGCATGACCCCGGGTCGATGGGCGAGGGCGGCCGCGAGCGCCAGCCGGCGCTGCTCACCACCGGAGAGCCGGTATGGGTTGGCTCCACCCAGGTGCCCGAGCCCGAACACGTCGAGCACCGCATCCACATCGACCTCACGGCCGACCTTGTGCCCGGTCTTGGCCACTTCATCTGCGACGGTCGAGGCGAGAAAGCCGTGCTCTGGATTTTGCGGCATCCACCCCACTGACTCGGCCAGTCTCGGCGAACGCCAGCGTCGAAGGTCCGGCGTGACGGACCCGGACATCGGCTTGAGCAGTCCGCCGAGCACGGCGATCGCGGTCGACTTGCCAGCACCACTGGGGCCGGTGAACGCCGTGATCGCGCCCGGCTCGAGCGATGTCGTGAGATCTCGCAGTGCCTTCGTACGTTGGGTGCCCCGCAGCGTGCGGGTGACCAGCTCGACCGACACATCCATGGCCGAGACTCGGAGCGGTTCGACTGCCGGCGAGACGAGGGTGGTCGGCACGCTGAGCAGCTCCGGCGTTGGCATGCCCGGCATCCACACGCCGTCAGGCTGCGGACCGGTGATGAGGCTCGCCACCGACCCATCGCTGACGATCGAACCCCCGGCGCCGAGGACGATGACTCGGTCAACGTGCTCGAGCCACGGCTCGATGCGGTGCTCGACGACAACGAGCGTTCGATCACCAGCTGCTCCAACGATCGCGTCGCGGACTGACGCCGCGGTCGACGCATCGAGCATCGAGGTCGGCTCGTCGAGGAGCAGCAGATCGGGTTGCATGGCCAGCACGCCGGCAAGGGCGAGTCGTTGCTGCTCGCCCCCGGACAATGCCGAGGTGAAGTGGTCGCGCCCGTACGCGAGTCCCACGGCATCCAATGCCGCGTCGACCCGCGACCAGATCTCGTCCCGCGCCAGTCCCAAGTTCTCGGGACCGAACGCCACGTCACGACCCATGCGCTCGGCCACCACGGCGTCCGCCGGGTTCTGCAGCAGCAGGCCCAGGCGTCCACCGACCTCGGCAGTGCCGGTGAGGTCGCCGGCGATCGTGCTGCCGAGCGCGCCCGCGAGGCCGTACAGAAGGGTTGACTTGCCGGCGCCGCTCGGCCCGACGAGCAGCACCCGTTCGCCGGGTCCGATCCTGAGATCGAACCCGGCGACGACGGGACTGCGACGCCCGAGCGGACGCCAGGAGAAGCCGCTGAATCGGGCTTCGCCACGCTGCATGACAGCGACCTAGACTTCGTCGACCTGTTCTCGTCCGACCGGGAACGCATCGAGAACGCCCGCCCTCGCGAGCGCCTGGACGAGGTAGAACCCACCGAGACCGGCGATCAGGATGCCCGACAGCCCGAAGAACCCCAGATAGGCGAACTTGTAGGCCCAGTCCCAGTCGACCCAATAGGCGTTCCACTCATACACAGACGCGAAGACTGCCGCGGCGAGACCGGCCAGGGCCGCTACGACGACGCCCGAGCGCTTGTAGAAGAACAGCAGGAAGATCAGCTCAGCGCCGAGACCCTGCCAGAACCCCGATGCGAAGACACTGAATCCCCACTGCGTGCCGCCGATGATGAACGTCGACACGGCCGCAGCAATGAACTCGGTGGCGAATGCGGCTCCGGGCTTGCGGATGATCAGGCCACCGACGACGCCGGCCGTGAGCCAGACGCCAGCCAGAAGACCCGAGCTGGGTGGGAAGGAGAAGACGGCCAGGCCGCTGAGCGGCTCGTACAGCTTGCCCCACCCCCAGAAGATGACGCCGAAGGCGACACCGAGGGTGGCGATGGTGACGAGGTCGATCGTGCGGTAGCGCACGTCGAACCTCGGCTTGGATGTGGTTGCAGAACTCATCATGACTCCCTTCGCCGGTACTAACCGGTGCAGGTTCAAGGGTCTGCGGCGGATCCGCACTCTCAGCACCTCTGCGTGGTGCTCCCCTGTCTTGGTACGACGAGCCTACCCGAGCCAGCCCTCTGCGAGGCACGTTGCCAAGCCCGCAAACTCCCGATACACCTGCTGAGCGGTGGGTTGGCGTCCACCACGGTGCATCTCTTGGACGCTAGGTCACCGCTTCGACCAGGCACGCTGATCCCGTCGAGGTGAATCAGGTTTTCCTGCGTCGTCAACTTCGCCGAGCTCAGCGGCCGCGAAGCTGACCTCCATCCCACGCACTCGTGGGTCTTCGTGACGCTCCGCCTCGGCGCGGCGACGGTCTTGGAACCGGAGCATCGCCGTGGCCTCCCTCGCATCCAACCGGGCGCGTTCGACTCGGATCTCGGCGATCTCATCGAGATCCACCTGCCCGGGGTCGAATGATGTGCTCATTCCTCAAATCTAGTGACCGCCACTGACACGAGTTTCCAGGCGGAATCTGCTCTGTGGACAGCGAATCTGGACGTCTCTCGCCAGCAGACCACTGCTGCTGTTCCCGTTCGAGTGGTCGCTGCGGTTCAACAGCCCGGTGAGCTACTACGACCCCAATCACTACGGCTCGATCCTTGCCCCGGTCGATGCCGCGATCACCGTCGCCGGCGGCGCGCTGATCGTGGGCGTCTGGGCCGCGCGACGACGTAGGGCCCGGTTGCTCGAGGACATGACCGGCTGACCATGCGCACCGCGCACTTGCCGCACTAACGTGGCAGCCATGGGCACCGCCGAGGACTTTCTGTTGATCGCCACCGACCCGGTGAGCGGCAAGCCGCTGATCGCGGCGCCCCAGGCAGACCCGGTGTTCGGTGGCGCGTTCCTGCTCGATCTGGTGACCGCCGGACGCCTCACGCTGAAGGGCGAGGGGCGCAAAGCCCGGGTGATGATCACCGACCACAGCCCGGTCGACGACCCGACCACCGAGCAGGCATTCGCGAGGATCCGCAATCGCGGCCTGCAGAAGCCCCAGAACACCGTCACCAAGCTCGGCAAGAACGGCCGGAAGCGGGTTTACGAGTCTCTGGAAGCGAACGGTTCCGTACGCAACCTCAACACCAAGGCGCTCGGCATCTTCCCGCTCACCCGCCACGAGGTCATCGACACCGCCCGACGCGACGACCTGCGCACCCGCATCCGCAACTCCCTGCTGCACGGTCAACCGATCGACGCTCAGATCGGGCCGCTGATCGGTCTGCTGTGCGCCGCCGACCTGGTCAAGATCGTGGTCGACAAGCCCGATCGCAAGGTCGCCAAGGAGCGCGCCAAGGAGCTCGCGAACGGCGATTGGGCCAGTGAGGGTGTGCACAAGGCCATCGGCGCAGCGCAGGCCGCCGTCACCGCAGGCATCATCGCGGCAACGGCCGCAGGGGCGTCCGGGGGCAGCTGAAGGTGACTGTGGGCCAGAATGGACTCCATGTCAGTTCGCACCCCTGATCCCAACCCGGGTTGGCTCCCGGAGTATGCGCTGGACGAGACCCGGGCGCGGGTGCCAATCCTGTACGTCGAAGCCGTACCCGTGCGCGTCGACGCGCTCGGCCAGGTCGAGAGCATCGGCATCCTGCTGCGCGGCTCGTCGACGACCGGCGTGATGACGCGAACCCTGGTGTCGGGCCGGGTCATGCACGGCGAGTCAGTCCGCGAAGCGCTGATCCGCAACCTGCTCAAGGACCTGGGGCCGACAGCATTCCCGCAGCTGCCCTCGAGCACCGTGCCGTTCTCGGTCGCCGAATACTTCCCACTTCCGGGTGTCACACCGCTGCACGACGAGCGCCAACACGCGGTCGCGCTGGCCTATGTCGTACCGGTCACCGGCGAGTGCAATCCGCGTCAGGACGCACTCGAGCTGACGTGGCTCACCCCCGAGGAGGCAGCCGATCCAGAGGTGCTCGACGAGATGGAGGGTGGACGCGGGTCCCTGCTCAAGGAAGCACTCGCATCCGTGGGCGCCTTGCCGCGATGACGTCGCTGCTGGTGAGGGCCGCCCTGCCCGAGGATCTCGAGGAGATCCTCGCGCTGCACGCAGATGGCTCGATGCACTACTACACCGAACCATCGAGCGTCAGCGTCAACCAGCGCGCAGCATTCGACGAGATCACCGCCGACACCTTCCAGGATCTTCTGGTCGGTGAGCTCGACGGGCACATCGTCTGCACCGCTCAGATCACCTGGATGCGGATGCTGGCTGCGGACGGTGGGCTCTACTGCCAGGTCGAGGCCGTGCGTACGGCTTCCTCGATGCGTGGCCGTGGCATCGGCGCGCTGCTCATGGAGTCGATCGAGGGCGAGGCGCGCAAGCGTGGCGCTGCTCGCATCCAGCTGACGACCAACAAGGAGCGCACGCGCGCGCAGTCGTTCTATGAGTCGCTCGGATTCATCCCGAGCCACATCGGCATGAAGAAGTACCTCTGACCACCGCGACGCCCAATCGCTGGCTGATGCTGGCGGTCGGAATGATCGCCCAGATCGCCAGCACGCTGTACGTCAACGCTGCGCCATTCCTGATCCCCTACCTGCACCTCGTCAAAGGGCTGTCGCTCGTCGAGGCCGGCCTGATCGCGTCGGCGCCGCTGGTCGGAACCATGCTGACCCTCATTGCCTGGGGAGCGATCGTCGACCGCATCGGCGAGCGCTCGTCCATGACGATCGGCCTCGTCCTGCTCACCGCGGCATCCGTTGCAGCAGCACTCAGCACGTCATACGTCGCGATCGGCATCTTCCTGTTCCTCGGTGGCATGGGCGGGGCCAGCACCAACTCGGCGAGCGGTCGCGTCGTGGTCGGCTGGTTCCCTCCACACCGCCGCGGCACGGCCATGGGCATCCGGCAGACCGCTACACCGCTGGGCGTCGGACTGGCAGTGCTGGTCGTACCCAATCTCGTCGACGCGCACGGACTGCGGACGACCCTGCTGGTGGTCGCTGCGTTGTGCGGCGTTGCGGCCCTGCTCGCCACGTTGATCGTCGATCCCCCGCGGTCCGACGCGGACCGAGGCCGAAGGTCTCGGACACCTGGTCAATCCCTATTCACGGGATCTTCGCCTGTGGCGCATCCACGGTGCGTCGATGCTGCTGGTCATCCCCCAGGTGACGGTGTGGACCTTCGGGCTGGTGTGGTTGATCGACGATCAGAGCTGGTCAATTCTCCATGCCACGCTGCTCGTGGGTGCGACGCAGCTGCTCGGTGCGGCGAGCCGAATCGCGGCCGGGGCGTGGTCCGACCGGGTCGGCAACAGGCTCAGCCCGATGCGCACCATTGCGGTGGCCGCCACCGCAACGATGCTCACCCTCGGACTGCTCGAAGGTACGGCGCTGGCCGTCACCCTGATGGTCATCGCCTCGGTCGTCACCGTCGCCGACAATGGCCTCGCCTTCACGTCGGTAGCCGAGATCGGAGGCCCCTACTGGTCGGGGCGGGCCATGGGTGCGCAGAACACCGGACAGTTCCTCTCCGCCGCCGCAGTTCCGCCGGTGATCGGCGCGATCATCGCCGGTCACGGCTACGCGTGGGCATTCGGGCTTGTCGCGCTGTTCCCGCTGATCGCGATCCCCCTCGTGCCCGTCCGCGGCGAGATCTCGGACGCTCCGAGCCCCTAGGGACACGGCCGACGGGAGCCAGCCCTGAGCCAAGTGGTCGAAACTTGCCTGACGTCACATGACCATGCCGCTGCCACCGCCGACGATCACGGGTAGTCTCAAGGCGTTCTTGAGACCGATCGCTGCAGGTAGGAGTGTCTGATGACAGTTGTGTTGGTGCTGGGCCTGTTGCTGAATGCGATCGCCTTGCCGATCGCGGGCAAGCGCGTCCTCTTCCTCTACAAGCTGATCAAGAGCGGGCAGCCGGCTCCCGATCGCGTCGAAGGGGTCACGAGTCGCATCGGCTCGGCCGTCAAGACCCAGCTGGTCGAGGTCCTCGGTCAGAAGAAGCTGCTCAAGTGGTCGATCCCCGGCGCAGCGCACTTTTTCGTGTTCTGGGCCTTCCTGATCCTGGCGACGGTCTATCTCGAGGCCTACGGCTCACTGTTCAAGGCCGGCTTCGCGATCCCGATCGTCGGCCGGTGGGATGCGCTCGGTTTCGCCCAGGACTTCATCGCGTGCATGGCCCTGATCTCGCTCGCCACCTTCGCGGCGATCCGCATCAAGAACGCCCCCTCCAGGCTCGGCCGCAAGTCCCGCTTCTCCGGATCCCACCTCGGCGGCGCCTGGCTCGTCCTGCTCATGATCTTCTTCGTCGTCGCCTCGATGCTGATGTTCCGCGGCGCGGGCGTCAACACCGGCCAGTTCCCTTACGGCGAGGGCGCCTTCGCCTCGCACGCCGTCGGCGACATGCTGTCAGGCTTCAGCGAGCACACCAACGAGGTCCTGGAGCACATCGGTCTGCTGCTGCACATCGGCATCATGCTGGTCTTCCTGATCCAGGTGCTCAACTCCAAGCACCTGCACATCTTCCTGGCCCCGCTCAACGTGTTGTTCAGCCGCCGGCCCAACGCCCTCGGCGCGATCAAGCCGCTGATGATCAAGGGCAAGCCCCTCGACATGGAGACGATGGACGACCTCGAGGAAGAAGACTTCGAACAGCTCGGCGTCGGCAAGATCGAGGACTTCAGCTGGAAGGGCATGCTCGACTTCGCGACCTGCACCGAGTGCGGTCGCTGCCAGAGCCAGTGCCCGGCATGGAACACCGAGAAGCCGCTCAGCCCCAAGCTGCTGATCATGGGTCTGCGCGACCACGCCTTCACCAAAGCCCCTCACACTCTCGCCACGTCGGACGCTGAGCGCGAGGCTCTGCCCGACAGCGTCAAGGCCGAGGCCCAGCGCGCGCTGGTCGGCCCGACCGAGGGCGATGCATGGGACCCGTCGGGTGGCGCGGTCATCGACCCCGACGTCCTGTGGTCGTGCGTGTCGTGTGGCGCCTGCGTCGAGCAGTGCCCCGTCGACATCGAGCACGTCGACCACATCATGGACATGCGTCGCTACCAGGTGATCGTCGAGTCCAACTTCCCCGCCGAGCTCACCAACATCTTCAAGGGCCTCGAGCGCAAGGGCAATCCGTGGGGCATGGACCCCAAGGACCGCATGGACTGGGCCAAGAACCTCGACTTCGAGGTCAAGCAGGTCGGTGTCGACGTCGAGGATCTCGACGAGGTCGAGTGGCTGTTCTGGGTCGGCTGCGCCGGCGCATACGAGGACCGCGCCAAGAAGACGACACAGGCTGTCGCCGAGCTGCTCGACATGGCTGGCGTCACCTTCGCGGTGCTCGGCGACGGAGAGACCTGCACGGGTGACCCTGCGCGTCGCGCCGGCAACGAGATCGTGTTCCAGCAGCTGGCGATGCAGAACGCCGAGGTCTTCAAGGAGGCCAAGGTCAAGAAGGTCGTCTCCACCTGTGCCCACTGTTTCAACACCCTCAAGAACGAGTACGCCGAGTTCGGTGTCGAGCTTGAAGTCGTGCACCACACGCAGCTGCTCAACCGTCTCGTACGCGAGGGCAAGCTGACCCCGCTGGCGCCGGACGCCGAGACTGAGACCAAGAAGATCACCTATCACGACCCGTGCTTCATCGGTCGCCACAACAAGGTCTACGAACCTCCCCGCGAGCTGCTCAGCGTCATCCCCGGTGCCGAGTTCACCGAGATGCCGCGCAACTCCGAGAAGTCGTTCTGCTGCGGCGCCGGTGGCGCGCAGATGTGGATGGAAGAGACCATCGGCTCGCGCATCAACGTCAACCGCACCAAGGAAGCCGTCGCGACCGGCGCTGACCAGATCGCGGTTGCGTGCCCGTTCTGCCGCGTCATGTTGTCCGACGGTCTGACCGCCGAGCAGAGTGAGGGCAACGCCCGCGAAGACGTCGAGGTGCTCGACGTCGCGCAGATGCTGCTCGCCGGTGTCAAGCGCGCTCCCGTCAAGGTGGCAAAGCCGTCGAAGTCCGACGGCGCTGCCGTCGTGGCTGAAGCCGAGGCGGCGACTGCCGGCGCGGCGACCGAGGCGACCGACAAGGCCACCGAGGCCGAGCCGGATGCCGAGGACGAAGCCGATCCGGACTCGATCTCCAAGACCGAGGACGCCGCTCCTGCGGCGGACGCGGCCGCCGAGGCCGAAGCTGGCGGGGACCCCGAGACGGCCAAGGACGAAACCCCTGACGTGCCGGCCAGTGACAAGGAAGAGGGCGCCTGGGCCAACGTCGGCGCCGTCAACACCGACGACACCCCGGCCGCCGAGGAGCCGAAGGCCGAGGCCGATGAGCCGAAGGACGAGGCCGCCGAGGAGCCGAAGGACGACACCCCGGCCGACGAAACGACGGCCGATGAGCCGAAGGACGCCGAGCCGAAGGACGAGGCCGCCGAGGAGCCGAAGGACGAGACACCTGATGTCCCCGCCGGTGACAAGGAAGAAGCCGCCTGGGCCAACGTCGGCGCCGTCAACACCGACGACACCCCGGCCGCGGAGCCTGAAGAGGCCCCGGCCGAAAAGGTGACGAACGTGCCCGACGAGACCGAACCCGTTGAGGAGGATGCTCGCGACGAAGAGGCCGAGGAGTCCGACACCGAGATCAAGGACCAGGCCGAGTCCGAGGCCAAGACCGACATCCCGCCCGGCGAGATCATCGCCGTCGAGGATGCCCCGTCGACCTCCGATCCGGTATCTGACGATGCGGCGCCACTCAGCGATGCCAACCCCAGCGGCGAGGAGCTCAGCCAAGCTGCGACTGCTGCGGCTGATGGCGAGGAGTCGGGCGAAGATGGCAGTATTGCCGAAGGTGAGGACGGCGAGACCAAGCCTTAAGTGATCTTGCGGACGTAGTTCAATTGCAGAACATCGGCCTTCCTGGTCGAAGACGTTGGTTCAAATCCAGCCGTCCGCTCCACCACTTTCCGCGCGCACACCGGCTAGCCTGCGGTGATGACCAGATGCCCGTGCCTCAGCGGGCTGACGTATGAGGACTGTTGTCGGCGGCTGCACTCGGGCGCGGCGGTCGCCCAGTCGGCGGAGCAGCTCATGCGGTCGCGCTTCAGCGCATTTGCCGTCGGCGATCCTGACTACCTGCTCGCGACCTGGCATCCGAGCACGCGGCCCTCGGTGCTCGAGCTCGACGCCGAGCGTCGGTGGTATCGCCTCGACATCATCGCGACCAGCGCCGGAAGCCCGTTCGAGACGACCGGAACCGTCGAGTTCGAGGCGTACTACCGCTCACCCGGCGGAGCCGGGAGCCAGCACGAGGTCAGTCGATTCGTCTGCGAGGACGGCCTCTGGCTGTACGTCGACGGCACTCGCTAGCCCACGACCAACGGGACGCCGGGGCGGTAGGCAAGATGGACGTACGACGGGGCGTTGAGCACCGCGTAGTCGGCCTTCGCCCCGACCCCCAGATGTCCGACGTCGTCGAGTCGCAGCGACGCAGCGCCACCCCTGGTTGCTGCCCACAGCGCTTCGCGCGGGCTCATCCCCATGTCGCGCACGGCCACAGCGATGCAGAACGGCATCGAGGACGTGTAGGAACTACCCGGGTTGCAGTCCGTCGCCAGCGCAACAGTGACGCCCGCGTCGATCAACCGTCGAGCGTCGGGGTAGGGCTGTCGGGTCGAGAACTCGACCCCAGGCAGAAGCCCGGCGACAACACCTGAATCGGCCAGCGCCGTGACGTCGGCGTCCGACAGGTAGGTGCAATGGTCTGCGGCCGCGCCGAGCTCCGCGGCGAGCTGTACGCCGGGACCGTGGCCGAGCTGGTTGGCGTGGATGCGCGGCAGCAGTCCCGCAGCGATGCCGGCTTCGAGCACGGTGCGCGACTCGTCGGTGCCGAAGGCGCCGTCCTCGCAGAACACATCGATCCAGCGCGCGTACGGTGCGCATCGCTCAAGCATCTCGCCAGTGACCAGCTCGACGTACGCGACGATGTCTGATGGGCTCACGCTCCCTGAGCCTGTCGAAGGGACAACGTGCGCACCGAGAAACGTCGTCTCGTCGGTGAACTGTTTCGCGATGGCCAGCGACCGCGCCTCGTCGTGGACGGTCAGCCCGTAGCCACTCTTGATCTCGACCGTCGTTGTGCCCTGCGCCCGCATCTCCGTCAGGTGCCGAGCGACTCCCGCGGCGAGCTGTTCGTCGCTGGCCGCACGGGTCGCGGCCACAGTCGTACGGATGCCGCCGGCTGCGTAGGGCTCCCCGGTCATCCGGGCCTCGAACTCCGCAGTCCTGTCGCCGGCGAACACGAGGTGCGTGTGCGAGTCGACGAAACCAGGAATGACGGCGGCACCGCCGACATCGCGCACGGCGTCGGCAGCGGGCGCGTCAGTGCGCTGGCCGAACCAGGCGATCCTGCCGCCATCGACGACGAACGCTGCGTCGTGCAGGATCGGCCGCTCGTCATCCCACGTCACGAGCTCGCCGACATTGGTCACCAGCAGGGTCGTCATACGTCGCTCCGGGTTTCGACAGTCTCAGCCATCTGGAAGTCCGGAAGCACTGGAACGGTCCTTGAGCTTGTCGAAAGGACACTCATACACGGCTCCAGCAGGTGTCGATCGTGGACTCGAGGATCTCCGCGACATCGGCCGGGTCGCCCTCGACATCGGACGCAGTCGCCGCCCACAGCAGCTCATCGGCGCCGGCCGTGCGGACCGAGTCGACGACCTCGATCATGTCGGTGACGACGAAGCCCAGCGATTCGTGTCCCGTCGTGGTCGCAGCGAGCCAGAGCTGGTCGGCGGTCCACGCTCCGCGCACCCCGGTCGACAATCGTTGGTGCATCTCGACGGCGCGGGCCTCGGCGAACATGTCGATCACGGTATTGCTGTCGGAGCCAAGTGTCAGCCTCGCGCCGGCATCGCGCAGCGCAACGCTCGGGCCGATGCCGTCGGCGAGCTCGGCCTCGGTGGTCGGGCAGAAGCAGACAAAGGAACGTGCCGTGCCGATCGTCGCGATGTCATCGGTCGTGAGGTGAGTGGCGTGGACCGCAGTGGTGCGTGCAGTCCACACGCCGGCTTCGGCCAACAGCGCGACCGGTGTGAGCCCCGTGGCGGCGATGCATTCGGCGTTCTCCGCGGGTTGCTCGGAGACATGCACATGGAGCGGCGCGTGGGGCAGCGCTGCCGCGACGGTCGCGAGCTGGTCACGCGGCACGGCGCGTACCGAATGGATCGCGCCTCCGATCACGACGTCGTCATCGTCGGTGTGCTTGCGTGCCAGCACCTCGACCCTGCCGGCCCAGGCGTCAGCGTCACCGTCGGTGAAACGTCGCTGCACTCCCGTCGGCGCCTTGCCGAAGCCCGCCGCCAGGTAACAGGTGTCGAGGAGCGTGATCCGCAGGTCCGCCTCTCGGGCGGCCGCGATCAGGGCCTCCCCCATCACGTTCGGCTCGTCGTACGGTCTCCCGTCCGGCTGATGATGCAGGTAGTGGAACTCCCCGACGCTGCGGATCCCGGCCAGGTGCATCTCGGCGTACGTCGCGCGAGCGAGATCGAACAGCAGGTCAGGGTCGAGCACTCCGGCCAGCGCGTACATCTGGTCACGCCAGCTCCAGAAGTTGTCCGCGCCGGTTACCCGTCCACGCAGGGCGCGGTGGAACACATGGCTGTGGCAGTTGGCGAAGGCCGGGACCGACGTCATGAGACCAGCTCACGCACGACAGCGGTCAGGGCGTCGACGCCGGCCTCACAGTCCGAGTCGTCGGCAAGCTCCGCCGGCGAGTGCGAGATGCCGGTCGGGTTGCGTACGAACAGCATCGCGGTCGGGAGGTGGGCGCTGAGCACACCTGCATCATGTCCTGCTCCGGTCGGCAGCACTGGCGCATCGAGCAGCGTCGCCAGTCGGTCGCGCAGCCCGGCGTCGAACTCCACGGCCGGGCTCACCGACTCGGCCGTGAGCTCGACCGTCGTGCCGTCGGCGTGCGCGGCGGCGTGCGCCTGCGCGACCAGCCCGCCGACGAGTCGCTCGAGCTCTCCCTCGTCGGCGGCGCGAGCATCAAGCCAGGCACGAACCCGCGACGGTATGGCGTTGGTGCCTCCGGGCTCGACCTCAAGCCGCCCGAAGGTCGCGCGTGCTCCGGCTTCCGAGGCGAGGCGACGGGAGGCGAGCACGGTCGCAGCGTAGGCCTGCATCGGATCGCGGCGGTCCTCCATCACGGTGGCACCGGCATGATTGGCCTCGCCGCAGAAGTCAAGACGCCAGCGTCCGTGCGGCCAGATCGCGGAGGCGACGCCCACGGCATCGCCGGTGTGCACCAGCGACCGGCCCTGCTCGACGTGGAGCTCGACGAAGGTGCCGATCTGGCCCAGCAGGTCGGTCGGTCCGACCGCGCGCGGATCGCGGCCTCGCGCAACGAGGGCTTCGGCCATCGTCACGCCGTCGCGATCCTTCTGCGCCAATGCGCGGTCGGCGGTGAGCGCGCCGGTGACGAGCTGGGATCCGGCGCAGGCGATGCCGAAGCGGGCCCCCTCTTCGTCGGCGAAGTTCCCGATCACGATCGGCCGGGCCGGCGTGACACCTTCGGCCCGCAAGCGGTCGACCGCGGCGAACGATGAGACGACGCCGAGCGGCCCGTCGTACGCTCCACCGTCCGGCACGGAGTCGAGGTGCGATCCGATCAGCAGCGCATCGGCGCCGCTGCCCCACCAGGCGAACTGGTTGCCGTTGCCGTCCTCGACAACCTCCATGCCGCGCGCCTCGGCCGCGCCGACGAACCATTCGCGCAGCTCCATGTCGGCGTCGTTCCACGCATACCGCCGATAGCCACCAGTGGTGCGATCGCGCCCGATGTCATGCAGGTCAGCTAACACAGTCCGTCCCCTAACGAGGCCGCCCGCGGCCGAGTGGGAGCGAGCTCTGCGAGCGAAGGGAGTGGACCCGAGATGCTCGCTTGAGCCTCTCGCCTTGCGCCCCTTCGGTCGCTCGTTCCTCGCTCCCTCCCGCTCGCAAGCTCGCTAGGGCACGAGGCGTTCATGACTCGCTCATGGGGACTCGGAGACCGCGCTCCTCGGCGACTTCCGCGGCGCGCTCGTAGCCGGCATCGACGTGGCGCATCACGCCCGTACCCGGGTCGTTGACCAGTACGCGCTCGATCTTCTGCGCCGCCAGCGGCGTGCCATCCGCGACGATGACCTGGCCGGCGTGGATCGAACGGCCGATGCCGACGCCACCGCCGTGATGGATCGACACCCAGGTCGCACCGGATGCCGTGTTGAGCAGCGCGTTGAGCAGCGGCCAGTCGGCGATCGCGTCGGAGCCGTCGGCCATGGACTCCGTCTCGCGGTACGGCGACGCCACCGAACCCGAGTCCAGGTGATCGCGGCCGATCACGACGGGCGCGCTGAGCTCACCCGAGGCGACCATCTCGTTGAACCGCAGTCCGGCGAGGTGACGCTCCTGGTAGCCCAGCCAGCAGATGCGGGCGGGCAGCCCTTCGAAGTGCACCTTCTCCTGCGCCTTGGTGATCCAGCGAGCGAGGTGCTCGTCCTCGGGGAACAGCTCCAGGATCGCCCGGTCAGTTGCCGCGATGTCGGCCGGATCGCCCGAGAGTGCAGCCCAGCGGAATGGACCCTTGCCTTCGCAGAACAGCGGCCGGATGTAGGCGGGCACGAACCCGGGGAACTCAAACGCTCGCTCGAACCCACCCAGCCGGGCTTCCTCGCGGATTGAGTTGCCGTAGTCGAAGACCTCGGCGCCGGCATCCATGAAGCCGACCATGGCGCGTACGTGCTTGGCCATCGACTCGCGTGCCTTGACGGTGAAACCCTCCGGGTCACGAACCGCTTCGGCATGCCAGTCCTGGACACTGATGCCCTCGGGCAGATAGCTCAACGGATCGTGGGCGCTGGTCTGGTCGGTGACGATGTCGATCGGGGTGCCGCGTTCGAGCAGCTCAGCAAAGATCGTCGCGGCATTGCCGAACACGCCGATCGACAGGGCCCGACGCTCGCTCTTGGCCTCGACGGCTCGCTGCACCGCCTGATCGAGATCGGTCCAGTACTCATCGAGGTAGCCGTGCTTGACCCGGCGTTCAAGGCGCGTCTCGTCGACGTCGACGACCAGCGCGACTCCGTCGTTCATCGTGACGGCGAGTGGTTGCGCTCCGCCCATGCCACCCGCACCGCCGGTCAGCGTCAGCGTGCCAGCGAGTGACCCTCCGAACCGCTTGCGGGCCACCGCGCCGAAGGTCTCGTACGTGCCCTGCAGGATGCCCTGCGTGCCGATGTAGATCCACGATCCGGCGGTCATCTGGCCGTACATCGTCAGGCCCTCGGCCTCAAGCTTGCGGAACTCGGGCCAGGTCGCCCAGTCGCCGACCAGGTTGGAGTTGGCGATCAACACGCGCGGCGCCCATTCGTGCGTGCGGAACACCCCGACCGGCTTGCCCGACTGCACCAGCAGCGTCTCGTCGTCGGCCAGCGTCTCGAGGGTGCGGACGATCGCGTCGTACGCCTCCCAGCTGCGGGCTGCCTTGCCGGTGCCGCCATAGACGACGAGGTCTTCAGGGCGTTCGGCCACCTCGGGATCGAGGTTGTTCATCAGCATCCGCATCGGCGCCTCTGTCTGCCAAGAACGAGCGGTGATGGTGGTGCCGCGTGCAGCGCGGACGGTGGGACGGGTCATTTCGAAGTCCTTTCGACAGGCTCAAGGGACGCTGAGTGGGCAGCTTCAAGGAGGACGCCGGAGCGTACGAGCTCAGTGGCGGCCTCGAGGTCAGGTGAGAGGTAGCGGTCGGGACCGGGCCCGTCGACCCGCGTGCGCAACAGGGCGATCGCGGCACCAGTCGCCGGTCCGGGCGTGAGGGGCGCCCGCAGGTCGATGCCCCGGGCCGCGGTGCAGATCTCGATCGCCAGCACCCGGGTCAGCAGGTCGACGGACTTGCGCAGCTTGCGTGCCGACGACCAACCCATCGACACATGGTCCTCCTGCATCGCGCTCGACGGGATCGAGTCGACGCTCGCCGGCGCCGCGAGCCGTTTGAGCTCCGACACCATCGCCGCCTGGGTGTACTGCGCGATCATGTGGCCGGAGTCGACGCCGGGGTCGTCGGCCAGGAACGGTGGCAGCCCTTGGCTGCGCGAGGCATCGAGGAATCTGTCGGTACGCCTTTCGCTCATGCTGGCAACATCGGCGACCGGGATCGCTAGGAAGTCGAGCACGTAGGCAAGGGGGGCACCGTGGAAGTTGCCGTGCGACTCGATGCGGCCGTCGTCGAGCACCGACGGGTTGTCGATCGCCGATGCCAGCTCGCGGCCGGCGACCATCGTCGCGTGCTCGAGGGTGTCGCGGGCGGCGCCGTGCACCTGCGGGGCGCAACGCAAGGAGTACGCGTCCTGCACCCGACCGTCCCCGACGAGGTGGCTCGCGACAATCGGCGAGCCGGCGAGCAGTGATGCCATGTGCGCCGCCGATGCTGCCTGTCCCGGATGTGGGCGGAGCGCCTGCAGGTCGGCCGCGAGCACTCGATCGGTGCCCATCAGCCCCTCGATGCTCATCGCCGCGGCGAGGTCTGCGGTGTCGAGCAGCTGGCGCAGGTCGTGCAGTGCGAGCACCAGCATGCCGAGCATCCCGTCGGTGCCGTTGATCAGCGCGAGCCCTTCCTTCTCGGCGAGCTCGATCGGCGCGAGGCCGTATGACGCCAGCGCCTCGCCCGCCGGACGTACGACGCCGTGGTCCTCGACCTCGCCCTCACCCATCACGGCCAACGCGCAGTGCGCGAGGGGCGCCAGGTCACCCGAGCAGCCGAGGCTTCCGTACTCACGAACGATCGGCGTCAGCCCCGCGTTGAGCATCGACGCATAGGCCTCGGCGGTCTCGACCCGTACGCCGGTGTGACCCGAGGCCAACGTCGACAGCCTCAGCAGCATCAACGCGCGGACGACCTCGTTCTCGACGCGAGGGCCGGCGCCAGCGGCGTGGGAGCGGATCAGGCTCTTCTGCAGCTGCGCGCGAAGCGCCGGCTCGATGTGCCGGGTGGCCAGGGCACCGAAGCCGGTCGACACGCCATAGACCGGGGTGTCCGAGGCGGCCATCTCGTCGACCACGGCACGCGACCTGGCGATCGCCGCGCGCGCCGCGGGGCTGAGCTCGACGAGCGTCCCCTCGCGCGCGACACGTACGACGTCTTCTGGCGAAACCGCCCCGACACCCACCACAACATTGGCCATGTTCCATGGGACTCCACGCTGCCGCCTCAGTGCTACGGGTCAGGAGGCAATTCTGTCTCGTATACGAGACACTTGGTCCATGGCCCGCTCCGTTCCCGCTGCGACGACGACATTGCGAGTGCTGCGCTTCCTCTCCGCTCAGCCGGTGCCGGTCTCGGCCACACGCATCGCGGCGTCCGTGGGGATGCCACGATCGTCGACCTACCACCTGCTCGCGGCCATGACCGACGAAGGATTTGTCATCCACTACCCCGACGAACGCACCTGGGGCATCGGCATCGCGGCCTGGGAGGTCGGGCACGGATTCGCACGCCAGGAGCCGCTCGCCCGGCTCGCCCGCCTGCCGCTGGCTCGCCTGGTCGACCAGGTCGGCGAATCAGCGCACCTCGTGCTGCTGCACGGTGCCGACGTGCTCTACGTCATCGAGGAGAGGGCATCCGGCCGCCCTCCGCTGGTCACCGATGTCGGCGTACGTCTGCCGGCTCACCTGACCGCGTCGGGACGGGCGATCCTCGCCTCGCTGCCTGCCGCCCAGGTACGCGCGCTGTTCCCCGACAAGGCAGCGTTCACCTCTCGTACGGGTGTCGGCCCCAGGACGCCGAGCGAGCTTCGCCGGCTCCTCGTCACGACCAGGCAGCGCGGCTACGCCACCGAGGACGGCGAGGTGACGCCGGGTTTCGCCTCGATCGCCGCGCCCATCACGGCGGGAACCATCCATGCGGCGGTCGCCGTCACGTGGGAGGCCCGCAGGCCCGTCGACGGACTGGCCGAGCCGGTGTCGGCCACGGCATCGGAGATCTCCCGTCGCCTCCATCACTGAGCCCGCGTGACCTACGCCATCACTGCGTCGTTGGTTACTCAGGAGTAGGTCGGTCCTCTCCCCGTCGCCATCAGGAGCACCATGCGTTCATCCAGGACTCTTCTAGCCCTCGCAGCGATCGGGCTCGTGTCGACCGCCCTCATCCAACCGGTGAGTGCAGCAGAGCCGGCGTACACGGTCCAGACCCTGCACTTCGCGGTCATGACCGGCCCCGCGGACGACGTGCCGTGCGACATCATCGGCGATCTCTACCTGCCGAAGTCGGCCACCAGCAAGAAGCGCGTGCCCGCGATCCTGACCACGAACGGCTTCGGCGGATCCAAGGACGGTCAGGCCGGCATCGGCACGGCCTTCGCCAGTCGCGGCTACGCCGTCCTGTCCTACTCCGGTCTTGGCTTCGGCGGATCGGGATGCAAGATCACGCTCGATGATCCGGACTACGACGGCAAGGCCGCCAGCCAGCTCGTCAGCTATCTCGGCGGCAAGGCCGGCATCGCGTTCACCGATGCCAAGCACACAACGGCAGCCCCCGCGCTCAACGTCGTACAGCTGGACAAGAAGGACCACGCCAAGAAGAAGTCGGTCAACGACCCCCGCGTCGGCATGGTCGGCGGTTCGTACGGCGGTCAGGTCCAGTTCGCGGCTGCTGCCGTCGACAAGCGCATCGACGCCATCGTCCCGCTCATCACGTGGAGCGATCTGTCCTACTCCCTCGCACCGAACAACACATCCCAGACGTCAGGCGTCAGCACGTCGACGCCTGGCGCGGCCAAGCTCGGATGGGCCGCCGGATTCAGCGCCCTGGGCGTGGCCAACGGTGTCCAGAACGCACAAGCCGACCCGAGCCGCCTGTTCGGCTGCCCCAACTTCGCAACGTTCGTCTGCCCTGCCCTCGTCACCGCAGGTGCGACCGGCACCGTCGACCCTGCCACCACGGCAGCCCTGCGGCACGCTTCCGTCGGAAGCTATGTCAAGGAGATCAAGGTGCCGACCCTGATCATCCAGGGCGAGAACGACACCCTGTTCAACCTCAACGAGGGTGTTGCCAACTATCAGGCCCTCAAGAAGCAGGGCACCACGGCCAAGATGATCTGGTTCAGCGGCGGACACTCCGGAGCGAACGCCCCCGGCGAGATGAGCTATTCCGCCCCGGACGTCACGGCACAGCACCTGACCAAGCGGATCGACGCATGGTTCTCCCGCTACCTCAAGGACTCCAACGCCAACACGGGCCCGGAGTTCTCCTACTTCCGTGACTGGGTCTCCTACTCCGGCATCTCCACTCCGGCGTACGGCACATCGTCAGCCTTCCCGGTCGGAACGTCCACGAAGTACTACCTCTCCGGCAACAAGCAACTGGTCGGCTCGCTTGCCGGCACCACGCCGGACACCCAGTCGTTCGTCACGCCGGCAGCTGGCGCTCCGTCCAGCATCGACCCGGCCGACGTGCTGGGCGGCTACATTCCCGGCCTTCCCGCAATCGAGCAGGACGCGCCCGGCACCTTCGCGACCTGGTCGACGCCCGCACTCACCAAGAACACCGATGTGGTCGGATCGCCGGTCGTCAACGTCCAGGTGTCCGCTCCGTCGGCGGCCCTCACCCAGGCGGCCGGCCCGACCGGTCAGCTCGTGCTGTTCGTCAAGGTGCTGGACGTCGACGCGGCCGGCACGGCCACGGTCGTCCGTAATCTCATCGCTCCCGTCCGCGTGCCTGACGTCACCAAGGCGTTCACGGTCACCCTGCCCGGATTGGTCCACCGTTTCGCGCCGGGTCACCAGATCCGGCTCGTGATCTCCGGCGGCTCCCTCAACTACCGCGGCGGTCTCCTGGCTGCACCGGTCAGCATCACATCGGGAGCCGGTCAGACCCTGACGCTGCCAGTCGTCAAGTAGCGCCAGCGAGACCCGCTCGCCCCTGGCGGGCGTCGGTACGGTGGTGGCATGGCCCCCGGCAGCGAAGAATGGCGTAGCAAACAGCGGCAGGCCATCCTGTCGTTCGCGCGCCGCTCCAAGCGTGACGCCGGCGGGTTCGGGTGGCTCGACAACGACGGCGGTTTTGACGCCGATGCCAACCTCCACCTCTGGATCACGGCGCGGATGACGTACGTGTTCTCGCTGGCCCACCTGGCGGGCGAGCCCGATGCCCTCGAGCTGGCCGAGCACGGTGTGCACGCAATGGCGACGATGTTCCACGACGACCAGCACGGCGGGTGGTTCGCGGAGATCGATGTCCACGGCGCACCGGCCCAGGATGCCAAGTTCTGCTACGAGCACGCATTCGTGCTGCTCGCGGCGTGCACGGCGTCTGCTGCCGGGGCTGACGGTGCCGACGACCTGCTCGACGAGGCCGCTCATGTGCATCGCACCAGGTTCTGGGACGCCGATGACGGCCGCTGCCGCGAGGAGTGGAGCCGCGACTGGTCCGTCGCCGACGGCTATCGCGGCGCCAACAGCAACATGCACAGCGTCGAGGCCTACCTCTTCGCCGCCGACGTCACGGGCGACGAGGCCTGGCGACGGCGCGCGCTGGCGATCTGCGAACGCATCATCGGCATTCATGCGCGGGCCCGCCAATGGCGCATTCCGGAGCACTTTGACCACGACTGGACTCCGATGCCCAACTACAACGTCGAGAAGCCGGCCGACCCGTTCCGGCCCTTCGGCGCGACACCCGGGCATGCCTTCGAGTGGTCTCGGCTGGTGCTCCAGCTGGCCGCCACCCTCGATCAGCCGCGGCCGTGGATGCTGGAGGCAGCGCAGGGACTCTTCGATCGTGCGCTCGCCGATGCCGTGAGTGACGACCTGCCGGGCATCCCCTACACCACCGACTGGAACGGGCAGCCGGCCGTCGAGGAGCGGTTCCACTGGGTCATCACCGAGGCCGTCCTCGCCGCCAGGCGCTCAGCACCTACACCGGCGACGCGGTCTACGGCGGACTCATCGAGCGCTGGTGGTCGGAGATCGACCAGTACTTCGTCGACTCCGATGACGGGTCATGGGTGCACGAGCTGTCCGCGACCATGGGGCCGTCAGCTCGCACCTGGCAGGGCAGACCCGACGCCTATCACGCGTTCAATGCCGTCACCCTGCCCAGCCTCCCGCTGGCGCCGAGCCCGGCGCTGACGATTGAACGGCTCCGTCGATGACGATCCTGGTCGTGGGCGAAGCACTGGTCGACGTCGTCGACGGCGAGCCACACGCGGGCGGCTCGCCGTTCAATGTTGCCGTGGGACTCGCCCGGCTCGATGTCGAGACCGTCCTGGCGACCCAGATCGGCAACGATTCGTACGGCTCGATCCTGCGCCAACACCTCGCCGAGTCCGACGTCCACCTGTCAGCACTCGATCCCGTGCCGGAGCGTACGTCGATCGCCACCGCGACCCTCGACGACAACGGCGGCGCTACCTACCAGTTCGACCTGACCTGGGATCCGGCGGCAATGCCTGACCCGTCCGTTTTCGAGGCCGTGCACGTCGGATCGCTGGGCACCGCCCTGATGCCCGGCGCCCATCGCGTCGCCGAGCTGATCGCGACAGCCGACGCGATGGGCCTCGCGGTCTCCTACGATCCCAACGTCCGTCTCGCGGTCGAGGCCGACCCGGAGTTCTGGCGGGCGGTGTTCGAGACGGTGATTCCGTACGCACGGATTGTGAAGATGAGCGACGAGGACGCCGCCGTCCTGTTCCCCGACGAGGCACCCGAGGACCTCGCCAAACGGCTGGCCGCCGACGGCAAGCTGGTCGCGATCACGCTCGGTGGTTCCGGCGCTGTCGTCGCGGGTGGCGTCGAGCTCGGTGGCGCCGATGCCCCGGCGATCGCGGTGGCTGACACGATCGGCGCCGGCGACTCGTTCATGGCCGCGATGCTGTCGTGGTGCGCCGCCTACTCGTGGCCGGCAGCCGACCAGCTCGACGAGACCGAGCTCACCGACCTCGCGGAGTTCTGCGTCGCCGCCGCCGCGATCACCTGCTCACGGCCCGGTGCAGATCCGCCGCGCCTCAGCGAGCTCTGACTGGGCGCGCTCCTCGTGTGGCGACACATTCTGCAGCCGCCTCGGCTCCCGCCGCGAGTGCCTCGTCCGCATCCTGGCGCTTCACCCACACGCTGAGGAATCCGGCGCAGAACGCGTCACCCGCACCTGTCGTGTCGACGACCACGCTGGGCGCGGCATCCACCGAGTGCGCACCGAAGGTCGCCCCACTCGCTCCGCGGGTCACGACCACATCGCCGTCAAGATCGAGATAGTTCTGCTCGTCCTCATTGGGGAACAGCAGTTCGGCGCCACCCACCCATGAGATGAACTCGTCGCGACCCGCAGCTTCGAGGAAACCCAGCGAGCTCGGATCGACACTGACGCCGATCTTGCGTCGGCGAGCCTCGGCCATCAGCTCCACGACGATCGGACGTACACCTGCGTCGAAGAAGGAGTAGCCCGTGAGGTGCAGCCACTCGACCTCGTTCCAGATGTCGCCCGGGAGGTCGGCCGCCCGCAGGCTGGTGTTGGCGGCACGGTCGACGTACATCGTTCGGTCGGCGGCATCGTCGAGCGTGAGGACGATCGTCGCCGTCGGCAGCTCGTCGTCGCCGGTGATCCGGGCATCCACGCCGTACGCGGTGAGCGCGTCCACGTGTCGATGGACGGCATCGGCGCCGGCCCTGCCGACGAACCGGGCATACGAGCCGAGGTGTCCCAGCCACGCCGCAACGTTGGCTGCCGAGCCACCGGGCGTCATGCGGATCTCGGACTCGGTGTCGCTCGCCGCGTTGATCGTGCCGAGCGGACGCACACCGATGTCGTCGACCACGTCGCCGACGACGAGGATCATCGGTCCGCCCAGGACAGCGCGATCTGACCTGCGACCCGGATGTTGTTCTCGGCGATCTTGAGATTGACCGCCAGGCTCGCACCGCCAGTCAGCTCGACGATGCTCAGCAACAGGAACGGGGTGACCTCGTTGCCCGAGAGCCCCTGCTCATCTGCCATCCGCAGCGCCTCGGTCAACGCACGATCATGCACGGCCGGGTCAAGCTGCTCAGACTCCGGCAGCGGGTTGGCCACCAGGATTGCTGCGTTCTGCCCGAGGGCGTCCCGCGATGCCATCACGTCGGCGACCGCCGCGGCATCCGGCACGGACCAGTCGAGCTGCTGGCCCGAGTCGGTGAGCCAGAAGCTCGGGAACTGCTCAGTGCCGTAGCCCAGCACGATGACGCTGAGCGACTCGAGACGCTCGAGCGTTGCGGGGATGTCGAGGATCGACTTCACGCCGGCCGACACCACGGTGATCGGCACCTGCGAGAGCACCGTCAGATCGGCGGACTCGTCGAATGTCTCAGCCGCGCCACGGTGCACTCCGCCGAGTCCGCCGGTCGCGAAGACCCGGATGCCGGCCAGGTTGGCGATGTAGGACGTCGCCGCCACCGTCGTGGCTCCGCTGCCCTGCCGGGCCAGGGCGATCGGCAGGTCACGCACGCTGAGCTTGGGTATGTCCTCGGACGCGATGCGTACGAGCTCATCGTCGGTCAGACCGGCCTTGAGCTGACCATCGAGCACTGCGATCGTCGCCGGAACCACGCCCGTGTCCGTGAGGATCGCCTCGAACGAGCGCGCGGCCTCGAGATTGTCCGGGCGCGGCAACCCGTGGGAGATGATCGTCGACTCCAGCGCCACCACCGGCCGTCCCGATTCGAGTGCATCGCGAACAGCAGGAGAGATGTCGAGCGGCAGAGTCACCGCGCCAGCCTAGTCATTCCGAGGATGCCGGGCGGTGAGACAGCGTCCACATCCCGCGCGGAGCGGTGAGGCAGCGTCCAGGTTGAGCGCGATCGTGGACGCCAACTCACCGCTCAAGCGTGCCTAGATCTCGGTGCGGTGGAAGTTGGCGTGCGAGCGGGACGCGGTCGGGCCGCGCTGACCCTGATAGCGGGAGCCGTACTTGGCCGACCCGTACGGGTTGTCCGCCGGCGAGCTCAGCCGGAAGTAGCAGACCTGGCCGATCTTCATGCCGGGATAGAGCTTGATCGGCAGCGTTGCGACATTGGCCAGCTCAAGCGTCACGTGCCCCGAGAAACCCGGGTCGATGAAGCCGGCCGTCGAGTGCGTCATCAGGCCAAGGCGGCCCAGCGACGACTTGCCCTCGAGCCGAGCGGCGATGTCGTCCGGCAGGGTCACCAGCTCATAGGTCGAGCCGAGCACGAACTCGCCCGGATGCAGGATGAACGCCTCGTCGTTGCCGACCTCGACCTCACGGGTCAGATCTGACTGGTCGACTGCCGGATCGATGTGGGGGTACTTGTGGTTGTCGAACACCCGGAAGAACTTGTCGAGCCGTACGTCGATGCTCGACGGCTGAATCATCTCGCGATCGAACGGGTCAAGGGCGATGCGCCCGGCGTCGATCTCGGCCAGGATGTCGCGGTCGGAGAGGAGCACGATAGAAAACTAGCCTATGCACCCGTACGAGTGACTCGACTCCGCTTAGATGGTCACCATGCGCGCTGTCACCTGCCATCAGAACAACCTCACGGTTGCCGACGTCGACATGCCCGTGCCGGCCGCGGGTCAGCTGCTGATCGAGGTGCACCGCTGCGGAATCTGTGGCTCCGACCTGCACGCGAGAGTGCATGGCGATGAGCTGGCCGATGTCGTCGCCGAGGTCGGCTACGGCGACTTCATGCGCTCGGACCAGAAGGTCGTGTTCGGCCACGAGCTGTACGGCATCGTCGCCGAGCACGGACCCGGCACGCGCAAGAAGCTCCCGATCGGCACACCGGTCGTTGCGTTGCCGTTGCTGCGCACCAACGGCGAGATCCACACCACGGGCCTGTCCACCAAGGCGCCCGGTGCGTACGCCGAGCACCTCCTCACCCAGGAGACGCTGACGCTGAAGGTTCCCAACGGGCTCGCAGCAGACATCGCAGTGCTCACCGAGCCGATGGCGGTCGGCTGGCATGCCGTGGCCCGCGGCGACGTGGGCAAGAAGGATGTTGCCGTCGTGATCGGCTGCGGGCCTGTCGGACTTGCGGTGATCACGATCTTGAAGTCACGCGGCGTCCGGACCATCATCGCCAGCGATCCCTCGCCGGGCCGTCGTGCGCTCGCGACGAAGGTCGGCGCAACCAGCGTCGTCGATCCCACCGAGGGTTCGCCGTTCGAGACCGCAAAGGACCACAAGCACTTCACCACGATGCCCGAGACACTCGGCGCCGCGATGGACGCGATCGATCAGATGTCGAAGCTGCCGATCGGCTGGTGGCACGCCTGGCGAGCCGCCGACAAGATCGGCGCGACCACCCCACCCGCACCGGTCATCTTCGAGTGCGTCGGCAATCCCGGGATGATCGACAACATCATGGCCACGGCGCCGATCTTCTCGCGCATCGTGGTGGTCGGCGTGTGCATGGGCGCCGATCAGATCCGCCCGTCGATGGCGATCAACAAGGAGATCGACCTGCGCTTCGTCCTCGGTTACACGCCGCTGGAGTTCCGGGACACGCTGCACGCCCTCGCCGACGGCAAGCTCGATCCGTCGGCGATGCTGACCGGCCGCGTCGGACTGGACGGGGTCGCAACGGCATTCGAAGCACTCGGAGATCCCGAGACCCACGCCAAGATCGTCATCGACCCACGCCTCGAAGGCGCCGAGGTCAAGGTCTGACGGCAGCCGCTCGGCGTCGCCTCGTTGCCGCGATGACGACGACGGCGGCAAGCACAGCGGTCATCACCAGCCAGCTCAGCACGTACGGCCGGTTGAGCACCGTCATGTTGTCGGGCTTGCCGCCCTGGCCCGACAGGACGTTGAAGAACGCGAGCGTCAGCGTGCCCCACAGGAGGAACCCGATGCCGACGGCCGCCCGAAAGTGATGGGGCAGGAACCGCGAGGCGAGGACACCGAGCCCGACCGTCGCCGGGGCAATGATCGCGTCGTGCAGGATCACGCCGCCGACGAGGAACGTGACGATCGAGATCAGCTGGGGCGACGTGAAGTCGCGCATCAGCCACACGCCCCAGAGCCCGACACCCACACCGAGGGCCAGCAGTGCGCCGCGAATTGCCTTCATGCCCGGACCTCCAGCTGACGGACCCACTTGGTCTGCAGCACGCCCGGACGGTTGGGGGCGATGATGCGGCACGGGTAGCCGTGGTCGAGCGACAGCGTCTCACCGTTGAGCTCGAGCGCGAGCAACGTCCGGTGGTCACGCACGAAGTCGGCGGGGAGCTCCGACGTGCGAAAGGCGCCGATCGTCTGCATCGACCTCACCTTGACGGTCGAGTCGGGGTCTCCGCCGGCGAGCACCACCAGATCGCGGATGGATACACCGGTCCAGAGTGCGTTGCGACTCCACCCCTCGACGCAGGCGATCGGCAGTCGATGTGTGCGCTGCGGCAGAGCGGCGAGCTCGTCACGGGTGAACGACATCGTGTTGTCGCCGACCACGATCTCGAGGGCAAAGGTGGGGTCCGCCGCACTCTTGGCGGCGCCGGCAGCCTTGGCCGTGCGATTGACCGGCAGGCCCTGCGGCCCTTCACCATCACGTACGCCGAACACCGACACCTTGCGGAGGAACGGCACGGTCTGCCCCGCCGTCAGCAGGACGGCGAGACCTGATGCGGCGCTGGCTCCCAGCAGCACCGAGCGGCGAGTCGGCGCATGTTCGTCGTCGGCACTCGGGTCAACCGGCTCATCAGTCGGCGGGTCGAGCGGGCCACGGAGAGCATCGCGGATGATTGGCAGCTTGACCGCTATGTGCACCAGCAGCGCGCCGATGAGGATCCAGGCGACCGCCTCGTGCGTGCGCCGGAAGCTGAACTCCCACGGATACCACTGTGCAATGTTGAGCGCACCGGTCGCGAGCTGGAAGACGCTGGCCGACACGAGGACGCCGATCGAACCCTTCTCGATCAGGTCGATCCCAAGCTCGCGGCTGACCTTCTTGGGCGGAAGGATGAACAGGCGCGGATAGACCGACCACAGCTTGACCAGCAGCAGCGGGATCGCGGCCATGCCGGAGATGATGTGCAGGCCCTGGGTGTAGCGGTAGAGCTGGGTGGGGTTGGGGCCGATCGGCAGCCAACCCGGCGACGCATATTGATAGTGGCTCCACACCCCGGTGACGAAGCAGATCCCAAAGGCGATGCCGAGCGCAGTTCCCACCCGCGCCGTCAGCTCGGTGCCGCGGGCGCGACTGGTGAAGTCATCCGGGCTGGGAAGCCTCCTCTCGATGTCCTCGACGGTGGGGAGCCTCATGCTGCGCCTTTCACCAAGGTGGCCGTATGACGTCCGCCGACGCTCTGCGAGCTGACGACGGTCATACCGGCCTGGTGTGCGACGTCCTCGATCGCGTCGAGCCCGACCACGGCCCACTCGAAGTATGAGGACAGACGTCCGTCGACGCGCAGCCGACGACGATCACGGACCAGTCCAACGCCGTGATCGGCTACCTCTGCGATGACGGATCCACCAGGAGCGAGGAGATGGCACAGTCGCCCGAGCAGCCGTACGGGATCGCCGCCGATGCCGAGATTGCCGTCGGCGAGCAGCGCGTACGACCAACGACCCTCACCGGGCACCACGCCGAAGACATCTCGACGCAACGCCAGCGCCCCACGGATGCGGGTCTGCCGCACGGCTTCGGTCGAGACGTCGATGCCCATGGCCGGCACCTTGCGCGCCGAGATCTCCGCCACCAGCCGGCCCGGACCGCAGCCGACGTCGATCGTCGCCTTGTCACACGGGTCGATGAACAGGGCCCGATCGACCCAGTCGGGCGCCGCACTCCACTGTCCGACCTCAAGTGCCTCGGTCTGACCGATGTGGTCGACGAAGTGTCCTGACCTGCCGGCGAACACGGCGTCGAAGGCGCTGACCGAGTCGAAGGTGCTCACCGAGTCGAAGGTCGTCATGCGAGCGCACCCACGACCGCGGCGACTCGCGAGATGGGCAGGTCTCGGGCGATCGCAACAGCGTCCTCCCAGGTGTCCATGTCGCGGCGAACCGCAACATGCTCCAGGCTCCCGCCGAGTGCCTCCTCGGTGAGCTTGCCCGTGTCCTCGTGCGACATGGGCACCTCGAGCAGCGCACTGGCATCCGCGCCCAGCGGGAGACCGAGCAACCACCAGCCGCCATCGTCGGCGAGTCCGATCGTCCGGTGACCTTCGTTGACCAGGCGGCCGGCGTCGAGGAGGTCGTGGGCCGTGACCTGTGGGGTGTCCATTCCGACCTGGACGACACCGTGCCCCTGGTCGGCGTCGACATGGGCGTTCGCAATCCGCTCGGCGAGGCCTTCACCGCGCTGATCGATGACGGTCGGTGCGACCAGGGCCGCGGTGATCTCGTCGAGCCTGGCGGCCTGGGTGAGGTCGCCGGTCATCGCGACCACGACGGGCCATCCGACCGCCGCGGCGGCATCGAGCGTGTCGAGCAGTGCCGCGGCGGCGAGCTGTGCGGCGGAGTCATCGCCGATCGTCTTGGCGATGCGCGTCTTGGCCAGGCCCGGGACCGGCGCCTTGGCGACGATCAGCAGCGTCGGGTTGGTCATCGCAGCACCCCGGCGAAGTCCCGGATGACCCGAGCGGTGCCCGAGACCGAGCCGGAGACCTTCGACTTCGTCCCCGCGGCCCGGCGGTCGTAGGCGACATCGATCTCGGCGATCGACCAGCCTGCGGCCGCGGCCTTCAACATCAGCTCGAGCGGGTAGCCGAAGCGGCGATCCTCGACGCCGAGAGCCAGGAGGTCGTCACGCCGACATACGCGCATGGGAGCCAGGTCGTGGATCGGGAAGTTGCTGCGGCGGCGAATCATGGCCGCCAGGAGCTTGGTTCCGGCGCGCGCATGCCACGGCCATACGCCTCGACCGACCGGCCGACGTCGCCCGATTGCCATCGTCACGCCGCCGGTGCGTACGAGGTCGAGCATCGGCACGAGATCGAGCAGGCGCATCGAGGCATCGCCGTCGATCACCGCGACATGTTCGGCATCGGCGGCGAGCATGCCGGCGTGCACTGCGGCTCCGTAGCCCGGCCGGCTCTCACTGATGACCCTCGCACCGAGGGCACGGGCCACATCGGCGGTGTCGTCGGTCGACCCGTTGTCGACGACGATGATGCGCCAGCCGTCAGGGATCGACGCGAGGACGATCGGCAATGCGGCAGCCTCGTCCCGGCACGGAATCACCACATCGCACACGCTCATACCCATCATTCGACGCTAGGGCCACTTTGGCTTGGTCGCCATCGCTGCGGGATGACCGACCGGTGACATCGCATCCGTCGGATGCCCCACACACTGCCATGCCGACCTAGGCTGACCTCCGTGTCCACGTCGGTGATCTCCGCTCGCGTCGCAGTCGTCTCGGCTGCGAGCGGGCTGCTCCTTGTCATCGCGGCGTACGTCGTGCCCACCTGGTGGTACCAGGACATTGACGTCGAGTTCGCTCCGCTCCATGCGAGCTGGGATCCGAAGTTCCCGGTGGCTGCCCTGCTCGTCATCGCACTGGGCATCGTGTTGGCCCTGGTGCTGCCACGGCTTGCGACGACCCTGCGGTGGCCGACGCTGCTGATCACGGCGTTCGGCACGTTGTGGCTGTGGATCACGGCGCTTGCCATGACCGAGGGCATGGACGGCTTGGCCCGCACGTTCGAGCGCCGTCAGGAGTACGTCTTCGACGCCCAACGGGTCACGTCGATCAGCACGATGCTCGAGACGTTCATCAGCCGTATCCCGCTGGACTCCCCGAACAACTGGTACGTCCACGTCGCGGGCCACCCGCCCGGGGCGCTGCTGTACTTCGTGGGCCTCGACCGCCTCAACATCACCGATCCCTTCTGGATCGGCGTCGCATGCGTGACGGTGGCCAGCACCGCGATCGTCGCCGTCATGGTGACGCTGCGAACGCTCGGCAACGAACGCCTCGCCCGGTCCGCCATGCCGTGGATCGTGCTCGCCCCCAGCGCCGTGTGGATGGGCGTCAACGGAGATGCCGTGTTCACCGCCGTGGCCGCCTGGGGCCTCGCGCTCCTCGCGATCGCAGCCAAGAAGTCCTCGATCGCCGCCGCCGTCGGAGCAGGACTGTTGCTGGGTCTGTGCGTCTACCTGTCGTACGGGCTCGTTCTGCTCGGGATCCTCGCGATCGCCGTGCTGCTCATCGCGAAGTCCTGGCGTCCGCTGCCGTGGGCACTCGGCGGCGCAGCCTGTGTCGCGGCGCTGTTCACGATCGGTGGGTTTGCGTGGTGGGAGGCCTATCCGGTCCTCCGGGAGCGCTACTACGACGGCATCGCCTCTGATCGTCACTACTCCTACTGGGTGTGGGCCAACCTCGCCGCCTGGACCTACACGATCGGGCTCGCGGTGTGGGCCGCCTTTCCGACCGCCTGGCGCAGCCTGCGTACGAACGTCCTCGCCCAGCTCGCCGCCGCAGCCATGCTGACGATCGGCGTGGCAACTCTGTCGGGCATGAGCAAGGCCGAGACCGAACGCATCTTTCTCCCGTTCACGATCTGGGTCGTGGCCCTCCCGGCGTTGCTCCCGATCCGTTGGCACCGCGGTCTCCTTCTGACCCAGGTCGCACTTGGCGTGAGCGCCCAGCTGCTCCTGCTGACAAGGTGGTGAGCATGGCGACCCGTGAGCGGCCCCACGTCCTCGTCGTCGAGGACGACCTCGCCGTACGCGATGTCCTCCGCCGCTATCTCGAGCTGGAGGAGTACGACGTCACCGTCGAGTCCGACGGCGCCGCCGGACTCGCGGCAGCCCGCGACCTTCGACCGGACCTGATCGTGCTCGACGTGATGCTGCCGCACATGACCGGGCTCGAGATCTGCCAGCAGCTTCGCGAGACCGACGGTTCATCGGTGCCCATCATCATGCTGACGGCGCTGAGCGAGACCGACGACCGTATTGCCGGCCTGACCAGTGGTGCCGACGACTACGTGTCGAAACCGTTCAGCGTCAAGGAGCTCACGCTGCGCATCGGCTCGGTCCTGCGGCGAAGCCAGCTGCAGGCCACGCCCCGGGTTGCCGAGGTCCTCGTCGACGACGATCTGGTGCTCAACCCAATGGCTCGTGAAGCCCAGCAGGGCGGCTCGATCCTGCCGCTGACCACCCGCGAGTTCGATCTGCTGCAGTTCTTCCTGCAACACCCGCAGGAGGTCTTCAGCCGCGATGATCTCCTCAAGCACGTCTGGGGCTGGGAGTTCGGCGACCACTCCACCGTCACGGTCCACGTCAAGCGGCTCCGACACAAGATCGAGCTCGTTCCGGCCGACCCTCAACGCCTCGTCACGGTCTACGGGCTGGGCTATCGCTGGGATCCGGAGACAGCCCGATGACGGCCGCCGATCTCAACGCCATCGCCGTTGGGCTCATCACCTCGCTCGGTGTCGTCGCCGCCGGCGCACTGATCCTTCGCCAGCTGCGAACCCGGGCGTTGGCCACCTCGATCGTCCTGCTCACCCTGGTGCCACTGATAGCGATCATCGTCGGCGTCGTCGGCACCAGTCAGTTCATGTTCACCGCAGAGCTTCGGCGTACGGCCTTGGTGTGGTTGGTCGTCACGGCCGTCAGCGTCCCGAGCGCGATCCTGCTCGGCCGTACCCTGGCTCGCAAGATCGTCTGGGAACGCGAAGCTCTCGAACGCGAGCGAAGCGCCGAGCGTTCACGCCGTGAGCTGCTCGCCTGGCTCAGCCACGACCTGCGCACGCCGATCGCCGGCGTCCAGGCCATGACCGAGGCGCTCGAGGACGGTGTCGTCTCCACCCCCGAGGACGTCAAGCAGTACGCGCAGCTGATCCGCGCCGAGACGTTCCGGCTCGCCTCGATGATCGACGACCTGTTCGAGATGTCGCAGATCAACGCCGGCACCCTGCGGCTCGACGTCGGGCCCATCGCGGTCGATGATGTCGTCCGCTCGGCAGTTGACGCGACCCGGCCAGCCGCCGAACGGCAAGGAGTCAGCGTGGTGGTCGAAGGGCGTCCACACGGAACGCTTGCTGTCGGTGCGGCGCCGGAGCTCATGCGCGTCCTGCGCAACCTGCTCGGCAATGCGATCCGACACACGCCAACGTCCGGAGTCGTCACGGTCTCGGTCGGGTCCGATGCGTCTGAGGTCTGGCTGCGAGTGGCCGACTCATGCGGCGGCATACCGGCCGACGACCTCACCAAGGTCTTCGACATGGGCTATCGGGGATCGGCGGCGCGCGAGGCTGACCAGTCGGTCGAGGTGCAAGGTGCAGGCATGGGCCTCGCGATCGCCCGCGGGCTCCTGGACGCACAGTCAGGGTCGATCGGCGTGCACAACCATGCCGACGGCTGCCGCTTCGAGATTCGCTTGCGGGCGGCGAGCGCTGCCTGAGCTGTCAGCGTTCGCGCAGCGGATCCGTTGCCAGCGCGGCGAGCCCGTCCTCGGGCCTGACGTCGGCCACGAAGCCGAGACCGATGGCAGCCGCCTTGGGCGAGGCGACCACATGTCGTACGTCGAAGCGTCGGTAATCGCCGGTCAGCTCCGGGGCCGGTGCACCTGCCGCGGCTGCCAGCGTCTCCGCCATCTGCCCGATCGTGAACGGATGCCCCGAGGCGAGGTTGTATGCCGTCAGCCCGGAGCCGTGCTCCGCGACCTGCTCGATCGCGAGCACGTTGGCCCTCGCGATGTCGGTGACGTGCACGAAGTCGCGCATCTGGGCACCGTCCTCGAAGACCTTCGGCGACTCGCCCCTTGCGATTGCCGACCGGAAGATCGCCGCGACTCCGGCATAGGGTGTGTCCGCGGGCATGCCCGGGCCGTACACGTTGTGATAGCGCAGCGCGACGGCTCTCGAACCTTCGAGCGTGCACCACGCGGATGCATAGTGCTCCTGGGCAACCTTGGACGCGGCATAGCTCGTGCGCGGGAGGAATGGCGCGTCCTCCGCGATCTCGCGCCAGCTGATGTCGCCGCCGCACACCGGGCAGCGCGGATCGAACCGGCCGTCCTGCAGATCATCGTCGCTGCGCACGGCCGGCGGGACATCGCCGTCGGTCGGGCAGGTGTAGCGGCCGTCGCCGTAGACCACCATCGATGATGCAAGCACGAGGTTCTTCACCCCGACTCGCGCCATGGCCGCAAGCACCCGGGCTGTGCCGGAATCGTTGTGCTCGGCATATCCGGGCAGGTCCTGCGCATCCACTCCGTTGCCGACCATCGCCGCCTGGTGGCACACGACGTCCACTCCATCGAGGAGGTCGTCGAGCGGGTCGTGGCGCAGGTCGAGCCGCGCAGTGCCTTCGGCGACCACGGGGTTGTCGCCGTGCGCCATCGGGAGGAATCCATCGACCTTCACGACCTCGTGACCAGCGAGCTCAGCCTGCTCGGCAATGTGCGTGCCGATGAATCCGGCAGAGCCGGTGAGCAGGACCTTCACTGGCCCCCCAGATCGGGCAGCTCAATCGGCAGCGCCATGCCATCGACGGCGTGCGAGCACGAGCAGTCACGCTCGGTGCCGAGGCTGCCGATGACACCGGTGAGCGCCGACTTGAGGGTCTCGGTGTGTGCCGCGAACACCTTGAACACGGCCTCCATGCTCACAGCTGACGCCTCGTCGACGCCAGCATCGTGGTCGGTGACCAGGCAGACCGTGGAGTAGCAGAGCGCCATCTCGCGGGCGAGGATCGCCTCGGGGTGGCTCGTCATACCGATCACGGCCCAGCCCTGCGCGGCATACCAACGCGACTCGGCCCGCGTGGAGAACCGGGGCCCCTCGATGACGACGAGGGTGCCCCCGTCGACCGGGGCGTGCTCCTTCAACCCAACCAGCAGGTGGCCACGCAGGCGTAGGCAATAGGGATCGGCGAACGCCACGTGGCAGGCGTTCTCGTCGAAGTACGTCTGGGTGCGGGCGGTGGTCCGGTCAACCAGCTGGTCGGGCACGACGAAGGTGCCGGGACCGTACTCGACCTGCAGTCCGCCAACGGCGCACGGCGCCAACACCTGTCGTACGCCGAGACTGCGCAGGGCCCACATGTTGGCTCGGTAGTTGACCCGGTGTGCCGGGAACTCATGGTTCTTGCCATGGCGGGGCAGGAACGCGACGCTTCGATCGCCGACCGTGCCGATCGCGATCGGCGCCGAGGGCTTGCCGTACGGGGTGTCGACCTCGACCTCGCGCGGATCGTCGAGAAATGTGTAGAACCCCGACCCTCCGATGACAGCAACGTCTGGACGCGCAATTTCGCTCATGAGCCGAGCATGGCACCTGGTCAGTCGCCGCGCGATACAGAGTGCCCGACGTTTCGACGTGGGCGACCCATCCTCCTGAGAGCGGGCAGGGGTCACAGCTCTGTGCCGTCGACAAATTGTCTGGTACAACAGACCGAACAGCGTGGTACGGAGAAGAGAACCCGCATGAGCGCCTCCCACTTCTGGCAGTCCGGTCGCTACGTCAGTGACGGAGGACTCGAGACTGACCTGATCTTCAACCGCGGGGTTGACCTCACGGAGTTTGCGTCGTTCCCACTGGTCGAGACCGATACCGGCCGGGCGCACCTGCGGGCCTACTACGACGAGTACGCCGACATCGCCCGCCGGGCCGGCGTCGGCCTGACCTTGGAGTCACCTACCTGGCGAGCCAGCCGCGAATGGGGCGCGAAGCTCGGCTACGACGCCTCCGCGCTGGATCGTGCCAACCGCTCCGCGATCGCCATGCTGAAAGATCTGCGGGAGTCGTACGCGGATCTGCAAGACGTCCGCATCATCGGCGCAGTCGGGCCGCGAGGCGACGGATACGTCGCTGACGAGGCCATGACGTCGGCACGAGCGACGGAGTTCCATACGGCCCAGATTGAGTCGTTTGCGGAGGCCGGAGTCGACGTCGTCGGCGCGTACACGATGACCACAGCGGCCGAGGGCGCCGGAGTTGCTCGTGCCGCTCACAACGCGGACCTCCCCGTCTTGATCGGGTTCACCGTCGAGACCGACGGCCGGCTGCCCGACGGCACACCCCTGCGTGAGGCGATTGCGCGGCTCGAAGCCGAGGAAGCGCCCGACGGGTTCATCGTCAACTGCGCTCACCCCACCCACATCGCCCAAGGTCTGGAGGACGGTGAATGGTTGAGCCGGATAGTGCAGGTGAACCCGAACGCCTCCACCCTGACCCACGCTGAGCTCGACGAGGCCGAGGAGCTCGATACGGGCGACCTCGCATTGCTCACGTCGTCATTCGGCAGTCTGCAGGCCACGTTGCCAAACCTTGCGATCGTCGGCGGCTGCTGCGGCACCGACGCCAGACATGTCGCCGCCATGGCCGGAGTCTGAACTCCTCGCTGCGCTCGGAGCCGATGACGGGACTTCGTGCTGAGAGCCGATGACGGGATCCCTCGGTCAGCCGCTGCGCGGCGGGGGTGGGGCCCACTCGATTCCCGTCACCGGGAATGGGCACTTCGTGCCGAGAGCCGATGACGGGATCCCTCGCGGGGCGGCTACGCCGCGGTGGGGGGCCCGACTCGATTCCCGCCCTCGTCTCCTCGCTGCGCTCGGAGCCGATGACGGGAATCGAACCCGCATATCTTGCTTGGGAAGCAAGCGCTCTACCACTGAGCTACATCGGCGAGACGCCATTGACGACGCCACATTCACCTTATCGATGTCTCATCCTGGGCGCCCACGTGTGATCGGGCGAGCCCATCGCATCTTTTCTTTGCCTGCAATCGCAGCGTTATCAGCCAATCGACCATGTAGTGACCAATCCGAACCCCCAGCGGCGACGAAACACAGGTGTCAACACCACGAACCCACCCAAACGATTGAGAGTCACATCATGCGCACCATCAAGAACCGCAAGTTCATCGCCGGAATCGCACTGGCCGCCATGGCCTCACTTCCGCTGGCTGCTTGCTCGTCCTCGGACAGCGACAACGACAGCGGATCCAGCAGCACCTCCGCACCCAAGGCACTCGCCGCGATCGACGGTCTGACCGGCGAGGACACAGCCGTCCTCCTCGACCAGGGCTTCGTCGACGCGCTGACCTCGCTCAAGCTCACCCCCGGTGTCGTCGGCAGCGCCGAGCTCACTGATGGTTCGCTCGTCTTCCCGATCACGGGCGGCAACGTGACGTACTTCAAGCCCGGAACGGTTTCGCCGTACGTCATCGGTCAGATCCAGCACGAAGGCTCGGGCTTCTCGCTCCAGGCCGGCGACACGCTGGTTGAGATCACCAACCTGAACGTCGACCCGGGCGTGTCACGCGTCTACGGCGATGTGTCCGTCAACGGCAAGCTCGCCGCTGCGAACGCATACGTCCTGACACTGAACGGCACCACGCTGAAGCCGCTGCAGAGCGAGGGCGACACCGCCATCCTCGAAGGCACCAAGGTCTTCATCTCGCCGGTCGCTGCTGGTCTCCTGAATGACACGTTCGGTACGGACGCCGTCACCAAGGACCTGCTGGTCGGCATCGCCAAGATCACCGTCAACACCACCTCCAGCTGACGGAAATCAGCTCCCGGTAGGGAGTCACACACTGTGGGCGCGTCTCTCAACACGAGACGCGCCCACAGTGCTGTCTAGACCGATTGGTGCGCGTCGGACACGGCGCGTGCCTCGTCCCGCAAGGCCTGGACGACGAACCGCACGGACGGTCGCTCGAAGCGATCAGGACGCAGCAGCGCCGAGATCTCCCGTTTGGCCCGTATGCCGACCAGAGGCCGGGTGACCAGCCCGTTCCCGTGCTCGCGGGTGGTGAACCGGGGCAGGATCGCAATGCCGTGGCCGGCCGCAACCATCGACTCAACCAGCCCGTTGTCTGCGAGTCGCTGCGCAACACGCACCGGCTCACCCGTGCTCGCGACGACCTGGCTCAGGACCCGGTCGAACGGGAAGTCGTGCGGCACCCCGATCCACGTCTCGCCGACGACGTCCTTCGGGGACAGGCTCGCCTTCGTCGCCAGGCGATGGTCCTCCGGGAGCGCGACATCGAGGGGCTCGCTCATCAGCGGTACGACCTGGAGGCCGCGCTCATGCCATGACGCCGAGGTGGTGGGCGAGTCGGCGATCACGATGTCGTAGTCGGGTGTCAGGTCGGCGAAGTCGAATTTCGTCACGTCCTGGTCAGTGCACACCAGGTTGATGTGCGGCTCGTCGGCGAGCCGGTTCAGCAATCCGGGCAACAACATCTCGCCACCGCTCGGAAATGTGGTGAGGGTGACGTCGCCAGCCGGCTGCTCCATGAACTCTCGCCACGCGGACTCGGCCTTCGCGATGGCGACGGCGATGTCGGTGGCGGTCTGTGCCAGAGCTCGGCCCGCCGCAGTCAACGCCACACCTCGTCCCGAGGGCTCAAGCAGTGCCACTCCGGCCTCCTTTTCCAGCACTTTGAGCTGTTGGGACACCGCCGATGGGGTGACTCCTGTCACGTCGGCAACGGCACCCACGGTGCCCCTCTCGGCCAATTCACGCAGGAGCTCGAGCCTTTTGACGTCCATGTAGCCAGACTACATGTTAGGTGTAGTTTTGTTAGATTGTGCTTGACGGTTGACGGAGCCATACTGAGAGTACGAATTCACAAAGCCTTGAAGGAGGCCAGCAATGATCATCACCGCCATCAGCGCCGTCATCATCGCCGTGATCGGAGTTGGCAGCACTGCCCGCACCGTTTCGCACGACGGCTTCGGTCGCATCCCGACCGAACTTCGCTGAATCAAACGTCAAGCCGGCCATCCCCCTGGGGTGGCCGGCTTTTGCATGTCCACCAGGTGGTGTGATGTGCCCAACATGGCCGGAATCGCCGAACAACTTGTCTTTGACCCACGTCGGGCGGATACTTAAGTTACTTATCAGTAGCAATGCTGCCCAGCCCCCATCCTTCAAAGGAAATTGCAGACATGAGCCACTACAAGAGCAACTTGCGCGACACCGAGTTCAACCTGTTTGAGCTCTTCAATCGCCAGGAGATCCTGGGCACCGCCCCGTTCGACGAGGTCGACACCGACACGGCCAAGAGCATCCTCACCGAGATCGAGCGCATCTCGCGTGATGAGCTGGCAGCGTCCTTCGACGACTCCGACCGCAACCCCCCGGTCTACGACCCGGCGGCCAAGACCGTCGTGATGCCCGACTCGTTCAAGAAGTCCTACAACGCCTGGATGGACGCCGAGTGGTGGCGCCTGCAGCTCCCCGAGGAGCTCGGCGGCCAGCGTGCCCCCGCGTCCCTCGTATGGTCGAGCGCCGAGTTCGTGCTCGGGTCCAACCCCGCCATCTGGATGTTCGCGTGCGGACCTGCGTTCGCTCGCATCGTCTTCGAGAACGGCATCGAGCGCGACAAGAAGATCGCCCAGCACATGGTCGACCGCCAGTGGGGCGCCACGATGGTGCTCACCGAGCCAGACGCCGGATCCGATGTCGGCGCGGGCCGCACCAAGGCCACGATGAACGAGGACGGCACCTGGAACATCGAGGGCGTCAAGCGGTTCATCACGTCTGCTGAGCACGACATGTCCGAGAACATCCTGCACCTCGTCCTCGCCCGTCCCGTGGGCGTCGAGGGCGTCGGCGGGCCCGGCACCAAGGGCCTGAGCCTCTTCCTCGTGCCGAAGTTCCACTTCGACCACGAGACCGGCGAGCTCACCGGCGAGCGCAACGGCGCCTACGTCACGAACGTCGAGAAGAAGATGGGCATCAAGGTCTCCACCACGTGTGAAGTCACCTTCGGCGACGGTGCACCTGCCCAAGGTTGGCTCCTCGGCGAAGTGCACGACGGCATCAACCAGATGTTCCGCGTCATCGAGAACGCCCGCATGTTCGTCGGCGCCAAGGCCATCGCGACCCTGTCGACCGGCTACCTCAACGCGCTCGACTACGCCAAGGAGCGCGTGCAGGGTGCCGACCTCACCCAGGCCAACGACAAGACGGCGCCGCGTGTCGTCATCACCAACCACCCGGACGTACGCCGGTCGCTCTTGACCCAGAAGGCGTTCGCCGAGGGCCTGCGTTCGCTGATGATCTACACCGCCACGTTCCAGGACGAGATCCTCATCAAGGAGTCGACCGGCGAGGACACCGACCTGGCCGAGGCGCTGAACGACCTGCTCCTGCCGATCGTCAAGGGCTACGGCTCGGAGCGCTCGTGGGTGCTGCTGGGCACCGAGTCCCTGCAGACGTTCGGTGGCTCGGGATTCCTGCAGGACTACCCGGTCGAGCAGTACGTACGTGACGCCAAGATCGACACGCTGTACGAAGGCACCACCGCGATCCAGGGCATGGACCTGTTCTTCCGCAAGATCGTGAAGAACAAGGGTCAGGCGCTTGGCTACCTCGCCGGCGAGGTGCAGTCATTCGCCGAGAGCGATGCCGGCAACGGACGCCTCAAGGTCGAGCGCGAGCTGCTCGGCAAGGCCCTCGAGGACGCGCAGGCCATCGTCGGCGCAGCCTTCAGCGACCTCATGGCGTCCAACCCGGCTGACGAGAAGGGCGACATCAAGAACATCTACAAGGTTGGCCTCAACACGACCCGCCTGGTCTACGTGCTCGGCGACCTGGTCGTGGGATGGCTGCTGCTCCGTGGCGCAGAAGTGGCTCTCGAGAAGCTGGGCGGCGATGTCTCTGCCGCCGACAAGAGCTTCTACGAGGGCAAGGTCGCCGCTGCGAGCTTCTTCGCCCGCAACGTCCTCCCGCTGATGGCCGGCGAGCGGGCGATCGCGGAGAACATCGACGACTCGATCATGGAGCTGGACGTCGCCAGCTTCTGACCGACGTACCGAGTCGACGACGCCCCTACCGGCAACGGTGGGGGCGTCGCTCATTCCGACGAGTTGGGGCGACTGTGGGAAAGTGACTCCGTGAAGCCGACCAGCCCGCTGTGGTACCTCGTCTCGTTGTTCATCGCCCTCGGCGCCTCCGTCGTGTCGATCGTCATCGCAGCTGGCGCCTGGGATCCCGTCCGTGACGCGACGGTGACCCCCGTCGGCGAGCGATTCGACGCAACGAACCAGAGTGTCGCCGTCTACACCGACATCGTCCAGCCCGATCGCGACATCACGTGTCGGGCCACCGGCGCGGACAAGAAGGTCACCGAGATCCCGGCCGCCAAGCTCGCCCTCACGGTGAACAACGGCAGCGACCAATGGCATCTCATCGCGATGCTCAACGAGGGTGGCAAGAACCAGGCCATCACCTGCACCCCGCGTGATCGACGGGTCGACGACGCCACCTACACGTACGCGGTCGTCGACGGTTTCGCCTCGAGGGCCAACACCGCCAAGGGCATCTCGATCCTCGGCCTGGCCGTCGGCGTCGGCCTCGCGGGATACACGTTCCACGTGCGCCGACAGAAGCGCAAGGAGACCATCGCATGAGCATGCTCCCCACGTACGTCCTCGCCTGGCGCACGAGCGCCGATGCGCTCCTCGACCTGGCCAGCGGTCTCACCGACGAGCAGTGGACCACCCCCACTGACTGCCCCGGCTGGTCAGTGCAGGACGTCTACGCCCACCTTGCCCACCTCGAGACTGAGCTGTGCCGGGCCGAATCGTCGCCTGCCACCACCGAAGACGGCCGCCAGATGCCGGCGGAGCACACCGAGCCCGGCGTCGAAGCGCGGCGCGGCCTTCCCGCCGCCGACGTGGTGGCTGAGCTCGCTGCCAGCGTCGAAGAGTGGGCCTCGAAGCTCGACCCGCTACCGGAGGATCCCGCCGCGCCAGGCCCCATGACACCGGCGGGCCTCGCCTGGTCGTGGGACACGCTCCTGCGCAACCGCTCGATCGACATGTGGACACACGAACAAGACGTACGACGTGCGATCGGCCGGCCTGGAGGTCTCGACTCGCCAGGCGCCGCCGTCACCGTCAACACGTTGGCCTTTGCGCTTCCCTATGTGCTGGGCAAAAAGGTCGGCGCACCGGAGGGCACGAGCGTCAGGTGGCATGTCACCGGCGAGGTGCCGCTGGACACCACCCTCCTCGTCGGCGCCGATGGCAGGGCCAGGCGCACCGACGAGGTTGCAGACCCGACAGTCACGCTGACCATGTCGACGGAAGATTTCGCCATCCTGACCGCCGGCCGGCGAGGCCCCGACGCCGTGCACGTTGCTGTCACCGGTGATGAGCAGCTCGGCCATCGGGTGCTCGGCGCCATGGGAGTCACCCCGTAGGGTTTGGCCTCATGACGTGGACAACCAGTGACATCCCAGACCTGACCGGCCAGCGTGCTGTCATCACCGGCGTCACGGGTGGGCTCGGCGTCAACACCGCCATCGAGCTGGCCCGACACGGCGCTTCTCTCGTGGTGACAGCGCGCAACGCCCAGAAGGCCGACGAAGCGCTGGCCCGCATCGAGCAGGACTCTCCCGGCGCCAATGTCGACGTCGTCTCACTGGACCTCGCCGATCTCAAGGACGCCAAGCGGGCCGCCACCGAGGTGATCGCGGCTTACGACCGCGTGGACATCCTGATCAACAACGCCGGCGTCATGGCACCGCCCAAGGCGCAGACCGCCGACGGATACGAGCTGCAGATCGGCACCAACCACCTCGGTCACTTCGCCTGGACCGCGACACTGTGGCCGTTGCTGGTCAGCAGCAGCGCCCGGATCGTCGCGGTGTCCTCCAACATGCACAAGAGCGTCACCGGCATTGACCTGCGGAGCCTCACGCCCGAGGGATCACCCCGTCGATACCGCCGCTGGAAGTCGTACGGGGAGTCCAAGCTGGCAGACCTGCTGTTCGCCCTCGAGCTCGACCGCCGCGCCAAGGCTTCCGGCGTGCCTGTCGTCAGCGTTGCCGCCCACCCGGGCTATGCGTCGACCAATCTCACCAAGCCGACGTCCGGCTCCACCGGACTCTTCCTGCCCGACACCGCCATGCACCAGATCAGCAAGGTGCTCGGCCAGCCGGCAGCGCATGGCGCGTGGCCGCTGCTGATGGCCGCGACCGACCCCGGCCTGACCGGTGGCGAGTACGTCGGACCATCGGGACTCACCGAGATGCGCGGACGCCCCAAGCTGGTCGGCGTGTCGCGTACGGCGCGTGACACCGACCTCGCAACGGCCCTCTGGGCCGCGTCCGAAAGCGCCGCCGGGGTCGAGTTCTCCGTCTGACCTGAGAAATTTTGCAATAATGCCGTCCTCGGACGGTAACTCCAGTTTATGCTTGAGTCAGTGTCCCCCGCTCCCGCGGACTGATGAGAGATAGATCCTTCCATGCCTCGACTTTTGCGCCGACTTTTCCTTGCCCTGACGATCGCACTGATCGCCACCCTCCTCACACCGACGATCTCATCCGCTCACGTCGAGCGACCGTCGTACTATCCCGATCCCAAGGCGGATTGCTCTGTCGAGCCGTGCGCCGGCGGCAAGGTCCCCACGGCGCGCTCGTTGGCCTCGGCGTTGGAAATCAAGCTGCCCGGTACGACCCGCGTGGTCTGCCAGAAAGACTCGATGACCCGGGTGAAGTCGGCGATTGACGCGGCGAAGCGGAGCGGCTACTACATCCGACCGACATCCAAGCGCACCTTCAGCGCCGAGGAGGGCACGGCTCTGCTGGCCGTCAACCGCAAGCTCTTCAATGCTTGCAAGTACGACGAGATCCAGCCAGCCATCATGGCTTCGCGCAACAATGACCGCGTCGTCGTGATGCCCGGCCTCTACCTAGAGCCGACTGCTCGGGCCAAGCCCACGTACGACAAGTCGTGCGCCGACTTGCACACTCCGGCCGACAGCGGCGACCCCGGCGCCCTCTCGCACAATTACCAGATCAAGTGCCCCAACGATGCCAACCTGGTTGCCATCATCGGGCGCGGTCCTGACACCGGTGCGGTGCCCGCACCGCCACGAACGGACCGGCACGGCATTCCGGTCGTTGGCGACTGCATCCGCTGCAACGTCCAGCTCGAAGGTTCGGGCGTCAGCGCCGACGACGTCATCCTGGAAGCCGGCAGCTCCGCAGCTGGCAATGGTGGCCCTTCGGCCATCGGCCACAAGAAGGATGTCGGCATCTTCGTCGACCGGGCCGATGGCTTCGTGCTGCGGAACATGACGATTCGCCATGCTCGCGAGCACGACATCTACGTCCTCGAGACCGACGGCTACCTGCTCGATCGGTTCAAGGCGTACTACGCCGGCGGATATGGCGTACTCACGTTCACCAGCGACCACGGCATGGTGCAGAACTGTGAGACCGCCGGTCACGGCGACTCGGGGCTTTACCCCGGCTCCGGCGCGGACACCACCACCGACCGCTACGAGAAGTTCTACCCGAAGTACCGCTTCAGCCAGACCTTCCGTTTGTGCGACAGCCACCACAACGTGGGCGGGTTCTCTGGCACCAACAGCAGCGGCACCTTGGTGACCAAGAACAACTTCTACGACAACGCCCTGGGCTACACGACGGACGTCTTCACTGCGCCGGGACACCCCGGCTTCCCCCAGCACGGCAACGTGGTGGAGAACAACAAGTTCTACGACAACAACTTCAACGCATTCGCGGCTGACTCAGACGTCGAACCGTTCATCCCTGCACCGGTCGGCACAGGTTTGTGGCTTGCCGGTGGCAATGACAACATCATTCGCGACAACCACTTCTTCGACAACTGGCGTCGCGGCGTGATGTTGTTCGCCGTTCCCGACGCGACGGTGTGCGGGCCTGAGCCGATCGGCTCCAACACCCCGGTCCCAGGATGTGACCCGCTCAAGGTATCGACCTCGTACGGCAACCAGTTCGAAGGCAACACCATGGGGGTCAACCCGAAGGGTGAGGTCAAGCCCAACGGAGTCGACTTCTGGTGGGACAGCTTCCCAGGCAACACCGGCAACTGCTGGTACGGCAACAAGGGTGCCAATGGCGCCGCCGTCACCAGCTCCCCGATATTGCTTCCCGACTGCGCCAACGGCACCAATCCCGCTCTCAGCATCGGGATCGGCAACGTCATCAACGAGCTCGAACTTGTCGGCTGCTTGGTCGGCATGCAGATTGGCGACAGCGATGCCAGCCATCCCGCGACCTGCAACTGGGCCGAGACCCCACCTCGTCCCACCGGCTCCTCGCGACCCCTGGCCAGCTCGCAAGCAAAGGCTCCTGCGCAGGGCGCACTGTTCACCTCCATCTGTGCCAGCGGTCTCGCGCCTCGTCTGTGCGGCAATGTGTTCACCGCACTGACCCCGCTGACCCAGCTGAGCTCGCTGCTCTCGTTGGACAAGCCGAAGGCGACCGCGGACCACGACTTGCCTGTGACTCCGCTTCCTGCGGCGATCAGCAAAGCTCCGCTGAGCTCCTTCACCTGCAGCTGGTGGCGCAACGCCAGCGACGACAACCAGGTGGGCATGGTCCAGAGGATCCGGTCCTACGCGACCGGCGCGGTCTCGGGCTCGACTCCGTACGGATTCGGTGCAGGTATGTCTGACTCCCGCGCTGTCGAGCTGTTCGACAGTCGCTGCACTACCTCGCATGCCGGTTCCTTTGCCCTGTACAAGTTGTACGGAGCGGCGGCGCCCTTCCTGGCGCAAACGGCCCGATAGGCGGATGCTTCCCGGCGGATGTCCAACCATCCGCCGGGGAGCATCCTCTCCGACTGACGCCCAGGAGTGGGATGGGCCACAAACGGTGGAGCCGAGGGCCAGGTTGACGTAACGTCGGCGGCCTGATGATCCGAGAAATGACGCACAGCGACTTTGACAGCATCGTCCATCTCAACCAGAAGGCCCTTGAAGGCGTCGGCCCACTCGACAACGAGAGCCTCTCGCTCCTCGTCAAGATGGCTGACCAGGCCCTCGTGGCCGATCACGACGGCGACATCGCCGGCTTCGTGATCACCCTGCCTCCCGGCGCGGAGTACGACTCGAGCCGCTATCGCTGGTTCGAGGACAAGCTGGTCGATGACTACGTCTACCTTGACCGCATTGTCGTGTCCGACGAGCACCGCCGCCTCGGTGTCGCCTCGAGCCTCTACGAAGAAGTTGAGGGCGAGCTGCCCATCGCACTCGAGGTCTATGACACCAATGACGTCTCGCTCGCGTTCCACGAGAGCCGCGGCTTCGAAGAGGTCGGCGCGCTCACCGACGAAGGCAAGACCAACCTCATGCTCGTACGCGAACCAGAAGCCGACGAGACCGTCGCCTGAGCTAGCCGAGCTCCCTGATGCGTCCGTAGGCCTCGGGTTCCTCGCGCATGATCTTGGCGCGCACCTGCACCCGATAGCGCCAGATCTGCGTCAAGCCGATCGCCCACAGCACATACTGCGCTGACATAGCCCAACGGAACGCCGACGGCGTGTATGCCGTGCTGCTGCCCGGGGTGCGCCAATCCAGGATCAGGCCGATCGCGATGACCAGGACCAGACTGGCAAAGAAGCCGCCCTGGTTGATGATGCCGATCGCCGCGCCCATCCGGTGTGCCGGGTTGAACGAGCGACCGAAGTCGAAGCCGATCATGGATGCCGGGCCTCCGACGCCGACCGCCACCATCAGCAGCACCAACAGCCAGAACGGTGCGTCACCACGCCACGCCAGCACGATCGTCCACATCATCACGATCACCAGCACGATGCCGATCACCAGCGTCGAGCGGTGCCACGGGTGTCGGGTGATGAACCACGCCAGCACCGGGCCGGCCGCCATGACGGCGACCACCAGAATCGTCAGCAACGCTCCGGCCTGACCCGGCGAGAGGTTCTCACCCCGTACGAAGAATGGGTAGCCCCACAGCAGGCCGAGCGTCGTGGCACTGAACTGCGTCGTGAAGTGGGTCCACAGGCCCAGCCGGGTGCCGGGGTGCTCCCAGGACTCACCGAGGCTGCGGCGAACTGTCGTGAGCGACATCGGCGGGCCGCTGGCCGATCGCTCGACCGGCGAGTCGCGGATGAATGCCAGAAGCGCAAGCAGCAACGCGATCCCGATCGCGGCTGCCAGCAGGTAGGCCGTGGTCCAGCCGAGCTCGCGCAACGCCAAGGTCATCGGCACCGCGGCGATGATGCCGCCCAGCTGTCCGAGCACACCGGTCATCTGGGTCACCAGGGGTATGCGTCGCGGCGCGAACCAAGTGTTCACCAGACGGAGCACGCAGACGAAGATCATGGCATCGCCCATGCCGACGAAGAGCCTCGCGATCAGCGCCACCGCGTACGTGTCCGCCACGGCGAACAGGCACTGCGCCGACGTGAGGGTCACCAGACCCGTCAGCATGATCCGGCGCGATCCGAACCGATCAAGCAACAGCCCGACCGGGATCTGCATCAGCGTGTAGACGAGCAGCTGCAGCATCGTGAAAGCCGACAGCTGCGCAGCGGAGATGTCGAACCGCTCAGTGGCCGCGAGCCCGGCGACCGCCAGCGACGACCGGTGGAACACCGCCAGCATGTAGACCATGAGCGCCACGAACCAGACGCCAACAGCACCTGCTGACGAGGATCGAGTGTCGGTCACCCCGCCAGACTAGACAGCCCGCGTGGCAACACCACCGGGCAACTCCGCGCACGCCCGTGGGCGATGGGCTAGTAGGTCAGCGCAACAGCCGGATCGCGCAGGATCGCAGCGACATCGGCGAGGAACCGTGAACCCTGCTCACCGTCGACGAGACGATGATCAAAGCTCAACGCCAGGGTCGTCACCCAGCGCGCCACGATCTCGTCGTCATCGCCGATCCACGGGCGCTTGTTGATCGCACCGACGGCGAGAATGCCTGCTTCGCCCGGATTGAGGATCGGGGTGCCCGCATCGATGCCGAAGACGCCGATGTTGGTGATCGTGAACGATCCGCCACTCATCTGCGCCGGCTGAGTCTTGCCTTCACGAGCCGTCGTGATGAGCTCGCCGAACGCCTGTGCCAGCTCGATCATCGACATCGTGTTGGCGCCGACGATGTTGGGCACCACGAGACCGCGTGGGGTCGCGGCAGCGATGCCGAGATTGACCGATCCCTTGAGGACGATCTCCTGCGCGGCCTCGTCCCAGGTCGCATTGATCTCAGGTGTGCGCCGCATGGCCAGACACACAGCCTTGGCGACGATCAACAGCGGTGAGACCTTGACATCGGCGAACGCCGGATCCTTCTTGAGGTGCTTGACCAGCTCCATCGTGCGGCTGACGTCGACCGTGACCCACTCGGTCACGTGCGGCGCCGTGAAGGCTGAGGACACCATGGCCTCAGCCGTCATCTTGCGCACACCCTTGATCGGTATGCGTACGTCACCGGCCGCCGTCGGCTGAGGTGCCGCAGGGGCGGCGGTTGTCGACGCGGACAGGCCGGCAAAGGCCTCGACGTCTGCCCTGGTGATGATGTCACCGGCGCTGGGCACCTCGCCGAGATCGATGCCCAGATCCTTGGCGAGCTTGCGTACGGGCGGCTTGGCCAGCGCACGCAGCGGCTTGTGGGGGGCAACCTTTTCGGTGTCGACCGAGGCCACGGCTCCCTTGCGGGCGCGGCGCTTGAGCGATGTCGCCCTCGGCCCGTAGCCCACGAGCACCTTCTGTCGCTCTTCGGGCGGATCGGCAGGCTCGGCCACCTTGGGCACCGCGCCGTCGACGACGGGAGCGCCGACGAACTCCGGGGCCGAGAAGTCGCTGGCCGTGGGCGCCTTGGGGGCTGACGCCTTGGGCGCGTCGGCTTCGGGCGCTGACGCCTCATCGGCCGACAGGATGCGGATGATCGGCGTGCCGACCGCAACCGTCTCGCCCTCGGCGACGAGCAGCTCGTCGATCGTGCCTTCGTAAGGGCTGGGAAGCTCGACGATCGACTTGGCGGTCTCGATGTCGACGATGATGTCGTTGATCTTGATGACGTCGCCGACCTTGACCTTCCACATGACGATCTCGGCCTCGGTCAGACCTTCTCCAACGTCGGGAAGCTTGAACTCACTCATCAGACGGTCCTCATCAGTAGGCAAGTGAACGGTCGACCGCGTCGAGCACTCGGTCGAGTCCCGGCAGGAACTCTTCCTCGATGCGGCTCGGCGGGTAGGGCAGGTCATATCCGGTGACGCGCATGACTGGCGCCTCGAGGTTGTAGAAGCACTTCTCGGTCAAGCGTGCGGCGATCTCGGCGCCGAGGCCGAGTGTCTGCGCGGCCTCGTGCACCACGATGGCGTGACCCGTCTTGCGTACGGACTCAACCACCGGATCGAGGTCGAGCGGTGACAGCGTGCGCAGGTCGATGACCTCCAGGCTGACGCCGTCGTCGGCGGCAGCATCGGCCGACTCCAGGCAGGTCTTGACCATCGGCCCGTAGGTGATCAGTGTCGCGTCGGTGCCGTCTCGGATGATGCGCGACTTGTGCAGCGGGAAGGGCTCGCCCTCAAGATCGACCTCGCCCTGATCCCAATAGCGGCGCTTGGGCTCCATGAACACGATCGGATCATCGCTGGCGATGGCCTGCTGAATCATCCAGTAGGCGTCATTGGCATTGGAGCACGCGACAACCTTGAGCCCGGCGGTGAGCGCGAACTGCGCCTCGGGGCTCTCGGAGTGATGCTCGACCGCGCCAATGCCGCCGCCGAACGGAATGCGGATGACGATCGGCATCTTGACGCTGCCCTTGCTGCGGAAGTGCAGCTTGGCCACCTGGCTGACGATCTGGTCATAGGCGGGGTAGACGAATCCGTCGAACTGGATCTCGAGCACCGGGCGATAGCCGCGGAACGTCAGGCCCACGGCGGTGCCGAGGATGCCCTGCTCCGAGAGCGGCGAGTCGATGACCCGGCTCTCACCGAAGTCCTTCTGAAGACCGTCGGTGATGCGGAAGACTCCACCCAGGCGACCGACGTCCTCGCCCATGATCAGGACCTTCTCATCGGCTTCCATCGCCGCGCGAAGCCCGGCATTCAGACCCTTGGAGAGTGGCATCTTGTTGCTCATGCGGGTGTCCCCTCTTCGACCAGACTGTCTCTGAACTCGACGTACGCGGCTTTCTGCTCCGCCAGCTCCGGTGTTGCTCCGTCGACGTAGACCGCGTCGAACAGGGCCTCGAGATCGGGCTCCGGAAGAGCCTTGCAGGCTGCCCGGAGGTGCTTGCCGAGCTCCTCGGCCTCGACCTCGAGCTCATCGAAGAACTCCTGCGAGGTGCCTTGGACCAGGAGATAGCGCTTGACCCGTTCGATGGGGTCCTTGAGCTTCCAGGTCTCGACCTCCGCACTGTCGCGGTAGCGGGACGGATCGTCGGACGTCGTGTGTGCGCCCATGCGGTAGGTGTAGGCCTCGATCAGCGTCGGACCCTCGCCGTTGCGCGCCTTCTGCATCGCCGCGGCAGTGACAGCGTGGCAGGCAAGAACGTCATTGCCGTCGACGCGGATGCCACGGAAACCGAATCCAGCTGCGCGCTGCGCAATCGGGCCGCGGGTCTGGCGGTCGGTCGACGCCGAGATCGCGTACTGGTTGTTCTGGCAGAAGAAGACCACCGGGGCGTTGAAAACAGCCGCCCAGTCGAACGCCTCGTTGACACTGCCCTGGCTCGTGGCACCGTCGCCGAAGTAGGCAATGACAGCGGCGTCACGCTCGGGGTCGTTGTGGCCGACAGCGTCGTCGAGAGTCAGGCCCATCGCATAGCCCGTCGCGTGCAGGGTCTGCGCGCCGATCACGATGCTGTAGAGCGCAAAACCGGTATCGGTCGGGTCCCAGCCGCCGAGCTCGACACCCCGGAACAGTCCCAGGAGGAGGGCCGGGTCGACGCCGCGGCACAACGCGACACCGTGCTCACGGTAGGTCGGGAAGGCGAAGTCCTGCTTGCGGAGAGCGCGTCCGGAGCCGATCTGAGCGGCCTCCTGGCCCTGCGCCGGCGCCCACAAGCCGATCTCGCCGTGGCGCTGCAGGGCATGTGCCTCGAAGTCGATGCGGCGCATGAGGAACAGGTCGCGGTAGAGCTCGCGGATGCTGTCGTCATCGCCGTCGTAGCTGAACTCGTCATGGCTGACCCGCTCACCCTCGGGCGTCAGGAGCTGTACGAGCGGAAAGTTCGCCGCGGGATCGTCAGCCATGTAGGTGTCGGGCGTGGTCAGGCTCATGCCATCTCCCTCAATCAGCCGGCTGCGGGGTCTCCGCGCCGATGTCGAAGCTGTGGGAACGTCGTGTCACAGGGGGTGGTCGGACTTGCGACGATCTCACGGGCGTGACCGGCGTCACGCTTGCGGCGATCGTATCGTGCGGGGGGTGCCGGGCCAAACACCGCAGGTCAGCCCGGAACTGAATCGAGACAGGTCGGGTTCAGGCCGAGTGTTCGGCTCGCCAGGCCGACGCCAGCGCGATGAACTCGGCGTTGACCGCCGGATCGCCGACGCTGATCCGGACGCCGTCGCCGGCGAACGGCCGGACCGACACCGGGTCGCACGCTGCAGCGAACGCCATCGCATCATCGCCGAGCGGCAGCCACACGAAGTTGCCCTGCGCCGCAGGCACGTCCCAGCCCTGCCCACGCAGCGCGGTGACCATGGCGTCGCGCTCCCCGACGATCGTCTCGACGCGGGCGGCAAGCTCGTCCTCGGCGTCGAGCGAGGCGACAGCAGCCGCCTGAGCCAGGTCGGTGACGCTGAACGGCGCGGTTGCCTTGCGGATCGCCTCGGCAACCGGCGGCCGCGCCATGGCGTATCCGACGCGCAGTCCGGCGAGCCCGTAGGCCTTGGAGAAGGTGCGAAGCACGACGACGTTCTCGTGGGCCGCGAGCAGTGCCAGGCCGTCGGCGGCCTCGGGATCGCGGACGAACTCGACATAGGCCTCGTCGACCACCACGATCACGCCTGCCGGCACGGCGTCGAGGAAGTCCTCAAGGTCGGCCGCCTTCACGATCGGTCCGGTGGGGTTGTTGGGCGTGCACACCAAGATCACGCGCGTGCGATCGGTGATCGCCGCAGCCATGGCTTCGAGGTCGTGAGTCGCATCATCGCGCAGCGGCACACGTACGGTCCTCGCGCCGGTCAGGTCGGCGGCAATCGGATAGGCCTCGAACGATCGCCAGGCGTAGATGATCTCGTCACCGGACTCGCAGTGCGCGTTGAGCAGGGCGAACAACACGGCCACTGAGCCCGTGCCGGCTGCGAAGTGATCCGGCGAGAGGCCGAACTTCGCCGCCAGCGCGTCGTAGAGAACGGTCATGCCGGCATCCGGGTAGCGGTTGATGCGGCCGAGCTGGGTCGCCGCACGCTCCATCACACCCGGAAGCGGGCCGTACGGGTTCTCGTTGCTCGAGAGCTTGTAGTTCTCGTCGTCGGCCGCCTTGCCGGGCTTGTAGACCGGTATGTCGTCAAGTGCACGCCGTGCCGCAGGACTGCTCATGTTGGCGACCCTATCCCTGCCCGGGGCTGACACAATTGGGGTGTGACGGCACCCAACCCTCGGATCGGCATCGCGCTGGTCCTGACCGGGGCCGTGCTGTTCGGACTCAACGGTGGTGTGTCGAGGGCCGCGATGGCCACCCCGCTGACACCCGAGATGTTCACGACGCTGCGCATCACCGGCGCGACCCTCGCCTTCGCTCTGTATGCGACGTTCTTCCGACGGTCGGCGTTGAAGCGGCCGCGCGGCACGAGCCTGCTCCTGATCGCGGGGCTCGGACTGGTCGGCGTCGCCGCACTGCAGCTGACCTACAACGTGGCCATCACCCGCCTGCCGCTGGGCATCGCCCTGCTGCTCGAATATCTCGCTCCGGTCCTGGTGGTCCTGTGGGTGCGCTTCGTCCGCCGCGAGGATGTCCATTCGCGCATGTGGCTCGCCGTCGCCCTTGCCGTGGTCGGTCTCGCCGTCGTGAGCAGGGTGTGGAACGGGCTCACGTTTGACGGTCTCGGCGTCGTCATGGCGCTGGGCGCAGCCGTGAGCTTCGCCTCCTACTTCCTGCTCGCCGAGCACAATGTCGGGGTCGACGATCCCCTCCGCGTGATCCTGTGGGCCTTCGTGGTCGCAACCGTGATCATGAATCTCATCCAGCCGATCTGGGAGTCACCCGGTCTTGGCGGGAGCACGAGCATGTTGGGACGACTCGATGGCTGGTCAGCCGCACCGTGGGTGATCGTCCTGTGGGTCGTGCTCTTCGGCACGGTTGCGCCGTTCTTCCTGCAGATGGTCGCGCTGCGGCACATCCCGGCAACCGTCGTCGTGATCATCGCGATGCTGGAGCCTGTCATTGCCAACGTGCTCGGGTGGGCTTGGTTCCGCGAGACCTTGACACCCGTCCAGATCGTCGGCGCGATCGCTGTGCTCGGCGGCATCGTGTTGGCGCAGACGGCCCGCACCACCGCGCCCGCCGCTCTGCCACCGCAATAGGTCACCGGAACTGCCCGAGGTGCAACAATCGGGCATGCCAAAGTTTGTGACTTCCTGGATCCTCAGCTCAGCTGCCCTTGCCATCGCTGCGCAGCTGCTCGGCGAGCACATGAACATCGGTGACTCCGGTGACAGCACGACAGCACGCGTCATCTCCATCCTGATCGTTGGTGCGATCTTCACCGTGATCAACATGTTCATCGCGCCGGTCATCAAGACGCTGTCTCTGCCGTTCATCATCATCTCGCTCGGTCTCGCACTCCTGGTGATCAACGCACTTCTTCTACTCCTGACGGACTGGGTCACCGGCAAGCTCGACCTGCCATTCTTCGTCGATGGCTTCTGGTGGGCCGTCCTCGGCGCTGTCGTGATCTCGCTGGTCAACACGGTGCTCGGAGCGTTCGCCCAGAAGAAGTGACCATTGCGTTCTGAGCCACGCCGGGGGGCGGAGCGGTGCAACTGACCACCATTGCGCGCAAGCGCAGCCGTACGCATGCCCCGTTGCTGCTCGCCCTGGCTGCCGCCGTCGCCGTGCTGACCTGCGTGCTGACCGGCATCGACGCACACGTCGCGAAAACGCAGGACGCGGCCGTCGCCGAGGCCATCACCCGGGCCCCGGCTCGCCAAGCCGCGCTGCAGATCACCTCAGGGGTCGAGCGCCCCGAGGAACACGTGGCGGCCCAGGCTGTCGTCAACCGCGTCACGAGCGCCGCGCCCACCACGACCTCACACCGGTTCCGCAGCGACTCGTTCGCCGGATCAGCCGGACGCACGTATGTCGCCGCGACCGTGCCCGACCTCGCCGATCACGCCACGCTGGTCGCGGGTCGCTGGGCGGAGTCCAACGGCGAGGCCGCCGTCCAGGCCGACTCCGGGCTCGGCGTCGGTGACAGTGTCACCGCGGGCGACCAGCACCTGAGGGTGGTCGGCACCTGGAGAGTCGTCGATCCCCAGGATGCGCGCTGGTTTGCCGACCCGGCGATGCTTTCCGGCACCGATCGCGAAGCATCCGGTCCGCTCGTCGTCAGCCGGGCGACACTCGAAGCCCTGCCGACATTTGTCAAGGAGCAGTGGACGATCGTTCCCCGCAAAGCCGGCTTCGGCACCGACGACCTCCAGTCCCTTTCGGAGGCTCTCGCAGCCGTGGCCGCCGATGAGCCGCCACAAGGTGTGTCCGTCGAGGGACAGCTGCTCGAACACCTCGACGCGGTGAACCGTTCGGCCAAGGCCGCCCACGCCCTTGCCGTCGTCGCGCTCGTCGTCGTCGGGGTGGTCGGCATGGTCGCCCTCCTGCAGCTGCTCGGCCTGCTCGGTGATGTCCGCCAACGAGAGGCTGAGCTGCTGCGGGGCCGCGGCGCCTCCGTGTCCCAGCTTGCCCGGTGGCACGGTCTCGACGTCGCGCTGGTTGCCGTTGCCGCCGCCGCTGCAGGTGCCGGCCTCGTGGCCGTGACGGTGGGCAGGCCATCGCTTCTCCTCACGGGCGGCTCGGCGGCCCCGGCGGTGATCCTCGGCCCACTGTTTGCCGCCCGTCGCGCCGGACGTGTCACGGCGCACGTCCAGCGCGAGACCAACGTGGCGCTCGGCAGCATCACCCTGCTCGCCTCCGCCGCGGCTGCGCTCACCCTCGGACAATTCCTGACGTACGGATCGGCCATCACGACCACGGCCGACGGGCGCCCCGCCACCGACCCGCTCACGGTCGCTGCGCCCGCGGTGACCCTCATTGCGGGCGGGCTCCTCGGTGCCCTGGCGGCCGGACCACTGACAGGCCTGGCCGCTCGCTCCTCGGCCGGCCGACGCGGCCTGACCATGGTGCTAGGCCTTCGTCAGATCGCGCGGCGCCCTCGAACGTTCGGTGTGGTGGTTGCCCTGGCAGCCATCATCGTCGGCAATGCACTGACGGCGAGCGTGTATGCCGGCACTGCTCGCGCCGTTGAGCGCGATGTGATGACGGCCGTCATGGGGTCCGACGTACGCGCAGAGCTGGAAGTCGACACAGCATCGCCAACCGACACCACCGCCGGGGATGCCCGACGGTTCGCTTCACTCCCCGGCGTGAAAGCCACAACACCCGCTGTGACAGGGGTCGCCCGCATCGACCAGATCGATGTGCCACTGCTCGCGCTCGACGCATCTGCCATCGACGCTCTGACAGCAACCGGGCCGCTCGGAGCCGTCGTCACCACGTCGGTGGCAGACACGCTTGGCCTCGACGTGGGCGAACGGTTCGACCTTGTCATGCCAAGCGGCTCCGGCCAGCTCACGATGGTCGTCCGAGACGTCGTGCGGGTCATTCCCGGTCTGGCGACAGACGGTGGAGTGCTCGTCGACCTCGCCGCGGTGCAGTCCTCGCTCAGTCAACAGGGCGATCCACCGGCCAAGCCCAACCTCTTCCTCCTCGGCACCGACGAGCCGAGCACAGTTGCCGCAGGCATTGCCGCAGCGAGCAGCCATCCGGCCGACATCAGCATCAGCGAGCCCGAAGGAGCCCTCGGGCAATCGGCCACCAACGCATGGATGCTCTCGACGATCGGTCTGATCATGCTGGGCCTGGTGGGCGTGATCGCGGCGACTGTTGCGTTGGCCGGCCGCCGAGCCGGCGAGGTTCGGATGCTCCGCGCGCTCGGACTCCGCGCGGCCGACCAGCGCCGCGCCCGGTTGGCCGAGCTGGCCACCGCTCTGGTGGTCGGAGCCGTCGCCGGCGTCATGACCAGCGTGGTCGTGATTGCAGCGACCGTACCGGGGCTCGCCCGCGCACCCTGGCCATCGCGTTCTCCAGCGGTTCCGGTCTCGCTCGAGATCGACCTGACGACACTCGCAATTGCGTGCGCGGTCGCCTTCGCAGGTCTGGTGCTCACGGGATGGTTCTACTCCCGGGCGGTGTCCCGTCAGGCTCGCGAGCTCGTACGAGGTGAGTCAACGTGACTCACCAGCCATGCCAGGCTCCCATCGATGTTGGAGGATTGACGACATGACCCAGCTGGTCACATCACCCGATGAGTCGGGTGAGATCCGATGCTCCGACCTGGTCAGGATCTTCACCGCGCGCGGTGTCGAGGTGCAGGCGCTCCAGGGTCTGAGCCTGCACGTCGAGTCCGGTGCCATGGTCGCCGTGGTGGGCGCATCCGGCTCCGGCAAGTCGACCCTGCTCGGCATCCTGTCGGGCCTGGACATTCCAACGGCAGGACAGGCCGAGGTGGCGGGCCACGACCTGCTCGCGATGTCCCGCAAGGAGCGCGTCGAGTTCCGCCGACACAGCGTCGGATTCCTGTGGCAGCAGACGGCCCGCAATCTGCTGCCGTACCTGACCGCAGGCGAAAACATCGCCCTGGCCATGTCGATCGGCAACACACCCAGGTCCGCGAGGGCAGCTGCCGTTGATGAGCTGCTCGAGATGTTGGGAGTCGCCGACTGTCGAGATCGAAGCCCCCTCGACCTGTCGGGCGGTCAGCAGCAGCGGATCGCCGTCGCCGTCGCCATGGCCAACTCACCCCGTGTCCTGCTGGCGGACGAACCGACCGGCGAGCTCGACGAAGCGGCCAGCGTCGAGGTCCTCACCGCGATGCGGAGAGTTCACGAGGAGCGCGGCACCACGGTGCTGATCGTCACGCACGACGCCACGATCGCCGAACATGTGGAGCGCACCGTGCAGATACGTGACGGCCGCACGTCGACCGAGGTGCTCCGTCGCACCCATGTCGACGGATCGGGAGATGAGCGCGTTACCGCCGAGGAGTACGCCGTGCTCGATCGCGTCGGCCGGTTGCAGCTGCCCGATGAGTTCACCGCAGCACTCGACCTCCGCGATCGCGTACGTCTTGCTCTCGAACCTGACCACGTCGGCGTGTGGCCAGGACAACGCAAACCCCCGGCGCCCGATCCGGAAGAGTCCCCTGACGAGCATCGAGAGGACGGCGCATGAGCCCGGTCGTACGCGCCGAGCAGGTCGGACGCACCTTTCACCTGCCGGCGGGGCCCGTGCACGCGGTGTCGGACGTCTCGATGGAGGTGTCGCCGGGTGAGCTGGTCGTCGTACGGGGTCCGTCTGGTTCGGGCAAGACGACGCTGCTCAATCTCCTCGGCGGCCTCGACCGCGCGACCCACGGCACCGTCCTGCTCGACGATGTCGACCTAACCGATCTCGATGAGGACGCACTGCTGGATCTGCGCCGGGAGGCCGTCGGATTCGTCTTTCAGTCATTCGGGTTGATCCCGGTCCTCACCGCGTCGGAGAACGTCGAGGTGCCGCTTCGCATCCGTCGGACCGATGTCGCCGAGCGGGACCAGCGTGTTGAGCGCGCGCTCGCATCGGTCGGTCTGGGGGACCACGCCAACCAACGACCGGGAGAGATGTCGGGTGGCCAGCAGCAGCGCGTCGCGGTTGCGCGAGCCCTGATCGCAGAGCCGCGCCTGTTGATTGCCGATGAACCCACCGGCCAGCTCGACAGCCGAACGGCGAACACCGTCATGGACCTCATCGTCGACTTCGTCCACCAACGCGGTGTTGCGGCAGTCGTTGCAACACACGACCCGGCACTGGTCGACCGGGCCGATCGTGTGCTGACGCTGCGCGACGGAAGACCCGCGTGACGACATGAGCACCACATGAGCCGGTCGCGCCACGGCTTTGCCGGCCTGCTGCTACGGCACATCCGCGCCCGCAAGCTTCAGATGGTTCTGGTGGCCGCACTCGTCGCCGGGCTGTCATTTCTGGCATCCGCCGGCCCTCGCGCGCTCGACATCCTGCTCACCGACGCCACGCGCCATGACCTTGCAGAGCTCGTCCCGGCGTCACGAGATCTGGTGGCCGCCCAACCGGGCTCGCCATCACCCATGCTCGGCGCGGACGACTGGGCGGGCCTCGACGAGACACTCACCAAAGCCCGCGACGGGCTCCCCCCGAGCGTCCGCAAGCTGGCCGGGAAGCCGCAGTTCACGGTGGCATTCCCTGATCGCCGAGCCCAGGTGGTCACCCCCCAGCGCCCGGCGCCGTCCAGCACCGTCATCCTCGCGATCGACCCGCGTCTGCGCGACCACATTCGGTTGGTCGAGGGGGACCTCCCGGCACCTGTCACGGCGACGCTGAAGCCGGTGCCCACCCCCGGAGATGGCGCGCCGGCACTCGAGTCGATCGACATGGTCCTCTCGAGCTCCGTTGCCGACGCCATGCGATGGCAGGTCGGTGACATCCGCAAGCTCGTCGGCCTCAGCACCACAGATCAGCTGGTGCGCCTGAGTGGAATCTACGAGCCCCTCGAGCCCGACGGCGACTTCTGGATCCACACCGCCGCCGCGAAGCGACCGGTCATCTTCGACGACGGACTCTCCCACTCGGTGACCGGCACCGGATGGATCGCATCCTCCCAGTGGCAACACCTCGTCGAAGTGAGCCAGGGCGCTCACACCACCGCCTGGATCCCACTCAACGCAGACACTCTCAGGTCCTCGGAGTCGGAAACGACGGCACGTGACCTCGCCGAGTTCACCCGCCTTGGCGTGGACATGCCCCCCGACCCCAGCCCTGTCGACCTCTTCGACGAGTTCGGCGTCATGGTGCTGCACAAGCTCTCGTTCAACAGCGGCACCACTGCCGCGCTTCGCCAGGCCGGGACCGACGACGTGTCGACCCGAGCCATCGCCACGATGCTGGCCCTGGGGCCGCTGTTGGTCGGTGGCTGCGCCATCTTCCTCGCGGCAGGGCTCCTCCGCTCCGGACAACGAGCCGCCGTACGTCTCACCTGGGCACGCGGCGCATCCGATGCCCAGGTGCGGGCGGGGCTCGCTGCCCAAGGTTTGCTGGCCGGGCTCCCTGCTGCCGCGATCGGCGCCGGGGTGGCAGCGGTCGTCGTACCCGGCCGACCCGGCGTTTTGGGTATCTCCCTGCCGATCCTGGTGGCACTGGCCCCGGCCGTTGCCCTCGCGGCCATGCCGATCAGCAGTCCCGGAGCACCGTCGGCTCGACCGCGCGGGCCACGCGTCGGAGAGCTGCTGGTCCTCGGACTGGCCGTAGCCGCTGTGATCGCCTTGCGCCAGCGTGGGCTCTCGACCGATCGCACCAATGTCGACGTCCTGCTCGCAGCGACGCCGGTGCTGCTGTCGCTCATCGGCTGTGTGATTGCGCTGCGTCTCGTCGGACCGCTCGCCATGCTCATTCGTACGAGGCAGGTGACCCGACGCGGGTTGGTCGGGCTCGTCGGAGCGGCGCGTGCTGCCAGCGCGACGACACTGGGGCTCGCCACCGCTCTCGCACTCGTCAGTGGAGTCGCCGTCGCGGTCTTCTCCGCGACGACGGTGGCGACGCTGGAAGGTGGGGTGGCCGACACCGCCCGGGCGAAGGCCGGCGCGGACATTCGGGTGACGTCGCCGGATCTGTCGGCCGACTCGGTCACCGACATTCGAGCGATACCGGGCGTCACCGATGCGTCTGACGTCTCCGTACGGCGGACCGCCCGGCTCGTCGCTGGGCGCACCACCACCAACGTGACGCTCATCGCCACTGACGCGGCACAGCTGCGCCGCGTACAGGCAGACGTTCCCGGTGCCCCTCCGATCCCCGATGCCCTCCTCACCGCGGGCCAGGACAAACCGCTGCCGGTCGTCATGTCCGACGAGCTTCGGCACCGACTGTCCAGCGGCGATGATGCTGACGCCGCGGCCGAGCTCGACGGGGTCCCGATCACCGTCGTCGCCTCGGCAACGTCAGATCTCGCGTTCACCAACACCGGTGTCTGGCTGCTCGCCGACCACGAGCTACTCGCTGCTCACCAGCTCGACGTACCGATCACCAGCTCGATCCTGGTCAAGGTACAGCCGGGCAAGGGAGCGCAAGTACGACAGGCGATCACCCAATCGATCAAGGACACAAAGGTCAGCACACCATCATCTGAACACAGGCTGCTTGACGCCGATCCGCGGTTGCCCGGCCTTCGTCTCACCTCTGCCGTCGCGACCGGGACGGCTGCGGTTCTTGTCGTGCTGACGGTGGTGATGGCGCTGCTCGGCGGTGCCGAAGGCCGTACCCGTGATGTCGCCGTGGCCCGGGCCCTCGGTATGCGTCAACGCAGTGCCAACTGGTTGCCCGTGTGGGAGGTCACTCCGTTGGCGATCGTCGCGGCAGCTGTCGGAGTGGTCGTCGGCATCCTCACTCCAGTTGTCGCACTCGGGGCCGTGGACCTGATCCCCTACACCGGCGGAGCAGGTCAACCGTCGCTCGTGCTGCAGCCGTTGCTGTCGCTGGGCTTGTTGGCGGCAGTGCTCGCGCTGACCGTGGTGGGCGCCCTGGCAAGTGTCACAGTGGCCTCACGGCATGATCTGGCCGAATCGTTGCGAACCATGGAGGACTAGTGACCACCCCCTACCGCATTGCCGTGGTGTGCCTCGGCAACATCTGTCGATCCCCGATGGCACACGTCGTGCTCGAGGATCGCCTCGCCAAGGCCGGACTGGATGACCGCGTCGAGGTCGCCTCGGCCGGCACCGGCGGATGGCACGAGGGCGAAGCCATGGACCCACGGGCGGCGGCCGTGCTGCGCGCGTCCGGTTACGACCCCTCCGGCCACGTCGCACGCACGTTCAACACCGACTGGTTTGCCGAGAATGACCTGCTCCTCGCCATGGATGCGAGCAACCAGGCAGACATGAGCGACCAGGCGCCAACCGTCGCCGAACAGTCCCGCGTGAGGCTGTTTCGCGAGTTCGATCCCGAGGCCGGCGAGGGTGACGACGAGGTGCCGGACCCTTGGTATGGGGGCGAGGCCGGATTCGCCGCGGTCCTCGCGATGATCGAGCGGACGACCGACCAGCTGGTCGCACAGCTGCCTGACCTCATGGAGTCATGAACAGGGCGCCTGTGCACCGGGTACCGTCATCGACATGGCACGCATGGCAGGGACCGCCGCACGGGCGGAGGCACTCCTCGGCCAAGGTGTCGTCTCGACGACCTCGGTTGCCGGCGGGGACATCTGTACGTCGACGCGACTGCGGCTGACCGACGGGCACAACGCCATCATCAAGACCCGTCCTCAGGCTCCCCCGGACATGTTCGCCCGCGAGGCTGCCGGCCTCCGCTGGCTCGCCGAAGCCGGGGGCGCCCAGGTGCCCGAGGTGTTGGCCGTCGCCGAGGACTGCCTGATCCTGGCGTGGGTCGAGCAGGGCAAGCCGACGGCCGATGCCGCTGAGCGGTTCGGTCGAGATCTGGCCACGACTCACCGCGCCGGAGCGCCCACCTTCGGTGGCGAGTCGGACGGGTTCATCGGGCTCGCACCGCTCCCCAACCGGCCCCTGCCGACCTGGCCGGAGTTCTTCGCCTCTCGCCGGGTCATGCCCTACGTACGCGCAGCCGTCGACCGGCAGGCCCTCACCCTCGAGGAGTCCCAGACGATCGAGGCCGCGATGCGCCGCATCCACGAATTCGTCGGCGAGGACGAGCCGCCGGCGCGCATCCACGGTGACCTGTGGTCCGGCAACATCGTCTGGGGTGCCGACGGCAACATCTGGCTGATCGATGCGGCAGCGCACGGCGGACACCGCGAGACCGACCTGGCGATGCTCGCCCTGTTCGGCGCCCCGCACCTGCAGCGCATGCTCGACTCGTACGACGAAGCCGCTCCACTCGCGGACGGATGGCGCGAACGGCTGCCGCTGCACCAGCTGCACCCGCTGCTCGTGCACGCGGTGATGTTCGGTGGCACCTACGGCTCGCGCGCCGCGTCGGCCGCACAGTCGCTGCTCGACGGCACCGCCGGAGACTGACTCACGACGCATCAACCTCAACTCAGCCAAACCTCAGGCATACGAGGCACACTGATGAGCATGCGAATTCTTGTCGTTGACGATGACCGCGCCGTGCGCGACTCGTTGCGTCGATCGCTGGAGTTCAACGGATACACCGTCGACCTGGCCTCCGATGGTGCCGAGGCCCTGGCCCGTGTTCCCCAGGTCAACCCCGACGCGATCATCATGGACGTGATGATGCCTCGGCTCGACGGCCTCGAGGCGACCCGCGCGTTGCGCGGCGCCGGCAATGACGTGCCGATTCTCGTGCTCACGGCCCGCGACGCCGTCTCCGATCGCGTCGACGGCCTCGACGCGGGCGCCGACGACTACCTCTCCAAACCATTCGCCCTCGAAGAGCTGCTGGCCCGCGTGCGTTCACTCCTTCGCCGTTCGAGCCGGGCGGCAGCCGTCGAGCCCGACGAGGCGCCCCTGGTGTTCGCCGACCTGTCACTCGACCCCGTCACGCGCGATGTCACCCGCGGCGAGCGCTCCCTGTCGTTGACCCGCACCGAGTTCGCGCTGCTCGAGCTCTTCCTGCAGCGCCCCAAGAGAGTGCTCGAGCGGTCGTTCATCCTCGAAGAGGTGTGGGGATTCGACTTTCCCACCACGGCCAACTCTCTTGAGGTCTACGTCGGCTACGTCCGTCGCAAGCTCGAGGCCGAGGGCGAGTCACGACTGCTCCACACCGTGCGTGGCGTCGGATACGTCCTGCGCGAGACCCCACCGTGATCGAACCGCTACGCCACCTGGTCCGACCGCTCACCTCGCGACTCTCGCTTGCCCTGCGCGTCGCGATCCTGACGACACTGGCCGTGGCGATGACGCTCGCCGCGCTCAGCGCCATCGTCTACGTGACGGTGGCCGCCGAGTTCAAGAGCTCACTGGACGACTCGATGCTGCGCCGCGCCAATGACGCCGTGGCAGCCGACTACGTACCCACCGAGAAGAACGACGCAGAGGACGCTCTCACCGGGGTCAAGGCGTTCGTGGTTCGTGGTGGCGCACTGTTCGCCCCGGCGCCCGACCGTGACTTTCCGTTCGACCACCATGAGGTTGCCGTCTCGATCGGCACGGCGGATCACTCGATGCGGACCGTGAAGTACAAGGGTGTTTCCTATCGCGTCGTCGCGGTGAGTGCGAGTCGAGGCGTGGCGCTCGTCCTGGCCCAGCCGATGGAGTCGATCGAGCGGGCGCTCGACCGCCTCAAGGTGATCCTGCTGCTCAGCAGTGCCGCCGGCGTGGCGCTTGCCGGCATCGCAGGTTGGGGGGTTGCCGCCAACGGACTCCGTCCCGTACGGCGCCTCACGGCCGCCACCGAGCGTGTCGCCCGCACCCAGGAGCTCACGCCGATAGCCGTGAGCGGCAGCGACGAGCTGGCCCGGCTCACCACGTCGTTCAATGCGATGCTCCAAGCACTCGACGCGTCCCAGCTCCGCCAACGCCAGCTCGTCGCCGACGCCGGACACGAGCTGCGAACGCCCCTGACGAGCCTGCGTACGAACATCGAGCTGATCGGGCAGGCGGCCGACAACGCCGAACGATCGCTGTCGACGGAAGAACGCCACGAGATCATGGACGACGTCCGCTCCCAGCTCGAGGAGATGACGACACTGGTCGGCGACCTGGTCGAGCTGGCCCGCGACGAACCGATGCGCCGCGACCCCGAGCCGCTCGACTTCGCCGATGTCGTCGGTCAGTCCGTCGACCGCGTACGTCTGCGGGCACCCAGCCTGACCTTCGACGTCGAGCTGAATCCCTGGATGGCGTTCGGTGAAGCGCGGCTGCTGGAGCGAGCCGTGACCAACCTGCTCGACAATGCCGCGAAGTGGAGCCCTGAGAGCAGCACGGTCACCGTGCGCCTCCATGGCGGGACGTTGACGGTGGCTGACCAAGGACCCGGTATCGATCCGGCCGACCTGCCACACGTGTTCGACCGGTTCTATCGGTCGAGCGAGGCGCGTACGCTACCCGGCTCGGGTCTCGGTCTCTCGATCGTCCGGCGGGCGGCTGATCGCCACGGAGGGACCGTCGAAGCATCGTCCGGGCCAGACGGCGGGACGCTGTTCACGTTCACCCTGCCCGGCTCGGACGAGACCTGAAACGCCGATCTTCTTGCGTCGTTCCTACGCCGCCCTCAGCCCGGTTTCAGAAATAGGCGAGAATCTTGGACTATGAGTGAACCGCGCGACCCCTTCGCCGACCGTCCCTACGTCCCGCCGACGACTCGGGACGCCGATCAGCCGGTTCCCGAAGACCCGGCACCGGCCAGCGACGAGATGCCCCCGATGCCTGCTTCTCCCGCAGAAGTTGCACCACCCGTGGCCGCGCCGGACGAAGCGAAGCCGTCCGACGCCGTGTCCGACGCTGACGCTGCACCAGCTGAGGCTGCCCCGCCGGTCGACGAGCCTGCCGACGCGCCGGTCGACGCGCCTGCCGCGCCCCAAACCGATGAAACCCCGGCATACACCCACCGCTACACGCCCGAGCCCGCGTTGGCGGCCGCCGTCGACGAGACGCCGACCACGACGATCCCGGTGCACGACTTCGGAGCCGGCGAACCGTTCCCGCCGGCCAAGGCCAGCGGCGGCGAGCCCCCGCGACGCCGTGGCCGCAAGCTCGTCAGCGCTGTCGCCCTCGTCGCCCTCGCCGGTGCTGCCGGCTTCGGCGGAGCCGCCGGTTATGACGCCCTCGATGACGATGGTGGAGCGGTCACGTCGAGCTCGTTGGACACGGGCAACACGACCAACACCAGCGCACCAGCGGGTGCCGTGGAGAAGGTTGCCCGCAAGGTGCTCCCCTCGGTCGTCCAGATCAACGTCAAGGGAGCCAACGACGCCGGTTCGGGTACGGGCATCATCATCAGCAGCGATGGCGAGATCCTCACCAACAACCATGTCGTCGAGGTCGCCGGTGACAAGGGCACGCTGACGGTCGCCTTCAACGACGGCACGAACGCCAAGGCCACCATCGTCGGCACCGACCCACTCACCGACCTTGCTGTCATCAAGGCTGTCGGCAAGTCAGGGCTGACCCCGGCGACCCTCGGCAGCTCAGCTGACCTCAAGGTCGGCCAGGAGGTCGTCGCGATCGGGTCGCCGTTCGGCCTGGAGAGCACGGTCACCAGCGGCATCATCTCGGCGCTCAACCGCCCCGTGACGTCATCGTCGGCATCAGCCGACGGTCCGGGTACGACGTTCCCGGCCGTACAGACCGATGCGGCAATCAACCCGGGCAACTCCGGCGGTCCGCTCGTCGACCTCAACGGCAATGTCGTGGCGATCAACTCGGCGATCCGCTCAGGCACATCGGCCGGCGAGGCCGGATCGATCGGCCTGGGGTTCGCCATTCCGGTCGACCTGGCCAAGAGCGTGTCCAAGCAGCTGCTGGCCGGCAAGAAGGTCGAGCACGCCCGCATCGGCGTCACGGTCGGTCAGGCCGTCTCCTCCGACGACATCACCGGCATCGGTGCCCTTGTCGCCGAGGTCACCAAGGGCGGCGCCGGCGACAAGGCGGGCCTCAAGAAGGGCGACATCATCACCGCGGTCAACGGCCATGCTGTCGCGAGCAACGAGGCGTTGGTCGCTTCGATCCGCGGATACCAGCCGGGCGAGAAGATCACCATCACCTATCAGCGCGGCGACAAGACCAACACGGTCGACGTCACGCTCGACTCAGACGGCGGCCAGCTCAGCCAGTGACGTCACGCAGGACGGCCGACCCAAGGTCGGCCGTTTTGCGTGCCATGATGGCCGATTTTCGCTCGTGAACTGTCGGCCCGAGTGACTACCGTACGTATGTGAAGAACCGTGATCTGTCCCTCCCGGCGATGCTTGTCACCGTCGTCCTGTGGGCTTCGGCCTTCGTCGGCATCCGGGCGCTGGCCGACACCTTCTCACCCGGTTCCCTCACGCTGGGGCGGCTGCTCGCTGCATCGCTGGCGATGACCGCGATCGCCTGGCCACGACGCGAGCCGATTCCCACCGGCAGGCCGCTGCGCATGATCGTGCTCTACGGGGTCGTGTGGTTCGGCGCCTACAACATCGCCCTCAACGCAGCCGAGCGCGACCTCGACGCGGGCACGACTGCACTGGTCGTCAACATCGGACCGATCCTGATCGCCCTGATCGCGGGCGTGATCTTCAAGGAGGGCTTCCCCAAGCCGCTCATCATCGGCATGGCGGTGGCATTCGCCGGCGTCGCGCTCATCGCCCTCAGCACCGAGAGCAGCTCCACCGTCGAGACAGCCAGCACGCTCGGAGTGGTCCTGTGCCTCGTCGCTGCCGCCTGCTACGCCGTGGGCGCGCTCAGTCAGAAGGTCGCGTTGGTTCACGTCTCGCCGGTCATGTCGGTGTGGCTGGCGTGTCTCGTCGGTCTCGTCGTGTGCCTGCCATTCGGCCCTCAGCTGATCAACGAGCTCGGCGATGCCTCGGCCGGAGACGTCGGCTGGCTCATCTATCTCGGTGTCTTCCCGACCGCGATCGGCTTCAGCACGTGGGCCTACGCCCTCAAGCGACTGACGGCGGGCCAGGTCGCCTCGACGACCTACCTCGTCCCGGCTGTTGCCACGCTGATCTCGTGGTCCTACCTCGGCGAGGTGCCGACGTCTCTGGCCTTCATCGGCGGTGGCCTGTGCCTGCTCGGAGTGACGATCACCCGTCTCAAGCGTCGTACGGCTGTCATCGCCGAGCCGGTCGTCATCCCCGAACGAGGCTGACAGCAGCTTCAGCCGATGAGGTCGGTGACCAGGTCTCGCAGGATGCCGAAGCCGTTCTGCGTCAGGATCGACTCCGCGTGGAACTGCACACCGCGGTAGTGCGGCCCGGCGACCAGGTGGATGTCCCCGGTCTCCGGATCGGTCTCCACCGTGACGCCGTCGGGCAGACCGCCATCGGGCACCCGCGCCACGAACGTGTTGTAGAAGCCCACGACCTCTGGGCGGTCGAGCACCTGCAGCTTGCTCTGTGTCCCCTGGAACACGATGTCCTTGAACACGATGTCCAGGCCGATCTGATGGCTGAGCGTCTGGTGGCCGAGACAGACCGCAAGGAACGGACGCTCGAACTCGAGCAGACCCGCGACGACTCCGTGCAGCACCGCCATCTTGGGATCGTCGACCTCGCGGGGGTCGCCGGGTCCGGGGCCGACGACGACGAGGTCATAACCATCGAGATCACCGTCGGCGTAGACGTCATGTCGCACGATGTCGGTCGTCATGCCGAGCACGCCGAAGACGTGGGACAGCATGTTGACGAAGTCGTCCTCGCCGTCGACGATCACGACCCGCTTGCCGACCAGTGACGGCACCGGCGCGGCACCTGACTGGTCGGTGAGCCAGAACTGGCTGAGTCGCTGGTTGCGCGAGCCGAGCGCGATGATCACCTCGTCCTCGCGGGTGAAGGCGTCAAAGCCCTCGACCGGTTCTGGCGCAGAGTCGACCAGGCCGAAGGCGCTGAGGATCCCCGAGGCCTTGGCCCAGGTCTCCTTGGTCTCATACATCGGATCGGAGTCACGTACGAGAGTTGCTCCGGCGGTGACCTTGAGATTGCCGGCGAGGTCGACATCGGCCGTACGGATCAGGATCGGTGCGTCCGCGCGCGGCATGCCGTCGGCGTCACGGCCGATCAGCGCGGCAACTGACGCGTAATAGCCGCGACCATCCTGCTCGTACTGCTTGATCAGGCGACAGGCGTTCTCGACCGGGCTGCCGGTGACCGTGGCCGCAAACATCGAGTCGCGCAGCACCTCGTTGACGGTGCGGTGTGTGCGGCCGGCAAGGAGGTACTCGGTGTGCACCAGGTGCGTCATCGGCTTGAGGTAGGGGCCGAGCACGAGCCCGCCCTCGTGGCAGATGTCGCACATCATCTTGAGCTCTTCGTCGACGACCATGAAGAGCTCGTAGATCTCCTTCTCGTCCTTGAGGAATGCCAGCAGCTCGCGCTTCTTGTCGGCGTGGGTCTCGAGGCCGCGCATGCGGAACGTGCCACTGATGGGGTTCATCCGCACCTGACCGGCCTCGACGCTGACGTGCCGCTCCGGGCTCGCGCCGATCAGATAGCGGTCGCCGGTGAAGATCAGGAAGGTCCAGAAGGCACCCCGCTCGCGCTCTAGCAGCCGCCGGAACACCGTTAGCGCCCTCTCGTGGCCCCAGTCGGCGACCTGAGCCCGAAAGTGCCTGCCGATGACCAGGTTGGCGCCCTCGCCCTGACCGATTTCGTCGTCGATGATCTGCCGCACCACATCGGCGTAGTCGTCGTCGGACGTCTCGAACCCGCCCCGGTCAGTGAAGTCGATCGGCAGATCGGGCAGCAACGACAGCAGCTCGCTGATCGGCATCTCGGCTGAGAAGTCGGCAGCAATCGATGTCAGCGGGGTGCCGTCCTGGTGGGCTTCGAAGCCACGCTCGCGCACCTGTGCGAAGGGCACCAGCACCAGGTGGTCCCAGGCCTCGCCGCTGCCAGGGACGGCCGGGATCTGCGAGAGCGAGTCGAGATCGGTACGCGTGCCGCCGACGAGCGTGACGGTGTCGGCGTCGCGCACCCGGATGAGTGCGAACGCGGGCTGCGCGAGGAGATCTTCGAGCTGGGTCATCAGGGCTCGATCCTATCGGCGCAGGCCCGCGACCATTCCTTGCCCGGAAGGGTGAGCTATCGCGAGTCTGCTGCGATGCTGGCTACATGGACATCGACGTTGACCTGATCCGGCGCGATCTTGCCCAGCTCGTCAACATTCCGAGCGTGGGCGGTTCCGATGCTGAGATCGCAGCCCAGCGATGGTGCGCCGCAACGCTGACCGGTCTGGGCCTTGAGGTCGACCAGTGGCGCCTCGACCTCGACGAGCTCCGCGCTGATCCTGACTACCCGGGCGAGGAGGTCGAGCGTGAAGAAGCGTGGGGCTGCGTCGGCGTCTCCGACGGTGGCGCCCCGGGTGACACCCCAGCGCTGATCCTCAACGGTCACGTCGACGTGGTGCCTCCCGGCGAGCCGGAGTACTGGACCGGCGGCGATCCCTGGCACGTGCGCGAGGACGCCGGGCGCTGGTACGGGCGCGGCGTGTGCGACATGAAGGGCGGAGTCGTCGCGATCATCGCCGCAGCCCGCGCCGTCAGTGATCTGGTGCTGACCCGACCGTTCGCGGTGCACACCGTGATCGGCGAGGAAGATGGTGGGATCGGGACGTTCGCGACGCTGCGCAGAGGGCACACCGGCGAGGCATGTGTCATCGCCGAGCCGACCCACGGTCAGATCGTGTCGGCCAATGCCGGCTCGCTGACGTTCCGCATCGAGGTGCAGGGGCGAGCCACGCACGGATCGATCCGGACCGCCGGTCGAAGTGCGATCGACGCCTTCGAGATCCTCAACCGCGCCCTCCATGAGCTCGAAGCCGTACGCAACGCGGCACCGCCCCGTCCGTTCGGCGAGATGCCCTGGCCGATCAGCATTGGCATCGTGCAGGCCGGCGACTGGGCGAGCACCGTGCCTGATCGGCTGGTCGCGGAAGGGCGCTACGGGGTCATGCCCGGCGAGTCCTTCGCCGAAGCACAGCAGGCGTTCGAGCAGGCGATCGCTGCGGTCGCTGCCGCCGACCCGTGGATGTCGGAGCAACCTCCAACCATCACCTGGCCGGGCGGCCACTTCGCCGCCGGATCGCTTCCGGTCGACCATCCGTTCGGTGACCAGGTCGCCGCAGTCGTCGCCGCAACCGGCGCGCCAAGCCCCCAGCTCGTCGGCGCACCCTACGGCTCAGACCTGCGTCAGTACGCTGCCGCCGGCATACCGACCCTGCAGTACGGGCCGGGCAACATCATCAAGGCGCACGCGATCGACGAGAACGTGCGCATCGACGATGTCGTGGCGTGTGCTCGCGCGTACGCCGAGCTGATCGTGACCTGCTGCAGCTAGTCGCTGAGCACCAGGTAGCGCTCGTCAGACACGGCCTTGCCCCAGTAAGCCGCCTCCGGCAGCATTCGCAGTCGAGCCTGCCGACCGGTCGCCTCGACCATCTGGAGGGTCTCGTCAGCCGTGAGGCCTGCACCGGTCGACCACGATCCCTCCACCAGCACCAATCGGCCCCCGGGTGCAAGCAGCGTGATCCATCGGTCGAGCACCGCGGGAGGGTCGGGCAGCGCCCAGAGCACGTGCCGACACAGCACGACGTCGTACACACCCCGATCGAGCGGCGGGTCGGATGCGTCACCCTCGATGCAGGTGACATCGGCACGGTGAGCAGTCTTGGCTCGGGCCCGACGCACCATCTTTGGCGAGAAGTCGACTCCGTCCACCTGGTAGCCCTCGTCGGCCAGCAGCAGGGAGAGCGTCCCCGTGCCACACCCGAGGTCGGCAACACGGCTCGGTGCCGGAGGCAGCACATCCATCAGCAGCTCGCGCCACGCGCGGCGTACCTCCGGGTCGCGGAGCCCGTGGTCCGGCGCTTCGTCGAAGCCCGCCGCCTCGCCGTCCCACAGCGCGATGTCTTCGGCCGTCATGAACGCGGCGACACACTGACAGGAACGTAGTCCGCGACCTCGATGTTGCCGCCGGTGTCGAAGTTGACCGGTTGTAGACCGACCGGGACACCGTCGGCGAAGGTGACGATCGTGACCTGGGCGGTGCGGCGAAGCTTGCTGCCCAGGGCGAACGCATAGACCGCGCCGCCGGTCGTGCCGGTCGACAGCGTCGTCGTGGCTCGACCATTGAGTCCCGTCAGCAGGGTCGGGCCGACCTGACGGTGCAGGTGTCCAGTCAGCACCAGGTCCGCGCAACCAGATTGTGCAGCCTTCTTGACCGACGACGGACTGTGCACCGCGATGACGTTGACCTCTCCGTCATCACACGCCACCTTCGTGAGCTTGGTGTCCTGCGTACGGATCGCACTGATGTTGTCGGACTCGTCTCCGTCGTAGCCGCTGGTGAGGCCCGAGCTGCGCGGGTCGCTGCTGCCGAGGAACCGCACACCGTTGACCGTCACCGGCTTGCCCTTCAACACCGTGAAACCCTTGTCCTCCATCTGCTGGCGAACCGTCGGGCCGGTGTCGTGATTGCCCGCGACGGCGACGATGTCGAAGTCGCGGAACTCTCGAGCCAACGAGTTGATGCTGAACGTCTCCCAGCTCGCGCCGTTGGACGTGTCGTCGCCGAGGTCGATCAACATCCCGGCTTCCGCCTGGTCGGCGATGGCGCGGGCGACGGGGTCCATGCCGATGTTGTCGTGCCGATCGGTCACGACGAGTGCCGTCGTCTCGCCGTCGAGCGGGGTGCGTACGGTCACCGCCCGAGCCTTCTCCTCGAGCGCGCCGTAGAACGCCACCGAGGTCTGATAGGTCGCCAACGCGCCTTCGACCACTGCCTTGCCGCCACTGGTCGAGGCGCCCTCGGCAATTTCGACACGGTCGAGCACCGGGTCAGCCGGCAGCTGCGGAAAGACCGTGCCGATCGGCACCCAGACGAGATCGTCCGAACGGGGCCGCTCGGGTGCGGCGACCAGCGCGAGCCCCGCGAAGGTCGCGAGGACCACCGCAACCGTCCAAACCTTTTGGCGACGGTTGGGATGGCGGGCAATCGCCCGGAGCGCTCGACGGCGTTTCTGACCGATCGCCTTCCACGCCAGGATCGCGATGAGCACGGCAAGCAGGGCCGAACCGATGCCACGCAGGACGGCGTCGACCACCATCGAGATGATCTGCGACTGCACGGCCGCGATCTCACCTTGTGGCTGTGAGGCGATGACGGCATCGCGGGCGAGGAGCTGGCTGAGGTCCGACACGTCGGCCGTGCCGAGCCGAATGTTGACGCCGATGCCGAGTGGCGACTCCGCGGGGAGGCGCACCTGGGGGAGCAACGGCCCGAACTCGAGCTGTGCGAACTGGCTGAAGTTGGGCTGCACCGTCGCTTCGTGGGCGCCGATGACGATCGATCGCTCACTGTGGATGAAGGTCGTGTAGGCCGTCGGCAGCGCGACGCCGATTGCAAGCAGCGCCAGCAGCAAGGCCTTGAGCGCGCGCGTCAGTTGATCCGCCCCCTCCACCGGTCGGTGGTGCCGACGGTTGTCAGGAGCTGGGTGGCGCGGGTCAGCACGACGTACAGCGTGCGCCAACCGGCGGTCGACTCGTCGGTGATCGCATCGGGCTCAGCGACGACCACACCATCAAACTCAAGACCCTTGGTGTCGAGACCATCCAGCAGCCGTACGCGGCCTGCGTGCTGGTCGAGCAGATCGGCCAGCTCGACACGCAGGCGTTGGAGATCGGCGCGCGGCGCGACGAGTGCCACCGTGCCCTCGACCCGGTCGAGCATGTCCTCGGTGCTCGTACGCAGCTGGGCGGTCAGCTTGGTGTCCTCGACCACCAGGTGCTCGGGCTGCTCACCCGTGCGCCGTACGGCATCGGCCAGGTCTGGTTGGTCGATGCCCACCACCGCGACCTTGGCCGCCAGGTCGTAGATCTCGGCGGAGTTGCGGTAGTTGGTCGACAGCCGGAACGCGTGCTCGGGCTTGCCTTCAAGTGCTGCCTTGCGGGCAGCGGCGGACTCGCGCGGATGTGGCCACGATGACTGCGCCTCGTCACCGACGATGGTCCAGCTCGCGTGACGACCACGTCGCCCCAGCATCCGCCACTGCATCGGCGAGAGATCCTGTGCCTCATCGACCAGGACGTGCGCGAAGCCATCGTCCTCGATGCTGCGGGTCGCGCGGTAGCGGTCGTCGCGCTCTTCGCGCTCGCGCCGCTCAAAGCTCATCAGCTGCTTGGGCCCGTCATCTTCGTTGTCACTGGTGTCAGGGACCTCGCCGATGACATAACGGAGCTCGTCGATCAGCGGGATGTCCTCGATGCTGGGCTCGCCGAGCTCCCACGACGTCTTGAGCGCCGTGAGCTCCTCGGTCGAGAAGGCTCCACGCCCCAGTGAGTCGATGACGTCGGGCAGGGTGCGCCAGATCTCGATCGGGTCGACCGGCGGCCACCATTCTTCGACGAATGTCACGAACCGGTCGTCGGTCGTCACGATCTCGACGAATTCGGCCTCGCCCTTCTCCAACGCACGCTCACCGGAGACTTGCCGCCACAGCGCGTCAACGAGAGCCGCGGGCGCCTTGTCGTATGCACGGTTGCGCTTGCCACCCGACAGCAGTTGGCGACGAATGCGATCGAGGTCTGCCGCCTCGAGGCGCAGCACGTCGTCCTTGTAGAAGTAGCGAAACTCCGTCGGTGTGCCTGGCAGTGGCGCTGCGGCGGCCCGACCGATGAACGCCGTCATGCGCGATGAGCCCTTGGCTGCGGCGGCCACCGGTTCGTCGTGCCGATCGGCGCGGAGTCCGTCGACGACCTCGCCGAGTGATCGCAACGTCACGCTGGTCTCGCCGAGGCTCGGCAGGACGCGCTCGATGTAGTTCATGAACACCGACGACGGGCCCACCACGAGCACGCCACCGGACTCGAAACGGCGCCGGTCGGTGTAGAGAAGGTAGGCCGCGCGGTGCAACGCAACGACGGTCTTGCCGGTGCCGGGACCGCCGCCGATCGTGGTCGCGCCACGGCTGGGCGCGCGAATGGCCTCGTCCTGCTCCTTCTGGATCGTCGCGACGACCGAGTGCATCGTGCTGTCACGGGCGCGACTCAGACTGGCGAGCAGTGCGCCCTCACCGACGATGACCAGGTCGTCGGCGGCGTTGTCGGCGTCGAGCAGATCGTCCTCGACACCGATGACCTTCTCGCCCGAACAACGGAGCACGCGGCGACGAATGACGCCGGCCGGATCCTGGGCTGTTGCCTGATAGAACACGGCGGCGGCGGGTGCGCGCCAGTCGACGACGATGACGTCACGGTCTGCATCACGCACGCCGATGCGCCCGACATAGCGAGACTCGCCGTCCAGCAGGTTGAGTCGGCCGAACACGAGGCCATCGTGCGCCGCGTTGAGCGCGGCGATGCGCTTGGATGCCTGGAAGACCATCGCGTCGCGCTCGACGAGACCGCCTTCGTGGCCGATGTGGCCACGGGCATAGCCCTCGGCGACCAGCGCCTGAGCCATCTGGCCGGACGCCTCGAGCCGCTCGTAGACGTGGTCGACGTAGGCCTGTTCGGCGGCGACTTCTTGCTGCGCGATCTGCGCAGCGTTGTGATCCGTCACCCGACTCCTTCGCCCGTTTGTCGAACTCATAAGTCTAGGCGCAGTCCGTTCTATTCCTCACCGCGGCTCTCAGGTGGCGGACGCCCGGCCGTCGGGCGCTACTTCTTGGCGAGGAAGGCAGTCATCGCCTCGCGGGCCTCGTCGCTGCCGAACAACTCAGCCGACTGCGCAGCAACCTGCGCGCCGAGGGCGTCGATGCGCACTACGAGGTCATGGTTGAGCAGCTTCTTGGACTCGCGCAGCCCCTGCGGATAACCCTTGACCAGGTCACCCAGTACGCGCGACACCTCACCCGACAGCTCGGAGTCCGGAACGGCCCGGGTGATGAGTCCCACCGCAGCGGCCTCGGCAGCGTCGAACTTGCGGGCCGTCAAGAACAGGTCGGCAGCCGCTCGATCGGTGAATCGGGGAAGCAACGACAGCGAGATGACCGCCGCAGCGAGTCCGAGGCGCACTTCGGTCAGCTGGAAAGTGACCGATTCAGCGGCCAGCACGATGTCGGCGGCGCCGACGATGCCCAGGCCACCAGCGCGTACGGGGCCGCCGAGCTCGACGACGACCGGCTTCTCGAGCGTCACAATCTGGCGCTGAAGCGCAACGATCGCCTTGGCACCCTCGACCATGCCGCCGCCGGCGGCCTCCGACAGGTCAGCGCCGGAGCAGAACACCGAGCCGGCCGAGCGGATCAGGATCGCTTTCGAGTCAGAGCCAGCACCAGCGGTCGAGAGGTGCGTCGCCAGCTCCCCGACGAGCTGGCGGCTCAGCGCATTGCGGTTGTGATCACTGTCGAGCGTGATCGTCGCGACCTGATCGGCAACCTCAAGATGTACGAGCTCAGTCATGTTGCTCCTAGTAGGACTTCGGCAGGCCGAGGGAGAACTGGGCGATGAAGTTGAGCACCATCTCCTTGCTGACCGGTGCGATGCGCGACAGGCGCGAGCCCGCCAGCATCTGCACCAGACCGTACTCGTTGGCCAGGCCGTTGCCGCCATGCGTCTGGATCGCCCGGTCGACGACGTTGCAGACCGCTTCACCCGCGGCGTACTTCGCCATGTTGGCCGCCTCGCCGGCCGCCATGAAGTCGCCCGCGACATACAGTGCCGCAGCCTTCTGGGTCATCAGGCGGGCCATCTCGATCTCGATGTACGACTCGGCGAGCGGGTGCGCGATCGCCTGATGGGAGCCGATCGGCGCCTTCCAGACCTGACGATCCTTGGCGTACTCGGTCGCCTTGGCCAGCGCGAGTCGCGCCGTGCCGGTGGCGAACGACGCACCCATGATGCGTTCGGGGTTGAGGCCTGCGAACAGCTGGTCGATGCCTGCGTCCTCGCTGCCGATCAGCGTGTCGGCCGGCAGGAGCACGTCATCGAAGAACAGCGTGAACTGCTTCTCCGGCGACGTGATGCCCATGTCGATCTCCTGGAAGCTGAACCCTTCGGTCTCGACCGGCACGAGGAACAGTGCGGGCTTGAGGTTGCCGGTCTTGGCGTCCTCGGTGCGCGCCACCACCAGCACGTGGCTGGCCTCGTCGACACCGGAGATGTACGTCTTGGTGCCCGTCAGGCGCCATCCACCGTCGTCGGTGCGGTAGGCCGTGGTGATGATCTTGTGCGAGTTGGACCCCGCGTCCGGCTCGGTGATCGAGAACGCGAATGTCGAGGTGCCGTCGGCGAGACCCGGCAGCCATCGCTGCTTCTGCTCCTGGGTGCCGAACTGGGCGATGATCGTGCCGACGATGGCGGGCGAGACCACCATCAACAGCAGCGGGCTGCCGGCGGTGGCGAGCTCTTCGCACACTGCTGCGAGGTCGCCGATGTCGCCGCCTCCACCACCGAACTCCTCGGGCACCGCGACGCCGAGGTAGCCGAGCTTGCCGGCCTCTTCCCACAGCTCGGTGGTCTTGCGGCCGTGCTTGGCGGCCTGTTCGAAGTAGTCGCGTCCGTACTTCTTGCCGAGGTCGGAGACGGCCTTGCGAAGCGCCTGGCGCTCCTCGGTCTCAGTGAAATTGTTCATGATTACCCTTCGCTCGTTGAGCTTGACGACATGTCTATGACGGCGAGTACGGCACCGGACTCGACCTGTGCGCCGGCTTTCGCCGACAGCTCGGTGACCACGCCGTCGTACGGCGCCGTGATGGTGTGCTGCATCTTCATGGCCTCGAGGACGACGACGACGTCGCCCTTGCTGACCTCTTGGCCTTCGCTGACCGCGACGCTGATGACGGCGGCCGGCATGGGAGCCAGTAGCGAGCCCTCGGCGATGACGTCGGCCGGATCGACGAACACCGGGATCGGTGTCACGTCGTACGAGCCGCCGGGCCCATCGACGTCGACCCACCCGTCGCCAACGGTGACGACGTACGTCTCGGTCACGCCGTTGTCGTCCAGGACAACCCGGTTCGGGGTGACCTCTCCGATCGTCACGCCCCCGAGATCGGACTGCACGAGCCCCGTGCGATTCCCGCTGTAGGAGACGTCGATCGTTGAGCCCGTCGAGAGGGCGTACGACCGGGTGCGGGGCTGGCTCGGGACGTTGCGGTAGGCCGTCGGTATGCGGCCCAGCACCTTGGCGTGTGCCGTGCTCGCCACGGCTTCGGCCATGGCTGCTGCAAGCGCAGCCTTCGCGGTCGCGCGTTCACCGTTTGCGGGCTTGACCCACTCGGCAAGCCTCTCGTCGAGGAGCGCCGTGTGCACCCGCTCGGCGCGAAACTCCTCGTCCCCGAGGATGCCGAGCAGCAGGTCGATGTTGGTCGTGACGCCATGCAGGCGGGTGCGGCGCAGCGCATCGCCGAGCAGGCGGACCGCGTGGGCGCGATCGTCACCGAAGGCGATGACCTTGGCGATCATGGCGTCGTAGTGGATGCCGACGACCGAGCCGCTCTCGATGCCCGAGTCGACGCGCAGACCCGAGCCGGAGGGCACCTCGAACGTGCGGACGGTGCCAGTCTGTGGCTGCCAGTCGTCGGCCGGATCCTCGGCGTAGAGGCGTACCTCGATGGCATGGCCGACAGGGCCGGTTGGGGCCTCGCCGAGCTCCTTGCCCTCGGCGACGCGGATCTGCTGGGCGACCAGATCGACGCCGAACACCTCCTCGCTGACGGGATGCTCGACCTGAAGTCGGGTATTCATCTCCAGGAAGTACGCCTTGCCGGTGTCGAGGTGTGCATCGGCGACGAGGAACTCGACGGTGCCGGCTCCGACATAGCCGACGGCCTCGACGGCCGCGCGCGACGCGTCATGCAGGACCTTGCGCACCTGGTCGCTGACCGATGGCGCTGGCGCCTCCTCGACGACCTTTTGGTGACGGCGCTGGATCGAGCAGTCACGATCGCCCACGATCCAGCAGGTGCCGTGGGTGTCGGCCATGACCTGCACCTCGATGTGGCGCGCAGTCGGCAGATAGGGCTCGACGAACACCGTGGCATCGCCGAATGCGGACAGCGCCTCGGCGCCAGCCGCGGTGAGCTCACCCTCGAGGTCCTTGGGGTCGGCGACGATGCGCATACCGCGACCGCCACCACCGGCGGACGCCTTGACGAGCAGCGGGAAGTCGCTCTGCGTCACGGTCGCCGTGTCGACACTCAGGATCGGCACGCCGGCACTGTCCATCAGCTCCTTGGCGCGGATCTTGTCGCCCATCGAGTCGATCGTGTCGGGCGTGGGACCGATCCAGATGAGCCCGGCCTGCGCGACGGAACGGGCGAAGTCGGCGTTCTCCGACAAGAACCCGTAGCCGGGGTGGATCGCGTCGGCACCGGTCTTGAGGGCAGCGTCGATGACCAGGTCACCGCGCAGGTAGGTGTCGGTCGGAGCATTGCCCGGTAGGCGTACGGCGACATCGGCATCGCCGACGAATGGCGCGTCCGCGTCAGCGTCGGAGTAGACCGCAACGGTCGAGATGCCCAGGTCGCGGCACGTCCGAAACACCCGTCGAGCAATCTCCCCTCTGTTTGCAACAAGAATCGATGTGATCATTGGCTGACTCCTGAAGTCTTGGACGGCTCGCAACCATAGGCCGAGCGAAGCGAGGCAGCGCGCCTGGGCGAAGCCCAGCAGCGGAGAGGAACGAGCCGCTGGAGCGGCGAGGTACGAGCCGCGCGCGTCATGTGCGGAACACTCCGTAGCCTTCGGCGCCCTTGGTGGGCACGGTGTTGATGGCGCTCAGGCAGATCCCGAGGATCGACCGGGTGTCGCGCGGATCGATCACCCCGTCGTCGTAGAGCATCCCCGAGGTGAAGTACGCCAGCGACTGCTCCTCGATCTGCTGCTCGACGAACGCCCGCATCTGGACGTCGGCCTCCTCGTCGTACGGCTGCCCCTTCGACTCGGCGGCGCCTCGGGCGACGATCGAGACGACACCGGCGAGCTGGGCCGGGCCCATCACCGCAGACTTCGCGTTGGGCCAGCTGAACATGAACCGTGGGTCGTAGGCGCGACCGCTCATTCCGTAGTGACCGGCGCCGTACGACGCGCCGATCACGACCGAGATGTGCGGGACGGTGGAGTTCGAGACGGCGTTGATCATCTGGGCGCCGTGCTTGATGATGCCGCCCTGCTCATATTCGGCACCCACCATGTAGCCGGTGGTGTTGTGCAGGAACAGCAGCGGGGTGTCGGTCTGGTTGGCGAGCTGGATGAACTGCGTCGCCTTCTGCGCTTCCTGGCTGAACAGCACCCCTTGGGCGTTGGCGAGGATGCCGATCGGATAGCCGTGGAGCTGGGCGTATCCGGTGACCAGCGAGGAGCCGTAGAGGGGCTTGAACTCGTCGAACTCGCTGCCGTCGACCAGTCGGGCGATGACCTCGCGCGGATCGAATGGGATCTTGAGGTCGGTCGGCACGATCCCGAGGAGCTCCTCGGGATCGAAGACTGGCTCGGCGTACGTCGGCTCCGGGACGAAGCCAGCCTTGCGCCAGTTGATGTGCTTCATGATCGAGCGCCCGATGCGGATCGCGTCCCGCTCGTCGACTGCGAGATAGTCCGCGAGTCCTGACTGGCGTGCATGCATCTCGGCGCCGCCGAGGGACTCGTCGTCGGACTCCTCGCCGGTCGCCATCTTGACCAGGGGCGGCCCGCCGAGGAACACCTTGGCGCCTTCCTTGACCATGACGACGTAGTCGCTCATGCCGGGTATGTACGCACCGCCGGCCGTCGAGTTGCCGAACACCAGCGCCACGGTGGGTCGCCGTGCCGCGCTGGCGCGGGTGATGTCGCGGAACGACCGCCCACCCGGGATGAAGATGTCCTTCTGGGTCGGCAGGTCGGCGCCGCCTGACTCGACGAGGTTGATGCTCGGCAGACCGCACTCGCTGGCGATCTGCGCTGCGCGGTGACCCTTGCGCAGCGTGCTCGGGTTGGACGCACCGCCGCGCACGGTGGGGTCGTTGGCGATGATCATGCACTCGACGCCCTCGACGACACCGATGCCACTGATGATCGAGGCACCCACGGCGAAGTCGGTGCCCCAGGCCGCGAGGGTCGACAGCTCCAGGAACGGCGAGTCGGGGTCGATCAACAGCTCGATGCGTTCGCGCGCCGTGAGCTTGCCACGTTCGTGGTGTCGCTTGATGTTGCGCTCACCACCGGCTTCGAGAGCCTTGCCGTGCTGCACCGCGAGGTCGTCGATGCGCTCCAGCATCGACTCGCGGTTGCCCGCGTACGTCTCGGTCGTCGTGTCAACGGTCGTCTTCATCTGCCATCTCCCGCGATCATTCAGAATCCCAACAGCTTTGCGGCCAGGTCGTTCAGGACTTCGGTGGCGCCGCCGCCGATGCCGAGGATGCGGGCATCGCGGTAGTGCCGGTCGATCTCGGACTCGCGCATGTAGCCCATGCCGCCGAAGATCTGCACGGCTTCGGAGACGACCCACTCACAGGCCTCGACCGATTGGCTCTTGGCCATCACCGCATCGAGGATCACCTCTGGGTCGGTGTTGCTGCTCTCGACTGCGCGCTCCACGGCCTGACGAGTCAGCGCTCGGGCGGCCGACGTACGGCGGTGCATCTCGACCAGCTTGTGCCGGACGACCTGCCGCGTGATGAGCGGCTTGCCGAACGTCTCGCGCTCACGGGCATAGGCAACGGCAAGATCGAGCGCGCGCTGCGCCGTCGAGTAGCCCTGCACCGCAAGGCTGAGCCGTTCGCTGATGAACTGCTGCATGATCAGCACGAAGCCGCCGTCGATCTCGCCGACGATCTGGCTGGCGGGCACGCGCACGTTGTCGAAGCTGAGCTCGGCGGTGTCGGAGCAGTGCCAACCCATCTTGCGGAGCGGCCGCGCGACCGTGAAGCCCGGCGTGCCCTTGTCGATGACCAGCAGGCTGATGCCGCCATATCCGTCACCGCCGGTACGCACCGCGGTCGTCACGAAGTCGGCGCGCACCCCCGAGGTGATGAAGGTCTTGCTGCCATTGACCACGAAGTCGTCGCCGTCGCGGACGGCCCGCGTCTGGATGTTGGCGACGTCGGAGCCACCTCCCGGCTCGGTGATGCCGAGGGACCCGATCATCTCGCCGGCCAGGGTCGGGCGGACGTAGCGGTCGATCAGGTCGTTGTTGCCGGACGCGATGATGTGCGGCAGAGCGATGCCGTGGGTGAACAGTGCGGCGATCAGCCCCGTGGACCCTCCGGCTTCGAGCAGTGCTTCGGTGACTATCGAGCCATCGATCAGGTCGCCGCCCTGACCGCCGACCTCGGTCGGGAACGCCACACCCAGCAGCCCGGTTGATGCGGCCGTGGCGTGCACCTCGCGCGGCAGCTCGCCGGCGTCCTCCCAAGCAGGGAGGTGCGGCACGATCTCCTTCTCGGTGAAGGACCTGACCATCTCGCGCAACGCAGTGCGTTCCGCCGTGTCCCAGAGCTGGCTCATAGTGCACCCGCCACGAGCGCATCGGGGAGAAGCCGCGACGGGATCGCGCAGTCTCGCGCTCGCAGCCATTCGCCGAGGCCCTTGGCCTGCGGGTCGAGCCGCGTCGAGGAGGCCACGCCTTCGCCGAGCAACCCGTGGATCACGATGTTGACGGCGCGCAGGTTGGGCAGCGGGTGGATCTCGAGCTCGAGCGAGCTGGTCTCGGGGAGCAGGTCTCGTACGGTCGGGTCGTCGAGGAAGCCGACGAGCCATTCGTACGCGGCATCCGCGTCGGGATGATCAGCCGGGATCCACACGCCGACGTTGGCGTCACCGCCCTTGTCGCCCGAGCGGGCAAACGCCAGTCGTCCGAGCGGAGACCGCACCACCTCCGCCAGCCATTCGGCGCCGGTTGAGCTTGTCGAGGCGGCGTCCGGTGTCCCTTCGACAGGCTCAGGGACCGAAGGCTCACGCTCAGGGGCCGAGGGGTCCGGCTCAGAAGGCTTCGTCTGCGCAGGAGGCGCGATGTCCTCGCTGCGACCGTCGGCATGCTTGACGACGTGCGGCACCTGGTCCTGCGGGACGTACGCCGGGCGGTAGACACCAAATGGCGTGCCGGCCGCGGGCGGCCGGGTGACGCTGAATCCCGGGTATGACGCGAGCGCGAGCTGGATCGCCGCATTGCTGAACGCTCGGCCGACGGGGTCGGCTTCGGCGCTCTTGACGTGGCATCGCAGCAGCGAGGTGGCCTGCGCCTGGGTTGCGGGATCGGGCACGTCCGTCCGGTCGAGGTGCCACTCGATCGAGTCGGGAGGTGACGCGGCGAGGGCGTGATTCATCTGCGCCTGAATGAGTGCGGACTTCTGCGGGATGTCGAGACCCGTCAGCAGGAACTCGACACTGTTGCGGAATCCGCCGATCGTGTTGAGGCAGACCTTCGTCGTCGCCGGCGGCGCTTCGCCGGTCACACCCGTGATCGCGACCCGGTCCGGCGCCTCCTGCGTCAACGTCAGCGAGTCGAGCCGTGCCGTCACGTCAGGCCCGAGGTAGGCCGGTCCGCCCACCTCGTAGACCAGCTGTGCGGTGACGGTGTCGACCGTGACCGCCCCGCCGGTGCCCTCATGCTTGGTGATGACCACAGAGCCGTCGGCCGAGATCTCGGCGATCGGGAAGCCCAGTGGCTTCGTCATCTCGGTCGTGCCGAATCCGGAGAAGTTGCCACCTGTTGCCTGGGTGCCGCACTCGATGACGTGACCGGCAACCACGGCTCCTGCGAGGGCGTCGTAGTCCTCACGTCCCCAGCCGAACGCTGCGATCGCGGGGCCGACAACCACGGACGCATCTGTGACGCGGCCCGTAACCACCACGTCGGCCCCTCCCTCCAGGGCCGACGCGATGCCATACGCGCCGAGATATGCGTTCGCCGTCATGACGTTACCGAAATTCAACTCGTCTGCACGGTCAACCAGATCATCGCCTTCGACATGGGCGATCGAGATGGTGAGGTCTTGGTCGGCAGCAATCGCTCGGAGCGCCTCGGCGAGGCCGGCCGGATTGAGTCCTCCGGCATTCGCCACGATCTTGACGCCGCGGTCCTTGGCCAGCGCCATCGAGTCGGTCATCTGCTTGACGAATGTCTTGGCGTAGCCGAGCGACTGATCCTTCATGCGGTCGCGGCCGAGGATCAGCATCGTCAGCTCGGCCAGGTAGTCGCCGGTCAGGTAGTCGAGGTCACCGCCCTCCAACATCTCGCGCATCGCCGAGAGCCGATCGCCGTAATACCCCGAGCAGTTGCCAACCCGAATCACGCCCGCTCCGCCGGTTGAGTCGCCCTGGTCGCCGGTTGAGCCTGTCGAAACCTCGTCCGTCCTTTCGACAGGCTCAAGAACCGAACCCCCTTCGCCGGTTGAGTCGCCCTCATCGCCGGTTGAGCCTGTCGAAACCTCGTCCGTCCTTTCGACAGGCTCAAGAACCGAACCCCCTTCGCCGGTTGAGTCACCCACATCGCCGGTTGAGCTTGTCGAAACCTCGTTCATCGGTCCGCCAATCGCTTGGGGTCATTGCCCGGGAGGCCGGCGAACGCCTGCGCGATCGTCAGCCAGTGCTCGGCGTTGGCGCCCTCGGCGTGGACGTCCACGTCGTCGAGGTGTCGGCGGCGTGAGACGAGCAGCGCGAAGTCATAGCCGTCACCGGTCACCCGATCGGTCGCGTCCTCAGGGCCCCAGGTCCACAGATCGCCGTCGGGGCCGGTCAGCTCGACACGTATGTCACCTTCGGGGATCTCCTCGCCGTGCACCATGTACGAGAATCCGCGGGCCCGAACGCCGATGTGCGCGACGTGCTTGGCGCGCGAGGTCCTGGGCACGTCGATGCCGAGCGCCTCGGCGACGTCGCGGGAGTGAGCCCACGTCTCCATCAGACGTGCGGTGGCCATCGACACCGGGCTCATCGGCGGGCCGAACCAGCCGATCTTCTCGCCGTCGGGAACGGATCGAAGCGCTGCCTGCAGGGCAACTCGACCCTCGCGCCAGCTGGCCAGCAGCTCGGCCGGCGGGATCAGCGCCATCTCCTCGGCGGCCTCGTCGACGTAGCCAGCCGGGTTGGCCGCCGCCAGCTTGAGCCCTTCGGCGAACTCGGCTTCATCGGTGATGGCCGTGACAGACGCAAGGTCGGTCCAGTGCAGGTGACCGATCTGGTGCGTCACGGTCCACCCCTCGGGCGTGGTGACAGTGCCCCATGCGGCGGTGTCGAGCACCGACACCCAGCCGTCGAGCTGGGCAGTCTCGGCCTCCAGATCGGTGAGCACCTGGTCGAGGATCGTCATGTCCCAGCCTCCTTGAAAAAGCCACGGTAAGGCGGCCGTGGCATGACAGCCTGATTGTTCGCTCGCTGATGCTCGCTCATGTGAGCTCCAGTTCCTGGTCGAGTATTCGAGCCCACGAGTCGAGGACGACGGAGCGCCGCTTCGCATCGTCGGACAGGGAGGCCGCGAGGCCGAGGCCACGCAGCAGGTCGAGGGTTGCCTGGACGAGCTGGCGATTGTCGCCGCGCGCCTCGTCGGCGCCGAGCAGCTCGAGCGCATACGCGTGGGTCTCGCGTCCGATGCGCCGCTCCAGGGGTGCGACCGAGTCACGCAGCTCCGAATCCGTACGCGCTGCGACCCACAGCTCGAGCGCTGCAAAGAACACCGGCGACACATATTGGGCCGAGAGGATTTCCAGCACGGCCCGCGTACGCCCGGCGTCCGGCAGATCGGCAGCAGCCTGTCGCATGTCTTCACGTCGTCGCTCGGTCAGGTGACCCACGGCGGCGACGACGAGATCCTGCTTGGTCGGGAAGTGGTGCAGCTGCGCGCCGCGGCTGACGCCGGCGCGCTTGCTGACGACGGTCGTGGTGGTGCCGGACCAGCCGAGCTCGACCAGACACTCGACGGTCGCCTCCATGAGCCGCAGACGCATGGCGCGCGTCCGCTCCCCCTGAGGAGTCCTCGACTGCGTCTGACTTGTCACCGATCCAGCATGCGGCCAATTGCACAAACAGTCAAGCCTGATTGTTTCTACGGTTGACCCGACACAAAAGCGCAGGTGGCAAGCAGCTAGGCGGCCGAGCCGTCCGGGACGATTTCGCCGACGATGACCTCGTCGTGCGCGTCGGGGTCGACCATCGGCGGACGGTCGAGCTCGCCGACCGCGCGGCGGGCGAAGTCCGCCGCAAGCTGCAGTGCCATCTCGCTCTCGGGCAGGGCCTTGGCCAGCACGGGGAAGGCGTGCACCTGCTTGCGCCACAGATGTGTCTCGACCTCGACACCGCGCTCGGCCAGCAACAGCGCCATCGCCTCGACCTCGGGGCGCAGCATCTCGTCCTCGACCGCGACCAGGAAGGTCGGCGAGGTGATGTACGCCGCGCCATGCAGCGGTGACGCGTAGCCCTCGATCGAGGATCCTTCGGGCAGCCAGCGCTCGCGGATCTCGGCGATGCGCCGAACCGGCAGGTAGGCGTCGCGGTGACGGGTGATGCGCTGCACCGCCTTGTCCTCACGTTCGGGGTCGACGCTCAGCAACGGCGAGAAGCACAGCAGTGCCGCCGGCGCCTGGAGGCCTCGACGGTTGGCCAGCTCGGCGACCTTCATCGTCAGGTAGCCGCCGGCCGAGTCACCCGCGACCACGATCTTGTCCGGATGCGCACTCTGCTCGAGCAACGCCTCGTACGCCGTGATGACGTCCTGCACCGAATCGGCGATCGACCCTTCCGGCAGCTGGATGTAGTCGACCGAGATGACGGAGGCGCCGGTCTTGCGGGCGAGGCGCTCGCAGATGCGACGGTGCGTCTCGATGCTGCCGGAGAAGAAGCCACCGCCATGGAGGTAAAGGATCGTCATGTCGCTGGTCGTCCCGTAGCGGTGGACCATCGACTCGACCGACACGCCGCCGAGGTCATAACGGACCGACTCGACATAGGGCGAACGCGGTCGCCGGGCCGACAGCTTGTCGAGGGCCCGGATCGTCGCCAGCGAGCGATCATTGAGCGGCGTGAGATGCATCAACGGCTTGAACACCAGGCGAGCGGCGCGCTGCACGACGCGTGCGCGGAAGCTGTAGCTCTCGTGAACCACTGCCTTGTCGTAGACAACACGCATCGGGCCACGCCCCGGCAGCAGCATGCGGACATGGCTGGTCGGGCGTCGCCAGATTGCCAGCCGCTTGCGCAGCGCGGTCCACCACATACGTCGAGCGTACCTTCGGTATGGCGACTCGCCAAGTCGCGCGGCCACATATGCGCAGGTCAGGGGCACAATCGCCGCTGAGACTCGGCGATTGTTGCGCCACAACGGCGAGCCGGTGCCGAGCGGTCGCTACGCTCGGGGGGTGCTCGAAGGTTTGGTGATCTTTGCCGCTGGTATCTGGGCGGGCATGATCAACACGATCGTCGGTTCGGGCACCCTCATCACCTTCCCCACGCTGCTGCTGTTCGGCTATCCGGCACTGACGGCGAACGTGTCCAACAACATCGGCCTGGTCGCTGGTGGCATCTCCGGCACGTACGGCTACCGGCACGAGGCCCGAGAGCTCAAGGCGTCCCTCATCCGGCTCGCCCCCGCGTCGGTTCTCGGCGCCATCACGGGCGCGCTGCTGTTGCTGGTCCTGCCTGACAGCTCATTCGACGCGATCGTTCCGGTGCTCATCGCGCTCGCCCTGGTGATGGTCATCGTCGGCCCGTCGATTCAACGACGCGTGGCTCATCGCAAACGCGAGCGGGGCGCCGACCTGGACCGCGTGTCACCTGCCCTCTTCGCCGGCATCTTCGGGCTGGGCATCTATGGCGGCTACTTCGGAGCGGCGCAGGGCATCCTGCTCATGGGCCTGATGGGCATCATGCTGAGCGCCGGCATCCAGGCCCTGAACGGTCTCAAGAACGTGCTGGGCACGCTCGTCAACGCCGTCGCCGCCATCGCCTTCATGGTCTTCGCGTGGGACCGCATCGACTGGAGAATCGTGGCGCTGATCGGCGCCGGAAGCCTGATCGGCGGGGTGCTCGGCGCGCGCATCGGTCGCAGGCTCCCACCCTTGGTGCTGCGCGCCATCATCCTGCTCATCGGCACGCTGGCACTGGTCAAGATCGTCTGGTTCGACTGACGATCACTCCGCGGCGAAGCGGGCGTCCACCTCAACGTGTATGACGATCTCTTCGGGCGCCAGAGCGAGTGACGGTCCGCCCCCCATGGCGCCCTCCGCCATCATCATCTTCGGCATCGCCGAGCCGTAGTCGTGAGCATCGCTGTTGAGCATGCCCGGATCGGAGAGCTGAACCGCGACCACCTTGCCGCGACGCACCGCGTTGGCGTAGACCTGCGCCTTGGCGATCGCGTCATCGACGGCCGCCTTGCGCGCCTCCGACTCGTACGCTCGCCGGTTCTTGACCGTGACATCCCAGGTGATGCCGCCTATCTCGATGCCTTCCTTGCCTGACCAGAAGTCGAGGAAACCGCTCAGCCGCTCGAAGTCGACGAATTCCGCCACGGCCTCGACCCGTGCGACGTGGACCATCGCCAACCGCTTGCCTTCGTGATCCCACGGGCGGTGGCTGAACACCCGCACCTGCGCGCTCGACCATGTCGTCACGGCGCCCAGGTCGACGAGCTCACGTAGTTGCGTGGACAGCGGGTCCTGCAGCGCAACAGCCTCGGCGAAGACATCAGCCTTGTCAGGCCCCTCGATGGCGGCGGCCATCGAGACGGTCGCCCTCTCTGCGGAATGGCTCGATCTGGCCGAGCCGCGGACAGTGATTTCAAGCGCCATGAGGTCATGATGCCCCACAGGTCAGCCTCACCATGCGACTTCGCCCTCATACGGGCACGGGTTCTCTGCTCCTTCGGCCCCGACGGCGCATCACGAGTGCAGCGCCGGGCTGGCCGGCGACCACGCCTCCGAGCACCAGCGTCATGCCGACAGCCTGCGCCCACCCGAACAGCTCACCCGCGAACGCGATGCCAAGCACGGTCCCGACCACGGGGTTGACGAGACCGATCAGCGAAACCGCACCGGCCGGCATGCGGGTGAGGCCACGGAACCAGCAGTAGTACGCCAGACCCGTGCCGATCACCGTGAGCCACACGAATCCGGCGGCCGCGGGCACATCGATGGTCGGGGGTCCACCCTCGATCAGCCATCCGATCGGGAGAAGCATCAGGCCGCCGACGACCAGCTGCCATGAGATGAGTGTCAGCATGTCGACCGGAGCAGGCCAACGTTTGATCAGGACAAATCCCAGAGCCGAGACCGCGACGGAACCGAATGCACCGATCAGACCCAGGCCATCCACCTGCCCGGGAGTGCGGAGAACCAGCAGACCCACGCCAAGAAGTCCCACGCCCGCAGCGGCGATGCGGACTCGACCTGCGCGTTCACCGATCAGTGGGAAAGCGAGTGCCATGACTGCCAGCGGTGATGTCGCCTGGACGGTGGCCGCCAAACCACCCGGCAGGTGATAGGCAGCAAGGAAGATGAGCGGGAAGAACAGTCCGATGTTGCAGAAGCCGAGCGCCACGGCCCGCCACCACCAGATCCCCCGCGGAAGCTGGTGTCGCACCAGCAGGAGCACGAGCCCGACCGGCAGCGCTCTGACCGTCGCGGCGAACAGTGGCCTGTCCGGCGGGAGGAACTGCTCAGTCACGATGTAGGTCGAACCCCACGCGGCGGGAGCCACCATGGTGATCAGCACATCCCGCCACTTTATAGTTTCCATGGAAACTATATTACCTTCCACAGAAGGTATAATCGAGGGCATGGAACGCGAAGTGGATCACGTAGGCCGCATCATGCAGCAGTGGCGGTCCGAGCGACCCGACCTCGACCCGAGCCCGATCGGCATCATCGGTCGCCTCCATCGGTTGGCGGATCACCTCAACAGTGAGCTCCGGGCCCTCTTCGCCGAAGCCGGACTCTCCGACGGAGACTTCGACGTCCTGGCCACGCTGCGCCGATCGGGCCCGCCCTACACGCTGACGCCGAGCGAGCTGGCCGCCAGCACCATGGTCACGTCGGGCGCAATCTCAAAACGACTCGATCGTCTCGAGCGCGAAGGGCTCGTCACCCGACAGCAGTGCCCCGACGACGGGCGCTCTCGCAAGATCGTCCTCACGCCGGAAGGCCGCGCCGTGATGGACGAGCTCGTGCCCCGCCACCTGGCCAACGAGCGGCGCCTTCTCGAAGGCCTGACCGATCTCGAGCAGACGCGCCTGGCAGCACTGCTCGAGGGGTGGGGACGATCACTCGATCTGTGATCTGCCTTCGGGGCGGCACGGACTCGCCTAAAATGGGCGCATGACCGAGTGGATCCTGATCATTGGCCTCGTGATCGGCGGGTTCATTCTGGCCACGCACGCCGCAGGCGTCGGGTTCATCGCCAGCCGGGTCGTGCTGTCGGGCCGCAAGAAGCTCAAGCAGTTCAGCCCCAACTAGGGCCGCTCACACCATCTTGCGCACGACGCCGAGCGGCGCGTGCTTCATGACCTGACCGATCGGAGCCCACGGCCACGTCGGGACGGCTGCATCGACGACCTCGGCCTCGATCTTCTTGACCAACGCCTTGCAACCGGTTTCGGTGTCGACCATCATCCGGGCCTCCTGCTGCACGCCCTCGTTCATCTCCGACGCGATGTAGCCCGGGAACAACGTGGTGACCTTGATGTCATGGTCCTTGCGCCCAAGCAGGTCCGAGCGGATGCCCTCGGCGATCATGGCGATGGCGGCCTTGGTTGCGGCGTACGTCGTCATCGACGAGGGCATGCCGCGCATCGCAGACATGGACGAGATGACGACGAGGTGTCCGGACTTGCGCTCGTAGAAGTGCTCCATCGCCGCCTCGCACTGGGCCAGGGCAGCAATGAAGTTGGTCTCGGCCGTCTGCTTGTTGGCATGGAACTTGCCCGTGCCAATGCGGCCACCCTTGCCGAGTCCGGCATTGACGATCACACGGTCCAGCCCGCCGAGATCGCTGATTGCCTGCTTGAACACCGCAAAGACCTGGTCATGGTCGTTGACGTCGAGCGCGTGCACCACGACTTCGATGTCCGGGTGAGCCTCGAGGAGCTCCGCCTTGAGGGCGTCGAGCCGATCGACCCGGCGTGCGGTCAGCGCGAGGTGGTGTCCCTTGGCTGCGAGGATCCGAGCCATTCCGGCGCCGAGGCCCGAGCTGGCGCCGGTGATCAGTACGTTCTTGCGCATGTCAGTCCTTCTTGGTCATCTGGACGGAGGCCTTGTTCATCATCGAGTAGTACAGCCGTCGTGCAAAACGCTCTGCGGCACAGGCCACCTTGCCGTCTCGGTCAATCTGGATGCTCACGGGGCCCCGTGAGCGTGATCGCACTGCGTGACCTCACCCTTGCGCACCGATCCCTCGGCAACGCCATCGAGCGCCGAGAAGGGTCCGCACCGGTGCGGCTCAATCCATACGTGGATCATCGGCACTGCGGCACCGAGGGTCGACCCGGGCGGGCAGGGCTCGCCGGGATCGATCAGACCTGAGACCCGACCGTCGGTGAAGCACAGGTTGTCGTGGATGTGCCACTGCGTCAGCTTGCCGCCCAGCTCGGGCACGTCGTCGAGGGTGTCGCCGGGATTCATCATGAACATCGCCGAGACGAGCCTCTTGGGGTTCACCGTCGTGTCATAGACCAGTGACTCCGGGAAGTCAGGATCGAGGATGCGGTCGTCCGCCATGTTGTCGACGTTGAGGTAGTGCTCAAAGCCCAACAGCCCGTCACCGATTGACCTGAATCCCATGGCCTCGACCTGGTCAGCGTCGGAGAACTGCGGGAGCCGAAGCAGGGTGATGGCCACCAGATTCTCCGCTGCCGCCTGCTGCTGCGGGGTGACGCCCGGCGTCCCGCTGAGGTCGATCGGCAAGGTCGGGTCGTACGGCTGAGCACCGCTCTCGTGAGCGTGGTCGTCCGTCCCGGCGTGCGCATGTCCGCCAGTCGCCAGCATGCCGGGCACCGACAGAGTCGCCACGAGCACAGCGGCGATCCCGGTGACGAGCGGACGACGAGTCAGGGCCGGCGTACCGAATGCGGTCAGGTGCGCCACCAGCGCCAGCGCCGCGATCGCCGCCAGGGTCGCCGCCAGCGCGTCCGCTCTCTGGAGCGGCTCCGCTGTGTCGAGTCCCTCGACCGGCAACCCGACCGTCTTGGCCAGCACCCACCCGACGAGCGCGCCGACCTGCGCCATGGCCCCCAACGTGAGCAGGCCGGAGCCGGAGCGCATCAGCGCCGCAACACCCACTGTCAACTGCACGACAGCGGTGAACGTGAACACGAGCACAGCCTGTCGATGCTCGCTGTGCGCGCCGATCGCCGCCGCGTGGATCGCACCGGCTGCAAGAGACGCAGCCGCGGCGATGGCCAGCCAACCGAGCGAACCCAAGCCACTCGATCGCTCAATGGGTCGTACGTCGACAGTCACGCTGGATCCTTTGTTGGATCACCTGATGTTACGCGGGGGGAGGGTCTTCCGGCTCAGCGGAAAGTGACCATGCCCCTGGGCAGGTGGCCGTGCTCGTTGAACGTCAGGAGCCGCGGGCCGGACTGGCCCACGATGACGGTCGTGACACTGGCGTTGACCACGACATCGTTGACCCGCTGGAACAGCGAAGGGCCGCCCGTGAGCAGGTGCGAGGTGACCAGTGCGATTGGTCCGCCCGACGTGAACACCGCAACTGACCGACCCGACCCGGCATTGGCCACGACTCGGTCGAACGCCGTCATGACCCGGTCGACGAACTGCTGGTACGACTCGCCATCTGCCGCACCGCCGGCGATCCATCCATCCAACGCCGTGTTGAGCACGGCCTGAAATGCCTTGGGGTCCGCGCCCATCGCCGAAGGGTCGTGGGCCGTGGCGATCGCGAGATGATCGAACTCGTCCCACCCTGCGTCGACGTCATAACCGTCGCCCTGTCCGCAGGCATCGATCGCCGAGATGGCCGTCTGCGCATGGCGCTTCATGGACCCTGCCACGGCAGCCGTCGGCGCCCAGTCCGAGGCCTCCCAGGAGACACCGAGTGCCGATGACTGCTTCTGACCGAGCTCAGAGAGCAGGTCGTAGTCGTCAGCTCCCCACGAGGCTTGGCCATGACGGATGAGGTGCACAGATCCCATGCGGGGAGCCTAACGATGAAGCCGGTGAAGTTACTCATCCGTTGACTCGCGAGTAGCTCATACGTTGGGGCCATGGACAACGAGGGAGTGACATTCGCATCCGAGAGCACGTCGTCGGCTGCGCGCACGATCATGGCGGATGCCCTGCGCAAGGCCGACCCGGTGGGAGCGCGCGGTGTCGAGAACGAGACCAACTGGCGGCGCAACTACCTGGGTCACTTCCGTCGTGCAGTCGAAGCCGGTATCGGCGATGCTCCCGCAGCGCACTCGATCGCGGCCGAGGGGCTGCGCAGCGCCCACGAACAGATGCGGTTCGGCGAGTCGACCCTCGACGACGCGATCCATCGTGCGCCGCTGTCGCAGGCCTTCCACACCAAGACCGTCAAGGGTGACGGCGAGATCGAGACCGAGCTGACGCTTCCCTACCGCGGCGAAAGGTTGAGAGGCCGCGCCCTGCTCGACCAGCTCGACGAGTGGGTCACCCGCGGGATCATCACCCGGTCAAGCTCCGAGGCGATCCAGACCGTGCTCGACCATCCCGAGTGGCTGCAGCTTGAGGGCGACACGATGGTCGTGCTGGGAGCGGGTGCCGAGATGGGTCCCTACCGCGCCCTGATGCGCTGGGGTGCAACCTGCGTCGCGCTCGATCTGCCGCGCGCAGACGTGCAGTCACGCATCAGCGAACAAGCCGTCGAGTCAGCCGGTCGGCTTCACCTGCCAGCGCGCATCGTGGCCGATGGCGGGGCCGACGTGGGAGCGGACCTGGTCACCGAGCTCCCCTCGGTCGCTGAGTGGCTCGACCACATCGAGGGCCGTCTGGTGCTCGGCAACTACTGCTACGCCGACGGTGGCTCCCACGTACGGGTGTCGATGGCGGCCGACGCACTGGCGACTCATCTCCTGCAACAGCGTCCGGACACTGCCTTGGCGTTCCTCGCGACGCCGACTGATGTGTTTGCCGTCCCGGCCGACGAGGTCGCGGCGGCCAATCAGGCCTACGCCTCGCGGAGCGTGTCCAAGGTGCTCCGCACCCCGCTGCGGTTCGCGAGTGGCGGTCGCCTGCTGCAGCGCAACTATCCACCGGGCGCCGCGCCCGGCATCTGTGATGCGCTCGTGCCCCAGCAGGGACCCAACTACGCACTCGCCAAGCGGCTGCAGCGCTGGCGCGCTACGACGGCTCGACATGAGGGATCGACGGTCTCGATGAATGTCGCCCCGGCGACCCGTACGCGATCTGTCGTCAAGAACAAGGCCTTGGCCGCCGCGTACGCCGGCGCGCACCGATTCGGCGTCGAGGTCTTCGACCCCGCGACGAGCAACACGCTCATGGCCGCGCTGCTCGTGCACGACCTCAGGGCAGGAGCAGCTCCGCTGGCAGAGCCCTGGCAGGACGAGGCCAACAACGCCGCCCACGGCGGACTGTGGACGTCGGCCTATCACCCGCGCAGTGCACTGGGCCTCGCCGCCGTCCTCGGCGTCGGCGCCCTCCGCGGCTGACCGCGTCAGTCGACGAACGTTGCGGCGTCCGTGACGGGTGCTCGGCGCGACATGAAGTTGGCCGACGGGTGCTCGGGATCGGGATAGCCGAACGCGATGGCGCACACCACCTTGCGGGTGTCCGGCAGGTCGAACCAGTCGCGCAGGAACTCCGACCTCATCGCCAGCGCAGCCTGGGCGCAGGTCCCCAGCCCCAGCGCCTCGGCGGCGAGCAGGAATGAATCGACATACAAGCCGCAGTCGATCGCCCCGTAGACGCCGAGGTCCGCCTCGGTCGTGATGATCGCGGCGTGCGGGGCGCCGAAGAACTCATAGTTGCGGAGCATCTCGCGTGCTGAGGCCTCACGGTCGCCGCGCGTCACTCCCACGGCTTCGTACAGCTGCCAGCCGACGTCCTTGCGCCGCTCGTCGTAGACACCCGTGTATGCGGTGGGGAAGTCGAAGTCGGTGCCGTAGCCATCGGGCGATGAGAGCAACGCATCGCGCAGCTTGACCGTCGCGTCTCCGGACGTGATCACGACCTGCCACGGCTGAGTGTTGCACCACGAAGCCGTGCGCTGGGCCGCACCGAGCAGCTGCTCGATGACATCGCGCGGCACCTGCTCGTCGGTGAATCCGCGACAGCTCCGGCGGTTGGTCAGCAGGCGATCAAGCGTTGCAAAGTCCTCGTTCATGTCATGCACCCGTGAACGCCGCAGGGCGCTTCTCGAGAAATGCCGTGCCACCCTCGAACGCGTCGGCGGTCGAGAACAACGCCACCTGGCCCTCGAGCTCGGCGTCCAGCGCAGCATCGAGGCGCGGCAGCGTGTTGGCGGTGATGACCTTCTTCATTGCCGACAGCGCCTTGGTCGGCCCACCGCCGAGCTTGCCGATGAGCCTCGCGAGCTCGGCGTCGTAGTCGTCGTCACCGAGCGACTTGTAGATCAGGCCAATGTCGGCGGCGTCGTCCGCAGCGAGCTTTTCACCCAGCATCGCCATGCGGTTGGCGCGGGCTCGGCCCACGGATGCCGCGACCAGCTCGGTTGCACCGCCATCTGGCATCAGCCCGATGTTGACGAAGGCGAGCAGGAAGTAGCCCGAGCTCTTGGCGAGCGTGATGTCGGCGGCAATCGCGATCGAGCAGCCGACACCGGCGGCGATGCCGTTGACCGCACTGATCACCGGCAGTGGTGAACGCGTCATCGCCCGGACGAGTCGATTGGCACCATCGAGCGTTGCCGTGCCGTCGAAGTCGGCGCCCAGCGCGGCGCCTGAGCTGAATGCTCGCCCCGTTCCGGTGATCACCACCAGGCGCGTGTCTTCGGGTGCGTCCTCGATCGACTCGGCGGCCGCGTTGAGCATGTCGGCGGTGAGCGCGTTGAGCCGATCGGGCTCGTTCCAGGTGATCGTGAGGACACCGTCAACGGTGTCGATGAGAACTGAGTCGGTCACTTCTGCCTCCATTGGCCGAGCAGGGTCTGCAGCACCGCGATGAGCGCGATGGGCTGGTCGAGCATGATGTGGTGACCGGCGTCGGGGATCAGTGTGACGGGTACGTGCCCGCCGAGCCGTTCGGCGACCAGATCGGTGATGTCCGTCGTCGCCATCCCCCGCTCTCCGCGGATGAGCGCAACGGCGCAGTCGATGGCTGCGAGCTCCTCAGGCTCCATCCGTGAGCTCAGGAAGATGTGCGGGTCGAACTTCCAGGTCCAGCCGTCGCCGACCTGGGTGATCGAGCCGGCAGCGATGTGGTTCTTGACGAACGACAACGTCGAGGTGTCCTCGGGCAAGGTCCTGAACCGGCTCAGAATCGTCTCCCGGTCGGGATAGACCTTGTTGCCCGGAATGTCGCCGTGTCCGCCATCGGCGATCCACGCCCTGGCCTCGGCCGACAGCTCCCGCACGGGTGAGTCGATGGCCGCGACACCACGAAGTGCGTGTCCGTGGTCGCGCCCTGCAGTCAGCGCGACGAAGCCTCCCATGCTGTGCCCGAACACGACGGGTTTCTGATCGGACTCCGCGGCGGCCACGGCGAGCACCTCTGAGGCCCAGGTCGCCAGCGAGTAGGACTCGCGCCGATCACTGTCACCGTGTCCCGAGAGATCGATCGCGATCACCCGGTGATCGGCCGCCAGGTAGGGCGCGGTGAAGTCCCACCACCCAGCGTGCGCGGCGCCGCCGTGCACCAGCACCACCGGCGCGGCTCCACTCTTGCCCCAGGCTCGATAGGTGATCCGCACGCCGTCGACATCTTCCTCGCGACTTTCGTACGGCTGGTCCAGCGCGTGGGTGAACCAGTCAGGATGCTCCGAGCTCATGTGAACCTTTCTCACTTACCGTCAGTATTGACTGTAAGTGATGTCCACGGCAAGATCGAAGCCATGTCACTTGCAGGCAAGACGATCATCATGTCCGGCGGCAGCCGCGGAATCGGCGAGGCCATCGCCGTGCGCGCGGCCCAGGACGGCGCCAACGTCGCCCTTCTTGCCAAGACCACCGAGCCGCACCCCAAGCTTCCCGGCACGATCTACACCGCCGCCGCCGCGATCGAGGCCGCCGGTGGCAAGGCGCTCCCGCTGGTCGGCGACGTGCGCGATGACGCATTCGTGGCCGAGGCGGTCGCCAAGACCGCCGAGGAGTTCGGCGGCATCGACATCGTCGTCAACAACGCCAGCGCCATCGACCTCTCCACGACCGAGGAGGTGTCGATGAAGAAGTACGACCTCATGAACGACATCAACGCCCGCGGCTCGTTCCTGTTGTCGAAGCTGTCGATCGAGTGGCTCAAGCAGTCAGACAACCCACACATCCTGACATTGTCACCACCCATCAGCCTTGACCCCAAGTGGTTCACGCAGCACACCGCGTACACGATGGCGAAGTACGGCATGAGTCTGGTGACCCTCGGCCTGAGCGTCGAGCTCGCCGACTACGGCATCGCCTGCAACTCGCTGTGGCCCCGCACTGCGATCGACACCGCCGCCGTACGCAACGTCGTCGGTGCCGAGCTCGCCAGCCACTCGCGGACGCCCGCGATCATGGCCGATGCCGCCTACGAGATGCTGATCAAGCCGAGCCGTGAATACACCGGTCAGTTCCTGATCGACGATGACGTGCTGGAGGACGCCGGCGTCACCGACTTCTCGATCTACCTCAACGGCGGCACCGAGGAGCAGCTCGCGCTCGACTTCTGGGTCGAGCCCAAGGGTCCGCACGACCCTTCCCTCAAGATGCACTAGAAACACTACTTGACGAGTTGGTTAATTAACGCCTACGTTAAGTGGATGGCAACTGACCAGCTCAGCAAGGTGTTCTCGGCACTCGCCGATCCGACCCGACGCGACATCCTGGCCCGACTCGGCGAGAGTGACGCGACCGTCACCCAGCTCGCGGAGCCGTTCCCGATCAGCCTCCCGGCGATCTCGCGGCACCTCAAGGTGCTCGAGGGTGCCGGCCTGATCGCCCGCGACCGGCAGGCACAGTGGCGCACGAGCAGCCTGCGCGCTGAGCCGCTCAAGGAGGCGACCACCTGGATGGAGCACCTCAACCACCTGTGGGACGAGCGCTTCGACCGCCTCGACGCCCACCTTGCCTCGATGAAGCAGGCACCGGAGGACACCGATGACTGACAAGACGTACGAGGTCAACATCTCGCGATACTTCGATGCGCCGCCGGAACTCGTCTACCGAGCGTTCACCGATCCTGAGCAGCTCGCGCAATGGTTCGGACCGCTGATGTTCACCGTGCCGCTCGACACCGTGTCGGTGGATGCGACGGTCGGTGGCCACTGGCGGATGACGATGGTCGGCAAGGACGACCCGGAGTGGCGCGAGCCGATCGACACCACGTTCACCGAGGTGGTCGAGAACCAGCTGCTCGTCGGGTACCAGCTCTCGAACGGCTTCCCCGGGCTTCCGGATGGCACCCGCATGACGCTGTCGATCGAGCTCATCCCCGAGGGCGAGGGCACTCGCCTTGAACTCAACCAAGGACCGATGCCCGAGCAGATGCAGGAGAACGCGACGGTCGGCTGGACCCAGTCGCTCTACAAGCTCGACGCCCTGCTCGCAACACCCGCACACCTGCGTAACAGCACAGCCAACGAAGGAGACCCGACATGACCAGTCACATCACCGTCACCCCATTCCTGTGGTTCGACGACAACGCCGAGGCCGCAATCACTCGCTATCTCGAGGTGTTCGACACCGCCGAGCTCATCTCCGAGCAACGCCACTCAGACGGCGCCCTCTTCATCGGCGAGATCAGCCTGCAGGGCCAGCGGCTAACACTCATGAACGGCGGACCCGACCATCAGCTGTCGGACGCCTTCTCGCTGGCCGTCAGTGTCGAGACCCAGGAAGAGATCGACACCATCACGGCCGCGCTGCTCGAGGGCGGCGGGCGCCTGACGATGTGTGGTTGGCTCGTCGACGCTTTCGGTCTGTCGTGGCAGATCGTGCCCACCCGACTTCACCGGCTGCTCGGCGACCCCGACCGCCAAGCGGCCGGACGCGCGCAGGCCGCCATGATGCAGATGCAGAAGCTGTCGATCCAGGATCTGCAGGCGGCATTCGACGGAAAGTCGTGAATCTGACGGACTTGAGTGGCGGGTGACCCACAAAGGGCGTTGACTCATCGGGTGAACCCCATACGCAGTCTTGTCACTGGTGCCACCGGCTACGTCGGCGGACGTCTCGTCCCCGAGCTCGTCAACGCCGGGCATGACGTGCGCGTCATGGTGCGCGACGAGCGCAAGGCCCAGGCCCACGCGTGGTCGGCCGATGTCGAGATCGTTCAAGGCGATGCTTCAGTCAGCGATCACGTTCGATCTGCCATCGAAGGTATGGACGTCGTCTATTACCTGCTCCACTCGATCGGCACCGGCGACGACTTCGGCGGCACCGAGCGCACGATGGCGGCGACCTTCGCCGACGAGGCCAAGCGGGCAGGCGTACGCCGCATCGTCTATCTCGGCGGCATGATCCCCGAGGGCGAAGAGCTCTCGCCACATCTGGAGTCACGCAAGGAGGTCGGCGACGTGCTGTTGGCGTCGGGCGTTCCGACCGCGGTCCTCCAGGCCGGCGTCGTCATCGGATCGGGTTCAGCATCATTTGAGATGCTGCGCTATCTCACCGAGCGCTTGCCGGTGATGGTCACCCCCAAGTGGGTCAGCACGCGCATCCAACCGATTGCGATCCGGGACGTTCTTCGATATCTGGTCGGCAGCGCTGACCTGCCCGGTGACATCAACCGCCGGTTCGACATCGGCGGCCCGGACGTTCTGACGTACTTCGACATGATGCAGCGATATGCCGCAGTGGCCGGACTGCCCAAGCGACGCGTCTTCCCCGTGCCGGTGCTGAGTCCGAGCCTGTCGAGTCACTGGGTCGGACTCATCACGCCTGTGCCGGCGGGCCTGGCTCGCCCCCTCGTCGAGTCACTGCGCAACGAGGTCGTTGCCGCGGAGCACGACATCTCGACGTACGTCCCCGATCCGCCCGAAGGTCTGCTCGGCTTCGACGAATCGGTCGAGCTCGCCCTCACCAAGATCCAAAACCTTGACGTGCCGACGTCCTGGTCTTCAGCGGCCACTGCCGGTGCCCCCTCAGAAGGCCTACCGACCGATCCCGAGTGGGCCGGCGGATCGCTCTACAAGGACGAGCGCACCCGCGAGGTTCGAGCGAGTCCCGAGCACCTGTGGACCGTCATCGAAGGCATCGGTGGCAAGAGCGGCTGGTACTCCTGGGCGCTCGCCTGGCGCGTACGAGGGCTGCTCGACCGCATGGTCGGTGGACCCGGCTTGCGACGCGGCCGCCGCAATCCCAAGGATCTCGTCGTCGGCGACGCGGTCGACTTCTGGCGCGTCGAGGAGTCAGACGACAAGTCGTTCGTACGCCTGCGGGCCGAGATGAAGCTTCCCGGTCTCGCCTGGCTGGAGCTGCAGGTCGGCTCCACTGAGGGCGGCACCACGACATTCCATCACCGGGCCCTGTTCCACCCACGAGGACTGTTCGGGCACCTCTACTGGTGGTCGATCTATCCGTTCCACGGGATCATCTTCGGATCGATGCAGAAGAACATCGCGAAGGCAGCCGAGGAGCTCGAGTCGCGCTAGTCGGCGAGGGCCGACTCGACGGGGGTGCCGACGATGACCGTGCGGGCGACGGTACACAGCCGATCATGCGACTGCGCCACCGCGCGGGGCAGGATGTCGCGGGCATGCTCACCGTCAGCTCCGTCGGGGAAGGACACGTCGAACGTCGCCTTGATGTCGGTCAGCCGGTTCCCCAGCTCGTCGCGGATCTTGTGGGCGCGCACGGAGACGTCGAATGCGTCCGGCTGGACACGCTTGCCGACGAGGTAGTCGATGTCGATCGCGCTGCATCCCGCGATGGCGACCAGCAGCAGCTCGACCGGGGTGAAGTCGGCGTCCTTGCCCTCGCCGAAGTCGAGAGTCCCGCCGCGTCCGTTCGTCGCCCTGAATCTCGCTTTGCCAAGGCGGGTCAGCTCAACGGATCGTTCGGTGTCAGCGGGAGTCATGTCTCGACGCTAACCCGACTGACCGCCTGCTAGCGATGGGCGGTCGCCGTGAAGTGATGCGTGGCAGCTTCGACGATGTCGTCGGGCGAAGCCTCCAGCGCTCCCTCCAGCCAGGTCGTCACCAGCTCGGCGACGCCGCCGATGAACATCGTTGCCGCCAGCCGGCCCTCGGCTTCACTCCACGCCTGCGGCCCATAGAGCGCTCGCGCCTCACGGGCCGCAAGCTCGACGAACTGGCGCAACAACGCAGACCGACGAGGGCGCAGTGTGTCGCTGCTCGCCGACTCGACGATGGCGACGCGGCCCTTTCGTGGATCGTCGGTGAGGATCTGTACGAATGCCCCGAGGGCAGCCCTGACTCGCTCGGTGGGCCCTCCGTCGGTCGTGCCGAGTGCTTCGACGGTCCGCTCCGCGATCTCGTCGGCAATGCGCTCCATGACGGCGATCTGCGCCTCGCCAAGACTCGCGAAGCTCTCGTAGAAGTAGCGCTCGGTGAGCCCCGCTTCGGCGCACACGCGAGTCATGGTGAGCGGGAGCCCACCGTCACGGCCCCAGACCTCAAGAGTCGCGTCGAGCAAGCCGACACGACGGGCGACCTTGCGCTCGGTCGCGCTGACCCCGCGGTACATGCCTTCTTTGACTGCCACACCTCATATTGACAGAGCGTCCTGTCTGAATCAAGATGACAGTGCGATCCAGACCACACGAGGGGCTCCCATGAACACCGTCAACGCCTTGATCAGCCCGCCCCGCCGCCGCGGGCTGCCGTACGTCGGGAGCACCCTCGCGTACATCCGCGATCCGTTCAGCATGATGCGCGAGCAGTACGACACCTACGGACCGGTGTCGGACATCGACTTCATCGGCAAGCGCTGGACCGTGTTGCTCGGCCCCGACGCGTGCGAAGTCCCTCTGCGCAACCGCGACAAGGCGTTTTCCAGCGGTGAGGGCTGGGGCTACCTGATAGGTCCATTCTTCGATCGCGGCTTGATGCTCCTGGACTTCGAGGAGCACCACCGGCATCGGCGCATCATGCAATCCGCATTCACCCGCGATCACCTCGAGCGCTACACCGACGCCCTGCAGTCGGCCGCCGCCGCCGGCCTCGACGAGTGGCAGCCCAGCACCGACTTCCGCGCCTACCCCGCGCTCAAGGAGCTGACCCTTGATCTCGCCACCACCGTGTTCATGGGTGGTGCTGACCTGGCCTCACCCGATGAGCTGGCCCGGGTCAACCAGGCGTTCATCGACTGCGTCCAGTCCGCCACGGCCCTCGTACGGATCAACATCCCCGGCACCCGCTGGGGGAGAGCGATCCGAGGCAGGGCATTGCTCGAGGACTTCTTCGGCAGGCATCTGGCCGCCAAACGCGCCAACCCGGGCTCCGACCTGTTCTCGGTGCTGTGCCAGGTGACCGATGAGGACGGCGAACGGTTCTCAGACGCCGACATCGTCAACCACATGATCTTCCTGCTCATGGCGGCCCACGACACCACGACCATCACCGTGTCCGGAATGTTGCAACGCCTCGGTCAACATCCCGAGTGGCAGCAGCGATGCCGCGACGAAGCCATGGCACTGCCCGAGAACCCCACCCTTGCCGAGCTCGATGGCCTGACCTCGATCGACCTGGTGATGAAGGAGTGCCTGCGACTGGTGCCGCCCGTACCAGTCCTGGCCCGCAGGACCGTCAAGGAGACCGAGGTGCTGGGCCACCGAATTCCGGCCGGCCGATTGGTCGCGGTGATGATGCACCTGTCGCACCACATGGAAGAGCTGTGGCCGGATCCGGAACGGTTTGATCCGGAGAGGTTCGCCGAGGACCGCCGCGATGACAAGGTGCATCGCCACGCCTGGGAGCCCTTCGGCGGTGGCGTGCACAAGTGCCTGGGCATGTTTTTCGCCGGCGCCGAGGTCAAGACCGTGATGCACCACCTGCTGCGCAACTACTCGTGGACCGTCGACCCTGACTACCGCGCGCCGATGAACTACCACTCACTGCCGTTCCCCAAGGACGGCCAGCCGATCAACCTTTCCAGACTGTGATCGCAGCGAAAAACTAGTGTCGGTGGTGCCATCCAGGTTTGATGTATCGCGAGCCGACAAAACAGAACGACCCGCGATCAATCGCGGGTCGTTCTGTCAGTGCTCAGTCGTGATCGGCCTCAGGCAAACTTCTCGCCGTTCTTGGCCTTGTCCAGCAGCAGTGCCGGCGGTTCGAAGCGCTCGCCATACTTCGCGGCGAGCTCCTGGGCGCGCTCGGTGAACGCTTCGATGCCGATCCGGCCATCGGGAGCCTCGTAGCCGTTGATGTACTGCAGCGCTCCACCGTGCTGCGGCGGGAAGCCGATGCCAAAGATCGAGCCGATGTTGGCATCCGGCACCGTCCGCAGCACGCCCTCTTCGAGGCAACGCACCGTGTCCAGCGACATGGAGAACACCAGACGATCCTTGAGATCCTGGAAATCAGGCTGCTCGGCGGCAACCGGGAAGTGCTCGGCCAGGCCGTCCCACAGGCCCGCACGCTTGCCGGCTTCGTCGTACTCGAAGAAGCCCTTGCCGACGACCTTGCCGTTGCGACCCAGCTCGATCATCTTGTCGATGACGTCTTCGGATGGCGACTTGACCCACGTGCCGCCCTCAGCCTCGACGGCTGCCTTGGAGGCGACGCGGATCTTCTTCATCAGCTCGAGGTTGAGTTCATCGCTGAGCTGCACCACACCGGTCGGGAAGCCCGACTGCGTGGCGGCCCGGTCGATCGTCGTCGGGCTCACACCCTCGGTGAGCATGCCAAGACCCTCGTTGATGAACTGACCGATGACGCGGCTGGTGAAGAAGCCACGGCTGTCGTTGACCACGATCGGCGTCTTCTTGATCGCCTGCACGTAGTCGAGCGCGTGCGCGATGGTCTCGTCGTCAGTCTTCTCACCGGCGATGATCTCCACCAGCGGCATCTTGTCGACCGGCGAGAAGAAGTGGATGCCGATGAAGTTGGCCGGACGCGTGACACCCTCGGCGAGGCCCGTGATGGGCAGCGTCGACGTGTTGGAGCCCAACAGCGCATCGGGGTTGACGATCGGCTCGAGCTCGGCGAACACCGAGTGCTTGAGCTCAGGCGACTCGAAGACCGCCTCGACCACGATGTCGCAGCCCTTGAGGTCGGCGTAGTCGTCGGTCGGCGTGATCTTGGCGAGGAATGCCGCCTTCTTCTCCTCGGTCGAACGACCCTTGGCGATCGCCTTGTCGAGGATGTTGGCGCTGTAGGCCTTGCCCTTCTCGGCGGCTTCCAGGCTGACGTCCTTGAGCACGACCTCCATGCCGGCCTTGGCCGAGACATACGCGATGCCCGCGCCCATCATGCCGGCGCCGAGAACCGCAACCTTGGTGAACTTCTTCTTCTCGATGCCCTTGGGCCGCGAGCTGCCCGCATTGATGGCACCCAGGTCGAAGAAGAACGCCTGCGTCATGTTCTTGAACTGCTGACCGACGACGAGCTCGACGAGGTAGCGCGACTCGATGCGCGAGGCGGTGTCGAAGTCGACCTGCGCCCCTTCGACGGCAGCGGCCATGATGTTGCGCGGTGCCTTGAAGTCAGCGCCCTTGACCTGCTTGCGCAGGTTGGAGGGGAACGCCGGCAGGAACGCGGCGAGCTTGGGGCTCGACGGGGTGCCACCGGGCATCCGGTAGCCCTTGCGGTCCCACGGCTGGCTGGCTGCTTCTTCGTTGCCCGCATTGGCTTCGATCCAGGCCGTAGCGGCCGGGATGAGCTCGTCCCGCGTGGCGACGAGCTCGTCGACGATGCCGGCCTCGAGGGCCTGCGCCGGACGACGACGCTGTCCCTGAAGCAGGTGCTCCATGAGCGCCGTCTGCAGACCGAACATGCGGGTCAACCGGGTCACGCCTCCGCCACCGGGCAGCAGGCCCAGCGTTGCTTCGGGCAGTCCGAGCTCATATCCGCCTTCGGCCGCGATGCGGTGATGGCACGCGAGGGTGATCTCGAGGCCGCCACCGAGGGCAGCGCCATTGATCGCCGCGACGACCGGCTTGCCGACCGTCTCGAGCTTGCGCAGCGTTGCCTTGATGGACTCGACGTTCTCGAAGATGTCCGGAGCGTCGGCAGGCGTGGCCTGCGTCATCAGCTTGAGGTCACCTCCGGCGAAGAATGTCGACTTGGCCGACGAGACGATGGCGCCCTTGATGGCATCCGGGTTGGCGGCGACGTCGGCAGCGAGCTGATCGACGGCCCGACCCATCGCGTCGCGGTACGCCGGGTTCATCGTGTTGGCGCTCTGGTTGGGATCGTCAAGGATCAGGTGGGCAATGCCGTCGACTACTTCATAGCGGACGGCGTCAGTGGTGCTGGTCATGTATGGGTTCCTTGTCCGATTCAGATTCGTTCAACGATGGTCGCGATGCCCATGCCGCCGCCGACGCAGAGCGTCGCCAGGCCATAGCGCAGATCGCGACGCTCGAGCTCGTCGATGAGGGTGCCGAGGATCATCGCGCCGGTGGCACCCAGCGGGTGACCCATCGCGATCGCGCCACCGTTGACGTTGGTCCGTTCGTGCGGGAAGTCGAGATCCTTCATCAGGCGCATCGCCACCGCGGCAAAGGCCTCGTTGATCTCGAGCAGGTCGATGTCGTCGACCGTCAGGCCGGCTTTGTCGAGTGCCTTGCGGCAGGCGGGGGCCGGACCGGTCAGCATGATCGTCGGATCTGCGCCCGAGACGGCCGCGGAGACGATGCGGGCACGCGGGGTGAGTCCATGGCGCTGGCCGGCTGCCTCGCTGCCGATGGCCACGAGTGCCGCGCCGTCGACGATGCCCGAGGAGTTGCCTGCGTGGTGGACGTGGTTGATGCGCTCGATGTTGTGGTACTTCTCGAGGGCGACGGAGTCGAATCCGCCCATCTCACCGATCCCGGCGAAGGACGCCGGCAGACCGGCGAGGCTCTCGGCCGTCGTGCCTTCACGGACGAACTCGTCGTGGTCGAGGATCGTCAGACCGTTTGCGTCAACGACCGGGATGACCGACTTGGAGAAGTAGCCGTTGGCGATCGCCTTGGCGGCACGAGCCTGCGACTCGGCGGCGAACGTGTCGACGTCAGTGCGGCTGTAGCCCTCGATCGTGGCGATCAGGTCGGCGCCAATGCCCTGCGGCACGAATGCGGTGTCGAACGCCGTACGCGGGTCCATGGCCCAGGCGCCGCCGTCGGTGCCCATCGGTACGCGGCTCATCGACTCGACGCCACCGGCGAAGATCAGGTCTTCCCAACCGGAGCGGATGCGCCCTGCGGCCTGGTTGACGGCTTCGAGGCCCGAGGCGCAGAAGCGGTTGAGCTGGACACCGGCGACGGTGTCGGGCAGACCCGCCGCGAGGGCGGCTGTCTTGGCGATGTCGCCGCCCTGGTCACCGACCGGCGAGACGACGCCGAGGACGAGGTCGTCGACTCCGTTGGGGTCGAGGGTGGGGTTGCGCTTCTGGATCTCATCGATCAGGCCGGTGATCAGCGTGATCGGCTTGACCTCGTGCAGTGAGCCGGTCTTCTTGCCGCGACCACGTGGGGTGCGGATGGCGTCGTAGACGAATGCCTCAGTCATGAAGTGTCCTCGCAGTGAACTCGCAGTGAGCATGTGGATTACGCGTCACTCAGTGACGTACCAACGATTGTGACACCATCACTGTCATTGTCCAACCGCCTGGTGCTGTGGCTCACGTCACCTCGCAGGGGTTTGCCATAGTCTCGGGAGCATGACTCCTGCTCCGGTCGAGACCCTCAGCGTCGAGCAGCTCGCCTCGCGGGTCGGGATGACTGTGCGCACCGTGCGGTTCTATGCGGGCCGCGGACTCATTCCTCCGCCACGGCGCGAGGGTCGCAACGGCTACTACGGCCCCGACCATCTGGCGCGACTCGAGCTCGTACGTGAACTACAAGCCCATGGCTTCACGTTGTCAGCGATCGAGGGTTACCTGGAGAACATCCCCGGCGATGCGACGCCCGAACAGGTCGCGCTCCACCGGACACTGCTGGCGCCGTGGATGCCCGACCTCCCAGAGACCGTCACCCGACCCGAGCTCGTCAAGCGAACGGGACGTGAGCTGTCGGACGACGATCTTGAGCTGTTGGTCGCCCTCGGCGTGATCGAGCCGACTCCGGTCGAGGACGTCTTCCAGGTGGCCCCGGCACATCTGGCGGTCGGCGTGCAGTTCCTCGATGTCGGCCTGCCGACCGAGGCCGCGTTGGCGTCGCGGCGCATCATCACCGAGCACGGTCAGGCGATGGCGTCGGAGCTCACCGAGCTGTTCCGTACGACGGTGTGGCCCCATCTGAAGTCTTCAGGCCAACCGCCGGAGGCGATCACCACCATGATCGAGCGGTTCAAGCCACTGACCATCGCCGCACTGGTGACCGCCTACGAGACGGCTGTCGACGAGGCCAAGCGGGAGACGATCCGCCGCCGGAGCTGAGCTCTCGACCCGCGATCGTGGGAATTTCTGCACCCCCGATCTTGGTTGAAATCGGCGTGGAAATCCTCGACTCGGTGGTCATCGGCGCGGGACAGGCCGGACTGTCGTCGTCGTACCACCTGACCAAACGCGGCATCCCTCACGTCGTGCTCGACGCCAACCCGAGGCCGGGGGGCGCCTGGCAGCACCGGTGGGATGCGCTGACGATGCACGACGTTCACCGCGTCGCCGATCTTCCAGGGGTGCCCATTCCGGCCGCGGCCGACTCCGCCCGCGCCAACGAGTTCGTGCCGGACTACTTCTCGTCCTACGAGGCGGCGCTCGAGCTGCCCGTGATCCGGCCGGTCCGGGTCCGAGCGGTGCGCGATGTCGACGGCCTGCTCCAGGTCGAGGCGGACGACCGCGAATGGATCACGCACACCATCGTCAGCGCGACCGGCACCTGGAGCCACCCGTTCATCCCCTACTACCCGGGCGCCGAGACGTTTGTCGGCGAGCAGCTGCACACCGTCGACTACCCGGGACCCGGGCACTTTCACGGGAAGCGCGTGATGGTCGTGGGCGGCGGCGCTTCGGCCGTGCAATTCCTCGGAGCAATCCGGCCCATCACCGACACGATCTGGGTCACGCGCCGCGAGCCGGTGTGGCGCACGGGCCAGTTCAGCGCCGAGATAGGACGTGAGGTCGTCGCCAAGGTCGAGGAGCGCGTACGGCAGGGGCTCCCGCCGCGCAGCGTCGTCAGCGTCACCGGTCTGATGCTCCGCGAGCAGGAGCGTGAGGCCGAGCGGCTGGGGGCGTACGAGCGCCGACCGATGTTTGCGCGGATCGAACCCGACGGGGCCCGTTGGGCCGACGGCACGTTCGAGCAGGTCGACGTCATCTTGTGGGCAACGGGTTTCCGGCCGGCGACCGACCACCTCGCACCGCTGCACCTGCGCAGCCCCCGCGGCGGCATCCAGCTCGACGGGACGACCGCCGTCGCAGATCCACGCATTCAGCTGGTGGGCTACGGGCCGTCGGCCAGCACGATCGGAGCCAACCGGGCCGGACGCGTCGCCGCCCGGGGCGTCGCGCGTTGGCTCAGCCTGCGTCTACAGGCCCATGTCGCGGCCGATGATCTCCTTCATGATCTCGGTCGTGCCGCCGTAGATCGTCTGGATGCGGGTGTCGAGGTAGGCCTTTGAGATCGGGTACTCGCTCATGTAGCCGTAGCCGCCGAACAACTGCAAGCACGTGTCGGCGGTCTTCTTCTGCAGCTCAGTCGTCCACCACTTGCCCATCGCCGCCTCGGAGACCGTCAGCGTGCCGGCGTTGAGCTCGGTGATCGAACGGTCGACGAACACCTGGGCGATCTGCTGCTCGGTCTGGAGCTCGGCCAGGGTGAAGCGGGTGTTCTGGAACGAACCGATCGGCTTGCCGAATGCCTTGCGCTCCTTCACGTAGTCCACTGTCATGTCGATCATCTGACGGCAGGCTGCTGCAGCCACGACCGAGATCGTCATGCGCTCCTGGGGCAGGTTCTCCATCAGATAGATGAAGCCCTGACCTTCCTCGCCCAACAAGTTGGACGTGGGCACGCGGACATTGTCGAAGAACAGCTCGGCTGTGTCCTGGGCCTTGAGGCCGATCTTGTCGAGGTTGCGACCGCGCTCGAATCCTTCGGCGCCGCGCTCGACCACGATCAATGAGAAGCCCATCGCGCCGGCCTCCGGATCGGTCTTGCAGACCACGATCACGAAGTCGGCGTTGATGCCGTTGGTGATGAACGTCTTGGAGCCGTTGATGACGTACTCGTCGCCATCCTTGACCGCGGAGGTCTGGATGCCCTGCAGGTCCGAGCCGGTGCCGGGCTCGGTCATCGCGATCGCGGTGATCATCTCGCCGGAGCAGAACGTCGGGAACCAGCGCGCCTTCTGCTCGTCGTTGCAGTACTTCAGCAGGTAGCCCGAGACGAGGTCGGTCTGGATCGCGAAGCCGACACCACTGCCGCCGACCTTGGTGATCTCCTCCTGCAGGACGGCGTTGAACCGGAAGTCGTGCATGCCGCCTCCGCCGTACTCCTCGGGCATCATGAAACCGAGCAGGCCGAGCTCGCCGGCCTTGGTCCACACGTCCCGGGGGACGATCGAGTCCTTTTCCCACTGTTCGTGGTGCGGGGCAATCTCCTTCTCGCAGAAGTTGCGGACGGTGTCGCGGAACGCGTCGTGGTCGGCTTCGAAAATGGTGCGCTTCATGGGTGCCTCTTCAGTGATGGGTGGTCAGTCGGCCTGAACGGCGACGCCGTCGGCAAGCAGTGATTCGATGTCTTTGATGCCCCAGGCCGTGAGGGCCTCGGTGGTGTTGGTGCCGGCCCTGACGGGCGCGGTGGTGAGTGTCGCGGGAGTGCCCGAGAAGCGTGGCGCCGGCGCCGGCTGCATGAGACCGTCATGCTCGACGTACGTGCCGCGGGCCGCGTTGTGCGGGTGCTGGGCAGCCTCGTCGATCGGTACGACCGGCGCGACACAGGCATCGGTGCCGTCGAACAGCTCGGTCCACTCGGCCTGGGACTTGGTCCGGAACGCCTCCGCGAACGCCTTGCGCAGCGCCGACCACTGGGTCAGGTCATAGCGGTCGGGGAGGGCTTCGATGCCCGGCACGGCCGTCTGGAGCACCTGCTCCATCGCGGCATAGAACTGAGGCTCTAGCCCGCCGACCGACATCCAGCGACCATCCGAGGTCTCATAAACGTCGTAGAACGGTGCACCGGAGTCGAGCAGGTTGGTGCCGCGATCTGCGTTCCACGAGCCCACCTGCATCATCCCGATCGGCATGGCGAGCAGGTGGGCGACTCCATCGGTGATCGCGGCATCGACGACCTGCCCCTTGCCGCCGGCCCGCGCATGAACCAGCGCGGCCAACACCCCGGTGACCAGGTACATCGAGCCGCCGGCGAAGTCGCCGAGCAGGTTGAGGGGGATCTGCGGTGGGCCGCCGGCCCGGCCGATCGTGTCCAGCGCTCCCGCCACCGAGATGTAGTTGATGTCGTGGCCGGCAGTGTGGGCGAGCGGTCCGTCCTGCCCCCAACCGGTCATCCGACCGTAGACGAGCTGCGGGTTGCGGGCGAAGCACTGCTCGGGTCCGAGGCCGAGGCGCTCGGTGACCCCGGGACGGAATCCCTCGATCAGCACGTCGGCCTTCTCCACGAGGTCGAGCACGACCTCGACGCCTCGCGGGTCCTTGATGTTGACGGCCACGGACGGTCGGCCGCGACTGAGGATGTCCTTCTCCGGCACCGACACCTGCAGGGCATTGCCGCCGGGGCGATCGACACGGATGACATCCGCGCCAAGGTCGGCGAGCAGCATGCCGGCGAACGGGCCCGGCCCGATGCCAACGAGCTCGACAACGCGTACGCCCGCGAGTGGGCCGGTCCGCTCAGTTGAAGTCACTGCGTGATTGTGACAGTTGTACTGTCACGGTTCAAGTGAGCCACGTCGCATACCGTCGGTACGCGGATGTGTCACTATGACTGTCACGTTCTTGATCACCCGTGAAAGGCACTCATGCACTCCGAACTGGTCTACAACCGCAAGGGCTCGGGCGAGCCCGTCGTGCTGATCCACGGCATCGGACACCGCCGTCAGGCCTGGGATCCGATCTTCGAGAGCCTCGCGAAGTCGTATGACGTGATCGCCGTCGACCTCGCCGGATTCGGCGAATCCGCCGCCTATCCCGAGGGCGTGGGCTACAACATGTCCAATGCCGTCGACAACATCACCGACAACTTCGCGGCCTGGGGTGTCGACAAGCCACACGTCGTGGGCAACTCGCTGGGCGGCGCAATCGCCCTGGAGCTCGGCGCACGCGGAGTCGTCAGCTCAGTCACCGCGCTGAGCCCGGCTGGATTCTTCGGAGCCGTCAACAAGATCCAGACGTTTGCGTTGCTGATCCTGCTGCGCATCACCAGCATGGCGCCCGACCGGGTGCTGCGATTCGTCTCGCAGAAGTCCTGGGGGCGCAAGCTCGCCGGCAGCTCGCTCTACACCCACCCCGAGCGGTTCACCGCCGACCAGGTCTATGGCGACGCGATGGCACTCAAGCACTGCACCGGTTTCGAGCGGACGATCCTGTCGGGCATTCGCTATGCCTTCAAGCTGAAGGTCGACGTACCGACAACCATCGCCTGGGGCACGCGCGACCTGATCCTTCCCTACAGCTCGTCAGCGATCGCGCAGGAGCGCCTGCCCGAAGCGCGTCACGTGGCACTCCCACACTGCGGCCACGTCCCAATGGTCGACGACCCGGAGCTGGTCGTCCGAGTCATCGAGCAGACGGTCGCCGCTGCTGCTGGTGTGAAGCCGGAGGCGTCCTCCGCTATTCGCTCTTCTGCCGCGGGCGCTTGAGCGCCCACGGCTCGAGGTTCTCAAAGCCCTTGACCGACGTGCGGCGGGTGCGGCGGACCCTGTACTGCTCGGAGTGATCGGCCACCAAGGCCGCCAGCTCCGCATCGATCAGGACCTTGCTTGGTCGTGAGACCGACGTCAGCCGGGACGCCAAATTCACCGTCGCACCGAAGACGTCACCGAGCCGCGCCAGCACCGGTCCGTACGCCATCCCCACCCGCACCTCGGGAAAGCGCTCGTCGATTGCGGAACGCTCCACGAGCAGGAGGCCAAGCTCGGCTGCAGCCAGCGGATCATCGAGCGTGTAGAGCACCTCGTCGCCGATCGTCTTGACGACCTGGCCTTCACGCTCGACGACCAGATCGGTGACGACACGTTCGAACCACTCGACCATCTGGCCCAGCGCACGCGTGCTCATCTGACGACTGCGGGACGTATAGCCGACGATGTCGACGAAGCCGACCACCGTCGAGGCGCTCGTGCCGTCGGACACACCGCGGAGCGCCATGCGGCTGGCGGTGGCCAGCAGGTGCCGGCGCCAGATGTAGCCCTGAACCTGCTCCACCATCGGGATGACCTCGGTCAGCACCTCGAGCGGAGGCTCGTCAGGCCCTTCCATGTCGGACAGCGAAGCCAGGAGCTGCCGGGTCTGCCAGTCAGCCAGGCGGGAGAAGGCCCGACCGATCGACCGGGTGAATTGCGGCATCCGATCCGAGTCCACGATGCCGAGCTCGAGAAGGCGCTGAACGATCTGCAACGCCTCCACATCTGCCGGCGTGAAAGCGACGACATCGGGAGCGATCGCCGAGAAGCCAAGGTGGCGCCACATCGCGTTGGCGGTGTCGACGGACACGCCGGCCGCCGCTGCCACCTGTGTCTGGGTCAGGGACGGTGGATCGTCGAAGAGGTAGGCCGAGGCGACGTCGATGAGGATCGTCGGGTCGAACGCCGACTGCTCGGACGGAGCGTCCTCAGCACCGGAATCGTCTCCTACGGACATGCGCTTCCTCACGATCGGCTGCCCAGATCCTAGCGTCCTCCAGCGGTACGCAACTAGTTGCATAGCAACCCGTTGCATAGTACGGTCTCCCGATGGCACTTGAGCACGCGATCCTGGTGTCCCTCGCGGAGAAGACCGCGTCGGGCTACGACCTCGCGCGCCGTTTCGACGCCTCGATCGGGCACTTCTGGAAAGCCAGCCACCAGCAGATCTACAAGGTTCTGGCGCGCATGGAGTCCGACAAGTGGGTCGAAGCGCACCTCGTCGCTCAGGACAACCGTCCAGACAAGAAGGTCTACTCGATCACCGATGAGGGGCGCGGCGAGCTGCTGCGCTGGTCAACTGTGCCGACGCCGATCGAGCCACTGCGCAGCGAGTTCGCCGTCAAGCTCCGCGGCATGGCATTCGGTGACCGCGATGCGGTGCTGGCCGATGTCCGCGTACGACGCGAGGCTCATGCTGCGCAGGTGGCCTACTACGAAGCCAGCGCCGCCCGGCACTACCCCGATCCGACGTCGCTGAGCGCTGACGAGCTCGGCGCGTACATGGTGCTCCGCGGCGGCATCCTCGCCGAGCAGACCGGACTGGCCTGGTGCGACGAGATCCTTCAGGCCTTCGGAGCCGAACGATGAGCGCGCACGCCAATCACCAGCACACCCAGCCCGATCACGATCGCGGTCGTGATCAGTACCGCGTGAACCCAGAGGAACGCCTGAGGGGCGCTGTGCCAGTGCTCGCCGGCCCAAGCTCGATCGTCATCGACGATCGCCTTTGCGAAGCGCGGCCAGATCAGCACGTTGAACAAGCCCGCCCCGATCAGGAACCTCGCCGCCGTCTTGGACATCACCCGACCATCCCACCACAGGAGATGAAATGAAATCGTTTCGCGCTGCCGTTGAGGCAGGGGACTTCGAAGGGGTCGGCGAGCTGCTCGCCGACGACGTCGTGTTCCGCAGTCCCGTCGCATTCAAGCCCTATGAGGGCAAGCCGATCGTCGCGGCGATCCTGCGGGGCGTCGGCCGGGTCTTCACCGAGTTCCGGTATGTCCGCGAGCTCGCTGATGCAGACGGACGCGGATCCGCGCTGGTCTTCGAGACCATGGTCGACGGCGTCAGCGTCAACGGCCTCGACCTCATCCGTACGAACGACGCCGGGCTGATCAGTGAGCTGACCGTGATGGTCCGCCCACTGTCGGCCTCCAACGCCCTGGCCACCGCCATGGCCGCGCAGTTCCCCCAGATCCAGCAAGAAGCCCTTGCCGCCATGACCGGAGAGACCGCATGACCAACCCGTACCCGCACCTTCTCGAGCCGCTCGACCTCGGCCACACCACGCTGCGCAACCGCGTCATCATGGGGTCGATGCACACCGGCCTCGAAGACCGGGCCAAGCACCTGCCGGAGCTGGCTGCCTACTTCGCCGAGCGCGCCAAGGGTGGAGTCGCCCTGTCGGTGACGGGTGGATATGCACCCAACCGGCACGGCTGGTTGCTCCCGTTCGGCTCGCTGATGACGTCGAAGAAGCTCGCCGACAAGCACCGTCTCGTGACCGACGCGGTGCACGAGCATGACGGCAAGATCGCCATGCAGATCCTGCATGCCGGTCGTTATGGCTACCACCCGTTCAAGCGCGCGGCGTCGACCAAGCCCTCGCCGATCACCCCGTTCGGCAAGCCCAAGGCGATGTCGACCAAGGAGGTCGACGACACGATCAACGACTTCGCCAAGTCGGCCGTGCTCGCCCGCCGCGCCGGGTACGACGGTGTCGAGATCATGGGGTCCGAGGGCTACCTGATCAACCAGATGCTGACCGCCCGCACCAATGACCGCACCGATCGCTGGGGCGGCAACGCCGAGAACCGGATGCGCTTCCCGGTCGAGATCGTCGAGCGCGTACGTGAAGCCGTCGGCGACGACTTCATCGTGATGTACCGGATGAGTCTGCTCGACCTGGTTGACGACGCGCAGAGCTGGGACGAGACCGTCGAGCTCGCCAAGAAGCTCGAAGGTGCAGGTGTCTCGATCCTCAACACCGGTATCGGCTGGCACGAGGCACGCATCCCGACCATCGTCACGTCCGTTCCCCGCGGTGCGTTTGCGTGGGTCACCGGCAAGCTCAAGCCCGAGGTGTCGGTCCCCGTCGTGGCGTCCAACCGCATCAACACCCCCGAGATCGCCGAGGAGATCATCGCCTCCGGCCAGGCCGACCTCGTGTCGATGGCGAGACCGCTGCTGAGCGACCCGCATTTCGTCAACAAGGCGGCAGAGGACCGTGCCGACGAGATCAACACCTGCATCGCCTGCAACCAGGCGTGCCTCGACCACACGTTCAAGAACAAGCGCGCGAGCTGCATGATCAACCCGCGTGCCGGATATGAGACGACGCTGATCCTCTCTCCGACCCGCAAGGCCAAGCGCATCGCCGTGGTCGGTGCCGGCCCGGCCGGCCTTGCAGCAGCCACCGAGCTCGCCGGTCGCGGACACAGCATCGAGCTGTTCGAGTCGCTGTCAGAGGTTGGTGGTCAGTTCCTGCTGGCCGCCAAGATCCCCGGCAAGGAGGAGTTCAAGGAGACGATCCGCTACTACTCGCGCCGCATGGAGATCTCCGGCGTCAAGCTGCACCTCGGGGTGCGCGCCGAGGTCGACCAGCTCGCCGCCTTCGACGAGGTCGTGATCGCCACGGGTGTCGAGCCCCGCATACCGTCACTTCCCGGGGTCGACCACCCCAGCGTCGTGAACTACCAGGACGTCATCCGCCACGGCGCACCCGTCGGCAAGCGGGTCGCCGTCATGGGTGCCGGCGGCATCGGCTTCGACGTCTCGGAGTTCCTGCTGCACGACACCGACGAGACGATCGAGCACTGGATGGAACGCTGGGGTGTCACCGATCCTTCGCTCGAACGCGGAGGTCTCGCGACGAAGCGCAAGGCGCCGCCCAAGCGCGAGGTCTTCCTGCTGCAGCGCAAGAACACCGAGCTCGGCAAGGGTCTTGGCAAGACCAGCGGCTGGGTACACCGCCAGACGCTCAAGGACTCCGACGTCCAGATGATCAAGGGCGTCACGTACGACCGCATCGACGACGACGGCCTGCACATCACGCTCCGCAAGGGTGAGGACGATGAAGAGGCTCGCGTGCTCGATGTCGACACCGTCATCCTGTGCACCGGGCAGGAGTCCGTACGCGATCTGGTCGAACCCCTCGAAGCGCTCGGCAAGCCGGTGCACGTGATCGGTGGCGCTGACGTCGCGGCCGAGCTCGACGCCAAGCGGGCGATCAAGCAGGCAACTGAGCTCGCTGCGCGCCTCTGACCCCCGAGACATACTTGGTGCATGGCCAAACGGATCATCTTGCTGCGTGCCGTCAACGTCGGCGGTGCGCAGCTGCCGATGGCGCGGCTCCGCGAGATCGCTGAAGACCTCGGCGCCACTGACGTGTCGACCTACATCGCGTCGGGCAATCTGATCGCCGATGTGCCCTGCGACGCGGCCGAGTTCGATCGGGCGTTGGAGAAGGCGATCGAGAAGGAGTTCGGCTTCTTCCGCGAGTCGATCTCGCGCACGCCGGCGCAGGTCAAGAAGGCGCTCACGGCACACCCGTTCACGGTCGACGAGCCGAAGTATTCATACGTCAGCTTTCTCCTCGAGAAGCCGAGCGCCGAGGCGGTCAAGAAGGCCGAGACGTACGAGACGGGTGCGGATGAGTGGACGATCATCGGCACCGAGATGCACATCAAGTACGCCAACGGCGCCGGACGACCCGAGATGAAGGCCGACTCGATCGGCCGCGCTCTCAAGGTGCCCGGCACCGCTCGCAACCTCAACACCGTCAAGAAGCTGATCGAGCTTGCTGACGGCTGACGAGCTGCTCCACCATCGCCGGCTGCTCGTGCTGACCGGTGCAGGCATGTCGACCGACTCCGGCATCCCCGACTATCGCGGCCCGGGAGCGCCGGTGCGGATGCCGATGACCTATCAGGACTTCGTCACCGGGCCGGCTGCACAGCAGCGCTACTGGGCGCGTGCCCACATCGGCTGGACCCGGATGCGGCGGGCCGAGCCGAACGCCGGACACCGACTGCTCGCCGAGATGGAGCGAGACGGCCGCCTTGACGGACTCATCACGCAGAACGTCGACGGGCTCCACGGCCGCGCCGGCCATCGCGACGTCATCGACCTGCACGGTCGCATCGACCAGGTGATCTGCCTCGACTGCCGCTCGGTCAGCTCACGGGCCGATCTGCACACCAGACTGCTCGAGCTCAATCCTGGCTACGAACAGATCGACGCAGTCATGGCGCCCGACGGCGATGTGCTGCTCGAGGACACAGCCACGTTCGTGGTTGCGCCGTGCACCTCCTGCGGCGGGCGACTCAAGCCGGATGTCGTGTTCTTTGGTGAGAACGTGCCGAAGGACCGCGTCGCCCGATGTCATGCGCTCGTCGATCAGGCGGAGGCGCTCGTCGTCCTGGGCTCGTCGCTGCAGGTGATGTCGGGGCTGCGCTTCGTACGCGCTGCCCGGGCTCGTGAAATTCCTGTCGTCATCGTCAACCGAGGCACCACCCGCGGCGACGACCTCGCGACAGTCAAGCTGGACGCCGGCTGCGCCGAGACGCTCGCCGAGTGGTCCGAACGCAGAAGGGCCGCCACCCGAAGGTGACGGCCCCGCGCTGACCCAAGGGTCAGAAATAGTGTCTGCGTCCTCCGACACCTCGGTCCATACCGCCGAGGATCCACAGGATCGCGCCGACGACGACGAGGATTCCGCCGATCGTGTAAAGGATCGAGATGTTCAGGATCGCGCCCAAGATGAGCAGGATTACACCGAGGATAATCATTCGTTTGCCTCTCTCCACTCCAGGCGGCCGCCCGATCGCGGCCGTCCATCCTGTCGAACGTACCGAGACTCAGTGGATCCGCATCTTTTGTGAGCTCAGCTGAGCTCGCGAAGACGCACGGTCTCCGGCAGGGCCGCCAACGCGGTGAGTACCTCGGGTGAAATACCGGCGGCCACGTCGGTGAGCACGTAACCGATCTCACCACGAGTCGCCAACGACTGAGCCTCGATGTTGACTCCATGCTCGCCGAGCAGACCGTTGATCGTCGCCAGCACGCCTGGGGCATTGCGATGCACGTGCGCCAACCGATGCTTGCTCGCATCGGCCGGCAGATTGATCTCCGGCATGTTGACGCTCAGCGAAGTGCCGCCGAACGACGCGTACGAGCGCAGCTTGGAGGCGACGAACCGACCGATGTCCTGCTGCGCCTCCTCGGTCGACCCGCCGACGTGCGGCGTGAGGATGACGTTCTTGATGCCGCGCAGCTCCGACTCGAAGGGGTCGCCCTGGCGCTTGGGCTCGACCGGGAACACGTCGATCGCAGCGCCCGCGATGTGGCCCGACTCGAGGTGAGCACGCAGGGCCGCCGGATCAACGGCGATCCCGCGCGACAGGTTGAGGAACAGCGAGCGCGGCTTCATCATCGCCATCTGCTCGGCGCCGAACAGACCGGCGTTGCCCGGGCGACCGTCGACGTGGAGCGAGACGACATCGGCGGTCTCCAGCAGCTCCTCGATCGTGGAGCAGCGTCGAGCGTTGCCCAACGCCAGCTTGTCGTCGATGTCGAAGAAGATGACCTTGAACCCCAGCGCCTCGGCGACGACCGAGAGCTGACTGCCGATGTTGCCGTAGCCGATGATGCCGAGGGTGCGACCGCGTACTTCGTGACTGCCGGCGGCCGACTTGTTCCACACACCGTTGTGCATGTCGGTCGACTTCTCGTGCAGGCGGCGTGCGAGCGAGATGATCTCGGCGATCGCCAGCTCCACGACACTGCGGGTGTTGGAGTAGGGCGCATTGAACACCGCAACACCTCGGGCGCTGGTGGCCTCGAGGTCGATCTGGTTGGTGCCGATGCAGAACGCGCCGATCGCCAACAGGTCCGGGGCGGCGTCCAGCACCTTCTCGGTGACGTACGTGGTCGAGCGGATGCCGAGGAGGTGAACGCCCTTGATCGCCTCGATCAGCTCATCCTCGCCGAGTGCGCCGTCGAGCGACTCGACCTGGTAACCCTTGGCGCGCAGGAACTCCTCGCCGTCGGTGTGGATGTTTTCCAGCAGCAGGACGCGTACGTCCTCGTCGGCCAGCTGGTCAGTGGGGAACAGGTCGTTGCTCGTCATGGTCATCATCATCTCGCGTGCCTCCAGTCAGCAGAACTCGGCTGACGTGGGGCCCAGGCGAACGGTCCCGATGTCGTGGTGATCGATCGCTCCCCGGTGGTATCCACCTCAACGCCAGTCGCGACCAACTGACCCAATCCTACCGGCTGTTTCAGGGAGTTTGATCAGGCGTGGCGTCGCCGACGAAATTGGCGAGCAGCTCGGGCGGGATCTGCTGGTCGAGGTTGGCGAGGCGCACCTGGCCCTGCGCGATGAGCTTGCCGTCCTGGTTGACCGAGTCGAGGTGCCACAGCTGCTGGCTCCGGCCGCGGTGGATCGGCGTGGCCGTCACCGTGATCGTGTCGCCGATAGCAGCCTGACGAAGAAAGTCGGTCGAGTTGTTGGTGCCGACGACGATGCCCTTGTCGCCCAGCCACACCTGACCGGCCATGCTCGCGGTCGACTCGTGCACCGCGCAATAGACGCCGCCGTGCGGTATGCCGAACGGCTGCAGGTGCTTCTCGCCGATCGTGAAGCGTACGACGACCTTGTCGGCGGTCATCTCGAGGCGCTCGACGCCGAGTACTGAGTCCAGACCAGTTGTGCTCATGACCTCAGCCTACGAGCAGTGTCAGACGCCATGTCAGTGGTACTCGTGCATCACGGCGTGACCCTTGCCGCGGCCGATCAGCCAGCGATTGACCGGCACCGTGATGATGAACGCCACCACCAGCGCGAAGGCAAGGGTGCCCCAGAACAGGACACTCGTCAGTCCGGCATCCATCGCACCAGGCACCGCAACGATTGCCGCATTGTCGATGATCTCCATCGTCAGGATCGACAAGGTGTCAGCGGCGAGGGCAACCTTGATCGCTGAACGAAATGGCACACCTGCCCGCATGACAGGGCTGATGGTGAGCAGGTAGCCGAAGAAGAAGGCCAGTCCGATCGACAGAGTGATCGTGGTGACATTGCTCAAACCGGCGGCCGTGCCGATCACCATGCCCAGCACCTCACCGATGGCACACCCGGTCAGGCAGTGCAGGGTGGCCGAGATTGCGCTCATGGTCAGCGCGCGGCCGGTCAAGCCCATGTCGTGGTTGTCGTGGTTGCTCATACGGTCACCTCCGGATTGATCGAACGGAAACGGCGCAGTCGCAGGCTGTTGGAGACGACAAACACCGACGAGAACGCCATGGCGCCACCGGCCAGCATCGGGTTGAGCAGGCCTGCTGCGGCAAGGGGCAAGGCGGCGACGTTGTAGCCGAAGGCCCAGAACAGATTGCCCTTGATGGTGCCCAAGGTGCGGCGCGACAACCGGACCGCGTCGACGACCGATCGCAGGTCACCGCGCACGAGGGTCAGGTCGGCCGCCTCGATCGCCGCATCCGTACCGGTGCCCATGGCCAGCCCGAGGTCGGACTGGGCGAGCGCCGCGGCGTCGTTGACGCCGTCGCCGACCATGACGACCCGACGCCCTTCGTCCTGCAGGCGTCGTACGACGTCGACCTTGTCCTGTGGGAGCACACCGGCATAGACCTCGTCGATGCCGACAGCTGCCGCCACGGCGCGGGCCGTTGATTCGTTGTCGCCGGTCAGCAGCACGGGCCGCAGGCCGAGCTCGCGCATCTGGCGCACCGCTTCGGCGCTGGAGTCCTTGATCGTGTCCGCCACCACCAGGAGTCCGCGCGCAGCCCCGTCCCAACCCACCACGACGACCGTCTTGCCGTCGGCTTCGGCGGCTGTCTGCTGATCGGTGAGTCTCTGGTCGAGGTGCTGTGACCAGTCGGCGAGGAAGGTGGCCCGACCCACGACGACGGCCCGACCGTCGACGACTCCCTGCACACCCAGACCCTGGGTGCTCGCAAATCCTTCAACCGCGGGCAGCTGACCGAGCTCTTCGGCGGCTGCTTGCGCGATCGCGCGGGCGATCGGATGCTCGGATGCGGCCTCGAGCGCACCGGCCATCCGGAGCACTTCCGTACGGTCCTCGTTGTCACCGACGACGACTTCGTGCAGCGTCATCTTGCCTGTCGTGACCGTGCCGGTCTTGTCCAGCACGACGGTGTCGACGCCCTTGGCGGACTCGAGCACCTCGGGGCCCTTGATCAGGATGCCGAGCTGTGCGCCGCGGCCCGTCCCCACCATCAGAGCTGTGGGAGTGGCCAGACCCAGCGCGCACGGGCAGGCGATGATCAGCACCGCGACCGCCGCAGTGAACGCCGCGGTCAGCCCCGCACCGTTGCCGATCCAGAAACCGAGCGTTGCAATGGAAAGGGCGATCACGATCGGTACGAAGACTCCCGAGATCGAGTCGGCGAGACGTTGCACCTGGGCCTTGCCGTTCTGGGCCTCCTCGACCATCGTGGCCATCTGCGCCAGCTGGGTGGCCGAACCGACCCGGGTGGCTCGGACGACGAGTCGGCCACTGGTGTTGACCGTGCCCCCGACGACCGCGTCACCGGGCACAACCTCAGCCGGGACCGACTCACCGGTGATCATCGAGGCGTCCACCGCGGATGTGCCCTCGTCGACGACTCCGTCGGTGGCGATCTTCTCGCCGGGTCGTACGACGAACAGGTCACCTTCGACGAGCTCATCGATCGAGATCAGCCGTTCGACACCGTCGCGGAGCACGGTCGCGTCCTTCGCGCCGAGCTCGAGCAGTGCGCGAAGGGCCGAGCCTGCGCGGCGCTTGGAGCGCACCTCGAAGTAGCGGCCCGCCAAGAGGAACGTCGTCACGCCGGCCGCAGCCTCGAGGTAGATGTTGGAGCTGCCGTCCATGCGTTCGATCGTGAACCTGAACGGGTGCTTCATGCCCGGCTCGCCGGCAGTGCCGAAGAACAGCGCATACACCGACCAGCTGAGTGCGGCGATCGTGCCGAGTGAGATCAGCGTGTCCATCGTCGCGGCGCCGTGCCGCAGGTTGATCCAGGCGGCTCGGTGGAACGGATAGGCGGCCCAGACGACAACCGGCGCGGCGAGATTGAGCGACAGCCACTGCCAGTAGTCGAACTGCAGGGCGGGGATCATCGCCATGGCGATCACCGGGACGGTCAGGATCGTCGAGATGATCAATCGGGTTCGCCACGGCTTGGTCGGATCGTCCTCGACCTGCGTCGGCGCGTCTGCGTCGGCCGGGCGTGGCACCTCTGCGGTGTAGCCGGCCTTCTCGACCTCGGCGATCAGCAGCTGGGGGTCGATCCGGCCCGTCGAGACGACCCGGGCCTTCTCGGTCGAGTAGTTGACGCTAGCGGTGACTCCGTCGAGCTTGTTGAGTCGCTTCTCGACGCGCATCGCGCAGGAGGCGCAGGTCATGCCGCCGATCTCAAGATCGACTCGGTCCCCGGCCGTCTGGCTTTCAGTGATCGTCATGGGTTCCTGTCTCCTCTGTGTTCGTGGGCGAGACAACGCCGTCGGTCGCGACGGTGAACTCGGCGGTACGCACGACACCGCCGTGCTTGAAGTCGAGGTAGAGCCGATAGCTCCCGGCTGACGGCACCTCGGCGAAGAAGGTGATCGCCGGACCCGGCTTGGTCGAGCCATCTCCGGGCTCGCCGTCGGGGTGCACATGGAGGTAGGCGAGGTCGCCTTCACGCAGCGCAACCAGGTGACCGTACGCGGCGAGATAGGGCTCGAGGTCGGTGACGGGCTTGCCGTCCTTCTCAACGGCCAGGGTCAGCTTGGACAGCTGTCCCGGAGTCACCTTCCCGTCAAGGCTGACGGTGTAGCCGTCGACCTCGGCGGTGCGTGAGGGTGCCGGAAGCGGCTGGGGGTCGAAGTCGCCCGCAACGGACAGATCCGTACCCAACGTGAGCTGGGGATCCTTGCCAGCCGGATCGAAGTCGGCGAACACGCGCCACTGGCCGGCGGTCAGGGCGACGGGTGCGGTCCACGTGCCATCGTCGCCGAGGGTGGGGTGAACGTGCTGGAAACCGGTGAGGTCTCGCTTCGCGACGATCAGGTGCAGCAACTTGTCATGCAGCGTGGCGTACGTGGTCAGCGGCTTGCCCGACGGCGCGAGGATCCTGAACGAGACCTCGGCATCGGCGGCAGGCTGGCGCGACGGATCGTCGAGCACCAGGCGATAGCCGTTCTCGGCCACCTGCAGGCCACCGGGCGTGCGGTCCATCGCCTCGACCTCCGCACCGTGGTCCATCGCAGCCGGCTTGCTCGAGATGACCGGGTCGAAGCCGTTGCCGACTGCGGTGGCCGCCCCGAACACGGCGGCGAGCGTCACCGCGAACAGGCCGAGCTTGAGGGCGACGTTCATGACGTGAGGCTGTAGCCGGCTTCGGTCACGGCGTCACGCACCGCTTCGTCGGCGACAGGGGCATCGGCGGTTGTGACGGCGAGAGCGCCGGTGGCCAGGTCGATCTCGAGGTCAGTGACGCCGGGGATGGCGCTGACCTCTTCGGTGACCGAGCGCACGCAGTGCTCGCAGGTCATTCCGGTGACGGTGTAGTTGGTGGTGGTCATGATGTGTCCTTTCGTGGGGTTCTAGCTACGTACGAGGCGGGCGATCGCGTCGGATGCCTCGCGGATCTTGGCGTCGGACTCGGCGCCGCCGGCACGGGCGGCGTCGACGACACAGTGACTGAGGTGGTCGTCGAGGAGTCCCAGGGAGACCGACTGCAGCGCCTTGGTCATGGCGGACACCTGCGTCAGGATGTCGATGCAGTACTGGTCTTCTTCGACCATGCGCTGCAATCCACGCGCCTGACCCTCGATGCGGCGCAGCCGCTTGAGGTAGTCGTCCTTGCGCCCGATGTACCCGTGCGCGCCATCGTGATCCGCCATGTCAGTCCTCCTTGTAATACCCCTATGGGGTATGTGAACAAGACCGACCATATACCCCTAGGGGGTAAGAATCAAGCAGCTCGTCCCTCTTTGTTTACCCACCGTGACAGCGGGTAACCAGTGACTGAGGCCGGCACAAGCCGGCCGACCTGAACCCGACGAAAGGTGCGACATGTCGACCGATCGCAGTGTGACCAAGGACCTCATCCAGACTCTCGAGGACGGCAAGGACGGATTCGCCCGAGCCGCTGACAGGCTCGCCGATTCAGATCGCGCGGACCTGAGCGCAGTGATGCGCAACTACTCCGAGCAGCGAGCGACATTCTCGGCAGAGCTCGAGGCAATGGCCGCGGGCTACGGGGACGACATCGACCAGGACGGCTCCGTTGCCGCCGCCGTGCATCGGGGCTGGATGGCGGTGAAGGATGCCATCACCGGTTCGGACGCGAAGGGCGTCCTCGACGCCGCCGAGCAGGGCGAGGACCACGCCGTCTCGGAGTACAAGAAGGCGCTGGACCAGGACCTCTCGCCCGACCTTCGTGCCGTCATCGAGGCGCAGTTCACCGACATCAAGAAGGCCCACGACGACGTCAAGGCATTGCGAGACGCCAACCGCTGACCGAAGCTGGGCGCGGTGTTGCAGGTGGCGGCATAGCATCGACGTCATGACACTCATGACCGTCAGCGGATCTGTCTCCTTTCGCGAGCGGATCGCCGTCCCGCCCGGAGCCATCGCCACGATCAAGCTCGTCGACACCGACGGGGAGGTGCTGGCCGCCACCGCCGTTGATGCGCCCGGCGTGCCGGCCGAGTTCTCCGTGGCCGTGGATTCTGAGTTCGTGGCAGATCCCGCAAGCCTGCTGATCTGGGCGATCCTACGCACCGACGTCGGCGTGTGGGGCACCACCGAGCTGGTTCCTGTCGAGGGTGATGCGACGGCGGTCATGCTGACCAAGATCGACGGGGACTGATGCCCCGCGGGGACGGAGGCGGCGCCGCGATCACCCACATCCCGGCGGAGGAGCTGAAGGCCGGCGGTGAGCCGATCCTCGGCCGAATCGCCCAGATGCTGAAGCCCTACCGCAAGAAGATCGTCCTGGTCGCGGTCGCCGTGGTCGTCGCGGCAATCCTCACCTCGATCGTCCCGTTCCTGACGAAAGCCGTGTTCGACAAGGCGCTCTTCCCGTCGTCCGGGGGCGTCGACCTCACGCTGCTGGGGTGGTTGATCGCATTCATGTCGATCATCCCGATCGCGACAGCGTTGATCGGCATCGGCCAGAACTGGCTGACCGCGACCATCGGCAACTCGGCGATGGCGGACCTGCGCGGCGACCTGTTCGCACACCTGCAGAAGATGGAGCTCGCGTTCTTCACCGCGACCAAGACCGGTGCCATCCAGTCACGGCTCGCCAACGACGTCGCGGGCGTACGTACCGTGCTCACCGACACCGCCACCTCGATCCTGCAGAACACCGTCACCGTGACGGCCGCCTTCGTGTCGATGGTGATCCTGTCGTGGCAGCTGACGATCCTGACGATCTTCGTGATGCCGCTGTTCGTCTACATCCAGCTGCAGGTCGGCAAGCGCCGGCAGCGACTGGCCCGCAAGACGCAGGAGTCGCTGTCGGAGATGACGGCGATCACCGAGGAGGCGCTCAGCGTCTCGGGCATCCTGTTGTCGAAAGTGTTCAACCGCTCCGACGCCGAGGTCAAGCGCTACCGCGAGGCCAACCTCAACCAGACCAAGCTCCAGGTCGACCAGGCCATGACGGGTCGCGCGTTCTTTGCCACGGTGCAGACGTTCTTTGCGCTGACCCCCGCGCTGGTCTACCTGCTCGCCGGGTTCATGCTCAACAACGGCACCTCGCTGACCGCCGGGACACTGGTCGCGTTCACCACGGTGCAGGCGCGCCTGCAGATGCCGCTGCTGATGCTGATGCGCGTCACCCTCGACGTCCAGACGTCACTCGCGCTGTTCCGTCGCATCTTTGAGTACCTCGACCTCGAGCCCGCCATCACCGAGCGTCCCGATGCCCGGGCCGTCGACCCGGCCACGCTGCGCGGCGAGATCGAGTTCAAGGAGGTCTTCTTCCGCTACCCCGAGCCACGCAGCCTCACCGGCGACACCCGCGGCGACCGGTTCGGAGACAGTGGCGTGCGCATCGAACGCGATGAAGACGCGCCCACCGCGACCTGGGCCCTCGAAGGTGTCTCGATGAAGGTCCTGCCCGGCCAGCTCGCGGCGATCGTCGGCCCGTCCGGTTCGGGCAAGACCACGGCGACCTACCTCGTGCCACGGTTCTACGACGTCACCGATGGTGCGGTGCTGCTCGACGGCACGGACGTACGGGACCTCACGATGGGCTCGCTCGCCGAATCGGTGGGCATGGTGACCCAGGAGCCATATCTGTTCCACGGCTCGATCCGCGACAACATCGCGTACGCCAAGCCCGACGCCACCGCGGCCGAGATCGAGCAGGCGGCGCGTGACGCCAACATCCACGAGCGCATCATGTCGTTCGCCGATGGCTACGAGACGATCACGGGTGAGCGGGGCTATCGGCTCAGCGGCGGCGAGAAGCAGCGCCTCGCGATCGCCCGCGTGCTGCTGATGGACCCGCGCATCCTGATCCTCGACGAAGCCACCTCTGCGCTCGACACCGAGACGGAGCGACTCGTGCAGGAGGCCCTCGAACGGGCGACGCACAACCGGACGACGATCGCGATCGCGCACCGGTTGTCGACCATCCACAACGCCGACGTGATCTTCGGGCTCGAGGACGGTCAGCTCGTCGAGCAGGGCACCCACGACGAGCTGCTCAAGCTCGGCGGACTCTACTCACGCCTGTACGTCGAGCAGTTCGGCTCGGGCACGATCGAGGCGCGCTTCACCGACGGCGTGCGCTTCACCGACGGCAAGACCTACTGCGACAAGCCCAACCGCGACGAGCGTCGAGCCGACGTCTCGCTGTGACCTAGAACGCCAGGCCGATGTACTTCGTCTCGAGGTACTCCTCGATGCCCTCAGTGCCACCCTCGCGGCCGAAGCCGCTGGACTTCATCCCGCCGAACGGCGCCGCGGGATTGGACACGATGCCCTGGTTGATGCCCACCATGCCGGTGTCGAGCGCCTCGTAGACCCGGATCGCCCGGGCGTAGTCCTGGGTGAAGGCATAGGCCACGAGCCCGAACTCGGTGTCATTGGCCATGCGCAGCGCCTCGGCCTCGTCGGTGAACGTGAAGATCGGTGCGACCGGACCGAAGATCTCCTCGGTACGCACGCGCGCATCGTCGGTCACCCCGGCCAAAACGGTCGGCGGATAGAAGTAGCCGTCGCCGTCGCGCGCCTCGCCACCCGTCAGCACCTCGGCGCCCTTGGCCACGGCGTCGTCGACCAGCTCTGCAACCTTGTCTCGCTGCTTGGCCTCGACGAGCGGACCGACGTCGACACCGTCGTCGGTGCCACGCCCCATCGTGAGGGCCGACATCTTGGCCGACAACTTCTCGCTGAACTCGGCCGCAACCGACTCGTGCACAATGAACCGGTTGGCGGCCGTGCAGGCCTCGCCGATGTTGCGCATCTTGGCCAGCATCGCGCCGTCGACAGCCTTGTCGACATCGGCATCACCGAAGACCAGGAACGGCGCGTTGCCTCCGAGCTCCATTGACACCCGCAGGACCCTCTCGGCGCTCTGCTCGATCAACGTACGACCGACCTCGGTCGAACCCGTGAACGTGAGCTTGCGCAGCCTTGGGTCGCGGATGATCGGCTCCATCACCTGCCCCGTGTTGGTCGTGGTGACGATGTTGAGCACACCCTTGGGCAGGCCGGCCTCGGCCAGGATGTCGCCGAGGCGGAGCATCGACAACGGCGTCAGGGCCGCCGGCTTCACCACCATGGTGCAGCCCGCTGCGATCGCCGGGCCGATCTTGCGCGTGCCCATCGCCATCGGGAAGTTCCACGGGGTGATCATCAGGCACGGGCCGACCGGCTGCTTGAGCGTGAGCAGCCGGGTCGCACCATTGGGCGCCACCGAGTAGCGGCCGGCAATGCGTACGGACTCCTCGGCGAACCATCGGAAGAACTCCGAGGCGTAGGCGATCTCCGCCTTGCTCTCCTTGATGGGCTTGCCCATCTCCAGGGTCATCAGCAGGGCCAGCTCATCGGTGCGATCGGTGATCAGTTCGTACGCGCGGCGCAGGATCTCCCCACGTTCGCGCGGCGGCGTCGCGGCCCACTCGTCCTGCATCGCCACTGCCGCATCGATGGCGGCCTTGCCGTCGGCGACGCTGGCATCGGCGACATCGATCAGGTTGGCGCCGGTCGAGGGATCCTCGACACCGAAGGTCTTGCCACCCTCGGCGTCACGCCACTCTCCGCCGATGAACAGCTGTGGGTGGACGGCGCCAAGCACCTTTTCCTCATCAGATGTGCTCATGGCGCCACTCTAGGACGCCTTCCCAGCGACCGCCGCTCAGGCGGTACGGCGAGAGCGCAGCTTGTAGACCACGAACCACGCCATTGCGGCGAGCACAGACAGGACAAAGGCAACCTTGAGCCAGTTGCCGTACTTCTCCACGCTCTCCCAGTTGGATCCCAGCTGGTAGCCCGCGACGATCCAGGCGGTGTTCCAGATCAGACTTCCCGCGGTTGTGTAGAACAGAAAGCGGCTCACCGCCATCTTCTCAACGCCCGCAGGAATCGAGATGAGGCTGCGGATGGCCGGCACCATACGTCCGAGGAACACCGCAGCGCCGTCATTGCGGGCAAACCAGGCGACACCCTTGTCGATGTCGCGGAGGGTCACCAACGGAATCTTGGACAGCAGGTGGCGCGTACGGTCGAGCCCGAACACTCGCGACAGCCAATAGAGGATCAGTGCACCGCCGACGGATCCGACCGTGGCGGCGATGATGGCACCAACCACGCTGAAGTTGCCGGGGACGCTGGCAGTGAAGCCGGCGAGCGGCAGGGCAACCTCGCTCGGCAGGAACGGCAGGATCGTCTCGATCGCGAGAATCAGCCCGACGCCCAGCAATCCGAGTGAGTTCATGGTGTCGGCGACAAATCCGGCGAGGCCGGAGTCGGGCACACCCGAGGCGGTTGCGAGGGCGGTCAGTAGGGTCACCGCATGAGCCTAACGCCCAAGTTGAAACGCCTCGTTGTCGTGGCAGTGATCGTCGGGTTGGCCATCACCGGTGGCGTAGTCGCCCTTGCAAACATCCCTGACGACGAGCCGGCAACCACCTCCCGGATGCGTACGCCCGCCAAGGCGCTGGACCTCGTCGCGACCGCCACCCCGGCTGAGTCGGCGGTCGCCGTTTCCAAACGCCTGTATGCCTCCGCGCCCGTCGTGGTCATCGCCGACGCAGGTGATCCGGCAGCGCACCAGCTGGCCATCGACACCGCCACCACCCTGGCCGTCCCGGTCCTGATCGACGACCCGTCGACGCAGGCTGAGATCGACCGCCTCGCCGCCACGACCGTGCTGACGGTCGGCACGACACGACGGTTCGCGGGGGCCCGCCCGGTCGAGAAGTCGACCGCCAAGACCGAGATTGCCCGCGTACGGAAGGCACACGACACTGCCCCCGCGCCCAAGCGAGACGTCATCGTGATGACCGGCTCGTCGACCGCCAATGCGGTGGCAGTCGCCACGGCTGCCAATGCCGGCGCCACCGTGGTGGAGCTTGCGGGCGGTGATCCTCGTACCGACCCGGACGCCGCCAAGACGCTCGCGGCGATGCCCGAAGCGCCGGTCATCGCACTGGGCGCATCGCTCAACCCGGATCTCGCCTACACGGTCGCCGCCGTGCAGTCGGGCGCCGAGCAGTTCGGCGGCGGCTACCTCGCATTCCCCGGACGGACGATGGTCGCGCTCTATGGTCATCCCTCGTCCGGCGCGCTCGGCGTACTCGGTGAGCAGGGTGTCGCAGCCTCGGTCAAGCGGGCACACCTGCTCGCGACGAAGTACCGCAAGGTCGTCAAGACTCCGGTCGTTCCTACGTTCGAGATCATCGCCACCGTCGCCTCGGCGGGTGCCGGCAAGGACAAGAACTACTCGGCCGAGACCAAGGTCAAGGAGCTGCTCCCACTGATTGATGCGGCGGAGAAAGAAGGCGTCTACGTCATCCTCGACCTGCAGCCAGGGCGCACCGACTTCCTCACCCAGGCCAAGCTGTACGAGTCGCTGCTCAAGCGCCCCCACGTCGGGCTCGCCCTCGATCCCGAGTGGCGCCTGCGTCCCGGTCAGAAGCACCTCAAGCAGATCGGCAAGGTGTCAGTCAACGAGGTCAACACGGTGGGCGACTGGTTGGCGGCGCTGACGCGAGCCAACAATCTCCCGCAAAAGGTGTTCGTCCTGCATCAGTTCAACATCAACATGATCAAGGGCCGCGACAAGGTGAACACGAGTCGGCCCGAGCTCGCGACCGTGATCCACGTCGACGGTCAGGGCAGTCAGCCCGCAAAGCAGGGCACCTGGAAGTACCTGCGCAAGGACGCGCCCAAGGGCGTGTTCTGGGGTTGGAAGAACTTCAACGACGAGGACGAGCCCATGCTCTCGGTGAAGCAGACCTGGGCCAAGGTCAAACCCCACCCCCAGCTGATCAGTTACCAGTAGGCCCCTCGGTGGTTGAGCCTGTCGAAACCACCTCAGCCGAAGTAGTCGCCGGCGGCTGCTCCTGGGGGTTCGGCGTCACGGGCCATCGGGGTGAATCGGGAGTAGTGACCCTGGAAGCTGACGGCAACCTTGTTGACCGGGCCCGAACGGTTCTTGGCGATGATGATGTCGGCCTCGCCGGGACGATCGGACTCACCGGCGCCCGACGCATCGGGACGGTTGAGCAACATGACGATGTCGGCGTCCTGCTCGATCGATCCGGACTCACGCAGGTCTGACAGCATCGGCGTCTTGTCGGTGCGCTGCTCAGAACCACGGTTGAGCTGGCTGATGGCAACGATCGGGATCTCGAGCTCCTTGGCGAGAAGCTTGATCTGACGCGAGAACTCCGACACCTCGACCTGACGGTTTTCGACCTTCTTGCCGGACGTCATCAGCTGGAGGTAGTCGATCACCATGAAATCGAGGCCATGCTGCTTCTTGATGCGGCGAGCCTTGGATCGGATCTCGGGCATCGTCATGTTGGGCGAGTCATCGATGACCATGGGCGCGCTCTGCACGCGTGGCATCGCCTTGGCAATGGCATCCCAGTCTCGCTGGCTCATGCCTCCACCGCGCATCTGCGCGACATTGACCTTGGCCTCGGCTGACAACATGCGCATCGCAATCTCCGGGCCCGTCATTTCGAGCGAGAAGATGGCGCACGGCTTCTGGTGGCGGATCGCGGCGGCGCGGCAGAAGTCGAGACCCAACGTGGACTTGCCCACACCGGGTCGGGCTGCGACGACAATCATCTGGCCTGCGCGAAAGCCCGTGGTGAGCCGATCGAGGTCGGGGAAACCGGAGGGCACACCATGCATCTCGGTGCCGCGGCCCTGGATCTCCTCGATCTCATCGATCGTCAACGACATGAGGGAGGAAACGGTGCTGTAGTCCTCGGCCTGCTTGGTGCCGTCGACGTCGAGGACTTCCTTTTGGGCGCGGTCGACAATCTCGGAGACCTCGCCCTGACCCGCCTGGCCCAGCTGGGCAATGCGCTGGCCGACCTCGACGAGTCGGCGAAGCACGGCCTTCTCGTGGACGATGTCGGCATAGAAGTCGACGTTGGCCGCGATCGGCACGCCGGCGACCAGCGTATGGAGGTAGGGCGCGCCACCGATGCGACCGACCTCGCCGCGGCGCTGCATCTCGGCCGCGACCGTGATGGCGTCGGCCGGCTCACCTCGGTTGGCAAGGTCGACGATCGTGTCGAAGATCAGCTCGTGAGCGGGGCGATAGAAGTCACGGCCGTCGAGGATGTCAGACGCCGGATCGATCGCCAGCTTGCTCATCAGCATCGCGCCAAGAACGCTCTGCTCGGCGGCCAGATCTTGCGGCGGCACGCGACCGGAGCCAGCGTCCTCATCAGGCCCGGGCGCAGCCTCGTAGAGCTCCGTCACACTCACAGAATTTGACCCTTTCCCACATGCTCGACGTTATGCGTCCCATCCGACAATTTCGGGCGACTCGCCACAGTAGGCCGCTGAGTCACCAGATGACAGACAGAGCTGCACAGGGGGTGTGCACAACACCCCCATGCTTGGGGAAAACGCCGTGCGGTTATGTGCACAGTCGGTGGACGAACGTGTGGACAAGCCTGCAACCTACCGCTCTCGCAACGCTCTGACCTGCGGCGATGCACCTCTCACAGTGTGGAGATAAAATACTTCCGAACTGATTTCCGTCACCGGCGCCCTGTTCGTAAACTTGTCGACATATTGCGCCGTCTTGCTCGCAGCGCCTCCTCTCACCACCCCGGAAGGCCGGACATGCCCGCCTCGCGTGACGCTGACCGGCAGATCGTTCGAGTGGCCGTTCCGGCGTTCTTCGCGCTGATCACCGAGCCACTCATGTTGCTCGCTGACACGGCGATCGTCGGGCACCTCGGAACGCCCGAGCTGGGAGGGCTTTCCGCCGCCTCGGTCGTGCTGGGCACGGTCGTCGGGCTGTGCATCTTCCTCGCCTACGGCAGCACCGCAGCTGTGTCGCGCCACCACGGGGCGGGGGACGAGCGCACCGCCTTCGGGCTCGCCATCAGCAGCCTGTGGCTGGCGGTGATCCTCGGACTGGGCCTCGGCACCCTGACCGCCGTCGCGAGCGGTCCGCTCAGCGGCGCCCTCTCGAGCTCGGACAAGGTCGCCGGTCTGGCCCAGGCCTATCTGGTGATCTCGGCGCTGGCCGTCCCGGCGATGCTCCTGGTCCTCGCGGCGACGGGAGCGATGCGCGGGGTGCTCGACCTGAGGACGCCACTTGTCGCCACGGTCGCCGCCAACGTCGTCAATGTCGTCCTCTCGCTCCTGTTCGTCTACGGATTCGACTGGGGCATCCGGGGCGCCGCCATCGCGACGGTGCTGGCCCAGTGGTTCGCGGCGGTCTGGCTGGTCAGCGTCGTCGTACGCCGGGCGCGCCACGTCAACGCGTCGACCCACCCTCGCCTTGCGGAGATCATCGGCTCGGCCCGTGACGGAGCGCCATTGCTCGTCCGCACCATCACCCTGCGGGTGTCGCTCGTCCTCGGAACCCTCGTCGCAGCACAACTCGGCGATGTTCCGCTGGCTGCCAATCAGGTCGCTGGCGCCATCGTCACCTTCCTTGCATTTGGGCTCGATGCCATCGCGATCGCGGGGCAGACGCTGACCGGCCGAACGCTCGGGGCCGGTGACGCCGTCGGCACCCGCGCGCTGACCCGCCGGATGATCCTCTGGGGCATCGTCACCGGGGGCATGGCAGCTGTGGTGCTGGCTGCCACGGCACCGTGGCTGCCCCAGCTGTTCACCTCCGACCGGGCCGTCCAGCAGGCTCTCGTGCCGGCACTGCTGGTGGTCGCCGTGATCCAGCCGCTCTCCGGCGTCGTCTTCGTCCTCGACGGTGTGCTGATCGGTGCCGGCGACGGCACCTACCTCGCCAAGGCGGGGCTCGTCGTTCTCGCGGCGTACGCGCCGCTCGTCCTGGCTGTCGGTTGGTTCGACGCCAGCTTCACCTGGCTGTGGATCGCGTACGGCGGGTTCATCGCCGCTCGTCTCGCCACCCTGTGGTGGCGACAACGAGGCGATGCCTGGATGGTTCTGGGCACCAGCCGGCGGGACCGACGCAGCTAGCCCTTCTTGACGAAGCCGACGATCGTCCAGTCAGGCTGCTCGAACTGCGCGGCTCCGTAGTTGCGGATGTCCTCACGTACGGCCATCACGATCGGTGTGACGGTCAGTGGCACCATCACCGGATTGGCGAAGAGTCTGCTGTCCAGCTCGGCGACGCGGGTGAATCGCTCGGACTCGTCGAGCGTCTTGACTGCAGTGCTGAACGCCGAGTCGACCTTGCCGTCAGAGACACCGGTGAAGTTCTGGCTCGAGTCGATCGGGTTGAATCGCGCCTTGGCGGCGGCAATCGGGAACGCCGAACCGTTCCAGGCGAACGTCACGAGGTCGAAGTCGAGCGCCACCACGCTGGTGGTGAAGAAGTCCTTTGCCGGCACCGGTTTGATCGTCACCGCGATGCCGACCTTTTCGAGGTCGCTCTTGATTGCCGCAGCCCGCTTGCTGTTGGTCGGGGTGTCCTGGGGAACGGGCATCGTCAACGTGAGCTTCTTGCCCTTGCGTGCGAGCACGCCATCAGCATCGGCGACATAGCCCGCCTTGGCGAGCAGCTTCTTGGCCGCTGCGACGTCGTAGGCGATGGGGGCCGACGAGTCGGTGTAGCCACGCTGGCCGGGCACGTAGACGAGGCTGCCGAGGGGCTCACCGTCATGTCCGAACTCGCCGGCAACCGCATCGGCGATCTTGGCGCGATTGAGCGCATGGGCGACGGCGCGCCGGACGTTGGCGTCCTGGAGTGGTCCGCGCGCGCCGTTGAGCGTCACCTGCGCCCACTCGGTGCCCGCTGCACGCTGGATCTGCCCGCGTTTGCTCGCTGAGTCATAGGTCGTCTCGTCCACACGGATCGCGTCGAGTCCATCGGCGGTGTAGGCCTCGGCCTGGAGCTCAGGCGGTGCGATGCGCCAGACGATCGACCCGAGCTTGGGCTTGCGACCCCACCAACGCGGGTTGGGCTTCTCGGTGACGGTGCCGGTCTCGACGTCGATCGACGTCACCATGAACGGTCCGTTGGACGATGGCGCCGACTTGGTGAACGCTCCGTTGAACAGCTTGGCGCTCTTGCTCACATTGGCCGAGAGCCGGGGGTAGACGTACAGCGGCCACTCGGCGGTCGGTTCGCTGAACACGACCTCGTATGCATAGGGATCGTCGCGGGTCTTGACGTCAGCGATGTCCTCATAGCCAACGGTCGAGCTCACCGCGAAGTCTTTGTCCTTGCCGTTCTGCGCCTTCCAGAACGCGACCATGTCCTTGGACGTGATGGGCGTGCCGCCCTGCCAGACGGCCTTGGGGTTGAGCTTGACCTCGATCGTGAGCGGGCTCTTGTCGGTCACCCGCACGCTCGTGGCGTAGTCGGGATCGACCGTCCACCCGCCACCCTTGGTCAGTCGCACGGCGCTGCCCGTGGTGGGACCGAGTATCGACTGCGCCTCTGGCACCGAGCCGTCAGCGTGGCGGGGATTGAAGTTGGCGGGCAATGCCGTCACCGCGAGACGCAGCTCGCCACCTTGGGCGACGTCGGCGGCCGCTGCGGCTGTCCAGGCGGTGCTGGGCAGCGCCTTGCTGACGACCGGCTTGGGCGGCGTCTTGTCATCGCCGGGCAGGATCGAGCAGGCCGACAAGGCGAGCGCACCTGCCGTCAGCAGGGATGCGCCCTTCAGGGGGAATGAACGTCGGGCCATGATGCGACCACCGGATGGCCGGCGCCCGTGCCACATGCAGGCAGGACGCCGACCCGGGTGGACTACTTCGAGGGCACCACGTTGAGCTTGACCTGCGCGCTCACTTCGGGGTGGACCCGGACCGAGACCGTGTGGGCTCCCAGCGACTTGATCGGGTTGCCGACCTCGATGCGACGCTTGTCGACCTTGGCACCAGCAGCGCCGAGAGCCTCGGCGATGTCGGACACCGTGACGGCGCCGAACAGGCGGCCGCCCGGACCGGCGTTGACCGGAACGTTGATCGGTGCAGCCTCAAGGTTGCCCTTGATGCTCTGTGCTTCTTCGAGGTCGTGCACGGCGTGCGCGTCGCGCGCGGCCTTGATGGACTCGACCTGCTTGGCGCCGCCCTTGGTCCAGCGGATGGCAAAGTTGCGCGGCAGCAGGAAGTTGCGGCCGTAGCCGGACTTGACCTCGACGATGTCGCCGGGTGCGCCGAGGTTGGTGACCTCGTGGGTGAGGATGAGCTTCATGTCAGATCCCCTTAACGGCTGTTCGACGTGTAGGGAAGCAGGGCCATCTCGCGAGCGTTCTTGATGGCCTTGGCGATCAGACGCTGCTCCTGCACGGTGACACCTGTGACCCGACGCGCACGGATCTTGCCGCGGTCGGAGATGAACTTGCGCAGCAGCGCAGTGTCCTTGTAATCGATTTCGGTGACCTTGGCCGCAGTGAGCGGATTGCTCTTCTTCTTCGGCTTTCGGATGACTGGCTTGGCCATGATGCTCCTGGTGATGTGTCTGAGTTTGAAGTGTTAGAAGGGGGGCTCGTCGGTCGTGCCGGCGTTGCCGCCCCACGCCCCACCCTGCTGAGCCGCCGGTGCCGCGCCGCCCTGAGCAGGCTGCGTCGACCACGGGTTGTTGTCTGCAGCCGGTGCGCCGCCGCCGGCGTTGCCGCCGCCGAAGTCGCCGCCACCGGACCGGTTGGCCTTGGTGACCTTGGCCGTGGCGTAACGGAGCGAAGGACCGATCTCGTCGACGTTGATCTCGACGCTGGTGCCCTTCGAACCGTCCTGGCGCTCAAAGTTGCGGATCTTGAGGGCGCCCGTCACGATGACGCGCTGACCCTTCTGCAGCGACTCTGCGCAGTTCTCGGCGAGCTGGCGCCACGCGGCACAGCGAATGAAGAGTGCATCGCCGTCCTTCCACTCGTTCGTCTGCTTGTCGAACGTACGAGGTGTCGAAGCGACGGTGAAGTTGGCAACTGCGGCGCCCGAAGGAGTGAACTTGAGCTCCGGGTCGTCGGTGAGGTTGCCGATGACGGTGATGACGGTTTCGCCTGCCATGGTGCGCAGCCTTTCGAGTGTGGGATGTCTGAGTTCAGTGAACCGCAGCCCTCGGACATCCGCTGAAGGATCGTCCACAGGGCTGACGTGTTACTTGACGTCGGGGCGTGTGACCTTGGTGCGGACCACTGACTCGTTCAGCGTGAGCTGGCGGTCGAGCTCCTTGACCGTGGCCGGCTCAGCGGAGAGCTGGACGACGGCGTAGATGCCTTCAGACTTCTTGTTGATCTCATATGCGAAGCGGCGCTTGCCCCACACGTCGACGCTCTCAACTGTTCCGCCGTCCTGGCGGACCACGTTGAGGTAGGTGTCGAGGCTGGGAGCGACAGTTCGCTCTTCGAGGTCGGCATCAAGGATGACCATGACCTCATAGGGACGCAGTGACATTCAGTCTCCTTCGGACTAAACGGCTACGGGGTCTCCGTAGCAGGAGTGGTTGCGCAAAGTGGCAACCGTGAAAGTCTACGGGAACACCGGCATGCGAGGCCAATCGCGCCTTTATGCTCAGGTCATGCAGCTGGGCGTGCTGGGCTCCGCACAGGCTTTCGCCGACGGCGCCGTCCTCGACCTCGGCCCGCGCAAGCAGCGCGCCCTGCTCGCCGCACTGGTCCTGCACCGGGGCCAGTCGGTGCCGGTCGACTCGATCGTCGACCTGCTCTGGCCCGAGTCTCCACCCCCCGGGGTGGGCGGCACCCTGCAGACGTACGTCGCAGGCTTGCGGCGCGCGCTGGAGCCCGATCGCCCCGCCCGATCGGCTGCGTCGATGATCGTCACGGCTGGCGGCGGGTACGCGTTGGCGGTCCCCGACGATGATCTCGACGTCACCCGTTTCCACGTCGCCGTGGCCGGTGCGCACGACGAGATCGCGCCCCTCCAGGTGCTCGGCGAGCGGGGCGCCGTGGCCGGTGACCGGCTCGAGAAGATCCTCGACTCGATCGACCAGGCCCTCCAGCGGTGGCGTGGCACGCCCTATCTCGAGCTGGGCGATGCTCCCGCCGTGATGGCCGAGCGGGTGCGCCTCGAGCGGTTGCGACTGCTGGCGCACGAGGATCGAGCCGTCATCGGTCTCAGTCTCGGCCGCCATGCGGCCGTCGCTGCCGACCTCGACGTCCTCACGGCCGAGCACCCACTCCACGAACGGCTCTGGGCGCTGCAAGCCGTCGCTCTCGCCAGATCCGGACGTCAGGCGGATGCTCTGGACACCCTGCACCGCGTGCGCACGCTGCTGGCCGAGGAGCTGGGGATTGAGCCCGGATCTGAGCTTCGATCCGTCCAGGCCGCGGTGCTGCGGCAGGACCCTGCCGTCGATCCACCGCCCGCCGCCCGTCCCACTGCACCGCACCGTCGGGCAACTGGCGCAGCGCCATGGCCCATGGTCGGACGGGAGAGGGCATTCGCCGCACTCACGACACTGCTCGCCGAAGCGGCCCATGGCTCCCCGCGCTTCGCGACCATCATCGGCGAGCCCGGCATCGGCAAGAGTCGGCTGACCGACGAGCTGGCCGAAGTAGCACGCGATGCGGGTGCAGCGGTGCTCATCGGTCGCTGCTCGCAGGATGAGGGCGCGCCACCCCTGTGGGCATGGACCGACGTCTTCCGCACGTTGGGCCTTGAGCTGCCTCGCGAGTCCGGGGAGGCCGACGGAGGAACTCGGTTCCGCATCTGGGACAACATCGTACGAACGATCCTGGACCACGCCACCGATCGAACGCTCGTCCTCGTCCTCGACGACCTGCACTGGGCTGATGCGTCGTCGCTGCGAGTCCTGCGCCTGCTGGTCGAGGGCGCCCAAGCCGGTTGTCTGCTCGTCATCGCGACGTGGCGCGACAAGCCCACTCCGACTGCACTCCTCGGCTCAGTCGCCGAGTCGTTCGCGCGTCGGCACGCCGTTCGCCTCGAGCTCGAGGGGCTGACCACCGACGAGGCTGCTCGGATCGTGGACTCGATCACCAGCTCCACACCATCTCCCGCCGACGCCGAGGAGCTGCGCGCCCGAAGTGACGGCAATCCGTTCTTCGTGGTCGAGTACGCCCGGTTGGCGGCCGAGCACGGCGACCTCGGGACCCTGCTCAGCGAGGCCAGTCCGCCGTCCGCCGTGAGCGACGTGCTGAGCCGGCGACTCTCAGTTCTTCCTGACCCCACGGTCGAGGTCCTCGGTGGGGCGGCTGTGATCGGGCGTTCGTTCGATCTGCCGGCCCTCGCCGCGACCACGATGACGAGCACCGATGAGCTGCTCGACCTGCTCGACCCTGCTTCAGCGGCCGGCCTGTTGCGCGACGACGGCGTCGACCGGTTCCGTTTCACGCACGCCCTCGTACGGGACGCCGTGTACGCCTCGATTCCCTCGTCACGCCGCGCAGCGCTTCACGCGCGCGTCGCCGTGCACCGCGAGTCGGCAGCCGGACGCGAGTCCGAGGTGGCTCGGCACTGGTTGGCGGCCGGCCCGGCGCACGCCGCGCGCGGCTGGCGAGCGGCACTCAACGCAGCGGCGGCGGCCAATTCGATCCACGCGTACGAGGAAGCCGTCGACCTGTCGAGCGCAGCGCGTGACGCGCAGGCGAATGACCCCGACGTCACCGCGGCCGACCAGCACGCGGGACTGATGATGCTGGCGGAGGCGCTGCGCAGGACGGGCGACTGGACCGCAGCGCGCACCGTCGTCCACGACGCCATCTCAGTCGGCAGGGCGAGCGGCGACATCGAGCTCGTCGCCCGTGCCGCCGTGTCCACCAGCACGGATGCGCTGTGGCAGGCAGTCGCCCATGGCACGGTCGACTCGATCGTCGTGGCGGCTCTGCGTGAAGCGCTCGACGCTCTGCCCGTGGGTGACGGCGAGCTGCGCAGCCGGGTCATGCTGGCGCTCGCATTTGAGATCTACTACGGCACCACGACCCACGAGCGGGAGGCGCTCGCAGCCGAAGGGGTCGCGATGGCGCGCCGACTCGACGACCCCGCGCTGCTGCTGACGGCGATCCGGATGGCCTTCGTCGCGATCAGCCGGGCCGCCACCGCCGACAGTCGGCTGCTGCTGATCGACGAAGCCCTGCAGATCGCCGAACGGCTACAAGACGACCGCGGCATGACGACCGCTCTGACCCTGCGGGCCGCACTCGCATACGAGACAGGCGACATCGCGACCGGTGTGACCGTGGGGCGCCGAGCTCGCCAACTGGCTGAGCAGCAGCGCCACTTCTATGCGCAGGTCGTGCTCGACACCCTGGAGGTCCCGTGGCTGGCGATGGCCGGCCGGCACGCGGAGGCCGAGGAGCTGACCGAGCACCTGCGATCGCTCGGTGAGCGGTTGACGGTGGCGCAGTACGAGGATGCGCTGGGGGGTGCCCAGATGTTCCTGCTGCTCTGGCAGGGGCGCGCCGCGGACGTCGTGCCCGGCATCGTCGCCATGGCGGAGAGATCAGCGCTGCCCCTGTCCTCGATCGTCGCGATGTTCATGATCCGCGCGGGCCAGATCGAGGGAGCTCGCGCCTACCTCCAGGACCATCCGATCGACCTGTCGGGCGACACGTGGTTCTCGTTGTTCACCTGGGGCGCCTCGGCCGAGGTGGCGCTGGCGCTCGGCGACGCGGATCTCGGCGCCGAGTCGTACGCCCTGCTCGCACCGTTCGCCGGCCGGGCATGCTGCGCGAATTCGTCAGTCGCGATGGGTCCGGTCGACGCGTTCCTCGCACTGGCTGCCGCAGCCAGCGGGGCCACCGAGGTCGCCACTACTCACGCCGACGAAGCCATCGCCCTCTGCCAAGCGTGGGACGTCCCCATGGTCACCGCATGGTTGCAGGACCATCGGGACGCCCATCACTTCTAGGAGATGTAGCGAAACGCCTTGCGCTCGCTCCGCTCGAATCCACCGCGTGTCAGCCACCAGATGACCTCGAACGGCTTGCCGGTGGTCGCGAAGACAGCGGCGCGCTGCAGCGGCGGGACTCCGCGTACCGCCCACGGGATCTCGAACATGAGCTTGCGCAGGGTCATGTCGTCGGAGAACGACTTCTCGATCGGCGCCCACTCCTCGGCCGTGAGGAGTGACTGGATCATCTCGATCGCGTCGGTCTCCTCGTGGGCCAGGTGCTGACCCAGTCGCTCGAGCGTCGCCGAAAGACGTACGACCAGGGCCGAACGCGCATCCTCGTCATCCTGACGTGCAAGCCGGCGGAAGCCGTCCGCACACGATGCGAGCAACGGGTCGATCTCGTCGTGCTCAGCCTCCATGGCCTGCAGCACCTGCCGACCCGCCTCATCGGCTCGCGCCATCAGCGCCGGCCACACGGCAGCGTCCTCACCACTGTGGTGGTGATGGAGGATCGCGGCGAACCGCTCCCACCGGGCCGACAACGCGTCCCAGGTCTTGCGGTCTGAGGTCGGTGTCTCGCGAGCGGCTTCCACGAATGCGGTGAGGTCGCGGCGGAAACCGTGGTGCATGAGATACATCATCATCATGTCGATGGGTCCGTCAGGTGCGGCAGCCTGACCCGGCAGGCGCATCTGCTGCGGCCAGATCGGGGTGGGTGTGGTGGTCATGAGGTCCTCCTTGGTCGGTCGTGAGACCACCATGAACGAGCCTGCTCCAGCCACACTTGGGGTTGGCTTGGGGTCGGTCAGATGTTGCGGCGCCAGACGCACTCTTCGTGCAGCTTGCGGCTGCGCCAACCGTCGGCGGTACGGATCATCGTGTGGTGATAGAGCCCACCGATCTCCACGACCTTCTCGCCGCCCTGGCCGTCGTCCATCAGCATCGGGTTGTGGAAGTACGCCGTGACATCGGCCTCATCACCGCGCAGCTCGATCGCGATCTGACCGAGCATGTGCATCCGCTTGCGGAAGAACAGCGGGAGCATCTCGGCAAGCCAGGGCTTGACCTCCGGGTATGTCGCGATGATGCCGCCCGACTCGGAATAGTCGATCGCCGCATCGGCCGTGAAGACCGTGTCGAGGGTGTCCCACTCGCCGGCGTCGATGGCTCGCGTGTAGCGGGTGAGCACGTCGGCGATCTCCATACGGTCACTGATTTCTCGCAGGTCCATGGGAGCACTCTGGCAGAAAACTGGAACACGTTCTATATTTCGACAAGCTCAACAATCGAAAAGAGTCCCCATGCGCTTCACATACGCCGAGGCAATGACCCAGGCGAAGTTCTACGCCCCGCTGGCCCAAGCCGCCGAGGCCGCCGGCTACACCTCGATGACCGTCGCCGACTCACTGATCTATCCCAAGGAGTCGGACTCGAAGTACCCCTACACCGACACGGGGGATCGTGAGTTCCTCGAGGGCAAGGAGTTCATCGAGGCGATGGTCCTGTGCGCGCACCTGTTCGCGGTCACCACGACACTGCGGCTCACCCCCTTCGTGCTCAAGCTGCCCGTCCGCCCACCGGTGCTCGTGGCCAAGCAGGCCTCGTCGCTGGCCTTCTTGTCCGACAACCGTCTGGGGCTCGGCGTCGGCATCTCGCCATGGCCCGAGGACTTCGCCAACATGCAGGTGGACTGGGCCAAACGTGGCAAGCGGATGAACGAGTGCATGGACATCCTGCGCGGTCTCACCACGGGCGAGTTCTTCGCCTACTCCGGGGAGTTCTACGAGATCGACGAGCTCAAGCTGAGCCCGACACCCAGCAAGAAGATCCCGCTGCTGGTCGGCGGGCACGTCGACCTCGCCCTGCGCCGCGCCGTACGCAAGGGCGACGGCTGGATGCACGCCGGCGGCGACGGTGAGGAGCTCGATCGACTGCTCAAGCGCCTCGCGGAGATCCGCGAGGAGGAAGGCGACACCCGCGACGACTTCGAAGTGCACGTCATCTCCTACGACGCGTACGACCTCGACGGCATCAAGCGGCTCGAGGACAAGGGCGTCACCGACTGCATCGTCGGCTTCCGGGTGCCGTACATCAAGGGACCGGACCCCGAGCCGCTCGAGACCAAGATCCGGCACCTCGAGCAGTATGCGGAGAACATCATCCACAAGCTCTAGCGGGGATATCGTCACCGTGTGGACCTTCAGATCGTCACGCTCGTCGTGTCGCCCCGTCATGCGTATGAAGGGCGCCCGTCCGACGGCGTCGCACCCTTCGACGGTGTCGAGGTCGTCGACTCGGTGCGCGTGCGAGCGCACAAGGGGCTCGTCGGCGACCGCTATTTCGGCACCAGGTTCACCTACGCCTCCGTGACCCTCATCGCCGAGGAATCACTCCACTGGCTCGAGGGCGAGCTGGCATCCGGACCGTTCGATCCATCACTGGCACGCCGCAACATCGTGACCCGCGGGCTCGACGTCGACGCGCTGGCGCGTACGTCGTTCACCCTCGATGCGGGTCACGGGCCGATCCGGTTCCGTTCGCTCACCCCCGCAAACCCGTGCGCCTGGATGAACGAGGTGTTCGCGCCCGGCGCTCACCAGGCACTGCGCGGGCGGGGCGGCATCCGCTGCGAACCGCTCGACGACGGCGAGCTCACGGTCGGTCGCGCATCGATCACCGACGTCGCGCCCCTGCCACCGGAAGAGCTGACCCGCCGAGTCAAGGCCGCCCCGGTCTAGAGGTCGGCGGAGACCTTCCAGAGATCGACACCCTTGGCATCGCCGGCGAACGTGTCGATCGCCGCGAGCTCCTTGTCGGTGAAGTCGGTGTTGGCCGCGGCCGCGAGGTTCTCATCGAGCTGCTGGGTCGACGAGGCGCCAATGAGGGCCGAGGTGACACCGCCCGGGCGGAGAATCCATGAGATCGCCATCTGCGCGAGCGACTGCTTGCGCTTCTTGGCAATCGCCGCGAGCCCCTGCAACCGTTCGAGGTTGGCCTTGGTCAGCACGCCCTCGTCCAGGCTGCCGCGGTTGACGGCGTGCTCGACCGGGTCATCGCCGAGGTAGCGGTCCGTCAGCAGGCCCTGCGCCAACGGCGAGAAGCCGATCGAACCGAGGCCGTGCTCGTCGAGGACTGTCAGCAAGCCGCCCTCGACCCAGCGGTTGAGCATCGAGTAGGACGGCTGGTGGATGACCAGGGGGGTGCCGAGGTCGCGCGCAACGGCTATCGCCTCGGCAGTGCGCTCGGGGGAGTACGACGAGATGCCGGCATACAACGCCTTGCCCTGACCCACCGCGGTGTCGAGCGCCATGATCGTCTCCTCGACGGGAGTGCTCGGATCGGCGCGGTGCGAATAGAAGATGTCGACGTAGTCGACGCTCATCCGCTCCAGCGATGCGTCGAGGCTCGACAGGAGGTACTTGCGTGAGCCGAGCTTGCCGTACGGGCCCGGCCACATGTCCCAGCCGGCCTTGCTCGAGAGGATCAGCTCGTCGCGGTAGGGCTTGAAGTCCGTCCGCATCATCCGGCCGAAGTTCTCCTCGGCCGAGCCGTACGGCGGGCCGTAGTTGTTGGCCAGGTCGAAGTGCGTGATGCCCTTGTCGAACGCATGACGCAACACCTCGCGCTGCGTTGCGAACGGGCGGTCGTCGCCGAAGTTCCACCACAGCCCGAGCGAGATCGGCGGAAGGAGCAAGCCCGACGTGCCGACCCGTCGATAGTCAAGGTGCTGGTAGCGATCCTCCGCCGCAACGTACGGACGGTGGGTGTCGGGTACGGCGTCGGCGTAGTAGCGCTCTTCGGTCATGGCTCCACGCTAGCGCGGCGCGCAGCGACCGCACCCGCGCGTGGTCGCGCTAGCGCAGCCAGGCCACCGCGAGCGTGACCGGGTCGCCGCCGTGCCACTGTCCGGTGAGCCGGTGATGGCCCGTCGTCCTGCTGGCTGCGTCAAGGTCGTGGATCACCACAAGACTGGGACCTGACGTCTCCATCAGCGTGCCCTGCTCAATGGGCTCGGACTCTCGCAGCTCGATCGCCTCGACCTCGACACCCGGCACGCCGCTGCCCTCGACCGTCACCACCGACTCAACCGTTTCCTTCGTCGTGCCGTTGTCGCGCACCAGCTCGGCCTGCCGGCCACCCGCCAGGATCGTCTCGCCCAGCACTGCGGCATAGACGGGATCACTCGTGGCGTCATAGGCCCACCGGTCGCCGAGCACGCCGTGAACCATCGTGCCGACCAGGCGCCCACCCTCGAGCGGAGCCGACCGATAGGTCATCGGCACGTGGTAGGTACGACCGTCGGCGCTGAGGATCAGTCCTTCGATGCCCACCTCGCCGGCTGGGTCGTCGAGTCTGAACCCGCCGATCTGCTCGATCTCGCCCCCGGCGAACCACGGCTGCCGGGGCATCCACTCCGCCAGCAGCTCAAGCTTCGACGGGGTCAGATTGGTTGCGTGCAGGAGAGCCATGCGTGAAAACCTAGCGTCCCATCAGCGCAGGCGGGTGATCTCCACGCCGACGAACAGCTCGGAGCCGCCGGCCGTCGAGAAGATGCCACGCAGCGGCGGGCTGTCGGCATAGTCGCGACCCTTGGCGACGGCCACGTGACGCGGACCGGCCGCAATCGCATTGGTCGGGTCCCAGCCGATCCACTCACCGTCCCACCACTCGATCCAGGCGTGTGACTCACCGGCGACCGACTCACCGACCACCGGATCAGGCGACGGGTGAAGGTAGCCCGAGACATAACGGGTCGGGATGCGGGCCTCGCGCAGCGCACCCAGGGTGAGGTGGGCGAAGTCTTGGCACACCCCGGTCTGCGCGGTCCAGGCGTCGGCCGCCGAGGTGGTGACCTCGGTGCTGCCGGGCACGTACGCGATGCGCTCGTGCAGGAAGGCCATGACCGCCATGGCGTAGTCGGTCGGCGTCGCGGCAGCCGCGCGCAGCGGTGCGAGCTCGGTGAGCAGTTCGGGCGCCGGGGCGACCCAGCTGCTCATCGCCAGGAACTCACACCACTCGTCCTGCACGGCGTCCAACGCATCCCAGCCGAGACCGTGCGGCTCGAGCGCCGTGCCCTGCGTGTCGACGATCGATGTCGCGACGACGGTGAGGTCCTGGTGTGGATCGTGGACCTCGAACGAGGTGACGGTCGTGCCCCAGTAGTCGCGGTACTCATACGACCACGGTGTCGGAGTGATCTCGAGACGAGACCGCAACACGTACTGCTCCGACGTCGTCATCGGCGTCATGCGGGCTTCGTTGAACGAGGCAACGGCGCCTTGCTCGTAGTGATAGCCCGTCGTGTGGCGAATGCGCAGCTGCATGGCCTCGCTCATAGGAGCACCCCTCCGCGCCAGGTGTGGATCTCGGACTCGGCGAAGTAGCGCGCCGAGACGGCGTCGCTGGCGGCTGCGCAGCTGCGCTGCAACCGCTCCATCTCAACCGGAAGGTCGAAGACGATGTCGGCCAGGGGACGGTATTCGAGCTCGGTACGCGCGCGACCGAGCAGCCGTTGCGCCTCGTCGCTGAAGCCCGAGCGCTGACCCGACGACTCAAGCTTGGTGAGGGCCTTCTCGGCCTGCGCGAGCGACGACACGATCGACCGCGGGAACCAGCGGTCGAGCAGCAGGAACTCTGCGGCCTGGCGGTCGGCCTCGATACCGCGATAGGCGCGGATGAAGCTTTCGTAGGCGCCACAGGCACGCAGCGTCGTCGGCCAGGCAACCTGCGGCCCGGACGCCAGAGCTGCGGTCGAGAGCAGGCGCGCCGTCATGTCGACGCGCTCGATGCTGCGCCCCAGCATGTAGAACTGCCAACCCTCGTCGCGCGACATCGTCGAGTCGGCAATGCCGGAGATCATCGCCGTACGGTTGCGCACCCACGTGAACATCTCGGGCGGACGCATCGCCTGTGCCGTCGACAGACCTCGCCAGGTGGTGTTGATCGCCGCCCAGATGTCGGTCGACAGCGTCTCGCGGGCTCGTCGTGCACTTTCGCGGGCAGCGCCGATCGCGGCCGCGATCGAGACGGGTGAGTCGGAGTTGTGTGCCAGCAGATCGAGGATCAGCCAGCGGTTGGGGATGCCGGTGTACTCCTCGACGCCCATGACCGAGAGCAGCTGCTCGCACGAGGTGCGCTCGTCCATGCCGGGGTCCTCGATCAGGACCTGCATCTGTACGTCGAGGATGCGCGCGGTGTCGTCAGCGCGCTCGAGATAGCGCCCGATCCAGAACAGAGACTGTGCGATGCGGCTCAACACGGAACATCACTCCCTTCGCTCGCAGGGCTCGCTCCCAGTCGGCCGCTGGCGGCCTCCTTAGGGATCGGCAATTCGGGCCCTAGGCCGAGGGACGAGGCCGGGAGGGAGCGCAGCGACCGAAGGGTGTCCGTCCGGGCTTGTTGCTGTTGTTGTTCTTGTTCCTGGACGTGGACACCGCCGGGGGTTTCGCCGTCGAAGGCCGGTCCGGCGGACTGGCTGATGCCGGCGACCGGCGTCGCGGTCGGAGCGACCTCGCCCTCGTCCTCGTCCTCGCTGAGTCCCGCCAGCACCCACGTGTCCTTGGAGCCGCCGCCGCGACTGGAGTTGACGATCAGCTCGCCCTCCGGCAGCGCGACCCGGGTCAGGCCGCCGGGCAGCACCCACACGTCGTCGCCGTCGTGCACCGCGAAGGGTCGCAGGTCGACGTGGCGCGGACGGATGCCGTCCTCGACAAGAGTCGGAACGGTCGACAGCGAGACGACGGGCTGGGCGATCCACGCCCGCGGGTCGATCAGGATCTTGGCGCGCAGCTCGTCGAGCTCGTCCTTGCTGGCGGCCGGACCGATGACGATGCCCTTGCCTCCGGAGCCGTCGACCGGCTTGAGCACCAGCTCGTCCAGACGATCGAGCACCTCTTCGCGTTGATCGGCCTCACCCATGCGCCAGGTGTCGACGTTGCGCAGGATCGGCTCCTCCGACAGGTAGTAGCGGATCAGGTCGGGCACATAGGTGTAGAGCAGCTTGTCGTCGGCGACGCCATTGCCGACCGCGTTGGCGATCGTCACGTGACCGGCGCGCGCGGCGTTGATGATGCCCGGCACGCCCAGCGCCGAGTCGGCGCGGAACTGCACCGGGTCGAGGAACTCGTCGTCGATGCGTCGATAGATGACGTGCACCGGCTCGAGACCGTTCGTCGTACGCATCATCACCCGGCCGGAGCGGCACACCAGGTCGCGGCCCTCAACGAGCTCGACGCCCATCGTGCGGGCGAGCAGGGTGTGCTCGAAGTAGGCGGAGTTGTAGACACCCGGCGTCAACACCACGACGGTCGGATCGCTCACGCCGGCGGGTGCGGCCTTGCGGAGCGCGGCGAGCAACGCCTGGGAGTACTGGGCGACCGGTCGGATGCGGTGATCGGCGAACACCTCGGGCAGCGCCGCCGACAGAGCGCGGCGGTTGGTCATGACGTACGAGACGCCCGACGGCACGCGGACGTTGTCCTCCAGCACCCGGAAGTCACCGTTGCCGTCACGGATCAGGTCAACTCCGGCGACGTGGACGCGTACGCCGTTGGGAGGTTCGAGCCCGGCGACGACGCGGTGATAGTGCGGTGAGGTCATGACGGTGTCGCGCGGTACGACGCCGTCGGTGAACAGCTCACCGGCGCCGTAGGCGTCAGCCAGGAACCGTTCGAGGGCGAGCACGCGCTGACGCACACCGCGTTCGACGTGATGCCAGTCAGCGGACTCGATCAGACGGGGGACGATGTCGAGCGGGAACGGGCGTTCCTCGCCGGCAACACCGAAGGTGACCCCTTGCTCGAGATAGGACGAGGCGAGCGAGTCGGCGCGCAGCCGGATCTCTTCGGCGCCCATGTCCTGGAACGAGGTGTGCACCTGGCCGTAGTTGTCGCGGACATCACCCTCGCTGAACATTTCGTCGAAGCCCACGACGGGGCCATAACCGTCGAAGAGCTCTGGGGTGTCCATCCGACCACCGTATAGGCCACCCGTGGCACCGGCACCCTTCGCCTCAGTGGGGCTGTCCGACCGGCTGCTCCGCCCTCGCCGGGAGCACGAACGACAGCGCCACGACGATCAGCCCGAACACCGATCCGGCAATGAACGCCCACTGCAGTCCACCGACGAACGCCTCACCCGAGGACGATCCACCGGCGACGAGGCTGCGCGAACGGTTTTCGAGGATGACCACGAGTGCCGCGGTGCCAGCCGCACCAGCCACCTGCTGCAGGGTGCCGAGGATCGAGCTGCCATGCGAGTAGAGCTCCGGCGGCAGCGCGCCCAGTCCGAGGGTGAACACCGGGGTGAAGATCGACGCGAGGCTGACCATCAGCAGGACGTGCAGCCCGACGATCAACGCGTAGGGGGTGTCGGCGTCGATCACTCGACTCATCGTGAACAGGGCGGTGACCATCAGGAGCGATCCGGGAATCACCAGCGGACGTGAGCCGATCCGGTCATAGACAGCTCCGACGCGTGGCCCGAGCAAGCCCATAGCCAGTCCGCCAGGCATCACGAGGAGACCGGTCTGCATCGCCGACAGCCCGCGGAGGTCCTGCAGGTAGAGCGGCAACAGGATCATCGAACCGAGGAACGCCATGAATCCCGCCGACATCAGCAACAGGCACACCGTGAACGTGCGGTGCTTGAGCGCCCGCAGGTCGAGCAGCGGATTTTCGACCCGCTGCAGCCGCACCTGCCAGAAGACGAACAGGGCGACCAGGGCGACACCGACGCTGATCAGCAGCGTCAGCTGACCGCCACTGCGGGCGCCGACCTCGCTGAGCCCGTAGACGAGCGTGCTGAATCCGAGCCCGGCGATGGCGACGCTGAACCAGCTGACCGGAGTCACCCGGGTCTCGCCGATGTCCTTGAGCTGCCGCAGGCCGAGCACCGAGACGATCACGGCGACGGGAAGGACGAACGCGAAGATCAACCGCCACGATCCGAGCTGGAGGATGAGCCCTGAGGTCGCCGGACCCAACGCGGGGGCGACCGACATCGCCAGCATGACGTTGCCCATCACCCGGCCGCGGTCGCGCTCGGGCACCACCGTCATGAGCGTGGTCATCAGCAGCGGCATCATCACCGCAGTGCCGGCAGCCTGGACGGCACGTCCGACCAGCAACAGCTCGAAGATCGGGGCGATGCCACAGATGATCGTGCCGACGCCGAACGTCGTCATCGCGATCGCGTAGGCACGGCGGGTGGTGACCCGTTGCAGGAACCAGCCGGTCACCGGGATCACCGCGGCCATCGTCAGCATGAAGATCGACGAGATCCACTGTGCATCGCGCGCCGTCACGGAGAAGTCGACCATCAGCCGCGGGATCGCGTTGATCATGATCGTCTCGTTGAGGATCACCACGAAGGACGCGGCTACCAGCAGCTTGATCACCAGCGGAGCCTTGCCCGAGTCAACGGGCGGCTCATTCGCCAGCGGCCCCAGCTCATCCTCGAGCTCGGTGAATGGCGATGCGGTCGTCGCGTCGTCAGCGACACCGTCTGTGTATGAGGTCATGCTCGGTCCTTCTCAAAGTGTGCAATGAGCGCCGGTTGGCCACCCGTCTATCTGTGCGACGAATGGGAGCCCCCCGATTCGACACCGCGATCAAAAAACTTTTCGAAGGCGACGTGTGTTCTGGGCCAACCAGAGCCTCTCAGAACGTATTCCTCGGCACCGACACATGGCCGAAATCCGTGGCTTTCAGGCCATTTTGGACGGGTGGGCGGATACGCTTTCGGTCAGAAAGGGGCCGCAGCCATGGCGGATGCATACGTCCTTGTGCTCAACGCGAGCTACGAGCCCCTGCAGCGCGTGTCGATGCGCCACGCGATCAAGATGCTCGTGCGGGAGGTTGCCGTCATCGAGGAAGAGGCCGGTGGATCGTTCGGGCCGTTCCCCAAGCCCAAGGTTCTGCGCCTGGTTCGGTATGTCGTGACCCGCTGGATGCATCGCCGGTCCAGCCTCTGCACCAAGAGCGCCATCAAGGCGCGCGACAAGATGTGCGCCTACTGCGGCGGTCGCGCGGAGACCGTCGACCACATCGTGCCGCGCAGCCGAGGCGGGACACTGACGTGGGACAACGCGGTGGCGGCGTGCATTCGCTGCAACCATCGCAAGGCCGACCGCACCCCAGCCGAAGCCGGCATGCACCTCCTGCTCACCCCCGCCAAACCCCAATACGTCGTCGTCGCCTAGCGACCCATCGTCAGGTCCTTCGCTCGCAGAGCTCGCTCCCACTCGGCCGCGGACGGCCTCGCCAGGAACCGGCCCCTAGCGACGAAGTCGCGGGAGGGAGCGCAGCGACCGAAGGGGCGCAGCGATCGCCTACAGCCCCACGGAGTCGTAGATGTCGTCGAGGGCGTCGAGGTAGGCGCCTTCGTCGTCGCCGACCTGCTGCTGGGCCTGCTCGGCCTTGGCGGCAACGACATCGGCGACCTGCTCATAGCGGGCGCTCCACTTCGCGGCGTCGACCTGCCAGTAGCCGCAGGTGTAGAAGTCCGACTGCGGCCAGCCCAGCTCGCGCCGGAGGTGCCGGCGTACGGCGCGGCTGGCGCGGGCCTCGCCGGCGAGCCACACATAGCGGTCGGCTTCGGGCAGCTCGCAGGAGGTGACCGCCTCCACCAAGGCATCGGCGATGTCAGTCTCCTTGGCGACGACCTGCCATCGCACGTTGACGTCGGCGGCGCTCGGCAGGGCGATCTCGTCGGCCGGGTCGGTCAGGACGATCACGACCTCGGCGTGCTGGCCGGGCTCGAGACGACGCAGGATGCGGGCCGCCGCCGGGAGGCCGGTGATGTCGGCGACGAGCAGCTGCCAACCGACGTCGTCGGGGGCGGCGTACGAGCCGTGGGGGTCGATCAGCCCGACCCGGTCACCCCGCTGGCAGCTCAGCGCCCAGTCGGAGCCAAGACCGTCGTCATGCAGGGCGATGTCGAGGTCGAGCTCAACCTTGCCTTCGACAACCCGGTGGTCGGAGATCGTGTAGACCCGGTGCGCGGGCTCGGGTGCGCCCTCGGGATAGGTGAACTTCCAGTTCTCGTCAATGTCGGGCAGCGCCAGCGTGGCACCTGCGGGCGGGATCAGCACCCGGACATATTCGTCGGGAATGCCGGTCGATGCGTAGCCGTCCAGGCCACCGAGGGTGATCGTCACCAGGTGGGCCGAGAGCTGTCGCCGGCCCAGCACGATCGCCTCGTACGTCTGCACAGATCCTCCTCCATCAACTTAGGTCAGCCTAACTGACGCCCTGATTGATAGCGTGGGCCCGGTGACGTCAGCGCCCCCTTCGAGATCACTCAGCGTCCGAACCATCCCCGCATCAGAGCACCTGCAGTTCATACGCAGTCGTCCGTCGGTGAGCTTCCTGCAGACGCCGGCATGGGCGACGGTCAAGAACGAGTGGCGTGGCGAGTCGATCGGCTGGTTCGACGGCGCCGAGCTGGTGGGGGCAGCGCTGGTGCTCTACCGCCAGCTGCCCCGACTCAAGCGCTATCTCGCCTACCTTCCCGAGGGTCCGGACATCGACTGGCTCGGCGGCGGACTGGACGACTGGCTCACCCCGATGGCCGCCCATCTCAAGGACAAGGGCGCGTTCGGCATCCGGATGGGACCGGCCGTCGTGATGCGTCGCTGGTATGCCGCGACGATCAAGCAGGCCATCGCCGACCCGGTGCTCACGACGCTGTCGCACGTGCCGGCCGACGTCAGTGATGATGCCGCCCTCACCCTGCAAACATCATTGAAGGATCTCGGCTGGAAGGAGCTCGACGCCAGCGGTGGGTTCACCGCCGGACAACCCAAGTTCAACTTCCAGATCCCCCTCGCCGACCGCACCGAGGAGGACGTGCTCGCCGGCATGAACCAGCAGTGGCGACGCAACATCAAGAAGGCCGCCAAGCTCGGTGTCGAGGTCACCACCGGCACCCGCGACGACCTGGCGGCGTTCCACCAGATCTATTCCGAGACGGCCCAACGCGATCAGTTCACCCCGCGACCGCTGTCGTACTTCGAGCGCATGTGGGACGCCCTCAACGCCGAGGAGCCCGACCGACTGGTGCTCTATCTGGCGCATCACGAAGGCGACCTGGTCGCGTCGACCACGATGGTTCGGGTCGGACAGCACGCCTGGTACTCCTACGGCGCATCGACGACCGCCAAGCGTGACGTACGCGGGTCGAACGCGATCCAGTGGCAGATGATCACCGACGCCATGTCCGCCGGTGCCACCGTCTATGACATGCGCGGCATCACCGAGACGATCGACCCTGACGACTCGCACGCCGGGCTGATCCAGTTCAAGGTCGGCACCGGCGGCGAAGCCGTCGAATATCTCGGGGAGTGGGACCTTCCACTCAATCGCGCGCTCTATCTTGGGTTCACTCAATATTTGAAGAGGCGATGACTGTGACGTTCGAGCTGGTCGTCGACGCTGACCGCTGGCGCAGTGGACTTCGCGCACGAGTCGAGTCGACCCCGGGCATCGTCCCGGTCATCAAGGGCAATGGCTACGGCTTCGGCCGCGACCTGCTGGCCGCCGAGTCGTCCGACCTCGGGCTCGACACGATCGCCGTCGGCACCTACGCCGAAGTGCCCCAGGCGCTGGCAGCATTCACCGGCGATGTCATGGTCCTGTCGCCGTGGCGGTCGTTCGACAGCACCGTCGTCCACGACCCCAGGGTGATCCACACGGTGGGCCGCACCGAAGACATCGCCGCCCTCGCCGCCGATCACCCAGACAGCCGGGTGCTCATCGAGGGTGAGACCTCGATGGCGCGCCACGGACTCGATCGTCACGAGCTGGCGGCCGCCGTCGCCGCTCTCGGCGAGCTCCGGGTCGAAGGCTTCGCGATCCACCTTCCGATGACGGGGCACAACCTCGCCGAGGCCGAGAGCTGGGCCGCCGCCCTCGCCGCCTCCCAGGTCGAGACCACCACCTTGTTCATCTCGCACCTGACACCCGACGAGCTCGCCACCTTGTGCGAGCGCCGCCCGAAGCTGACCGTACGCCCGCGCATCGGCACCTCGCTGTGGCTCGGCGACCTCGGCGCGCTGTCAGTTCGGGCCACGGTGCTTGACCGTCACCAGGTCGCCCGCGGCGAACGCGTCGGCTACCGGCAGCGACCCGCGCCGCGCGACGGCCACCTGCTGATCATCGCCGGAGGCACCAGCCACGGCATCGGACTCGAAGCGCCCAAGGCATCAGCCGGCGCGGTCCAGCGGGGCAAGTCACTCGCCCGCGGTGGGCTGGAAGCGGCCGGCTTCGCCCTGTCACCGTTCACGATCGACGGCAAGCAGCGCTGGTTCGCCGAGCCGCCTCACATGCAGGCGAGCATGGTCTTCGTGCCGGCAAGCACCAACGTGCCCGAGGTGGGCGACACCGTCGAGGTGGCGGTGCGGTTCACCACCGCCACCTTCGACGCCGTCATCCTGCGCTAGCTGCGGGCGACGTACGCGACGGGCTCGTCCTGCATCCGTCGTCGGATCAGGTAGCCGGCCAGGATCAGCGGAAGCATCTTCCATTCACCGCCGCTGTATCCGACACATTTGTCCCCTCCGATGCCACCTGTCTTCCACGTGCCTCCCCTGGCTACGCACTCCGCCTCGGTGCTCGGCGGCGGGGGCGGGGGGCCCGTCTCGGTTGGCGTGGGCGTCGGCTCTGGTTCGGGCGTGACGCAGGCCGTCTTGGCGGAGTTGAGAACCTGTGGTGGGGTGCACTTCGGCGGTGGCTTCGTGACGCACTTGGTCTTGGAGGAGTTCAGCTCCTGGTTGCTGCCGCACTTGGGCGGCGGCTTCTTGTAGATCGTGCCCTTGGTCGACTTGATGTTGGCCGCGGCCGGGAACGAGCCACAGTCATTCGGGTCGAGCGCAGCATCCATGTAGGCCTTGAACGTCATGGCCGGGTAGGTGCCGCCGTAGAACGGCAGGAGGTAGCCCTCGAGCTGCGCATTGCCCTTGCCGCGGTTGTACATCACCGCAGTGGAGAGCTTCGGCGTGATGCCGGTGAACCACGACGACGAGATGCGCGACGTCGGACCCTCGCCGGCGGTCGCCGTTCCGGTCTTGCCTCCCGTGGTGCACACCGTGCGACCACGGGTGCCGGTGCCGGACTGGACAACAAGACGCAACGCGGCGATCGTGTCGGCGGCGACGTCCTTGGGAACTGATTGCTCGACCTCCGCCTTGTGCTCGTGCAAGGTCTGCTTCTTGCGGAAGTCGGTGACCTTCTCGATGACGTACCAGTCTGACTTCTTGCCGCCGGCTGCGATCGTCGCGTAGGCATTGGCCATGTCGATCGGCGGGACCTTCTCATAGCCGAGCGGCACGCCCAGCGCATCGCGACTGAACTTGTCGGTGACGTACTTGGGGATGCCGGCCTGGTTGGCTGCGTCGAGCACCTTGCCGGGCCCATCACCCATCTGGTCGACCAGATCGACGAACGCGGTGTTGATGGACTCCTGAGCGGCCTTCTCCAGCGGGACCTTGCCGAACGACCTACCGCCGCTGTCGCCCTGGTTCTCGATCTCGACGCCACCCTCGAACTTCAACGGCGAGTCACCGTTGAGCTGGGTCTTGAGTGAGTAGCCGTCCTCGAGCGCCGCAACGATCGCGAACATCTTGAACGTCGAGCCCGGCTGGGTGCCGAGCGTCGCCCAGTTGAGCTGACTCTTGAGATAGTCGGGTCCGCCATAGAGCGCGCGGACCGCTCCGGTGCCGGGCTCGACCGAGACCAAGGCGGTGTGAAGCTCATCAAGGCCCTTCGGCTGCACCTTCTGGACCGCCTTCACCGCCGCGTCCTGCTTCTTGCGGTCAAACGTCGTGATGATGCGCAGGCCCTGGCCGTCGATCTGTGACTCGGTGAACTCCAGGTTGAGCATCGACTTCTTGACCATGCTGAGGAGGTAGCCCTTGGTGCCCTTGTAGCGGTTGTTCTCCTTGAGCTTCTTGACCGGCGGGAGCTTGTCCTGCCAGGCGGCGCGCTGTTCGGCGGTGATCGCGCCCGACTTCAGCATCCCGTCCATCACATAGTGAAAACGCGGTGTGATGCGTGACTCGGCGCCCTCGGCGTACGGGTTGTAGAACGACGGGCTGTTGATGATCGTCGCCAGCAAAGCCGACTCGGCGTACTCCAGCTCCTTGGCGGGCTTGTCGAAGTACGTCTGCGACGCAACCTCGAGACCATACGAACCGTTGCCGAAGTAGATCGTGTTGAGGTAGCCCTCGAGGATGTCCTTCTTGGTCAGCTGGTTGTGGATCTTGATCGAGAGGATCGCTTCCTTGATCTTGCGGGTGTAGGAGCGTTCCTGGTTGAGGTAGAGGATCTTGACGTACTGCTGGGTGATCGTCGATGCGCCACCCTGGATCTCACCACTGGTCGCGTTGTTGCGGGCCGCCCGAACGATGCCCTTGAGGTCGATGCCGCGGTTGGTGTAGAACGTGCGGTCCTCGGCGGCGATCACGGCTGCCTGCATCGAGGCCGGCATGTCGGACAGCGGAATGCTCTCACGGTCCTGAGTGGCGAAGGTGCCGATCGGGGTCTTGCCGTCGGAGTAATAGACCTTGGTCGTCTCGGTCTTGAAGTCGGCGTTGGCGTCGGGGATCTTGATGGTCTGGTAGAGCACGAAGAACGTCAGGGCACCGACGAGGGTGCCGATGACACCGAGGAAGGCGACCCACCGAAGGGTCGCGGTGTACCACGGGCCCTGCCCGCTGATCTTCCACGAAAAAGACCTGAGCTTGCTGGGCTTGCCGGCCTTGCTGCTGGCCTTGCCCTTGCTCTTGCTCGGCGTCTTTGCTGCGCGCTTGCTTTGTGCTGCCAAGTGTCCGTCAACCTCCGTCGGGAACCCAGGAACGGATCCATCGTCGACCAAGTGTGCCGAACCTACCTGAGAGTTGGTTAATCGGCTGCCGTGGCGCGTGTCGAGCATCACCCTACGGCGTCAAACCGGCACATTGTGTGAACATGGCGATCCGATGTATCGTTCCGATATAGCAAGTATGTATATCGGCAGACCAAGGACAGGCAATGACCAAGCGCGGCGCGGCACTCGAGGTGGCAGTTCTCGGACTGCTTCACGATGCCCCGATGCACGGATATGAGCTGCGCAAGCAGGTCAACGTCCTGCTCGGCTGGACGCGACTCCTGTCCTACGGCACCCTCTATCCCTGCCTCAAGGCACTCGGCAAGTCCGGCTACATCGTGGCCGACGAACCCAGTGACGTGGCTGGACGAGGACGCCGCGGTCGCATCGTCTATCGCCTCACGGCCGAGGGCAAGGAGTTCTTCGCGCAAGCGCTCGAGGAGTCCGGCCCCGCCACGTGGGACGACGAGACATTCGGCGTACGGTTCGCGTTCTTCTCGCGCACCGACTCACCGACGAGGGTTCGCATCCTCGAGGGACGGCGCAGCCGTCTTGAAGAGCGACTCGAGAACGTCCGCACGGCAGCACAGCGCGGACGCGAACGGGTCGACTCCTACACGTTGGAGCTGCAGAAGCACGGACTCGAATCGGTTGAGCGTGAAGTCAAGTGGCTGACCGAGCTGATCGACCGCGAACGTTCCGGCGGATATGACACGGACAACACCAAGGCAGACAAATGAACACCAATTATGGAGGAGAACCCATGGGTTCGGTACGCGTAGCAATTGTGGGTGTGGGCAACTGCGCCACGTCACTGATCCAGGGCGTTGAGTACTACAAGAACGCAGATCCCCAGGGCAACGTCCCCGGGCTGATGCACGTGATGTTCGGCGATTACCACGTCAGCGACATCGAGTTCGTTGCAGCATTTGACGTCGACGCCAAGAAGGTCGGTTTCGACCTGTCCGAGGCGACGCAGGCCAGCGAGAACAACACGATCAAGATCGCTGACGTTGCGCCGACCGGCGTCATCGTGCAGAAGGGCAACACCCTCGACGGTCTGGGCAAGTACTACCGCGAGACGATCGAAGAGTCGGACGCCCCCGCGGTCGACGTCGTCCAGGTCCTCAAGGACACCCAGGCTGACGTCCTCGTCTCCTACCTTCCTGTTGGCTCGGAAGAGGCCGACAAGTTCTACGCCCAGTGCGCCATCGACGCCAAGGTTGCCTTCGTCAACGCGCTGCCCGTCTTCATCGCCTCCGACCCCGAGTGGGCCAAGAAGTTCGAAGATGCCGGCGTCGCGATCATCGGTGACGACATCAAGAGCCAGGTCGGTGCCACCATCACGCACCGCGTCATGGCCAAGCTGTTCCAGGACCGCGGAGTCGTGCTCGACCGCACCTACCAGCTGAACGTCGGCGGCAACATGGACTTCAAGAACATGCTCGAGCGTGACCGTCTTGAGTCCAAGAAGATCTCCAAGACCCAGGCCGTGACGTCCAACATCGATCACGACCTCGGCGCCAAGAACGTGCACATCGGCCCGTCGGACTACGTCCAGTGGCTGGATGACCGCAAGTGGGCCTATGTCCGCCTTGAGGGTCGCGCGTTCGGTGACGTTCCACTCAACCTCGAGTACAAGCTCGAGGTCTGGGACTCACCCAACTCGGCTGGCATCATCATCGACGCCATCCGTGCGGCCAAGATCGCCAAGGACCGCGGCATCGGCGGCGCCCTGCTGTCGGCCTCGTCCTACCTGATGAAGTCGCCTCCCGAGCAGCGTCCCGATGACATCGGTCGCGAAACGCTCGAGGCATTTATTGCGGGGACTGTCGAGCGCTGATCACTCGTACGTAGGAGGGCCGGTCCGCAAGGGCCGGCCCTTTTGCATGTCCACGTCTACGGAGGTGCACACACTCAGGACTGCGGATGCATCGCCCGTGGCAGGGGAACCTTCAGGTCCGGCGGCATCAGGTAGTGGCCGTCGCGCAGTCTGAGCATCAGCAGAACTGCAGTGATCGCGCCGGTCGCAGCCAGGAACGCCCCGGCGACCAGCGACGTCGCAGCCAGCGTTCCCGTCGCGCCGTCAGGCATACCGAGAACGGCGACGACGACGCTGCCCGCGACACTCACCAGTACGGCCGCCACCGACCAGAAGACGTCCAGCCAGATGATCACCCGCAGGGTTCCGTCGTACTTCGTCGCAGTTGCTCTCATGACCTCAGCATCGCGACCCGACGTATCCGTGTCGATTACCTCTGAGGGAATGGCAGGTGCTCAGCCGATCGGGTCGAGCAGCGCATGACACGAGGTCCGCATGACAGCGGACGCTGCCTCGACATCGAGGTCGAAGTCATCACGCAGAGTTGACCAGCTGGGCCAGCTGGTCGCGAGGAACAGCGCGCGAAGCAGCGTCTCCGATCCGGACGCCTCAATCTCTGGGCCGAAGGTCACCGCGAGGTCATCGAGACCCCGCTGCACGTGCGCCGCCCGACTCGACTGGAGAGCCGCCGAAAAGGGCTCACCCAGAGCGGCCGACCGTGCGGCTGGAGCAATGTGCTCAAGGCGGCGCACCCGTTGCTCGACATAGCGTGCGATGCGATCTGCCAGCGCGAGGGTGGGCTCGACCACCACCTGCATCTCGGCGTCCGTCTCGAGCCAGTAGCGGGTCGTCTCCTTGAGCAGAGCCTCAAAGTCCCTGAAATTTGCCCACAACGTGCGCGCTGATACGCCGGCCCGCAGGGCAATTGCCTGACCCGTCGGTTTCAGCACACCCTCGCGCAACAGGGCCGTGTGCGCGTCCACGATCGCCTCGCGGGTGCGCTCGCCGCGGGCGATTCGACCGTCAGTGTGCTGGCGTTGAGTGGGCATGATCGTTGATCACCTGTCTGCGAGCGTCTCCGTATTGACACCGTCTCAACGTTGACGACTGCGGGAATAACATACACTCTGTGTGCATGAACCTTGCGGCGTACGTCACATTCGCTGGAGCGGGGGGCGCATGCTGGCGGTCCAGAATCTAGAGGTCGTCTACAACGATGTCATCCAGGTGCTCCGGGGAGTGAGCCTGGAGGTCAAAGAAGGCAGCATCGTCGCCCTTCTTGGCGCAAACGGTGCGGGCAAGACCACTCTGCTTCGAGCGCTGTCCGGACTCCTCGACATTCATGACGGCAAGATCACCAAGGGCCAGGTGACGCTCAACGGCACCGCGATCCACACGTGGGGCGCACCCAAGATAGTTGCGGCCGGCATGGCGCAGGTGCTGGAGGGTCGCCGCGTGTTCAGCGAGTTCACGGTCGACGAGAACCTGCGGGTCGGCGGTCACACCAAGCCCAGTGGCATCCAAGAGGCCATCGCCGAGGTGTACGAGATGTTCCCCGTGCTCAAGGAGCGCCGCAAGAGCACCGCCGGCTACCTCTCCGGTGGCGAGCAGCAGATGCTGGCGATGGGACGCGCTCTGGTGGCACGACCCGAGTTCCTGCTGCTGGACGAGCCGAGCCTCGGTCTGGCGCCCCGCGTTGTCGCCCAGATCTCCGACGTCGTCGTCGAGATCAACCGCCGAGGAACAACCGTCCTGCTCGTCGAGCAGAACGCGATGATGGCGTTGTCGATCGCCGAGCACGGCTACGTCATGGAGCACGGCAAGATCGTGATGGACAAGCCGGCCGCGGAGCTGATGCAGGACGACGACATCCGCGACTTCTATCTCGGCCGCGGAGAGCTCGCGACGTCATACCGCGACGTCAAGCACTACAAGCGTCGCAAGCGGTGGCTCTCATGAGTGCCGACCCGGTCGTCTCGCTCAGTGACGTCACCCTGTCGTTCGCCGGGGTCACCGCGCTCAGCGAGGTCAGCTTCGAGGTCCATCCCGGTGAGCTGTTCGCCATCATCGGACCCAATGGCGCCGGCAAGACCTCGATCTTCAACGTGCTGTCCGGCGTCTACCGCCCGCAGACCGGCCAGGTCTCGTTCCTCGGTGCCGATCTTCGGCGCCAGTCCCCGCACGCGATCGCCCGCCGCGGCATGGCACGGACGTTTCAGAACATCGAGCTGTTCGAGAATCTCAACGTCGTCGACAACCTCATGCTGGGGCGCCACGGCCACCTGGGTTACGGCTGGCCGTCCGCCGTTGCGTGGCTCGGCAAGGCCAAGGCCGCCGAGGTGCGCAACCGTCGTGAGGTCGAGGAGATCATCGACTTCCTCGAGATCGAGGCCTATCGAGAGCTGCCGGTCGGCCTGCTCCCGTACGGCGTGCAGAAGCGCATCGAGCTCGGCCGTGCTCTTGCCATGGAGCCCAAGCTCCTGCTGCTCGATGAGCCCGTCGCCGGAATGAACGCCGAGGAGACCGAAGACATGGCGCGCTTCATCCTCGACATCCGCAGCGAGCTGCACATCCCGATGATCCTCGTCGAGCACGACATGGCGCTGGTGATGGATCTGGCCGACCGGGTGATGGCGATGGACTTCGGACGCACCGTGCACACCGGCACACCGGCCGAAGTACGTGACCACCCAGATGTCATTCGCGCCTACCTCGGACCGGTTGGGGAGAACGCATGAACACGCTGCCCGGACGCATCAAGGCCCACGCCCAGGAACATCCTCAGCGCGTCGCGATGCGCGAGAAGAACCTCGGCCTCTGGGAGGAAGTCACCTGGGCCGACTACTGGGACTCCGCGTCACTGGTGGGTCATGCGCTGCTCTCGCTGGGCATCAACGTCGGCGATCGCGTCGCCATCGCCAGCGAAAATCGCCGCGAGTGGTTGTTCGCCGACATCGGCATCACCGCCGCCCGCGCCGCCACGGTCGGCCTCTACCCGACCAACCCTGCCGGCGAGATGCAGCACGTGCTGGCCGACTCCGGCTCCCGCATCGTGATCGCCGAGGACCAGGAACAGGTCGACAAGGTGCTCGAGGTCAGCGACGGACTCGCCGACCTGGAGCGCATCATCTATCTGGAGCCCCGTGGCATCCGCGGTCACTACGACGACCCGCGCCTGATCGCCTGGGACGACTTCATCGCCGCGGGCGCCGAGCACCGCGCAGCTCACCCGACGGCCATCGATGACGTCGTGGCGGCCGCCGAGCCCACCGACCTCGCGACGCTGGTCTACACCTCGGGCACGACTGGTCCGCCCAAGGGCGCCATGCTGACGATCGACAACATCGAATTCGTCATCGAGACCCTCCACCACGACGGCGCCTTCATCGATCCGCCGGCGAGTCACAAGGATCTGAGCGTCTCCTACCTCCCGCTGTGCCATGTCGCCGAGCGACTGTTCACGGTGTGGTTCAACGCCGGACTCGCCGTACAGGTCAACTTCGCCGAGTCGATCGACACGGTCCAGATCAACCTGCGCGAGATCCAGCCGACACTGTTGTTCGGTGTCCCGCGAATCTGGGAAAAGCTGGTCGCCGGGGTGCAGATCCGGATGAGTGGCGCGTCGGTGATCAAGCGCGCCAACTTCGCGTTCTGGATGAAGGTCTCCCGGTGGATCGGCCGCACCCTCGTCGCCCGCAACGGCGAGCACACCATCGGGACGCGCCTGGCGTACGCGGTCGGCTGGGTCATGCTCTATCGCCCGCTGCGTCAACGACTCGGGCTCTCCAAGGTGCGCTACGCCGCCTCCGGAGCGGCGCCGATCTCCCCTGAGGTGCTCGAGTTCTTCATGGGTCTGGGCCTGCCGATGTATGAGGTGTACGGCATGACCGAGAACAGCGCGATCGCCACCGCCAACGTCAAGGGACGCGTCAAGGTCGGCACGGTCGGCGAGGTGCAGCCCGGGACCGAGCTCATGATCGCCGACAACGGTGAGATCCTCACCCGCCACCGCGGCACCTTCGCCGGCTACTGGAACAACCCCGCGGCCACCGCCGCCGCGATCGACGCCGACGGGTGGCTGCACACCGGCGATGTCGGCGAGTGGATTGGCGGCACACACATCAAGATCACCGATCGCGTCAAGGACATCATCATCACCTCCGGAGGCAAGAACATCTCCCCGAGCGAGATCGAGAACAGCCTCAAGGCATCGCCGTACATCAAGGAAGCCCTGGTCATCGGCGACCGTCGCAAGTTCATCACCGCGCTGATCGGAATCGAGCTCGACACCGTCGGCAACTGGGCACAGAAGCGCAAGCTGTCGTTCACGACCTACAGCGACCTGAGCACCAAGCCCGAGGTGATCGAGCTGATCCAGGGCATCGTCGACGAGAGCAATGCCAAGTTTGCGCCGATGCAGGCGATCAAGCGGTTCAGCCTGATCCCCAAGGAGCTGGACCACGACGCCGGTGAGCTGACCGCGACCCAGAAGCTCAAGCGGTCCGCCGTCACCTCTCAGTTCGACGAAGCCATCGAGCAGATGTATGCGGGGGCCAACTGATGACCCAGTTCCTGCAGGCAACGGTCAACGGTCTCGCCCAAGGGTCGATCTACGCGCTCCTCGCCCTCGGCTACGTGATGATCTACAAGTCGACCCGTGTCATCAGCTTCGCCCAACCGGCACTCATGGTCGTCGGTGGACTGATGACGTTCCACTTCACCACCGTGTTCGGTCTGCCATTCTTCGCCGGCATGGCGCTCGCGATCATCGGTGGCGCCGGTGTCGGCGCCCTGGTCGAGCGGTTGGCCCTGCGTCCGATGATCGGCAAGCCGGTCTTCACCCTGGCGATCATCACCATCGGTGTCGACATCGTGCTGCGCATCTTCAGCAACCGTTACATCGGTGTGCAGTCCCGCATCGTCGAGTACCCCGGTGGCACCGAGCGTTCCCGCATCGGCGACGTGTCCGTCTCACACCAGACACTTGGCCTGTTCGCCGTCACCGCGGTCACCGTCACCGCGTTGGCGCTGTTCTTCCGCTACTCACGCACCGGCCTCGCCATGCGTGCCACGGCACTCGACCAGGAGACGGCGCTCGCCCAGGGCATCCGGGTCGGCGCGATCTTCGCCCTGGCCTGGGCCATCGCCGGCGGACTCGCCGCGATCGCGGGCACATTCGTCGCCGCCGGCACGGCCGGCATGGAGCAGACCAGCTGGATCGTGGCGCTCAAGGCGTTGCCCGCCATCATCATCGGCGGACTCGACTCCATCCCCGGCGCCGTCATCGGCGGACTCGCCGTCGGACTGGTCGAGTCGCTGACCGCGATCTATCAGCCCGATGTCGCACCGTGGCTCGGCCGCAACTTCTCACTCGTGGCGCCCTACGCACTGATGCTGGTGGTCCTGCTCATCAGACCCTATGGGTTGTTCGGCACGCGGGAAGTTGAGCGCGTATGAGCGCCAAGCTGCGCGGACGCGCCCTCGTCCGCACCGACTATGCCCAGGAGATGGGGCTCGTCAACACGCCGGCCAAGCGCCGCTCGGTCGTCGCGCTCGTCATCGCCGGCTTCCTCGTTCCTTTCCTGCTGACCGATGACCTGCTGCTGATCCTCACGCTCGGCATGATCTCCGCCGTCGGCGCGATCGGACTCAACCTGGTCACGGGCTACGCGGGTCAGGTGTCGTTGGGCCACGCGTTCTTCATCGGTGTCGGCGCCTACACCGGCGCAATCCTCGGCGGCAATCCCGACGGCTCGGTGACCGGCTACGGTCTGCCGATCTGGATCTGGCTACCCGCCGCCGGTGTGGTCGCAGCGATCGCAGGTCTGCTGGTTGGTCCGATAGCCGTACGCCTGCGGGGGCTCTATCTCGCGATCGTCACGCTCGGCCTGGTGTTCCTCGGTGAGCACATCTTCCGGGAGGCTCGGTCGTTGACCGGCGGTCCCGGCATCGGCCGCCGCGGACCCCCGCTCGACGTGTTCGGGATCGACCTCAACGGGAGCGGAGCGGTGCTCGGCATCGAGCTGGCCCGGGAGCAGCGTCAGTTCATCTTCGCGCTGCTGTTCCTCATCTTCTTCGCGATCATCGGTCGCAACATCGCCCGATCAGGCGTCGGACGCGCATTCTCCGCCGTACGCGACCGTGACGTCGCAGCAGCGGTGATCGGCGTCGACCTGACCAAGTACAAGGTGATGGCGTTTGCGATGTCGTCATTCTTCGCCGGTGTGACGGGCGCGCTCTACTACGCGGTCGTCGGAGTGTTCGAGCCCGGCGCGTTCGGGCTGCTGCTGTCGATCCAGTACATCGCGATGATCCTGATCGGCGGCGTCGCCACGATCTCGGGAGCCATCATGGGCGCGCTGTTCATCAGCATGCTCGGCAAGATCTCCGGCGGCATCGCCGGACTGTTCCCCTTCATCAGCACGTCGTCGGGATCCGACGGCCTGCTTTCGGTGTTCCAGCTCGAGGCCATCCTCTACGGGCTGCTGATCATCGTGTTCCTCATATTCGAGCCACGCGGTCTGTACGGCATCTGGGTCCGTGTGCGCAATTACTGGAAGGGGTGGCCGTTCTCCTATTGACCGCCACACAGCATCGTCCCGCGACCACGTCCACTCCGGACGAGGGCGCTCACCGAAAGGAATCGAAGAGATGAAGTTTTCCCCCCACGTCGTCCGTACCGCCGTTGGCGTTGCGGTAGCGGCACTGGTGCTGACCGGATGTCGCGGAAGCGACAGCGGCGACTCCGAGAGTGCTGGCGTCACCAAGGCGCCCTGCCCCGAAGCCGTCAACAAGGACAATGGCTGCATCTACCTCGGTGTGATCTCCGACCTCACGAAGGGGCCGTTCGCGCCTCTCGCGGTGCCGATCACGGACGCCCAGAAGGCATTCTGGAAGGGCGTCAACGAAGACGGCGGCGTCGATGGATATGACATCGACATCACGAGCAACATCGCCGACGCCGAGTACAACCCCGAGATCCACAACCGCAAGTACCAGGAGATGCGCAAGAAGATCCTGGCGCTCGGACAGACACTCGGCTCGACCCAGACCCTGGCGATCCTCGAGGACATGAAGTCTGACAACGTCCTCGGCGTACCGGCTTCGTGGAACTCCGCGTGGGAGTTCGAGGACCAGATCCTCGAGAGCGGCGCCAACTACTGCTTCGAGGCCATGAACGGCGTCGACTGGGCCGTCGCCAACCGCGGCGCCAAGACCAAGGTCGTCGCCGTCGGTTACCCCGGCGACTACGGAGGAGACGCCGCTGCCGGCGTCGAGGCTGCTGCCAAGGCCAACAACCTCGAGTTCAAGAAGCTCGAGACGCCTCCCGGCCAGGACAACCAGGCCGGCGCGATCGGCTCGATCCTCAAGGAAGGTGCGGACCTGGTGTTCGTCTCCACCGGACCCGCCGAAATGGCCACCATCACCGGCGGACTCGCGCAACAGGGCTTCAAGGGCACAGTCGTCGGCTCCAGCCCGACCTGGAACCCGGCGCTCCTCGCGTCGCCCGCAGCCCCCGCACTCAAGGCGCTGTACTTCCAGGCCGGTCCGTGGGGACCGTACGGCTCGGACACGCCGGGTCACAACGCGATGCGTGAAGCCCTCGGTGACGTCACACCCAACGACGGCTACACCGCCGGCTGGGTGTGGAACTACCCGCTCCTCGCCGCGCTCAAGCAGGCCGGCAAGGATGGCGACATCACCCGCGAGAACCTGATCGAGGCCGCCAAGAACCTCGACGAGGTCGACTACGAGGGCATCCTGCCCCCGGAGGCCGGCGCCACGAAGGGTGATCCGGCCGATGTGGCCTACCGCGCCAGCGTCATCAGCAAGGTCGATGACGCGGCACCGACGGGTGTCTCGGTGATACAGGAGCTCACGGCTGGGCCGACTGCTGAGGCATACGACTTCAGCAAGCCCTGCTTCAGCTTCCAGTAAGCAGAAGTGACGAGGGGCCGGCTCCGCAAGGAGTCGGCCCCTTCGTCATTGCCGGTTGAGCCCGTCGAAACCTCACACCGCCGCTTGAGCTTGTCGAAACCCCACGTCCTTTCGACAAGCTCAAGGACCGACTGCGGGGGCTCAAGGACCGACTGCGGGGGCTCAAGGACCGACTACGGGAGATCAGGGGGTGCGCGCGGCCCAGAAGGACTTGAGGGCCTCGGTCGCATCGGCTTCGCTGAGGTGGCCGCGATCCATGCGCAGGTCGAGCATGAAACGGTATGCCTCGCCGACCTCCGGACCTGGCGGGATGCCCAGGATCTCCATGATCTGTGCGCCGTCGAGATCGGGGCGCATGGCATCGAGCTCTTCGGCCTCGGCCAGCACGGCGATCCGCTGCTCGAGCTCGTCATACGTGCGCTGCAGGCGTACTGCCTTCTTGGCGTTGCGGGTCGTGCAGTCGGCGCGGGTGAGGATGTGGAGTCGCTGCAGCTGGTCGCCCGCATCGCGGACATAGCGGCGCACCGCCGAGTCGGTCCACTCGCCCGAGCCATAGCCGTGAAATCGCAGGTGCAGCTCGACCAGCTTGGCCACCTGGTCGATGACGTCATTGCTGTAGCGCAGCGCACGCATCCGCTTGCGTACGAGCTTGGCGCCGACGACGTCGTGGTGATGGAACGTCACGGTGCCGCCCTCGACGAACCTGCGCGTCTTGGGCTTGCCGATGTCGTGCAGCAGCGCGGCCAGCCGGATGATGAGGTCCGGGGCACTCTCAAGACGGCCTTCGAGCGCGATCGCCTGCTCCAGCACGATCAGCGAGTGCTCATAGACGTCCTTGTGGCGGTGATGCTCGTCGCGCTCGAGGATGAGAGCCGGCAGCTCGGGCAACATCTCGGCCGCGAGGCCCGTCTCGACGAGCAGCCGCAGGCCGGCGACCGGGTCGGTGCCGATGAGCAGCTTGTTGAGCTCGTCGCGAATGCGCTCGGCCGAGACGATCTCCAGGCGACCAGCCATGTCGGTCATCGCACTGACGACCTCGGGCCCGGCCGAGAACCCGAGCTGTGAGGTGAATCGGGCAGCCCGCATCATCCGTAGCGGGTCGTCGCTGAAGGACTGCTCCGGTGTGACGGGTGTGCGCAACGTTCGGGCATCGAGATCGGCGAGTCCACCGAACAGGTCAACGAACTCGGCCGATGGCAGCCTGATCGCCATGGCATTGACCGCGAAGTCGCGGCGGGACAGGTCGCCGTCGAGAGTGTCGCCGAACTGCACCTCGGGCTTGCGTGACGACGCATCGTACGCATCGCTGCGATAGGTGGTGATCTCCAGCTGATGCTCGCCCTTGCGCAGGCCGATCGTGCCGAACTCACGGCCGACGTCCCACACGGCGTCAGCCCACTTCGCGACGATCCGCTCAATGTCGTCGGGTCTGGCCGAGGTGGCGAAGTCCCAGTCGTTGCCGGGTCGATCGAGCACTGCGTCGCGGACCGGACCACCGACGATGGCCAGCTCGTGGCCCGCATCGGCAAAGAGCACACCGAGGTCGGCCAGGAACGAGTTGGCGGCCAGCACCGCGTCGATCCTGGCCCTGCGATCGGGGTTCAGCTCGGACGTGGGCACGGGGACATACTCTATCGGCCCTCGACCCAATGTCCCCCCGGGCGAGGCCCGTCGAGCCCACATCTGATCGCGTGACCCCAGAGGCTCAGCGCCGAACCTCTAGCATGTTCAGGTGAGCAGCCGTCTTCGTCGCACCAGCGTGACGCTGTTGGCGATGATCATCGCGGCCGTTCTCATCCCCACCATCAGCTCTCCGGCGCAGGCCGCGGACAAAGATCCGAACCTCGACGTCACGATCACCCTGCTGACGCCCGGTTGGCTCAAGGCCGGCTCGGACGTCACGATGCGGGGCACCATCACCAACAACGACGACCACACGTGGGGCACGGCCCAGGCCTATCTGGTGATCCCGACCAACCCGTTCACCACCCGCGCCCAGCTCGACGAAGCGATCGCCAACAGTGACGCCTACACCGGCACGCGCGTGATCGAAACCGGCACCTTCGATGAGCTCGGAGACATCGCACCCGGGCAGACCGTCGCGTTCGAGGTCACGGTGCCGTACGAACAGCTCGGCATCTCCGGCGGCGCCGGCGTCTACCCCGTTGGCGTGCAGATCCTGGCCACTGACTCCGACGGCACCCGCTCCAACGATGCGATCGCACGAGCGACCACATTCCTCCCCAACGTGGCGGCGACCCAGAACCCGGTGCCAACCACGGTGGTGTGGCCGTTCCTGATGCCTGACGCTCGCGGGCCCGACGGCAACTACCGCGATCCGCTCGCGACACTGGAGTCCATCGGTGCCGGCGGGCAGCTGCGAAATCTGCTCGACCTCGCCTCGACGACCCCGGCTCGATCGTCCACCGTGCTGATCGACCCCGCCCTTCTGGTCGGCATCGACGACATCGCCAACCAGCGCAACATGGCCAAGAGCGTCGAGATCACGCCCGCGCAGACGGCACGGGCTCAGGCGTTCCTCCTTGAGCTGCTGACGTACGTGCGATCCGAAAGCACCTGGATCCTCGACTTCGACCGTCCGGATGTGCTTGCTCTCGCCAACCACCCCGACCTGCGACGACCGCTCGCCGATGCGGTCAACACCGCGACGCAGTCGGTGCTGACGACCTACCAGCTCTCCGGACGCCGCGTGACCTGGCCGACCAGAAGGGGTGTGACCACCGGCCTGCTGGCCGTCGAACGGGGCGATGGTGAGACGCCCGTGATCGTCGACCCCGCATCCGTGCCCGGATGGGGCCGTCGACTCGGTTCGCTCGTCAGCTACGACTCGACCAATGGGCCGGTCCCGCTGCTCGTCAACGACGTGCTGGCCGATGTGCCCGGTGGCACCTCCGTGGCGAGCCTGCGTCAACGCATCCTGAGCGATGCGGCGCTGGCCGGCCTCCAGCGCGCCATCGACACGAGCTCGCGAGCCGATGCCGTCACGATCGTCGACCCACGGTGGGATCCCGGCCCGCAGCCCACTGCCGGCAGCATCGCCAACGTGTTCGCGTCACCGTTCGCCTCCGGCTCGACCCTCGACGACCGGCTGGCCCAGTCGGTGTCGAAATATCGCGGCACGGTGCCCACCACCACGTCGGTCAAGACCATCAGTCGAGCGCAGCTACTGGCCGCCAATGAGCTGGTCACGGCCGGACAAACCTTGAGCTCGATCAACGCCGACAGCCAAGCCGTCGACACCGCATACACGCGCGCGGTGGCGGGACTGGTGGGCGTGCGGTGGCGGCGGGAGCTGTCGGCGGGCATTGCGGCGGCCGACGGCCAGGCCAGTCGCGCTGCTGCGAGCCTCACCAAGGTCAAGATCGAGGGGCCACCCTCGGTGACCTTGTCGAGCTCGTCCGGTGGCTTTCCGCTGACCATCATCAACGACACGGCGAGCGACGTACGCGTCGGCGTCGACCTCGACTCCAGCAATCCGGCTCTCGATCTCGCACCCGTGAAGGCCGTCGACATTGCCGCCGGCGAACGCCTCACCCTCACCGTCAACATCACGCTCGGCAATCAGCGCACCACGCAGCTGACGGCCACCCTCACCTCACCGGAGGGTGCCCGCATCGGAGCACCGGCGGTGTTCAACGTCCGGTCCAGCAAGATCGGCGCAGTGCTGTGGGTCGCCATCGGCCTGGCCGGTGCCTTCGTGCTCGTGGCGATGTTCCGCCGATTCCACCGACGGCGCACGGGCACCAGCAGCACCATCGAACGACGGGGCGATGATGACTGACGACTCCGGCATCGCACGCGCCAGCGTGTGGATGGCGCTCGGCACGATCGTCTCGCGGATCACCGGCGCGATGCGACTGCTCCTGCTCCTCTGGGTCGTCGGCAAGTCGCTGAACGCCGACATCTTCAGCATCGCCAACACGATCCCCAACGCGCTCTACATCCTGGTCGCCGGCGGCATCTTCAACGTCGTGCTCGTGCCCCAGCTCGTACGCGCGATGAAGCGCGACACCGATGGCGGCGACGCGTACGCCAATCGCGTCATCACGCTCGGACTGCTGGTGCTGGGCGCCGCCACGGCCCTGCTGGTGCTGGCCGTTCCCCTGCTCGTGCGGGTGTTCTTCGACGGCGCCCTGTTCGCGCCCGGACTCGAGCAGGCACAGGACTCGGCGCGTCTGCTGATGTGGCTCTGCATGCCGCAGGTGTTCTTCTACGGCGTGTTCGTGCTCGTCGGGCAGGTTCTCAACGCCCGAGGCCGCTTCGGCCCGATGATGTGGGCCCCCATCGTCAACAATGTGGTCGCCTCGGGCGTGCTGGTGCTGTTCGCGGTGATGTTCGGCAAGTCAGACGGCGCCGACGGATTCACCACGTCCGAAGCGCTGCTGCTCGGCGTCGGCTCGACGGTGGCGATCGCCCTCCAGGCACTCGTCCTGGTGCCCTACCTGCGGCAGGCGGGCTTTCACTTCAGGCCCCGGTTCGACTTCCGTGGCGTCGGGCTCGGGCACACGTTCAAGCTCGGCGTCTGGACCCTGCTGTTCGTCCTCGTCAACCAAGTGGCGTATGTCGTCGTGGCCAAGCTCGGCAGCGGCGCGACCACCGAGGGCGCCAGGACCGGCGCCGACGCCGCCGGTGCCGCGGTATACGACTTGGGCTTCCTGGTCAGCCAGGTGCCGCACGGGGTCATCACGGTCTCGCTGGCAACCGCGATCATCCCGATGTTGTCGGGCCTTGCCGCCGATCGCGACTTCGCCCGGTTCCGTCTGGAGCTGGGGCGCACCCTGCGCATTGCGCTCGTGATCGTCGTTCCCCTGGCCGTCGCACTTGCCTGCCTCGGGCAGCAGGTGGCGACGATTGCCAACCTGACGGGCAACCTGAACGGCGGCACCGAGTCGATCGGCTGGACGATCCAGGCGTTCGCGATCGCGATGGTCGCGTTCACGGTGCACTATCTGATGCTGCGTGGCTTCTATGCCAACGAGGACACCCGGACCCCGTTCTTCATCCAGATCGTCATTGCTGCCGTCAACATCACCGCCGCGATCGCGCTGACCTCGATGGTCGAACCGGCCCGGGTGGCGATGATGCTGGCCCTCGCCTACGGCATCGCCTATGTGGTCGGCTCGATCCTGTCCACGACCTTGCTCTCCCGCACCGTCGGATCACTGATGGATCGCGAGATGTTGGCGTTCGTCGGCAAGCTCGTTCTGGCTGCGGGAGTCGCGGCGTTGGCCATGCTCGGGATCGCCGCCGGGCTCGAGTCGGCCGGCCTGGACCAGACGTCTCCGTCAGGTGGGCTGCCCACGGCGTTCGTCGCCGGTGCGGGTGGCGCGGCAGCTTATGTCCTCGCCGCGAAGGTGCTTCGGATGGATCAGCTCACCTACCTCGTCAAAACCCTGCGACGCCGTGCCTGATTGACCACGACGGTGGTTCGCGGGCCGTAGCATGGGCGTGAGCGTAGAAGGGGCGGTTGATGAGCGACAGGCGGCCATTGGCCTCCGGAGATGTGCTCGCGCACCGATACGAACTCCAAGACCTCGTCAGCGAGAAGCTTGGGTCCACGACGTGGCGAGCTCACGACCAGATCCTCAACCGCAATGTCGGTATCGAGATGCTCTCGAGCTCCGATCCTCGCGCCGAGCACTTTCTGGTCGCCGCGCGTGAGTCGACGGCCGTCACCGATCCACGCTTCCTACGGGTGCTCGACCTGATCGAGGACGAGCAGCGCCACCACCTCGTCGTACGCGAGTGGGCACGCGCGTTCCCCCTTGATCAGCTGCTCGCCCAGTCACCGTTGCCCAACCGGCGGGCGGCAACTGTCGTCGCCGAGGTGGCTGAAGCCCTCGCGCACGCCCACGAGCACGGCGTCTATCACCGCCGCCTCACTCCACATCAGGTGTTGCTCAAGGAGTCCGGCGCCGTACGAGTCGTGGGGCTGGGTGTCACCACGGCACTCTCCCCGGTCGGCCGTCACGACTCTCTGGCCGACTTGCAGGCGTACGAGCAGCTCGACGTCCAGGCACTCGGCAAGCTCCTCTATGCCTGCCTCGTGAGCCGCTGGCCGGGAGCGCAGGTCGACGGCCTCCGTGCCGCGCCCACCGAGCACGGCCGTCTCCTTCGTCCTCGGCAGGTGCGAGCCGGTGTGGCCCGTGATGTCGACACAGTCGCCGACCGCATCCTTGGAGTCCCGCCGCGCCACCACGAATCGCCGCTGCGCAGTGCCGCCGACATTGCCCGCACGCTTCGTCTGTCCGGCGAGGACGAGGAAGTGCGCGATGAGCAGCCCAGCCTGTCGGGCATCTCGTCGCCCGACCTCCTGCGTCTTGACCCGGTCATCAGGCCTGTAGGCCCGCCTCCGGGCCTCGAGCCCCCTCGGCGGCGCCCCAAGGCCCATGAGCCGGCGCCTCCCACCACGATGGAACGTAACGTCGAACGCGCTCGCCGCGCGACCAAGGGTGACCGCGGCCTGGTGCTGCTCGGCGTCGGGGTGGTCCTGCTGATCGCCACCGCACTGGCGTTCATCGTCGGTCGGTCGTCCAACGCCGACTCCACCCCCGCCATCGACGACTCGTCGCCGGTGCGGGTCCTGCCGGTCCAGCGCATCGCCGACTTCGACCCGCTGGGCCAGGACGGGGAGGAAAACCCCAAGAGTGCCCGGTTGGCCACCGACGGCAACACCGGGACGGGCTGGACCACCTCGACCTACCTCGGTTCGGCACTACTGGGTGGCGTCAAGGACGGCGTGGGCCTCGTGCTGGACCTCGGCGGTCCGCGAGAGGTCGACAGTGTGCGCATCCAGCTGGGCGGCGCGCCCACTGACCTCTCGGTCTACATCGCCCCGGCAGAGGAACAGCGCATGCCCAAGACGCTCGCCGATGTGCGCCGCGTCGCGATTCTCGACCGCGCCGGCACCGACGCGTCGCTGTCGCTCCAGTCCGGTCAGGTCACCCGTTACCTAGTGGTCTGGCTCCGACGCCTCCCAGAAGTCGGCTCCGGGACGTTCAAGGGCGAGATCCGCGAAGTTGTGGTCCGCGGCCGTTCGTAGGTTGAGTCGGGCAGCACAGGGAATAGTCGCCCCCTAGGATTCGTTGTGTCAGGTGACCTCAGGTGACTTCAGATCAAAGGCGATTACAGCAATGGGCGACGTACGCAATCTCATCATCATCGGCTCAGGGCCGTCCGGCTACACCGCCGCGATCTACGCAGCCCGCGCCAACCTCAACCCCCTCGTGTTCGAAGGGTCGGTGACGGCCGGCGGCGCGCTGATGAACACCACTGACGTCGAGAACTTCCCCGGCTTCGCAGACGGCATCATGGGCCCCGAGCTCATGGACAAGTTCCGCGCACAGGCCGAGCGCTTCGGTGCTGAGCTGATCGCCGACGACGTCACCGCTGTCGACCTGCAGGGCGACATCAAGACCGTCACCCTCGCCGACGGCACGACCTACCAGGCGCAGGCAGTCGTGCTGGCCATGGGATCTGGCTATCGCAAGCTCGAGATCGACGGTGAGGACCGGCTGTCCGGTCACGGCGTGAGCTGGTGCGCAACCTGCGACGGGTTCTTCTTCCGCGATCAGAACATCGTGGTGGTCGGCGGCGGCGACTCCGCCGTCGAGGAGGCCACGTTCCTCACCCGCTTCGCCAGCAAGGTCACCTTGGTCCACCGCCGCGAGGAGCTCCGCGCCAGCAAGATCATGCAGGACCGTGCCTTCGCCAACGACAAGATTGAGTTCGCGTGGAACTCAGAGATCGCCGAGCTGCATGGCGAGGACAAGCTCGACGGTGTCACGCTGCGCGACACCGTCACCGGCGAGCTCCGCAAACTCGACGCCACTGGCCTGTTCATCGCGATCGGTCACGACCCGCGCTCTGAGCTGCTCAAGGGCCAGGTCGAGCTCGATGACGAGGGCTATGTCCTGGTCAAGCCCGGATCGACCGAGACCAACGTACGAGGTGTCTTCGCCTCGGGCGACCTCGTCGACCACACCTACCGCCAGGCCGTCACAGCGGCCGGCACCGGCTGCGCGGCATCCCTGGACGCCGAGCGCTACCTCGCTGACATCGAGCACGGAATATCTGTCAGCGCCTGACGTTTAACTGATCACAGACCTGAAGGAGCACACCATGGCAGACAGCACACTCTCGGCCGTTACCGACGCCAACTTCGACGAGCTCGTCCTCAACGCAGAGGGTCCGGTGCTGGTTGATTTCTGGGCCAGCTGGTGCGGTCCGTGCCGCCAGCTCGCGCCGATCCTCGAGGAGATCGCAGCCGAAAAGGGCGAGAAGCTGACGATCCTCAAGATGGACGCCGACGCCAACCCGGTCACGCCGGCCAAGTACCGGGTCACCGGTCTGCCGACGATGAACCTCTACTACAAGGGTGAGGTCGTTCGCTCCCTCGTGGGTGTCCGACCCAAGTCGGCAATCCTCAGCGAGCTCGAAGAACACACCGCCTGACACTAAAGCGCTTAAGTAATAAGTCGACAAGTTAACTTGTCGGCTTATTACTTTTTTAGGCCTGGGGTTTTGGGTCCATCAGGTCGACTATCCGCTCGAGGTCTTCGAGCGTGGCAAACTCCACGGTGACGCGACCCTTGGTCCGACCGAGGTCAACCTTGACCCGGGTGTCATAGCGCTCTGAGAGCCTCTCGGCGAGCTCAGCAAGCTTGGGTGCCGACACGGTCGGCCTGGGCTTGCGAGGCTCCTTGGTGGCCTTGGGACCAACCGCGACGATCTCCTCCAGGGCGCGAACCGAGAGCCCCTCGGCTACGACCCGCGTTGCCAGCCGATCCTGGATCTCGGCGTTGTCGATCGTCACCAGAGCGCGCGCGTGACCCGCGGACAGGACGCCGGCTGCCACTCGCCGCTGGACCGCCGGCGTCAGCTTGAGCAGCCGAATCGTGTTGCTGATCTGGGGACGCGAACGGCCGATCCGCAGCGCCAGCTCGTCATGCGTGCACCCAAAGTCCTCGAGCAACTGCTGATAGGCCGAAGCTTCTTCGAGCGGGTTGAGCTCGGACCGGTGGAGGTTCTCGAGCAGCGCATCGCGGAGCAGGTCTTCATCCGCGGTGTCGCGGACGATGGCACCGATGGTCGTCATGCCGGCCTTGCCGCTGGCCCGCCAGCGACGTTCGCCCATGATCAACTCGTAGCGATCCTTGGCTACCTCACGGACGACAACCGGTTGGAGCAGGCCGACCTCCTTGATGGAGTGGACGAGCTCGTCCATGTCGTCCTGGTCGAACACCTGTCGGGGCTGGCGCGGATTGGCCACGACCTGGTCGATCGGCAATTCTGCGAAGCGGGCACCCTCGACCTGTTGGAGACCTGACTCGGCTGCATCCTCTGGTCCGGATGGGATGAGGGCCTCGAGACCGCGTCCGAGTCCTCGGCGTGTGGCGGCCATCAGATGCTCTCCTTGGATCCAGCGACGGTGATCTCACGTGCCGCTTCGAGATAGGACAGCGCACCAGACGATGCACTGTCGTAGGTCAAGACTGACTGCTGGTAGCTCGGCGCCTCAGAAATGCGCACTGAGCGGGGGATCGCGGTCCTGAGCACCCGATCGGTGAAGAACGAGCGCACCTCCTCGGCGACGCCGGAAGACAGCCGGGTGCGAGCGTCATACATGGTCAACAAGATCGTGGTGATCTCGAGCTTGGGATTGAGGTGCGACCGGATGAGCTCAATGTTGCGGACCAGTTGGCCCAGACCTTCAAGGGCGTAGTACTCGCACTGGATCGGGATGAGCACCTCGCGCCCAGCGACCATGGCGTTGACGGTGAGCAGTCCCAACGACGGCGGGCAGTCGATCAGCACGTAGTCGATCCGGTCGCCAGCCTCGTCGCAGTCCTTGAGGTAGGTCTGCAGGGCGCGATCGAGACGTGATTCGCGCGCCACCAGCGAAACCAGCTCAATCTCGGCGCCGGCCAGGTCGATCGACGCAGGAAGCACCGTGAGGCCCTCGATGTCCGGACATGGACGGACGAGCTCGTCCAGGTCCACACCGTCCACAATCGCCTCGTAGACGCCAGGTGTGCCCTCTTGGTGGGGGATGTTGAGCGCTGTGGACGTGTTGCCCTGTGGATCGAGATCGATCACCAGCACCCGCAGTCCACGCATGGCCAGCGCGGCCGAGATGTTGACTGTGGTCGTCGTCTTGCCGACGCCACCCTTCTGGTTCGCCACGACAAACACACGTGTCTGTTCGGGCTTTTCAAAGTTGGGGGTGCTGGAGACACGGTGGGCGAGTTCGACGTGCTCCTGAGCCTCAGACGCCAACGGGGTCGAGGCGTCATGGCTTGGCGCCGGTGTGGCGCCCAGAGACGCGGCCGATGGTGCGGGCGAGTCGGCGCTCACATCACTCCTTCGGTTGTTTCACGTGAAACATGACCATTGGCAATCATTTGGTCACCTCCACAACAGTGGTTGGATTGTCGTCTTCCCCGTACGTCGAGACCACGATAGTCGTCGCGCCGAGTCGACGGAGGGTTGACGTCGAAGCTTCTACTTCTTGGTCGGCAGTTCTTCCCTTGAGGGCCAACAACACGCCGCCCTTGCGCACCAGTGGAAGGCACCATCGGCCCAGCTTGTCGAGGGGTGCAACGGCACGCGCTGTCACCACGTCATAGGTTTCCTTGACTTCTTCTGCTCGCGCTCGGAGCACCGTGACATTGGTCAGGCCCAGAGCCTCCACCGCTTCATCCAGGAAGGTGGTGCGGCGAAGTAGCGGCTCGATCAGTGTCACCTGCAGATCCGGCCGAGCGATCGCCCAGACGAGTCCGGGGAGGCCCGCACCAGTGCCCACGTCGGCAACGGTGGCGCCCTGGGGAACACGTGGCAGCACAACCGCCGAGTTGAGGATGTGGCGATCCCACAGACGTGGAACCTCACGTGGTCCGATCAGGCCACGCAAAACACCTTCACTCGCCAACAGATCCGCATACCGCTCCACCGTCGGGAGCTGTGACGCGAACACCCCCGCCGCGGACGACGGGGGTGTTTCACGTGAAACATCGGGGTGCTCGTCAGAGCTCATGGTCACTCGGATGCGGGTAGGACGACGACGAACCGCTGCGGCTCGACACCATCGGATGAGCTGTTCAGTCCGGCAGCCGCGACGGCGTCGTGTACGACCTTGCGCTCGAAAGGCGTCATCGCCGGGAGCGCCACTGACGGTTCGCCGCCCTTGACCTTCTCGACGGCACCTTCTGCGACCGCGATCAGCTCGGTTCGACGAGCGGCACGGAAACCCGCCACGTCAAGCATCAGACGGCTGCGCTCGCCGGTCTCGCGGTAGACCGCAAGGCGGGTCAGCTCCTGCAGCGCGTCGAGGACCTCTCCGTCACGACCGACCAGATGGTCAAGGTTGCCTCCGACAATCTCCACGGCGGCACGGTCACCATCGACGTCCATGTCGATGTCACCATCGAGGTCGGCGATGTCGAGGAGCTCCTCGAGGAAGTCGGCGGCGATGTCGCCTTCCTTCTCCAGGCTCTTGGCGAGTTCAGTCATCAGTTGTCCTTCTCGGGATTCTTGGCCGTGATGTCCGGCTTCTTCTTTGGCTGTTTGGGACCGGTCTTCGGCCCGCCGCGCTGCTTCGCGCTCGGCGCCGGTGCCGGAGACTTCTTGCGCTGGCTACGCGGCTGATTCTTCGGCTGCGCCCGCGGGGCAGGCTTGGGCGCCTCGACCTCGGGCAGCTTGAGGGGGTCTTCGGCGACGCTCTTGCCGTGCAACTTGTCCCGCTCCTGCTTGGCCGCGAAAGCCGGTGTGCCAGGAGCTGGGTTGCGGCGGATCACATAGAACTGCTGGCCCATGGTCCACAGGTTCGATGTCGTCCAGTAGAAGAGGACGCCGAGCGGGAAGGCCACACCGCCAACGGCAAACACGACAGGGAGTACGTAGAGGAGCATCTTCTGCTGCTGTGCATACGGGCCACTCATCGCGTCAGCAGGCATGTTCTTGGACATCAGCTGACGCTGGGTCAGGAACTGCGTCAGGCACATCACGATGACCAAGGTCATCGTCAGGATGCGCGTCTCCGTGAGGTTGGTGTTCATGAACGTGTCGGCGATCTTGGCGCCGAGCAGCTTTGCGTTCTCGAGTGAGGCGGCGTCATCGAGGTTCAAGAAGCCCTTGGGGTCGCCGTGTGTGGCACGGTCGATCGTCCTGAAGAGCGCGAAGAAGATGGGCATCTGAAGGATCAATGGCAGGCAGGAAGCGAAGGGGTTGGTGCCCGTTTCCTTCCACAGCTTCATCTGTTCCTGGGTGAGCTTCTCGCGGTCATGCGCGTACTTCTTCTGCAGCTCCTTGATCTGGGGCTGCAGAAGCTGCATGTTGCGGCTCGACTTGATCTGCCGCACGAACAACGGGATCAGGAGTGCACGGATCGTCACGGTCAGGCCGACGATGGCAAGTGCCCACGTCCAGCCCGAGTCTTCGGGCAGCACGGTCGAGAACACCCGGTGCCAGGCAAGCAACACTGCGGACACGGCGTAATAGAGCGGCGTCATGATCGCCGAGCCGATGTCGCCTAGGAAGCCGAACATTGTTCTCCTCTGTGCTGTTTCAGGTCGTGCTGATCAAGGTCTTGGTGCTGGTGACGCGGTGGAACAGGGTCGTAACCGCCGGCGGCCCATGGATGACACCGCAGCACGCGACGAGCGGCCAGATAAACCCCTCGAACCGCACCATGAGTTTCCACGGCCTGCAAAGCGTAGGCCGAGCAGGTCGGATGATAGCGGCACACCTGCCCGTACAAAGGGCTGATGGCGAACCGGTAGCCCTTGAGCAACGCCACCAGCACGTACTTCAACGGCGAACCGAGCTTCATGGACGAACCCCGGCCCGGACCAACGCATCGTCGAGGTGCTGCGCGAGCGTCGCAGAGCCGGCGCCGCACGCTGCAGGCAGAGCGCGTACGACCACCCGTGCACCCTCAGGAAGACGCGTGAGACGCTCACGCATGAGATGACGCAACTGGCGCTTCACGCGGTTGCGATCAACCGCCGAGCCAACGGCTTTGCTCACGACGAAACCGACGGACGTTGGTCCGCCGGTTCCTGGCACGACATGTGTGACGAGGGTGGGTTGTACGCCTTTGGCCCCACGACGAATCGTGTGCCGGAAGTCCGCCCCGGTGCGCATGCGTTGAGCGCGCGCGAGCAACAGCTCAGGCAGACAGCTTGGCGCGGCCCTTGCGGCGACGATCACCGAGGATCGCGCGGCCCGCGCGGGTGCGCATACGAAGGCGGAAGCCGTGCTTCTTGGAGCGACGACGATTGTTCGGCTGGAAAGTACGCTTGCTCACGATTACGTCCTTAAAATCGAGCTGGTCTCACGCGGATGTGGGCCGTCCAACGGCCACCGCTCGCTCACGACGCATTCAGCGCTTCGTGGGCACACGGCAGTCGTCGCTTAGCACGACCAGACCACGGTACGCGGTGCGTCAACAGGCGGTCAAACTGATACCCATACGCCACCTGAGTCACAACGTCCACACGACACGCCGAGAAGGTGGCACCAGCTGGGGAAAACCGCTTGTATGCGCCCCGCAAGGCTGCTAGCGTCACCGCGGTATCAACCTTTTCCACAAGGCCCTCCATGGGCCTAATTGCGTCCCCAGCCTGTGGAAAACCATGTGGATCGACCCCGGAGGCAGTGGATGAGCAGCGGCCAGGAGCCAGGTCCAGAAGAGCACCTAGACACTGTCTGGCGACAGGCCGTCGACACACTCTCACCCGGAGCGAAGGTCTGGGTCTACTCAGCCAAGCCCCTGAGCCTGCACGACAACATCATGATCGTCGCGGTCCAGGACGACCTGACCCGCGCACAGCTTGAGTCCCGTGTTCGTCCCGCACTCGAGCACGCGATCAGCATGGCCCTGCAACACGAGACCCGTCTGGTCGTGACGATCGAGCCGGCCACCCTTGATCGCATGAGTCAACAAGAAGACTTGTCGACAAATACCCAAAGTGGTGTTGCCTTGGCCGACGAGGTCGACGAGGACGACGAAGACGATCAGCACGAATTCGTCCCGAGCTGGGCAGAGCGCAAGACCACGCCACCTCGCATCGGCAGCGTTGCCGAAGCCAGGCTCAATCCCCGCTACCTGTTCGAGAACTTCGTCATCGGTTCATCCAACCGATTTGCTCACGCCGCGGCGGTGGCGGTGGCCGAAGCGCCGGGCAAGGCGTACAACCCGCTGGTGATCCACGGTGAGTCAGGACTGGGCAAGACACACCTCCTGCACGCCATCGGGCACTACGTGCTCAATCTCTACCCGTCGTCTCGGGTGCGCTACGTCAGCAGTGAAGAGTTCGTCAACGACGTCATCAACGCGATTGGTGAAAACCGCACCTCGGCCCTGCGCCGCAAATATCGCGAGATCGACGTCCTCCTCGTCGATGACATTCAGTTCATCGAGCGCAAGGAGGCAACTCAGACCGAGTTCTTCCACACGTTCAACGCGCTGCACAACGAGAACAAGCAGATCGTGATGACGTCGGACCGTCCGCCCAAGAACCTCACGACGCTGGACGATCGCCTCCGCAACCGGTTCGAGTGGGGACTCACCACCGAGACGCTTCCCCCGGATCTGGAGACCCGCATTGCGATTCTTCGCAAGAAGGCAGCCAACGAAAAGCTGACTGCGCCGGCCGACGTCCTCGAGTTCATCGCCAGCAAGGTGCAGACCAACATCCGTGAGCTCGAAGGCGCCCTGATTCGGGCGACGGCCTTCGCCAACCTCAACGGCACGACGGTCGATCTCCAGCTGGCCCAGATCGTGTTGAAGGACCTCATCGCCGAAGGTGGCGAGCCCGACATCACGGTCGGCATGATCATGGCGCAGACCGCCGCATACTCAGAGTTCTCCATCGATGACCTGTGCAGTGCCAACCGCAGCCGCAACCTCGTCCTGGCCCGACAGATCGCGATGTACCTCTGCCGCGAGCTGACCGAGATGTCACTGCCCAAGATCGGCCAGGAGTTCGGCAACCGCGATCACACCACCGTGATGCACGCCGACCGCAAGATCCGCAAGCTCATGGCCGAGAAGCACGCGGTCTACAACCAGGTCACCGAGCTCACCGCCCGCATCAAGCAACAAGCTCGCCAGTCATGACGTCTGAGCGCCTCGACGGGCCATTCACATCTGGGGAAGAGTCTGTGGGAAAGCACTCCTGCCTCGTGGACATCTGATGTCCCAATGTGAACACGTTGTGAACGCCGCACGGATGTTCACAACGTCTTGTAGTTTCACCAACTCGCACACCACAGGTTGTCCACCGGCCAAAACAAGGGCTGACCTGCAGCAACAAAGGTTGTCCACCGAATCCACAGACGCTACTACGACGACTACTCTTCTATATCTCGACAACACCAGCGGAAGTCACACCATGTCCCTCATGTGGGTAACCAAATCAGTCCATCCCCTGGCTACCCCCACGCCCACGTCGCGTGGCAGGATTCATCCCCACGGCTCCCGTCTTCGGAAAGGCCTCACCACGTGAAGTTCCGCATCGATCGCGACACGCTCGCGGACGCCGTCGCATGGACGGCGCGCAGCTTGCCCCACCGTCCGAGCGTCCCCGTGCTGGCCGGCCTGCTCATCGAGACTGCGTCCGACGGACTCACCCTCTCCGGATTCGACTACGAGACCTCGACTCGCGCCACCCTGCCCGCGGAGGTGTCGGCCGACGGTCGCGCTCTCGTCTCGGGTCGACTACTCGCCGAGATCGTCAAGTCGCTGCCTGCCAAACCAGTCGAGATCACCCTTGACGGCACCAAGGTTCAGGTCGTGTGCGGCAATGCCCGATTCAGCCTGCAGACCATGCCGGTCGAGGAATACCCGCAGCTTCCGGACATGCCGACCGCCTCCGGCACGATCAAGGCCGACGACTTCGCCACCGCGGTGGCCCAGGCCAGCGCCGCTGCCGGCCGCGACGAGATGCTGCCGCTGCTGACCGGCGTACGCCTTGAGCTTGAGGGCTCGACCATCTCGCTGATGGCAACCGACCGTTTCCGCGCGAGCCTGCGTGATCTGCAGTGGTACCCCGAAAAGGCTGACATCTCAGCCCAGGCTCTGGTTCCAGCCAAGGTGCTCGGCGAAACGGCTCGCGCCCTGACCGCCGGCGGTGACATCACGATCGCCGTCTCGTCCGGCGATGCCGGTGACGGACTCATCGGCTTCGAGGGTGTTGTCGGCAACGGCTCACGGCGTACGACCACCCGGTTGCTCGAAGGTGACTTCCCGCGCGTGCGGCAGCTGTTCCAGGCCGCGCCCGAGACGGTTGCCTATGTCGACACGCAGCAGTTCGTCGACTCGGTCAAACGAGTTGCCCTGGTTGCTGAGCGCAACACTCCCGTTCGCCTCAGCTTCTCCGAAGGACAGTTGCTCCTTGAAGCCGGCAGTGGCGAAGAAGCCCAGGCCTCGGAGTCGCTCGAAGCAACCATCAACGGCGCCGACATCTCGATCGGGTTCAACCCGACCTATTTGCTCGAAGGCCTCGCGGTGATGTCTGATCCCGTCGTGCACCTGTCATTCACCCAGCACACCAAGCCTGCAGCCATCTCGGGCGTACAGGAGATCGGCGCCGATCCTGACGCCGCGTTCCGCTACCTGATCATGCCCGTACGCCTGCAGAACTGAATCACCCAGCACGGACTTCAGGAGGAGCCTTCGGCATGGAAATCGGACTCGTCGGACTCGGCAAGATGGGTGGCAACATGCGCACCCGCCTGCGCAACGGTGACATCGGCGTGGTCGGTTATGACCGCAACCCCGACGTCACCGATGTCGAATCTCTGGCCGAGATGGTCGAGAAGCTACCGTCGCCCAAGGTCGTCTGGGTCATGGTCCCGGCCGGCGACATCACCCGTGCCACGGTCACCGAGCTGCTTGACCTGCTCGACCAGGGTGACGTGATCGTCGATGGTGGCAACTCCCGGTGGACCGATGATGAGACGCATGCGGCCCTCGCTGCCGAAAAGGGCATCGGTTACGTCGATTGCGGCGTCAGTGGCGGCATCTGGGGCCTTGAGAACGGTTATGCGCTCATGGCCGGCGGCAGCAAGGACGACATCGCCAAGGTCCAGCCGGTGTTCGATGCACTCAAGCCCGAGGGTGACTCCGGCTTCGTGCACGCGGGTCGAGTTGGTGCTGGCCACTTCTCCAAGATGGTTCACAACGGCATCGAGTACGCCATGATGCAGGCCTACGCCGAGGGATATGAGCTCCTCGAGAAGGTCGACATGGTCGACAACGTCACCGAGGTCTTCGACTCATGGCGCGAGGGCACCGTCGTACGTTCGTGGTTGCTCGACCTGTTGGTGACCGCGCTCGAAGATGATCCGGGACTCACCAAGGTTCGCGGCTACGCCGAGGACTCGGGCGAAGGACGCTGGACTGTCGAGGCTGCGATCGACAACGCCGTCCCGATGCACACGATCGCGGCCTCACTGTTCGCCCGTTTCACCTCACGCCAGGACGAGTCGCCCGCGATGCAGGCGGTCGCGGCCATGCGCCAGCAGTTCGGCGGACACGCGGTCAAGGCTGCCGCCGAAGCAGGGCACGACCCCAAGGACGCCTAGCAAGGTGCATGTCGCACGACTGTCCTTGCACGACTTCAGGTCGTACGCATCCGTCGAGATCGATCTCGAACCGGGCGCGACAGCCTTCATCGGCGCCAACGGCCAGGGCAAGACCAACCTCGTCGAGGCGATCGACTACCTCTCAAGACTGGAGTCGCACCGGGTCGCCAGTGACACCCCGCTCGTCAGAGCCGGCGCCGATCAGGCGGTGATCCGGGCCGACGTCGTACGCGGAGATCGCAATGCCCTGCTCGAGCTGGAGATCACGCCCGGCAAGGCCAATCGAGCCCGGATCAACCGCGGCGCGCTGCCACGAACTCGCGACATCGTCGGTGTGCTGCGCACCGTGATGTTCTCGCCCGACGACCTCGACCTGGTCAAGGGTGACCCCTCGGATCGCAGAAAATTTCTCGACTCACTGCTGGTGCTGCGTACGCCGCGCCTGGCGGGAGTTCGCTCCGACTACGAACGCGTTCTCAAACAGCGCAACACCTTGCTCAAGTCCGCCGGGCGCCGCCGCGATGCAGACCTCTCGACCCTCGACATCTGGGATGAAAACCTCGCTCGAACCGGAGCCGAGCTGATCGCGGCGCGTCTGGTGCTGCTCGACGAGCTCGACCCCTTTCTCGCCGAGGCCTATGTCCGGGTTGCCGCCGAGTCTGCGCCCGATCGCCGCGACATCACGGCGACATACAAGCCGTCGCTGGAGCTCCCGGCCGATCTGCGTGATGCGACCACGATCCACGACGCCCTGATCGAGGAGGTCGCGCGCCGCCGAGGTGACGAAATCGATCGTGGCATCAGCCTGGTCGGACCACACCGCGACGACGTCACCTTGATGATCGGCTCACTCCCGGCCAAGGGCTACTCGAGCCATGGCGAGTCCTGGTCGTTGGCGTTGGCGCTGAGGCTCGCGTCCTTCGAGCTGTTGCGCAAGGATGACGATGATCCGGTGCTGATCCTCGACGACGTGTTTGCCGAGCTTGACCAAGGTCGACGGCAGCAGCTGGCCGAGCTGGTCGGCGATGCTGAGCAGGTGCTCGTCACGGGTGCTGTTGCCGAAGATGTTCCTGATTCACTCAAGGGTCACCGTTTCAACGTCGCTGGTGGGGAGGTAGTCCGTGACTGATCCCGATGATTCTGATGCGCTGAGGCTCGCGCGCGAGATCGCCGACAGCTACCGCGGCACCAACCCCACCGGGCAGGCGCCGAAGCGTCGCTCTCGGCCCGCCAAGGCATCGCGGCCCAAGCGCGATGAGGCGAGTCGGCTCGGCGATGTGCTCGGCGAACTGGTTGGCAACCAAGGGTGGACCGAGAAGCTGGCGGCGCAACGTGTGTTCACCGACTGGCCCAAGATCGTCGGGGCCGAGGTCGCTCAGCACTCAGAGGTGATCGCGTTCGACGACGCTGAGGTCGAGGTGCGTACGGACTCGACGGCGTGGGCGACCCAGCTCAAGCTGTTGGCACCTCGTATCGTCGCGAAGCTCAACGAGGAGTTCGGCGACGGCACGGTCCTGCGCATCGTGGTGCGCGGCCCGCAGGCGCCGTCGTGGAAAAAGGGCATTCGCAGTGTCAAAGGGGCCCGGGGCCCGCGAGACACCTATGGGTAGCGTGCGCAGGCGCTCGGTCCTTGAGCCTGTCGAAAGGACGCAAGCTATTTCGACGGGGAGATTGCGGCAGCCGCGACGACGAACAGCGCGGTCACGGTGGTGACCGCACCGAGCACGAGGCCCGCCTGAAAAAATCCGTCCCAACCCAGCAAGGGCCGTACGCCGACGGCCACCAGGAACACCAACGCTGAGACACAGCCGATCACGGCACCCGCGAGCGTGCTGCCGACAGGATGCCGCGGGCCATGGATGAAAACCGCGACCGCTGCGGTCCAGATCAGGCTGACCGCGAGCGCAGCGAACACGTCTGCGGGCCGGTGCCAACCCGCGACGATGGTGGAGGCACCCGTGAGGGTCGCGGCAAATCCGCCGGCCAATGCGACGAGCGGACGCAGGGCACCGGGTACAACCAGAAGAGTTGCGCCCACCGCGCTCGCCACCACCGTGGTGTGACCACTCGGCAGACTGTTGAGAGTGAGCAACCCGAAGTCGGGCCGGTCGAGCACGCTCTCCTTCAAGATCTGCGTCGTCAAGTTGGCACCGAGGAGAACGGTGACTGCTGCAGCGCCGATCCGGGGTCGTCCGCGCATCAGCGCGACCACCGCGCACCCCAGGGCCACCGCCACGATCGCGCCGATCGACACATATCCGAGCACGCTGAGCAGCGCGAGCTGTGCATCACGGCCGGCGACGACCGTCGTCATGGCCGAGTTGTCCCACTGCTGACCACGGCCGGAATGGAGTGCCAGACGCACGAGCAAGGTCAGCGCCGCACTTGTCAGGAGCACCGTCGCGACAGCACCCAACAGCGTGTCGCGGCGCTCAACGGTGAGGGACATGACATCAACGATGCCCGATGGCACCCAGACGAGAACAACGGAGGTGGGCCGCGGCCGACAGGAGGCATTTTCGGGACCGATCCCGTATCCGGCCTCAGATGCGGGCCTCCCACGTCGTCACAGCGGCCCTTGTGTGGCTCTGAAGGGCATTGCGTCACCAATATTGCCTCTCTCAAAACGGTGGATGGGCGCTGAGACGGCCACAGTGCCCCGTATACTGGATGGGTGAGCCAAACTCCAGATCCTGATGCGACATATGACGCCAGCAACATCCAGGTACTCGAGGGATTGGAGGCCGTACGCAAGCGTCCCGGTATGTACATCGGCTCGACGGGCGAGCGCGGCCTGCACCACCTGGTCTACGAAGTGGTCGACAACTCCGTCGATGAGGCCCTCGCGGGTTACGCCTCCCACATCCGTGTGGTCATGCAGGCTGACGGCGGCATCCGCGTCGAGGACGATGGGCGCGGCATCCCCGTCAAGGAGCACCCCACCGAGAAGATCCCGGCCGTGACCTTGGTGCTCACGTCACTACATGCGGGCGGCAAGTTCGGCGGGGGCGGCTACAAGGTTTCGGGCGGACTGCATGGAGTCGGCGTCTCGGTCGTCAATGCGCTGTCCAGCAAGCTGCACGTCGAGGTCCGGCGCGACGGGCACGTCTGGACCCAGTCGTTCACCTATGGCGAACCCGATGCTCCGCTCAAGCGTGGTGCCAAGACCACCGAGACCGGCACGACGACGACGTTCTACGCGTGCGCCGACATCTTCGACACGGTCGACTACAACTACGAGACGCTCAAGACCCGATTTCGCGAGATGGCGTTCCTCAACAAGGGCCTCGAGCTGGTGCTCCGCGACGATCGCGTGAGGGAGGGCGACGACGAGTCGTCCGATGAGATCGAGCGCGACGCGACATTCCGCTACGACAAGGGCCTGGTCGACTACGTCGAGCACATCAATGTCGGCAGCAAGTCACCGATCCACCGCGACATCATCGCGCTGGAGGCAGAGGACGAGTCCAAGGGACTCTCCCTCGAGATCGCGATGCAGTGGAACGACAGCTTCATCGAGTCGGTGCACACCTTCGCCAACACCATCAACACCCACGAAGGCGGCACGCACGAAGAAGGCTTCCGCGCCGCCCTGACCACCACGGTCAACAAGTTCGCCACCACCCAGGGCCTGATCAAGAAGGCCAGCGACAACCTCTCGGGCGAGGACATTCGCGAAGGGCTCACCGCGATCCTGTCGATCAAGCTCGAGGAGCCACAGTTCGAAGGTCAGACCAAGACCAAGCTCGGCAACGCTTCGGCCAGAAGCTACGTCCAGCAGGTGCTCAACGACGAGCTCGGCGCATGGTTTGAGCAAAACCCCACTGAGGGCAAGACGATCGTTCGCAAGTCGATCGACGCGGCAACCGCGCGTATGGCGGCCCGCAAGGCCCGCGACCTGGCCCGCAACCGCAAGGGTCTGCTCGGCGGCGGTGGGCTTCCCGGCAAGCTCGCCGACTGCTCGTCGCGCAATCCCGAGGAGTGCGAGGTCTTCATCGTCGAGGGCAACTCGGCCGGTGGTTCGGCCAAGGGCGGTCGCGATCCGCGTACGCAGGCAATCCTTCCGCTGCGCGGCAAGATCCTGAACGTCGAGAAGGCCCGCATCGACAAGATTCTCCAGAACGCCGAGGTCCAGGCGATCATCTCGGCTCTCGGCACCGGTGTGCACGAAGACTTCGACATGGCCAAGCTGCGCTATCACAAGATCGTGCTGATGGCCGATGCTGACGTCGACGGCCAGCACATCTCGACACTGCTGCTGACGCTGCTGTTCCGGTTCATGAAACCGCTGATCGACGCCGGTCACGTCTACCTCGCGCAGCCGCCGCTCTACAAGATCAAGTGGAGCAATGCGACCGCCGAGCTTGCTTACACCGATCGCGAGCGCGATGCGTTGCTCGAGGCCGGTGCAGCCGACGGCAAGCGTCTTCCCAAGGAAGTCGGACAGCAGATGCAGCGCTACAAGGGCCTCGGCGAGATGAACGACAGCGAGCTGTGGGACACCACGATGGATCCGGCCAACCGCATCCTGCGGCAGGTGACGTTGGAAGACGCGGCGATGGCCGACGAGATGTTCACCATCTTGATGGGCGAGGACGTCGAGCAACGACGGGCCTTCATCCAGCGCAATGCCAAAGACGTACGTTTCCTCGACATCTAAGGGATAGACCGTGACTGAAACGACCCCTCCCGAGCACGACCGGATCGAAGCCGTGGAGCTGCAGGACGAGATGCAGCGTTCCTACATCGACTACGCCATGAGCGTGATCGTGTCGCGCGCCCTGCCCGACGTCCGCGATGGCCTCAAGCCGGTGCACCGGCGGGTGCTGTACGCGATGTTCGACGGCGGCTACCGACCCGACCGCGGCTACTCCAAGTGCTCGCGCATCGTCGGTGACGTGATGGGTCAATATCACCCGCACGGCGACACCGCGATCTATGACACCCTCGTTCGCCTGGCGCAGCCGTGGGTCATGCGCGCGCCGATGATCGATGGCCAGGGCAACTTCGGTTCGCCGGGCGATGACGGTGCCGCCGCCATGCGTTACACCGAGTGCCGTCTTGCACCCATCGCAATGGAGATGGTGCGTGACATCAACGAGAACACCGTCGACTTCCGGCCCAACTATGACGGCCGGTCGCAGGAGCCCACAGTCCTGCCGGCCCGCATCCCCAACCTGCTGGTCAACGGTTCGGCCGGCATCGCGGTCGGCATGGCGACCAACATCCCGCCGCACAACCTGGTTGAGGTCGCGGCCGGAGCCCAGTGGGCACTGTCCAATCCTGACGCCAGCAAGGAAGAGCTGCAGGACGCACTGCTCGAGCGCATCAAGGGTCCCGATTTCCCGTCCGACGCGCTGATCGTCGGCACCAAGGGCATCGACGACATGTATCGCACCGGTCGCGGATCGGTCATGATGCGGGCGATCGTCTCGATCGAAGAGGACACCAAGGGTCGGATCCAGCTGGTCGTGACCGGTCTGCCCTACCAGGTCAACCCCGACAACCTCATGCGCAAGATCGCCGACCTGGTCAACACCGGTCGCATCCAAGGCATCTCCGACCTGCGTGACGAGACATCGTCGCGCGTGGGTCGTCGCATCGTGATCGAGATCCGCAAGGATGCGGTCGCCCGGGTCGTGCTCAACAACCTCTACAAGCACACCGAGCTGCAGACCAACTTCAGTGCCAACATGTTGGCACTGGTTGACGACGTGCCCCGCACGTTGACGCTCGACCAGTTCGTCTCGCACTGGATCAACCACCAGATCGAGGTCATCCAGCGTCGTACGCAGTATCGCCTCGACAAGGCTGAGGCCGAGGCGCACATCTATCGCGGACTGGGCAAGGCCCTCGATGCGCTCGACGAGGTCATCGCGCTGATCCGCCGCAGCCCCACGGTCGACGAGGCACGCAGTGGACTCATCAAGCTGCTCACGATCGACGAGCTGCAGGCCAATGCGATCCTCGAGATGCAGCTTCGCCGCCTGGCGGCGCTGGAGCGTCAGAAGATTCTCGACAAGCTCGAAGAGCTCGAGATCGAGATCGCTGACTACAAGGACATCCTGGCCAGGCCCGAACGGCAGCGCCAGATCGTCTCCGACGAGCTTGCCGCCATTGTCGACAAGTTCGGCACCGACCGTCGTTCGCAGATCATCCCCGCTGACGGCGACCTGTCCGACGAGGACCTCATCCCCGATGAGGAAGTTGTCGTCACGATCACCAAGGGCGGTTACGCCAAGCGCACCAAGACCGATCTCTACCGCGTCCAGAACCGCGGCGGCAAGGGTGTCCGTGGTGCGGCGCTGCGTGGCGACGATGTCGTCAACCACATGTTCTCGACGACCAGCCACCACTGGATCCTGTTCTTCACCACGGCGGGCCGCGTCTACCGAGCCAAGGCCTACCAGCTGCCCGAGGCCGGTCGTGACGCCAAGGGCGGACATGTCGCCGGCTTGTTGTCATTCCAGCCCGACGAGGACATCGCCCAGGTGTTGGCGATCCGCGACTACGAGTCGGCGCCCTACCTCGTGCTCGCCACGCGCCGCGGTCTGGTCAAGAAGACCCGACTCGCCGACTACAACAGTCCACGTCAGGCGGGCGTCATCGCGATCAACTTCCGTGAGGACGACGACGAGCTGATCGGCGCAGAGCTGGTCAATCCTGAGGACGACCTGCTGCTGATCTCGCGCAAGGCGCAATCGATCAGGTTCCGAGCCGATGACGAACAGCTTCGGCCGATGGGACGCGCGACGTCCGGTGTCACGGGTATGAAGTTCCGCAACGACGACGCCATGCTTTCGATGACGGTGATCCGTCAGGAGCACGTCGAGCAGGAAGAGGTCGCCGCAGAGGACCAGCTGTACGTCTTCACGGTGACCGACGGTGGATTTGCCAAGAAGACCAAGATCGACGCATACCGGCGTCAGGGTCGTGGTGGCCTCGGCATCAAGGCCATGCAGATCACCGACACTCGGGGCGAGCTCGTGGGCGGTTTGGTGCTCAAGGACAGCGACGATGTCATCAGTGTGACGGCCGGCGGTCAGGTGACCAGAAGCCTCGTTGCAGGTGTCCCTGTGAAGGGACGTGACACGATGGGGGTGAACTTCGTCAAGTTCAAGGGGGATGACCGCGTCGTGACCATCGCACGCAACGCAGAACTTCCACCGGACGAGGTCTCAGCTGAGGAGCCGTCGACCGAGGAGGAGCAGGGCGAGTGAACGAAGAACGGCACGAGCCAGACGCCGCTCCAGACGCTGCTCCGGGTTCTGGTGCTGGTGACGCTGCCACGTCGCAGGAGATCCCTCGCTTTCCCAAGAAGCCGACCGCCAAGAAGGCGCCGACCAAGAAGACCGCGACCGAGACTGACAAGGGTCGTGTGCGTGACGTGCCAAAGAAGGATGACTCGGCCTCGAATGACGCTGCTCCGCGGCGGATCGAGCCCGTGACGCCTGGACGTCCCCTCACGGCTTCTGACTACGCGCGCACGACGCGCCCTTCGCCGGCGACGACGGCAGTCATTCCGGCGGTTCGTGACGAGCCCAGCTCACCTGTGAGCGATGGTCCGGCCGCTGGTGGCGCGGTTCGACAGGCGAGGCTTCGTCTCAACCATGTCGAGCCGTGGTCCGTGGCCCGCATCGCCTTTGCCATCTCGGTGGCGATGATGATCGTGGGTGTGGTGGCGATGACGATCTTTTGGGTCGTCCTCAACGTCACGGGCGTGTGGGACCAGATCAACGAGGCCGTCACGTCGGTGCTCAGCGATGAGTCGTCGAGCTTCAACATCACCGACTACCTCGGCTTCTGGCGCTTGATCGGCTTGAGCCTGGTGCTGTCGGCGATCAACGTGGTTCTGATGACGGCGCTCGCGACGATCGGTGCCCACCTCTACAACCTCGCGGCGCAGGTTCTCGGCGGTGTCGAACTGACATTCAGCGAGGACGCATAGATCCACCCGTTTTGGGAGAGTGAGGCGCTGTGCGGTAATGTTCAGCGCTGTTGCGGGCGTATAGCTCAGCTTGGTTAGAGCGCATCCCTGATAAGGATGAGGTCCGAGGTTCAAGTCCTCGTACGCCCACTCGACGGAAGGTCATCATGAAGAAATTCATCGCCCTCGGGCTCGCCGCAGCAGGCGTGTTCTGGGCCATCGGCCAGTCGAAGAAGTCACCCGCAGCCAACCCTTGGGCGGTCGCGAGCGACAAGGTCTGACCACGGCCAGACAACTGAATATCCACCCTCACGGGGCCTTAGCTCAGTTGGTAGAGCGCTGCCTTTGCAAGGCAGATGTCAGGAGTTCGAGTCTCCTAGGCTCCACAGAAGATAAGGGCCCCCGCCCGACGCCGCGAAGCGGCCCAAGCGGGGGCCCTTTGCTTCTGTGAACTCAAGCGAGTGACTCGAGTCGGGCCCCACCATCGATCGCTTGCGATCACGCCGGAGGCGTCTGTCAGGCGATCCGCACGAGGGATCTCCTAGGCTCCACAAGATGTGAACCCCCACCCACCGTTTGTCGGTGGGTGGGGGTTCGTGGTTGTTTTGGCGGGGCTAATCTCACGGCATGACTCGCGAGGATGTGACGTTCCTGTCCGGCGGCGACGAGCTTGCCGGTTGGCTCTATCCCGGAGGCGACGTATGTGTCGTCATGGCCCACGGCTTCTCGCTGACGCGCCACGACGGCCTGGAGACGTACGCCGAAGCGCTCAACAGCGCCGGTGCGACAGTCGTGGTGTTCGACCACCGATATCTGGGCGACTCCGGCGGCGAACCGCGGCAAAGGGTCAGGGTCAAGCAACAAGCCGAGGACTATCGCTCCGCCATCGCGTACGCGCGAGAGCTTGCCGGCGTTGATCCAGAGCAGATCGTCGTGTGGGGCTACTCGTTCAGCGGTGGCACGGCGGTGAACGTTGCTGCCGACGATGCGCGTATCGCCGGAGTGATGGTGTTGTGCCCGTTCCTGGACGGGCGCGCTCGGGTGCTTGCCACCACGCGGCGCACCCCCTGGGCGGCGACGCGCGTCATGCTCCGAGCCGTTCGGGACCGGCTGGGTTCACACAACCTGATCAAGGCCGCGGGTGAGCCGGGCGAGCTGGCAGCGATGTCGTTCTCCGGTGAGGCCCGGGGCTTCGCGCTGGCGACCGAAGGGGGATCGCCGTGGATCAACGCGGTCTCGCCCGGTGCGTTCGCAACCATCGCCTTCCACCGACCCGTCTCGAAGGCAGAGCGGCTGGGTATGCCGGTCTGGGTGGGTCTGGGCGAGAACGACATCACCGTCTCGCGAAAGGCGATCGAGAAGTTGGCAGCGAGCGCGCCAGAAGCGGAGCTTCATCGCTACGACATGGCGCACTTCGAGCCATTCCACGGAACTGATCCGGCGATCATCGCCGCCGATCAGGCGGACTGGTTCACGCGGAAGATGTCAGCCTAGAACGAAGCGCCACCGGAACCGGGAGTCGGACTTGCGGGGTCGCTGGTGTTGGTCGCCGGCTTGTCCTTGTCGCCCTTGACCTTGTTCACGACCTTCGATCCGGCGTCACTGGCCGCGTCGGAGATCTTCGAGCCGACATCCGAGGCGGTGCTCTTGACGGCCTGCTCCACGTTGTCGGCCGCGCTCTGCACGACGGGCTTGTTCCAGGCCTTGGTCGCCTGGCGCTTGATCTGCTCATAGCGTTCGCGTCCGGCCCGCGAGCCGAGGACATATCCGGCCGCACCGATGACGAGTACCGAAAGCTTCTTCACTCTGAACCACTCCTTGTTGATTGGTGAGTATGTACCCAATAGTCGACTCTCGACTCCCACCGAGCGGACTACGGGCGGATCGCCCATCGGATGCCGGCTGTGACCAGTTCACCACTTGCTCGTACGGCTGTCGCCTCCGTGACCGGAAGATAGGGAAGACGCAGGGGCCAGCGCGTCCAGCGAGGCATCAGCCCGATCGCCGCCGCTGACATCAGCGTGTAGGGCGCGCGCAGTGTGAGCGACACCGGCGGATGCACCAGGATGAACCGGGCGGCTGCACGCGCCTCAGGAGTGCCCTTGAGCTCGGGTCGGTATGACGCCATCAGCTCGTCGAGCTCGGCCACGGTCTCCGGCACGTCGACGGCGCCGAGCGCTCGCGCGACGTACGCGGTCTCGGCGACATAGGCATCGCGGCCCCCGGAGTCGAGTGGGTCGGCGCCGTAGCGATCATGGGCACGCAGAAAGCTGTCGATCTCGGCGATGTGGACCCAGCGAAGCAGGTGAGGGTCCGAAGCGGCATACGGGCGGCCATCGGAGGCCGTCCCGCGAACCCGTTCGTGCACGGACCGAACCACAGCGATCGCCTGGTCGGCGTCGTCGATCGTGCTGAATGTGGTTTCGGCGAGGAAGGTGCTGGTGCGTTGCAGGCGGCCCCACGGGTCACCGCGATAGCCCGAGTGAGCGGCCACCGCTGCCATGGCCAAAGGATGCAGTGACTGCAGGAGCAGCGCACGAAGTCCACCGACAAACATCGAGGCATCGCTGTGGACGCGATAGATCGCGGAGTCAGGTGAGTAGCGACGCGGACCCTCGGTGAGGTGGATCCGATCGCGACGCTGCGGCCCCTCGTCGCCCGCGATGCGATGGAAGATGGTCGCACCGACCCGCAGGCGCAAGGACTCAGCAGGGTTCATACCTTCGACCGTATCCCTCCGGCGTCTGCGCGCCGGGTAAGCCTACTTTCGGATCTGTGCGAGAACAGCCTTCGCCTGTGCCGCCGCACCCGCCGAGTTGGGGTGCAGTGGAATGCCGACGGCAGGGGCGTTCACGGACAGCGGGATGACGCTCTCGACGAACCGGATCCAGGGAAGCTGGCAGACGTCGTGACCGATCGTCGGGGTGTAGGTGTCGGCAAGCTCGGCCCCACCCTTCTTGGCGGCGCGCTTGACCATGGCATTGAGCTCGTTGAACTTTTCGTACAGGTAGGCCATGTCTTCGTTGTCGGCCTGAACGTACGGGTAGCAACCCGTCTTGGGGGCGGCCGCGAGGTAGTTGACCGCCAGGATCCGGGCCTTCGGCGACCGCTTGTGGATCGCCTTGAAGGCTGCGACGACCTTCGGCTCGGCGGCCAGGATCTGAGCCGTGAGCTGGTCCTTGCCCCCTGCCGTCAACTTCTCCTTGCAGGATCCACCGAGGGGGGCCGGCAGTCCGAGGCCGAGATTGGGCAACAGGTTGAGACAGTCCATGGCGGCCGAGGCGATACCGGCATCGTTGCCGCCGATGCCAACCGTGACGAGGTCGGTGTTCTTGGTCAGCCGATCGAACTGCGGCGGATTGGTGCCGCCGGCCGGCAGCCCGGTCTGGGGCTTGGTGAAGTCTTGGGTGGTGGCAGATCCACAGGAGGCATCACGAAACGTCTTGGCCTTGATCGCCGCGGCGACGAGTCGTGGGTAGTTGACGCGCGACTGAGCACAGTCAATAGGGGCGTGCTCGGTGGCGGGGAGGCCCTGCGCGTTGAGGATGACCACATCGGCGGTCCACGAGTCGCCGAGTGAGACGTACTCCTTGTAAACCTTGGCCTTCGCGGCCTCAGCGGGTGCGGTGAGCGAGGACGCTGCCATCACACCTGCCGCCACGATCGTGAAGGCGGCAGCGAGCTGTCGAGTGCGGGACATGGTTCCTCCGGGCGTTGGGTCTGGAACGTTAAACGATCCGGACCAACGGGGGTCACGTCACGAAATGTCGGTGAGCAGGTGTCCCCGCTCCTCACGGCGCCGGCGCTGCTCATCAGGATCTGGGACGGGAACCGCTGCGATGAGGCGTTTGGTGTACTCCTCCCGCGGGTTGCCCAGCACCTGGTCGCGGGGGCCGACCTCGACAAGCTTGCCGTTCTGCATGACCGCAACACGGTTGGCGAGCGTGTCGACGACCGCCAGGTCATGGCTGATGAACAGGCACGCAAACTGCAAACGGTGCTGCAGCTCGGTGAACAGCTCGAGCACCCGTGCCTGCACCGACACGTCGAGCGCTGATGTCGGCTCGTCGGCGATCAGCAGATCGGGATCGAGCGACAACGCACGGGCCAGGCTGACTCGCTGACGCTGCCCGCCGGAGAGCTCGTGCGGGAAACGCTCGGCATACGAGCCGCCCAGCTCGACGCTCTCAAGGAGCGAGCGAACCTTGGCGTCGATCTCGGTCTCGGTCATGTCGGTCTGTACGTGCAGCGGCTCGGCGATGCACTGCCCAATCGACATACGCGGGTTGAGCGACGAGGCAGGGTCCTGGAAGACGAACCCGAACCGTGAACGGTAGGGGCGCAGCTGACGATCAGACAGTCCCGATATCCGGTTGCCCGACACGTCGATCGTGCCGCTGGTGGGCTGCTGGAGGCCGACAGTCGCCCGCCCGATCGTCGACTTGCCCGATCCGGACTCCCCGACCAGGCCGAGGACCTCGCCCTTGCGTACCTCGAGCGAGACATGGTCGACGGCGCGGAACGACGGCTGACCGAAGCGTCCGGGGAACTCGACGACGAGGTCGTCGACCTTGAGCACGAGCTCATTGGCGTCGACCAGGCCCGGGCCGTTTGCGCGACCCAGGTGCGGGACGGCGTCGAGCAGGGCGCGCGTGTAGGGATGTTTGGGTGACGCGAAGAGCTCACGTGACGGTGCGGTCTCGACCACGTTGCCGCGATACATCACCACGACGCGATCAGCCATGTCGGCGACGACGCCCATGTTGTGGGTGATGAGCACGATCGCGGTACCGAGGCGTTCGCGCAGTGACAGCAACAGCTCCAAGATGGCTGCCTGAACCGTGACGTCGAGCGCTGTCGTCGGCTCGTCGGCGATGATCACGTCAGGCTCACAGGCGATCGCCATGGCGATGACGACGCGCTGCTTCTGACCACCGGAGAGCTGGTGCGGGTAGTAGTCGACGCGGTGCTCGGGGTCGGGCATGCCGACCATGTCGAGCAGCTCGACGGCGCGCTTGCGGGCATCCTTCTTGGCGATGTTCGTGTGCGCCTGAATGCCCTCGATGATCTGCCATCCCACGGTGTAGACCGGGTTGAGGGCGGTGGACGGCTCCTGGAACACCATCGACACCTGGTCACCGCGGATCGGGCGCAGCTGGTCATTGGGCATGCCGAGCAGCTGTCGGTCGCCGAGCATCACCGAGCCACCGACCTCTGCCGACGGGGGCAGCAGGCCGAGGATCGCGCGCGAGCTCACGGACTTGCCGGAGCCGGACTCACCGACGACGGCGACGACTTCTCCCGGAGCCACATCGAAGGTCACCCCGTTGACGGCGTGCACCTGACCACCGTCGGTCTGGAACGTGACCTCGAGGTTGGAGAGCGACAGGGCCACGACACGTTGGGGATCGGCTGCCGGCGCTGCGGTTCGCACCTCGACCGATGCGTCCTCGCTGCCGGTGACCTCTTCGAAGCCGTGGGCGATCTCCTCCTCGTCGGCCGAGGTCGTGTCGGTGCCGCGGTTGCGCAGCAGCGGGTTGAGGATGTCGTTGAGGCTCTCGCCGACCAGGGTGGCGCCGAGCACGATGAGCACGATCGCCATACCCGGGAAGACGCCGGTCCACCAGATGCCGGATGACGCATCGGGCATTGCCTTGTTGAGGTCATAGCCCCACTCGGCGGCGGCGGACGGTTCGATGCCGAAGCCGAGGAAGCCGAGACCGGCCAGGGTCAGGATCGCCTCGGACGCATTGAGCGTGCCGATGACGGGCAACGACTGCGACACGTTGGAGAAGATGTGCTTGCGCAGGATGCGGGGCGTACGAACGCCGACGACGCGTGCCGAGTCGACATAGGGCTCGACCTTGACCGCGATCGTGGCATTGCGGATGACGCGGAAGTACTGCGGAATGAACACCACCGTGATCGAGATGGCCGCGGCCATGATGCCGCCGAACGCACTGCTGCTGCCGCCGGACAGGACGATCGCGACGACGATCGCGAGGAGCAGTGACGGGAATGCGTACAGGGCGTCCATGACGAGCACCAGGACTCGGTCGAGCCAACCACTCAGGTAGCCCGAGACGAGACCCAGCGGCACACCGATGATGCCTGACAGCAAGACGGCGAGCAGGATGACTTCGACCGCGGTCCGGGTGCCGTAGATGACGCGCGACAACACGTCGGTGCCGCCGACCGTGGTGCCGAACCAGTGATCGGCCGATGGCGCCTGCTGGGTGCCGAACACGATGCCGTCGGCGCCTCGTACGGCGTTGAAGTTGTAGGGCGCGAGCCATGGTGCGAACACGGCGATCACCAGGAAGGCGGCGATGATCGCAAAGCCGAAGAGCAGCATGAACCGCTGGAGACCATGTGACTGGCGGACGATGGTGGGGACAAACCTGCGAGGTGACTTGCTCATCTCAGAACCTCACTCGTGGGTCGACGAAGGCGACGATCACGTCGATCAGGAAGCTGCTGACACCGACCACGATCGCAATGAGCGTGACGATGCCCTGCACGGCGAGGAAGTCGCGACGGATGAGGTACTCCGCGAGCTGGTAGCCCAGCCCCTTCCACTCGAAGGTGGTTTCTGTCAGGATCGCGCCGCCGAGCAGCAGAGCGATCTGCAGGCCCATCACGGTGACGACGGGGACGAGCGCATTGCGGAACGCGTGCTTGTTGAGCACGCGGCGTTCGCTGATGCCTCGAGCTCGGGCCGCTGTCACGTAGTCCATCCGCATCGTCTGCAGGAGGTTGACGCGCACGAGGCGCAGGAAGACGCCGCCGGTGAGCAGGCCGAGGGCGATCGCGGGAAGCATGGCGTGCTTGAGCACATCGCCGATCATGGCGGGATCGCCCCACAGGATTGAGTCGATGATCATGATGTGGGTCTGCGGGTTGACGTCCTGCAGGGTCAGCTCGGTGCTGATCGAGGCGCGACCGGACGACGGCCAACCAAATGGCGTGAAGGCCAGCTTGAGCAACAGACCGACGAAGAACACGGGCGCGGCGTACACGAGGATCGCGAACAGTCGCAGCAACACGTCGGGAAGCCGGTCGCGGTAGCGGGCGGCGAGCCGACCGAGGGGAATGCCGATCGCGAACGCCACGAGCAGAGACCAGAAGGCGAGCTCGAGTGTCGCGGCACCGTTCTCGACCAGAATCGTCGACACCTGGCGCTTGTCGGTCAGCGTGGTGCCGAAGTCACCGCGGAACAGTCCGGAGATGTACTCCCAGTACTGCGTCAGCATGGGTCGATCGAGACCAGCGTCAGCCTTGCGCTCGGCGATCTGCGCGGGTGACAGGCGACCGCCCAGTGCTGCCTGGATCGGATCGCCGATGACCCGCATGAGCAGGAAGACCATCGTGACGAGCACCCAGACCGTGGGTATGAGGAGTGCCGCGCGTACGAGGAGGTAGCGGGTGAGTGGACTGAGCTTTCCGCGCCTCGGGGAGATTTCGGGCGGGCCGGAGGGGGCCAGAACTTCTGCGGTGGTCATCGAACCTACTTTGACGGGTCAGGCAAAAGGAGAAAAGGCGGGTCCGGCTGGAGCCGGACCCGCCTCCTCAATGGATCACTTCGACAGCGAGGTGAAGCGGAACTTGAACGATGCGTCGAGGGTGTCCTTGACGCCGTTCACACCGTCGACTGCGACTGCGACCGACGTACCGGTCAGCAGCGGCAGGTACGGCACGAGCTCCGCAACGCGAGCCTGGATCTCGCCCAGGGTGGCCTCGCGGGATGCCTGATCACCATCAGTGCGCTCAGAGTCGAGGAGCTTCGACATCGTGGGATCCACGAATGCGGTGTCCTCGTCGTTGTAGTGCGAGTTGGTGAAGTTGCCGCTCTTGTCCTTGTTGTAAGGGCTCAGGAACGGTGACAGGTAGTTGTCGGCATCCGGGAAGTCCGGGAACCAACCGAGCTGGTGCACGGGGTACGTGTCGGCGGGGTATTCCTCCGAGTACGTCACCCACTCGGTCGACTGCAGGTCAACCTTGAACAGTCCGGTCGCTTCGAGCTGACGCTTGACCGCGGCGTACTCCTCAGCCGAGCTCGACCCGTAGTGATCCGGGTTGTACTGCAGCTTGATGTTGACCGGAGTTGCGACACCGGCGTCGCTGAGGAACTTCTCAGCAGCAGCCTTGTCGGGCTTGTCCCCGTAGGCGTCCTTGAACGCCTCGGTTGCTCCAGCCTGTCCGTCCGGCACCATCGAGTAGGCCGGGGTGTAGGTGCCCTTGTAGACCTCGTTGGAGATCTCCTGACGGTCGATCGACGAAGCCATCGCCTTGCGGATCGCCAGCTTCTGCTCGGGGTTGTCGCCGGGCATCTTGTTCAGGTTGAACACGATGTAGCGCAGCTCGCCGCCGGCTCCAACTTCGACGTTGACTCCCTTGGTCTTTTCGAGGTCGGCGATGTCTGTCGGCGTGAGCGACCGGTAGGCGACATCGATGTCCTTGTTCTTGATGTCGAGCTTGAGGTTGTCAGACTTGGCGTAGTACTTCATCGTGACCGTCTTGGTCTTCGCCTTGCCATAGGTACCGTCGTAGTCCGGGTTGGCCTTGAACTCCGCCAGCTGGTTCTTGCTGTACTTGGAGATCGTGTAAGGACCCGAGAAGCCGTTGGCCTTGACCGCGGCATCGTCGTCCAGCACCTTGTCGGCGGGGTAGGTCTCCTCGTCGACGATCGGACCGACTGACGTCACCAGGATCTGCGGGAACGTCTGGTCGTCCGGTGCGGCAAGGGTGAACGTGACCGTCGAGTCATCGGTGGCCTCGACACTCTTCATCGCACCCAGGAGCGGCGCGGGGCCGTTGGGGTCGTTGATGGCAACGATGCGCTTGTAAGAGAACGCCACGTCGGATGCAGTCAGGTCGTGGCCATTGGCAAACTTCAGGCCGTCCTTCATGGTGCAGATGTACTTCGTCGCGTCAGCGGCGTCGAAGCCACACTTCGACGCGGCGTCGGGAGTCAGGTCGGTGCTACCGGCCGGGAAGTTGAGCAGGTATTGGAAGACCTGCGTCTGCACGTTCAGCGAGCCGTTGTCGTATGAGCCCGCCGGGTCGATCGAGACAACCTTGTCGGTTGTTCCGACGATGATGCCGGAGCCGCTGTCGCCGCTGTCCTTGCCCGAGCCACACGCCGCAAGCGTGAGACCCGCGAGTGCGGTGGCCGCGACGAGCGCGGTCCCGCGTCGGAAGTTCTTCATTGCTCTCCTACATGTTCGAGCCGCGCTGGCGCGGCAAAGTTGTCCGAATGGTGGACTGAGCCTTTCGCACGCTACCGTTTCGGGCCGTTGGTGAGGCCTTCTCCAAGATTGCATTTTGGTTACTCCGGAACGTCCCCCCACGGGTGAGGGTGGCGTTGCCGGGTGGGCCTTGGTCACCCATCGTGATGGGCCTCTGGCGGGAGGGGCCCGGCCATCCACCACACGCCGTGCACCATTCATACGAGGGATACCCTTGACGGCATGAGCCACAACCAGCATCTCGCCGAGTTTGATCCCGACATTGCGGCACTTCTCGACGCCGAGCTGCACCGCCAGCAGTCGACACTCGAGATGATCGCCTCGGAGAATTTCGCCCCGGTCGCCTCACTCGAGGCACAGGGCAGCGTGCTGACCAACAAATACGCCGAGGGCTACCCGGGCAAGCGCTACTACGGTGGCTGCGAGTTCGTCGACCAGGTCGAGACGATCGCGATCGATCGGCTCAAGGAGCTGTTCGATGCCGGCTACGCGAACGTCCAGCCGCATTCGGGCGCGACGGCCAACGCGGCTGCGCTGCACGCGATCGCCACAGTCGGCGACACGATTCTCGGCCTCGACCTGGCCAACGGTGGACACCTGACGCACGGGATGAAGCTCAACTTCTCCGGCAAGCTCTACCGGCCGGTGGCCTATCACGTCGTGCCTGAGACCGGCCTGGTCGACATGGACGAGGTTCGCGCGCTCGCCCACGAGCACCACCCGACCGTCATCATCGCCGGCTGGTCGGCCTACCCCCGTCAGCTCGACTTCGCGCTGTTCCGCGAGATCGCCGACGAGGTCGGCGCCAAGCTGTGGGTCGACATGGCTCACTTCGCCGGTCTGGTCGCAGCCGGCCTGCACCCCAGCCCGCTGCCACACGCCCACATCGTGACGACGACGACGCACAAGACGCTGGGCGGACCCCGTGGCGGCGCGATCCTCACCAACGACGAGGACATTGCCAAGAAGATGCGGTCGGCGGTCTTCCCCGGCCAGCAGGGCGGTCCACTTGAGCACGTCATCGCCGCCAAGGCCGTGGCATTCAAGATGGCGCTCGAGCCCGCGTTCAAGGAGCGTCAGGCGCGAACGATCGAAGGCGCACAGCTGCTGGCCCAGCGTCTGACCGCCGGCGACATGACGGCGGCGGGTGTCAACGTGCTGACGGGTGGCACCGACGTCCACCTGGTGCTGGTCGACCTGCGCGACTCAGAGCTTGACGGCCAGCAGGCCGAGGATCGACTGGACGAGGTCGGCATCACCGTCAACCGCAACGCGGTGCCCAACGACCCGCGTCCGCCGATGGTGACGTCGGGTCTGCGCATCGGTACGCCGGCGCTCGCCACCCGCGGATTCGGCGCCGAGGAGTTCACCGAGGTCGCCGACATCATCGCGTCGGCGCTGTTGCCGGGCGACGTCGACATCGAGAGTCTCCGCAAGCGGGTCACCGTTCTGGCCGAGCGATTCCCGCTCTACCCAGACGTCAAACCCTTCATGGCGTGAGTCTTCGACCTTGGTTCAGTCCGGGGCTGCTGGGTCTGCACGCATTCGCGGTGGTTGCCGTTGCGGCGTGCACGTTCATGGGGTTGTGGCAGCTCGGCGTCTATGACTCGCGCCAAGAGCATGAGCGCGCTGAGTCGCAGAGCGTTGCTCGCGTGGCATTCGACGGGTTGTGGGGCCCAGATGAACCGTTCGAGGGCAGGCTCAACCACCGCCCCGTCACGATCGAGGGCACCTTCGCACCGGCCGACGAGCAGCTGTGGGTCGGCGGCAAGCAGCAGGGCGGACGATCAGGCGTGTGGCTGCTCTCCCCGGTGATCGTCGACGGTGCCGCGATCGTCGTCGTACGTGGCTGGGCTCCCGCGGTGACGACGTTTCCCGAGGTGCCGACCGGTGAGGTGACGATCGATGCAGTGCTTCAACCTGGCGAGGGTGGCGGGGCACCCTTTGATCCGACCACTCGGGAGATCGGATCCGTACGCATTCCCGCGCTGACCAATGAGCTGCCGTACGACCTCTACTCCGGCTACGCGGTCAGCTCGACGCCGGATGTGTCAGGTGGGCTCGACCTGGCCAACATGCCGTCGAAGGATGTGCCGTGGACAACCGGTCTGCGCAATCTCGCCTACGCGCTTCAGTGGTGGGTTTTTGGTGCGTTCGCCCTGTTCATGTGGTGGCGGATGTCGACCGAGAGTGTGGCCGCTGCGAGGCCGAAGGTAGCCTGACGCCGTGAAAACAGCGCTTGCCTACCGTGTCGTCGCGTATGTCGTCGGCATCAACCTGATCTTCGTCATCGGTGCCTGGATCGCACAGCTCAGCACCGATGATGCCTCGTGGTGGAACCGTCACTCCGATGGCATCGGCATCGTCGACATGATCCACGGCTACTTGTTCATGGTGCTGTTGGTGCTGATCGCCGTGTTGGCGCGCCGCCATCGCTGGAAGCCCGCCTTCACCATCACGACGATGTTGTTTGCGACGATCCCGTTCGTGAGCTTCTGGGCTGAGCATCGCGCCACCGCGTCGCTGCGATCAGCGCACGCGGCCACCGCTTCTTGAGCTCGATTTCTGAGCTCAAGGTTCGAGCGCTTACTTGCCGGTGAAGGTGGCTCGGCCGGGGCCGTCCTCGAGGAATGACTCCATACCGCCCTGCAGGTCCTCGGTGTTGAACAGCTCTGCCGCGATGGTGGTCGTGTGGGCGTTGGCCTCGGGCACCCCGCCGGCCTCGAAGTGACGCAGGATGTCTTTCGCGGCACCGAACGCCTTGGTCGGCCCGATCGCGATCGAGGAGACGAGCGACATCACCGCTTCCTCGAAGCCGTCGACGGGCAGCACCCGGTTGACGACGTTCCAACGCTCCAGCGTCGCGGCGTCGTAGAGGGCGCCGGTGAAGACGAACTCCTTGGCGCGCCCGACGCCGGCCCGGGACGCGAGTCGCTGCGTGCCGCCCATCGTCGGTGTGAGACCGATGACCCGCTCGACCAGGCCGAACTTCGCCTTCTCCGACGCGATGATGAGATCGCAGGCGAGCGCGACCTCGAACGCCCAGGTGAGCGTCAGCGCGTGGGCTGCGAAGAACGTCGGGATCGGCAGGGCTGCGATCCGATCGGGCAGCTCGATCATTCGGTCGTACAGCGCCTTGGTGTCAGCCAGGGTCTTCTGCGCGTGGAACTGCGAGACGTCCACGCCGCCGGAGACGATCTTGCCCTCGGCGCGGATCAGCAGAGCACGCGGCATCGACGCCTCGATCTCATCGAGCGCGCGATCAAAGTCCGCGTGCATCTCGATCGAGTAGAGGTTGACCGGAGGTGCGCTGAACGTCAGGACGGCGATGTCGCCGGCGACCCGTTCGACCGTGACCGACATCAGCGGTCGGCCGGGTCGTAGGAGCCACCCTTGTCGGCAACTGCGTTGCGGAACGCAATCGCGATCCCCACCACGGCGGCTATCAGAGCGAGCTTGCGGAACGGGTGCCTGGAGGTCGACGACATGGCCCAACCCTAGTGAAGTGCCGGGAAGAACACACCACTGACGGTCCGGCTTGGAACGACGTGAAACGATGGTGCGATCACACCGAGAGGAACCCCCTGTGGCATCGAAGTTGATGGCAACATTCAAGACCAACCACGGCGACATCGTCGTTGAGCTCTTCCCCAACCATGCCCCCAAGACGGTCGAGAACTTCGTCGGTCTTGCCGAAGGCACCAAGGAATGGATCGACCCCGAGACCGGGAAGGTCTCCAACAAGCCGCTGTACGACAATCTCGTCTTCCACCGCATCATCCCCGACTTCATGTTGCAGGGCGGCGACCCACAAGGCACCGGCATGGGTGGGCCCGGCTACCAGTTCGAGGACGAGTTCCACCCCGACCTGCAGTTCGACAAGCCCTACCTCCTCGCGATGGCCAACGCCGGTCCGGGCACCAACGGTTCCCAGTTCTTCATCACGGTCATCCCGACTGCCTGGCTCAACCGCAAGCACACGATCTTCGGCGAAGTGGCCGACGATGACAGCAAGCGCGTGGTCGATGCGATCGCCGTGGTCGAACGCGACCGCTTCGACCGCCCCGTAACCCCCGTGACGCTCGAGAAGGTTGAGATCGCGCGCGTCGAGGGATGAACCTCCCAGCGCAGGACTATCGCTGCTATCGCCACCCTGACCGCGAGGCCTACATCTCGTGTCAGCGGTGCGAGCGGATGATCTGTCCTGACTGCATGAGGGATGCGTCGGTCGGTTTTCACTGCCCGGCGTGTGTGAACGAGGGCGCGAAGTCAGTTCGGGCGCCGCGCACGATCGCGGGTGGAGCGGTGTCAGCCCACGTCGGCCTCGTCAGCAAGGTGCTGATCGGGCTCAACGTGGTGGCCTACATCTTCCAGCTGGCCACCGAGGGCAATGTCGGCTCGGCCTTTCAGCGCGGGGCGATGCAGTCGTACGCGGTGGCCGACGGCGACTACTGGCGACTGATCACGGCAGCATTTCTGCACACCAGCCTGCTGCACATCGCGTTCAACATGTATGCGCTCTATCTGTTCGGGCCGTTCGCCGAGAAGGCGCTCGGCACCGTCCGATTCATTGCCGCCTACTTCACCACGGCGATCGCCTCGTCGGTGTTCGTCTACTGGTTGTCGAGTCCGAATGTCGCGACCATCGGCGCATCCGGCGCGGTGTTCGGCGTGTTCGGCATGGTCCTGCTGCTGTTGCTCAAGGCCAAACAGGACGTCACCACCCTGCTCGTCCTGTTGGCGATCAACGCGGTCATCAGCTTGCAGGGCAACATCAGCTGGCAGGGTCACCTGGGCGGCTTCGTCGCTGGGTGCATCCTCGGTGCGGCCTTTGCCTATGCGCCGCGCGATCGCCGACAGGCCGTGCAGGTGATGGTGTTTGGCGCGCTGTGGGTGGCGATGATCATCGCTGTCGTGATCCGTACGTCCCAGCTGACCTGACCCCCCGCAGGAGTTAACAACACGGCTGTGATTTATCCACCTCTGTGCACACAGGTGTGGATAACTACAACGGTGTAATTAGGTCGGGTTTCACTCCCACTTCATGGCGAAGCCGAAGGCTGCCACGATGAAGCCCATACCGATCACCAGGTTCCACTGGCCGAGGTCGGAGTACCAGGGGATGTGGGTGTTGCCGTCACTGATCGTGTAGAACACGACAATCCAGATGAGCCCGACGATGCCAGAGATCATCATGGCCGGACCGGCCCAGCGATTGCTGATCCTGACGGGCTTGGGACCCTTGGGTTCTTTGTCTTTCGCCACGACGTACTCCGGATGGTTGCTGCGGCTCGGTGTCCGCATCGATGGGTGCTCTCAGATAGCGTAGTTGGCGACAGTGCAGTGAGGGAGTTCAGGTATGACCAAGGCTGGCAAGCACCAGCGCCAGAGCTGGACGACGGCTGTGCTCGCGATCTGCGTTGTCGCCGGATTCCTGTTCGTTGCGGCATCGATCAACTCTGACGGCACAGATCTACGTCCTGCGGGTGGCGATGTGGGATCCCTGCTCCGTGACCGTTCGGAACGGATCGCCGACCGGCGCGTTGATGCGGCCAAGCTGCGCTCAGACATTGACGCCCTGTCGGCGAGTGTCTCGGGCGCTGAGCTCGACGAATACCGCGCCAAGGTCACCAGGCTTGAGTCACCGACCGGCCTCACGGCACTGAGCGGCCCTGGCCTGCGCGTCACCTTGACCGATGCGCCACGCAGCGTCGACCCGCAGGGTGAGGACCCCAATCTCCTCGTGGTGCACCAGCAGGACATCCAGGCATTCGTCAATGCGCTGTGGGCAGGCGGTGCGGAGGCCATCTCTCTTCAAGGCCAACGCCTCATCTCGACCACGGGCATCAAGTGCGTGGGCAACACTGTCGTCCTGGATGGTGTGCCTTACTCCCCGCCCTACGTGATCGAGGCGATCGGTGAGACCGCACCCATGAACGCCGAAATCTCACGGTCGCCCGAGACCATCAGCTATCGCGTCTACGTCGAGCGTTTCCAGCTCGGACTCAAGATCGAGACGATCGATGACATCAGCGTGCCGGCCTACGGCGGACCCGTCAGCCTGCGATACGCCCAAGCAGTGACGAACTAGGGCTCAGGAGTTGGAATGCCCGGGTTGGTCGAGACGGTGATCGTCACGGTCGTGCCCGGTGACACTACCTGACCCTGAGGCTTGTCCTGGGCGGTCACCTGATCTTGCGGCGATGTCGACGCGGGATCCTCGACGACGCTGACCTTCAGGCCGGCGTCCTCGAGCTTCTTGGTCGCCTCGTCCTTGCTCAGGCCGACAACATTCGGGACAGTCGATTGACCCTTGGAGACGAGCAGTGTCACGGTGCTGCCGAAGTTGACCACTTCGCCGGCAGGCGGGTCACTGTTGATCACATTGTCCTTGGGCAGGGTGCTGTCTCGTTCGCTCTTCTTGACCTTGAGTCCCTTGCCCTCGAGCAGCTCCTTGGCCTGGTCGTACGAGAATCCGTCGAGGCCCGGGATGGTCACCTTTTCCGGACCCGAGCTGACAATCAGCTTGACGGAGCTGCCGGTGTCGCGCTTTTCGCCGGCCGGCGGGTCGGTCTCGAGGACGAGTCCCTCTTTGACCTCGTTGTCGGGGCGTTGCTCGGTCTCTGCGTCGACCTTGAATCCGTCGCCCACGAGGGCGCGGGTCGCCGTGTCGACGGGCATGCCGGTGACGTCGGTGACGGCAACCTGCGGAACCTCCGGCGGCGGAGCAGTCCACTGGTAGATGCCGAAGGCCAGAGCCGCCAGCAACAGGATGCCGACAATGCCGAGGCCCCACCACTTGGCGTTGCTCTCCTCGCCGTCGTCCGGCGGCAGCGCACGACGCGAACCTCCGCCCGTGGTCGGCGGGAGTGCTGGTGCCGCGGGCGCGACCGCCGTCGCACCGGCGACCGCGACAGTAGCGGCAGTCGGCGCGTCGACCTGCAGTCCGGCGATCGCTCGGTCGATGTCTTTGCGCATGTCGGCTGCACTCTGATAGCGATCTTCGACCCGCTTGGCGAGTGACTTGGCCACGATGTTGTCGATCGTGGTGCTGACATCGGGGTTGAGCTGCGACGGAGGACGAGCCTCCTCGCGTACGTGTTGGTAGGCCACCGACACCGGGCTGTCGCCGATGAACGGCGGTCGGCCGGTGAGGAGCTCGTACATCAGGCAACCGGTGGAGTAGATGTCGCTCCGGGCGTCCACGGTCTCACCGCGCGCCTGCTCGGGCGAGAGGTACTGGGCCGTGCCGATGACGGCAGCGGTCTGCGTCATGGCCGATGAGGTGTCGGCGATGGCGCGGGCAATGCCGAAGTCCATCACCTTGACCTGGCCGGACGGCGTCAGCATGACGTTGGCCGGCTTGATGTCACGGTGGATGATGCCGTTGCGGTGGCTGTAGTCGATCGCACTCAGGACGTCCGCGGTGATGGACAGCGCACGCTCGGGCAGGATCTTGCGACCATCCTGCGCACCGCGCATGATGTCGCGCAGCGTCTGACCCTCGATGTACTCCATCACGATGTAGGGGACGTGATTGCCGTGCTTGTCGATCGACTCGCCGGTGTCGTAGACGGCACCGATCGACGGGTGGTTGAGCGCAGCAGTCGACTGCGCTTCCTTGCGGAACCGGGCCTGGAACGTGTCGTCGGCGGCCAGGTCGGAACGCAGCTGCTTGACGGCAACGGTGCGACCGAGGCGCAGGTCGCGGCCCACGCGTACGTCAGCCATTCCGCCGCGCCCAAGCAGCCCACCGAGCTCATAGCGCTCGCCGAGGCGGATTGGCTCGTCGCCGGGTTCGGTCATGATTTCAGTCTCTCAATAGTGTCGAAGGAAGTGCGAACTGGTTTGGGGCGGCGGGTCGGCGAGGAGGGACTCATTTGCCGAGTACCGCCTCAATGACGGCGCGGGCGATCGGCCCAGCCAATCGTCCACCGGAGATTTCGTCGCGACCGACGTCGGTCGACTCGATCAGTACGGCGACGGCGACCTTGGGATTGCTGGCGGGCGCAAAGGCGACGAACCACGCGTACGGCGGGCGATCGGGAGTCGACTGCGCCGTGCCTGTCTTGCCGCCAACTTCGACGCCGGCAATGCGGGCCGAGGTTGCGGTGCCCCGGTCGACCGTGCTGATCAGCATCTGTCGGAGCTTGGACGCGTTGGACGCACTCATGGCCTGACTGATGCGCTCCGGCTTGGCCTCGTCGAGGACGCTGAGATTGGGCGAGCGAACCGACTTGACGACATACGGCTTCATCACGTTGCCGTCGTTGGCGATCGCCGCGGTGACCATGGCCATCTGGAGCGGCGTGGCGGCCACCTCGAACTGCCCGATGCCCGACAGGGCCAGCTCGGTGCGCTCAAGGGTGGCGGACTTTGGCGCGAACCTGCTGGCGTTCGACGAGAGCTCGGTCATCGGCTGGGTGCCGAACCCGAACTTCTGGGCCTGCTCGGCGAGCTTTTCCTGACCGATCTTGCCGGCGAGGTCACCGAAGCTGACATTGCACGACACGTTGAGCGCACGCTCGAACGTGATCTTGTCGCCGCCACAGTTGCTGCCGCCTTCGTTGGGCAGCTCGAACGAGGTGCCGGGGAAGGTAAGCGTCTTGCCACCCTTGACCTCGTCGCTCGGCTCGAGGCCGAGCGTCTCGAGTGCGGCGGCGGCGGTGACGAGCTTGAACGTCGATCCGGGCGGCAGGATCTCCTGTGTCGCTCGGTTGGCCATCGGCTTGTTCTTGTCGGTGGTGAGGGAGCCCCAGGCCTTCTGGACCTCGGAGAAGTTGTGGCTGGCCAGTCGGTTGGGGTCGTAGGACGGCTGGGTCACCATCGCCAGAATTGCGCCGGTCTGGGGGTCGATTGCCGCGACCGCCCCCTGGGTGTCCTTGCCGAGCGCCTCGAGGCCACTCGCGGCGGTCTTTTGCGCCAGCGGGTCGATCGTGAGCTCGACGCTCCCGCCCTTGGGCTGTTTGTTGGAGACAAGGTCGACGACGCGGTTGACGAACAGTCGGTTGTCGCTGCCTGACAGCACGCCGTTCTCGGAGTTCTCGAGGCCACCCCGTCCAAAGATGTAGGAGAAGTAGCCGGTGATCGGGGCATACAGCGACCCGTCCGGGTAGCGGCGCTGGAACTTGTACTCGTCCTTGGACTTGACGCTCTCGGCGATGGGCTTGCCGGCGACGAGGATCGGTCCGCGATCGCGCGAGAACTCCTCGTTGATGACACGCTTGTTGCCGTTCTTGGCGTTGAGGCTGTCGGCCTGCACGAACTGCACGTAGTTGACGTTGATCAACAGTGCCATGAACAGCACGAGGCTGGCGATGGCAATGTTTCGGATGGGGCGGTTCATCGCTTCACCACCTGGGTCTCCTCGTCGTGCTCATAGGTCGAGATCTCGGGCGCAGGTCGACGCGTCTGGTCACTGATGCGCAGGAGCAGGCCGATGATCACCCAGTTCATGACGATCGACGAACCACCCTGCGCCATGAACGGCGTGGTCAGACCCGTGAGGGGGATGAGGCGGGTGACGCCGCCGATGACGACGAACACCTGGAGCGCGAACGAGAAGGCGAGTCCGGCGGCGAGGAGCTTGCCGAATGCGTCGCGGCAGGTGAGAGCGATGCGCAGACCGCGCTCGGCGATGAGCCCGTAGATCATCAGGATCGCCATGAGACCGGCAAGGCCCAGCTCTTCGCCCATCGAAGCGGCGATGAAGTCGGAGAACGAGAACGGGGTCAGCTGTGGACTGCCGAGCCCCCATCCTTGGCCGAGCACACCACCATGCGCCAACCCGAAGAGCCCGTTGATGATCTGGCCGTTACGGTCGGGGTCACCGAACGGGTCAAGCCAGGCATCGAAGCGGACCCGTACGTGGGCAAACGACAGATAGCCGAAGTAGGCGCCGAGGACGAACAGAACAGCTCCGACGAGCAGCCAGCCAGCTCGCTCGGTCGCGACGTAGAGCATCACGACGAACAGGCCGAAGAACAGCAGCGACGATCCGAGGTCGCGCTGGAAGATCAGGATGCCGACGCTGATGAGCCAACCCGCGAGGATCGGGCCCAGGTCGCGGCCGCGGGGCAGGTCGATGCCCATGACCCGTCGACCGGCGAGGGCGAGCGCGTCGCGCTTGACCACGAGGTAGCCGGCGAAGAAGATCGCGAGGCACACCTTGGCTGCCTCGCCGGGCTGGAAGCTGAAGGGGCCGAGGTTGATCCAGATGCGGGCACCGTTGATGGTGCGGCCGATGCCGGGCATCAGGGGCAACATCAGCAGCCCGATCGCGATGGCGCCGAACGTGTAGGTGAAGCTCTGGAGCCGACGGTGGTCACGTATGAGGATCAGGATTGCGGCGAAGGCCACGATGCCTATCGCGGTCCACACCAGCTGTCCGTTGGCGAAGGCCTGGCGATCGGGATTGACCTGTTGGCGGCCGAGGTCGAGGCGATAGATCATCGCCAGCCCGAGCCCGTTGAGTGCAATGACGAGCGGGACCAGGACCGGGTCGGCGTACGGGGCGACCCGCCTGACGATCAGGTGCGTTGCCACGGCGACGATGATGAGGGCGAATCCGAGCTTGTAGGTGTCACCCGGGATGGTGCCCTCGACACCGAGGCCCACTGCCGCGTAGGCGGTGATGCCGATGAACACCGCGAGGACGGTGAGGATGAACTCCGCCCCTCGACGCTTGCGAGGGACCCAGGCGGGCGTGGTCATCGCCGCCATACCGCCGGAGTTGCCGTTGCCGTCTTGGTGGGTGTGGGCGTCGGGGTGGGTGTGGGCGTCGGCTTGACCGCCACCTGATCAAGATTTTCGACGATCTGCTCGGCCTCGGAACGGCTCGATGCCTCGATGCCCGCACGCACCTGCTTGCGACGGAAGTCCGGAAGGGTCGACACCTGGATGTCGGTGACCTGGTCGATGTGCTGCAGCGTGATGCCGGGGATGTTGGCCTGCACCCCCTTGTAGATCGTCACCTTGCCCTGGTGCGCTGCGACGAAGTACTGACTCTGGGACCAGCTGTATGCGACGGCACCGGCGATGCTGAGGATGACGGCGATCGCCAGGGCCAGTGCAGTCCAGCGGATCCATCGCTTGCGGCTCGGAGGCCGGGGCGCGTAGCGAAGCTCTTCGGGGTCGAATGCCTGAGCCTCGGTGGTCTTGGCCTCGACCGCCCGTCCTGTGCGGGGTCGGGGCTGCCCGGCGGCGGCGCCAACCATCTGCGGTTGACCGTCAGCACATGCCAGCGTTTCGTCGACCTCTGCTCCCTCGTCGACGAACTCACCGATGACGACGGTGACGTTGTCATATCCGCCGGCCTCGAGTGCCAGTCGGATGAGCTCGGTGGCGGCAAAGTCGATGGTTTCGGCGCTCAGGGCCATCTCGATGACGTTGTCGCCGACCATGTCGGAGAGACCGTCGCTGCACAGCAGATAGCGGTCGCCCGCCATTGGTTGCAGCCAGTTGTAGTCGGCCTCGTTGTCATCGCGACCGAGCAAGGCGCGCAGCAGCAGCGAGCGGTGCGGGTGCACACGGGCCTCGTCGCGGCTGATCTTGCCCTCGTCGACCAGGCTCTGGACGAACGTGTGGTCGGTGCTGATCTGCTCGAGGTTGCCGTCGCGGAGACGGTATGCGCGGGAGTCGCCGAGGTGGGCGAAGGCGATCTTGGTGCCGTCCCAGACCATCGCTTCGAGGGTCGTGCCCATGCCCTCGACGGCAGGATCGGCCGCGATCAGCTCGCCGAGCCGGGCGTTGGCGCTGACAACGGCCTCTTCGAGTGCGGCCATCGCGTCGCCGTCGATGTCACGATCGAGCTCACGGATGATGTGCATCGCCTCGGCCGAGGCGATGTCTCCGGCGGCAGCGCCCCCCATACCGTCGGCGAGTACCAGCAGGCGGTTGCTGGCGTAGGCCGAGTCCTGGTTGGCGGGACGGCGCAGACCGGTGTCGGTCAGGGCGACATAGCGATAGGTAAGTGACGACATGGCTACTTCTGAAGCTCGACGATGGTCTTGCCGAGTCGGACGGCGATGCCGATGCCGATCGGTATGGGCGAGGTGATTCGCTGGCTGCCGAGGTAGGTGCCGTTGGTGGAGCCGAGGTCCTCGACGAACCACTGCTCCCCGTTGGTCGCGAAGCGGGCGTGCCGGGTGGAGACGTAGTCATCGTCGAGCCGGATGGCGGCGTCGGTGCCGCGGCCGAGGAGGATCGGCTTGTCGCCGAGGGGGACGCTCTGACCGGCGTTGGGACCGGAGACGACCTGGAGCTTGGTGGGGTTGCCGCGGGCCGGCTTGCGCGACTTGCCTGAGGGCTTTGCCTTGGCCTTTGCCTTGGTCGGACGCGCCTGGGCCGGCGCCTTCGTGCCGAAGATGTCGGAGCGGATCACTGAGACGGCCGACAGCACGAACAGCCACAGCACCGCGAGGAACGCGAGCTTGATGAGGGTGAGAGTCAGCTCTGACATCAGTTCGTCTCCGTCATTCGGATCACGATGACGGTGTTGCCGAGCCGTACCTCGGCACCGTCGGTCACCACGCCGCTGCTGACCTTGTGTCCGTTGAGGATGACGCCGTTGGTGGAGTCGAGATCGGTCACGGTCACGTTGGTGTCACCACCGTTGCGACTGACGCTGATCTGGCAGTGCCTGCGTGAGATGCCGGGGTCGTCGATCTTGAGGTCGGCTTCGTTGCCGCGCCCGATCACGACGCCGGGGGACTCAGCGGGTGCTTCATCCCGTTGACCTCGATCACGACGCCGGACGAGCGAATCGCCGTCTCGGTCATGCGTTGACCTTCGACGGGGGTGACCGAGGAGTTGGTGCGGCTGCGTACGCGGAATCGCCCGGTGCTGAGCTCTCCGGTCTGCTTGAACTCGATGTGCAGCGGGCCTGTCATCGTGTAGCGCTGGTCGGCGACGTGCTCGGTGACCAACGTGGAGAGCTCCTCGGCGAGTGTCCCGCTGAACGGCGCCAGTCTCTCGAAGTCGGTCGGCGAGAGCTCGACGGTGAAGTCGTTGGGGACGAGCATGCGTTCGCGCGAAAGGACGTGGGCGGAGTTGTCGACTTCTCGCTGCAAGGCCGCGGCGATCTCGACTGGCTGGACCGCGCTGCGGAAGGCGCGCGCGAAGGCACCTGTGACAGCTCCTTCGAGCCGTTGCTCAAACCGCTGCAGCACCCCCGCCATCAGCCTCCGCCTTTCGTTGTCATCACTGGTGTTCCCTGCGATCGTATCGGGCGGTGCGGTAACGGCCACCGGTCATGTGCGGGTGAGCGTGAGGATTCACACCCTAATGCAGCCTGTTAGACTCATTCCTCGGTCCTGGGCAACTTTTCCGGGACCGAATGCGCGAGTGGCGGAATGGTAGACGCGCTGGCTTCAGGTGCCAGTGTCCGCAAGGGCGTGGGGGTTCAAATCCCCCCTCGCGCACAAATGGCTTTGGCCCCCAACACGGTTTTCGTTGGGGGCCAAAGCCATTTATTGGATGGAGTGGATTTGGGAGGAGCCGTGAGCGGAGCGGCTGCTCGTCCTTCGGCTGGTTCGTCGCTTTGGGCCGCGTAGCGAAGGCGACGGCTCCCCCCTCGCGCCCAAAGCCAATTATTGGATGGAGTGGATTTGGGAGGAGCCGGAGCGAAGTGGCGCATCGCTCCTGAGATCGGGTCGATGGCCTTTCACTTCGCGCAGGCGACGGCTCTCCCCGCTCGCGCACATGGCGCAGCGAAGAACCCTCGGGCAGATGCGTCAGCTGGCGATGGATTCTTGGCCGACGAGCTCGGCGCGTTCTGACTCACTCAGTCCGCCCCACACGCCGTACGGTTCCTGCACGCTGAGCGCGTGCTGGCGGCAGCTTTCGATCACAGGACAGCGGCGGCACAGCGCCTTGGCGGCGTCTTCACGACGGACACGTTTTGCGCCGCGCTCAGCCTCGGGTGAGAAGAAGACGTCAGAGTCCATGTCCATGCACAGGCCGTCGTACTGCCAGTCGTACATGTCCATCAGGGGGAGGGGGAGCCTCTTGATGTTGACCATGCACGGTATTTCCCCGAAACGCCGTGCCCTAAACGTCATTTCCAGGCGTTGAGCGCTGCCGCCGACACCCTGCCCTCGCGAACGCGTTGCGGGTGGTCGCCGACCGGGATCCGCTTGATGATCTTCTTGGTCTCGTAGTCGATGACGACGACCTGGTCATTGCCGCTGGTGGACATCCAGCAGTGCTTGCCGGTGGGACCGGTGGTCGCCCAGTACGGCTTGGGGCCGACGTTGAGAATCGTGTAGCGGAATGACTCGCGGCTCACGATCGCTCCGTAGTCCGACATGGTGCCTGCGACGCACAGCGAGGTGCCGGCGGAGTTCATGGCGATGCCGTGATGGGCTGAGTTGAGGACGTATTGCGTCTTGGGGATCTTCTGCGCTTCCTGGCTCTCCGGCAGCAGCGCCACCCGGGTGACCTTGCCGGCGCCTGCCGTGTCGAACTCCACGAATCCGTGGAAGAACGACACCTGCAGGTACACGTATCGCTCATCAGGCGCGACGGCCATCGGACGTACGGCGGGGCTCATCCCGGGATACCCGGCTTCGGCGAGCTTGGCCCCCATGTCCCACTGCTTGATGATCTTGAACGTCTTGTTGTCGACGATCTGGAACACCGCTTCACCCTTGACGACCTTGGCGCCGGCGCCCAGCTCGCCAAACTGTCCGGGCACGTACACGCGGCCGATGCTGGCGTGGAAGATCCGCTTGCCCTTGGCGGTGTAGTTGCTCTCGTGCGGTGTGTCACCGGACGGGAACTCGCGGAGCTTGGCGCCCGTACGCAGGTTGAGCTCGTGAACCTTGTTGGCTGTCGAGTCGGAGACCAGCAGCTTCTTGCCGTCGGGCGAGACGCCCATGTGGTCAGTGCGGTAGCCCTCCATCGGAAAACGCCACACGATCTTGCCGGTGGCGATGTCGATGCCGACAACATCGGCGAGGCTCGGGCGTGACACGGCGAGAAGGGTGCCGTCCGGGGTGCTGAACATGTCATCAGTGAACTGGTCGTGGCCCTCGCCGACGGCTTGCTGAATTGCGAGGTAATAGGCGAGCTTGTCCGGGCTGGTGCGGATGGCAGCGAGGCGTTCCTCGCGGTCCGGGGCGATGTCGATCCGCTTGAGCCGCTTGTACGTGGTCGCGTCGATGACATCTGCGGTGCCATCCCAGTTGTTGCCCACGAACATGACGGTCTTGGGCGTGGGTACGGCGGCGTCAGCACCTCCGCGGGTCATGGCCCAGACCATGAGGGGGACGGCGAGGACGAGGACGAGCGAGGACTGCAAAATGCGGCGCATGAGGAGATCAACGCGCGAATACCGTTGTTGGTTATGACTGTCGGGCGCTCAGCGTGTTCCGAGTTGCTGCAGATAGCCTTGCGGCCATGAGCGAATCGCGCGTCATCACCGAGATCGAGGGCCCGATTGCGTATGTGTGGCTCAATCGACCCGACAAGCTGAACGGTGTCGATCTCGAGCTGATCGACCAGCTGATTGCCGCCGCCAAGTCGCTCAAGGCCAACCGCGACATCCGGGCCGTGATTCTTCAGGGCAAGGGCCGCTCGTTCTGCGCCGGCCTCGACTTCGGCGCGGCGTTCAAGGACAAGAAGCGGGTTGCACGCTTCTTCCTCGCTGGACCTCGTGCGGTCAACAGATTCCAGCTGGTCAACACGATCTGGCGCGACCTGCCGGTGCCGGTCATCGCCGTGATTCACGGCCACTGCTATGGCGCCGGATTGCAGCTGGCCGCCGGCGCTGACTTCCGATTCACCACTCCCGACGCGACGTGGTCGATCCTCGAGGCGAAGTGGGGGCTCGTGCCGGACATGGGCGGAACAGTGCCGTTCAGTGACCAGATGAAGGCCGACGACGTGATGAAACTGTCGATGACCGGAGAGCAGATAACCGGTCATCGCGCCGCCGAGATCGGCCTCGCCACCGAATCTGTCGACGAGCCCATCAAGGCAGCACTCGATCTGATCGCGAAGATCACCGAACGTTCGCCCGACTCCGTGGCGGCCACCAAAAAGCTGCTCTATGCCAACCGTCGCGGGAGTCTTCGCGCTGCGTGGAAGCTTGAGCGCAAGCTGCAGGCGACGATGTTCAAGTCGGCCAACACCAAGATCGCTCGCGAGGCCGCCACGGCCAAGCAGCCGGCGTCATACGGACCGCGCAGCTTCGACTGAGACAGGTCAGGGCGTGGGAACGACAACGATCGCGCCGCTGCCCTGGCCCGGCGCCCCGTCATTGCCGCCCGGCGACTCGATCGCGATGATCTCGAGGCTGAGCGCGCCGTCGCTGGTGCTGACGGTCTGACCCTTGGTGACGGGGAGCTTCTCGTTGCCGCCGGCCGGCAGCTCGACGATGACGGTCCCGCCCTGGTCGTCGATGTTGATGGCCACGAGCCTGAACTCGCCGTGAGGCCGCGGAACGTTCTGCTTGAGGATCAAGGCGCCCTCCGGGTAGTCGACGTTGGCGGTCTTGTCCTTGTCGCCGCAGCCACCCAGCAGCGCGAGGGCGGCGACGACGGCACTGGCAAGGAGTAGTCGAGCTGTGCGGTTCATGTGCCGCCACATGATGCGGAGCCATTGCCGGCGGCGGACGTGAACAGTCCACCGACCTTGCACGACACGGTGTCGGCAACATCCGTGCGAGCTGCCAGGCCGCCGACGAGCACGATGATGGCCAGCCCGATCACGAGATACTCCAGGGACACCACTCCGTGCTGTCCGCGCCGGAGCTGGGTCACCCGTCGTCGGAGCCCCCCGTCACTTCGCATGCCGCGATCCTATTGACGCCGTGCCGCTGGACGGTAGGGACGGAGGTGGGGGGAGCGCGCTCCCAATCCGTCGGGCTGAGTGGACCTCAGTCAACGTTGCTAGGGTGGCCCGGTGGCCGACGAGAAGCGCAAGAAGGTAGCCAACCAGTACGAACGTGGTTACGACTACACGAAGTACTGGGACAACCGCGACTACGAAAATGCCGCCGAGCACATTGCGATCCGGCGCCTCCTCAAGGGTCAGCACTTCGGCAGCGCGGCCGACATTGGTGGCGGCTTCGGCCGCCTGTGCATCCTGCTGCGTACGTTCGCCGACAAAGTCACTCTTGCCGAGCCGGCGGCGAGCCAGCTCGAGGCCGCCAAGAAGGTGCTCGAGGGCACCGACATCGTGCAGGCGCAGATGCAGGCAGACGACCTCAAGTTCGCTGACGGCGAGCTCGACCTGGTCACGATGGTGCGCGTGATGCACCACCTGCCCGAGCCGTCAGCAGAGTTCGCCGAGATCGCGCGCGTCCTCGCGCCAGGTGGCACCGCGATCATCGAGGTCGCAAACTACGGACACTTCAAGAACCGTCGCCGGCACAAGCGCGAAGGCATCGAGCTCCCCAAGGAGCCTGTCAGCATTCGTACCGTCAAGGCCGACGAGCCGGACGCGATCGCCTTCGTCAACCACAACATCGACACCGTCGTGGGCCAGCTGGCTGAGGCCGGACTCAAGCTCGAGAGCAAGCTCTCGGTGTCCAACTTGCGCAGCGAGCGGCTCAAGAAGACCCTCCCCAAGGGCGCCATGCTGGCGGTCGAGCGCGCAACTCAAAAGCGCCTGGCACGCCGGGACTTCGGCCCCAGCATCTTCCTCAAGCTCCGCAAGGCCTAGCGAAGGACCAGAGCTTGGCCGGCCCATCGGTCCTTGAGCTTGGCCGGCCCATCGGTCCTTGAGCTTGTCGAAAGGACGTTCAGTCGCTCGGCGTCTGGTGATTGCGCGCAAGGTTCGGCAATGCCGCGTAGTCGCCACGGATCAGCGCCTCGCGCTTGGCACGAGACCATCCGTGAATTCGCCGCTCTGCACCCCAGGCGTCGACGACCCGCTCGAACTCGTAGGCGTAGACGAGCCTGACCGGTAGCCGTTTGCTGGTGTAGCTCCCGCCCAGGCCCTCGTTGTGCTCCCAGAGTCTTGCCTCGAGATTGCGGGTGCTGCCGACGTAGTAGGAACTGTCCGAGCACGTGACTATGTAGACGTAGGGCACGCGTGAATTCGACAACAGTTGCCGACCCGTGTCACCAAGCACATCCACAGGGGCCTTTCGACAAGCTCAAGGCGCGTGGGGGCAATCAAGGCGCGTGGGGGGCGCCCAAGGCGCGTGGGGGCAATCAGCGAGGACGGGTCAGCTGGCGGGGGCGTAGCGCTTGGCGGCGCGCTCCTTGGCCTTGGCTGCTTCGATCTCGCGGTCCTTGGGCGGGGCGTTCGTCACCAGGTCCTCGAGCAGGTGCCCGGTGATGTGGGCAATTTCGGCCACGGCGTGATTGAACGCCTCCTCGTTGGCCTTGGACGGCTTGGTCGATCCACTCACCTTGCGGACGTACTGGAGCGCCGCAGCCTGGACCTCGTCGTTGGTGGCAGCGGGCTCGAAGTTGTGAAGGGTTCGGATGTTTCTGCACATGTCTTCAGGCTAGGTCAGCGGCCTAGAGGACGTCGAGGCGTCGCAGCACATTTCGTACGTGGGTGAGCCCGCTCTTCTCGTTGAGCCCCATCGTGTCGTCGAAGTAGAGACCATCGCCGATCAGCTGGATCGTTCGAGCCAGCGCCTCGTCGCCGAGGTGTTCGCGAAGCACCACGAACCACCCTTCACGCAGATCGGCCAGGGCTTCGGACGCGCGCTGATCGTGCTCTTGGGCAATGCGCGCTGCCGCGACGAGCGCGCGGTCAAAGTCGCTGCCGGTGTGTGCCGAGGTGCTCAGGTAGAAGTCGACGGGCCCCTTCTTGGCGGTCCGCATCTTCGCGGCGTCAGCGGCACCCTGCTCGCGGAGGCGCACGAGCATGCCCTCGACGAGCTCGTCCTTGCTGTGGAAGTGATAGAGCAGCCCGCCCTTGGAGACCTTGGCGTCGGCGGCGACCGCATCGAGGGTCGCGGCGCGGCTGCCGGCCGTCACCAACAGGGTCTCGAACGAGTCGAGGAGGCGATCGCGGGTCGATCGCTCGGTGGGTGCCATGCGCCCACACTATCGACGCTGCGATCACGGTACGACCGGCGCAGGGGTGCCCACCTCGGCTGCGGGCGCTGTCTGTCCCACCGAGGGGAACGTCACAGCTCGACCGATAGGGACTATACCGTCCAGACGGTATAGTAGAAGCGATGTCGAGAAGGAAGGGACGGTGCAGTCATGGCTGAGCTGATGGACACGCCCAAGTCGCGGCGTGATCTTCGTGATTCGTCGGCACGACGTGCCGGGCCACGTGAGTGGACCGCGCTCGCCGTGCTGATGCTGCCCGTCCTTCTCACCTCGATCGACAACACGGTGCTGAGCTTCGCCCTGCCGCAAGTCAGCGTCGCGCTTCGCCCGACAGGTGAGCAGATGCTCTGGTTGGTCGACATCTACCCGCTGATGCTCGCCGGCCTGCTCGTGCCGATGGGCAGCCTCGGAGACCGTGTCGGTCGGCGCCGACTCCTTCTCATCGGCGCCGTCGGATTCGGTCTCGCGTCAGTGTGCGCCGCATACAGCCCGAACGCCGAGGCCCTGTTCGCCTCGCGGGCCCTGCTTGGCGTCTTCGGTGCGACGCTGATGCCGTCGACGCTGTCGTTGATCCGCAACATCTTCGCGAGCCGCGAAGATCGTCGTCTTGCGATCGCCGTCTGGGCCTCGATGTTTGCCGGCGGTGCTGCGCTCGGCCCGATTGTCGGTGGGTGGCTGCTCGAGCACTTCTGGTGGGGTTCGGTCTTCCTGATCAACGTGCCGATCATCGTGGTCTTCCTGATCGCGGCGATCGTCCTGCTGCCTGAGTCGCGCGACCCTCGACCGGGCCGCATCGATGTCGCGAGCATCGGCCTGTCCCTCGCGGCGATGCTGCCGATCGTGTTCGCGATCAAGCAGTTCGCCGAGCACGGGATCAGCGATCTGGTGATCGTGAGCGTGGGCGTTGGGGGGTTGAGCGCTGTCACCTTCGTACGGCGCCAGCGTCGCCTCGTCGACCCGATGATCGACCTCGCGCTGTTCGCCGATCGCGTTTTCAGCGGTGCGATCGTGGCGAACCTGCTGAGTCTGATGGGTTATGCCGGGTTCATCTTCTTTGCGGCGCAGTTCCTGCAGCTGAGCATGGGTCTGTCGCCGATGGCGGCTGCCACCGTGCTGCTCCCGGGTCTGCTCGTCACCGTGCTGGGCGGCTTTGCGGCGGTCCGTCTTGTGCGTTTCGTTCCCGCGCGGGTTGTTGTTGCGGCGAGCTTCGTGATGTCGGCGTCCGGGTATGCCATCGCGGCGTTGCTCGGCACGCCGTCGACCTGGTCGATCATGATCGCGTTCTCGGTACTCGGCCTCGGCATCGGCCTGGCCGAGACGCTCACCAATGACCTGATGCTCAGCAGCGTCCCCGCCAACAAGGCCGGAGCGGCATCGGCCATCTCCGAGACCGCGTACGAGGTGGGTGCCGTACTCGGTACGGCAGTGCTCGGAAGCGTGCTCACGTCGACTTACCGTTCGCACCTGACCGTGCCGGCGATCGCCCGATGGGGCGAGAACGACTCGTCGTTCGAGTCACTCGGCGGCACGGTCCACTTCGCGGAGCGGTATCCCAACATGGTCGGCGAACAGCTTCTGGCCTCGGCACACGCGGCGTTCGACCTGGGCGTTCAGCGGACGTCGGCTGTCGCGATCGTCATCGCCCTCACCGCGGCCTGGGTTGCCTGGCGCACCCTGAAGGATGCCTAGAGAGGCTTGCGTTCGCACCTCAGGAAGGCGCGGCGACGAACCCTTGTGCCTTGGTCCCGGACGAGTCCAGGCTGTCGCCGAGCTTGCTCAGTGCCTGCCCGACATTGCCCAGGATGTCGGCCAGTCCGACCAGGTCGTCGGCGAGACCGCCGAGGCTGGCTGTCGTGCCATGGATTGTCTTGGCTGCACCGGTCAACTGCTTGGCGGGGGCACCCATCAACGGGACGCCGCCGATGTCGTCAGCTGCGTCGGTGACGAACTTCGCGACGGCCGCCAGGTTGTCGGCGATCGATCCAAGTGTCTTGGCGCTGCTGTCGAGCCTCGTGGTTGCGCCGGACTTGCCGTCGTCACCGATCAGCGCGAGACCTGCGGCTCGAGCTTGGCCGCCGGCCTCGGACAGACCGCTGGCGAGGGTACGGATGAGGTCGGGGATGTCCTTGGCGAACTGTGCGCTGTTGGCGAGGTCGTCCTTGTTGTCCCATACGAGGTCGATCACCTCCTGCAGCTTCTTGGCATCGAAGCCGCCGAGCAGCTTTCCGAGATTGACCATGACGAGCTCCTCAAGATGTGGGTGCTGGAATCCTAGATGGGCCAGCTCACTCCCCGTGCCGTCAGGCGAGAAGTGCAGAGCGCGCCATGCGCGCAAGCCGCGAACGCATGGCCGACTCGCTGATGCGCGCACTGTGCGGTGTCGAGTTGAGCAAGCCGAACGTCGCCTGGACGACGGCTCTCGCCTCGGCGGGGTCGAGGTCGTCGCGGAGTGTTCTCAACGCGTCGACCCACACGTCGATGTAGGCGAGCTGCAGCGATCGCACCTCTTTGCGACCCGTGGCATCAAGGTTGGCCCACTCGCGCTCCTGGATGATGATCAGCGCGGGATTGCCCAGGGCGAAGTCAATGTGCCACGCGATCAGTGCGTCGAGAGCCTCTTCCGGGTTGGCCGCCTTGGCGGAACGCGCGCGCCCTTCGGCGAGCAGCCGTTCGCTGATCGCCGTGAGGGACTGCGTGAGGATGTCGTTCTTGCTGGCGAAGTGCTTGTAGAGCGCAGGGCCGGAGATGCCGCACGCACCACCGATGTCATGGACGGACACCCCGTGAAATCCTCGCTCGGCGAACAGCACTGCTGCGATGTCGAGAATCTGCTGCTGACGTGGGGCGCTCACCCGACCAGAGTAGCCGATCCCGGTTAACGGCTGTTAACCTACGGACATGCGAGAACTGGTCGAAGATCTGCGCAAACGCCTGGCAGAGGCACGCCTGGGTGGCAATGAGAAGTCGCGCGAGCGACATGTCGCTCGCGGCAAGCTGCTCCCGCGTGATCGCATTGACGTCCTGCTCGATCCTGGATCACCTTTTTTGGAGATTGGGGCGTTGGCTGCATACGACATGTACGGCGGCGAAGTCCCGAGCGCTGGCGTGGTCGCTGGCATCGGTCGAATCAGTGGCCGCGAGTGCGTCATCGTCGCCAACGACGCAACGGTCAAGGGCGGCACCTACTATCCGATGACGGTCAAGAAGCACCTGCGTGCGCAGGCGATCGCCGCCGACAACCACCTCCCCTGCGTCTACCTGGTCGACTCCGGTGGAGCGTTCCTGCCCATGCAGGACGAGGTCTTTCCGGACCGGGAACATTTCGGCCGCATCTTCTACAACCAGGCGCAGATGTCGGCCAACCGGATACCGCAGATCGCCGCTGTCATGGGGTCATGCACCGCGGGTGGAGCGTACGTCCCGGCGATGAGCGACGAGACCGTCATCGTCAAGGAGCAGGGCACGATCTTCCTGGCAGGCCCTCCGCTGGTGAAGGCTGCCACCGGCGAGGTCGTCACCGCCGAGGACCTCGGCGGTGGAGACGTCCACGCGCGTACGTCGGGGGTCGTCGATCACCTCGCCGACGATGACGACCACGCGCTCCAGATCGTCCGCTCCATCGTCGGAACATTCGAGCGGCCAACGAGCATGCCACCACCACACGAGTCAGTGGAGCCGCGTGAGGATCCGGAGACGCTTTATGACGTCGTACCGGTGGATGGCAAGACGCCCTATGACGTGCGCGAAGTCATTCGCCGCATCGTCGATGACTCCCGACTTCACGAGTTCAAGCCGCTCTACGGTGAGACCCTCGTCTGTGGATTCGCGCGCATCTGCGGCTACCCCGTCGCCATCGTCGCCAACAACGGCATCCTGTTCAGCGAGTCGGCGCTCAAGGGTGCGCACTTCGTCGAGCTGGCCAACCAGCGCGGCATACCGCTCGTGTTCCTGCAGAACATCACCGGATTCATGGTCGGTCAGGAGTACGAGAACCGCGGCATCGCCAAGGACGGGGCCAAGCTCGTCACCGCCGTCGCGTCCTCGGTCGTGCCCAAGTTCACCGTCGTGATCGGCGGCTCATACGGTGCCGGCAACTACGGCATGTGTGGGCGCGCGTACGACCCACGGTTTCTCTGGATGTGGCCCAACGCCAAGATCTCGGTGATGGGGGGCGAGCAGGCGGCAGCGGTGCTTGCGACCGTCAAGCGTGACGGCATGGAGGCCCGCGGCGAGGAGTGGTCGGCCGAGGACGAGGCGGCCTTCCGTACGCCGATCCGCGAACAGTTCGAGTCGCAGGGCTCGCCCTACTACTCCACGGCACGGCTCTGGGACGACGGCATCATTGACCCGCTCGACACGCGTCGCGTCCTGGCGATGGGCCTCCAGGTTGCGACCGCCGTGCCGACGCCCGAACCGCGCTTCGGCGTCTTCAGAATGTAGTTGGTGAGTTCATGACGTTTTCCAGTGTTCTGGTGGCCAACCGCGGCGAGATCGCACGACGGATCATTCTTGCCTGCCGTGAAGCCGGTCTGCGCAGCGTCGCCGTCTACTCCGACGCAGACGCCGACGCCCCGTATGTCCGGCTGGCCGATGACGCGGTCCACATCGGTCCCACCCCGGCCACCGAGTCCTACCTCAACATCGACAAGCTCCTCGCGGCCGCAGACCAGTCCGGCGCCGAGGCGATTCACCCCGGTTATGGATTTCTCTCCGAGCGAGCGGAGTTCGCACGTGCCGTGGTTGATGCGGGTCTGGTGTTCATCGGTCCGACGGCCGAGGTCATGGACGCGATGGGTCGCAAGGACCGGGCACGGGCGATCGCCGAAAAGGCGGGGGTGCCGGTGACACCGCAGTTCGACCCTGACAATGTGCCTGCCGATGCCTACCCCGTACTCGTGAAGGCAGCCGCCGGCGGTGGCGGCAAGGGAATGCGCATCGTCACCTCGCCCGACGCATATGCCTCAGCCCTGGAGGCGGCGACGCGTGAGGCCGCCGCGGCATTTGGCGATGACACGATGCTCGTCGAGAAGTACATCGAGCACGGCCGACATGTCGAGGTCCAGGTTTTCGGTGACGCGGCCGGTCACGTCGTGCACCTCTTCGAGCGCGACTGCTCGGCGCAGCGGCGCCATCAGAAGGTTGTCGAGGAGGCGCCGTCCTTCGGTCTCAGTGCCGAGCTGCTGGCCACGCTTCACCAGTCGTCGGTGGCGCTGTGCAAGGAGGTCGGCTACACCGGCGCCGGCACGGTCGAGTTTCTGGTGGCTGATGGCAACGCGTACTTCCTTGAGATGAACACCCGTCTGCAGGTGGAGCACTGCGTCACCGAGGAGATCACCGGCCTCGACCTCGTGCAGTGGCAGTTCACGGTCGCTGCTGGCCATGACCTGCCGCTGACCCAGGACGAGATCACCTGCTCGGGCCACGCGCTCGAGGTGCGCGTGTACGCCGAAGATCCGTACGCGGGCTTCCTGCCTCAGGCCGGTCACGTGCTGGATGCGGCGTGGCCCCTGGACGCGCGCGTCGAGACCGATCTGAAGCGCGATCAAGAGGTGTCGACCGCGTACGACCCGATGCTCGGCAAGATTGTGGTTGCTGGCACCGATCGCGCGGACGCGATCGCCCGGATGGTCGCAGCGCTGGACGACACGGGACTGTTCGGCATCACCACCAACACCGGGTTCCTCCGCAGGCTCGTTGCCGGCGCCGAGTTCGCCGCCGGAGACGTGCACACCGGCTGGCTCGACAGTGATGCGGCGGCGGAGCTGCTCGTACGCCCGACTGTGCCCGATGAGGCAGCCGAGCAGGCGGCAAAGGTGTGGGCCCGCTACTCGACGCTGGACGGCGAGACTCCGATGTCGATCAACGATGGGTGGCGCTCCGGCGCAGATCCTGCTCCGACGCGGGTTGCGCTGGAAGATGCAGACGGACAGCACTGGTCCTTCGCGCTCGACGAGGACGACTACGCCGACGCCAGCGCGCTGGCGATCATCGATGGCGACGACATCGCGATTGCCTGCCACGGTGAGGTGTGGGCGTTCGCGATTCCGGACCCGATGCGCGGCGGACACCAGCTGGGGGCATCCACCGACGCCGATGTCGTCTCGCCGATGCCGGGAACGGTGCTCCGCGTCGATGTGGCGCAAGGTGATGCGGTCACCCACGGTCAGCAGCTGGGTGTTGTCGAGGCCATGAAGATGGAGCTGGCGTTGTTGGCTCCCTACGACGGCGTCGTCGCGCACGTGGGCGCTGCCGCAGGTGACCAGGTGCCGATCAAGCACCTGCTCTTCACGGTGGACCCGTCATGACGTTGCCGATGGTGGTCAGTGATCCGTCGCTCGTGCGCACGGTCGAGATCTACGAGGTCGGTCCGCGAGACGGCCTGCAGAACGAGTCGGTCATCGTGCCGACCGAGATCAAGCGAGAGTTCATCGAGCGGCTGGTGGCGGCCGGTCTGAAGTCGGTCGAGGCCACGAGCTTCGTCCATCCCAAGTGGGTGCCACAGCTGGCGGACGCCGAAGAGCTGATCGGTCAGCTGGCCCTTGACGGACCCGTTCCGCTGCCCGTGCTGGTGCCCAACGAGCGCGGCCTCGACCGCGCCCTCGCAGCAGGGGTCACGCACATCGCGATCTTTGCCAGCGCAACCGAGACATTCGCCCGGAAGAATCTCAACTCCACCCTGGACAGCCAGTTCGCGATGTACGAACCCGTCGTCGCGCGAGCACGCGAAGCCGGACTTGACGTGCGCGCCTATGTCTCGATGTGCTTCGGCGATCCGTGGGAAGGCGAGGTGCCGGTCGACCAGGTGGTGACGACCGGAAAGCGGCTCCTGGACATGGGGGCGTCGCAGCTGTCGATCGGCGACACGATCGGCGTGGGCACCCCGGGCCATGTCAAGCAGCTGATCGAGGCATTCGCCCGCTCCGGTGTAGGGGTCGGCGACCTGGCGATGCACTTCCACGACACCTACGGCCAGGCGCTGAGCAACGCGTTGGCAGCGATCGAGAGCGGCATCGTCGGCCTGGATGCATCAGCTGGCGGCCTTGGCGGCTGCCCGTACGCCGAGAGCGCCACCGGCAACCTCGCCACGGAGGACCTGGTCTGGATGCTCAATGGTTTGGGCATCGAGCATGGTGTCGACCTCGAGGCGCTCGTCGCGACCAGCGTGTGGATGAGTCAGCAGCTCGGCAAGGAGCCGGCCAGCGCTGTCGTCCGCGCCCTCGGCTAGGCAGACTGGGCGAGGCGCCCCGACACCCTGGACGACAGAAGTTCGTACTGCTGCTGGTGTCGGATGGTGCCGGTGGGTCGCCTGACCTCCATCGCGCCGACGACATGCTCGTGAGCCCCGAACTGCTCGAGGGTGATGTCGACCTGCTCGCCGTCTGGAAGACGGTTCCACCAATGGAAGTCGACCCGCTCGCCCTCGACGATGACCTCGCCCATGACGAGGGATCCACCGAAGAAGTCGTGCAGGACGAGTGCCGTGGTGGCGCACTGCCCGCGAGCAGGGTTGTCGGGAGTCCAGTCTGCGATGTCCTCGGGCGCACAGGTGTCGGGTCCCCAGGACTCCCGCAGCGCGAGGATCACGGCTTCGAGCGTCATGAGCACGACGCTAGGCGCCGGCACCGACACTTCGGGTTTCGACAGGCTCAACCGGCGGCGGGCGCCTGTTGCCGCGGTGAGCTCGGGTCCTTGAGCTTGTCGAAAGGACGCGTCAGGCTCAGGTCCGGCGGCGTGCGTGTGTTGCCGCGGTGAGCTTCGGTCCTTGAGCTTGTCGAAAGGACGCGTCTGGCTCAGGTCCGGCGGCGCTCCTTGAGCTCGTCCGCGGCGTACGAACCGATCTGCCACGTCGCGTAGGCATCGCTGGATCCACCGACCGCACCACCGAGCAGAGGGACGCGACGTCCGATCAGTGTCACGGCGCGCCGGCCGGCCGTACGGGCGACGAGCTCGGACGTGACCTCGCGCGACAGGGTCGCATCGAGCTCAGGATCGTGGACGGGTGACGTGGCCAGAGCCATCGGCGAGGAGGGCAAGCGCTTGTGCTTGACCAGGTCGCGAACGGTGTCCTCGCCGAGCATGCAGGCGAGGATCGCATTGCGTACGCGGGGATCCTCGAGGTCGTACCCGCGGAGGTGGGCAATGCCGGCGACGAGGTGGCACTGAACAAGCGTCACGCCGACGACGTTGGCCGGGATCGCGACCGCCATGGCGGCAAATCCGCCAAGGTTGGTGACGAACCCCTGCACGCCTGCCAGGCCCGTATGGAGCCGGACGAGACCGCGCAGCGCCAGCTCGACGTCGCCGTTGTGATCGACGAGCTTTGAGTCGGCGGTCGCTGCCGCCGAACGCAGCGGCCCGATGCCGTCGATCGCCTGGTCGAGGACCGTGCGCACGTACCCCGAGGCGACCTGAGGCGCGAGTTTGGATGCGGCGGTCGTGGCCATCTTGCTGCGAACTCCCATCGGGCCAGCATATGAGTCGAAACCCGGTGCGGCGACCGGGCGCGATTCACTACGCTGCACCCATGGGTCGACCATTCTCCGAACACGTCGCCGGCCAAGAGTGGCGGCGTGAAGCCGAACAGTGGATCGGTGAGCAAGTCGAACGGGATGGTCGCGCCATCACCGGCGAGATCACCCAGCCACGCATACGACCGTGGTCGACTCAGCTGGTCGTGCCCACCGATCGCGGCACACTGTGGTTCAAGGCCAACTGCCCGTCGATGGCATTCGAGCCGCTGCTGCATGCCGAGCTCGCCCGCATCGTCCCCGATGCGGTCGACGTTCCGTTCGCGATCGATGCCGAGCGCTCCTGGATCGTCACGGCAGACCGTGGCACGACGTTGGGCGACAGTCACGAGCCGACGGTGGACGACTGGCGGCGACTGCTGGCCGAGGCGGCGCGCATCCAACGGATCGTCGCAGACCATCGCGACGAGCTGCTCGCGACGGGGCTGCCCGATTGCGCACCGGCCACCGTGCCCGAACGCTTCGACAGGATTGTCGACACCTTTGCCGCCTTGCCGGCCGAGCACCCTTCGTACGTGTCACCGGACGATGAGCAAGCACTGCGTGCCAAACGTGAGTCGATCGTGGAGGCTGCGGCGGTGCTTTCCGAGTCGACGCTGCCGACCACCTGGCAGCACGGCGACCTTCATCCGTGGAACGTCTTTGCGCCGCCGAATGCCGGTCTGCGCATCTTCGATTTCGGCGATGCCCAGTGGGCGCACGCAGTCGAGGTGCTGAGCGTCCCGAATGGTTGGATCGAGGCCCGCAGCGAGCTTGCCTGGGGCGACCTTGTCGGTGCCTATTCCGATGAGTGGGGAACGACCGAGGCAGACCTGGCGCAGCAGATGGCGGCGGCGGCCTTGACGCAGCCCGTCAACCGAGCGTTGACGTGGTGGGCGTGCCTGGCGGGTGCCACGGCGGCGGAGTGGACTGAGTGGGGAGACGCTCCGATCTATCACCTCAAGCGCGTCCTGGAGTCGTGAGCCCGGATCCCCTGCCACCGTCAGCGTGGCGGTTCGAACCGGATGACTGGCCGCCGGAGGACTGCGTCGCCGCGGGTGCGGATCTGGAGCCCGGCACGATCGTGGAGGCATACCGCCGCGGCGCGTTTCCGATGCCACATGACGGTGAGCTGCTCTGGTGGTCGCCGATGCTGCGGGGCGTGCTGCGACCCTCGGACCTCAAGGTCTCTCGTTCGCTTGCCCGCTCCGTGGGTCGCTTCTCGGTCACGGTGGATCAGTCGTTCGACGAGGTCATAGACGCCTGTGCAGATCCGAGTCGACCCGGTGGCTGGATCGACGACGCAATGCGCGAGGCGTACGTGAAGCTGCACCGCCTCGGGTGGGCCCACTCGGTGGAGACTCGTGACACGACGGGTCGGCTCGTCGGCGGACTCTATGGGCTGAGCGTCGGGGGCCTGTTTGCCGGAGAGTCGATGTTTCACCGCGTCTCGGATGCGTCCAAGGTGGCGCTGGTCGGATTGACGAAGATCGTCGGCCCCGCGGGTCTGATCGATGTCCAATGGCGGACGCCGCACCTTGCGTCGCTCGGTGTTGTCGAGTGGCCACGAGCGACCTATCTCGCCGCGCTCCCGCAGTTGCTCACAACCGATCCTCTGCAAGAATGGGCGTGATAGCAGCAGGAACATTCCATTCGGCCCACGGGGGGCCAAGGATTGTGTAGGAGCGGGTTCATAGACTGGGCGCCGCACACCACCATTCATGAGGAGCATCTGTGGCCATTTCCCGCAACGAACTCGTTGCCGCCCTTGCATCGAAGGCAGGCACGAGCAAGACCGAAGCCGATGCAGTTCTTTCAGCCTTCAGCGACATCCTCGTCGAGGCCGTCTCGGGTGAGGGTGACAAGGTCTCGATCCCGGGCATTTTGTCCGTCGAGCGCGTTCAGCGTGCTGCACGGGTCGGGCGCAACCCGTCGACCGGCGAGACGATTGACATCCCAGCCGGACATGGCGTCAAGCTGAGCGTCGGCTCGCGCCTCAAGGCTGCCGCGAAGTAGTCCGCCTCAACCTCAGCACCATCGGAACGTTCCGGTGGTGCTGAGGTTTTTCTAGCTGACGACCGGCCGACCGGTCGCCTCCCAGGCGTCCATGCCACCGGCGAGGTTGACGACATCGTGACCTTGCGCGTGGAGCCAACTGGTGGCTCGCGCGGATCGGCCGCCGACATGGCAGACGACGAGGGTGCGGGTCGAGGGGTCAAGTTCACCAACGCGCAGCGGCAGATCTCCGAGCGGTATGTGAATCGCCCCATCGATGTGACCGGCATCCCATTCGTGCTGCTCGCGTACATCGAGCACGACAAGATCGGCGGGAATCGGCGCCGGAACCGCTTGGACGTCAGTGGTCGGCACGCCATCGTCGGTCATGTATTCACCTTCCGTACGGGTTCTTCCGCGTCTTCCCTGCTGGGGCGGCACGGCGGCCAGTTTGGTGCGGGAGTGGCAATCGACCCCCTCGAATGGTTACTTTGGACTATATGCAGGTCATTTACCGGAGCCTCGCGCGCGGCGCAGCTCCGGATTTTCGGGTAGGTGGTCGAGATGAAGTCACATGACATCGTTCGCCTGCCGTTCGAGCTGTCGACACCGAGCATTGCCCGTACGCGGTTGGCAGCGTTCCTCACCGTGCATCGGGCATCGTCTGCCGTGATCGACGATGCACTGATTGTGATCAGCGAGATGATCGCCAACGCCGTCAGGCATGGCAGGCCCAAGCCCGACGGAACGATCGAAATTTCCTGGAGCATCAGCGGCACCCTGTTGGAGCTCAGCGTCCATGACGGCGGTGTCAGTGAGCCGCTCGAGCCAGTGGATTTCGACGAAGACTCGCTCAGCGGTCGTGGGTTGTCGATCATCAACCGGGTTGCTGATCGCTGGTGGGTCGACATGTCACAGGGCACCCGCGTCAATGCCGAGCTCCTGATGAGCCAGCACTGATCGCTCGGGCACTCACCCCCTAGACTCGCCCCTCGTGGGCAAGAAATCGAGAAACAAGAACAAGACCGCCAAGGCGCGCATGCCATTCGTTGCGCGCACCTTCGAAGGTCTCCCCGGCGAAGCCGATTGGATCGCGCTGCGCGAGTTCGTTCCGTCGGCGACTGCGAACATACGGCTCAAGGGTGGCCAGAGCGTACGCGTGTGCTCGTCCCTGCCCGGTTCGGGCGCCGGCATCGTGCGACCGGATGGTGAGATCTGGCTCGGACTTCAGGTGGCCCACAACTTCGGTGACATCAGCCGCGATCTGGCGCACGTCGTCGAGACCGGGCTCGAGACCGAACCCGGTCGGCCGATCCCGCTGACTGATCCGGGTGTCGGTGCGCGACTGCAGGATCTGGTCGACCCGGCGAGTCCCTTCGACGTCGAGATGCACGAGGGATTCGACTACTGGGTTGCCGGGGTGGACGACTCGCCCGAGACGGCAGAGATCCTGGCCGATGCCAATGAAACGGTCGCTCCCACCATCAAGCTGAGCTCGGTGGACTCGGCCTACTGGACCGAGATGGCGCCGCACCGTTACCTCCGCTGGGTCATGACCCATGACGAGAAGCAACTGCTCGACGCACTGTCCCGGCTGCGGGTCGCCGGTGCTGACACCCTGGGCGATGGGAGCAAGCTGATCGGTCACTTCCGGGCACATGGGCTGCTGGTGCCGGTGTGGGAGTTCGAGGTCGACGCCGACGCTCTCGAAGAGCCCGCCGTCGCGTTCGCCGCGCGCCTCGATGAAGCGCTGGCCGATGACAGCCCCCTCACGTCGGAGCAACGCTCGGCCCGCAGCGCCCTGACCAGCCGCCAGGTGACGATCCGCTAGCTGCTTGGGTCGGGTCGTTGACGTGTCACATTCTGGGAGGCTGTGTCGTCTGAGCGGTGAGTGGCGCACCTGCGCCGCAGAACTGGAGCCAACCCATGCCTCGCATTGCCGCCGTGAACCCGAAGGACGCCGGACCGCTGATCAAGCTCGGTTATCGGATGGCCCGCAAACAGCTGGGCGAGGTGCCCGAGCCGTTCGCCGTGCTGGCTCATCACCGCAAGCTCTTCGTGGCCTCGGCTCGTCATGAGCTCGCGCTGCAGAAGGCGATGCACGCCGTCCCCGCGTCGCTGATCCAGCTGGCGGTCTACCGAACGGCATGGACGGTCGGTTGCTCGTGGTGCGTCGACTTCGGTGCGATGCTGCAGCGTCTCGATGGGCTGGACGTCGGCCGCCTGCAGGCAATCGGCGACTTCGAGGAGTCAGAGGAGTTCACCGATGCCGAGCGTGAAGTCATCAGGTACGCGGACGCCATGACCTCGACGCCGATGACCGTGACGGATGAGCAGGTTGCCGCCCTGGTCGAGGCGTATGGAGAAGCCGGCGCACTGGAGCTGACCTATCAGATCTCGCACGAGAACCAGAGAGCACGCATGAACCATGCGCTGGGCATCACCGACCAGGGATTCAGCACCGGCGACGCCTGTCGCGTCCCGTGGCTCACTGCTGAGGAGCGCCCCAGCCCGGTAGCTTGATGCCGGCGTGCTTCTCGGGGTTCGCAATGTCGTAGGTGGCCCAGACCAGGCCGTCGCGCACCGTGAACCCGGCGATCCGCGGCGGTGAGCTCTGCCGCGCGGTGTCGCCCGTCCACCCCGCGGTCGCAACCCCGAGCTGCCCGTTGACCAGCACGGGTTGCACTGCCTCAAGCGACTGACTCCCGTATCGATTCATCAACCCCAGGTAGAAGCGGGCGAACTTCTCTGCGCCATGGATGATGTTGATGGCTGTGTTGGTGGTGCCGTTGGCATCGCCCATCACGAGTGCGTTGGGGTGCAGTGTCGCGATGACTGCCGCAAGGTCGCCGGACGCCATCGCCTCAAGGAAGCGTCCGACGGCGGCATTGTGCTCGGCGTCCGACACTGCGGGCGGTGGATCGGCCACGGACTTGCGCGCCCGCGAGGCGAGCTGGCGGGCAGCGGCGGGTTCGATCGAGAGCGTCTCGGCGATGTCGGCGAACGGGACGCCGAATGCATCGTGCAGGACGAAAGCGACGCGCTGATCCGGTGGAAGGACGTCCAGCACGACGAGGGCGGCAAAGCGATTGTCGTCCGAGCGCACTGCGGCAGCGAGCGGGTCATCGTCGTCGGCGCCTTCGAGGGGCCTGACGACGGGTTCGGGCAGCCATTGTCCGACGTACGTCTCGCGGCGGGCGGCCGCCGAGGTCAACCGGTCGAGGCAGATGCGGCTCACCACACGGGTCAGCCATGCCTGCAGGTTGTTGATCCCTGCTTCGCTGCGGGCCAGCCGCAACCAGGACTCCTGCACCGCATCCTCGGCGTCAGCAACGCTGCCGGTGAGGCGGTAGGCGACGTTGATCAGGCGGGGACGCTCGGCCTCGAAGGCGTCGACGAGCGCGGAGTCCACGTCTCAGTCTCGATCGACCGGGCACGACATGCAGCGAGGACCGCCTCGACCGGACCCCAGCTGATCGCCGCTGATCGCGATGACCTCGATGCCGTGCTCCTCCAGGCGAGCGTTGGTCTGCTCGTTGCGCTCGTACGCGACGGCGAGCCGGGCATCGATCGCCAACGTGTTGTTGCCGTCGTCCCACTGCTCCCGCTCAGCGGTCACCGGGTCGAGGCCCGTGTCGATCCGATGGAGGGTGTCGATCCCTATTGCCGCAGCGGCCGCGTCGAAGAACGACGCCTCGGGGCCGACGACCATCGATCCGTCCTCCAGCGTGATGGTGTGGGCTCGCAGGTCAGAAGCCATGTTGGGATAGATCACCACGGTGTCGACATCGACCATCGTGACGATCGTGTCGAGGTGCATCGTGGCCCGCTCCTGGGCAATCGGGACGGCGATGACCGTGTGCGCCAACCCGTCGGTCAGCACCTGACGTGCGAAGCGTTCGAGACCCGCTGGTGTGGTGCGCTCACCGATGCCGACGGCGATGACGCCGGGAGCGAGCATCAGGACGTCACCACCCTCGACGTGCTCGAACTGTGGGCCATGGACGATGGGCGTCCCGGCGAAGCGAGGGTGATGTGCGTAGATCAGGCCGGTCAGCTGGGTCTCGCGTACGCGGGCCGGCATCGCGAGACTCGTCACGGCTACCCGGTCGCGCAGCCACACCGACGAGTCACGGGTGAACAGCAGGTTGGGCAGGGGGCTGATGAGGAAGTCCTCGGGCTGCATGAGGTGCTGGGCGACGCTGCCGCGGATCGGCATCTCGTCATTGCGCAGCCCCGCCATCAGCACTTCAGCCAGCTTGTCGGGGTGGGCGTCCTCGAGCAGCCGGCCGATCGCGTCCTGGAGACTGGGTCCGACGTACAGATCCTTGAGGGTGCTGTCGATGATCTCGGTGCGCGCATCCGGCACCTCGAGTGTCTGAGTGAGCAGATCGGTCAGATAGAGCACCTCGACGTCATGGTCGCGTAGCGCCTGGGCGAATGCGTCGTGCTCCTCCTGCGCTCGCCCGAGCCACGGAATGCCGTCGAAGAGCAGCTGGTCGTTGTTGCGCGGCGTCAGACGTCCCAGCTCAAGTCCGGGGCGATGCAGCATGACCGTTCGCAGTCGACCGACTTCGCTGTCCGCTCCGAGGCTCATTCATCCACCCTAGTGAAGAAGCTGCAGCACGTCGTGGTCACGCTCCCGGGGGCGCGCAGCAGGGGGCAGGATCGTGAGTCTCGTCTCACCGAGTGTTGGAGCCCTATCCACAGTTTGCCCCGGGGACACCAGACCTGCGTACGCTGGACGAGTGGACTGGAATGACTATGACGCGGCCCTTTTCGACCTCGACGGTGTGATCACGCCGACCGCCGAGGTGCACATGCGTGCCTGGGCCAAGATGTTCGGCGAGTTCCTACAGGGGCGAGGTGTCGAGGAGCCGTATGTCGACGACGACTACTTCACGTACGTCGACGGCAAGCCCCGCTACGACGGCGTGCGGAGCTTCCTCCAGTCACGGGGCATCGACCTTCCCGAAGGCGATCCGAGCGATCCGGTGACGGCCGAGACGGTCGCAGGGCTCGGCAATCGCAAGAACGCAGTGTTCGAGCAGATCCTGGAGAGCGAGGGGGTCGAGGCCTACCCCGGTTCGCTCAAGCTCGTGAAGGCCCTGGTGGATCGTGGCACCAAGATGGCGATCGTCTCGAGCTCGCGCAACGCGCCGGCGGTGCTGAAGGCCGCCGACATGCTCGACTACTTCCCCGTCATCGTCGACGGGCGTGTGGCGGCCGAGCGCCACCTTGCCGGCAAGCCAGCCCCCGACACCTTCCTCGATGCCGCCCGCCAGCTCGACGTACCCAAGGAGCGTGCCGTGGTGCTGGAGGACGCGCTCTCCGGTGTCGCCGCCGGACGCTCGGGCAACTTCGGCCTGGTGATCGGCGTCAACCGTGGCGTCGGTGCCGACGCGTTGCTGAAGAACGGCGCCGACCTCGTCATCGACGATCTGGACGAGTTGCTGTGAGCGGGCCGATCACATGAGCCCCAGTCACGTGGCCCCCAAGCACCACGAGTTCCTGGACCGGGCGCGCTTCCCGATCGACGAGTGGCGGCTGGTCGAGAACCACATCAGCTCCGACGACCTCGGCACCACCGAGACGCTGTTCTCGGTGGGCAACGGCTACCTCGGCCTGCGAGGCAATGTCGATGAGGGGCGCGACTCCTTCTCGCACGGCACCTACATCAACGGCTTCCACGAGACCTGGCAGATCCATCACGCCGAGGAGGCGTACGGCTTTGCCAAGGTGGGCCAGACCATCGTCAACGCCCCCGATGCCAAGGTGATCCGTCTGTATGTCGACGACGAGCCTCTGCTGCTGCCGATCGCCGATCTGGTCGAGTACGAGCGGGACGTTGATTTCCGGTCAGGTGTCATGTCGCGGTCGATCCTGTGGCGCACTCCGGGCGGTAAACGTGTGCTGATCAAGTCGCGCCGGATGGTGTCGTTCACCCAGCGACACCTCGCGGTGCTGACGTTCGAGGTGACGATGCTCGACGACTACGCACCGGTCGCGATCTCCTCACAGATCCTCAATCGCCAGGACGGTGAGGACGAATATCACGTCAGGTCGATGTCGATGGGCGAAGGCGTCGACCCCCGCAAGGCCAACGAGATTCGCCACCGCGTGCTCATCCCCGAGAGCAACTCGGGCAATGTCACCGATGGCCGGGTGACCCTTGGCTACAAGTGCGCCGAGAGCGGCATGACTCTCGCCGTCGCGGCCGATCATCGACTCGAGACCGCCAACAACTACAGCAAGCGCATCCAGACAGACGACGATCTGGCCAAGCTGACGTTCCGCATCGACGCCGAGCCCGGCCAGCCGATCACGCTGACCAAGCTGGTCAGCTATCACACCTCGCGGGGTGTGCCGTCGCGTGAGTTGCTCGACCGCTGCCGCCGCACCCTCGACCGTGCGCAGGAGGAGGGGCTCGACAAGCAGTTCGCCGACCAGCGTGCGTACCTCGACGACTTCTGGGCCAGATCCGACATCGAGGTACCGGGTCAGCCCGACGTGCAGCAGGCGCTGCGGTGGAACCTCTTCCAGATCGCCCAGGCGTCGGCGCGGGCCGAGGGCACCGGCATTGCCGCCAAGGGCGTGACCGGCTCGGGCTACGGCGGGCACTACTTCTGGGACACCGAGGTCTATGTCCTGCCGTTCCTCACCTATACGACTCCCCGCGCTGCCCGCAACGCACTGCGCTTTCGCTACACGCTGCTCGACGCCGCCCGCAAGCGTGCCAAGGAGCTGGCGCAGAAGGGTGCGCTGTTCCCGTGGCGCACGATCAATGGCGAGGAGGCCTCGGCCTACTACGCCGCCGGCACCGCGCAGTATCACATCGACGCTGACATCTCCTATGCGCTCAGCCAGTACATTGCGGCGACCGGAGACGTCGACTTCCTGACTCGCGAGGGCATCGACATGCTCGTCGAGACAGCCCGTATGTGGGTCGACCTCGGCTTCTGGCGCAACGAGGAGGATGGGACGTTCCACATCCACGGTGTGACCGGTCCCGACGAGTACACGACGGTCGTCAACGACAACCTGTTCACCAACGTGATGGCGCGATTCAACCTGCGCCGCGCAGCCGAGGCCGTACGCGAGCTGGCGCTCCGCGATGGTGTCGAGTACGACCAGGTCGTCGCGAGGCTCGAGCTAGAAGAGACTGAGATCGTCGGCTGGGAGCGGGCTGCTGCTGACATGGCGATCCCGTTCGATGAGCACCTCGGTGTGCACCCGCAGGACGAGCACTTCCTGGAGCGTGAGGTGTGGGACCTGGAGAACACGCCCTTGGAGAAGCGGCCGCTCCTGCTGCACTACCACCCGCTGGTGATCTACAGGTTCCAGGTGCTCAAGCAGGCCGACGTCGTGCTGGCGCTGTTCCTGCAGGGCGAGCAGTTCACGCCCGAGGAGAAGCGCGCGGACTTTGAGTACTACGACCCGATCACCACGGGCGACTCGACCCTGTCAGCCGTCGTCCAGTCGATCATCGCGGCTGAGGTCGGCTATCACGATCTCGCGCTGCGCTACTTCATGTCGGCACTGTTCGTCGACCTGGCCGATCGCCATCACAACACCTCAGATGGCGTGCACGTGGCGTCCACCGGTGGTGTCTGGAGCGCACTGGTGGCCGGTTTCGGTGGGTTCCGCGATCAGGGTGGCGTGTTCAGCATCGATCCGCGACTGCCCGAGACGTGGGACTCGCTGATCTATCGGGTGACCCTGCTGGGTACGCGGGTCAAGGTGACGGTGCGTGAGGATGAGCTCGAGCTCGAGGTCGAGGACGGCAAACAGGCGACTCTGCGCGTACGCGGCACGGATGTCACCGTCTTGCCGGGAGAACCGGTGAAGATTCCGCTTGAGGGACAGGGTCCGCGACTTGAGGGCGAGCCGCCGCCAGTACCCGGCCGACGTCGTTCGGATGGCACGATCATTTCCGCCATCGTCCCCGGTACGTGATTGGGCGGACGATTTCACCGGTTTTTGCGCGGAAACTGCCAGAAGGTGAAAGCATCAATTGGCCAATCAAAAGGGGATTGATGTGTTCACCGTGACGTGGAAGACCGCCAACGGCGAAAGCGGCGAGGTTGAGCTCGTCGGCGACGACAAGTGGACGTTCGGACGCTCCGGCGGTGCTGAGGAGAACACCGTCTCCACCGAGGACCCCTCCGTCAGCCGCACCGCGTTGGTGATCCGCGACAGCGGTCCCGGGCCGGTGGTGTTCCGCGGCCAGATCGACAACGGCGCCAAGGTGGCTCTGATCAGCGTGATCGGTTCGACCACCTGGCTCGAAGAGGGGACCGCCGGCAACCTCAGTGCTGAGGAGAACCGGGTCGAGCTCTCGATGGGTGATGAGGTGCTGATCACCGTCGACGTGATGTTCGACGACCGCGGAACAGTCGTCGAGCGCCAACACGCCGCCGAATAGCCGCGGAGCAACCCCACCGGTCCTTGAGCAACCCCACCGGTCGGAGAGCAACCCCACCGGTCGGAGAGCAACCCCACCGGTCGGAGAGCAACCCCACCGGTCCTTGATTAACCCCACCGGTCCTTGAGCTTGTCGAAAGGACGGCGAATAGTGTGTTGCTGTGACTTTCATCGAAGGACTGCCCAAGGCTGAGCTGCACGTGCACCATGTCGGGTCTGCCTCACCGCGCACCGTCGCAGAGCTGGCCGCGCGGCATGAGGGAGACACCCCCGTACCGGCCGATCCGGCCCTGTTGGCTGACTACTTCACGTTCACCGACTTCGGGCACTTCATCGAGGTCTACCTCGCGGTCGTCGACCTCCTCCGCACGCCTGAGGACATCTGGACGCTGACCCATGACGTCGCGCGTGACCTGGCGGCCCAGAACGTCCGATATGTCGAGCTGACCTGCACTCCCTACACCTCGATGGCCGTGGGCATTTCTGCCGAGGCCTACTGCGAGGCGTTGGAGGATGCGCGGCACAGGGCCGAGCAGGACTTCGGCATCACGATGAGATGGATCTTCGACATCCCGGGTGAGTCGGGGGTGCCGGCAGCAGATGTCACGCTCGACACCGCTCTGCGGCTGCGCCCGGACGGGCTGGTGGCGTTTGGCCTCGGCGGACCCGAGGTCGGTGTGCCGCGCCCACAGTTCGCACCGCACTTCCAGCAGGCGATCGCGGCGGGCTTGCATTCGGCGCCACATGCCGGGGAGTCGACCGGGCCGCAGACGATCTGGGACTCGATCAACCATCTGGGTGCCGAGCGCATCGGCCACGGCATTTCCGCGGCCCAGGACCCGGCGCTCATGGCCTACCTCGCCGAGCACGACATCACCCTCGAGGTGTCCCCGACCTCGAATGTGTGCACCCGCTCGGTGCCATCTCTTGAGGAGCATCCGCTGGCCACACTCGTGGCCGCCGGCGTGCCGGTGACGATCAATTCAGATGATCCGCCGATGTTCGGCACGACCCTCAATGCCGAGTACGCGATCGCGGCCGACCTGCTGGGACTCGATGACGCCGGTGTTGCCGACCTGGCTCGGGTCGCCGTACGCGCATCATTTGCCGACGATGCCGTGAAGCGCGATCTGCTCGCCGAGATCGACGCCTACGGGTCCGGCAGCTGAACATCGCCTAACGGTTGGACCGGACGAACGAGGCGATCTGCTCGGCGAGTGCAGGCGCCTGCTCCTCCTGGAAGAAGTGCTTGCCCGGAATGCGGTGGATGTGATCGAGACCGGCGGCCCGACGTGCCTGTTCGCCGCGCTTGGCGATCGAGAGTGCCGGGTCGTCCTCACCCCACACGACCTGAACGGGGTGACGGCGCCCGCCGAGCACGTCGACGTAGAGGTCACGCTTCTCGCGAGTGAGCTCGAAACCTCGCATGATCTTGAGGAACGCTCGACCCTGGTCGCCGCGACGGAGCAGATCGACGTACGCCCCGAGCTCGTCCTTGCTCACCTGTGACATGTCGGCGATGCCCTGCATGCGCATCAGCAGGCGGAACAACGGCTTGTTGAGGGAGCGGAGATAGACCTCGCCGATGCCGCGATGGGCGAACGGCTCCATCGACCAGGGTCGCCGGAACGTGTCGACTTCCACCAGGGTGTTGAGCACCGTGATGGACGCGATGCGCTCGGGCAGTGCCGCCGCCAGCTCGAATCCGACCGGTCCGCCGACGTCATGGACGACGAGGTGGAACCGTTCGAGCTCGAGAGCTTCCACGGCGGCCACGGCGAATTGGCCGAGGCCGGTCCAGGAGTAGTCGAATTCGGAAGGTCGATCAGCGAGTCCGAGTCCCGGAAGATCGAACGCAATGCCGCGCAGCCCTCGTGCGGCCAGCTCAGGCACCACCTTGCGGTAGAGGAACGCGGAGGTCGGTACGCCGTGCATGCAGACCACAGCTTCGCCGGTGCCGCTGTCGAGCGCGAAGCTCTTGACTCCGCCGGCTTCGAAGTAGCGGCCGGAGTTCTCGTGCTGGGTGATGACGGAAGCGACGCTCATCGCACCACCTTAGGGCGCTCGCATCGTCGGGGATTGACATCTCCATAACCTTTTGGTTATCTATAACCAAGTAGTTATGGAGATTGCCATGAATGACGACCAGCTCGACCTTGTGTTCGGTGCACTTGCCGACCGCACACGGCGCGCCATCCTGGCGCGACTCGCAGAGACCGATGCGAATGTCGGCGACCTCACGGCGCTCTTCACGCTGTCCCAGCCGGCGATCTCCAAGCACCTCAAGGTGTTGGAGCAGGCCGGGCTGATCTCGCGCAACAAGCGAGGCACGATGCGCCTGAGCCACCTGCAGGCCGAGCCACTCAAGGGTGCGACTGGTTGGTTGGCGGACTACCGGACGTACTGGGGCGAGAGCTTCGACCGCCTCGACGATCTCTTCTCAACACTCAACGAATCCGACAAGGAGTAGGACATGAACACAACAGACACCCTCAAGATCATCGCTGAACCGGGGACGCAGAACATCGAGACGACCCGCGAGTTCAACGCGACCCGTGAGCAGCTGCTCACGGCTCACACCGACCCAGTGCTCTACGCGAAGTGGGTCGGGCCGCACGGGTACGAAATGGTCATCACAGAATTCAAGCCGCACCACGGCGGGGCCTACGCATTCACACATCGCGATCCCGCCGGCAACGAGTTCGAGTTTCGTGGTGTCTTCCACGGGGAGCCGAGCATCGAAGGCTTCAGCCAGACGTTCGAGTTCATGGGCACACCGGGTGAGGTGTTCTACGAGACCTTCACCTTCGAGGAACTCGGCAACGGGCGCACTCGCTTGCGCGCGGTGTCAGTTGCGCCCTCGGTCGAGGTTCGAGACATGATGGTCAATTCGATGGAGCACGGCGTGCGCGATGGCTACGCAAAGCTCGACGAGTTGCTTGAGTCGCTGCGCTAGAACTGCGCAGGGGCGAGAGCGACCGGCACGCGTACGAGCAGCACTCCGGGTTGCACCTCTGCGGTGATCTCCAGACCCTCGCCGACCGGGTCGCCGTCGAGCTGCATCGGCATGGGCTTCTCGGCGCGGATGACGACCTTGTGGCCGGTGAGCCGACCCAGCTGCTCGTTGGAGCGGCGGTGGCGTCCCAGCACTCGTACGATGATCGCCAACCATCCGATGAACCGCTTGGGCGCGAGCACCACGACGTCGAGGGCGCCGTCGTCGATCTGCGCATCAGGCAGCAGCGGGATGCCGGCCTGCAGGAATCCGACATTGCCAACCACCACGGTGCGTGCCCGGAACTTCCTGAACTCGCCGTCGTCGACCGAGATCTGCACCTTCATGGCGGGATAGCGGGCGGCCTTGATGCCGGAGACGAAGTAGGCAAGCCAGCCGACCTTGCTCTTGAGCTGGTCGTCGACGCCGTTCATGATCATCGCGTCCATGCCGAGACCGGCCATGACGAGGAAGCAGGTGTCGGTGCCCGAGTCGGTCCTGTAGGTGCCCAGGTCGATGGCCCGGTCCTGGCCGCTGAACGCGACGTCGAGTGCGTCACGGGTGTTGAGCGGTATGCCGAGGTTGCGGGCGAGAAGGTTGCCCGTGCCGTACGGCAGCACGCCGACTGCGACACCGGTACGCGCCACTTCTTCGCACACTGCGCGGACCGTGCCGTCGCCGCCTGCCGCGATGATCAGGTCTACCTCGGCCTCAAGTGCGGCGAGAGCCTGTCCGTACCCGGGATCTTCGATCGACGTCTCGAACCACAACGGCTCGCTCCAGCCATCGCGGGTGGCGACGGACATGACGCGTTCCTTGAAGTCCTCGACATCGGGGATCTTCGACGGGTTGAGGACGACGGCGACCCGCTTGCGTCCCGAGCCCGTCAGCACGGCCAGCTCATGCGGCAGCCGAGTCGCGTCGGTCACGAGCAGCAGCCACAGACCGAGGGTGATCGCGACGCCGAAGCACATGCCGGCCGTGACGTCGCTCAGGTAGTGCACGCCGAGCAGGACGCGGCTCGCCGAGACGCCGAGACCGAGCAGCACCAGCACCGCGATCAGGATGCGTCGCCGCCAGCCGCGGTGGGTCACCGCGATCGTCATCAGCACGAGCACGGTGAAGAACATCGCCGACCCGGCGGCATGACCGCTCGGGAAGGAGTAGCCGCCGATCTCGTGCAGCGGTTTGTGGTACGCCGGGCGATCACGCTGGAAGATCAGCTTGAGCAGAGCGTTGCCACCCATGGCCGCGATGCCGCTCGCGACGATCCACAGGGCAACGCTGCGCTCCTTGCGCCACAGGGCGTACGCAGCGCCGAGGGCAAGGGCGACGCCGATCCACAGATTGCCGAACACGACAGCGACGACATCGAGGAAGTCGACGAAGCGGTCATGTCGGGCACTGAAGTCGTAGGCGGAGTTGCCGATGCGATCATCGATCGACTGCAGCGCATCCAGCCCGGATGCGACGAAGACCGCCAACAGGACGAACGCGACGCCCAGTCCGGCGATCACGCGAGTGAGCACGCCGGCACGGGTCGGCTCGGCTCGGCGCAGGTCGAACGACACGGCTCCTCGCTTCTTTCGGGCTGTTGAGGGTCGCCCCAGCGTATATGGGAGCGACGAGTCATACCGACACGGCAGATAGGCTGAAGCGGTGATTGACCCCCGAATTCTGCGAGATGACCCAGACGCCGTTCGAGCGGCACAACGCCGTCGCGGTGAGTCGGCCGACATCGTCGACCAGCTCATCGTTGCCGACGAGCAGCGCCGTTCGTCCATCTCGACCTTCGAAGCCGTACGCGGTGAGCAGAAGAACCTCGGCAAGTTGATCCCCAAGGCTCAGGGCGATGAGAAGCAGGAGCTGCTGGCCCGCACCAAGGAGCTGAGCCAGCAGGTCAAGGACGCGGAGGCCGCGCAGACGCAGGCGGCCGAGTCGTTCGACCAGCTGATGAAGCAGCTGCCCAACCTCGCGTCGGCCGATGCGCCGGAGGGTGGCGAGGACAACTTCGTCGTGCTCGACACGGTCGGCACGCCACGCGACTTCGCTGCCGAAGGGTTCGAACCGCGTGACCATCTCGAGCTCGGCCAGCTGCTTGGCGCGATCGACACGGAGCGTGGAGCCAAGGTCAGCGGCGCACGCTTCTACTACCTGACCGGCGTCGGCGCGCAGCTCGAGCTCGCCCTCACCCAGCTCGCCATGAGCAAGGCCGCCGAATGGGGCTTCACCCCGATGATCCCGCCGGCATTGGTCAAGCCGCGTGCCATGGAGGGCACCGGCTTCCTCGGCCAGGCAGCCGACGACGTCTACTACCTCGAGAAGGACGACCTCTACCTGGTGGGCACCTCCGAGGTGCCGCTCGCTGCCTACCACTCAGACGAGATCCTCGAGGTCGAGTCGCTGCCCAGGCGCTATGCCGCGTTCAGCCCTTGCTACCGCCGCGAAGCCGGCTCGTACGGCAAGGACACCCGGGGAATCTTCCGGGTTCACTGGTTCGACAAGGTCGAGATGTTTGTCTACACGACCGTCGAGGAGGCTGCGGCCGAGCACGAGCGCCTGCTTGGCTGGGAGCGTGCCTGGCTCGACGCCCTTGAGCTGCCCTATCGCGTGATCGACGTGGCGGCCGGCGACTTGGGACTGTCGGCCATCCGCAAGTTTGACTGCGAGGCGTGGATCCCGACACAGGGCAAGTACCGCGAGGTCTCGTCGGCCTCCAACTGCACGGAGTTCCAGAGTCGCCGCCTCGACATTCGCGTACGCGGGGCCGAAGGTACGGCGCCGGCCGCGACGCTCAACGGCACCTTGTGCGCGATGACGCGGACGATCATCGCGCTGCTGGAGAACGGACAGCAGGCCGACGGTTCCGTTCGTCTGCCCGCCGTGCTCCACCCGCTCCTCGGCGAGGTCCTGAGGCCGATCGCGTGAGTGGCGCCTGGCGGCCGAAGCTTCTCGCGCTCGATGTCGACGGCACCCTGGTCGATGGTGCGAACGTGATGACTCCGGCGGTGCGCGAGGCGGTGCGAGCGATGCGGTCCTCGGGCATCGAGACCGTCATCACGACCGGTCGCGCGATCCCAGGCGTACTCAACACGGCTTCGCTGCTCGGCTTCGACGACGGCTATGCGATCGCGAGCAACGGTGCCCTGGTGTTCACCTTCAACCCGGTCGAGATCCTTCAGGCGGTGACCTTCGACGCCAGCGAGGCCGTACGACGTGTGCTCGAGCACGTCCCCGATGCGCTCGTCGCGGTCGAGGAGATCGGGGTCGGCTATCGGCTCAACAAGCCGTTTCCCGATGGAGAGATCAACGGCAAGATGACGGTCGAGACGGTCGAGGCGCTGATCGCCGAGCCAGTGACCCGAGTCGTGATCCGGGCACCTGACCACAGCCAGGAAGAGTTCGCGCGGCTCGTCGAGGACCTTGGTCTGGCCGACACCAATTACTACATCGGCTACACCGCGTGGCTCGACCTCGCACCGGAGGGAGTCAGCAAGGCGTCGGGCCTGACTTACCTCTGCGACCGCCTCGGCATCGACGCCGCCGACGTACTCGCAGTCGGCGACGGCAACAACGACGTCGAGATGCTCAAGTGGGCAGGTCGAGGTGTGGCGATGGGGCAGGCACCGGAGTCAGTCCTGGCCGCCGCCGACGACGTCACTGGCTCGATCGACCAGGACGGCCTCGTCACCGAGCTCCAGCGCTACCTCTGACCCCAGGATGTCGGCACTTTCGGTTGCGGAGCGATGCTCCGGAGCGCGACAAGTGCCGACATCTTCAGGCGAACCAGCGATCCCACATGATGCTGAAGGTCGGGGCAGGTCCTCGATAGCCGCGTTCAACTAGGGCGCGGTGTACGCGATGCACCACCACCCGGGGCGCCTTCAGGTCCTCGGCGGTGACGATGATCAGCCGCCACCCTTCGGCTTCGAGCGCCTCGCGCCGAACCAGATCGCGTTGTCGCTGCTGGCCATCCCTCTCGTGGTGCCACCCGTCGTACTCGACCAGGACGCGTAGCTCGGCGTACACCAGATCGCCGCGGGCCAGGAACCGCCCGGTCGCACCGTGAATGTCTTGGTTGCAGCGGGGCTCGGGCAGGTGGGCGAAGACGATCATCAGCCGTACCACGGTCTCCCGGGGCGACTCAGCCGCTTCGCGGATCAGGCCGAGCACCCGTCGCATGGGCCGGACCCCGTCGAGATGACTCGCGACGGCGTAGTCCGCCAGCGACTCGAGGCTCGTCATCCTGCGGTGGATCATCCATTCGGCAGCTGTCACCAGCTCGACAAGCGTGACCTTGGTGGCGATGTCGATGAGCGTTCGATTGGGTGACGTCACGGGCACACCGTCCACGTACTTGGTCGAGATGGGTGCCAGTCGTTGGTGCGTGCGTATGTTCTTCTGCCGGGAGTGAGTGCTGGTCCTGGTCGAGATGTGGAGAGGCCACGGCGATCGGAGGTCGAGTCCGTACACGCGCAGTGCTGTCAGGTGGCTCACCACGGCATCGTTCGGCATCGCGAGCAGCGCGGCTCGTAGCCAGAGGGTCAGGTTCAGATCAGCTGTCGCGAGGATGTGCACGCCGCGGAACAGCTTTTGGTAGCGCGGCCCACGGAGCTGACCGTCCGTGACGCCGGCGGCCATCGCATCTGCGCGGGTGAACGGCAGAGATGGTGAGAACACATCTCACGGTCGAACACCGCCCGTCCGCTCCGCCATCGGCTCGCGAACGTCAGTGGATAACCCGTGACCGCAAGATGTCGGCACCTATCGCTCGGGAGCGGTGCTCCAGAGCGCAACAAGTGCCGACATCCTGAGGCAGCAGGTCAGGCGACCTGGCTGGACTCCAGTGCGTCGAAGCAGTTGAGGACGTCGTCGATCGTCGGCAGAGACGGAACGTTGGTGCGAGCCGCCGCCGCTTCCTTCTTCATCTCGCGGGCTCGTCGCATGTGCCGCTTGATGGTCGAGGTCGAGCAGTCGAGGCGCTCGGCAAGCTGACCGCACGTGTCCTTGGGGTACGCGTGGCGCACCACCATGACAGCGTCGTGACTCAGCGGGCCGCCACCGACCCGGGCAGCGCCGAACGGGAACGCCGGCTGCGTGATCTGAATGCCGAGCTCCGCCCGCATCTTGTGACGATCGATCTCGGTGGTGCAGGCCACAAAGCCCGAGACGTCCATCTCGACGACTGCCCTGTAGAGGCACTCGACCATCAGTGGACAGCCCGCGCATTTGCGGTGCGCGTCTGCACGCATGGCGGTCATCTGTTGCCACTCGGCTGCGGAGACCTCATGGCGGGCAGGTGGATTGTGCAGGCGTTCGTCTTGAAAGACCTCAGGCTCAGAAATGCACGGAGGTGTCGTCGTTTCATTGACGATGGTCATGGGCTCCCTCTTCCCAATCGACTGACGACTCCTGTTTCTCCCCAGGCGACGTCAGATCACATCAATGATCATTCTAGAGGTACATTCCGTTTGGATCGTCAGTGGAGCCGGTTGTAGTCGAATCGTCACCTTTGGCACCGTTTGGACCCGGTAGCGCAAGTCGCATGTTTTGGAACTGGGCCTGCGCCTGGACCTGCTGCGCATAGAGGGCTGCCTGAATGCCGTGGAAGAGCCCTTCGAGCCAGCCGACAAGCTGTGCCTGGGCGATGCGAAGCTCGGCCTCGCTCGGGGTCTCACCGTCAAAAGGCAGGCTGAGTCGCTCGAGCTCCGCGATGAGCTCGGGGGCCAGACCGTCCTCGAGCTCCTTGATCGACTGCAGGTGGATGTCACGCAGGCGGACACGGCTGGCCTCGTCAAGAGGTGCGGCCTTGACCTCCTCGAGCAGCTGGCGAATCATGCCGCCGATGCGCATCACCTTGGCGGGTTGCGCAACAAGGTCAGACAGTGACGTGTCGGTCGCCGAAGGCGGGACCGGTTGACCATCGGGGCCGATGATTTCAGGCTGCGGTTCAGTCATGCACCCAGCCTATCCAGCCCTAGATCGTGAGCAGCACCTTGCCGATGTGGGACGAGTCCTCCAGGACACGATGCGCTTCGGCGACGTCCTCGAGGGGATAGGTCGCGTGAATGATCGGCCGTACGGTGCCGTCGGCTATCAGCGGCCACACCTGGGCGACCATGGCTGAGACGATGGCGGACTTCTCGGCCGACGGCCTGGCACGCAAGGACGTGGCCATGACCGCGGCACGCTTGGTCAGCAGTGCTGCGATGTCGAGCTCGCCCTTGGTCCCGCCCTGCATGCCGATGATCACGAGACGGCCTGCAGTCGAGAGCACCGAGAGATTGGAGGCCAGGTACTTGGCGCCGATGATGTCGAGAATGACGTCGGCGGTGACGCCCTGCTCCTTGAGCGCCTCGGCGAAGTCCTGCTCGCGGTAGTTGATGACGATGTCGGCGCCGAGCTCCCGGCAGAACGCAGCCTTCTCCTCCGATCCGACGGTGACGGCCACGCGAGCACCGAACGCCTTGCCGAGCTGAATCGCCATCGTGCCGATGCCACTGCCTCCGCCGTGGGCCAGAAGCGTCTCGCCGTTGCCGAGCTTGCCCATCATGAACACGTTCGACCAGACGGTGCAGGCGACCTCCATCAGCCCGGCGGCCTCCAGAAGCGGAGTCTCGCGGGGCACCGAGGCAACCTGTCCGACGGGGACGCTGACGAACTCGGCGTACCCACCGCCGGAGAGAAGGGCGCACACCTGGGCGCCGGGTTGGAGGTCGGTGACTCCTTCGCCGACAGCGGCAACCGAACCGGAGCACTCGAGTCCGAGGACCGGCGTTGCGCCGGGGGGTGGGTCGTACAGGCCTCGGCGCTGCATCAGGTCGGCCCGGTTGACCCCGGCGGCGGTGACCTCGATCAGCACCTCACCCGGTCCCGGCACAGGGACGGGAACGTCGACCACTTCAAGGGCATCGACATCGCCCGGCTGGGACACCACAACGGCACGCATGCTCGTACGCTACTCACCATTCTCCCGCTGGTCAGGCGGCACCTGCCAAGATTGCTCCCATGCGCGTCGCTCTGCTCCAGCTCGCCTCGGCGACCGACGCTGCGAAAAACCGCGCGACCATCACCTCCCAGCTGGCCGAGCTGTCGGTCGCTGACCCGGTTGATCTGGTCGTCCTGCCCGAGGCTGCGATGCACGACTTCGGGTCACCCAACCTTGATCTTCGTCCGGTTGCCGAGCCTCTCGACGGCCCGTTCGTGCAGATGCTCACGGCGGAGGCGCAGCGGCTTGAGACAACCATCGTCGCCGGGATGTTCGAGCAGACCGACGATCTGCCGTTCAACACCCTGGTCGTGGTCGACCGAGATGGCCTGCGAGCGACCTATCGCAAGATCCACCTCTACGACTCGTTCGGCTATCGCGAGTCCGAACGGCTCAGCGCCGGCGAGATCCAGCCGGTCGTCGTTGACATCGCGGGACGACCCGTCGGCTTGATGACCTGCTACGACCTGCGATTTCCTGAGCACGCTCGCGCTCTGGTCGATGCAGGAGCGGAACTGCTCGTCATACCGGCAGCATGGGTGGCCGGCGACCACAAGCTGTTCCACTGGCGCACGCTGTTGGCGGCGCGGGCGATCGAGAACACGGTGCACGTGGTCGCTGCCGCCCAAGGCGGCGACCGTTACACCGGACACTCCGCGGCGATCGATCCATGGGGCTCTATCGTGGTCGAGGCCGAATCTGACCCGACAATCATCCGCGCGACACTTGAAGCCGAGGACGTGACGCGGGCCCGTGAGGTCAACCCCTCGCTCGCCAACCGGAGAATCCATCCCCATGCATGAGCACCAGCGAGCGACCAGGGCGGCGGCATGACTCGAACGCCAAAAGGCGGGCGTCGCAAGATGGACTCGTCGATCCCGGTCGCCTACGACGTCCCGACCCGTGGACCGCGCATCGAATCGCCCCAGGCCGCACGCAACGTGCAGATCGCCACCTTCGTGGCCTGGATCATCGGCACCGCCGGGTCCGCCACCGCAGTCATCGCAGTCAATTCGCCGGGCTGGATCGAGCGTCCTTCAGCCGCCCTGCTCATGGTCGTCTTCACCATCGGACTGACCCACCGCGGCGGTGGATTCATGCGCATCTGGCTGCCACTCGTCTTTCTGCTCGGCCTCATGTCGGTCATCCTGGAGACCAACATGTTGCTGGCTGCTTCGGCCGCCGCCACGGCTGTGCTCTCAGCCGTATGGGCGGTGCTCGTCACCCGACCGGCGGCGACAGCGGTCAGCGCGACCGGTGAGTATGCCGTGACCCTGGTGGTGGCGCTGAGCGGCACGGTCGCCGTCGCGGCATGGAATGCGCCCGTTGACTATCAGCGCTTCAACCTCGCCGTTCTCACGATCGCATTGGGCCTGGCCATCAGCCTGGTCTGGAATCTAGGCGCCGGACTCCACGGCCTCGGACGACAGAACTTCCTGATCCTTGCGGGCGTCGCCGCCCTCGTGGTCCTGGTGCTTGTCTACAGCAGCTTCGTCCGCAGCAACGGTTCGCAGGCTCTCATCCAGTTCTTCACCGACGCCGTGATCTGGACCAGGCAGAACATCAACGGGGTGCCTCGCCCAGTCGAGGTCTTCGTCGGCTTCCCGGCACTCATCGTTGGCGTCTCGCTGCGGTCGAAGCACCGCGAGGGATGGTGGGTCCAGGTCTTCGCTGTCATAGGGACCGGCGTGCTCACGACATCGTTGGTCACCCCCGGCGCATTCCCCACATACATCGGGCTTTCGACGCTCTACTCGGCGATCCTGGGCCTCGGAGTCGGCCTCATTTTGCGCCATCAGGTGCTGAAGGAACGCTCGGCGCGCGCCGCCCGCGCGATCGAAGAGGTCGTACGAGTCGAACCACCTCGCTTTGCTCCACTGAAGTAGTGCGACAATTTATCCGGCGCAGCACCTCGGTGCTGCCACCCAGGAGGGGTGCCGGAGCGGCCGATCGGAAGCGCCTTGAAAGCGCTCGCTGGCAGCAATGTCAGCCGCGGGTTCGAATCCCGCCCCCTCTGCTCCATGAACTATCGACTTGACCGCCGCTTCGTGCTGCGCCCCCTTGGCATCAACGTGATGACGATCGGGACGTTCACCGTTGGCGCATTCCTGCTGCCAGGTGTCTGGTCGTGGGTGTTCACGGCTCTCCTCGCACTGCTCGTGATCAACGCCGCGTCGTTGGTGCTCCTGCCGCCGATCGTGGTCCGTACGTCGGCTGCCGACGTTCGTGTCGGCGGACGGTTGACCGTGCGCCGCATCACGATGCCGTGGGGCGAGGTCGAAGGCGTCGATCACGCCGATGACCGGCTCTACTTCACCAGGGGTGACGAAAAAATCTTGAGCTTTCCGCTGGCGTACGTCGGACCCCGGCGCGATGAGCTGATCCGCGACATCTATGACCGGCTCAACACCGCAAATGGCTACACCCGCTTCGACCCCAGCTGAACGAGACAGGCTGGTTGAGTAGCCCGAGGTACGAGGGCGTATCGAAACCTCGTGAGGGTCCCTCCGAGCGTGAGCACTCGTCGTCACCTGCGGAGCGAGCTCCGCCCTTGGTTGCGAAGCACAGTGACCAGCCACCTTGGGTGACTGGTCACTGGGTTCTTGCTCCTTGCTTTTATGGCGGAGTGAACTCCGCCGGGGCTGGGATGCAGAAGGACCAGCCACGTTGCGTGGCTGGTCCCTCGAGTCTTGCTTCTTGCTTTTATGGCGGAGGTGGCGAGATTTGAACTCGCGAGAGGTTTAAACCTCAACCCGCTTAGCAGGCGGGCGCACTAGGCCACTATGCGACACCTCCCCCGCCACCTGTCGAAACAGGCAACCGGAACAGGATACCGACCGCGAGGCGTCCCAGACGAATCGGGACAGCTGTCCGCCGATCCTGACGTCACGTCCAGGCCAACAGCACGGCCCCCAGCCCGACCAGCGCGACGCCGATCCACTGCTTGGGTTGCAGGTGCTCGCCGAGCAACGTGACACCGAAGATCGCGACGAGGACGACGCTCAGCTTGTCGACCGGCGCCACCATCGACGCAGGCCCGAGCTTCAGGGCCCTGAAATAGCAGATCCATGACGCGCCCGTCGCCAGGCCCGAAAGCACGAGGAACACCCACGTCTTGGACGTCAACGGGCCTGGTGAGTGCAGCTTTCCCAGCACCAGCAGGATGAATCCGAGCGTCACCAGGATGACCACCGTACGGATGAAGGTCGCCACGTCGGAGTCGACTCCCTCCACCCCCACCTTGGCGAAGATCGCTGTGAGCGCTGCGAAGAATGCTGACAGCACGGCCCAGAACGGCCAGGACGAGAGCAGTGACGAATCCATTGGATCCCCTCGTTTGTCGACGGCGAGCGATTCGATCCGTCAGGATTCAGCCTATGCGCGTACACCACCTGAACTGCGGAACTCTCCGACCTCCGACCGCTGGCGAGATCGTCTGCCACGTCCTGCTGTGCGAGACCGACGACGGCCTGGTGCTGGTCGACAGCGGACTCGGCCGCCACGACTTCGCCAATCCCAAGCGGATGGGTCCGGCCCGATTGCTGCTGAAACCCGAGCGCGACGACGCCAAGACCGCGATCGCCCAGATCGAAGCCCGCGGCCACCAGGCGTCTGACGTCACCCACATCGTGTTGACCCACATGGACTTCGACCACATCGGCGGTGCAGCCGACTTCCCCGACGCGGTCCTGCACACGACGGCCGACGAGTACGACTGGGCGGTGGTCAACCCCGACTTCGCCTCCAAGCAGCGCTACTCGCAGAAGCAGTGGTCGTACGGCCCAAAGATCCAGACCCACGCCGGCCCCGGCGACGCGTGGAAGCACGGCCTCTCCGGCGTCGAGGTGCTGCCGGGCATCACGTACGTCCCGATGCCGGGCCACACCAAGGGTCACGCAGCGGTCGCAGTCGAACCAGATGGTGGAGGGATGCTGCTGCACGCCGGTGACGCCGTGTTCGACGCCAGCTCGTACGCGGCGGTGTCGCCGGGCGGGAAGCCGCTCAAGAAGGTCGGCATGTTCCGTGCGTTCGAGAAGGTCATGGCGCAGGACCGCAAGAAGCTTGCCGGCAACCACGCGACGCTCTCTCGGCTCAACGACGTCGAAGGCGTGACGGTGTTCAACGCCCACGACAAGCGGCTCCTCGACGAGCTGGCGAAGGACTGAGAGCGTGGGACGCACCGGCCAGCAGATGCGCCAACGCACGATCAAGACGATGAAGAACGTCAACACCCGACAGGGCAAGGCTCGTATCGAGCCGACCACGGGCGCTCGCCTGCGCTACTGGTTCGACGGCACAATGGCCCGGGGTACCTCGGCGCTGGTGGCGTGGTTGGCGATCATCACGTTCGTCCTCATCGTGGCGTTTGCCGCGATCGTCACCTTGACGGGGACAGACCCGTCGCCGGAGAACGCGAAGTCTGGCTTCTTCGGTCAGTTGCTCGCGACGTTCTTCCACGCCCTCGACCCTGGAACGATCGCCGGCGACGGCGGCTCGTGGCGATTCCTCCTCATCATGCTGGTTCTGACCGTTGCCGGGCTCTTTATCGTGAGCGCCCTGATTGGTGTCATCGCCACTGGCATCGACGACAAGCTCTCCGAGCTGCGACGTGGTCGTTCGCTGGTGATCGAGAAGGACCACACGGTCGTTCTTGGTTGGTCGGACGCGGTGTTCGCGATCGTCAGCGAGTTGGCGATCGCCAACGAAAGTCGCAAGAAGCCAGCCATCGTGATCCTCGCCGACCGCGACAAAGTCGAGATGGAGGAGGGCATCCGCGACAGGGTCGCGGACCTCAAGGGCACCAGAGTCGTCTGTCGGACGGGCTCGGCGCTCGACATCGGTGACCTCGCGCTCACCAACCACGGGCTTGCCCGGTCAATCATCGTCCTGTCGCCCGGCGGCGACGAGCCCGACACCGAGGTCATCAAAACGCTGTTGGCACTGACGCACGACGGGAGCGACGGCGCGCACATCGTCGCAGAGATTCACGATCCCCAGAACCTCGAAGCGGCCAGGCTCGTAGGTGGCGACCGGACGGTCATCATCGACAAGCGCGAGACGATCGCACGCCTCATCGTGCAGACCTCAAGACAATCGGGTGCCGCCGCTGTCTACACCGAGTTGTTTGATTTCGATGGTGACGAGATCTACTTCCACACCGACGCATCGCTGGAGGGCGGCACGTATGCGGACGCCGTCCGTGCGTACGAGAGGGCCTCGGTCATCGGTCTCGTCTCACCCGGCGGTTACGCGGTCCTCAATCCCGAAGCTGATGCGCCGGTCGGTGACAGCGAGCTGATCGTCATCGCCGAGGACGACTCGGTGCTCTCCACGACGCCCAAGAGCACCGCGACGGTCGATTCCTCACGGATCACTGGCGCTGAAGCGGAGGCCGAACGTGCATCGAGGGCGCTGGTGCTGGGTTGGAACGAGTGGGCGAGCACAGTGGTCGCCGAACTCGACAACTATGCCGCCCCTGGATCGACTCTGGAGATCCTCACCGAGTTCGGCACGCCTGACGTACCGACCGTCACCAATCTCACGACCACCGTGGCCACGGGGCGCACCTCCGAGCGAGCGACCCTGGAGCGCTACCCGATCAGGGACTACGACCAGGTCATCGTGCTGTGCTATTCCGACGACATGCCCGCCGAGCGTGCGGACGCCCGAACGCTCGTGACGCTGCTGCACCTGAGAGAGATCGTGGGTGATCGCGCCAAGGGTGAGCGCCCGTCGATCGTCAGCGAGATGCTGGTTGATCGCAACCGGGCTCTCGCCCAGGCCGCCCATGTCGATGACGTGATCGTCTCTGACGAGATCCTGAGTCTCATCTTGTCGCAGCTGTCGGAAAACGAGCGACTGGAGGCGGTCTTCTTGGACCTCCTTGACGCGGAGGGGTCGGAGATTTATCTCCGGCCGGCCGGTAGCTACGTCACGACTGGTTTCGACATGACCTACGCAACGATCTTGGAGGCGGCGCTGGCGCGTGGCGAGACGGCGATCGGCTATCGCATTTCGGCGGACGCTGACAATGCTGAGGCTGGATACGGCGTGCACGTGAATCCAGCCAAGTCCACCGTGTTCAGCGTCGAGCCTGGCGACCGGGTCGTCGTGCTGGCAGAGGACTGAGATGAGTGTTGACTGGTGGTTTCGTGACAAGGAGACCGGCAAGCTGGTGCTGGGCCAGTTTCCCAATCCGGCGCTGTGGGTCTTCTTCGCCGCGACCGTGCTGCGCTGGAGCCCGTACGGCGCGCACGACAGCGAGCTGCGATGGATCGGCTCGGGTGCGCTCATCGTGTGGGGGCTCGACGAGCTCGTACGCGGCCAGGCGCCATACCGGCGCGTTCTCGGCCTGGTCGTCCTGGCGTGGCAGATCACCAATCTGCTGAGCTGAAACGCGTTTCACGTGAGCCGCACCACGTTTCGTGGGGTTGGTTGAATCCCGACGTAATGTGGCAAGGCGGGCCCGCCCGCGTCCCACACTTTCGCGAAGGTTCACCTGTGTCCGCACCCACCCGCCGCACCCACTATTGGGTCTCGTTCGCCCTGCTCGCGATTGCTGTCGGTTCGTTCGCGCTGATGCAGTCGATGACGGTTCCCGTTCTGTCGAGCATTGAGCAGGAGCTCGACACCGATCAGAGCACGGTCACCTGGGTGCTGACGGCCTATCTGTTGTCGGCCTCGGTCTTCACGCCGATCATGGGCCGTCTCGGTGACGCGGTCGGCAAGAAGCGCATGCTGGTCTTCTCGCTCGCGGCTCTTTCCATCGGTTCTCTGGTCGCAGCCCTCGCGCCGACCATCGGTGTGATGATCGCCGCGCGCGTCGTCCAGGGCATTGGCGGTGGGGTGTTCCCGCTGTCGTTCGGCATCATTCGCGACGAGTTCCCCGAGGCAAAGGTGGCCAGCGCGGTCAGCTTCATCGCGTCCCTCGGCGCGGTCGGATTCGGCGTCGGCATCGTCGTCGCCGGACCGATCGTCAACGGCTTGGGCTATGCATGGCTGTTCTGGCTGCCGATGATCGTCACGGCGTGCGCAGCGGTTGGAGCGGCGGTGTTCATCCCGGAGTCGCCCGTCCGTACGCCCGGTCGCATCCCGATCCTCCCGGCCCTCCTGCTGTCGGGATGGCTCGTCTCCCTGCTGTTTGCCCTGAGCCAGGCCCACGAGTGGGGTTGGGGCTCGCCGAAGTTCATCGGTCTCATCGCGGTGGCGGCAGTCATCGCAGCGGCCTGGATCGCGTTGGAGCATCGCGTACCCGTGCCGCTCATCGACATGCACATGATGAAGCTCAAGGGTGTGTGGACGACCAACCTCGTGGCGCTGCTGGTCGGTGTTGGTATGTATGCGTCGTTCGGTTTCCTGCCGCAATTCATCCAGACGCCGACGTCAGCCGGCTACGGACTGGGAGCGACCGTCACCGAGTCGGGCCTGGTGCTGCTGCCGATGGCGGTTGCGTCGTTCCTGACGGGCTTGGTCTCGGCTCCCATCGCTCGCCGGATCGGTCCCAAGACCGTGGTGGTGGCCGGCTGCCTGATCGCCGGCTTTGGCATGACGCTCACTGCGCTGGTGCACGACACGAAGGCCCAGCTGATGATCTCGGCCGGGCTGACCGGTCTGGGCGTCGGTCTCGCGTTCGCCTGCCTCGCCACCCTGATCGTCGCTGCCGTTCCCCCCGAGCAGACCGGCGTGGCCAGCGGCATGAACACCAACATTCGTACGATCGGCGGATCGATCGGCTCGGCGGTGATGGCCAGCATCGTGACGGCTCACGTGTTCGCCAACGGACTGCCGCACGAGCGCGGCTACACGATCGGCTTCCTGGTGCTGGCCGGCACGATGGTGCTGGCAGCCGCTGCCGGACTCACGATCCCGTCGGTGTCGGGTCGCCGCAACGAGGAGCGTCTGCTCAAGGAGCCCATCGATCGCGAGCTCGCCATCATGGGCGCCTAGCCTCCGAGCTCTGCGACCGAAGGGTCCTTTCGACAGGCTCAAGGATCGAGTTCGCCGGTCCCTAGCGACGAAGTCGCGGGAGGGAGCTCTGCGACCGAAGGGTCCTAGCGACAGGCTCAAGGACCGAGTTGACCGGTCCCTAGCGACGAAGTCGCGGGAGGGAGCTCTGCGACCGAAGGGTCCTTTCGACAGGCTCAAGGATCTTGGACCCCCGACGCAGAAGTGGCCCGGACCGAGGTCCGGGCCACCCATCATCTGCTCAGGCTTCGAGGCGGGCCTTCAGGCCATCGAGCTCAGTCCACAGGACAGTCGGCAGGGTGTCGCCGAACTTCTCGAACCACTCGTTGATCTGCGGGATCTCGGCACGCCACTCGTCGACGTTCACCTCGAGCGCCTTGTCGAGCTGCTCGGGAGTGACATCGAGTCCGTCGGTGTCGATCGATGATGCCGGGGGCACCAAGCCGATCGGCGTCTCGTGCGCCTCGACCTTGCCCTCGACGCGGTCGATGACGTACTTGAGGATGCGGCTGTTCTCGCCGAATCCTGGCCACAGGAAGCCACCGTCTTCGTCGCGGCGGAACCAGTTGACGTAGAAGATCTTGGGGAACTTCGTCTCGTCGTTGTTCTTGGCCATGTTGATCCAGTGACCGAAGTAGTCACCGGCGTCGTAGCCGATGAACGGCAGCATCGCCATCGGGTCGCGGCGTACGACGCCGACGGCGCCGGTGGCAGCGGCCGTGGTCTCCGAGGAGAGCGTGGCGCCCATGAACGTTCCGTGGGTCCAGTCGCGGGCCTCGGTGACCAGGGGGATGGTCGTCTTGCGGCGACCACCGAACAGGATCGCGTCGAGCGGGACGCCGTTGGGGTCGTCGTACTCGTCGGCCAGGATCGGGCACTGCTTGATCGGGGTGCAGAAGCGGCTGTTGGCGTGGCTCGAGAGCTGATCGCTCTCGGGAGTCCAGTCATTGCCCTTCCAGTCGGTGAGGTGGGCCGGCGGCTCGTCCGTCATGCCCTCCCACCAGATGTCACCGTCGTCGGTCAATGCGACGTTGGTGAACACCGAGTTGCCCTGCTCGATCGTGCGCATCGCGTTGGCGTTGGTGTCCCAGCCGGTGCCCGGCGCGACGCCGAACAGGCCGAACTCGGGATTGACGGCATACAGGCGGCCATCAGCACCGACGCGGATCCAGGCGATGTCGTCGCCGATCGTCTCGACCTTCCAGCCCGGGATGGTCGGCTCGACCATCGCGAGGTTGGTCTTGCCACACGCGCTGGGGAAGCCTGCGGCGATGTATTTGACGACACCTTCGGGGTTGGTGAGCTTGAGGATCAGCATGTGCTCGGCCATCCAGCCGTTGTCGCGGCCCATCACCGAGGCGATGCGCAGTGCGTAGCACTTCTTGCCGAGCAGGGCGTTTCCGCCGTACGAGGAGCCGTACGACCAGATCATGCGCTCCTCGGGGAACTGCACGATGTACTTGGTGTCGTTGCACGGCCACTTGACGTCGGCCTGGCCGTCGGCCAGCGGGGCGCCGAACGAGTGGAGCGCGGGCACGTAGTCGGCCTCGGTCTCCTCGATCTTGTTGAGGACGTCCTTGCCGATGCGGGCCATGACGGTCATCGAGGCGACGACGTAGGCGGAGTCGGTGATCTCGATGCCGAACATCGGGTTGTCGGACTCGAGGTGACCCATGACGAACGGGATCACGTACATCGTGCGGCCCTGCATGCAGCCGTCGTACAGACCCTTCATGATCTGCTTCATCTTGTCGGGCGCCATCCAGTTGTTGGTGGGGCCTGCGTCCTTCTCGTCGACCGAGCAGATGTAGGTGCGGTCCTCGACGCGTGCAACGTCATTGGGGTCGGATGCGCAGTAGAACGAGTTGGGCTTCTTCTCGGCATTGAGGCGCTTGAAGGTGCCTGCCTCGACGAGCTTGTCGGTGATGGAGACCCACTCTTCGGGTGATCCCTCACACCAGTAGATGTCGGCGGGCTTGGTGAGGGCGGCTACTTCGTCGACCCAGCTCTGGAGCTTGGCGTAGGACGAACGGTATGTCGTGGTGGTCTCTACAGGCATGTGTGAACTTTTCCTTCTCGCGCATCGCGAACCAAGCGCATTGATTCGCACTTCCCGGGACGGGTGACCGGGACAGCTGATGTGTGATTTCTCCGCCAACGACGGGCGTTGACGATCAACTGACTCTACGCGGGACGGCCATTTCTGGCTAAGGGGCGCCGGGTGAAGATGGTCACATCCTGCTGCTTCGCGCCGGACCCATCCGGCCGGATTTTCGCTCGGCTCTGGGCCACGCTAGAATCAGCGAGGCCCTTCGGGGTGGGCGCCCGTAGCTCAACGGATAGAGCATCTGACTACGGATCAGAAGGTTGGGAGTTCGAATCTCTCCGGGCGCGCAACATCCCCGTTTGGGTCAGTTGGCGGGTGCGAATCGGTCGTACGCGACCAAGGTCTCGAACCCCATGCGCCGGTAGACCGGCTCACCCATCGCGGTGGCCTGGAGGAACGCATGGGTGGCTCCGCGCTCGGCGGCGACTCCAATGGCAGCCCACGTCGCGGCCGCGCCGATGCCTTGGCGCCGGTGCTCGGGGTGAGTGGTGACCGCATAGATCCCAGCAGTGTGCTCCCACAGGACGGCGACCGCAGTGCCGACCGGTTCGTCGTGCCCGCTCTGGTGCACCTGTACGCAGGCGATTCGCGGGTCATCGATCAGGGTGGAAGGCAGCGCGTTGTCCTCGGGATCGGGCGACTGGCCCGGCGCACCGAACCCGATGGCAACGGCAGTGAGCCAACGATCGAATTCGTCAGGTTCGACGACAGTTGCGGTCAGCCCATGCGGCAGAGCTGGCGTCGAGGCCGCACCGATCAGCAGCTCCATCGCCGGCACCTGCTCCACGCGCCGATAGTCGGCCGCTCGCAGTGCGGGCATCAGCGCCTCGGTCATCGGCGCGGGGATCTGCATCATGTGGGGTCGGCCGGTTGCGCGCAGGGTCTCCAGACACCACGACCCCGTGGCCGCGGGATCACTCGGCACCCGACCCACCCACGCCGTGTTGAACTCGTCGTCGCCGCGGCCGACGGACGTCACCGTGACGCCGTCGCGCTCCTCGACCACGCCGCGATCGCTGTGCTCGGTGAGCACCGCGATCCCGGCGACCATCTGTGCATGCAGATCTTCACGCATGGTTGATCGTAGGAGCCGAACGCGAATCAGCGCCAGCGTTTGTTCGTCTGCGTTGTGTCAGGTGGCTTTCTTGGCAGGGCCGGCCGAATCGGTGGGAGCGGCTGGTTTTGGCGTCGCAGCCTTGGCGGGAGCGGCCTTCTTGGCCGGGGCCGCCTTCTTCGCGGCGGTCTTCTTGGCCGGAGCGGCCTTCTTCGCTGCCGGTGCCGCCGACGGTGCTGTCTTGGCGGGAGCCGGCTTCGGGGTCGGCGTGGGTCGCGGCTGCGTGTAGGACGGTGTCGGCGTGTTGCCGGCAAGGCGCCTCGCGGTGGCGACCGCCGCGGCACCCGCACCTGCGATCACACCGAAGACGGCGACCTTCTTGAGCTTGGAGCGCTTCTTCTTGGGCTTGGCCTTCTCCGGGACGCGGTCGGCCACGCCCTTCGGGGAGGCGTTCAAAGAGGTCATCGCGAAGATCGAGCAGCTGCTTCTTGTCGGGCAGCATGTCCATCAGCTCGTCGCGGTCGGGCAGTCGGTCCATGATCTGGTCTCGGACGCCGGGCGCACGGTCGACGACATCTTGTCGCAGGTCCTTGGCTTGATCGACGAGCTCGTCGAGCTGTCCTTCGATCTTGTCGCGGATGGAACGCTTCTTGAACTTCATGTGCTCTCCTCGGGTCTCATGGACGCGCCGTGTGGCCCATCGTCGCAGGCTGGTGGCTCTCATTCCAGCCGAACGTCGGCCGGCGCCTTGTCAGTACGTACCCCACGCCAGCTTGGATGACGCATGTTTCCCCCATGAGTCCACTCGCCGAAGGCGACTTCGCCCACGATCTTGGGAGTCACCCAGTGCGCATCACGCTCGACCTCCTTGGGTGCATCGACGAAGGGGCTCGTCTTGCGTTCGAGCGGCGTGAGCGTCTTCATGAGGTCGTCGAGCGCGCGCTGGGTGAACCCGGTGCCGACCTTGCCGACGTACTGCAGACCGCCATCTCCCGGTATGCCGAGCAGCAACGACCCGATCGTGCCCGCACGTGAGCCGGTGCCGCCCTTCCAGCCGCCGATGACGGCCTCCTGCATTCGCTGGTGCTTGATCTTGACCCATGATGACGACCGCTTCTCACCGACATATCGACTCGCACGCCGCTTCGCGATGACACCTTCGAGGCCGAGCTTCTTGCTCGATGCGATGGCCTTGGCAAGCGTCCCCTCGTATGCCGGCGGCACCAGGATCGTGTGCCCGTCGTCGACGTCCAGCGCGAGGAGGGCGGCGCGACGGTCGACATAGTGTTCGTTGCGCATGCCCTGGCCATGGTCCGCGAGCAGGTCGAACACCATGTAGGTCGCCTCAACGCGCTCAGCTGCCGCCTCGACCTCTGCCGGTTTGGTCAACCCCATGCGCTGCTGAAGGAGCCCGAAGTCGGGTGCGCCGGCATCGTTGAGCGCAACGATCTCGCCGTCGAGGATCGCGTCCCGAAGCTCGAGTGCCGCCAAAGCTTCGACGACCTCGGGATAGGCCACCGTGACGTCGTTGCCCTTGCGGGTGAACAGTGCGATGTCTTCACCGTCGACCACCGAGATGGCCCGGATGCCGTCCCATTTCATCTCGAAGGCCCAGTCGGACTCGTCATCCAGGTCGCCCACGCTCCCGAGGGTCGCCAGCATGGGAGGGACGAACTTCGCCGAAAGGCTATTTGTCGACTTTGTGGCTCGGGTGGCTCTGCCGACGCCGGCGCCACTGGTGGCCTTGGATGTTCTTGGCTTGTCCTGCATGAGGTGGATCAGCCAGTTCTTGCCGGTCTTGATGAGCGCGAACTTGCGGGTGCCGTCGAGGCCTCCCGGCTTGGTGCCCGTCAACGTCACGATGACCTCGTCGTCGCGCCACTTCTCGAGCTCGTAGGTGCCGGTGTCCCAGATCATCGACGTGCCGGCGCCATACTCACCCTTCGGGATCGTGCCCTCGAAGGTTGCGTACTCGAGTGGATGGTCCTCGGTCTGCACCGCGAGATGGTTCTTGGCCGGATCGGTCGGCACCCCTTTGGGCAGCGCCCACGAGACCAGTACGCCTTCGTGCTCGAGCCTGAAGTCCCAGTGCAGTGCGCTGGCGTGGTGTTCCTGGATCACGAAGACATTGCCGTCGCCGACGACGGGACTGCCGATCGGCACCGGCTCGGGTGTCTTGGCTCCGTCGCGTTTGGAGCGGTAGTCGACGAGGCGGTCGGTGGATGGAGTCGGCCCGACCAGATCGCCCATCGGATCCTTGCGCCGCTTCATCCGGGCCAGCACCTCATCGAACGTCAGGTGAGCCAGCTTTGGACTCGCGAGCTCCTTCCACGTACGCGGTACGGCGACGAACGGCTCCAGCGTTCCGCGCAGGGAGTAAGGAGCGATCGTGGTCTTGGAGGCGTTGTTCTGGCTCCAGTCGACGAGCACCTTGTCCTGACGAAGGCTCTTGCGCATGTCACTGACGACGAGATCTGGCAGCTCCGACTCGAGGGCACGGGCGAGCTCCTTGGCGAACGCGTTGACGTAGTCGGCGTCCTGCGAGCCGTCGAGCCCGGCGTACAAGTGGATGCCCTTGCTCCCGCTGGTGACAGGTACGGCGTCGAGGCCGATGTCGTTCAGCATCGTGCGCGCGACCCGGGCGACCTCGGCACACTCGGCCAGCCCCGCGCCGGGGCCAGGGTCGAGGTCGAGCACGAGTCGGTCGGGGTTCTGGGGTGTGCCCCGGCGGTTGACCTTCCATTGCGGCACGTGGAGCTCAAGCGCGGCAACCTGTCCTGCCCAGGCCAGCGCGGCAGCGCTGTTGAACACGGGGTAGTCCTTGGTGTCCTTGCTGTGCTGGATCGTCACCCGGCGGATCCAGCTCGGCGCCGAGTCGGGAAGGTTCTTCTCGAAGAAGACCGAGCCGAGCTTGTCCGCGGTTCCAACGCCGTCGACCCAGCGTTTGCGGGTGACGGTTCGGTCAGCCAGGTGCGGCAGCAGTATCGGTGCGATCTCCACGTAGTAGTGGATGACCTCGGCCTTGGTCGTACCGGTGGCGGGGTAGATGACCTTGTCGGGGTTGGTCAGGCGAAGGCGATGGCCCGCGACGGACACGGTCTGTGGCGCATCGGCCATCTTGATCCCTTCCGTCTCTACCGTTTCTATCGGTATTTCGCCTATGCTCGGGCTTCAGCAGCGTATCTCCGACCACTCAGGCGGGGACTAGTCACAAAGAACTAGAAAAACTAGTGATTCGTGGCCACAAAATGCTTGCACTTCACGGAAACTGATGCCACAGTAGTAGCCGCCGGTTGAGCAAAAGCCGTGCACGGTTTCGACTCTTTGGAGTTTCCCGTGATTGCAGCTCCCGTACACCTTGTTGACGACACCACCGAACTGCTCCAGAAGGCCGCTCAAGCAACTGGCCAGGAGCGAGCCGTCCTGGAGGACGAGCTTGTCCAGCGCTACCTGAGCCTCGCCTCGCATCTGGCGAACCGCTATGCGGGTCGCGGCGCCGACCGCCAGGACCTCATCCAGGTGGCCAACTTCGCTTTGCTCAAGGCCATCCGAGGCTTCAACCACGACCGCGGCGAGTTCGTCCCATTCGCCACGGTCACGATTCTCGGCGAGATCAAGAAGTACTTCAGGGATCACTGCTGGGGCGTACGCCCTCCTCGCCGGATCCAGCAGCTCCAGGCCGACATCGCGGCCGCCACCGAGCGCCGCATGCATTCGGACTCGCGAGCACCGCAGGATGAAGACCTGGCTGAGGAGCTCCAGTCCGAGGTGTCCGACATTCGTGAGGCGTTGGCTGCGCGCAGCTGCTTCTCGCCGTCCTCACTGGACCAGCCGATGCGTACCGACGGCCGCCCGCTCGGGGAATCGCTCGCGAGCGAGGAGGACGCCTTCGACTTCATCGAGGAGTGGGTCACCATCGCTCCGCTGTGCCAGCAGCTCAACGACGACGAACGAGAGCTGCTGCGTCTTCGGTTCATCGAGGACAAGACTCAGCAGGAGATCGCGGCGATCATTGGCGTCAGCCAGATGCAGGTGTCGCGCCGTCTTTCAAAGGTGCTGGACAGGTTGCGTGCTGCGGCGCTGTCGCCCGCAGCCTGAGTCAGCCGAGGTCGACGAAACGTGCGGTGAACGGGGAGTCGTCGCCGTCGTTGATCTTGGTGGAGACCTCGTCGACGACTGACACTGCGAGCTGGTCGGCGGGACGCGGCTCCCCGTTGGTGACATCGGGGACAGCCGAGTGCCAGATCAGCGACACGTCGTGATGCCGTCCGCACTCCTGGCACAACTTCTGGAGGCGGAGGGATTCCTGCTCATCCGCGGGCTGCTCGCACACGGCGACGACTCGCGCGCGCGGCTGTCCTCCGCTGACCAGCCCCTCGATCGCGCGTTGACCCGCGTTCGTGTCGAGCCTGGCGATGACGTTGCGTGCTGATCTCAGCCAACCGGTCTCGACGCTCACGGCGTGCGTCCGACAGCCTCGACGACCTAGCTCCTCACTCAGGGCATGGTCGACATGGTCGTTGTCTCCGAACAATGTGATGGTGGCTGGCACGGCACCTCGAATCGGCGTGGATAGTGGGCTTGGTCGGTCGGTCATCCGACGTTCCTCTCAGTCACTGCCGGCTCACTGGGAGCGGCCGATCACAAATCTCATACCCCACGATCGAGGAGTCAAACGGCGCCCTCTAGGTAATCGCGGGAAGTTGTGGTTTCCTTATGCCGCAATTCGAATCGAAGTCCAGCAAATCGAGTTTAAACGGGGAGTGAGCGATGGACACTTCGTTTTTTTCTGAGATGGCGTTGGAGCTTCATGACGAGCCCACTGCCGAGCGCACAATCGAGCGCATTGCGGAGTTCGCGAAAGCGGCGACGAGCTGCGATGACGCGGGGATCATGTTGGTGCGAGGGCGCAACCAGATCGAGACCGCTGCGGCCACATCAAGCCGTGTCGGTGAGTCGCACAACCTGCAGATCATCTTCGATGAGGGACCGTGTCTCGATGCCATCGAGGGAGGTCCGCTCTACCTGTCGAATGACGTCAAAGCCGATCTGCGATGGCCGGCATGGGGACCGGGAGTTGCCGAGCTGGGCATGAACAGTGTCCTGAGCCTGCGGCTCGAGACGCGGAGCCGACGCTATGGCTCGCTCAACCTGTATTCCGAGCGCACCGACGCCTTCGATGATGACGATGTCGCGGTCGCTTCGATCTTCGTGACACACGCGTCCGTCGCCTTGGCCGCGGCCCACAACGAGCAGGGTCTTCACGTCGCGATCGACGCCCGCAAGTTGATCGGTCAGGCCCAGGGCATCCTGATGGAGCGCTATGACCTCGATGCCAATCGCGCCTTCGACTTTTTGCGACGTCAGTCCCAGCACCACAACATCAAGCTGCGCGACGTCGCGTCGTGGATCGTGGAGCACCGGACATCACCCGACGTCAACCTGGCGGCGGCTCCCCCGCAGGGAGAAGTTGTCAGCTGAGCTGAGAGGCCTCAGGCCCTCTTGCGGGCCGCGGACTTTTTAGCCGGCTTCGACGCCGTCTTCTTGGTGGTCTTCTTGCGCTCGACGCTGCGCTTGAGCGCCTCCATCAGATCGACGACCTCTCCGCCGTCCTCATCTTCAGGCTTCTCGCCGAACGTTGCCTCCGTGTCGAGCGACTCCCCCTTCTCGAGCTTGGCCTCGACGAGGGTGCGCAGCTGCTCCTGGTAGTCGTCCTTGAAGTCTGAGCTCTGGAAGTCGGCGGCCAGCGAGTCGACGAGCTGGGCTGCCATGTCGCGCTCCTTGGCGCTGATGCGGACCGTCTCGTCGAGGATCGGGAAGTCGGCCGCCCTGACCTCGTCGTCCCACAGCATCGTCTGCAGGATCAGCACGCCGTCGCGTACGCGAAGGGCCGCGAGGCGGGTCTTCTGTCGCATCGCGAAGGTGACGATCGCCGTACGATCGGAGTCCTCGAGTGCCTTGCGGAGCAGCACGTACGGCTTGAGTGCCTTGTCCTCGGGTTCGAGGAAGTAGCTGCGGTCGTAGCGGATCGGGTCGATCTGGTCGTCCGGCACGAACTCCAGCACTTCAATTTCGCGGGTGTACTCGGCGGGCAACGACTTGAAGTCCTCGTCGGTCAGCACGACGGTGCGCGAGCCGTCGTCATATGCCTTGTCGATGTCCTCGTAGGGCACGACCTTCTCGCACACTTCGCATCGGCGCTGGTAGCGGATGCGGCCGCCATCCTCGTTGTGGACCTGGTGCAGGGAGACGTCGTGGCTCTCGGTCGCGCTGTAGAGCTTGATCGGCACGTTGACCAGCCCGAAGCTGATGGCGCCCTTCCAGATCGATCGCATGTGTCAAGTGAACCGCGAGCGGGGCTCGAATGCCAGCGCGGGCGTCAGCGCCCGAAGATGCGCGGCCGTTTGGATGCTGGCCCGGCCGTCGCCTTCACACTCTCGACGAATCCCGGCTCGTACGGCTCGAGAGACTCGATGCGTGGGCGGAGCGCATCGACGGACGCTGTGAGGTCGTCGTACGGGATGCCGGCCAGCTGATTGGGCGAGAAGCGCCACCACCGGATCTCGAGGAGCTCGTCGCGTGTCGCATCGGGCACGCGAGCCTTGATGGTCTTGGCAGGTGCTCCGCCGACGATTGTGTAGGGAGCGACGTCATTCGTCACGACTGAGCCGGCGGCCAGCACTGCGCCGTCGCCGACCGTCACCCCGCTCAGCACGACAACATTGGCTCCGATCCAGACGTCATTGCCGATGACGGCGGTGCTGCCGCGAAACGATGGACGTCCGTCGGCCTCGGGGTCGATGACCTCCCCGTCGGCAGCCGACGGGTGCCACCCCCATGCAGCCTGCTTGTACTGGAACGCGCTGATGCTCAGCCAGGTCAACGGATGCCCGGTCGCACCGAGGAGGCATCCGGGAGCGATCTCGCAGTAGCGGCCGATGCGAGCATCCTGCACCTCGACGTCGCGACCAAAGCTGGTGAACGCGCCGACGTAGGTGTCTGAGCGCAGCGCCGTGCGGCCGTTGAAGCGAACCGGTGGTTCAACGAAAAGGCGTGACGAGCCGATGCGCTCGACGTGGTGGGCACCGCGCACGTGTTCGTCCATGCCCTCAACTTAGTTGCCGTTTAATCGGACAGGTTGAGGGCACACCCATGTGTATGACGAACACGATTGAGACACCTCCAGAGTTGTCGAGGGGATTTCCCGCGCAGCAGCAGGAACCGCCGGGACTCACCGACGCCATGGACCCGGTGCCTGATCACGGCGAGAAGTCATACCGCGGGTCCGGCCGGCTCACCGGCCGACGCGCACTGATCACCGGAGGCGACTCCGGCATCGGACGCGCGGTTGCGATCGCCTTCGCGAGAGAGGGAGCCGACGTCGCGTTCACCTACCTCGCCGATGAGAGGCAGGACGCCGAGGCGACCTGTGCAGTGCTGGACCCGGAGCCGGGCAAGGTCTTGCCGATCGAAGCCGATCTGCGTACGAGCGACGTGTGCAGCCGCACGGTCGAGGACGCCGTGAAAGGGCTGGGTGGGCTCGACATCCTCGTCAACAATGCCGGCTTCCAATGGGCGCGTGCACAGGGCATCGAAGAGATCACCGACGAACGTCTGGATCGGGTCATCACGACAAACCTGCAGGCGCTGTTCTGGATCACGCGTGCCGCGGTGCCGCATCTTGGGCCCGGGTCGGCCATCATCAACACCAGCTCGATCCAGGCGTACGACCCGTCGCCCACGCTGCTGGACTATGCATCGACCAAGGCCGCGATCAACAACGTCACGGTCAATCTCGCCGGCGATCTCGGCGAAAAGGGGATCCGCGTGAACGCGGTCGCGCCCGGACCGATCTGGACACCCCTGCAGCCGGCGACCCAGTTCAACGAGAAGCTCGAGAAGTTCGGCCAGGACACGCCGCTGGGGCGCGCCGGCCAGCCGGCTGAGGTGGCTCCGGCATTCGTGTTTCTCGCCTCGGAGTCAGACGCCAGCTATGTCTCGGGCACCGTGCTCGGCGTGACCGGGGGCAAACCAGTCTTTTGAGATGACGACCGAAAGGGGAATCACCATGCCAGGAAAGAAGAACGCGAGCCTGAAGAAGCCGGACATGTATGAGGACCTGCGCGAGGAAGGCGCATCCAAGGAGAAGGCCGCCCGCATATCGAATGCCGCTGCCGCTGAGGGCAAGTCCGCGGTCGGCAGACGGGGTGGCGAGTCAGGGTCATACGACGACTGGACGGTGCCTGATCTGCGCAAACGTGCCAAGGAGCTGGGCCTGTCGAACTACTCGGACAAGAACAAGGACGAGCTGATCAAGGCCCTGCGCAATCACTGACGTCAGTCGGTGGGGCGCTGTGCGCCTTCGACGATTGAGCGTGCCACGGCGGTGAGGTTGACGCCTGTCGCGGCTGCTCGCTCGATGAGGAGTGCGTATGCCCGGTTGACCGGGACGCCCTCGAGCTCGGCGATGACACCCTTGGCCTGCTCGATCACGACCCGGGTCGCCAACGCCTCCCGGATGCGCTGCATCGTCTGGGCGAGGTCGACGCGTTCGGTCTGGACGATCAGGAGCGTGGCGATGTCGGCGAATGCCTGCGCCACCACCTCTTCCTCGTCGGTGAACGGTGTGTCGGACGAACGGAAGATGCCGAGAGCGCCGAGCGCTGTGCCGTGCCATCGCAACGGCGCCGCATGAACGAACTCATAGCCTGAGGAGACGATCATCGGCCCGATGTGCGGCCACGTCCGTACGAGCTCGGACGAACCACTGACGGACACCGAGCTCATGGCTTTGAGCGCACCAACGCACGGGCCCTCCTGGAACTGCGCCTGATGCAGCTCCAGCTCGGCCGCATCGTGACTTGACGCCGCCAGGAGCTCCAGACTTTGGCCATCCGCGACCAGGATGCCGCTGGCATCAGCGCCGAGCACGTCCTGGGCGCTCGCCAGAAGGGTGGCGAGGAAACCGGGTACGTCGTGTTCGTCGACCAACGCAGCAGAGGCTTGCGCCAGGGCTTGGGTGGCTTGTGCGGAATGCATGTCAGTCGCCCCTTATCGTGAAGTCGCGGAAATTGATGCGGCGCTCGATTATCTCGAATGCGACCTCAGACAGTGAGAGGTTGCGTGCATAAGCCTGTCCGCGCAGCAGAGCCAGCGCGTCTTCGGCTCGCACGCCGACCTGCGCGACCACCATGCCGGTGGCTTGGTGGATCTGAGCCCGGGATCCCCACGCCTCGGTCAGCGCTTTCCCGTCCTCGGTGACGTGCGGATCGTTCAGGAGCGCGGTGCCGACCGTGACACCGAGAAATTTGGCCAGGGACGTGTCGTCCTCGTGTTGCGGGTGCGATCGGTGGAGCGTCATGACGCCGAGGACGACTTCCTCGGCGGTGAGCGGAACTGCGATCACGGTCCCCTCAAATGGGATCTCGTCGAGGCGTTCGTCGAGCAGCAACCAGCGGCGCTCCTGACTGTCGCCGAGTCGGGCAATCACCACAGACCCGGTGCGAGCCGCTTCGTAGCCCGGGCCCTCGCCGACCACATCCTGGAGGTCATCCAGCTGGCGCGACACATCGTCGGTGCTGCAGACAGTCAGTCGAGTCTCCCCGGCGTAGTCGAGAGTCAGCGCTGCGCCGTCGGCGTCGAGCATCAAGCGCGACGCCTCGCACACTCGGTTGTGCAGTGACTCCTCGCGGCTGAGCGACGCCAGGACCGTGGCGAATCGGCCCAGTGTGTGGTGGTCATCCACTGGCACGTCGACTCCTCCCGCAGTACGGCGAACTGCCGACCTCTGACTCTACGCCTCCGGGCATGCGCACAATGGGGGCATGAGCCCGCGACCAGATCATGTCATCGTCATCGGTGCCGGAATGGTCGGACTGTCGACCGCCTGGTTCCTGCAGCGCGAGGGTGTGCGCGTCACAGTTGTCGACCGCGGCGGTGTCGCGGCCGGTTCGTCGTGGGGCAACGCGGGGTGGCTGGCGCCTGCGCTCACCCTCCCTCTTCCCGATCCGGCCATCCTCGCCGGGGGGATCAAGGCGACGCTGAGCTCGTCGTCACCGGTCTACATACCGCTCACGACCAACCCTCGGCTGCTCAAGTTTCTCGCCGACTTCACCCGGCACTGCACGCCCTCGAAGTGGCGATCGACGATGAGCGTGTTCAACCAGGCCAACGCCGTGGCGCTTGCGACCTTCGACGAGATCGAGGGGCTGAGCGAGCCGACGAAGCAGGCCGAGCCGTTCCTTGCCGCGTTCGCCTCCGAAGCGGATCGCCAGGTGCTGATCGACGAGTTCCATCACGTCGACGAGCTCGGCGGTCACACCGCGTTCACGTTGCTCACGGGTGAGGAGATCCACGCGCTCGAGCCGGCGCTGGGCGAGGCGGTGACCTGCGGCATACGGCTGGACGATCAGCGCTTCATCAATCCGGGCCGCTACGTCCACGCGCTCGCCGACGCCGTACGGGAGCGGGGCGGCGAGATCGTGGCGGGGGACGTACGCGACATCTCCGACAGTGGCTCGGGTGTCGAGCTCGAGATCAAGGGCGGCCCGTCGATGCGCGCCGATGCGGTCGTGATCGCCACCGGCACCTGGCTCGGATCGCTGGCTCGCGACCACGGGGTCCGGACGATTGTCCAAGCCGGCCGTGGCTACAGCTTCACCGTGCAGCCCGAGCACATGCCGGTCGCGCCGATCTACCTACCGGCCCAGCGGGTGGCCTGCACGCCGCTCGGCGACGGGCTCCGGGTCGCCGGGATGATGGAGTTCCGCAAGCCCGATGCACCGCTCGACCCGCGTCGCGTCAAGGCGATCGTCGCCGCCGCACGCCCCATGCTGACCGGCGTCGACTGGGAGGCCCGTACGGACGAGTGGGTCGGCGCGCGACCGTGCACGGCCGACGGCCTGCCGCTGGTCGGTGCGACGAAGTCGCCTCGGGTGTTCGTCTCGGGCGGCCACGGCATGTGGGGCATCGCTCTCGGACCCTTGAGCGGAAAGCTGCTGGCGGCGCAGATCGCTCGCGGTGAGAAGGCCGGATTGCTGTCGAGCTTCAATCCCCTTCGCTGAGATTGCCGAGTTCGGCCGCTAGTCTCGGCTCCATGATTCGTCTTTGGCACGCTCTGATCGCGGCCTTCGCGGCCTTCGCCCTGGTCGGGCAGACCATCTTGTCCGCCAATGACGATCGCGACATGGTCAACCTGTTCAGCTACTTCACGATCCAGTCCAACATCTTGATGTTGGTCACCTCGGTGCTGATTGCGCTGCGGCCTGATCGCGGTGGCAGGGCGTTCGCGATCGTACGGCTGGCAGGTCTGGTCGGCATCACGGTCACGGGTGTCGTGTACGCGATTCTGCTCGCCGGCAATGCCAACTTCGACGGCATCGAGTGGTGGTACGACAAGATCTTCCATTACGTCGTCCCGGTCATGTCGGTTCTGGGGTTCGTGCTGTTCAAGCCGCGGACGCGTCTCGACAAGCATGCGTTGTGGTTCGTGGTGTGGCCGCTGGCTTGGCTCACCTACACGCTGATCCGGGCCGAGGTTGCCGAGCCGGTCTTCACGCTCACGGCGACCAAGACGGGCCCCGTCCCCTATGACTTCCTCGACGTGGCCGAGCATGGTGGCGTGTTCGTTGCCATCGCGTGCCTCGTGGTGCTGGCGATCGCGCTGGGCCTCGCCTCGGCGTACGTGAAGCTCAGTCAGCGTGACGTGGAGTCGGCGACGGTCTGACCGATCAGGCCCTTGCGGTCGGCGAACACCTCGAAGACGTACGTGAAGAATGGCGGGATGCTGGCGGCCAGGGCCAGCAGCGTCGTCGTGATGCTCCAGCTGAACGCTCGACGAGCGACGAAGCACATGACGACATACGCGATGAAGATCCCACCGTGGATCGGCCCCATGATCGGCACGCCGCCCTCGGCCCCGGCATGCGGATCGGCGGCCACGACCCATTTGAGGAACATCGCGATGAGAAGTCCGGCCCAAGAGATGGCTTCGGCGATGGCAACGGTGCGGAATGCTGTGCGGGTGTTCACGGCGGCCACGGTACCTGTGTAACGCGAACGCAATATTGGGCGGGGACAATGGCCGCATGGCGTTCCTGCTGAGGGTCGAGCTCCCGGACGTACCCGGGTCACTGGGCGCACTGGCGACGGCGTTGGGTGGCGCCGGCGCGGACATCGAGGCGATCGAGATCGTGGAGCGCCAAGCCGGCGGGAGAGTCGTCGATGACGTCCTGCTCGAGCTGCCGCCCAGACTGATGCCCGACGCGTTGATCACGGCCTGCCACACGCTCGACGGCGTACGAGTTCACTGGATCTCGCGCTACAACGCCGGCGCCAACTTGAGCATGGATCTCGAAGCCGTCGAGACATTCACCGCCGATCCGGCCCATGCGATCGCCGAGCTCGTGAAGGCCATGCCGGTGACATTCCGGACGGACTGGGCGATGGCGCTGCACAAGGTGGACGGCAAGGTCGCGGTGATGTCGAAGTCCTCGACAGCGCCGAAGCTCGTGCCGGAAGCGAACGCGTGGCTGGCCATCCGTTCGGCCAAGACGCTCCCGGAGCTCGAGGCATGGGACTCGACCGTGCTGGCGGCGTGCCCGGCCAAGGACCGCAGCGGCCATCGCTTCGTCGTGGTCGTCGGCCGACACGGCGGACCCGAGTTCCTGGCGTCGGAGGTCGCGAGGCTGGGCCACATGGTCAGCCTCGCCGCCTCCGTCCAATCGGTCTAGACGGGATTGACGGTTTACCACGGTCCCTACGGAAGAGTCGTCCACCCGCGGCAAACTTCCCCCGGGCGGACAAGGTTTGGGTAGGGACCGTGGTAAACCGTCGCTACTCCGCCGGCTTGGTGACGGGGGTGTGGGCGTGGTGGAAGCGGCCGAGCGCCTCGACCTCTTTCTCCATCTGCGGCACGGTGCCGTTGGCGAGACGGCGGATGTAGGGCCAGACAGCCGGGGAGTTCTGCAGCGGCTTGGTCCAGTTGGAGACCAACACGCTCTTCTTGACGTACACCCGGCTCTTGCGCTTGGCGAAGCCCTTGAGGATCAGGTCGATGCAGACGTCGATCGTCGTCGTGGCGTTCGCCGGCCACGGCAGCTTCTTGCGAACAGCCCTGAATGAGGGCAGATCGGCCTCGGCCACGCGGACGATGTCGGTGTCGACCCACGACGGGTGGCAGACGCCCACGTCGATGCCGAGGTGCGCGACCTCCTGCTTGTACGCGAGGGCCAGCATCTCGGCGCCGGCCTTGCTGGCGTTGTACGACGCGAGTCCGGCGAGAGCCGCGAACGAAGCCTGTGAGGCGACCACGAGCGCGTAGCCGTTGGTCTTCTCGAGGTGGGGCGTGGCGTACTTGAGCGTGCGGAACACGCCGTTGATGTTGATGTCGACGACCCGCTCGAAGGCGCCGTCATCGATCTGGCGCACCGTTCCGTATGACGCAATGCCGGCGTTGGCAAGGACGAAGTCGATCTGACCGAAATGTGTCGCTGCGGCGTCGGTGGCTGCCTTCATGGCCTGACCGTCGCGCACGTCGGCTTCCCACCACGCCGCAGAATCGCCCAGCTCCTCCGACAGCTCGGCCAGCAGCTCGGGCTCGAGGCCCAGGAGGGCGACCTTGCCGCCCTTGGCGACAAAGCCTCGAGCGACGCCGGCACCGATACCGCGCGCCGCTCCGGTGATGAGTGCAACCTGGCCGTTGAATGTCTGGGTCATGGAGTTAACATACCGTCGGTATCTGAAAATAGATACTAGAAATGAGACGCCGGTCTCATGGGGTGGTCGGTTTGGCCGACGAGAAGATAGGTTCAGCCGGGTGAGTGTCCTAGGAGTGGTCGCCGAGTCGACCGCAGGTGAGACCAGGGTCGCAGCGACCCCCGAGACCGTTGGCAAGCTGATTGGCCTCGGATATGACGTCGTTGTCGAGCCCGGTGCCGGTGAGGCCGCGAGCTTCACCGACGAGGCCTACACCGAAGCCGGCGCCACACTCGGGCCTGCCTGGGGCAGCGAAATCGTGTTCAAGGTCAACGCGCCGACCAGTGCCGAGATCGCAAAGCTGACCGACGGGGCAACCCTCGTCAGCCTGATCAGTCCGGCCCTGAAACCAGAGCTGGTCGACGAGCTCGCCACCAGGCCGATCACCGTCTTGGCCATGGACGCCGTGCCGCGCATCTCACGCGCCCAGTCGCTCGACGTGCTGAGCTCGATGGCCAACATCGCCGGCTATCGCGCCGTGATCGAGGCAGCCAATGTCTTCGGCCGGTTCTTCACGGGTCAGATCACGGCTGCCGGCAAGGTGCCTCCCGCCAAGGTGCTCGTCGCCGGCGTCGGCGTCGCAGGTCTCGCGGCAATTGGTACGGCCAGCAGCCTAGGCGCGATCGTACGAGCCACTGACCCACGAGCCGAGGTCGCCGATCAGGTCGCATCGATCGGCGGCGAATACATCCACGTCGACGTCGAGACCGAGCAGAGCACCGACGGCTACGCAAAGGCGACGTCGGAGGACTACGACCGGCGTGCCGCCGAGATCTATTCGGAGCAGGCAGCTGACGTCGACATCATCATCACGACCGCGCTCATACCTGGACGTCCCGCTCCACGCCTCCTGACCGCCGCCGATGTGGCGAGCATGAAGGCCGGCAGCGTCATCGTCGACATGGCAGCAGCCCAAGGCGGCAATGTCGAGGGGACCAAGCCCGGCGAGCTCGTCGTCACCGACAACGGCGTGACGATCATCGGCTACACCGACCTCGCGGGTCGCCTGCCCACGCAGTCGTCACAGCTCTATGGCACCAACCTCGTCAACCTGATGAAGCTGCTCACGCCGGCGAAGGATGGCCAGCTCGTCCTGGACTTCGACGATGTCGTGCAGCGCGGCATCACCGTCGTACGCGATGGTGAGAAGACCTGGCCGCCGCCGGAGATCACGGTGTCAGCCGCTCCGGCCGCCAAGGTCAAGGAGAAGGCCGAGCCGAAGCCGGAGAAGCAGCCGATCACCCCAGCCCGCAAGCTCACGCTGGTCGGCATCGGCATCCTCGCGCTGTTCCTGGTCAACGCGTTCGCACCCGACCCGCTGCCGCAGCACTTCACGGTGTTCGTGCTGGCGATCGTCATCGGCTACTACGTCATCGGCAAGGTGCATCACGCACTGCACACACCGCTGATGTCGGTCACCAATGCGATCTCCGGAATCATCGTCGTCGGCGCCATGCTCCAGATAGCGCAGGAGGACACCGTCATCCGGACGATCTCCTTCGTCGCGATCCTGCTCGCTTCCATCAACGTCTTCGGTGGATTCGCCGTGACCCGACGCATGCTCAGCATGTTTTCGAAGGGCTGATCAACGATGGATTCCCAGAGCATCGCCACAGCTGCGTACATCGTCGCGGCCCTGCTGTTCATCTTCAGCCTCGCCGGCCTGTCCAAGCACGAGACATCGCGCCAGGGCATCGTCTACGGCATCGCCGGCATGGCGATTGCGTTGGCCGCGACCTTTGGCGTCGTCGCTGACATCGGCGATGGCACCACGATTGCCCTGCTGATCGTCGCTGTCGCCATCGGTGGAGTGATTGGACTGTGGCGGGCCCGGGTCGTCGAGATGACCGGCATGCCCGAGCTGATCGCCCTGCTCCATTCCTTCGTCGGCCTGGCCGCCGTGCTGGTCGGCTGGAACGGCTACTTGGAGGACAACCACCTCGCGGGGTCGTTGGAAGACATCCACAACGCCGAAGTGTTCATCGGCGTGTTCATCGGTGCGGTCACGTTCACCGGCTCGATCGTCGCGTTCCTGAAGCTGTCGGCCCGCATCTCGTCGGCGCCGCTCATGCTGCCGGGCAAGAACGTCATCAACCTCGGCGCGCTCGCCGCGTTCTTCGGTCTGACGGTGTGGTTCGTCATCACGCCCAACCTCGGTCTGCTGATCGCGGTCACCGTTGTGGCGCTGCTGCTCGGCTGGCACCTCGTTGCCTCGATCGGCGGCGGCGACATGCCGGTCGTGGTGTCGATGCTCAACTCATACTCGGGCTGGGCGGCGGCCGCCTCGGGCTTCCTGCTCAACAACGACGCCCTGATCGTCACCGGCGCACTCGTCGGCTCCTCGGGTGCCTACCTCTCCTACATCATGTGCCAGGCGATGAATCGGTCGTTCATCTCGGTGATCGCCGGCGGCTTCGGCATCGTGGCGTCGTCCGATGACGACGAGGACTACGGCGAGCACCGCGAGATCAGTGCGGAGGACACGGCCGAGCTGCTCAAGGCAGCCAGCTCTGTGGTCATCACGCCCGGCTACGGCATGGCGGTCGCCCAGGCGCAGTATCCGGTCGCCGATCTCGTCCGCAAGCTCCGCGCCCTCGACATCGAGGTGCGCTTCGGCATCCACCCGGTGGCCGGGCGCCTGCCGGGTCACATGAACGTGCTGCTCGCCGAAGCCAAGGTGCCGTACGACATCGTCCTCGAGATGGACGAGATCAACGACGACTTCGCCGACACCTCGGTGGTCCTGGTCATCGGCGCCAATGACACGGTCAACCCGGCTGCCGCCGAAGACCCCTCCAGCCCGATTGCCGGAATGCCGGTCCTGCACGTGTGGGAAGCCGCCGACGTCGTGGTGTTCAAGCGGTCGATGGCGACGGGTTATGCCGGCGTACAGAACCCGCTGTTCTTCCGCGACAACAGCCAGATGCTGTTCGGCGATGCCAAGGACAAGGTCGAGGAGATCATCCGCGCGTTGTGAATCGTGACGCGCGGGCCCCTGCAATCGTTGGACAGCACGTACTGGAACAACTCAGTCGGCCCCGAGCCATTGGAGAACCGTTGTGGACAAGCCCGAGTACGACCGCCCCGATGACGATGAGAACAAGGGCAACAAGGCGCTGATCTTCCTGGGCCTGGCCGTGGTTGTCGTGGCAATCTTCTACTTCGGCTACTACCGCTAGCCCTCACCTTCCTTGAGCCGAGTGCCTTGGTCCTTGAGCCGAGTGCCTTGGTCCTTGAGCCTGTCGAAAGGACGTTTCGACAAGCTCAACGTGCGGGTGGTCGGCTCGACGTGCGGGTGGTCCGCTCGACGTGCGGGTGGTCGGCTCGACGTGCGGGTGGTCGGCTCGACGTGCGAGTTGGTTAGCCGACTACGCCGTAGAGGCGATCGCCGGCGTCGCCCAGACCCGGGACGATGTAGCCGAGCTCGTTGAGCTTCTCGTCGAGTCCAGCCGTCACGAGGTTGACCGGGATGTCGATGCCCTCGAGCTCCTTCTCCATACGGGCGATGCCCTCAGGTGCAGCGAGCAGAGTGATGGCGGTGATGTGGTTGGCGCCGCGGGTCACCAGAAAGTCGATGGCCGCCGCCAGGGTGCCGCCCGTTGCGAGCATCGGGTCGAGGACGTAGCACTGACGGCCCGTCAGGTCGTCGGGCAACCGCTCGGCGTACGTGACGGCTTCGAACGTCTCCTCGTTGCGCACCATGCCGAGGAACCCGACTTCGGCCGTGGGCAGCAGTCGCTGCATGCCCTCGAGCATGCCGAGCCCTGCGCGGAGGATCGGCACGACCAACGGTCGCGGATCGGTCAGGCGGATGCCCTTCGCCATCGCCACCGGAGTCTTGACGTCGACCGGTTGCACCCGAACATCACGGGTCGCCTCGTATGCCAGCAGGGTGACCAGCTCGTCGGCGAGGCGTCTGAACGTCGGCGAATCCGTACGTTCGTCCCGGAGAACGGTCAGCTTGTGTGAGATGAGCGGGTGATCGGCGACGTGTACGTGCATGCGACGAGACTAGCGGCGAGCGGCGGAGGTCTGTCACCATCGCAGGGAGGCCGCCATTCGGCGGCCCCGTGTCGTGCCGAGACTGCAGTGATCAGGGAGGTGTGCCATGGCTGAAGACGATGTCGACTTCGCGGTGGCCGCCTATCGTGACGAGGGCGTGTGGCAGGTCGTCGAGCTCAATCCCAGGATCGGCGAGGACGTCGACGATCTCAGTGAGGCGCTGACCCGATTCCCGTCCGAGGTCGGTGTGCTGGGGATGGTTTCGATGAACGACGACTTCTTCGTGATCCTGCGGCGCTCCGGTGAAAAGGTGCGAGCACTGTTGTCCGACGTGACCGCCGTGACCGACTGGCCGCTGGCGAGTGGTGTGGCCGATCTGCTCGATCTGCCTGATCCTGACGATCCTGACGATCCACAACCGGTCGGTGACCTCGAGATCCTCAGCGATCTCGGCATGGCGTCGCTCGAGCTCAGCGTGCTGTGCGATGACGACGACCTCTTCCCCGAGGACATCCTCCGCGATGTCGCCGATCGCCTTGGCTTCGGCGACAAGCTCGATGCCATCATCGGCTGATGTACGACGCGCTGATGCGGCAGGCGCTGGACCTTGCGGTCTCGGCGGCCGATTCCGAGGACGTGCCCGTTGGCGCGATCGTCGTCGATGCGGACGGCACCGTCATCGGCCGCGGCCGCAACACGCGCGAGCGTGATGGCGATCCGACCGGGCACGCGGAGATCGTGGCGATCCGCGAGGCTGCGGCCGCCCGCGGCGAGTGGCGGCTCGAGGGCTGCACGCTGGTGGTGACGCTTGAACCCTGCACGATGTGCGCGGGTGCGATCGTGGCGGCCCGGCTGGAGCGGCTGGTCTTCGGCGCATTCGACGACAAGGCCGGAGCCGTGGGGTCGCTGTGGGATCTCGTACGTGACCGCCGCCTCAACCACCGCCCTGAGGTCGTCAGCGGCGTGTTGGCGGACGAGTCCTCGGCACTGCTCAGACAATTCTTCGAGCGGCGCCGTGCGACATGACTGACGTCGTCATTGACGAGCTGATCCTTCCCGAAAGCCCAGGAGGAGCGGGGTGGGATGAGTTCTGCGAGCTGATGGCCGTACGCAACGAGGTCGAGACCGGAACGCTCGGCACCGATGCTCTCTCACCGACTCCGGAGTCATTGCTCCCGCACTTCCTGCCCAATCCGCAGCGTCAGCGCAGACACTTCGTGGCGCGCGAGGGCGGCCGCATGGTCGCGCGCGGAATCGTCGGGTGGCTCACTGCTGACGGGGCACCGTGGGTTGCCGTGGGCGCTGACGTGCTCCCATCGCATCGTCGACGAGGCATCGGGTCGAAGTTGTTCGCGCACATGGAAGGCCTCGCGGCCGAGCTGGGTCGGTCCGTGCTCCAGTCATCGGCGATCCACATGTCGTCACCGGGCGGCGAACGGATCGTGTCTTCAACGGGATTCGGCGATATTCCGGCGAACGACCCGGGAGCCCAATTCATGCTCCATCACGACTACACGCTCGAGATGGTCCTGCGCATCAGCAGCCTTGATCTGACGACCTCGGTCGAATCGTTGGAGGAGCATCGCCGGACGTCGCAGGAGAAGGCCGGGCCCGACTATCGCATCGTGAGCTGGGTCGGCCGTACGCCCGAGAAGTGGCTGGCGCAGAGGGCAGCGCTGGCGACGGCGATGAGCGTGGATGAACCGTCCGGCGGTCTTGAGACGCTCGTCGACGAGTGGGACGCCGACCGCGTACGTGAGCACGACGATCGCCAGGAGGGCAGTGGTCGGACGCTGGTCACCTCAGCCGCCGAGCACGTCCCCACGGGAACGTTGGCGGGCTACACCGAGCTCGGCCGCCTCGATGGTGCTGATCAGCCGGCGATCCAGGAGGACACGCTTGTGCTCCGGGCCCACCGCGGGCACCGTCTTGGGTTGTTGCTCAAGGCCGTCAACACCCAGTTCATGCTCAAGCACGCACCGGACACCCCGCTGGTCACGACGTTCAACGCCGAGGACAACGAGCCGATGCTTCGCGTCAATGTCGGCATGGGGTTTCAACCAATCGGCGCCGAAGGTGAATGGCAGAAGCGGGTCAGCCCAGCAGGTGCTTGAGCCGCGCTGACCCTAGTCTTGACGGATGGTCATCTCCGTGGCGCACCTTCGCGATGGTTTCCGTACGAAGCTGTGGCCGATACCGGCGTTGGCGGTGCTGATCACCCTTGTCCTCGGACTGGCGCTGCCGCAGCTGGACCAACGTCTGGCCGGTGGCGGGTCCGATCTGCTGTTCGGCGGAGGGGCTGATGCGGCACGCACCGTGCTCAGCGCAATCTCTGGCTCGTTGATCACCGTCACGGCATTGACGTTCTCACTCACCGTGGTCACCCTCCAGCTGGCCAGCAGCCAGTTCTCGCCCCGTTTGCTGCGCACATTCACGCGCGACCTGCTGGTGCAGTCAACCCTCGGCTTGTTCCTCGGGACGTTCGTGTTCGCCCTGACCGTGTTGCGGACTGTCCGCACAGAGGCAGGCGGGGAGGCCGCCTTCATTCCTCGAATCTCAGTCACGTTCGCATTCGTGCTGGCGGTGGCCAGTGTGCTCGCACTGGTGCTGTTCCTCGGTCATCTGACCAAGACGATTCGGATCGAAAGCATGCTCCGGAGCGTTCATCAGGATGCCTCGACCATGGTCTCCCGGGTGTCGGACGAGCCGCGTCTCACGCCGGAAGCTGCTCGCCGCTTGGTTCCCGATCACGCCACACAGCTGCTGGCGAGGTCGTCCGGATTCTTGGTCGACGTCGACGAGCACGACGTGGTGCGGCTGGCCGCAGAGCAGGACGCGGTGGTCTACATCGAGCGAAACCCGGGGGACTCGGTGGTTGCTGACACCCCCATGGGCTGGGTGTGGAGCGCTGGAGGGAACCCAATGGAAGCCGATCGGTGTGAGGACTTGATGGCTGCGATTGCGGCACGCATCACCCTGGGCTTCGAGCGCACCACCACCTCCGACCTGGCGCTGGGTCTGCGGCAGTTGACTGATGTTGCCGTCAAAGCTCTCTCGCCGGGGATCAACGACCCGACAACCGCGGTTCACGCTCTTGGCCACTCGTCAGCACTGCTGTGTCAGCTGAGCCAGATCTCGCTGGGCCCCCGGCCGTTGCGTGACGCAGACGGCACCGTACGAGTGGTGCTCTCGCGGCCCGTGTTCGGTGAGTTGTTGGCCTTGGCGGTCGAGCAGCCGGCCCTGTATGGCAGGGATGACCCGCTCGTGATGGCCCGACTCTTCATGCTCCTGCGCGAGGTGGCGTGGGCCGGTGGCCAATTCGTCGCACAGCCTGTCGCGTCCCAGCTGGCTCGGTTGCGCCGCCTGCTCGACAGCACTGAGTTCGACCCGCTCGATCAAGAAGTGCTGGCTGCCGAGGCAGACCGCGTCGTCGCGGCGCTGGATGGTCGCTGGGATCGGACCGGGCGCACCTAGTCGACTCGACCGTGGCCGGGAATAGGGCAACTGGTAATCTAGTTGACTATTCAACAAGACCACGAAGGCTTGTCGAAGGAGACACAGATGGGCAGCATGCAGTTCGGACTCTTCTCGGTCGGCGACGTGACGCCCGACCCGACGGATGGCTCGGTGCAGACCGAGCACGAGCGCATCAAGAACACGATCACGATCGCCAAGAAGGCCGAGGAAGTCGGACTCGACGTGTTCGCAACCGGCGAGCACCACAACCCGCCGTTCGTCCCGTCGTCGCCGACCACAACGCTGGCGTACATCGCCGCGCAGACCGAGAAGCTCATCCTCTCGACGTCGACGACGCTGATCACGACCAACGATCCGGTCAAGATCGCCGAGGACTATGCGACGCTCCAGCACCTGGCCGACGGCCGGATGGATCTGATGCTCGGCCGCGGTAACACCGCACCGGTCTACCCGTGGTTCGGCTTCGACGGTTCCAAGGCCGTCGAGCTGACGGTTGAGCACTATCAGCTGCTCCGCCGGCTGTGGGACGAAGAGGTCGTGACCTGGCAGGGCCAGTTCCGTACGCCGCTGCAGGGGTTCACGGCGACGCCGCGACCGCTCGACGATGTGCCGCCGTTCGTCTGGCACGGCAACATTCGTACGCCGGAAGTTGCTGAACTTGCCGCGTTCTATGGCGATGGCTATTTCGCCAACAACATCTTCTGGCCCAAGGAGCACTACATCCGGCTGATCGACTTCTACCGTCAGCGCTACGCGCACTACGGTCACGGTGAGCCCGACCAGGCGATCGTGGGTCTCGGCGGTCAGTTCTTCATTCGCAAGAACAGCCAGGATGCGGTCAACGAGTTCAGGCCGTACTTCGACAATGCGCCGGTCTATGGTCATGGTCCATCGCTTGAGGACTTCACGGCGCAGACACCGCTGACAGTTGGCAGCCCACAGGAATTTGTCGAGAAGACGCTGACCTTCGCGGACTACTTCGGCGACTACCAGCGCCAGTTGTTCCTGGTCGACCACGCCGGGCTGCCGCTCAAGACGGTGCTCGAGCAGCTCGACCTACTCGGCGAGGTGCTGCCGACCCTGCGGGCCGAGTTCGATGCCCGTCGGCCGGCGAACGTGCCCGACGCGCCGACCCATGCATCCCGCGTCGCCGCCAAGATCGCTGCCGAATCGGCTCTTGAGCCGCGGGATCCGTCCCTTGAGCCGCGGGATCCGTCCCTTGAGCCTGTCGAAAGGGCCAACGTATGACGCGGATCGTGGCGATCTCGGCAGGCCTGAGCGACGCGTCGACCACTCGGATGCTTGCGGACCGGTTTGCCGATTCGCTGCGCAAGCACGCCGACCATTCCGTCGAGGTCATCTCGCTGCGCGAGCTGGCGCACGAGATCACCGATGCGACGTTGACGGGATTCGCTCCGCCGCGGCTGCAGTCTGCGATCGACAAGGTGGCTGCCAGTGATGGACTGATCGTCGTCACGCCGATCTTCAAGGCGTCCTACCCCGGTCTGTTCAAGTCGTTCTTCGACGTGCTCGAGGCCGATGTCCTCACCGGCAAGCCAGTCGTGCTCGCTGCCACGGGTGGCACCGCGCGGCACTCGTTGGCGATCGACTTCGCGATGCGACCCTTGTTTGCCTACATGCAGGCGATGGTCGTACCGACCGGCGTGTTCGCCTCGCCCTACGACTGGGGCACGCAGGGCACGAATGCGCTGAGTGAGCGCATCGACCGCGCCATCGCCGAGCTGGTGAGCGTGCTCAAGGGCGCCGGTACGGGCCGCGGGCCGTCCGACGACATCGACCTGTTCAGTGACACGTTCCTGTCAATCTCCAACCCGCCGACCAGCGACCTCTGACCCGCATCCCGATTGGGTCGGGATGTGTCACGTCCGGTAACCTCGTCCGCGGTGGCGTGTCCGAGCGGCCGAAGGTGCAACACTCGAAATGTTGTGTGGGTTCACGCCCACCGTGGGTTCAAATCCCACCGCCACCGCCAAACGAGAGCCCCCGGTGCTGACTGGAATATCAGTCGAGCCGGGGGTTCTTCGTTGCCGAAGTAGCCTTCAGAGCTTCGCTTCGTCGATGTCGTCGCCGGCCTTGTTGCGCATGATGGTCTGCAGCATCGCTGTCACCGCACCCAGTGCGCCCAGCACGAAGAAGCCGTACGCCCACGGCCTCGACAAGGTGTCGGCCCGCACCATGACGATGCCGACGATCGCGACGACGACACAGATGATCGACACCGCGACCCCGAGTGAAAAGCGTCGGTTGACGGTGTGGAGCTCTCGTTTCCTGCGTCGATTGTCCATGCCGGGTGATTACCCAGGTTCCCGTGCACCATGCAGCATGTTTTCAGTCGCTGGCGACGGTGCGCTCGATCAGGTCGTCCACGACGGCCTCGATGCCGCTTTCTGCAAGGACCTGACGTTGGCGCTCTGCGCCGGAGCCCACGGCCAGGAGCCGCGCAACTCCATCGTCTGCCAGCGCCCGTGAGTCATCGGCTTCCAACGCATCGGAAACGTGATCGAGCAGAGCCTGGAGCGCGTCGGCCGCTGGAACCAAATGGCCGCTGACCGGATGAATCAAGGACTCGGTGAGTCCGTACCGGCGGGCACGCCACCTGGCCGCCCGAAGCATCTCGACCCGCCACGACCGAGGTCGACCATCTGTTGTGGCGGCCGTCTCAACCAAGCCACGGGCGAGGGCCGCTATGAGGACGGTGTCGTGCACGTCGGTGCAGACGTCGGCCACTCGCACCTCGACCGTGGGGAAGTTCTGCGCGACGCGCGCGTCGAAGTAGATCATCGCCTCATCCAACGCTGCGCCCGAGTCAATGAGGTCCTGCACGGTGCGGTCGTACTGCGCGCGGTCATTGAACGGCTCGGTGGGGCCGGCGGTCGGCCAGCCTTCCCAGATCTGTGCCCGCCAGCTGGCGAATCCGGTGTCGGTGCCATGGTCGATCGGAGAGTTCGACGACAAGGCGAGAAGTAGCGGCAGCCACGGGCCGAGTGCGTCAATGACCCTGATTGCCTCAGAATCATCAACCTCCACGTGCACGTGAGTGGCGCATGCCAGGGCTCGGTGACCCAGGAGCTCGTAACGCGCCATCATCGCCTCGTATCGGGCGTCGTGGGTGGTCGAACCCTCGACGTCGGCCAGGACCGGCACCCCAGTTGCCACGATTGCCACCCCCGCAGCCTCCGCCGCTTCCGCGCTCACTCGACGTCGGCCTCGCAGGTCCGCCAGCAGGTCGCCCATGCTGTGTTGGGGAGTGGTCTGGCTCTCGACCTGTTGCAGGAACAGTTCATGCTCCAACGCCCGATGGCCCGTTCCGTCCTCGACGCTGTTGCCTATCACCTGATCGGCAACAGAGGTGAGACGACGAGTCGAGGGGTCGACCAGAAACATCTCCTCCTCGACGCCCACCGTCCGAGTCATCTGAGAGATCCCACGCTTGGGCGGCCGGTCCGTAGTCGCGAATCAATATCGCTCATGATCGGCCCGCTTTCGGATTTTCGTAGCAGTCCGACTGATCTACCCGCGATTCGCGGGTCCAAACGCTTGGCTTTCCCATCGTGAGAGGCAGAGGCTCCCAACATGGCTGCGCCGAGCGGACCATTGTGCGGCGGCGGATCACGTACGAGAATGTCGCCCATCACTTCCACCGAACGAAGGTGCGTCATGCCTCCCAATGCTGCAATGGGCAAAGCGAACTCGATCGATGACGTGCTTGAACGCATGGATGACATCGAAAGGTTGCTGCCGAGCGAGGACGGGGTGGCCGTCTTCAACCGGATGTATCGGCAGGTGACGCGGCTCATCGACCAAGCCGTCGACCAGAATCTCTTCGAGGCCGGCGACTTCCTGGCCCGCCTCGACGTCCACTTCGCCAACATGTTCTTTGATGCCTATACGGCAGACGCCAACGGTGAGAAGGTGCCGCGCGCGTGGGCGCCACTGTTTGAGCACCGATTCCGCCCGAACACGCACCCGATCCAGTTCGCACTGGCCGGGATGAACGCGCACATCTCGCACGACCTCCCGCATGCGGTGGTCTCAGCGTGCAAGGAGGCGGCCCTCACGCCGGACGATGACACCCCGCATCACCATGACTTCACGGCGACCAACAATGTCCTCGAGGATGCCAGCGATGAGATCAAGAGCTGGTTCCACACCGGGCTGGTGGCCAAGCTCGACGATGCCGGCGGGCGGGTCGACGACGCCCTGTCGATGTACGGCATCGCTCTTGCCCGGTCAGGTTCCTGGCTGGTCGGACAAACCCTGTGGGGTCTGGACGACAATCCGATGATGTTGTCGATGTTCACGAAAGGTCACCGTCGAGCCGTCGAGATGACGAGCCGCGGCATCCTCATCTGACCTCTCAGACGCTGCGCTTGCCGTCGTCGGAGAACTCGACGTTCTCGAAGTTGACCGGCCGCTTCGCATTGGCGAGCGAGGTGACCATGGCCGTCCCCAAGGGGCCGGCGCGGTCAAAGACCTCGACCGTGCCGACGGCGATGCCGTCGATCTCCACACGATCGGTTGCGGAGAGCCCGATCTCCAGACTCACCGGCGGCCGGGCGAGCGCGAGAGTGATGTCGGTGTTGATGAACTGCACACCCGCAGTTCCCCAGTTGACCACCATGCTCGTCGCATCGGCGATGGCGGCAACGGATTGGAACGGTGTGCCGGCCTCGCCGACGACCACGGGCAGGCCGACCTGCCACGTGGTCTTGCGACCGGCGTTCTGGTGCTCGGGGAATGACTGCGACCACGACACATCGCTGTTGAAGAACGGGACGCGCGGCTCATCGCTGATCGGCACCACGTCCAGTGGCGGAGGTGCCGGATGATCGTCGGGCGTCCACACGTCACCGGTGGGTGACTCACTCGGCTTGAGAAAGATGCAGCTGGCGCGGGCCACTCGTACGCCATCCTGCAGGAGCGTCGCATCGATCAGGCAGAGGCGACGACCCTCTCGTACGACCTCGGTCGCGACTGTGCACGGCGCCATCTTGGCCGGCTGGAACAGGTCGACCGTGTAGCGGGCCGGCTGCAGGTCGAGGCGGTCGACCTCGGCCAGCTTCACCTCAAGGGCACGTGCGAGCGCACCGCTGATCGCGACGCCGTGCATCTGGTCCGGGCTCCACATGCTGCGGGAGATGTCGGTGGGAACGAGCTGGTCGTCCTCGAGCGTGAACATGGCCAATGACATGGGCAAAGACTGTCAGTTGCTCTGATGCGGCGATTCAGGGGTTGCTGTTGAGCCTTCATCGTCACCTCGCTTCGGTCGCTCGTTCCTCGCTCCCTCCCGGCCTCGTTCCTCGGCCTAGCGGGCGAGTGGGTATGAGCCTCGTTCCTCGGCCTAGCGGGCGGCCACTAGAAGGGGGGCGGGGGATCGTCGGTCGGATCGAATGCTGGACCGGCGCCAGCTGTCGTCTGCTCGAACGCCTCACTGTCGGGGCACCACTGACTCACTGGACACCACAGGCAGTGCTCCCCGGGGTTGGTCTCCCAGGTCGAGTCAAGGTGCCAGCGGCCGGCAGCAGTCGCCAGATCCTCTCGGGCGGACACGAGGACGTGGTCGTCCTCGAGGTCCCAGGCGTACATCTCGCTGCCACTGGGGGTCAGTACCTCGACCTCCACGGTGCCGTCCTTGGCGCCGTATGCGCCCAGCAAGCCTGACGTCAACATCGAGAGCAGGAATGCGACCTGGATCGTCTGGCCGTACACCTGCTCCACGCCGCCTTGGGGCAGCGATCCGCTGGTCTTGAACTCGCGGATGATGATCCGGTCGCCGATCCGGTAGACGAGGTCCGGCTTGGTCACCGTCACCACCTCGGCGTCGACGTCGAATCCGAAGGCTGACTCCTCCACCGCGAGCACCTCGACGGAGTCCGCCGCCAGTGGGCAGGTCGAGACGTGGTGGCGCAGGAACGGATACGCGACGGCGTACTCCTCGGCGGTCATCACGCCTTGCGCGACGCCCATACCGGTGCCGGGCTCCGGGAGGTCTGCGTCGGTGCACCCCGTCGAGCGTCGGTGTGCGGCCTCCAGCCACTCGTGCACCAGGAGGCCACGGGTCTGCGCCTCGGTGTATTCGTCGGTGCGTGGCAGGTGCAAGTCCGATGCGAGCAGCCATTGGGCGGGACAGATGCGGTAGCGATCAAGGTCGGAGGGAGCGACCGAGCGGGATGCGTAGCCCTTGGATGCCTGTCCGAGCATCTGCGGCATGGGTACGAGCGCCTCGCAGATGCCGGCGATCTTGCAGGAGCTGCAGCCGAAGCCAGGTCGTACGTCGGCGAAGTCGCCGAGCCCGGCGGCGATGCCCTTGGCGTGCGCTTCGTACTCGCTGGTGGCCTGCTCCGGGCTGCCGTCAAACAGCACGGTGTAGCTGCCGTCACCAGCACCGACCTCCACGACCCGCACCCTGGTCACCGCCGGCAGTGCGTCGTAGCGCGCCGCGATGTGGGCGGCGGTGTGCGCCCAGAGCATGTCGCTCTCGGTGGGCTTGGCGTGTGCGCTCCCGAGCCGGTAGCGACGGACCTCGCGGATGCCGAACTCGGTGCTGTAGAGCGGCCCCCACACGTTGAGGGTCCTGGGCGGCCGGCCGATCGACGGGTCGCTGCGGATCATCCGCAGCTCGCCGACCTCGTCCTCGAGGTCCCAGTGCGCCTGCAAGATGTTGGGCACGGCCGTCATCGCATACGGGCGCAGGAGGCGGTGCACCTTGCGTCGCTCGAGCTGTTCCTGCAGCCAAGCGGGGAGCGCCGTGGGGTCATTGGCTTCGTCGGCGACGTGGGCACTTCGTACGAGCTGGGCCACCTCGCCGAGGATGAATGTCTTTTCCGAGCCGAACGATCGTTTCCAGCGGTCGGAGGAGACCTCGGGTCGGATCTTGAGGGCCATCGATGCGCCGCAGGAGTCGTGGTTGGCGATGTCGGTGGCGGAGATTCGCAGGTTGTCCCGGTTGCCGACGAGATCACGCGAGAAGTCCGGCATCCGTGCAGCATATTCGCGGGCGAGTCCGCGGTGTGTAGAGAATGCCGACCCGCTCGTCAAGACTAGAACGTGTTCCAGTTTTGAGATACGTTCCTCGAATGGTTCTTGAGAGATTTCGCCTGGACGACCGCGTCGCCATCGTCACGGGAGCCGGTCGCGGGATCGGGGCCGCCAGTGCCCTTGCCCTTGCTGAGGCCGGAGCAGATGTCGTGTTGGCCGCCCGAACCGAGGAACAGCTGCAGGAGGTCGCGGCCAAGGTCGAGGCCATGGGTCGCCGGGCGATCGTCGTCGCTGCCGATCTGTCGGACCTCGACCAGGTGGCCGCGCTCGCGCAGACTGCCGTCGACTCCTTCGGCCGGCTCGACGTGATCGTCAACAACGTCGGCGGGTCGATGCCCAAGGAGTTCATCAAGACGAACGTCGCGGCGCTCGAGGGCGCGTTCCACTTCAACGTCTCGACGGCACACGCCCTGACCCGTGCGGCCGTGCCGCACCTGCTCAAGAGCGATGGTGCTGCCGTCGTCAACATCTCCTCGGTGATGGGCCGGGTCAGCGGCCGTGGCTATCTCGCGTACGGCACGGCCAAGGCGGCCCTCGCCCACTGGACGCGTCTTGCGGCCCGCGACCTGTCGCCACGCGTACGCGTGAACGCGATCGCCGTCGGCTCCATCGCCACCTCCGCCCTCGAGATCGTCACGGGCGACGAAGGACTGACGGCACAGATGGAAGCCAACACGCCATTGCGACGCATCGGCGACCCCGACGACATCGCCGCCACGGTCTTGTTCCTCGCCAGCCCGGCCGGTGGGTACCTCACCGGCAAGGTGCTGGAGGTCGACGGCGGCATCGACCAGCCCAACCTCGACATGGGGATGCCCGACCTAGGAGAAACGCTGTGAGCATCAGAGTCGTCCAGTGGAGCACCGGCAATGTCGGTCGCCACGCCCTCGCCGGCATCGACGCCCGACCCGATCTCGAGCTCGTCGGCCTGTGGGTGTCGAACCCCGACAAGGTCGGCAAGGACGCCGGCCAGCTCGCCGGCCTCGGCCGCGACCTCGGTGTGCTCGCCACGAATGACGTCGACGAGATCATCGCGCTCAAGCCCGACTGCGTCGTCAACTGCGCCATGGCTGATGACCGCCTCTTCGAGGCGATCGCCGATCTCGAGCGACTGCTGAACGCGGGGATCAACGTCGTCTCAAGCGGCCCGGTGTTCCTGCAGTTCCCGTCCGGACCCGCACTCGGGATGTCCGAGGGTGTGCAGAAGGCAGCACGCGACGGCGGGGTCTCGCTGTACGTCAACGGCGTCGACCCGGGCTTCGCCAACGACTGGCTGCCACTGTCGCTGACCAGCATCAGCGAGCGCATCGACCAGGTCCGCTGCTCCGAGGTGCTCAACTACAACACGTACAACCAGAAGATGATCGTCTTCGACGTGATGGGCTTCGGCATGCCGATGGACCACATCCCGATGCTGCTGCAGCCCGGGATCCTCTCGATGGCGTGGGGCAGCGTCGTGCACCAGATCGCGGCCGGTCTCGGTGTCGAGCTCGACAGCGTCGAGGAGTTCTATGAGCGCCTCCCGGCGACCGAGACGTTCGACATCGACTGCGGAACGATCGAGGAGGGCACTGTCGCCGGCCTGCACTTCGAGGTACGCGGCATCGTCAACGGCAAGGCAGTCGTCGTCCTCGAGCACGTGACCCGGGTGCACGACGACATCGGTCCGGAGTGGCCGCAGCCCGCAGGTCTGGGGTGCTACCGCGTCGAGATCAAGGGCGAGCCCAACTACACGCTCGACCTCCAGCTGCTCGGGACCGACGGCGACCACAACACCGCCGGGCTCAAGGCCACCGCCATGCGCCTCGTCAACGCCGTCCCGGCCGTCGTCGCCGCCGAGCCCGGTCTCGTCACCGCACTCGACCTGCCGCTCGTCACCGGCAAGGGACTTGTCGCGACGTGATCAGGTGGATCGACGCACCGCTCATGACCGAGCCATCCGCCTGATCAGGTCAGGTGGGGATCTCGCCGAACGTCTGCCCGGCCGGCATCGCGGCATGCCGGATCAGGCGGGAGTCCTCAACGGCCGCCTGCCGGTGCTTGACCGCCTCGCGATAGGCGGGGTCGTGAATCATCTGACCGAACGCCTCGACGTTCGGGTACTCGGCGATGAAGCAGTGGTCCCAGTGCTCGTCGGCCGGACCGATCAGCATCAGCTCGAATCGCCCCTGCCAGATGATCGTGCCGCCGAGCCGCTGGAAGATCGGGCCGCTCTCCCTGCCGTATGCCTCGTAGGCCTCGGCGCCGGTCGCCGTCCGACCATCGGGATAGTCGGCCTGGGCACGCAACCGCACGAGGTTGAGCATCTGGATCGGACCGGGACGGTCGTCGGCAACGAACTGCGCGAAGACCTCGCGGCTTGGATCGACGTAACCCACAGCGGAGTCCCTTCTCGGTGTTCAGCGAAGCAGCAGGCGTACGGCGACGTCGACCGACTTGGTGACATCTGCCGCCGTGCTGCGGCCGGTGACCCAACCCATGAGCGCCGTGAACCAGACATCGCTGATGACGCGGACGATCGCGGTGTCCTCTTCGGTGGGCTCGCGAGCCTCGTCGGTGCCGTCGATCGCGTGAGTGATCATGGCGGTGAGCTTCATGCCGACGTAGTGGATCTCGTCGGCGACCGACGCATCGGCGAACATGAAGGCGCGGGTGAGTGCCTCGGTCAGCTCGGGCTTCTGCTGCAGGGCCTTGGTGGTGGCGCCGAGGATGTGCATGACACGTTCGTGCGCGGTGTCGCCGGGGACCAGGCGACTGCGCGACTGCTCTTCGGCCCGGTCGAACTGTCGGCCCAGGGCGGTGACCAGCAGGTGGATCTTGGAGGGGAAGTAGCGGTAGAGCGTTCCGAGGGCGACATCGGCATCGTCGGCAACGGCGCGCATCTGCACGGCATCGAAGCCGCCGCTCTCGGCCAGGGCGATCGTGGCGTCGAGGATGCGGCGCCTGCGTTCACGCTGAGCGTTGGAGCCGGGAGTGGTCTCCGTCGCGTTCGTCATCTGGGATCGTCTCCTGTCCACGGTTTGGTGCTGCATTCAGCGTCGCCGGCCATCGGTATAATTGAAACACGTTCTAGATTCGGAGGCGACACTATATGCCGGTCGGCGTGACGCGGGACCATCTTGAACTGACCAACACACTACGGGCCTGGGCCGGCGATCTCGACGGGCCTGCCGCGCTGCGCGTCGTCGAAACCGACGCCAATGCCAGCTTTGCCGAGATGTGGAAGTCCGTCGTCGACACGGGCTTGACCGGTATCGGCATCGACGAACGGCACGGCGGTGGCGGCGGCGATCTCCTCGACCAGATGATCGCGCTCGAGTCGGCCGCATACGCGATGGTCCCCGGACCGCTGCTCGGCACCACCGTCGTGGCGCAGGTGGCTCAGGTGACGGGGATCGACGAGGTGCTCGCCGGCATCGCCGCGGGTGACATCGCCGGCATCGCACTGGAGGGGACAGTCGCCGTCGACGGATCTGGCGCAGAGGGCGAGATTGCCGCGGCCCTCGACGTCGTCGAGGCCCGCTGGCTGCTCGCCTCGGCGGGCGATGGCGCGTGGGTGCTGATCGACGCCGGAGGATGGACCGCGGAACCCGTGGTCGGTATCGACTTGTCGCGTCGGGGCGGTCGCGTACGAGTTGCCGCCACCGCCGACCAGGTGACAGCACTGCCGGGAGCCGATGACGAGACAATCCGTCGGGTGGTTGTCGCTCTCGCCGCCGCCGAAGCCGCAGGTGTGGCGCAGTGGTGCCTCGACACCGCTGTCGACTACGCCAAGGTGCGCGAACAGTTCGGCAAGCCCATCGGCTCGTTTCAGGCCATCAAGCACCTCTGCTCGCAGATGCTCGAGACCACCGAGTCCATCAATGCCGTGACCTGGGACCTTGGCACCGCCGCACAGGGTGACGTCCCAGCCGGCGAAGCCGACTTCGCCGCCGACGTGGCCGCAGCCGTCGCACTCGACGGCGCCGTCCAGGTCGCCCGCGATTGCATCCAGGTACTGGGCGGAATCGGCTTCACCTTCGAGCACGACGCACACCTCTACCTCCGTCGCGCTGTTGCCCTCAGCGTTGCCGTCGCAACCCTCACGGGCGGGGCTGAGCAGTCGGCCACCCGGCTGGCCCGTCGTGCCATCGCCGGCCAGCGGCGATCGTTCGACATCGACTTCGAGGGCGCCGACGCCGAGTTCCGTACGGCCACCCGCGAGCGGGTCGAAGCGATTGCGGCGCTGCCTGCAGACAAGCAACGCGGTGCGTTGGCCGCGGCGGGATATCTGACCCCCCACTGGCCCGCTCCGTACGGTCTGGACGCCGGCCCGGTGCAGCAGCTCGTCGTAGACGAGGAGCTCGCTCGTGCGGGACTCGTCCGTCCCGACCTGGTCATCGGGGCCTGGGCCGTCCCGACGATCGTCCAGCACGGCACTCCCGAACAGACCGAGAAGTTCGTCATGCCCACGCTGCTCGGAGACATCTTCTGGTGCCAGTTGTTCAGCGAGCCCGGTGCGGGCTCCGACCTGGCCGCGCTGAGCACCCGCGCGGTCCAGACCGAAGGCGGCTGGCTGCTGACGGGCCAGAAGGTATGGACATCGCGAGCCAAGGATGCGCAGTGGGGCATCTGTCTGGCCCGTACCGACAAGGACGCGCGACACAAGGGCATCACCTACTTCCTGGTCGACATGGCGTCGTCGGGCATCGACATCCGCCCGCTGCGCGAGCTGACCGGCGATGCGATGTTCAACGAGGTTTTCCTTGACGACGTGTTCGTGCCGCATGACTGCGTCGTCGGCGAGGTCAACGGTGGCTGGAAGCTCGCCCGTACGACGCTGGCCAACGAGCGGGTCGCGATGGGCAGCTCCAAGCTGGGCGTCAGCACTGAACGAGCCGTCGGCCTGATCGCCGATCGCGCGTCCGACACCGATGCTGCGCGGGTCGGCCACCAGGTCGCGCTGGCAACGCTGTGCCAGTTGCTCGGCGTTCGGTCGACGCTTCGCTCGATCGGTGGCCAGGGCCCTGGTCCCGAATCGAGCGTCGCCAAGCTGCTCGGCGTACGCAACCGTCAGGAGGCGGCGGAGCTCGTGGTCGACCTGCTCGGACCCTCGGCGTTGTTCACGACCGGTGATCCGCAGATCGCCAAGGACGTGCACGAGATGCTGATGAACAGGTGCCTGTCGATCGCCGGCGGAACGACCCAGATCCTGCGCAACGTGGCGGCCGAACGGATCCTCGGACTACCCCGCAGCTGAGTCGCGCGAATCGTCATCCTCGACCGGAACCACCACGACAGATCCGGGCCAGAACGCAACGTGGTTCTTGATGCGCCGCGCGAACGGCGAGGGGTGCCGATAGGTCCAGGCGACGTGCTTTTCGCTAGCCGAGGTGGTGTCGAGGTTGAAATAGCTCGCGACGCCCTTCCAGTAGCACAGCGACTTCATCCACGACTTCGTCAAGATGTCAGGCACCAACGACTCCGGTGGGAAGTAGTGGTTGCCCTCGACCACGACGGTGTGGTCGCTCTCGGCGATCACCTCACCGTGGAATCGCGCTTGATACGTCGTCACCCATCCAGTCTCTCGCGTGTCCCAAACTGCTCGCGGTGCCGCAGGGCTAAGGGCGCTTGTGGGTGGCGCGGTGCCACTGGAGCCAACGCTGCACCGCGGCGATGGTGTGCTGGCTGCGGATCGACGAGAACACGTCGAATGCATGCTGGGCGCCGGGCAGCTCGGCGTACGTCACCGAGGCGTCCGATGTTTCCTGGAGGGCTGCGACGAAACGTCGTGCCTGTTTGACCGACACGACCGTGTCGTTGCGGCCGTGGATCACGAAGAAGTCCGGCGTGTGCTCGGCAACGTGGGCCAGGGGCGAGGCCTGGACGAAGTCGGCGAGATGCGTACGCGGGTCCTTGCCGAACACCCGCGGGCCGAGGAATCGGTCGCGCATGTCAAGCGACGACTGGTCCTCGCTGATCCCGGCCAGGTCGTAGACGCCGTAGAACGGGACACACGCCGAGATCGACGTGTCAGCCTCCTCGAAACCGGGCTGGTAGTCGGCGAGGCCGGGGGTGAGAGCGGCAAGGGCGGCGAGGTGGCCGCCTGCCGATCCGCCGGTGATGGCGACATAGGAGGGGTCGCCGCCGTACTCCTTGATGTTCTCGTGGACCCACGCGATGGCCCGCTTCACGTCAACGATCTGGGTCGGGAACATGTACTTGGGGGCGAGCCGGTAGTTGACCGAGACGCAGATCCAGCCCTGCTGGGCCATCCGGTTCATCAGGAGCAGTCCCTGCTGCTCCTTGTTGCCGATCGTCCAGCCGCCGCCGTGGATCTGGATCAGGACCGGCGCATCGCTGAGGTCGCGGTCCTTGGGCTTGTAGATGTCGAGGTGTGCCTTGCGTCCGCCTTCGGTGTAGGGAACGTTGCGAAGCACCTCGACATCACGCTGCTTGAGGCTGAAGGGTCGAGCGACTGATCCGCGCGGCAGTCGCAGATCGAGTGGGCCGGGCAGCTCGATCTCATCGAGGTAGCCGTCGCCGATGCTCTCGCGGAGCGCGTCGTCGAGCTCGGTCCCCGTGCGCCGTGCTCCGGCGATCGTGTAGCCCAACAGTCCGGCTGCGGCGGCCGCGGCGAGCAGTCCGACGCGCGACGGCTTGCCTCGCCGTACGGTCAGCTCGGCGGCGGTGTCGACGGCCGCGGCGCCCAGCAGGTGGGGTGCGAGCTCGCTGACCGGCCAGCCCAAGGCGAAGCCGGGGATCGACGACCAACCGCGTGACATCGGGCGTACGGCATTGACCGCCAGTGCCGCAAGGGTGAGCTGACGGCGGGTGAACCCGGCTGACATGGAGCTCCTCTGGTGCAGGTTCTGCTGCGTTTGATCTTTGGAGGTAGAACACGTTCTAGCGGTCTAGGATACGTTCATGGACCGACTCAGCGGACTTGACGCCAGTTTCCTCTATCTGGAGAGCGGCGCACAGCTCATGCACGTGTGCGGGCTCATCGTGCTCGATCCGGCAACGATCCCCGGTGGCTACAACTTTGCCACCTTCCGTCAAGAGCTGTCCGAGCGCGTCGAGGACATCCCGATGTTCAACCGCAAGCTCAAGTTCGTGCCGGGCGGCATCGACTTCCCGGTCTGGGTCACCGACGACGAGTTCGACATCGACCGACACGTTCACCGCCTCGCCGTTCCGGCGCCGGGTGGGGAGCACGAGGTGTCGGAAGTCGCCGGCCACCTCGCCGGCATCCCCCTCGATCGGTCCCGCCCGCTGTGGGAGATGTATGTGATCGAAGGCCTGGCCAACGGCAAGATCGCGGTCTTCTCGAAGATGCATCACGCGTCGGTCGACGGCGTCTCAGGGTCGAACATGATTTCCTATCTGTGCAGCCTGGAGGCCGATGCTCCGCCGCTCGATTCAGGAGAGTCAGCCAAGGAGCACCAACGCGTACCGTCCGACATGGAGCTGGTCGGGCGCGGAGTGCTGGCGACGGTGACCAAGCCGTGGCAGATCGTCAGGCTGGCGGCTCCGACGACCCGCGCCATCGTCGAGACGAGCAGGCGCGCGCGACGAGGCACAGCGATGGCTGCGCCGTTGACGGCTCCGCGTACGTCGTTCAACGGCACGATCACGGGCCACCGATCCATCGCCTTCACCGACATCTCGCTCGAGACCATCAAGCAGATCAAGGGCGCGGTCCCGGGAGCGACGGTCAACGACGTGGTCCTCGCGCTGAGCGGTGGAGCGCTGCGTCGCTACCTCCTCGAGCGCGGTGAGCTGCCCGAGAGCTCGCTGCTGGCCAGTGTCCCGGTCTCGGTGCGTTCGGAGTCCAAGCGGGCTGGGCGCAATCAGGTGTCGTCGATGTTCTGCCGGCTCGGCACCGACATCGAGGATCCGCTTGAGCGGATCACCGGGATGGCGTCGGCCAACATCAATGCCAAGGAGCACCACAAGGCGGTGCCCGCAGACACGTTGCAGGAGTGGGCCGAGTTTGCGGCCCCTCGGACGTTCGGTCTGGCCGTACGCATGGTGTCTGACCTGCGACTCGCTGAGCGAGCGCCAGTGATCCACAACCTGGTCATCTCCAACGTGCCCGGGCCGCCGGTGCCGTTGTACTTCGTCGGGTCTCGGATCGACGCGCTCTATCCGCTGGGGCCGGTCTTCCACGGCGCCGGACTCAACCTCACCGTGATGAGCAACAACGGCCAGATGCACATCGGCGCCATCGCGTGCCAGGAACTGATGCCTCACCCGTGGGACCTGATCGACCAGTTCCCGCTCGAGCTCGAGGCCATGCGCGAGGCCGTCCTCGGCACCTGAGTCCGCAAAGCTCGTTGTCGGCGCCAGATCGAACTGTCAGGCCTTGGCGGGCTGGCGGTCCTTCATGCGGGCCGAGGTGACGTGGGCTGCTTCTAGGAGCGCCGGCACGAAGTCCTTGTACTCCAGCACGCAGCCGGCATGTCCGCACTGGGCCTCATGAATCGTTGCCCCGGGTATGCGTGCGGCCAGATCGAGCTGACGATCCGGCGGGATGACGTGATCCTTGGCGGTCACCACGATCGCGGTGGGCACGTCGATCCGCGACAGCCAGAGGCTGGAGTGGTGTCGACCGAGTGATGCAACGGCTTGGCCCACAGCCCACGGGCTGCTCGACCGGAACTGGCGCATGGCCCAACGAGTGGTGTCGGACCCGTCGGCGTCCAAGGCCTCGACAGTGGCCACGCTGGCGCGACTGACGACGCGCGAGCGCGACAGGGTCACGCTGAGACCCATGCTGAGCTCCATGCCGGCGTGGAAGATTCGTTCGCGGCCGTTGGTGCGGAAGTGTGCCGTGCTGGCCGCCAGGATGAGTCCGCCGACGGTGTCGGGGTGCTGGCGCCATACGCGCTGGGCGATGACCGACCCCATCGAGTAGCCCGCGATGATCGGCTTGTCGAGGCCGAGCTCGTCGATCACGGCCGCCACGTCGTCTGCGCAGTCTGAGATGAGGAACCGCTCCGACGTGATGCCGCGCCCGTGCCAGCGCTGGTCGAACGTGATCACCCGGTAGGTCTTGGCCAGCTCCGGGATCGAGGGGAACCAGGTCAGCAGGCCCGTGCAGCCGACGGCGTGGAGCAGCACGATGGCGGGAGCATCGGGCGTGGGCCCGGGTACGTCGGTGAGCCACGTACGCCCGCGGCGAGGCAGCTCGAGCCAGCGACCCTCGGGAATCTCCACCTCTGGCAGATCGAACATGTCCCAGGAAGAGGGATCGGGCAGCAGGTGGCGCATGGCAGAAAGGGTCTTCTTGACCGCCTGGGTCACGGGTGCTCCTAAGGTCTGCCAAAGAGTGGACACTGTCACAAGAGTAGAACACGTTATAGTTTCGAATCGTAGGAACACCCCTGAAGGAGACGATCTGCGTGGACTCGGTGCTTGACGAGGTGCGATCGGTCATCGGTGACGTGCTTGACCGCGGTGACGGTTCGTGGCGCGCGCTCCAGGAGTCCGGGCTGCTCGCACTCGCCGCTCCAGAGGAGCACGGCGGAGAAGGACTCGGCCTGGCCGAGATCGCCGTGCTGCTGCACGAGGTCGGTCGCCGTGCCGCGAACCTCCCGGTCTGGGAGACAGTGGCCTGTGGGCTCCTCCCACTCGTCCGGTCTGGCTCAGAAGCCCTTCAGAGCGAGCTCATCCCGCAGGTGATCGCAGGTGATCTGGAGTTCGCCCCCGCACTCGGCGAGCCCGGAGCAGCGCTGCCGGTCAACCCCTCAACGACGTATGACGGCGCGAACGTCACCGGCACCAAGGTCGGCGTGCCAGTCCTCGAGGGCTCCACACTCCTGCTCGTCTCTGCATCGGTCCCTTCGACAGGCTCAGGAAACGGTGCGGCGATCGTAGCCTTGGTCGACCCGTCCGGGCCGGGCGTCAGCAAGGTCGACACCCGTACGTCGCGGGGAACGCCCGAGGCGACCTACACCTTCACCTCTGCGCCAGCGGTCGGCACCCTCGACGCCGACGTCGTACGGAGCCACGCGATTGCCGGTCTGGCCGCGCTCGGTGCAGGAGTCGTCGAAGGTGCACGCGACCTGACCGCGGGCTACATCCGTGATCGCAAGCAGTTCGGCCGATCTCTCGCGGAGTTCCAGGCCGTCGCCCAGCAGATCGCTGACGTGTACATCGCCTCTCGTACGTTCACGCTGACGGCCAACGAGGTCGTCCGCCGCCTCGATGCAGGCGACCCGGCAAGCGATGACCTCGCTGTCGCGGCGCACTGGTTCGCCGCTCGGGCGCCCAGCACGATGCAGATCTGCCAGCACCTCCATGGCGGCATGGGCGTGGACGAGACGTATGCCATGCCGGGCTACTTCGCCGCGGTGCGCGACATCGCCCGCCATCTCGGTGGTCCAGCCTCGCTCGCCGACGTGCCGGTCAGCGAGACCGCAGGCAAGAACGCCGAGCTGACGGCCGAAGAGCTCGCCTTCAAGGCCGAAGCCCGCACCTACCTGATGGGGCTCGTCACCGATGCCGACCGTGAGGAGATGCGGAGCAATCGTCACGGCCCCGCGTACCACCGGATCATCAAGCAGATGGGTGCCGACGGGTGGATGGGCGTCGGCTGGCCCAAGGAGTACGGCGGCCAGGGTCGCGGTGCGATCGAGCAGCAGATCTTCGTCAACGAGGCAGCACATGCCGACGTCCACCTGCCTTCCGTCACGCTGCAGACCGTTGGTCCGACGCTTCAGGCATTCGGCACTGACAAGCAGAAGGACATGTTCCTCGCCGACATCATCACCGGCGACGTCCACTTCGCGATCGGCTACAGCGAGCCCGACGCCGGAACCGACCTCGCGTCGATGCGCACCACAGCTCGCCGCGACGGCGACCACTACATCGTCAACGGCCAGAAGATGTGGACCACCGGAGGTCACGCCGCCGACTACGTATGGCTTGGTGTCCGTACGGATCCCGATGCATCGCCGCATCGCGGCATCTCGGTGCTGATCGTCGACACCAAGGACCCGGGCTACTCGTGGACCCCGATCGTCACCAGCGACGGATCGCACCACACCAACGCGACCTACTTCAACGACGTACGGGTCCCGGTCGACATGCTGGTCGGCGAGGAGAACAAGGGCTGGGGCCTCATCACGACCCAGCTCAACCACGAGCGGGTCATGCTCGGCCCGGCCGGCCGCATCGAGGGCCTGCGCGACCTGGTGCACGAATGGGCCCAGGGTCGCGTCACGCCGGACGGTACGCCGGTGCTCGAGGTGCCGTGGGTGCGCGACACCCTGGCCCGGGCGACGGCGTCGTTCCGCGTCAACGAGCTGCTCAACTGGGCCGTGGCGAGTGCCCCGGCGACCGAGAAGTCGACCGTGGCTGACGCGTCCACGTCCAAGGTGTTCGCCAGCGACGAGGTGCAGAAGCTTGGCCTGGCCCTGGCCGACGTGGTCGATGCCTTCGGCGATCCTGCTGATCCCGAGACCGGCCGTCTGGCCGAGCACCTCGATGCGACCGCCAAACGCAACCTCGTCCTCAGCTTCGGCGGTGGCGTCAACGAGGTGCAGCGCGAGCTGATTGCGATGTTCGGACTCGACCTCCCGAGGGTGCCCCGATGACCGAGCATGACGACATCCTGAGACGTACCGACGAGATCAAGGCGCGAGGCAGCAGCGCGCCCCGCCAGGCTCCGGACCCGGTCAACGCGCCGATGATCCGGCACTGGGCCGAGGCGATCGGTGACGCCAATCCGCGCTGGGCCCCCGGCCCGGACACCGAGGCGCCGCCCGCCATGGCGCAGGTGTGGACGATGTACGGACTCAACCCCGAGCGCATGCCCGGCGACCCCCTGCCTGACACGATGCAGGTGCTCGACGACGCTGGTTTCACGTCGGTGCTCGGCACCAATTGCGACCAGACGTACGCGCGCACCCTGCGACCTGGCGAGGTCCCGACCATCAGCACGCGTCTGGCCGAGGTCATCGGCCCCAAGACGACAGGCGTCGGCGAGGGCTACTTCATCACGACCGAGAGCGTCTGGTCGATTGGCGACGAAGAGGTCGCGACGATGAAGTTCCGGGTGCTCAAGTTCAAGCCCGGGACCGGTCGTCCCATGGTCGACAAGTCGAAGTCGTCGCGGCCCATGATGAACAAGGACACCTCCTTCTTCTGGGACGGCACCCAGGTCGGCGAGCTGCGCATCCAGGAGTGCAACGCCTGCGGTGAGCTGCGGCACCCGCCCGGTCCCGTGTGCCCTTCGTGTCACGCGATGGATCGCGGTCACGTCGTCGCGTCCGGCCGGGGCACGGTTCACTCGTTCCTGGTGCATCACGCGCCAGTCGTCCCCGGCAAGAAGTTGCCGCTGACTCTCGCGCTGGTCGACCTCCCCGAAGGCGTACGCATGATCGGCGAGGTCGCCGGAGACGTTGCGATCGGTGATGACGTCGAGGTCTGGTTCGACCCGATCGACGACGAGGCCACCCTCGCCAAGTGGCGTCCTGTCGGCAGCGCCCCGCCCGAGCCGGAGCCGGAGATGCCGTCCGACATCCCGGTGTGGGAGCTCCCGATCACCCCGACGCTGGTCGTGTCGACGGCGCTCGCCACCCGAGACTTCCAGGACGTGCACCACGATCGTGACCGCTCGATCGGTCACGGCAGCAAGGACATCTTCATCAACATCTTGTCGACGATGGGGCTCGTGCACCGCTACATCACCGACTGGGCCGGGCCACAGACACAGGTCCTGTCGTGTGCGCTGCGACTCGGGGCGCCGGCCTACCCGTACGACACGCTCCGCTTCATCGGCAACATCGTGTCGGAGGTGGGCGGGGTGACGACGATCGATGTGACCGCCGCCGTGTCGATCGGCACCCACGCCAACGCCCGACTGGAGATTCGCCGATGAGCACGGTTTCGACAGGCTCAACCAGCGCGTGCGCGGTTCGCATCTCCTCGGTCCTTGAGCGCGTCGAAAGGACGTCAGCAGCATGAGCACGTTCAGCGGAGCGGCGGCGATCGCCGGTATCGGCGCAACGGAGTTCTCCAAGGAGTCAGGGCGTTCGGAGCTGCAGCTCTCGGCCGAGGCGACGCTCGCGGCCCTCGCAGATGCCGGACTCGCCCCGTCGGACGTCGATGGACTGACCACATTCACGATGGACTCGTCGTCGGAGATCGCGTTGGCGCGCGAGCTCGGGATGGGGGACCTGCGCTTCTTCAGCCGCATCAACTACGGCGGCGGCGCGGCATGCGGCACGGTGCAGCAGGCGGCCATGGCCGTGGCGACGGGTGTTGCCGACGTCGTCGTGGCCTACCGCGGCTTCAACGAGCGATCGGGGCAACGCTTCGGCCAGGTGCAGAAGTGGGCCGCTGAGCAGGTCAACTCCAACGGCCTCGACAACGCCTGGTCCTACCCGCAGGGGCTCTCCACACCGGCGGCCACCGTCGCGATGCAGGCTCGCCGCTACATGCACGAGTACGGTGCGACGTCCGCCGACTTCGGTGCCGTCGCGGTGGCCGATCGCCGGCACGCGTCCAACAACCCGAACGCCTTCTTCCACGAGAAGCCGATCACGATCGAGGACCATCAGAACTCGCGGATGATCGCCGATCCGCTGCGGCTGCTCGACTGCTGCCAGGAGAGCGATGGCGCTGTCGCGATCGTGGTCACCTCGACGGAACGCGCCCGCGACCTGAAGGCTGGTGCAGTGCCGATCCTCGCCGCCGCGCAGGGCAGCGCCGCCGACCAGTTCGTCATGACGTCCTATTACCGCGACAACATCGGCATCCCCGAGATCGGCGTCGTCGGCCGCGAGCTGTGGCGCCAGTCCGGCCTCACACCCGCCGACATCCAGACCGCCGTCCTCTACGACCACTTCACGCCGTACGTGCTGATGCAGCTCGAGGAGCTCGGCTTCTGCGGACGCGGCGAGGCGAAGGACTTCATCGCCGACGGTGCGATCGAGATCGGCGGCAAACTGCCCCTCAACACGCACGGCGGCCAGCTCGGTGAGGCCTACATCCACGGCATGAACGGCATTGCCGAGGGCGTACGTCAGATCCGTGGATCGTCGGTCAACCAGGTCGACGCGGTTGAGCACGTGCTGGTCACAGCTGGCACCGGCGTACCGACCTCAGGGCTCATCCTCGGTCGCTAGTCACCGGCTGGTCGCGGTCAGGATGCGGCCTTCTTGACGAGCGCTGTGAGCTGCTTCTTGATCGCGGCGTTCATGTCGGTGACGGCGTACGCGGTCGGCCAGATCGAGCCGTCGTCGAGGTTGGCGGGCTCGTTGAACCCCACCTCGGCGTAGCGCGTCTTGAACTTCGAAGCTGCCTTGAAGAACACGACGACCTTCCCGTCCTTGGCGTAGGCGGGCATGCCGTACCAGGTCTTGGGAGCCAGCTCGGGGGTTTCCGAGGTGACGATCGCGTGCAAGGTCTCGGCAATGACGCGGTCGGCGTCGGACATCTCGGAGATCTTGGTGAGAGCATCTTCGAGATCTTCGGCCGCCTTCTTGGCGCCGCGAGCCCCTGATGACCTGAGCTCAGCGGCGCGCTCCTTCATGGCGGCCCGTTCCTCTTCGCTGAATCCCGCAGGGGACTTTTCGTTTGCCATGGTCGGTTCTCCTTGTGACGTGTGGGCTGGTGGATTGGTGCGCCTCAGTCGTCGGGCAGGTCGGCGAAGGTCGCCTTCACGCCCTTGTACCAACCCATGGCCTTCTTGGGGTGCCGCCAGCGGCCCTTCATGGCGTCGCGCGCCTCCTGGTGGCTGGCGTCACCTGCCTTCTCGGCTTCCTTCAGGTGGCGATCCTGGGCGTTGATGACATCGTCCGCAGTTTCGCCGTGGTGCTCGAGGTCGCAGGGGCCGCCAAGCTGGCGACAGGTCATGGTCTTCATGGTCAGATCCTCTTCTTCGTTGTCGTGGGTTCACCTGTATGACGACTGGCGGAACGCAGGTGTGACCGCGCGGCACATCAGTTCCGCCTTTCGTCGCGCTCGCGGCGCGCGACCCGGCTCAGCAGGTCGGGCTCGCCGCGGAAAACTATGTCTTGCACGAGGCCGCCCTTGATCGTGAAGTCGAACAGGACCATCGCCTTGCCGCGGTGGAACCACGCGGCCCCCGGTCTGTCATCCACCATCACCGCGAGAGCAGCGTGAGCGGCGCCGTTGAAGAAGGTCGCCACCTCATCGCTGCCTTCCATGCGATCAGGGGTTCCGGCCCGGCTGGCGTCGGCATCGGCGGTGACGGTGACGTCGGGCGCCAGCAACTGCATCAGGCGTTGGAAGTTGCCTTCGCGGGCCGCGGCCATGAAGGCATCGACGACTTCCCAGTCCGCGAGCTGGTCCTCAGGCGAGGGTTGCTTGACCTTTGCCCGGGCTCGGGAGGCGAGCTTGCGTGCCGCGGCAGGTGAGGTGTCGAGGATGCCGGCGATCGTCGTGAACTCGAAACCGAAGCTGTCGTGCAGCACGAAGGCCACCCGTTCCTGCGGGGAGAGGCGATCGAGCACCGCCTGGAGCGCGATGCCGACGGTGTCAGCGAGCACGACGTCGTCTGCCGGGTCCGGCGCGTGCTCGGCCTCCGGCAGCTCGGCGTGTGGGACGGGCGTACGTGATTTCAGTCGATCGAGACACAACCGGGTGGTCACGGTGGTGAGCCACCCGTGCACGTTCTCGATGTCGGTGGCCGTGCGGTGCATACGTAGCCAGGCCTGCTGGACGAGATCCTCAGCCTCGGCGGGGTCGCCCACCACTCTGGTTGCGATGCCCAGCAGCCGGGGCCTCTCCGCCTCGAAGATGTCGGTCAAGTCCATGTCTCCACCCTTCCACGAAAGAGCTCACATAAGACTGACGAATGGGCGCCGGAAAGTGTGACCGCCACGGGACGTACTCCGGCGTGAGGCCAGACTGCTACGGGTGCCCAATAGAGTTGGGGCATGTATCGCCTCGCCGCTGGAGCGGCACTCGTCACCCACGTGGTGTTCGTCGTGTTTGCGGTGATCGGCGGCTTCATCGCGTGGCTGATGCCGGTGGTGCTGATTCCCCATCTGGCGGCAGCAGCCTGGGGCGGGCGCATGGCAACGACGCGAGCCCGCTGTCCCCTCTCGATCCTCGAGAACTGGGGTCGAGTCGGTTCTGGTCGGGAACCCCTTCATGAGCGGGGCTTCATCGCTCACTACGCAGAAGGCCATCTCTACCCAACGACCTGGAAGAAGCGGGTCGAGCTCCTGGCGGTGGGACTCATCGCCTGGTCGTGGCTCGGCCTGGCGATGCGTTAGCGAACGTAGCGCGTCTCAGCCGCGGGTGATGAAGCAGTCGGCCAGAGCCGGGCGGTTGTCCTCGCCCACCGTCACCGTGACGGCGATACCCTCGGGCTCGTCCCACGCGTTGATCGTCAGCGTCTCGCCGGGGAAGACGACGCCGGCGAATCGCGCGGCGAAGCCGCCAACTGCACTCGCATCGCCGCCGAGCAGCAGGTCGATGACCTCGCGCAGCACGATCCCGTATGTCGCCAGTCCGTGCAGGATCGGCGCCGTGAAGCCGGCACCGGCTGCGAACGCGGGGTCTGCGTGCAATGGATTGCGGTCGCCGCACAGCCGATAGAGCAGTGCCTGCTGCGGCGTGACGGTGTACGTCGTGGTGCCGTCGGGTGCGCGATCGGGCACGGCGACGGCATTGCTCTCGCCGCGATTGCCGCCCCAGCCGCCCTCGCCCTTGACGAAGATCGAGGAGCGTACGCGCCACAGCTCAGCGCCGCTCGGATCGGTTGCGACGCCTTCCTGCCAGATGACGGCGGCCTTGCCCTTGTCCCACACATCGGTGATGGTCGTGGTCAGCGTTGCCGAGCCGGACGTCGGCAGAGGGCCACTGAGGTGGACCTCTTGCGCACCATGGACGACCTGCATCAGGTTGATGTCACAACCGGGCAGATCGAGCGAAGGCGCCTCGGTGGCGTGGAATGACGGTGCGACCACGGCGAAGCTGGGCAGCACCTGCAACTGGTCGTTGTCGAGCGTCCACCGCAGCGCGTCGGCCGAGAGGTTGTCGCCGGCATGCGAGCCGGCGCCGACCGCGAGCTGATAGAGCAGCACATCGCTGCTGGTCCACGAGAACTCCTGGGTGCCGACGTGGGCACCGATCGCGACATCAGGATCGATGGGCATCAGGCACGCACCTCGGACTTGGCGATGTCCTCGGCGGCGAGATAGCCGAACGTCATCGCGGGGCCGATCGTCGCACCGGGGCCGGCGTACGTGTGACCCATGACGGCCGACGAGACGTTGCCCGCGGCATACAGGCCTTCGATGACCGAGCCGTCGGCGCGGAGTGCGCGTGCACGCTCGTCGGTGACGATGCCGCCCTTGGTGCCGAGGTCGCCCGGCACGATCTTGACGGCATAGAACGGACCCTGGTCAATGCGGTGCAGTGAAGGGTTGGGCTTGACCCGTGGGTCGGCGTAGTAGCGATCGTATGCGCTGTCGCCGCGGTGGAAGTCCTCGTCGTTGCCGGACGCGGCGAAGCCGTTGAACCGGTCAATCGTGGCTGCCAGTGCGTCGGCGGGCACGCCAATCTCCTCGGCGAGTGCGTCCAACGTGGCCGCCTTGCGGACTGTGCCGCTCTTGAGCCAGCGGCCCGGGAACGGCTGCCGCGGCGACAGGCCGGCGAACAGGTAGCGGTTGCGGTAACGCTGATCCATCACCAGCCAGGCCGGCACGTGGGAGACGCCGGTGGCCTCGCCCTTGTAGATCTCGTGGGTCGCCTCGACGTACGGCAGCGCCTCGTTCATGAACCGCTGACCGGCGGAGTTGACGATGATCGAGCCGGGCAGGTTGCGCTCGGCCAGGCAGAACCACGGGCCGTTCGGCAGTGGGATCGTCGGACCCCACCAGGCGTCGTCCATCATGTCCGTCGCGGCGCCGACGGCAATGCCGGCTTCGATGCCCGCGCCGGTGTTGCTGGCTGCGGCGGTGCTCCAGTCGGCCTCGGTCGGCGTCGGGAGGTACTTCTCGCGCAGCGCTTCGCTCTTCTCGAAGCCGCCTGAGCCGAGGATGACGCCGCGGGTGGCGCGGATGACGACTTCCTTGCCGTCCTGCTCGGCGCGTACGCCGACGACTCGGCCGTCCTCGATGACGAGTCCGGTCAGTGCGGTCTCGTAGAGGACCGGCACGTCAGCATCCACCAGCGCCTTGCGCAGGCTGATGGTCAGGGCGTTGCCCATTGCGTACATCTTGCGTCCGCGCAGTGAGTTGATCATCCGCATGATGACGACGCGCATCATCGTGAGAGGGCCACGGATCGTGCGGAGGCCAAGGCTGATCTTGCGGAAGTCGGCCTGCGTGACGATCAGGTTGGCGGGCGCCTTGGCGTACGGCGGGTGGAGGTGGGCGAGCTCGTCGCCGAGGATGCGGCCGTCCATCGGGACGGGCTCGACGCTGCGTCCCTGCGCGCGGCCGCCGGGCTGCTCGGGGAGGTAGTCGCTGTAGCCCGGCACCCACTTGAGCTTGACGGGGGTGTTGTCCAGGAGGAAGTCGATGACCTCGGGGCCGCGGTCGAGGAAGGTCTCGCGACGTTCCTTGGGGACCTCGTCACCGACGATGGCCTGCAGGTAGTCGCTGGCCTCCTGACGATCAGTCGCGCTGACCTGGCCGGCCGCTTTGAGAGCGCGGTTGCCAGGGATCCACACGCCGCCGCCGGAGCGGGCGGTCGAACCGCCGAAGAAGGCGCTCTTCTCGATCAGGACCGTGTCCAGACCGTGCTGCGCTGCGGCGAGTGCTGCGGTCATGCCGGCGCCACCAGCGCCCACCACGACGACGTCATACGTCTGTTTCATCGGGCCTCCGTCGGGGGTGAACTACCGCAAAACTGTAACAGGTTCTAGTATGGCGATGTGTCCTCCATCAAGGCTGATCCTGCCGCCATCGCTGCAGCCACCGAGCGGCTTGCGCAAGCCCAGGCGACCCGCGTGCCGTGTGCAGCGGTCCGCGATCTGATCGGGACTGACGACCTGCCAGCGGCGTATGCCGTGCAGCAAGGGCTCGTCCAGAAGCGGCTTGCAGCCGGTGCAAACGTCGTCGGCCGCAAGATCGGCGCCACCTCCAAAGCCGTGCAAGACCAGCTCGGCGTGGACCAGCCCGACTTCGGCTACCTGCTCGACGAGATGGACGTCAGCTACGGCACCGACGGCACCCCCATCTCGATGCGCACCTTGGTGCAGCCTCGGGTGGAGGCGGAAGTCGCGTTCCGGCTGAGTCGTGACATCGACGTTCCCGAGGAGCAGATCACCATCGACTTCGTCCGCGATTCCGTCGACGTGGCGATCCCGGCATTGGAGATCGTCGACTCGCGTATCGAGGGCTGGGACATCGAGTTCACCGACACGGTCGCCGACAATGCGTCGAGCGGTCTCTATGTCATCGGCGACGCGGGCCTCCCGTTGAGCGAGATCGAGCCGCGCGACGTCGAGATGAGCCTGACCATCAACGACGAGGAACGCTCCGCCGGCAACGGCGCCGCCTGCCTCGGCGACCCTCTTGAGGCACTGCGATGGCTCGCCATCCAGGCCGCGCGCTTCGGCGATCCGCTGCGTGCGGGACACCTGATTCTGTCCGGGGCCCTGGGGCCTTTTGTGCCGTTCGCCGCGGGTGACCGCGTGACGGCTTCCATCAGTGGGTTCGCACCCCTGACCGTCTCCTTCAAGGAGTGAAGATGAGCAACAAAGTCACCGCGGCCATCGTCGGACCCGGCAACATCGGCACCGACCTGCTCTACAAGCTGCTCCGCAGCGACGTGATCGAGCCACGCTGGATGATCGGCGTCGACCCGTCGTCGGAGGGTCTCAAGCTAGCCCGCGATCGCGGCGTCGAAGCATCCCACGAAGGTGTCGACTGGCTGCTCAAGCAGGACGAGCTGCCCGACCTGATCTTCGAGGCGACCTCCGCATACGTGCACCGTGAGTACGCCCCCCGCTACGCCGAGGCCGGCATCAAGGCGATCGACCTGACGCCCGCCGCAGTCGGCCCGGCCGTCATCCCGCCGGTCAACGGCGAAGAACACATCCTCGCCGACAACGTCAACATGATCACGTGTGGTGGCCAGGCCACGATCCCCATGGTTTATGCCGTCTCGCGCATCGCCCCGGTGCCGTACGCCGAGATCGTCGCCTCGGTCTCCAGCGCCTCCGCCGGACCCGGCACCCGTGCCAACATCGACGAGTTCACCCGTACGACCAGCAACGGTGTGATGACGATCGGCGGCGCCGAGCGCGGCAAGGCGATCATCATCCTCAACCCGGCCGAGCCGCCGATGATCATGCGCGACACGATCTTCTGCGGTGTCAGCGCAGACGCCGACCGTGACGCCATCTCGCAGTCGGTGTTTGACATGGCCAAGGCCGTGCAGGAGTACGTACCCGGTTACCGGTTGCTCCAGGACCCGCAGTTCGACGACGCCACCGAGGCGACGATGGGGATGACCAAGGTCAGCATCTTCGTCGAGGTCGAAGGCGCCGGAGACTACCTGCCGCCGTTCGCCGGCAACCTCGACATCATGACCGCCGCCGCCACCAGAGTCGGCGAGTCGATCGCAAGGGAGATGGTGAAATGAGCATCCCGGTTTCGAGTGTTGATGCCTCGATCGACAGGCTCGCCCGTACGTGGTCGCAGACCGACCCCTCGAGCACGCTCGACCTGCGGCTGACCGACACCTGCCTGCGCGATGGATCGCACCACAAGCGTCACCAGTTCGTGCCGCAGGAGGTTCGCGACATCGTCGGCGCCCTCGACTCGGCCGGCATCCCGGTCATCGAGGTCACCCACGGTGACGGTCTGGGCGGATCGTCGTTCAACTACGGCTTCTCCAAGACCCCCGAGCAGGAGCTCATCAAGCTCGCTGCCGAGACGGCCAAGAACGCGCGCATCGCATTCCTCATGCTTCCCGGCGTCGGCACCAAGGACGACATCCGCGCGGCTCAGGACAACGGCGGGCAGATCTGCCGCATCGCCACCCACTGCACCGAGGCCGACACGTCGCGGCAGCACTTCGGCCTCGCCCGCGAGCTGGGTCTTGAGACCGTCGGCTTCCTGATGATGAGCCACACCCAGTCGCCGGAGACGCTGGCCCAGCAGGCCCGCATCATGGTCGACGCGGGTTGCCAGTGCGTCTATGTCGTCGACTCCGCCGGCGCACTGATCATGGAGGGCGTCGCAGACCGCGTGTCTGCCGTCGTCGCCGAGATCGGTGGCGAGGCCACGGTCGGCTTCCACGGCCACGAGAACCTGGGCCTCGGTGTCGCCAACACTGTCGTCGCAGCGCGTGCTGGCGCGACGCAGATCGATGGCTCGGTCCGTCGCTTCGGCGCCGGTGCCGGCAACACGCCGCTCGAGGCGTTCATCGGTGTTGCCGACAAGCTCGGCTGGAACACCGGCGTCGACTTCCTCCAGATCGTGGACGCGGCCGAAGATGTCGTACGCCCCGCGATGCCGGAGGAGTGCACGCTCAACCGGATGACGCTGATGATGGGCTACGCCGGTGTCTACTCCTCATTCCTCAAGCACGCCGGCAATGCCGCCGATCGCTACGGCGTCTCGGGTGCGCAGATCCTGCTCGAAGCCGGCCAGCGCAAGCTGATCGGTGGCCAGGAGGACCAGCTCATCGACATCGCCCTGATGCTCAAGGCCAAGAACGAGGCCAACGCCTAGCTAGGCCTTGCCGGTCCGCTCGCGGTGGCTGCAGCCCGGCCAGCAACAGGGGCGGCGCATACCTTCTTCGAGCTCTTCCTGCGTGCGGCGAATGCGGCGCTCGCGCGTCTGCTGTTGCTTGGCATCCTCGACCCAGCAGATGAACTCGTTGCGAGCCAGCGGAGTGATGTCCTGCCACGCGGCGAGGGCCGTGTCATTGGCCGCCAAAGCGTCCCGAAGATCGGTGGGTAGGTCGTGCACCACCCCACCCGCCACCTGCTGTGTAGTCACGGAGCCACTTTAACGCCGTGCCAATGGACGAAATACTAGAACGTGTTCTAGTATTGGAGACGACTTCCAAGGAGATTCAATGACCCAGTCTGTGCTGGACGGCGTACGAGACCTGCTTCCCACGCTGCGCGAGCGCGCTGACGAGACCGAGCGGCTACGACAGGTGCCGGATGCCTCGGTCAAGGAGCTGGAGGAGACCGGCTTCTTCCGCCTGCTGCAGCCCAAGCGCTTCGACGGGCTCGAGGCCGATCCGATCGACTTCTACACCGCGGTGGCCGACATCGCCTCCGCGTGTGGCTCGACCGGCTGGATCTCCTCGGTCCTCGGCGTCCATCCGTGGCAGATCGGTCTGTTCCACGACGACGCGCAGCAGGCCGTCTGGGGCACCGACACCACCACTCGTCTGAGCTCGTCATACGCGCCGACCGGCAAGGCCGTGGTCGCGGACGGCGGCTACATGCTTGAGGGCCGCTGGAGCTTCTCGTCCGGCTCGGCTCACGCCAGCTGGGTGCTGCTCGGCGGTCTGGTGTCGAACGCCGAGGGTCAGATCGTCGACTTCAAGACATTCCTCGTGCCTCGTGAGAAGTACGAGATCGTCGACGTCTGGAACGTCGTCGGCCTCGCCGGCACCGGCTCCAACGACATCGTCGTCGCCGAGACATTCGTTCCCGATGAGTTCACCCTCTCGATGGGTGACACCGGTCGTTGCTTCGGTCCCGGCCAGGAGCAGAACACCAGCGACCTCTACAAGCTGCCGTTCCACTCGCTGTTCACCACGACCATCACGGCACCGATCGTGGGCATGGCTCGCGGAGCGTATGCCGAGCACGTCGAGCAGCAGCAACAGCGCGTCCGCGCCGCCTACATGGGCGAGAAGGCATCGTCCGATCCGTTCGCCGCGGTGCGCATCGCCCGTGCTTCGAGCGAGATCGACGGCGCCTGGGAGCTCTGCATGGCCAACATCCGCCAAGAGCAGGCGCTGGTCGCCAAGGGCGAGAAGATCCCGATCTCGCTGCGCCTCAAGGTTCGCCGCGACCAGGTGCTCGGCACCCAGCGCGCAATCGACGCAATCGACGTCCTCTTCGAGTCGTCGGGCGGCCGGGCGCTGGCCAACGGCACCTATCTGCAGCGCGCCTGGCGTGATGCGCACGCCGGTCGGGTCCATGCGGCCAACGATCCCGAGCGTGCGCTGCAGATGTACGGCATGGCTGAGTTCGGACACAAGGTCGACCCGGGAATGTACTGATGGTTGCGTACGACCGTGAGTCGACCCGCCGATCTGCCACTGTTCCGTCTCAGGGGCAGGGCGAGCTGACCCTCAACTACTACGAGGCCGGTGAGCCGACTGCGCTCGGCGGTGGCCTGCCGCTGGTGATGCTGCACGGCGGCGGACCCGGCGCCTCGGCGTGGTCCAACTTCGGCTCGGCGCTACCCGGCTTCGCCGAGGACTTCCGTACGCTGCTCATCGACCAGCCCGGCTTCGGGCAAAGTGACAAGCCCCCGGTGGTGGGCAACTACTTCCGCCACTCGGCCCAGATCATCAAGGACTTGCTCGACGAGCTCGGCATTGATCGCATCCACCTGCTCGGCAACAGCCTGGGCGGCGGCACCGCGGCCCGGTTCGCGCTGATGTTCCCCGAGCGAGTCGGCCGGCTCGTGCTGATGGGCCCCGGGGGGCTCAACCTCAGCCTGTTCCACGCCGACCCGACCGAGGGCGTCAAGCGCCTGATGGAGTTCGGCGCCGCTCCGACTCGCGAGTCGCTGCGGGCGTTCATCTCGACCATGGTCGTCAACCAGGCGCTGGTCACCGACGAGCTGGTCGAAGAACGATTCGCCGACGCGACCGCTCCAGGTGCGCAGGAAGCCATGCAGTCGATGGGCATGTCTTTCTGGAACCCAGACAGCTTCGAGGACGGGATGATCTGGCGCGACGCGCACCTGATCAAGCGGCCGACGCTGCTGACCTGGGGCCGCGAAGACCGGGTCAACCCGCTCGACGGAGCCTTCGTCGCGCTCAAGATGATCCCCAAGGCCACGCTGCACGTGTTTCCCAACTGTGGACATTGGGCACAGATTGAGGCAGCGGACGAGTTCCGCCAGGTCTGCACCGCATACCTCTCCAACCACGTCGAACGGAAGAGGGAGAAGTCATGACGATCGACATTCAGTTCCATGGGTTATGCCCGGGTCGCCTCCACCAACCTGGACGACTGGAAGCACTTCGGCGGCAAGGTGCTCGGCCTCGCCGAAGGTCGCGGACCCAACCCCGACAACCTGTACTTCCGCATCGACGAGGTCTCGGCGCGTCTGATCGTCTTTCCCTCGGGCGTCGACCAGCTCGACTGCGTCGGCTGGGAGCTCGCCGACCATGACGCGCTCCAGGCCGCTCGTGAGCACCTGGCCAAGGCCGGTGTCGAGTTCGTCGAAGGCACCCCTGAGGAGCTGGCCGACCGCCGCGTCCAGGAGATGATCAGATTCACCGATCCGTTCGACAACGTCTTTGAGCTGTTCCACGGCATCACCTACGAGTCGCGCCCCGTCGTCACGCCATACGCCGCCACGTTCGTCACGGGCGAGCAGGGCATGGGCCACGTCGTCATCCCGGTGAACGATGACGTCGAGGCGCTGAAGTTCTATCGCGACGTGCTCGGCTTCCGCCTGCGCGACTCGATGTCGATGCCGGGCGAGTTCGTCGGCAAGGAACCGGGCTCGAAGGTGTGGCTGCGTTTCCTCGGAGTCAACCAGCGCCACCACTCGTTGGCGTTCCTGCCGATGCCCAATCCGAGTCGCTGCGTCCACATCATGTTCGAGGTCGAGAAGCTCGACGACGTCGGCCGCGCTCTGGAGCGGGTCAAGAAGCACAAGGCGCCGCTGTCGGCGACGCTCGGACGCCACATGAACGACGAGATGGTGTCGTTCTACGTGAGGTCGCCGGGTGGCTTCGACATCGAGTTCGGTTGTGAAGGTCTGACGGTCAATGACGAGCGCTGGGTGGCTCGTGAGTCGACGGCTGTCTCCTATTGGGGCCACGCCTTCGGCCAGTCAGGTTAGGCCTGAGAGAGTGGAACCCGTGACTGACGCAGAACTCCCCGACGGCATCAGCCCCGACGCCGCCGTCTCCTGGCCGTCCCGCGAGCTCATCGACTCCTATCTCGGTGGGCACCACGAGCTGTTCTCGTGGCGACCGGGCGAGGTCGTCGAGATCGATGGCGAGGCAGCCCAGGCGGCCGCCCGTACGTACCGCGAGGTGCTCGGACAGTACGCCAGCGGCGTCACCGTGGTCACCACCATGACTGGCGGCAAGCCCGTGGGTATGACGTGCCAGTCGTTCACCAGCGTCTCGCTCGACCCGCCTCTCGTCGCGTTCCTGCCGCAGAAGACGTCCCGCGCGTTCGCGGCGATCAGGCTCACCCGTCGGTTCTGCGTGAACTTCCTCGCCGCTGACCAGACGCATATTTCCAATGCCTTCGCCTCGCAGGCCGACGACAAGTTCGCCGGCATCGCCTGGCAGCCGACCGCAAGCGGCTCACCCCTCCTCAGCGGCACGGTCGGCTGGGTCGACTGCGTCGTCCAGGACGTCCACGAGGCCGGCGACCACTACCTCGTCATCGGCAAGGTCGAAGACCTCGGCAACGGCGAAGCCACGAAGCCTCTGCTGTTCCACCAAGGCCGCTACAGCACCTCGGAGTAGCTCTGCGGTCTGCGCGTCCGTCAGGGAAGCGTCAGCGGTGCCTCGTAGACCACCCACGCGAGCGCCGCGCAGTTCACGATCACGGTGACCCAGAATGCGACGAGGAACTCCCGCTTGACGGTCTTGTGTCGGAAGAACTGTCGCGCGATGAGTGCGCCTGGCCAACCTCCCAGCATGGCAAGAACATGGAGAGTCGACTCCGGCGTGCGCCAGTCGCCGTGCTCTGCGGCGGACTTGTCGATGCCATACATGGCGAATGCTCCTCCGCTGAACACCACGTAGGCGGCCAGCAGGAGTGCGGGGATCTCCTCCAGTGCGAAGAGACCAACAAGCAAGGTGAAGAAGAGTGCCGCAATCGTGATCGCCACGGCAACACCCGAGGGTGATCTGCCCGACGGTCGGTTGCTTTGATAACGGACCGCTGACGCGCGCGGCCGATTGCGCTCGTCGCGAACCTCGATGTAGGTGACACTGCAGCCTTGGGTGGGACGGCGTCCTCGCGGGAACGCGCTCACGTGCGCGAATACCCGCGGGCCACCCGCGGCGGGAGCGATGAACCCGAACCCTCGATCGTCATTCCAGTCCGCGAGGACTCCGTACGCGCTCCGGCCGTCGACCCCTGATGGCATGTGGCTCCCTAGGTCCGAAATTGCCAAGTTGAAAAAGAATAGGTCGGGCGGGTGTCACGGAGTTCGCAACCAGAACTCACGCGCCAAGCCTTGACAATCTCTCCCTCCATTCATACATTCATACAGACTTTGTATGAATGACCGGAAGGGTCGCGATGAGGCACGGCAACACGGCACTGGTTCTGGGCGGAAGCATGGCGGGATTGAGCTCCGCTGGAGCGTTGGCTCCCCACTTCGATCAGGTGATCGTTCTTGAGCGGGACGAGCTGCCGGCTGAGGCCGAGCATCGGCGCGGCGTACCGCAGAGCAAGCACCCCCACTTCTTTCTCAACTCTGGACGGCGCGCGATTGAGGCGCTGTTCCCCGGCTATGAGGCCGAACTCATCGCGGCCGGCGGAATGCCGCTGACGGCATCGTTGGAAACTGCCTACCTCAACGACGATGGGTGGTCCTCCCGCAAGGCGGGCGCGCTCAACATGGTCTACGGCTCACGCATCCTGGTCGAACGAGTCCTGCGTGACCGCGTCCGCGCTCTCGGCAACGTCACGATTCGCGAAGCTGTGTCCGTCAAGGGCATCCTGACCTCAGACGACGGCCGAGTCACGGGCGCGATCGCCACCTCAGCAGCGGGCGTGGAGGAAATCAGCGCCGATCTCGTGGTCGACGCGCTCGGTCGAGGTTCGAAGGTCTCTGACTGGCTGGTCTCAGCCGGTCATCCCGAGGTGCCAGTCAAGACGCTCGACGCCAAGGTCACGTACGTCTCGCGCTGGTACGAACTTCCCTCGGATGAGGCGAAGGGAGACGACTGGTGGTGGAAGCACATGGTGTTCATGCCGACCCAGAAGAAGGGCGAGCACCCACCCGAGCACGAGTTCCTCGTCAACTTCTTTCCGATCGAGGGCAACCGCTCGATCGCCTGCTACGGATCCTGGGGACTTGAGATGCCCAAGACCGTCGACGAGTTCGAAGAGTCGGCCGACAAGTTGCTGTCGCCGCAGTTTGCCGTTGCCATGGAAGCGTCGGACCCCATCTCCGAGGTGCACCTGACGAAGTCGACCGGCAACAAGTGGCGCTGCTACGACCAGTTGCCGACCGCGCCCGAGGGCATCGTCTTCATCGGCGACTCGATCTGCGCGTACAACCCGTTCTACGGCCAGGGGATGAGCTCGGCCGCCATGTCAGCGCGGCTGCTGCGCGACCGTCTCGCAGCCACCACCACGATGGACCAGAAGTTCTACAAGGGATTCCTCGCAGCTCAGCGCAAGGAGTTCAAGGTGGCCTGGGGGATGGCGATGGCGCGCGACCGCGGCTACGAGTGCGCCACCGGGACGGAAGTGGTGCCGGAGTGGCAGCGAAAGTTCTTCGCCGCCGTGTCGAATCCGATGTTCAACCTCATCTCGGGCGCATCGCGCGAAGACTCCGTGATCGACGAGCACTTCGCCAAGGTGTTCAACCTCGACGAGTCGATCGGCAAGATGCTGACCAACCCCCGGGTCCTGTTCGGACTGCTCCGCTTCAGGGTCAAGTCGGCGCTGGGCCGCGAGAAGATCCCTTACGGCTTCGACCCCCAGCTGCCGCCGCCGAGCAAGGACTGGACGCCGGGAGCCGTTTCCACTGAGCTGGAGAAGGCCAAATGAGCAGCTTCGCGATGAGCGCCACCTGTGAGGAAGCAGCCGAGCAGGTCACCCGTCAGCTCGGATTCGACTGTCACGACGTCAACCCCGTGGTGTCTGTCCGGAGCCCGTTCGACCTGCTCCACTGGACGATGCCGCTGCTTGAGCTGCTGATCATTGCGGGCGCGATCTTCGCGCTCGTGCACGCGATCCGTCGGTTCCGTCAGGGTGACCCGATCAACCTGGCCCTGTGGTTCGCGCCGCTGGTCTATCTGTTCGTCACCGAGCCACCGCTCTACTTCCCCGAATGGTTCGGCCTCGACGAGCAGTACGGCTTCATCTTCGCCCACAACCTGTTCACGGTGCAGTTCATGTGGGACCGGCTGCCGCTCTACATCATCGCGATCTACCCGGCTTTGACGCAGCTGGCATACGAGCTCGTCCGAGTACTCGGAGTTTTCAAGAACCGAGGCACCCTTGTCGGTGCGATCGCGGTCGCCTTCGTCTGCCAGGTCTTCTACGAGATCTTCGACCAGCTCGGCCCACAGCTCGGATGGTGGGGCTGGAACGACGACAACGACATCGTCAACCATCCAGCACTCGCATCGGTGCCGATGACCAGCATGCTGCTGTTCGCGTCGGTCTCGTTCGGCGTGATGACATTCCTGGTCATCAAATTGATCGGCTCCAAGGACTCGGCCGGTCAGCCGCGCCGTGGTTGGTCACTCACCTGGCGCATCCTGCTCGTGGGCGTCGTCAGTCCTCCGGCGATGGCGGTGGCGGGCATCCCGTCCAGCTTCTTCGGTGGTGACACACCGAACCACACAGCTCAGGCGTGGATCATCGGCGTCGAGCTCGGTCTCGTCTGGCTCGCCGGCGCGTGGATCCTGATCACCACATTCAGGCGCCGCGCGACCGACGAAGTGGTGCCGATGACCGCATTCGCGCGCATCTATCCACTCGCATACGTCACCGCTTTCGCGGTGTTCTGGGTGGCCGCACTGCCGGCGTACTTCGATGCGACCGACGGCATCACCAGCGACGGTTTCCCGATCGGCAGCGGCCTCTATGCGCTCGCCTGCTTCATCGCGATCGACGTCCTGCTGGTGCTCCTCTACACCGGGCGGCGCCGTGCCAAAGTCCTGACAGACTGAGTCCGTGGGACATCACGGCTGGCAGGGCAACCCGCCACATACCGAGGACGATGCGCGTCAACGCATCATTGCGGCGACGCGGTTGTGCGTGGAGAAGTACGGCGCGGCCAAGACCACGGTGTCAGTGGTCGCGACCGAGCTGGGCGTCACCCGGCAGACCGTCTACCGCTACTACCCGAGCCACTCGAACCTGCTGGAGGCCGTCGCGGAGGCCGGCCTGGCCAACTACGCCGAACGGATGATCGCCCACCTGTCGACCTTCACCTCGCCAGCCGACGTGGCGATCGAGGCGATCGTGTTCGCCGTCGAGGTCATCCCGACCGAGCCCAGCATCGGGCTGCTCCTTCAGGCCGGAGAGACCGAGGTGTTCAGCCGCGACGTCACCACCACGATGTCGTTCGTGATCGGTGCCGACATCCTGCGTCAGATCCCCGTCGACTGGAGTGACATCGGGGTGAAGGATTCCGAGCTCGAAGGCCTCGCCGAGATGCTGATGCGCTTGTTCGTCTCGTTCCTGCAATACCCGGGCGACCCGGCATACGCCGCCGACGACATCCGAGCGTTCGCCCGCCGTTGGCTGGGCCCAGCCCTCCACAGCTAAGTTTGGATCGCATGTGTGGTCGACCACCGCGGCTGCTCGGATCAGAGTTGGACGTAGACGTCCTCGCCCTCGACAGTGACGGTGTATGTCGTCAGTGGCGAGGGCTTCCTGCCGAGGGCAATCATCTTGCGGGACCAGCGAGGCATGGCTCTCCCGGCGAATCCGGGGGTCCAGTCGAGATTTTCGCCTGAAGTGAGGTCGAAGCGGGAGTTGTGCCACGGGCAGACAACCCGACCTTCGGAATATCTCAGACCACCTGGCCCTTTGGTGAGTGAAAAGCCCATATGGGGGCAACGATTGCGCGCCGCGCACAACGAGTCACCGGCAAGTCCAACCACGACGGACGTTCCAGCGACATCAACGGTATGCAGCTTCCCGTCGGCGAACTCCGACACACTACCGACCCTGACTCGATCTGACATGTATCTCTCCTCGTCCGCCTGGATGCCAGGCCCTGGCTCCCGCTCGCCTCACTGTTGTTCGGGCGCGATGTCCTGTCAACAGTGAGCGCGATTGTGGACTGCGGGCTCGAGGTGGCCTGAGCGGTTGCCTAGAGCAGGCTGGCTCGCTGTTGGTGGGGGAGGCCGAAGAGCTGGTTCAGAGCCTGGGCGCGCTTGAGAACCAGGTGGGCGTCGTGCTCCCAGGTGATCGCGATGCCGCCGTGAAGCTGGACGGTCTCGCCGGCGACAGCCATCGCTGCGTCACTGCAGTAGGAACCGGCGGCGGAGGCGAGGCGCTCGGCGTTCGGTGCATCGTTGACGTGCGCCTGCACGGCGGCCCAGGCGCCGGCGCGCGACATCTGCACCTTGACCAGCATGTCCGCCATCCGGTGCTTGAGGGCCTGGAACGAGCCGATAGGTCGGCCGAACTGCTCGCGCTGCTTGGTGTAGTCGACCGTCATGTCGAGGCTGCGCTGAGCGCAGCCGACCTGCAACGCCGTGGCGGCGAGAGTGCCGACCCGGTGCGCGTCGGCCAGGGCCGGTGCTGCGTCCAGAGTGATCGTCTCGGCGGTGGCGCCGTCGAACGTCAGGTTGGCGAAGCTGAGGGTCGGGTCGAGCCCGTCAACCTTGGTACGTGTGACGGTCGAGGGGTCGACAGAGAACAGACCAACACCACCGTCGTGCTCGGCTGCCACGAGGGTGATCTCGGCAACGTCGCCGTACAACACTGGCGAGACCGCACCGGTGAGCTTGCCGTCCTTGAACGTGACGCCGATCGGTGCATCGGCGGGGCCAGTGACGCCGGACCACGCGAGGGTCGCGACGGTGCCGGCGGCAATCTGCTCGAGCAGGGGGGACGCTGCGGTCGCTGGCGCTCCCTCCCGCGGCTCCGCCGCTAGCGATCGAGTGAGAGCTGCGCCTGCAACCACCGAAGCGAGCAGGGGTGAAGGGGTGAGCGCCCTGCCGAGCTCCTCGAGCACGACGTACGTCTCGGCGAGGGTGAACCCGGCGCCGCCGTGCTCCTCCGGGATGGCGAGCGCGGCGGCACCCATCTGCTCACACAGCGTCGACCACAGCTCCGCGTCGTAGCCGTTGAAGGCGTTGCGGACGGCCTGGCTGTCGGAGCGCTTGTCGAGCATCCTGCGCATCGAACCCGCCAGCTCGACGTGATCCCTCGTGGGTACGAGATCGGTCATCGTGCCGCCAGCAGGGAGGAGAGGACGCGCTGGCGATGGAAGGCCGGCGTCCCCCAGGCGGTCTGCAATGCACGGATGCGCAGCAGCCAACGGCTCAGGTCGTACTCCGCGGTGTAACCGATCGCACCGTGGACCTGCAGGCCGATGCGGGCCGCGAGGTTGGCGGCGTCAGCGGCCTGGATCTTGGCTGCCGAGACGGCGCGCGGTGTCGGGTCGAGTGCGGCACCGATGATCAGCGGCCGGGCGAAGTCGAGTGCAATGCGTACGTCGGCCAGCTGGTGCTTGATCGCCTGGTAGGAGCCGATCGTGCGCCCGAACTGGGTGCGTTGCTTCACGTACGTGACCGCGTCGGTGAGCACTCGTTCGCCCGCTCCGAGCAGCTCTGCGGAGGAGGCGAGCACGGCGAGGTCGAACGCGCGGTCGAGGTCGCCATGAGCCACGGGTGACGCGGGGGCGACGCGAAAGAGCCGGCGGCTCGGGTCGACCGACTGAACGGCCTCTCCGATGTCGGCCTGCAGCAGTGCACCGTCGGCGACGAGGTAGACATCGCTTGCCGCGTCGGCGTCGACCGCATACGGAACGAACGGCTGCACGGCGACGGTCGCGATGGAGCCGTCGGCGATCGCCGTACGGTCAGGGCCCTGCAGTGCCGTGGCGAGATAGGCGGCCGACTCGATCCATGGCCCGGGCACAACGTGGCGTCCCAGCACCTCGAAGGCACACACCAGCTCGACCGGGGTGGCGCCGAGCCCGCCATCTTCTTCGGCCACGAGCAGTCCGGAGACGCCGACTTCGGCGATCCGTTGCCACAGGTCCTGGCCGGACTGGGTGTCACCCTCGGCCCAGGCGCGATTGGCGGCCACCGGATCGGCGGCGCTGATCTGTCCGTCCAGCGCCGACATGAAGTCGCGCTGGTCAGACGTCAGTTCGAACTTCATCCCCTGGCCTCTCTCGGGAGGCCGAGTATGCGCTCGGCGACGATGTTGCGCTGGATCTCGTTGGTGCCGGCGTAGATCGGCCCGGACAGGGAGAAGAGGTAGCCGTCGGTCCAAGCTGACTCGACCTCGGCTTCGGCGCCGAGCAGGTCGAGGGCACTCTCGTGCAGGGCGACGTCGAGCTCGCTCCACCAGACCTTGTTGACCGAGCCGGCCGCACCCATGTCGCCCCCGCCGGCAAGCTTGGTGACGGTGCCCCACGTGTAGAGCCGGTATGCCTCGGCACGCACCCACGCGTCGACGACAGATGTCGACAGGCTTTCGACAGGCTCAAGCGTCGAAGCGCTGGCATAAAGGTCGACCAGGCGATCGGCGGCCGCGCAGAACCGACCGGGCGAGCGCAGTGACAGGCCGCGCTCGTTGCCGGCGGTGCTCATCGCCACCCGCCAGCCGTCGCCCGCCTCACCGAGCACGTCGGCGTCGGGCACGAATACGTCGTCGAGGAACAGCTCGGCGAAGCCGGCCTCGCCGTCGAGCTGCGCGATCGGGCGTACCGTCACACCCTCGGCATCGAGCGGGAAGCAGAAGTAGGTGAGCCCGCGATGGCGCTCGGCCGTCGGGTCGGAGCGGAACAGCCCGAATCCCATGTGACCGTATGTTGCTCGCGACGACCAGGTCTTCTGGCCGTTGAGCAGCCATCCGCCGTCGACCTGCTTGGCGGTCGAGCGCAGTGACGCGAGGTCGGAACCGGCTTCGGGCTCGGACCAGGCCTGCGCCCAGATCGTCTCGCCGGTCGCCATCTGTGGCAGCCAGCGCTGCTGCTGATCGGGAGTGCCGTGATCGAAGATGATCGGCGCGAGCAGGAAGATGCCGTTCTGCGAGACACGGCCGGGCGCACCGGCGCGGTAGTACTCCTCCTCGAAGATGACCCATTCGATCAGCGAGGCACCGCGCCCACCGAACTCCTCGGGCCAAGACACGACTGACCACTTCGCATCTGACAGCTTCTTCTCCCACGCCTGGTGGGCAACGAAGCCGTCGGCGGTGTCCATCGATGGCAGCGTCTCGGCCGGTACGTTCGCCGCCAGCCAGGCGCGCGCCTCGTCCCGGAAGGCGAGCTCGTCCGGGGTGAAGTCGAGATTCACCCTTCTTGCCCCTTGCTCTGCTCCTTGTTCTTGGCGGCCATCGACTTGGCGTCGAGACCACCGAGCGAGTCGGCGCCGACCTCAGCATTGTGAGCGTGGGCGAAGTGGTGAAGACCGAACACCGAGTCCATGCCGGCCCGCATGCCCTGCAGATCCTCGGCCTGGTTGACGGCCTTCTTGGTCAGCGCGAGACCGAATCGCGGCATCTGGGAGATGCGGCCGGCGAGGGCCAGCACGGTCTCCTCGAGCTCCGCGGCCGGTACGACCTGGTTGACCATGCCGAGCTCCTGGGCCCGGGTGGCGCTGAAGCGGTCACCGGAGAACAGGAACTCCTTGGCGGCGCGCGGGTTCATGACCCACGGGTGGGCGAAGTACTCGACGCCCGGGATGCCCATGCGGACGACCGGGTCGGAGAAGAACGCATCATCGGAGGCGATGATGAAGTCGGCCGACCAGGCGAGCATCAGGCCACCGGCGATGCAGGCGCCGTGCACCATCGCGATGACCGGCTTGGGGATCTCGCGCCAACGCCGGCACATGCCGAGGTAGACCTCCGACTCGCGTGCATACCGGAGGTCGCCGCCCTCCTTGTTGACGTGAGTCCAGTGGATGACGGCCTTGCGATCGAACTCGACATCGACGTCGCGGCCCGGCGTGCCGATGTCGTGGCCGGCACAGAAGTGCTTGCCGTTGCCGGCCAGCACGATGACCTTGACGTCGTCGTCGTCTGTGGCGCGGACGAAGGCGGCGTCGAGCGCGTACGTCATGGCGGAGTTCTGCGCGTTGCGGTACTCCGGCCGGTTGAGCGTGATCCGGGCGACCTGGTCGACGACCTCGTAGGTGACGACATCTGATTCTTCGGTCATGGGGTGTTCCCTTCGTCGCGCAGGTCGTTCTTGAGGACTTTGCCAGAGAGGTTGCGGGGGAGGGCGTCGATGAACGCGACCTCGCGTGGTGCCTTGAAGTTGGCGAGCCGTTCGCGGGCGAAGGCGATCACTGCGTCAGCGTCGACGTCGCTGCCCGGGCGGCGTACGACGAAGGCCTTGCCGACCTCGCCGAGTCGTTCGTCGGGCATGCCGATCACGGCGACGTCGAGGACGCCGTCGAGGCGTACGAGCGCCTGCTCGACCTCGGCGGGATAGACGTTGAAGCCGCCGCAGATGTACATGTCCTTGAGTCGGTCGGTGATGCGCAGGTAACCGCGCTCATCGAGCACGCCGACGTCTCCGGTGTGCAGCCAGCCGTCGGCGTCGATCGCCTCGGCTGTTGCTGCCGGATCGTCGAGGTAACCGAGCATGACCTGCGATCCGCGGAGCAGCAGCTCGCCCTCGGCGCCGGCCGGCAGGTGCTCACCGGTCTCGGGATCGGCGATGGCCGTCTCCATGCCGTCGATCGCCTTGCCGCAGGTGGTGGCGACTGTCTCGTCGCTGTCACCTCGGCGGCACATCGTGGCGACGACGCACTCGGTCATGCCGAAGGCGGTGATGACCAGGTCGAAGCTCAGCTCGGTCTGCAGCCGCTCGACCAGCGCGACGGGCACGTTCGCGGCTCCCGTGTTGGCGAAGCGCAGCGAGCTCGTGTCGGTGGTGGGGAATGCGGGCGACTCCAGCAGGCCGAGGAAGATCGCCGGCGCACCGGGCACCATCGTGAGCCGCTCGGACTCGATCAGCGCGAGCGCGGCATCGGCGTCGAAGGTCGCCATCGGATGGATCGTGCACCCGTGCAGCAGGCCGACGAGCACGCCGACCTTGTAGCCGTAGGAGTGGAAGAACGGGCTGATCACGAGGTAGCGATCTTCGCTGCTGACCTCGCCAACGGCACTCCAGCTCGCCGCCGCGGCAACGCTCTGCCGGTGTGCGCTTCGTACGCCCTTGGGTCGGCCGCTGGTGCCGGAGGTGAACAGGATGTCGGCAACGTCGTCGGGCGAGACGGCATCGGCGATGGCGTCGACGGCATCCAAGTCAGTTGCTTCGGCCGCCAGCCCCGCGAGGTCTGCGAGGTCGACGATCGGGGCGTTGGGCGTGAGCGCCTGGAGGTCGGCGATCTGCGTACGGCCGAGGAAGCCGTCGGCGATGATCACCAGCTGTGCGTTTGTGCGCTCGACGATGTCGGCGACCTCGTGCGCGGTGTAGCGCGAGTTGGCGGGCACCAGGGTGCCGCTGGCGTACGTGACGGCGAGTCCGGCGACGACCCAGTCGATGCTGTTGGGCGCCCAGAGCACGACACATCCGCCGGTTTCGAGGCCCTTCGCGCGGTAGGCGGCGGCTGTGCGGCGCACCTGTTCGTGCAGCTCGGCGAAGGTGAGCGTCTGCCCGTCCATGACGTATGCGGGCGTGCTGCCGTGCTCCTCGGCCGCACGGCGCACGAGGCCCGGGACGGTCTCGCTCATCGGGCCTCCTCTGCTGTCCTCTCGACAAGCTCGAGGACCGATGGTCCTGCGATGGTTGAGCTTGTCGAAACCAAACAAGTGCTTGGTAGGCTACCTTAACGGAGAACGACACCGAGCCGGAAGGAGCCGACGGTGAACGCACCCACCGATGACGCTGCCTTCCGCGAAGAAGTACGCACCTGGCTGGCCGACAACCTGACCGGCGAGTGGGAGCACCTCAAGGGTGTGGGCGGCTCCGGCAGCGGCGAGGACGCGTACGACGAGCGCCGCGCCTGGAACCGGCACCTTGCTGAGCACGGTTGGACCTGCCTCGGCTGGCCTGTCGAGCACGGCGGCCGCGGGCTGAGTCTCACGCAACAGGCGATCTTCCACGAGGAGTACGCCCGCGCCGACGCGCCCGAGACGGTCAACCACCTCGGTGAGCAGCTGCTCGGCCCGACCCTGATCGCCTTCGGCACCGACGAGCAGAAAGCGCGTTTCCTGCCCAAGATCCGTACGGTCGACGAGCTGTGGTGCCAGGGCTATTCCGAGCCGGGAGCCGGCTCGGACCTCGCTGCGGTGAGCACCAAGGCGGTGCTCGACGGCGACGAGTGGGTCGTCGACGGCCAGAAGGTGTGGACGTCGTGGGCGCAGGAGTCCGACTGGATCTTCGTGATCGCCCGGACCGAGCCCGGCTCGACTCGCCATCACGGCCTCTCCTTCTTGTTGATGCCGCTCGACCAGGACGGCATCGAGATCCGCGCGATCGAGCAGATCACCGGTGGGTCGGAGTTCAACGAGGTCTTCCTGTCGGGTGCTCGTACGCCCGAGTCGATGATCGTCGGCGAGCCCGGCGACGGCTGGAAGGTCGCGATGGCTCTCCTCGGCTTCGAGCGCGGCGTCTCGGTGCTGGGTCAACAGGTCGGCTTCGAGCGCGAGCTCAACGACCTGATCGAGCTCGCCCGCAACAACGGCACCATCGACGACCCGGTGCTGCGCGACCGGCTCGCCCAGCAGAGCGCCGAGTTCGAGGTGATGCGCATCAACGCGATTCGCTCACTGACCGAGGCCACGCCCGGAGCCGACAACGTCGCCAAGCTCGTCTGGGCCAACTGGCACCGACGCCTCGGCGAGCTTGCGATGGAGGTCTGCGGTGCCGGCTCGCTGACCGCGGAGGGCGACGCGTACGCGCTCGGACGCTGGCAGAACCTCTTCCTCTTCTCCCGCGCTGACACGCTGTACGGCGGTAGCGACGAAATCCAACGCAACATCATCGCCGAGCGTGTGCTCGGCCTTCCCAGAGAGGCACGTGGATGACGCGGCCAGAGCAGCCCACCCCCGACTACGTGCCCGGGCACAATCTTCTCGCGGACAAGGTGGTCGTCGTGACCGCCGCCGCCGGTGCAGGCATCGGTGCCGCCGTGTCGCGAAGGGCTCTCGAGGAGGGTGCGGCGATGGTGGTCATCAGCGACACCCACGAGCGCCGTCTCGAGGAGTCGCGGGTCGCGCTCGCCGCGGAGTTCGGCGACGACCGCGTACGAGCGATCACCGTCGACGTGACGGATGAGTCGCAGGTGCAGGCGCTCCTCGACATCGCCGACGAGCACGGCGGCGTCGACGTGATGATCAACAACGCGGGACTCGGCGGCACCGCAGACGTCCTCGAGATGGCTGACGAGGACTGGTCTCGCGTTCTCGACATCACGCTGACCGGAACGTTCCGCTGTGTGCGCGCTGCGGGCAATCGGATGCGCGCTTCCGGCAAGAAGGGCGTGATCGTCAACAACGCCTCGGTGATCGGTTGGCGTGCCCAGGAAGGGCAGGCGCACTACGCCGCCGCCAAGGCCGGTGTCATGGCGCTGACCCGGTGTGCGGCACTCGATGTCGCTCCATACGGGATCCGGGTCAACGCGGTCTCGCCCTCGCTGGCGATGCACCCGTTCCTGGCCAAGGTCACCAGCGATGAGCTGCTGGCCGAGCTCAAGCAGCGCGAGGCCTTCGGTCGGGCTGCCGAGCCGTGGGAGGTCGCCAACGTGATGGTCTTCCTGGCCTCGGACTACTCGTCGTACCTCACCGGTGAGGTCATCTCCGTGTCGAGCCAGCGGGCATGACCGTGAACCCTTCGACAGGCTCAGGGAACGGGTTGGCGCAGACGTCGACCCGTCGCGATGAGCTGTTGGCCATCGCGGCCGAGCTCTTTGCGACCAAGGGGTTCAAGAACACCACGGTCCGCGACATCGCCGACGCCGCCGGGATCCTCAGCGGTTCGCTCTATCACCACTTCGACTCCAAGGAGTCGATGGTTGACGAGATCCTGTCGTCATTCCAGTCCGAGCTGTTCGGCAAGTATGCCGAGATCCTCAGCGGTGACGCCGACGATCCGCGCGCCAAGCTCGAAGCCGTCGTGCGGGTGTCGTTCGAGGCGATCGACCACCACCGCAACGAGGTGGCGATCTTCCAGAACGAGGCCGACTACCTTGGAACGTTCGATCGCTTCGCCTATCTCGCCGACCGCAACCAGCAGTCCCGCGAGGTCTGGATGACGCTGCTCAACGAAGGTGTCAGCTCGGGAGCGCTGCGCAAGGACCTCGACATCGAGCTCGTCTATCGCTTCATCCGCGACACGGTCTGGGTCGCGGTGCGGTGGTATCGCCCCGGCGCCAAGCTCAGCCACCACGACATAGCCGACCAGTACCTCACCATTCTTCTCGACGGGATCACCTCATGACTTCTGCTTACATCGTTGACGCTGTCCGTACGCCGGTCGGCAAGCGGGGCGGATCGCTCGCCGACATGCATTCGGCCGACCTCGGCGGGCACGTGCTCAAGTCGCTCATGGACCGCACGGGCGTCGACCCGGGCGCTGTCGACGACGTCATCATGGGGTGCTGCGACACGATCGGCTCGCAGGCCGGCGATGTCGCGCGTACGGCCTGGTTGGTCGCCGGCCTGCCTGATCACGTTCCGGGCGTGACGATCGACCGCCAGTGCGGCTCGTCCCAGCAGTCGGTGCACTTCGCCGCGCAGGGCGTGATGTCCGGTACGCAGGACCTCGTCGTTGCCGGTGGCCTGCAGAACATGAGCGCCATCCCGATCTCGGCCGCGATGCTGGTGGCTGATCAGTACGGCTTCACGACGCCGTTCGCCGAGTCGCCGGGATGGTTGGCGCGCTACGGCGACCAGGAGGTCAGCCAGTTCAAGTCCGCAGAGATGATCGCCGAGAAGTGGGCACTCAGCCGCGAGGACATGGAGCAGTTCGCCCTCACCTCACACGAGCGAGCGCGTAAGGCGATCTCCGAGGGCCGGTTCACCTCCCAGATCGCTCCGGTCGGTGACTTCGCGACCGACGAGTGCCCGCGCGAGACATCACTCGAGAAGATGGCCGGCCTGCAGCCGCTGGCCCCGGGCGGACGAATCACCGCCGCCGTCGCCTCGCAGATCAGCGACGCCGCCAGCGCGATGCTGATTGCCTCCGAACAGGCCGTCAAGGATCACCAGCTGACCCCACGTGCGCGCATTCACCACCTGTCGGTGCGTGCCGACGACCCGATCTGGATGCTGACCGGGCCGATCGCAGCGACGAAGCACGCGCTGGCCAAGGCTGGCATGAAGGTCTCCGACATCGACCTGTTCGAGTGCAACGAGGCTTTCGCGTCCGTCGTGCTGGCGTGGATGCAGGAGCTTGACGTCCCCCACGACAAGGTCAACGTCAACGGTGGCGGCATTGCACTGGGGCATCCGATCGGCGCGACCGGCACCCGGCTGATGACGACCCTGCTCAACGAGCTGGAGCGCACCGACGGCCGTTACGGCCTGCAGGTCATGTGCGAGGGCGGCGGCCAGGCCAACGTCACGATCATCGAGCGGCTCTAGCGCGAGGCCTGCGGTTGTCCGGGAGGACTCCCTGTGATGGCGGCCTGGAGCAGACAACGGGACGTCCACAACATGAGCTCGGCGGCCTTCTCGCGTGACAATCCTCCGATATCGGTCAGCCACACGAGCGATTCGATCCCGGTGGCGCTGCGAATCGCCAGCACGAGATCGTGGATCTGGTCGTCTGACAGCTGGCCCTGGAGTGGCTCGAGGGCCTCGGTGATCCACGCGATGGCCCGTCCTTGACGTAAGGGCAGCCGCTCACCGGATGCGGGCTCCAGTGAGAGTTTCAGCATGGTTCGCTGCTGCTGCTCGGTGTCGACGATCAGCTTGATGAAGGTCCCGACGACTTCATCGAGGCGTTCGGCAGGATCGGTGCTGGCTTTTTCGGTGACCAACATCGAGGTTGCCACTGTTTCGGGATGTGCTGCAGCCAGCAACGATCTCTGGTTGGGGAAGTAGCGGTACGCAGTGGTCCGCGAGATTCCCGCTGCGGCGGCAGCCTCCTCGACGGTGGGGGAATGCCCCGCCTGCACCTGCGCCCGTGCCGCCGTCACCAAAGCCTCACGTGTTCGCTGCTTTTGGTTGCTGCGTCCACCGGCTTCATAAGGCATTGACATACCGTTCATGATACTGCAATGTCGTTATGGTACTTAAGTCCCATAAATGAAAGTGGTGTTGATCATGACAGAACTGGCAACTCCTTCGCCGATGTTGCGTAGCCGCGAAGAGGGTGAACAACGATGGTTCCACGGCGGTGGCTTGCACACCTGGCTCGCCAAGGAGGAGGAGACGGGCGGTGCGTTCTTCCTCTTCGAAGACCGAATGGAAGGCGGCAAGGTCACTCCCCTTCACACACATCCCGCAGAGGAGACGCTCTATGTGCTCGAGGGCGAGGTCCTGATCCATATGGATGGGACCGAACGGAGCGTCAAGACCGGCGGATTGGCGGTGGCGCCACGAGGCGTTGCACACGCGTTCATGGTGGTCTCGGAGTTTGCGCGACTGCTGACGCTGCACACCCCAGGCGGCTGCCAAGCGTTCTATCTTGGCGCGAGTGAGCCGGTGACCGCTGATCAGCCAGCATCTGGAGTCGTCGACTTCGACCGAGTCATGGCGTCTGCCAAGGCAAATGGTGGGATTGAGATCCTTGGACCCCCGCCATTCGCTCGCCCGTAGGCGGTCGCGCAGTCTGGATCGGTGCTGATTGAAGCCTCAGCAGCGCACGAGGGATTGACGTCCTTGCCCAGTTCGAGGACCTGACGACGAGGCGCGGGGGCGGTGCCGGCGCACCGATAGGGTCTACGCATGACGTTTGACCAGTACGCCGCCATAGCCATCTTTGCCGGCGCCTACGTGCTGATCGCCACTGAGCGGGTCCATCGTGTGGCAGCCGCCTTGGGCGGCGCCGGCGTGATGCTCCTGCTGCGGCTGATTGACGGCGAAACTGCCTACCGTTCCGAAGAAGCGGGCATTGACTGGAATGTCATCTTCCTGTTGCTGGGAATGATGATGATCGTCGGTGTGATCAAGCAGACCGGGCTGTTCGAGTACATGGCCATCGCGGCAGCTCAGCGTTCCAAGGGCCGCCCCTACATCCTGATGGTCTTGCTGGTGATCATCACGGCCATCGCTTCTGCGTTGCTCGACAACGTGACGACGGTCCTGCTGATCGCGCCGGTGACGTTCCTGGTCTGCGACCGCCTCGACCTTCCGGTGGTGCCATTCCTGATCGCAGAGATCCTGGCATCGAACATCGGTGGCACGGCGACGCTGATTGGTGATCCGCCGAACATCATCATCGCCAGCCGCGCCAATCTCACGTTCAACGACTTCATCGTCAACCTCGCACCGGTCGTGGTGATCCTGCTGTTGGTGTTCCTCGTGGTCATCAGGGTGATGTTCCGCAAGGCGTTCACGGTCAGTCCAGATCACGTCGATGCCGTCATGTCGATGTCCCCGCGCGCTGAGATCAAGGACAGTCGACTGCTCGTCAAGTGCATGATCGTGTTGTCGCTGGTGCTGATCGGCTTCATCATGCAGACCACCCTGAAGCTCGAGCCGTCCGTCGTAGCCATGCTCGGTGCCGGAACGCTGCTGTTGATCTCCCATGTCACGACCTATGAGGCGCTGGCCGAGGTCGAGTGGGAAACTCTCGCGTTCTTCGGTGGCCTGTTCGTGATGGTGGGTGCGCTGGTCGACACCGGAGTCATCGAGTTGATCGCCGAGAAGCTGGCCGAGGCCAGTGGCGGCAAGCTGTTCCTCGCCGTGGTCATCGTGCTGGTTGCGTCATTCGTGCTGTCCGGACTGGTCGACAACATTCCGTACGTTGCCGCGATGGCACCGATCGTCGGCAACCTGGTCGCTGACTTCGGCGCCGACGGCAAGGTGCTGTGGTGGGCGCTGGCGCTGGGCTCGGACCTCGGTGGCAACTCGACCGCCGTTGGTGCGAGTGCCAACGTCGTGGTGCTCGGCATCGCCGCCAAACGCGGGGCACCGATCTCGTTCTGGGAGTTCACCAAGTACGGACTGGTCATCACCGGTATCTCGATGGTCATTGCGCTGCCCTACCTGTGGCTGCGCTATTTCGTTCTTGCCTGATCGACGACTCTGACCAGATAGCGTGTCGGCATGGCAGTCACCGGCAGCACTGAATTCGACATCAACGCGACCCCAGAGCAGGTCATGGACGCGGTGGCCGCGATCGAGAGCCTGCCGGAGCGTTCCGGCCCGCACCAGTCAGCCGAGGTGGAGAGCCGGTATGACGACGGCCGACCCAAGCGGGTGCGCGCCAAGGTGAGCGCTGCGGGCTTCAAGGACGAGGAAGTCACCGACTACACCTGGGTCGGGCTCGACTCGGTCACCTGGACGCTTGCCGAGAGCTCGGTCCAGTCCAAGCAGGTGGGCACCTACACGCTCACGCCGACCGACTCCGGCACGCACATCAGGCTCGACCTCGAGATCGGCGTCAAGGTGCCGATGCCAGGCTTCATCCTCAAGAAGGTCCTCAAGACCGCTCTCGACACCGGCAGCAAGGACTTCAAGAAGTACGTCGAATCGCGCTAGGCGACGTCCCAGCCCTCGGGCGACTTGGGGTGGAACATCGCATCGGTTCCGCCGTCGGCGTAGACGACCGAGCCGACCATCAGGCTGCAGGCGTCCGACAGCATGAACGCGATCAGCGCCGCGATCTCGTCGGCGCGTCCGGCGCGGTTGATCGCGGACGGGTAGGCCGCTACGAGTGGCCCGATCTCCGGATCGGCGAGCAGCTGGTCGGTCATCGGGCTGTCGATCATGCCGGGGGCGACGGCGTTGAGTCGGATGCCCTGGCCGATCCACTGCTCGGTGATGCCTTCGCGGCGGGCCCACCAGGCGAGCGCAGCCTTGGTCGCAGGGTAGACCGCAACTGAGTCGACCGTGGCGGCGTCGGCTCGGGCGGCCTCTTCGTCATCGGCGAGGCAGAGGTCGGCGACAGTGCCCCGCCAGCCCGGCATGCCGGTGATCGAGTTGGAGGCGAGCAGCACGACGCTGGAGCGTATGGCTGCTGCCAGTTGGGACTGAAGTCCCCGTACGAGGGCGATCGCGCCGAAGAAGTTGACCGACACGACGAGGGCTGAGTCAACACCGGTTGACCCCGCGATGCCGGCACATGGCACCACGCCGTGCACGACATCGGTCAACTGCTGCACGCCTGCGACGGCGTCTGTCCGACCCTCAGCTGTCGACAGGTCGGCGACAACGTCTGCGTCGTGGAGATCAACGGTGATCACGCGAGCACCCTGATCGCGCAGCAGCGCCGCGGTGGCGGCGCCGATCCCGCTGGCGGCGCCGCTGACGACGTACGTCTTCATCCGTCGGTGATCCTGATCAGGCCGGCCAGGGTGGCGATGTATGCGGCGCCGTCAGGTCCGAGGTAGATCGCGGCGTAGTGGTTGTTCCACTGGATACCGGTTCCGGTGAGGCGGCTCCACTTGGTCTTGCCGGTGCGGATGTCGATCGCCGTGAAGTACCAAGCGTCGACCGCATTGCCGAGCGGATCGGTCAGCTGGGGCTTGGTGTAGGCGTACAGAAGACCATTGCCGAGTGAGGCCTTGGGCACCGAGCTCGGAGCGATCTCGTTGTTGGTCCACGCAACGTGACAACCTCTGGCGTTGACCATCACGCGAGAAAAGCCAGGTGTGGTGGTCTTTCCCAGGATCGTCGTCGTGGGGCCGCCGTAGCCGTAGTTGTTCTCGATGATGAAGGAGTTGCCTGCGGCCACGAGACTGTTCTCGGTGGTGCCTGCGTTGGCGGCGAGGACTGGCTGCTTGCAATGCAGGCGTTCGGTGGCACCCTTTCGTCGGTCATAGACGAGGATGTTGGTCTGCGGGTCGGCGTTGTCGTTGATCGCGACCCACCGCTTGCCGAGCAGTGTGGCGGTCGTGCCGGAGCCCTGTGACAGGTTGCCGGGTTTCAGGCGATCGCCTCGGTCGTATGTCTCGCGCCAGGTCACCCTGGGTGTTCCTGCGGTCGAGGCGTCGAGGCGGTAGAGCGCGTGGGTCGAGACGACGTACATGCCGCCGGTCTCGTCGGTGGACACCGAGTTGGTGACCTGCTCGCCTGCCGGCAGGTGGGCAACCTTCACAGCGCCCGTGGAGCGATCGAGCGTTCCGACGGTGCCCTGCTGGGTGAAGAACCAGAGCCGGCCCTTCCAGTCGGGCATCGTGGCAATCAGACAGTCGTCGGCCGCAACCTGGGAGGCCAGCGACCATTCGTCCTGCTTGACCATCGTGCCGTCGGTGTTGACCTTGATCTTGAGCACGGTCTTCTGGGCTGTCGTGGGGTAGGCGACATCGTCCTTGTCGAGGAAGAAGTAGGTGCCGCCGCAGATGTCAGTCAGCGGGTTGGCGGTGGTGGCGAGGTTGCGGGCCGAGGTACGCAGCTCGGAGATCGGCTTGAGTGTCACCGGATCGATCACCATCATGCCGAAGCCCTCGAGTCCTCCGCAGAGTCCGACGATCCGGGCATGGGAGTCGAAGGCGATGGTCGCGCACTCACGGATTCCGTACGAAGCCGACTTCACCGTGAGGTTCTGTCCGAGTGGGCCGCTGACCTGATAGGCATCGGAGGCGTATGAGTCGTTGTGCATCGTGTTGGTGCCATCAGCCGACAGCCACGGGTTCTGCGCCATGGGCGGGTGGACGATCGGCTGCTTGGTTGCCGGCTCGCCGAGGAACTTGGGCGCCAGCAGGTCGGTCGGCAGCGACGGGATCGGCAGACCCGAGATGGCTGGGATCGGCGGGAGGGTGACCTCTGGCGACGGGGTTGCGGAGGTGGCGGGTGCGACCAGAGCGGCGGTGAGCGCGGTTCCGGCCAACAGTGAGAGGATGCGACGCATCCAGAAACTGTAACCGTTTGGTTACAGTCGTGTATAGACTTCTGGAATGACAGTTGAGGCCAAGCCCAGGGGGCGAGAGCAGATCCGTTCGGCGGTGCTCACTGCGACCAGCGAGCTGGTCGCCGAGCGCGGGCCGGACGGGTTCTCCGTGCGCGACATCGCCGCACGCGCCGGGGTCAATCACGCACTGGTACACCGCCACTTCGGCACCAAGGCCGATGTGCTCGAGCAGATGCTCGCCGCGGACGCCAACGTGGTGGTGAACGCCGTTCTCGAGGCGGGTCTGCCGACCGGTGGGACAGCCGAACCAGCCGTTGTCGCCCAGCTTCTCGACCTGCTGGCCGAGTCGCCGTCCTACTGGCGCACGCTGGTGCACGCCGTGCTCGACAGCCCGGAGGCGGCGCTGCCGGGTACGGCATCGACGACCGAGCTGTTCTCCGGCCTCTGGAACGATGCCGACCCCGACAGTGCCGTGACCACTGCCGTGGCCGGGTCAACGGTGCTCGGCTGGCTGATCTTCGGTAAGTTCATGGGCGAAGCAACCGGGGCCGAGCCCGAGGACGTACGGCGTGCCGTCGCTGAGCAGGTGTCGACACTGATCTCGAGTCGCCCATGACGCAGGGTTGCCATTAGGCCTTGCAGAGTGCAAAACTAGAACGTGTTCTACTTGGTCCGAATGACGTCGGGCCGCCACATTGGGAGTACCACCTCATGACCACCACATACGAACTGACCGACCTCGACAACCTTGAGGCCGAGGCAGTGCACATCTTCCGTGAGGTCGCGGCAACGATCGAACGCCCCGCGCTCCTCTTTTCGGGCGGCAAGGACTCCGTCGTCATGCTGCACCTGGCGGCCAAGGCCTTCTGGCCCGCTCCGGTGCCGTTCCCCGTCATGCACGTCGACACCGGACAAAACTTCGACGAGGTCATCGAGTTCCGCGACCGAACCGTCGAACGCTTCGGTCTGCGGATCATCGTCGCCTCAGTGCAGGACGACATCGATGCCGGCCGGGTCGCCGAGGTCGGCGGCCCGCTGGGGCCCCGCAACAAGTTGCAGACGGTGTCACTGCTGCGCGGCATCAAGGAGAACCGGTTCGGCGCCGTGTTCGGTGGTGCGCGACGGGATGAAGAGAAGGCGCGTGCCAAGGAGCGAGTCTTCAGCTTCCGTGACGAGTTTGGTCAGTGGGACCCCAAGAACCAGCGCCCTGAGCTGTGGAGCCTCTACAACGGCCGGCATCACAAGGGCGAGAACATGCGGGTGTTCCCGTTGTCCAACTGGACCGAGCTCGACATCTGGAACTACATCCTGCGCGAGCAGATCGACCTCCCGGATCTCTACTACGCGCACACCCGCACCGTCGTCGAACGGGACGGGATGCTGCTTGCGGTCAACCGCTTCATCGAGCCCGCGAATGGCGAGGAGCCGTTCGAGGCAATGGTCCGATTCCGCACCGTCGGTGACGCGACCTGCACGGGTTGTGTCGAGTCGGACGCTGCCACTCGCGAGGCGGTCGTCAACGAGGTTGCTGCGGCGCGCATCACCGAACGCGGCGCCACTCGGGCCGACGACCGCATCTCCGAAGCCGGCATGGAAGACCGAAAGAAAGAGGGGTACTTCTGATGTCGCAACTGCTGCGTATTGCCACCGCAGGAAGCGTCGACGACGGGAAGTCGACCCTGATCGGCCGGCTGCTCTTCGACGGAAAGTCGATTTTCGAGGACCAACTGAGCGCTGTCGCGTCGGCGAGCGCCGCTCGCGGCCATGAGGGACCCGACCTCGCACTCCTCACTGACGGTCTGCGCGCTGAGCGCGAGCAGGGCATCACGATCGACGTCGCCTACCGTTATTTCGCGACCCCCAAGCGCAAATTCATCATCGCCGACACCCCCGGTCACATTCAGTACACCCGCAACATGGTCACAGGTGCGTCCACTGCCGATGTCGCGCTGATACTGATCGATGCCCGCCACGGTGTGCTCGAGCAGTCGCGACGCCACGCCTTCCTTGCGACGTTGCTCGGCATCCCGCACCTGGTCCTCTGCGTCAACAAGATGGACCTCGTCGACTTTTCCCAGGACCGGTTCGACCAGATTCGTACAGAGTTCGCGGCCTTCGCGTCAAAGCTCGAAGTGGCCGATCTGACGTTCATCCCCATGTCGGCGCTCTCCGGCGACAACGTCGTGAAGCAGAGCGAAGCCATGCCCTGGTATGAAGGGCCAGCGTTGTTGCATCACCTCGAGGAGCTGCACGTTGCCTCGGACCGCAACCTGATCGACGCGCGTATGCCGGTGCAGTACGTGATCCGCCCGCAGCAAGCTGATTTCCACGACTTCCGCGGCTACGCCGGCACGATCGCCGGCGGTGTCTTCCGTCCGGGCGACGAAGTGGTGGCGCTGCCGTCTGGCTTCTCGACGACCGTCACGAACGTGCTCGGACCTGGCGGTACGAAGCTCGACGAGGCGTTCACCGGTCAGGCCGTGACGATCGAGCTCGCCGACAACATCGACATCAGTCGCGGCGACATGCTCTGCCGGCCCAACAACCGCCCGGTCAGCTCTCAAGACGTCGACGCGATGATCTGTTGGATGGACAGCGACCTCACGCTGTCGACCGACTCGACCTACACGATCCTGCACACCACGCGCGAGACCCGGGTGGCGATCAAGGACCTCGAATACCGGCTCGACATCAACAGCCTGCATCGCGACGAGAAGGCCACCAGTCTCGGTCTGAACGAGATCGGACGCGTGCGACTGCGCACCCAGAAACCGCTGCACTTCGACCCCTACCGTCGCAACCGCGACACGGGAAGCTTCATCCTGATCGACCAGGCCACCAACAACACCGTCGCCGCGGGAATGATCCTCGGTGAGACGCAGAATGACCCGAACATCGTCTGGCACAGCGGCGCGGTGACGCGTGAGCAGCGCAAGACACAGGGCATGACGCTGTGGTTCACCGGACTGTCGGGCTCCGGCAAGTCGACTGTCGCGGTCGAGGTCGAACGCCGTTTGGTCGCCGCCGGGCAACCCGCGTACATCCTCGATGGCGACAACCTGCGGCACGGCCTCAACGCGGGTCTGAGCTTCAGCCCCGAGGACCGCGAGGAGAACGTTCGCCGAGTGGCCGAGGTCGCCAAGATCCTCGCGGATGCCGGCGTCGTCGCGATTGTCTCTCTCGTCAGCCCCTACCGGGAGCATCGAGATGCGGCGCGCGCGATCCACGATGTCGACGGTCTGCCATTCCTCGAGATCTTCATGGACACTCCGTTGGAGGTTGCCGAGGCACGCGATCCCAAGGGGCTTTACGCCAAGGCGCGTGCCGGAGAGATCCCCGAGTTCACGGGTGTCAGCGCACCGTACGAAGCACCGATGCGACCCGACCTGCTGTTGCGTCCGAGCGACGGTGACGTTGAGGCACTCGCGGCGATCGTCATCGATCGGATCAAGGACCTGTGAACGATTCGGAGTTTGCCGCCAGCCTGGCTGAGCGGGCAGGTGAGCTGCTGCTCGACCTTCGTCGCACATCTGCGCTGACCGGCAAGGAGCTTGGCAAGGCCGGCGATGCCCAGGCCAACGAGCTGCTGCTGGAGCTCCTTGCGGCCGGACGTCCCGATGACGCTGTGCTGTCGGAGGAGTCGGCGGACTCACCGGCGCGCCTTTCGGCTGATCGCGTGTGGATCATCGATCCGCTCGACGGCACCCGTGAGTACGGAATGGAGGGTCGCACCGACTGGGCGGTCCACGTGGCCCTGTGGGAACGCGGCTCGGAGATCACCGCGGCGGCAGTGGCCCAGCCGGCGCTGTCGACGGTCTACACAACGGGTGTCTCGACCTCGACGACCGTCGAGCGCGAGACGCCGATCTTCCTGATGAGTGCCAGTCGTCCGCCGGCCTGGGGCGCGTCGGTGGTGGAGGCGTTCGGAGCCGAGTCGACGCCGATGGGTTCGGCCGGGGCCAAGGCGATGGCAGTGCTGCGCGGCGATGCCGATGCCTACCTGCACGACGGTGGCCAGTGGGAGTGGGACTCAGCGGCGCCCGTCGGTGTGGCTCTCGCGGCCGGACTGCACGCGACACGCGTCGATGGTTCGACGCTGACCTACAACGCGGCCCACCCATACCTTCCCGACCTGCTCATCTGCCGGGCAGATCTCGCCGACGGGATCCTTGAAGCGATCGCGGCAGCAGCCGACTAGGGCCCTCCGACGAACGGAAGGGTCAGCGTGCACGTGATCGGTCGCGGATGTGCCGGGTCGAGGGCGTTGAGCACGTACAGCGTCGCGTTGCGGTCGGCGGCGATCTCGAAGTGCTCGGTGTAGTCGATCGCACACCGATCCTGCAGGACGACGTTCTTCATACCCTTTTCGATACCGCTCGTGTAGGGCCGCACCAGCTCGTCATACTTGGTCACGATGTTCAGGTAGCGCACTCCCTTGACTGCGACTCCGCCCTTGCGGATCTCCTGCATGAACGTCGAGCCCGGGTCGAACTCTCCGCAGGCCACGCAGAACGGGACCGCGGAGGAGTCGATGCCGAGCAGCTGGGCGATCGCGGGAGGGAAGAACTCGGTGCCGTGCCACAGCGGTGCCAGCGAGATGTAGTTGTGAACCTTTGATGCTCCGCCGAGGAACTTCAGGTAGTACGCGGGCATCAACGTGCCCTGCGAGTGCCCGATGAGGTCGACCTTGTTGGTCTTGGTGGCCTTGCGCACGCGCTCGACGAATTGCTTGAGCTCCACCGCACTGGTGCGCATGCTGTTCATGCCGCCGAATGCGCTGACCGGGAACGGTGCTTGAACGGTGCCATACGTCAGGGCGAACACGCAGTAGCCGTTGTTCTTCAGCAGCGGACCGTATGTCTGCCAGTTGGTGCTCTGGTTGCCGAACGTGCCGTGCACCAGGATGACCGGGCGAGGATGCGCGCGGGTTGGCTTGCACGTCCAGTCGTTGGTGCCCGGCGCGCTTGCATCAGGAGCGCCGCCCAGAACCGCCGACGGCAGGAAGTTGTAAGGCACGGGGAGCGGCTTGGTCGCCGCCGATGTTGGTGTCCCGGCGAGAATCAGGGCAAGTAGTGCGATGGCGACGGTGAGCATGCGGCGCATGAGGACTCCAATGAGAGCGCGTTCTGACTAGTGCAACGAGTTGATGTTCCGAACGTGACGATTCCGACCTAGTCGGGGAGGTAGCCACTGGCGCGCCTGAGGGACGCTGCGGCCTCGGTGACGACCCGGTCGATGAGCTCTTCGCAGGTCGGCAGATCGTTGATGACGCCGACAACCTGACCTGATGCGAGTACGCCTGCCGTCGGGTCACCCTCCACGAGCCCGGCCTTGAGCATCATGGGGGTGTTGGCCGCGAGGGCGAGCTGCCCGAGGGTGCGACCCTGCTCCTTGCGCATGGAGCGTCCGTCGATGGCGAGCTCTTTCCACGTCATGCCGGCCATCTTCTTGAACTCCAGCGTGCGGCGGGCGGTCGGCAGGATGCGGCGCAGGCCCGAGCCGGCCTCAACCTGCTCCACGAGCTCGGTGCGAAGCATGCGGTGCGGCATGCCGTCGACCTTCTTGGTGACCACGGTGTCGTCGAGGGATGCCGCGAGGTAGCGCTGCTTGACAGCGTCCGGTACGCGGCTGTCAGCAGTGAGCAGGAAGCGCGTGCCCATGCCCACCCCGGCGGCGCCGTACGAGAGCGCAGCCGCGAGCCCGCGACCGTCAAAGAAGCCACCGGCGGCGATGACGGGGATGTCGACGGCGTCGAGCACGGTCGGGAGCAGCAGGGTGGTCGGCACAGAACCGGTGTGTCCACCACCTTCGCCGCCCTGGATCATCACCGCGTCGGCACCCCACGACGCAACCTTCACGGCGTGCTTGGGCAGTCCGACGCTGGGGATCACGACGATGTCGTGCTCCTTGAGCTTGGCGATCAGCCCGGGCTTGGGAGCGAGGGCGAACGAGGCGACCTTGACGCCGTACTCGATCAGCAGATCGCAGCGTGCCGGAGCATCGGCGGCATCAGCGCGAAGGTTGACGCCGAACGGCTTGTCGGTGCGCTCCTTGACCTCAATGATGGCCTGTTCGAGCTCGGGGAGCGTCATGGTCGCGGACGCCAGGATTCCGAGTCCGCCGGCGTTGGCGGTGCCGCTGACCAGACTCGGGCCGGCCACCCAACCCATGCCGGTCTGGACGACGGGGTGCCGCACACCGGTGAGCTCGGTGAGCGGCGTTGTCAGGAGCTGGTCGATCACGGTGTCTTCTCCTGGGCAGCTTCCGTCGTGACGGGCGGGACCTCGCGGTCGCGCAGCGTTCGGGGGTCGAGCACGTTGCGGATGATCATCAGCTCGGTCTCGGTGGGTTCTCGGGTGACCGGGACGTCCGCCGGCACGGAGAGCTCAAAGCCCGTCGCAGCGACGACGTCGTCGACACTGACGCCGGGATGCACGCTGAGCAGACGCACCGTGTCGCCGTCGCCCTTGACGTCGAAGACGCCCAGGTTGGAGACGATCCGGTGGATGTCGTTGTACTTCGACGCACCGGGACCTGCGGCCTTGGCGCGCGCCGGGCCGACGCCGGAGACGATGTCGACGTTCTCGACGAAGACGCGGGAACTGTGCTTCGGGACCCAGTAGGACGTGCGGTTGTTCACCGTGTTGCCCGGGGCGCCGCGCGAACCGAGCAGCTGACGCTTCGGCTGGGCGAAGTCGCCGATCGCCGAGATGTTCTGGTTGCCGTGCCTGTCGACCTGGGTGGCACCCATCATGACGTGGCGCTTGCCGTAGGCGACCACGTCAAAGACCCGGCGGAACGGGATCCACCCCTCGACGACATCGGCCTTCGCGAACAGCGGCGGCGTCCCGCCGAGGAACAACGATTCACCGTCGGAGATGACCAGATCGGGATTGGTGGTGAGCTTGGCGAGCCGGACTCCCAGCATGGGGAGCATGCCCATCGGGCTGGCGAAGATCTCGCCGTCCTCGGCGAACGCATCGGCGATCGCGGCGGCACACACCTCTGCGCGGGACGCGGTGGTTGAGCCTGTCGAAACCTCAGTCACTGTGCTGTCTCCTCGGCTGTGAAGGCAGCGACGGCTGCCTGGTAGGCGGCTTCGTCTCCGGCGAGGAAGCGCTGCTCGAACGCAGCCCAGTCGTCGTCTGATCCGCCAGCTGCGGCGGCGTAGGCCTTCTGGAACTTCTCGTCCCGTTCGTAGTCAGGGGTGCAGGTCGTGAAGTGCGCGCCGTTGGGAGTCTCGACGACGCCGTCGACCATCATGCGGCTGATCAGCAGTCGCTGGACCGCGGTGTCGACCGTGAGTCCGGCCGTGTCGACGATCTCCTCGCAGCTGAGGTACGACTTGTCGGCGGCCTGCACGAAGAGATCGTCGAAGTACGGGTCGGGGCCGAGGTAGGTCGCGTTGCCGTGCGCGTCGGCGCGGTTCATGTGCACCAGTGCGACGTCGAGCTTGAGGGCGGGGACCGCGGTGAGCTCTTCGAAGTCGCCGTTCTCGTCGGCGTACGGGCTGGCGACCGTCTTGATGTGGCCGTTGTTGACCAGCACGTCCGAGCCCAGCCCGGCGCGCATCGGCAGGAACGGGAGTCGCTGCGCGGCGGCATACAGGCCGGTCTGGAACATGCCCTCGTCCAGCTCGACGATCTCGGGGATCGTCGCGTTCTGACGCGCGCGTTGGAAGTTCGGTTCCAGCGGGACGGTGTCCAGCGAGACGAACGCATAGACGACCTTGCGGATCTTGCCCGCCCGGGCGAGCAGGCCGACGTCGGCCCCACCCCAGCTCACGATCGTCAGGTCCTTGAGGTCCGAACGCAGGATCGCGCGGACGAGCGCCATCGGCTTGCGCCGCGGCCCCCAACCGCCGATTCCGATCGTCATGCCGTCAGAGAGTTGGGCGACGACCTCGTCGATCGTCATCTGCTTGTCGCGTGGCTTGCTCACTTCTTGCCCTTCTCAGTTCCGGCGAAGGCATCGCGGAGTTGGTCGGAAACGCCCATCAGATTGAGCTCGTAGGTGAATCCCTGCTCAAACCGGTAGCTGTGGTTGACGTCGACCGGTTCGATGCCGTTCAGCGCCTCCTTGGCAGCCCGGATGACGCGACCGTCCTTGGCCGCGATCTCGGCGGCGACGGCCAGCGCGGCATCGTCGAGCTGATCGCGGGGGACCAGTCGGTAGATCGAGCCGAATCGGTGCAGCTCGGATGCGGGAATGGTCGCTGCGGTGAAGTAGAGCGCGCGCATCATCTGCTGGGGCACCAGGCGGGCCATGTGAGTTGCGGCGCCGAGCGCGCCCTGATTGACCTCGGGAACGCCGAAGTAGGCATCGTCGCTGGCGACCACGATGTCGGCGTTGCCGACGAGGCCGACCCCACCTCCGACGCAGAAGCCGTTGACGGCGGCGATGACCGGTACGGCGCACTCGTACACCGCCTTGAATGCGGCGAAGCAGCCCTTGTTGGCGCCGAGCAGGGCGTCAAATCCGGTGGTGTTCTGCATTTCCTTGATGTCGACGCCGGCATTGAACCCCTTGCCCTCGGCGCGGAGCACCACGACCTTGACGGCGGGGTTTGCCTCGACGGCGTTCAGCGCCTCGGCCACGTCGAACCACCCCTGCACGGGGAGGGCGTTGACCGGCGGGTGCGCCATCGTGATGACGAGGATGCCGTCCTTGCGGAGGTCGGAAGTGATGCTCATTGCTACCTACCTAACGTTTGCTTGGTAGCCTATCAGCATGACTCTGGCTCTGGACCTCTCCGGACGCGTCGCCCTGGTGACCGGCGGCTCTCGTGGCATCGGCCGCGGGATCGCCGGCGTGCTCACCGAGGCGGGTGCCACCGTGGTGACGTGCGCGCGCTCCGAGGCGGGTGACGCGGTGGGCGAGCACGTGGTGTGCGACGTCCGCGATGCTGACGCCGTTGAGGCAATGGTGGCGGGCATCGTCGAACGACATGGACGCCTCGACATCGTGGTCAACAATGCCGGCGGTGCGCCCTATGCGCTCGCCGCAGACTCAAGTGCTCGGCTGGACGACAAGGTCCTTGGCCTCAACCTTGCTGCGGTGCTCACGGTCGCCAAGGCCGCCAACGCGGTGATGCAACGGCAGCCGACAGGCGGGACCATCGTGAACATCTCGTCCGTCTCGGCCCTGCGGCCGTCACCCGGTACGGCGTCGTACGGCGCTGCCAAGGCAGGTGTCGACTCGTTGACGACGTCGCTGGCCGTCGAATGGGGCCCCAAGGTCCGCATCAACAGCATCGATGTCGGTCTGTGCCGGACCGAGCAGACCGATGACCACTACGGCGATGACGCCACCGTGGCAGCGGTTGAGGCCACCATCCCGCTCGGTCGGATGGCCGAGCCCGAGGAGGTCGGCCACGTGGTCGCCTTCCTCGCATCAGATCTCGCGTCGTACATCTCGGGCGCCAACGTTGCCTGCCATGGCGGCGGCGAACCGCCCGTCTTCCTGCACATCGTCACCAAGGAGTCCTCATGAGCATTCTCGAAGGTCGCGTTGCGATCGTCACCGGAGCAGGCCGTGGCATCGGCCGGGCCCATGCGCTCGAGCTGGCACGCCAGGGCGCGAAGGTCGTGGTGAACGACTTCGGCGTCTCGCTGGCCGGTGAACGCGAGGAGTCGCCCGCCGACTCGGTCGTCGCCGAGATCAAGGCACTCGGTGGCGAGGCGGTGGCCAATGGCGCCGACGTCGCGGACTTTGCCGATGCCGAAGCCATGGTCCGCCAGGCGATCGACACGTTCGGTGGGCTCGACATCCTCGTCAACAACGCCGGCTTCGTTCGCGACCGGATGCTGGTCAACACGTCCGAAGAGGAGTGGGATGCGGTGATCCGCGTGCACCTGAAGGGTCACTTCGCTCCACTGCGGCACGCCGGCGCCTACTGGCGCGCCGAGTCGAAGGAGGGGCGACAGCGTGACGCTCGCGTCATCAACACCTCCTCGGGCGCTGGCCTGCAGGGCTCGATCGGTCAGACCACCTACTCCGCCGCCAAGGCCGGCATCGCCGGCATGACCCTGGTCGCGGCCGCAGAGATGGGTCGCTACGGGGTGACGGTCAACGCGATCGCGCCCGTGGCTCAGACCCGGATGACCGAGGGAGCGTTCGACACCTCGGCGATGGCGAAGCCCGAAGACAACTCACCGATCGTCGCCTGGTTGGCATCGGTGGACGCCGCCGACGTCACGGGTCGCGTCATCGAGATCGACGGTGGTCAGATCTGCGTCGAGCAGGGCTGGATCCACGGCCCCAAGCGCGACATCGGTCGACGCTGGGAGACGGCCGAGGTCGGCGCAGCCCTGCGCGAGCTCCTGGCCGAAGGCAACGACCCGGAGCCGGTCTACGGCGCGTCGTGAAGTTTGCGCCCTAGTCTTTCGGCATGGGCCTACTCACTCCGCTTGCCGTCCGGATCGGCTCGATCCGGTGGATTCCTCGCTTCCTTCCGCAGATCATGTGGCTGGACAAGCTTCTCCAACGCCTGACTCGAGGTCGCTTGACGCTGCTCGACATCGCCGGTCTCCCGAATGTGATGCTCACGGCCGTCGGCCGCAAGAGTGGGATCCCGCGGGAGACCCCGCTGCTGTGTGTTCCCTACGGGCCGGACATCTTGATCGCCGGCTCCAACTTCGGCGGAGAGAAGGAGCCGATGTGGGTCAAGAACATCGAGGCGAACCCGGAGGTGACGGTGCGCTTTCGACGTACCACGACAACGCGGGTCGTCCGGCGCCTCGATGGGGACGAGCGCGAAGCTGCGTGGGCGCACATGCTCAAGACGTGGCCGAACTTCGACAAGTATGAGAGGCGCACCGAGCGCCGTATCAAGGTCTTCCTGCTGACGGCCACGTAGCCGCCCGGCCAACACGCGCGCCAATCCGGAGCGGGTCGACTTCCCGGGTTGCGCGGTGAGTTGGCGTCCACACGTACCCCCCGAGTGGACGCTGGTGCACCGCCCACCCGCAGGCCTTGGACGCTAGGTCACCGCTCCAACCGGGGGACTCAGCCGGCGAGGTGGCCTTGGTCGACCATCTGGATGCTGCCGTGGATCGAGGAGGCGTCGTCTGAGGCGAGGAATGCGATCACGTTGGCGACGCTTTCGGCCTCCATCAGTCCGCGGCTGGCCGCGACCCGCATGATCAGCTCCCAATCGGCACCGTCGGGGACGCTGATGGTCTGCACCTGAGGTGTGTCCATGCCGCCGGGGCAGACGCAATTCACCCGCAGCGAAGTCTTGAGATATTCCATCGCCAGCGCCTTGGTGAGGCCCACGATGCCGTGCTTGGCCGCGGTGTAGGCCGCCGAGTACGCCTCACCCATCACGCCGGCCACGGAGGCGACGTTGACGATGTTGCCCTTGGTGGCCAGCAGATGGGGGATCGCAGCCTGGCACAGATAGAACGCCCCGCTGAGATTCAGCGCAATGTCGGTGTCCCACTCCTGCTCGGTGACATCGGTGGTCACCCGGAAGTCGTGCCGCCCCGCGTTGTTGACCAGGACGTTGAGGTGGCCGTAGGCGTCGACGGCAGCAGCGACGGCGTCCCGACAATCGGCTGCGGAGGCGACGTCGAGATGGCCGAACTGCACCTCGCCGGGCATGTCGGCACAGGATGCTGCGACTTCTGCGAGTTTCGCCTGGTCGCGGGAGGCGGCGTAGACAAGACCGCCACCGGCCGCAAACCTGCGTACGGTGGCTGCCCCAAGCCCTGAGGACGCTCCGGTCACCAAGATGCTGCGCCCCGCGAACTGGGTCATCAGCCGACCAGCCCTCGCCCGGTGATGAGTGGCAGGTCGAGTGCGGTGACGTGGCCGGGCTCGGCAGCCACCACGGCAGGTACGGAGTTGATCAGTCGCTGAGCAGTAACGATCATGCCGCTGACGTTATGGTCTCCGTGCTCACCGTGGTGGCTGAACTCGATATTCATGACGGGCTCGCCGGTGACCTCGATGCGGTAGCAACCGTCGCCCTCGGCTGGTCTGGTCCACTCCGGGACCTGGTCAGGATGCGTACGAGTCACGTGCTCAAGCACGACGCGCGGGACGCCATCGACCGTGCCGATGATCTCGAACCGCACCGCTCCCATCGTGCCGGCACTGATGTCGACGCTCACGGTGGAGACGTCATGGTCGGCCGGCCGCCGATCGACGGTCTCCAGCAGAGGCTCGTCGAGCGTCAGGTTGAGCCCGGCCGCAATCTGGCGAACCACCGGGCCCCAGGCCATCGAGATGATGCCGGGCTGCCACAACATCACCTCGGCGTCGACCGGTTGACCGAAGCCGAAGATGTCGCGCATCACGACGGGTTGGTAGTAGGTCGAGTAGTCAGCGATCTCCATCACCCGGATCTGGTCGATCCGTTGGCTCAGAGAGGTGAGCTGGAGAGGCAGGATGTCGTTGGCCCAGCCCGGATCGATGCCGTTGACGTGCAGGCTCGCTCCGCCCGCGCGTCCCGCATCCTCGATCCGCTGCCAGAACTCATCGGGCAGTGCGGGGTTCGGGTAGAGGAGGATGACCGGGCCGCTGCTCACCACGTTGATGCCGGCTTCGAGGAAACCGATCAGGTCGTCGATCGCCTCGAACATCCGGTCATCGGTCATGGCGCAGTGAACGATGCAGTCCGGTTGCGTCGCGAGCACCGCATCACGGTCGGTGCTCGCGATGATGCCCAGCTTCTTGTCGAGCCCGGCGAGCTCGCCGGCGTCCCGCCCGTCCTTGGCCGGATCGCTGACCCAGACGCCCACGAGCTCGAGGTCAGGGTGCAGGTCGATGCCAGTGATGGCGTGTCGGCCGACCGTGCCGGTGGACCATACGACGACCCGCTGGACTGTCATCAGTCAGCGCAGTCTGGTCTTGCGCATCATCTTGAGCGAGAACTGGGTCTGCTTGGCGTACGCGTCGTACGTCTGCTTGCCCTGGGGCTCCATGACCTGCTTCTTGAGCACCGCAATGTTCTGCGCATCGGTGTACTTCAGCAGGCCCTGGTCGCCGTGACGGGCGCCGACGCCCGACTGCTTGAGACCACCTGAGGGTGTTCCCTTGGAGGCGAAGGCCGTCGCGAGGATGTCGTTGACGTTGACGTTGCCCGACTCGATCCGCCGCGCCACGGACTTCGCCCGATCGAGGTCCTTGCTCCAGACGCTGGCGTTGAGGCCGTAGTCGGTGGCGTTGGCGAGAGCGATGCCTTCTTCCTCGGTCTTGAAGCGGTAGAGGCCGACGACAGGACCGAACGTCTCGGTCGATCCGGCGAGCATGGCGGGAGTGACACCCTCGAGGATCGTCGGCTCGAAGAATGCGGGACCGAGATCGGGTCGTGCGTTGCCGCCGGTGAGCACCGTGGCGCCCTTGGCCTTGGCGTCCTCGACGTGCGAGACCACGCGATCCTTGTGGTCGACCGAGACGAGCGAGCCCATGTCGGGCTCGAAGTCGTACGAAGCACCGATGTTCATCGCTTCGGTCTCGGCGACGAACTTGTCGCGGAACTCGTCGTAGATCGCATCGTGCACGTAGAGGCGCTCGATGTGCATGCAGATCTGACCGGAGTTGCCGAAGCCACCGAAGATGGCTGCGTGGACGGCTTCGTCGACGTTGGCGTCCTCGAGCACCAGCATCGGGTTCTTGCCGCCGAGCTCGAGGCAGCAGTCGATCAGGTGCTTGCCGGCCAGCTCGCCGATGACACGGCCGGTCGCGGTCGAGCCGGTGAACATGACGTAGTCGGCGCCAGCGAGCATCGGGCCGCCGACGTCGGGACCCTCACCGCAGATGACCTGGACGAGGCCCGCCGGCATACCGGCTTCCTCGAGAAGTCGAACACCGAGCAGCGGCGACAACGCTGTCTTGTTGTCAGGCTTGAGCAGGACACCGTTGCCGGCGATCAGTGCCGGGATCGTGTCGGAGACACCCGTCGCGAACGGAAAGTTCCACGGGGCGATGATCGCGACGACGCCCTTGGGTCGGCGTACCTCGGTCGAGCTGGAGAGCATCGGCACCGGGCCGGCGTGCTTGCGGTCCTTGAGCAGCTTGGGAGCGCGCTTGATGTAGTGGCTGGTGCCCATCGGCACGTCACAGGTCTCTTCGAACGCCATCCGGCGGTTCTTGCCGCTCTCGGCCTGGATGACGTCGGTGATGAGCATCTGGTTCTCGATGATCAGCGAGTGGAACTTCTTGAGCACCTTGAGGCGCTTCTTGATCGACCACGAGCCCCAGATCTTCTGGGCGGCGCGCGCGTCGTCGTACGCCTGCGCGATGTCGCTCGCAGATGACTGCGGCAGCTCGACGAGCAGATCGCCGGTGTAGACCTCGGTCAGCTTCCAGGTGTTGCCGGTGCTCCCGGGTACGCGCTTGACCAAGCTCTCGAGGAACTCGGGGGTCAGGTCTGCTGGACGAACTGTGCTCATGCGGTTGCCTCCTGCTGGTGAGTCCTTTCGACGAGCTCAAGGACCGAGGGGTACAGGATCGGGCGGGCGCCCGTTGAGCCTGTCGAGACGAAATGGGTCGTCATGAGTTGAGGACCAGATCGGCGGCTTTGTCGCCGATCATGATCGACGGTGCGTTGGTGTTGCCGCCGATGATCGACGGCATGATCGAGGCGTCGGCGACGCGCAGGCCCTCGATGCCCCTGACCTTGAGGTCGGGCCCGACGACAGCTCGCTCGTCCGTGCCCATGCGGCAGGTGCCGACACCGTGATAGACGGTCGTGGCCCGGTTGAGGACCTCCGCCTTCATGTCCGATGAGTTGTAGAGCGTGCCCGGGTGGAGCTCGGACTCGACATTGGAGCCGAAAGCGGCTGACTTCATGATTTCGCGGATCATGTCGACGCCCTCGCACAGTACTTGCTGGTCGCCGGCCTCGGCGAGGTAGTTCATGTCGATCAGCGGCGCGGCGTTGGGATCGTTCGACGCGAGCCGTACGGTTCCCCGGCTTCGTGGATAGATCAGTGTCGACATGACGGTCAGTGCTCGGCGCTTGTCGACCTGATGGCGAACCGGTGCGTCCTGGTTGGGTGACGGGTAGGCCCACGGGAGCACGTGGATCTGCATGTCGGGCACGTCGGTCGCCAATGACGTCCGGACGAAGCCGACCGTCTCGAAGACCGAGTTCTCGAGGAATGAGTGGCCGACCGTGAGCTCCCTGGCCAGTCCGCGCGCGAAGTACGAAGGAACGCCGCGGTGCACTGCGTTGGGCATGATCCAGGTGGTCGGCACGAACAGGTGGTCGTGCAGGTTGTCGCCAACGGGGAGATCAGCCTTGACCTCGATGCCGTGCTCGGCCAGGTGGTCGGCCGGGCCGACGCCCGAGAGCATGAGCAGCTGCGGCGAACCGAACACGCCGGCCGAGAGGATGACTTCCTTGCCGGCTCGAATCGTGCGGACGGTTCCTTTGTGGTCACGAACTTCGACGCCGGTGGCGCGGTTGCCTTCGATCAGGACTCGCAGGACGTGCACCCGCGCCTGGACCTGAAGTGTCGGCCGGTCGGCGTTCGTGATGTAGCCGCGGGATGAGGAGTAGCGCTTGCCACCGGAGGCGCTCTGCTGGAAGCGGCTCATGCCTTCCTGCTCGGCGGCGTTGTAGTCCTTGACGATCTTGACGCCGAGGGTGTCGGCGGCGGCCTGCTCGAACTGCAGCGAAGCCTCGGTCGGCTGGCTGTGGCGGGTCACCTTGATCGGGCCGGCCTCGCCGCGGTATTCATTGGCGCCGTCCTCGAAGTCCTCGACCCGCTTGTAGACCTCGTTGACCGAGTCGGCGTCCCAGCCGGTGTTGCCCTCAGCAGCCCAGGAGTCATAGTTGGCGCGGTTGCCGCGTACCCACAACATGCCGTTGACCGAGCTGGACCCGCCGACAACCTTGCCGCGGGTCTGCGGGATGACGCGGTTGTTCATGTGCTTCTGCGGTGTCGTGTAGTAGCCCCAGTCCACCGATGTCTTGATCTTGGGCTCGGCATGCATCGGGCCGATCATGCCGGGCTTGGTGACCAGCATCGAGGTGTCCTTCTTGCCCGCCTCGAGCAGGATCACGGATGCTCCGGAGGCGGCGAGGCGAGACGCCACGGCAGCTCCCGCGCTACCTGCACCGACGACGACGTAGTCGGCCTCGTCGCTGGACTTCTTCTTGTCGGTCATGGCGTCCCTTGGGTCAGATGCGTTCGATGATGGTGCCCGATGCCTGCGCCCCACCGGCACACATCGAGATGAGAGCAGTACTGGCGTCGCGGCGCTCCAGCTCGTGCAACGCTGTGGTGATCAACCGGGTGCCGGTCGAGCCGACGGGGTGACCGATCGCGATGGCACCGCCATTGACGTTGATCTTGTCCTCGGGGACCGAGTGCACCTGAGCCCACGACATGACGACCCCGGCGAACGCCTCATTGACCTCGCAGATGTCGATGTCGGCGATCGACATACCCGAATCTGCCAGCACCTTCTCGGTTGCCTGCACAGGCCCATCGAGGTGGTAGTACGGATCGGCGCCGACCAGACATGAGGTGATGATGCGGGCTCGCGGCTTGAGGCCGAGTGACGCCGCGAGGTCTGAGTCCATGATCAGCAGGGCGGACGCTCCGTCGGAGATCTGCGAGGAGGTGCCGGCGGTGTGGATGCCGTCCGGGAGCACCGACTTGAGGCCGGCGAGCTTGTCGAGGGAGGTCTCGCGGATGCCCTGGTCGGTGTCGACCAGCTGAGTGTCGCCGGTGGGCTGCCCGTCCTCGTCGAGCACGGGAGCCTTGATGGCGAAGATCTCGCGGCCGAAATGGCCGGCGTCAGTGGCTGCGCGGGCCTTCTGCTGTGACCACAGTCCGAACGCGTCAACGTCGGCGCGGGAGAATCCGCGGTTCTTGACGATGCGGTCTGCGCCTTCGAACTGGTTGGGCAGGTCGATCGCCCAGTCGTCGGGCCGCGGGGAGCCGGTGCCGGGTGGGACGTTGGCGCCGAGACCCACGCGGGACATCGACTCGACACCGCAGGCAATGCCGGCCTGGATCATGCCGGCGCTGATCATCGCGTGGATCAGGTGGGTGGCCTGCTGGGCCGATGAGCACTGCGCGTCGATCTGGGTCGATGCGGTGGCATTGGGGAGTCCGGCGTGCATCCAGGCGCGGCGGACCATGTTGTTGGACTGCTCGCCGACCTGAGTCACGTTGCCGCCGATGACCTGGTCAACCAGGTTGGCGTCGATCCCGGCGCGGGAGACCACCTCGGCCTGTGTCATGCCAAGGAGTACGGCGGGGTGGAGTCCGGCTAGTACGCCATTCTTCTTGCCTTGTGGCGTGCGGACGGCATCGACGATCACTGGGGTGCCCATAGGGTAAAACTAGAACACGTTCTCGTTAGATACAAGCCTTCCGAAACATCCGCGGGCATGTCAGGATAAAGTAGAACGTGTTACAGAAACCTCTAGGAGCTCACGTGACCACAACTTCCGACGCCCAGGCCATTCCGGCAGGCTTCGACCCGACCGATCCCGATCTGTGTCAGGCAGGCGTCCCGCTCGAACAGTTCGCCGAGCTGCGGCGTACCGCACCGGTCTGGTGGGTCGAGCAGGCCCCGGAAGCGCATGCTGGTTTCGAGGCATCGGGCTTCTGGGCCGTGAGCAGCCATGCTGACGTCTCGGCCGTCTCCAAGAACAGTGTGGACTTCTCCAGCCAGGAGAACGGCGCGATCATCCGATTTGCCCCGGACATGACGCGCGATCAGGTCGAGCTGCAGAGCGTCATGCTGATCAACCAGGATCCGCCGGACCACACGAAGATCCGATCGATCATCAGCCGCGGCTTCACGCCGCGCTCGATCAACGGACAGCACGACATGCTGGTTGAACGCGCCAACAACATCATCGACGAAGCGATCGCCAAGGGCTCAGGCAACTTCGTCGACGAGGTGGCGTCCGAGCTGCCCTTGCAGGCCATCGCCGACCTCATGGGTGTGCCGCAGGAAGATCGCGGCAAGCTCTTCGACTGGTCCAACACGATGATGTCGTACGACGACCCCGACTTCGAGGGCAATCCGGATGAGGCCGCGGCAGAGATCCTCATGTACGCCATGGGCCTCGCCGCACAGCGGGCAGAGGATCCCCAGGACGACATCATCACCAGGCTGATCACCGCCGATGTCGATGGTCACGGCAAGCTCAGCGACGACGAGTTCGGCTACTTCGTGATCATGCTCGCGGTGGCCGGCAACGAGACCACGCGCAACGCGATCACCCACGGCATGAATGCGTTCTTCGACAACCCCGATCAGTGGGAGCTCTGGAAGAAGGAGCGCCCGTCGACCATGGTTGACGAGGTCATCCGCTGGGCGACACCGGTCACGGTCTTCCAGCGCACGGCCATCAACGACGTGATGGTCGGCGACGTGCAGGTCAAGGCGGGTGAGCGCGTGGGCATCTACTACGCCAGCGCCAACCATGACGAGGCCGTGTTCACGAACCCGGAGAAGTTCGACATCACTCGCGACCCGAACCCGCACCTGTCGTTCGGTGGCCACGGTGCGCACTACTGCATCGGCGCCAACCTGGCTCGCCTCGAGGTCGAGATCATGTTCAACGCGCTCGCCGACCGCCTGCCCGACATCACCCGTACGGGCGAGGCCAAGCGGCTGCGTCACGGCTGGATCAACGGCATCAAGGACCTCCCGGTCAAGTACGTCTGAGCCTCACTCCACCCGAAACAGCCGGCCACCTCTCGGGGTGGCCGGCTGTTTGCGTTTGGGCTGTGCATCTCGTCGGTTGAGATGTGTAGGCCGTCCGCGGCCGGAGCCTCGAAACCGCGTACATACGTGGGCTCGTGCGAGCCGTTCGCTCCTCACGCCTACTCAGCCGGCGAGAGGGTGACGCGCCTAGTGCGTGGGCTTGTCGGCTCCGACGACCCACATGGCGAAGAACTGCGAGCCGCCGCCGTACGCATGTCCCAACGCCTTGCGGGCGCCATCGACCTGGTGCTCGCCGGCTTCGCCCATGACCTGCAACGCTGCCTCGCCGAAGCGCAGCATGCCGCTGGCGCCGATCGGGTTGGACGACAGGACGCCACCGCTCATGTTGACGGGCAGGCGGCCACCGATGCGGGTCTCGCCGGCCTCGGTGAGCTTCCAGCCGTCGCCGGGCGCGGCGAAACCGAGGTTCTCCAACCACATGGGCTCGAACCAGGAGAACGGCACGTAGATCTCGGCGCAGTCGATCTCGTCGATCGGTGCGGTGATCCCGGCCTGCTTCCACAGGGCTGCTGACGCGTCGCGGCCGGCGTGGGGGTTGACCTGATCGCGCTCGGCTGCCGTGGTGGGCTCGCTGCGCATCTGGGTGCCGTGGATCCACGCGGGATTGCTGATGTCGGACTTGTTGACGGCATCCTCCGACGCGATGACCAGGGCACAGGCTCCATCCGATGACGGGCAGGTCTCGTCATAGCGGATCGGATCCCACAGCATCTGCGATGCCAGCACCGACTCGACTGTGGTGTCAGGGTTCTGCAGGTGCGCGTACGGGTTCTTGAGTGCGTTCTGCCGATCCTTGGCGGCAACGATCGCTCCCACGTGCAGCGGCGCGCCCGAGCGGCGGATGTACGAACGCACGTGCGGAGCGAAGTAGCCGCCGGCTCCGGCGTGCACCGGCATGATGAACGGCACCGGTACCGACAGGGCCCACATGGCGTTGGACTCCGACTGCTTCTCGAAGGCGACCGTCAGCACGCGTTCGTGGATGCCTGCCTCGACGAGGGAGGCGGCGACGATCGCGGTCGAGCCGCCGACCGAGCCAGCGGTGTGCACCCGCAGCAGCGGCTTGCCCGGTGCGCCGAGAGCCTCCGCGAGATAGAGCTCCGGCATCATGACGCCCTCGAACAGGTCGGGCGCCTTGCCGATCACGATGGCGTCGATGTCGTTGAACGTCACCTGGGCATCAGTCAGCGCACGGTCGACAGCCTCGCGCAGGAGTCCGGCCATCGACACGTCTCCGCGCTTGGCGCGGTGGTGGGTCTGGCCCACGCCGATGACAGCAGCGAGTTTTGTCATGAGCGTCCCTCCATCGTCAGCACGAGGTTCTGTTGCAAAGCAGGTCCTGACGTCGCGTGTGCCAGGGCCCGGCTGGAGTCGCCGGCCCAAACCTGGCGGGCGGCTTCGCCGATCCGGTTGAGTCCGGCGGTGAACATCGGGTTGGCGGTGAGTGCTCCACCTGATGGGTTGATGCGTACGTCGGCGCCGAGTCCAAGGGCGTCCTTGAGGATCAGCTCCTGATGCGAGAACGGTGCATGCAGCTCCGCGAGGTCGACACCGTCGACTCCGGCTGCGGTGCCCGCGATCCTGGTGCTCTCGGAGACCTTGAGGTCGCGGCTGTTGAGCGCGCCGGGCTCGATGCGGTGCTCGAAGCCCGTGATCCACGCCTTCGGCCCCCTGAGCTTGTCGAAGCCCGGTGCGTCGGCGGCGGTGATGATCATGGCGGCGGCACCGTCGGAGACGGGTGCACAGTCCCAGCGGCGGAGCGGGTCGGCATACAGCGGCTGAGCCAGTACGTCCTCGGCCGTGGTGGCCCCCTTGCGGATCGCACTGTCGTTGCCGGCGGCATCGCTCATCGAGCGCGCGACGACTTCGGCCATCTGAGCCTCATCGAAGGTGCCGCTCTCAAGTCCGGTACGTGCCTGGATGGCGGCCACCGACACGGCGTCAGCCCACAGCGGGGTGACGGTGTAGGGGTCCATCTGCAACGACATGACCCGACGGAGCACGCCGGCGCTCGACTTGCCGAAGCCGTACACGAGCGCCGAGTCGACCAGGCCGGTCTGGATCTTGACCCAGGCTTCATACAGCGCCCAGGCGGCATCCATCTCCACGTGCGACTCCATGACCGGCGGCAGTGCGCCGATCGCGTCAACGGCCGACACGAAGGAGAACGCACGCCCAGCCAGGTAGTCGCTTGACCCCGAGCACCAGAAGCCGATGTCGGTCTTGGTCCAACCGGTCTGTTCCCACAGCTCCTGGAAGATGGGGACGAGCAGCTCCACACACGTGGGGGACCCGTCGAACTCCTTCATCTGTCGCTGGGAGAACCCAACGATCGCAACATCGCGGGTCATAGGTGCACCTTGTAGGTCTCGTAGTCGGCGTCAGGCTCACCCGTCGGCTCGAAGTGGCTGATGTTCGCGATCGTGGTGCCCCATTCGTCGCGGGGCTTCCAGACCGCCTTGACCCGCAGGCCCATGCGTACGTCCGCGGCGTCGATGCCGAGGATCAGGTGCAGGAACGCGATGTCGGCGCCGTCGAGCAGCACGTAGGCCGACACGTACGGGATCGGGATCTGCTGTCCGGTGAACGGCACGTTGACGATGCAGAACGTGGTGATGGTGCCGTGGTCAGCGACCTCGACCTCGTCGGTGGTCGGCACCCCATCGACCGGGCAGGCGCCACGCGGCGGCACGTAGACCTTTTCGCAGACCGGGCAGCGTTGGCCGATGAGCTTGCCGTCGGCCAGGCCACGGAAGAACTTCGACTCCTCGGGCGAGGCCGCATAGTCGTACGAAAGCTTGACCGGCGAGATGATCCCCTCGACCGCGTCCTCCTCAGGACCGGGGGTCGTGGCGGGTGAGTCTCCCTCGGGCTCGAACCAGCGGATGTCGGTGATTGCCCCGACCGGCTCGTCGGCCCAGACGGCGCGAACGCGCATTCCGGTCTGGATGTCGGCCGAGGAGCTGACCGCGACTGCGTGAAGCAATGGTTTGTCGGCGCCATCGAGCACGATCTGCGCGAACGCGAAGGGCTTGTCCAGGGGCTGGCCGGGCACGGGCTCGGGGACCCACGCCCAGCTCTGGATCACGCCGACGTCAGCCACCGGCCGGAGCTCGGTGATCGGGTCGAAGGTTGTGCCGTCGTACTCCGGTGGCGGGACAGCAACGGTTCCGTCGGACAGGACGCCACCGAAGATCTGACGGCGCTTGAGGCCGGTCATGAATCCAGAGAGCGTGGGGCCGAGGGAACGCGTGTAGTCGAATTCGACCTGCAGGGGTGCGTGAAGCGTTCCGAGTTCAGTCACGCCGCCACCTCCGCTGAAAAGGCACGGTACGGAGGCACCGGCGTGCTGCCAATCTTTTGGTTCATTCGCTGGCGCTCATTCACGCAGAAAGTGAAACACGTTCTAGTTTTGCCCGCAAGGGCTTTCGCCGAACCGATCGCTAGGCCGACGGAGGAGGCCGGAGCGTGGTGACGTCGTGGGCTCGGGTGGGGCCCCTTCGCTCGCAGGGCTCGCTCCCGCCCTCGTACCTCGGGCTAGGGGCCAGTGCGTCGCTAGGCGGTGACGAAACTGGCCATGGTGCGGTCGGGCTCCCAGTAGGCCTTCATCGAGGTGACTCGTCCGTCGTCGTTCACGACGTAGACCATGATCAGGTCCGTCGTGGTGTGGGAGCCGTCGGCAAAGGACGTCTTGATGCGACCGATGTTGGCGCAGGTGTTGCTGCCGGGATTGGCGAATGAGTCATTGATGGTGAACTCGAACGTGTCGATCGGAGCGATTGCCGCCTCCCAGAATGCGGAGATGCCGGCGTGACCGTGGTGCCCCTTGCCTTCTTCGTCGAACATTGACGGGCCGACCGGATCCTCGAGGATCGCGTCCTCGGCATAGACCGTCAGCCATTCGGCGAGATCGCCCTTGGCCACAGCCGAGTAGGACCGCTGGGAGGCCTCGCGGGCGGGATGGGGGTCGTTCGGGGCATTCCAGATGATGGCGTCTGACGTGATCATGACTACTCCTCGATGGGTGGGTTTGGGGTCTGCTGTGGGTTGGGGCGACGTATGCCGTGGTAGATGCCGTGATTGACGATCCACGGCTGCAGGACGGTGCCGATCGACATGTGTGGGAACCGAAACCCCCTGCCGTTCGCCGCATAGACCGTCAGCCCGTTGGCCTGGGTGCCGATGACCGAGCCCCAGCGACGGCGGGGGGACTTGTAGGACTTCAGTGGTCGGCCCTTGAGGTGGGCTCGGATGTTGCGCGCGAGGATCTTGTCCGCGCGGTTGCGCGCCGATGTGCGCAGGGGATCGGTCGCTGCGATGTCACCGATCGCGAAGACGCCGGTGTGATCCGGGAGCTGGAGGGTGGCGTCGACCCGGACGAAGCCGTCGTCGTCGAGCAGCTCAGGTTGCAGCCAGTCGGAGTTTGGTCGCACCTTGCCGACAGCCCAGAGAACCGCGTCGGCGGCAGTCGGCGGCTGGCCGGTGCTCCATTGGATGGGACCGCGAGTGATCTCGTCACAGCTGAATCCCGTGGGGATCGCGGCGCGGTGGCCCGGGTGCAGGACGACTCCTCGCTCGAGGAGGAGCTTGCGGACCGAGCTCCACACCCTTGGGTGGTGCTGAGGGAGCGCCCCTTCGCCGGGGAAGTAGAGCTCGACCTGCTTGGTGGGCCAGAGGTCTGCGAGGTTGGCCGCGCTGCTGACGGCAGCCGCTCCACCGCCGATGATCGCGATCGACTCCGCATCCGCGAGTGTCTGGTGCGTCGCGGCCAGCTCGGCATCGACCTCCTCGGTCGTCTGTACGTCGGGTTGCCGCCAGAATCCGTTGCGCACACCAGTTGCGATGACAAGGACGTCATAGTCCACCTCGCCGGTAGTTCCATCGACGTCCTTGTACGTGAGGGCTCGGCGGTCAAGGTCAACACCGGTGACAGTGCCGTGCAGCGTACGGACCTGGTCGAGCTTGCGGAACCGTTCGAAGGGCACGCGATGCTGCTGCTGCCACACCTCGGGACGAGCGAGTCGGATGCCGAGCTCCTGGCTGCTCACCATGCCTGGCTTGGTGCCGACACCCACGACGTGGGCAGTTCCCCGACGGGCGAGATTGATTGCGGTCAGCAGGCCGCTGTCGCCGAGTCCCGCGACCACCACCCGAGGCGTCGTCAATGGGATCTCCGCGGCGGGCGGGGCAGGAAGCGGGGGACTCGGTCGATCACGTCCTGGTAGTCCGGTCGGCGTTCGAGGCTGCGCTTCTCCATCATCGGGATGCTGGCACCGAGGAACATGATCAGCATGGCGACCGAGCCGGCGAAGACCCACCACCAGCTGTCGGGGGATGCTGCGAGACCGAACAGGGCGAGCGACAACCAGAAGCTGACTTCACCGACGTAGTTGGGGTGTCGCGACCAGGCCCACAGCCCGAGGTCCATCACCTGTCCCGGTTGACGATCGCGGACGAATCGGTGCAGCTGAAGATCGGCGCCGAACTCCAGTGCGACGGCCCCGATCCCGATGAGACAGGCGATGAGGTCGAGCCAACCGACCGCGCGATCGGTGTGGGTCACGACGACATACGCCGGTGTCATGGCAAGGAACACCTGGAAGGTCGGGAAGACGTGGATCGCCATCAGGTCGACGGGGGCCTCGAGCTTGCCGGCGCCCTGCTTGAGCATCGGGTAGCGCCAGTCCTCATGCTTCATGCCCGGCCAGCCGTAGGCCCAGTTGGCGGTGAGCCGGATCGCCCAGGCGCCGATGACCAGCAGCACGAGCCAGAGGCGCGCACCCTCGGCATCGGTCTCGGCCCACCAGTAGACGAAGATCACCGGAGGTACGACGCTCCAGTAGGCGTCATAGAAGCTTGAGTTCTGGTAGATCCGGCTCGCACCAAAGATCACCAGCGTCGCGATGACGTCGGCGATCAGCGTGTCCAGCCAGAGGTGATCGGAGCTGGGTCCCCACCCGAGCCATGCGCCGGCGGCGGCGAAGGCAAGGACGTACGCGATGGTCACGCGCATCAGTGAGGCCGATTTGCTCATGTCGTTTCGCGCGCTCATGCATGCATGCTAGGCCAAAAACTGGAACACGTTCTATCTTGTGTTCTAGTCTCTTGCCATGGCTCAGACACTCGACAGAGACTCCTACCGCGGACCGCACTCGGGGCAGATGCTTCTCCACTCGCTCAAGCGACACCGCAACGCGAACGTGCTCCAGCTGGGCGATCGGAGCATCACCGGTCAGGAGATGGCCGACCAGATGAGTCGCTATGTGCGCGCTCTGGAAGACCTGGGCGCCGGCACCGGAACTGCCGTTGGGCTGCTCGCCGCCAACCGGCCCGAGGTCCTGTTCCTGATCGGCGCGGGTCAGACCCAGGGCTACCGGCGGACTGCGCTGCACCCGCTGGGATCGCTCGACGATCACGCATACGTGCTCGAGGACGCAGGTGCCACGGCGCTGATCGTGGACAACATCCCGGCGTTCCTGGAGCGGGCCGAGGGGCTGCGCGAAAAGGTGTCCACGCTCTCGACGATCATCACGATCGACGACCTCGCCGCCAAGGCTGCGACGTACGACGCCCAGCCGCTGGTGGCCGAGGAGCTCGCGCCTGATCACATCGTCGGCGTGACGTACACCGGCGGCACGACCGGCAAGCCGAAGGGCGTCATCGGCACCGCCTCGAGCATTGCCGCGATGACCCAGATCCAGCTGGCCGAGTGGGAATGGCCCGAGTCGCCGACGTTCCTGATGTGCACACCGCTGTCGCACGCGGGTGCGGCGTTCTTCGCGCCGACGGTGGCCAAGGGTGGACGGCTGGTCGTGCTGCCAGGGTTCGACCCGGCCAATGTGCTCAAGACGATCGAGGAGGAACGGATCACCGCGACGATGCTCGTGCCGAGCATGCTGTACGCGCTGATGGACCATCCGGACTCCAAGACGCGAGACCTCTCGAGCCTGGAGACGATCTACTACGGCGCTTCGGCGATCAACCCGACTCGCCTGGCCGAGGCGATTGAGCGCTTCGGTCCGATCTTCGCCCAGTACTTCGGTCAGTCCGAGGCCCCCATGGTCATCTCCTACCTCGCCAAGGCCGACCACACGCCCGAGCGGCTCGCCAGCTGCGGCCGTCCGAGCGCATTCCTTCGTACGGCACTGCTGGGCGAAGACGGCCAGCCTGTCGCGCAGGGTGAGCCGGGCGAGATCTGTGTCGCCGGTCCTGTGCTCGCAGCCGGCTACTGGAACAAGCCCGAGGAGACCGCCGAGGCGTTCCACGACGGCTGGCTGCACACCGGCGACATCGCCCGTGAGGACGAGGACGGATTCTGGTACATCGTCGACCGGGTCAAGGACATGATCGTCACGGGTGGCTTCAACGTGTTCCCGCGCGAGGTCGAGGACGTGATTGCCGAGCACCCGTCGGTGGCACAGGTGGGTGTCATCGGCACCCCGCACGAGAAGTTCGGCGAGGCCGTGACAGCGGTCATCGTGCTGCGTCCCGACGCTGACACGAGCGAGAGCTCGGTCGCCACCCTGACGCAGGAGATCAAGGCGCTGGTCAAGGATCGCAAGGGTGCCGTCCAGGCTCCCAAGGACGTCATCATCGTCGACTCACTGCCCCTGACGGCACTCGGCAAGCCGGACAAGAAGGCCCTCCGGGCGACGTTCTGGACCGGAGACCGCAGCATCGGCTGAAGCCCCGACCCACAACCGGTCGCTGAGCTCTTTGACGCTTCGGTCGCTCGTCCCTGGCTCCCTCCCGGCCTCCTCCGTCGGCCTGGCGAACGGTCGAGAACCGGTCCCTAGCCCGAGGTACGAGGGCGGGAGCGAAGCGAAGGGACCCCTTGACCGGGTGGCGATCGACTGATCTACTAGCGTCCTAGGACGCTATTCTTGGAGGGTCGATGCCCGAGGCAGATCACGACGTACACGCCGCGACGAAGATGACCACGCACGGGCGGGACTTCGCGGCGCTCGCCGGGCCGATCGCTGCGTGGCTCGACGCTGCCGCGCCCGGCTCGGGTGCGACCACCATCTCGAACCTGCACGCTCCGGAGGGTGGCGGCATGTCGAGTGTGACGCTGCTGTTCGACGCGAACTCGCGCCCGCTCGTCGCCCGCATGCCCCCCGACGACACGTCATATCCGGTGTTCCCTTCGTATGACATTGCCCAACAGTTCGAGGTGATGGCACTGGTGGCCGAGCACAGTGACGTCCCGGTGCCGCCGATCGTCGGCGTCGATGGGAGCGGCGATGTTGTCGGCGCACCGTTCGGTGTGATGGAAGCCGTCGACGGGCGCACCCCCTCCGACAACCCGCCGTATGTGTTCGGCGGCTGGCTGATGGACGCCACACCTGAAGAACGCCGGGCTCTGCAGGACGGATCGGTCGAGGTCCTGGCAGGTCTCCACGCAATTCCCGATGCGTCCACCGTGTTCTCGACCCTGGCAGTCGAAGGCGAGCCACTACGCGCCCACGTCGATGCCTTGCGTGCGTACTACGACTGGACCCGCTCGGAGGACGACCTCCGCATTCCGATCATCGAGGAGGCGTTCGATTGGCTCGAGGCCAACTGGCCGGCCGACCCGGGACCGGGCGTTCTCAGCTGGGGCGATGCGCGACCGGGCAACATCATCTATGACCAGTTCACGCCCGCAGCCGTCATCGACTGGGAGATGGCTGCCATTGCACCCCGTGAGGTCGACCTCGCGTGGATCGTCTTCCTGCACCGCTTCTTCCAGGACATTGCCGAGGTGTTCGAGATGCCGGGCCTTCCAGACTTCTGCCGTCGCGATGACGTGGTCGCGACCTACGAGTCGCTGACCGGGCACACCGTTCGTGACTTCGATTGGCACCTTCTGTACGCGGCGTTGCGTCACGCGGTCGTCATGAGTCGCGTGAAGCGCCGGATGATCCACTTCGGTGAGGAACAACAGCCCGACGACCCGAACGACATGGTCATGCACGCCGCTGCACTGAAGAAGATCCTGGAAGGTACTTACGCATGGGCCTGATGCCGACTGAGCTCGACGAGTTCCCGATCCACCAGACCTCGCTGCCGATTGCACGCGTGGGAAGCAGCGATCGCAACTTCTACGATCGGGCCTACTTCAACGCCAACGACAAGCGAGGCGATGTCTTCCTGGTCGCCGGCGTGGGGACCTATCCCAACCTGGGGGTGAAGGATGCATTCGTCTCGGTGCGGGTCGAGGACCAGCAGTTCACGCTGCGGGTGTCCGATGCGTTGGAGGGCAGGTCTCTCGAGCAGCAGGTCGGGCCACTGAAGCTGGAAGTACTCGAACCGCTGCAGTCGCTGAAGCTGACCTGTGACGACGACCATGTCGGCGTGGACCTGACATGGGAGGGCTCGTTCCCGGCGGTGCTCGAGCAACGCCACCTCATGATGACGGGAAATCGCCCGACGCTCGACGCCCAGCGCTTCGCCCAGATCGGGACGTGGACAGGTTCCGTGCGGGCGGGCGGCACGACGCACGAGGTGCGCGACTGGGTCGGCACCCGTGATCGATCGTGGGGTATCCGTCCCGTCGGTGAGCCCGAGGCGCCGGGCATCTCTGCGGAGAATCCGCTCGAAGGCTTCTGGTGGCTCTATGTGCCCATTCGCTTCGACGACTTCGCCGTCGTCATCATCGTTCAAGAGGGGCCCGACGGGTTCCGGACCTTCAACGACGCCGTCCGGGTGTTCCCCGACGGTCGGGTTGAGCAGCTGGGCTGGCCGCGGGTCGAGATCGACTACGCATCGGGCTCGCGAACGCCTCTGCACGCCCACATACACGTCACGACCCAGCGGGGCGAACCGCTCCTCATCGAGATCGAGCCCATGACATTCATCCCGCTGCACGTGGGCTGCGGGTACGGCGGCGATTCCGAGTGGACCCATGGAATGTGGAAGGGCAAGGACTGGATGAGCACGTCAACGTATGACTACACCGACCCGGAGATCATCGGACGGATCCCGTGGGGTGTGACCGATCACTCCGCACGCGCGACCTGCGACGGACAAGTCGGTTGGGGCCTCTTCGAGCACGCCAGCATGGGCCGCCACGACCCGAGCGGGTTCGCCGACTGGATGGCGGTGGCACCATGACACGCGACCCCATGACCCTCCCCGCTTCGATCTCCGACGACCTCCTGGCAACGCTGACCGGCATGATCGCATCCTCGGGTGTTGCCACGTACGACCTCGTGGAGGTGTACACCGGTGACCTCATCACGAAGCTTCCCCAGTCGTCCCCCGACGACGTGGCGAAGGCGTTCGAGCAGGCTCGCGCGGCACAGCGCAAGTGGGCGGCGACACCTCTGAGGCAGCGACTCTCGGTGATGAAGCGGTTCCACACCCTGCTGCTGGACAACCACGAGACCGTCGTCGACCTGATGCAGGCAGAGACCGGCAAGTCCCGGCGGATGTCGTTCGAAGAGGTCTGCGATGTCGCCATGACGACCAGTCACTATCTCAAGGTCGCCAAGCGGGTCCTGAGCGACAAGAAGCGTGGCGGGGTCATACCCGTCGCTTCGACGTCGACTGAAGTCCGCGTCCCATTGGGAGTCATCGGCGTCATCTCACCGTGGAACTTCCCTCTTGCCACGAGCCTTTCGGACGGGATGCCGGCACTCATCGCCGGCAACGCCGTCGTGCTCAAGCCCGACAACAAGAGCACTCTGTGTGTGGCCGAATGTGTGCGCCTGCTCTACGAAGCCGGCTTGCCCGAGGGCTTGTTCCAGATCGTGTGCGGGGAGGGGCCCGACGTCGGTCCGGCACTGATCGACAACTCGGACTTCGTCATGTTCACCGGCAGCACGGCGACCGGCAAACACATCGGAGCCCGTGCGGGCGAGAACCTCATCGACTGCACGCTCGAGCTGGGCGGCAAGAATCCGTTGATCGTCATGGCGGATGCCAACCTCGACGAGACGATCGCCGGTGCCACGTTCGGCACCTTCCTCAACGCCGGCCAGGCGTGCATGCACATCGAACGCATCTATGTGCCGCGGTCCCTGGAGGCTGAGTTCACTCGTCGTTTCGTGGAAGCCGCGTCGGCGATCGAGGTGGGTGCTGCGTACGGCTATGGACCGACGATGGGCTCATTGGTGTCGGTGGACCAGATGAACCGCGTGTCGAGCCATGTGGAGGACGCGCGTGCGAAGGGCGCCACCGTGTTGACGGGCGGTCGGGCCCGCCCCGATCTGGGGCCGGCGTTCTACGAGCCCACCGTGCTCGCCGGCGTCACGCCGGACATGATCGTCGCGACGGAGGAAACGTTCGGACCGGTGGTCACGATCCATCCTTACGACACCCTCGATGAGGTGGTCGCGCTGGCCAATGACACCGAATACGGTCTGAACGCGAGTGTGTGGAGCGGCGATCTCAAGGCGGCCGCGGAGCTCGGTCGGCGCATCGAATCAGGCAACATCAACATCAACGACCCGCTGGCTTGCTCCTACGCGAGCAAGGCGACACCCTCGGGCGGATTCAAGAGCTCCGGTGTCGGCGTACGTCACGGCGATGACGGCCTGTTGAAGTACACCGAGGCTCAACATGTGGCCGTGCTCAAGAAGCAGGTGTTGGGCTCGCCGGTCGACAAGCCCTTCGAAGAGCACGTCGCCTCCACCGTCAAGGCGATGAAGATGATGCGGAAGATGCGTCTTCGTTGATCGTGAAGCGTGGGTCCATGTGGGCGACGAGTGACCAGACTCTCCGCGTGATGTCGCTGAGATCGGCGGCGTCGACGCCCTCCAGGCGCGGGGTCCATTGGTCGATCAGCTGACGGAGCTGCTGCTCTGCCAGCTGTCGGCCGGTGGGCGTCAGCACCACCAGGCGTGATCGTCCGTCGTGGGGATCAGCAACTCGTTCGATGAATCCGAGGCTCTCGATGCGCTTGAGCGTCTTGGACATGCCGCTGGTGGTCTGCAGGATGACGTGGCTGAGCTGGGTGGGGGACATCGTGTGCGGCGGACCGGCGAACCAGAGGGCCGAAAGCACCGAATGCTCTGAGATCTCGAGCCCTGCGGGGACGAGGAACGACTGGATCGACGACTCCACGATGCGTCCGAGGTGGAGCAGGCTCAGGTGGAGGATCGCCACATCCTGGTTGACGTCAGGCAGGCAGTAGCCGACGGCGTCATGTAGATCGAACGGGGGATCGATTCGCTGCGGCGCTTCCGAGGCTTCCTTCGATACCACTGCGTTGATCTCCTCTTGGCAGATGCGTCGACTGTCGTCTCAAGACGCTATCAAAGGCGACAAGCGGGCTCATTTCTCCGCCTGAAAGTAGAACACGTTCTATACTTGGGTCGTGGAAACTGACACGGCGCCGTTGGCAATCGACCTGGCATTTCACGGCAGACCTGGGCTCGGCGGTGACGTGGCCAAGGCGGCAGAGGAGCGAGGCGTCGTCAGCGGATTTTTTGTCCCCGAAGGCGTGCACGATCCCTTCATCACCCTGTCCATGGCGGCAGCAAACACCCAGAAGCTCGAGATCGGCACCGGCATCGCACTCGCGTTCGCGAGGACGCCGATGTCGATGGCCTACTCGGCCTATGACCTGCACCAGCTCTCTGACGGGCGATCGGTCTTGGGGCTGGGATCGCAGATCAAGGCACACATCACGCGGCGCTATGACATGCCGTGGTCGGAGCCGGCGAGACGGATGGCGGAGTACGTCGAGGCCCTCCGCGCCATTTGGCACACCTGGCAGACCGGGGATGTGCTGGATTTTCGTGGCGACTTCTATTCACACACGCTGATGCCGCCGTTGTTCAACCCGGGCCCGCTGGGTTTTGAGAGCCCGAGGATCTGGATCGCAGCGGTGGGCCCGCTGATGGTCAAGACGGCCGGATCGGTGGGGGATGGGATCATCTGCCATCCGTTGATTTCGCGCAGCTATCTGGAGAACGTCATGGTCCCTCAGCTGACCGCGGCTCGGTCAGGTCGCGTGGACCAGCCGTTTGCGACGGCCACCATGGCCATGGTGGCCACTGGCCACACCGAGGAGGCGTTGGCGGCCGCTGTCGCGGGGACGCGCAAGCAGATCGGGTTCTACGCCTCGACTCCTGCCTACCGGCCCGTCCTCGATCATCACGGATGGGGCGACCTGCACGAGGAGGCAAATCGCTTCTCCAAGACAGGCAAATGGGCTGAGCTCGCCGATCTCATTGATGACGAGGTGCTCCACACGTTCGCCGTTGTCGGCGAGGTCGCCACTGCCGGCGCCGCACTGCGCGAGCGATTTGCCGGTCTGGTCGACCGGGTGACGCTGTCGATGCCCTACCAGGCCGCCGACGGCTTGGCCCTTGATCTGGCGGCCGCAAGCCGCGGTTGAGCCCCGAGCCGAAGGATCGGCTCAGCGACCCGTGAACTTCGGGGCTCGCTTTTCTGCGAAGGCGCGGGGTCCTTCCTTGGCGTCATCGGAGGCGAACACTGCGGCGCCGACCGTCGCATCGTCCTTCCAGCAGTCGTCCTCGTGCTTGCCCTCTGAGTCGCGGATCGTCTTGAGGACCGCCTGGACCGCAAGTGGTCCGTTGGCGGCGATCATGTCGGCGAGCTCATGGGCCTTGGCCAGCGCCTGGCCGTCGGGAACGACGTGACCGATCAGGCCGATCTCCTTGGCCTCGGGCGCCTTGATGTGGCGTCCGGTCAGGAGCAGGTCAGCAGCCACGGTGTACGGGAGCTGGCGCGGCAGGCGTACGGCCGAACCGCCGAGCGGATAGAGGCCCCACTTCGGCTCGGAGACGCCGAAGCGCGCCGATTCGCCGGCGACCCGGATGTCTGTTGCCTGCAGGATCTCGGTGCCACCAGCTATCGCCGGACCTTCGACGGCGGCGATGAGTGGCTTGGTCAGCCGGAAGCCCTTGAGGAGCGGCTTGATGTATGCCGGATCGAACCTGCCCGACTCGAACTGGTCGGTCGGCGCTGACGTCGACATCGACTTGAGGTCGGCGCCGGCGCAGAAGAATCCGCCGGCACCGGTCAGGATCACGACTTTGACGTCGGGGTCGGAGTTGACCCGATCCCAGGTCTCACCCATGATCGCCATCATTTCGCCGGACAGCGCATTGCGGGACTCGGGACGGTTCATCGTGACGACCAGAGTGTTGCCCTGGAGCTCGACGAGGCAGTGGGGCGCGGCATTTGAAGACATGGACGCAGCGTAGTCAAAAACGAGAACGTGTTCTAGTCTTGGCTCCATGGCACTGAACATCGCGGACATTTTCGAGCACGCTGTCGACGTCGTACCGGACCGGCCGATCATTCAGGTCGGCCCTCGAAAAGTGACGTACACAGACCTTGAGACCCAGGCCAACCAGATGGCGCACTTCCTCGCCTCTCGTGGCATCGGCAGGGGCGATCATGTCGGCATCTACGCCAAGAACAGCATCGAGCACGTGGTTGCGCTGCTCGCAATCTTCAAGATCCGCGCTGTCGCGATCAACGTCAACTACCGGTACGTCGAGGGCGAGCTCAACTACCTCTTCGAGAACTCCGACATGGTGGGACTGCTGGTCGAGCGCACCTACTCGGGCCTCGTCGCCAAGACGGCCCCCAACCACCCGAAGCTCAAGACGATCGTGGCCATGCCCGACCCGACCGACCCCGACAATGCAGAAGACATCTCGTCGTTCGGTGGCATCACCTGGGCGGACGCGCTCGCCGGCCAGAGCTCAGAGCGCGACTTCGAAGAACGCAGCGCTGACGACGTCTACATCGTCTACACCGGCGGCACGACCGGATTCCCCAAGGGCGTGATGTGGCGTCATGAGGACTTCTGGCGCGTGCTCGGCGGTGGCATCGACTTCATGACCGGTGAACGCCAGGAGGAGTACTCCCAGTCGAAGACGGCTGCGGCCGGCGAGCCGATGGTGACATTCCCGCTCAGCCCGCTGATGCACGGAGGCGCTCAGGCCGCCATGCTCATGCACCTGTTCGCCGGTCACTTGACGATCCTCGAGCCGGCGTTCAACGCCGAGGAGACCTGGCGGATCATCGACCGCGAGAAGGTCCAGCTCATCTTCATGACCGGTGACGCAATGGCACGCCCGCTGATCGAGGCGTACGAGGCCGGCAACTTCGACGGCAGCTCACTCGTGGCCGTCGCGAGCAGTGCCGCGATCTTCAGTCGCCCCGTCAAGGAGAGCTGGATGAAGGCGTTCCCCAATGCCTTCTTCACCGACTCGGTCGGCTCGTCGGAGACCGGATTCTCCGGCACCGGACTGCAGGACAGCGAGAACATCCAGGGTCAGGGACCGGTCGTCGCACTGGGCCTGGAGACCGTGATCCTGGACGACGACAACAAGGTCATCGATCCGGCCAACGTGGGTGCCATCGGGCGCCTCGCGCGTTCCGGCAGCGTGCCGATCGGCTATTACCGCGACCCCGAAAAGTCGGCTGCCACCTTCATCGAGTCCGATGGTGTGCGGTATTCCATCCCCGGCGACTTTGCCCGCATCGAGGCCGACAACAAGGTCACTCTGCTCGGACGCGGCTCCAACTGCGTCAACACCGGCGGCGAGAAGGTCTATCCCGAAGAGGTCGAGATGGCGCTCAAGAGCCATCCCGATGTCTATGACGCCCTCGTCGTCGGCGTGGCCGATGACACGTGGGGCCAGCGCGTGGCGGCCGTCGTCCAGTCACGCTCGGACGTGCCGCCCTCGCTGGATGACCTGCGGGCGCATCTGCGGCCTCTGCTGTCGGGCTACAAGCTGCCGCGATCGGTCGCGTACGTCGACGAGATCCCGCGCAGCGCCACCGGCAAGGCCAACTATCCGGCCGCTAAGCAGCTTGCAGAAGCGACTACGGCGGGAGCTGGCTCAGATGCAAACTGAACTGTGCGAACGCTTCGGCATCCAGTACCCGATCTTCGCGTTCACCCCGTCGGAGCACGTCGCCGCCGCGGTGTCGCGGGCCGGCGGGCTGGGTGTGCTCGGCGCTGTCCGATTCAATGACCCCGCCGAGCTGGACCGCACCCTCGACTGGCTTGACGAAAACACCGAAGGCAAGCCATACGGCGTCGACGTCGTGATGCCGATGAAGATGCCGACCGAGGGCAAGGCCGTCGACCTGCAGGCAATGATCCCGCCCGATCACATCTCGTTCGTCGAACGAACGCTCCAGCAGCTCGGCGTGCCGCCGCTGCCCGAGGGCGAAGGCCGCGACGGGGTGCTCGGCTGGTTGCACTCGGTTGCCCGGTCACATGTCGACATCGCGCTCAACCACCGGCCCGTGCTGATCGCGAACGCGCTCGGCTCACCGCCCAAGGACGTCATCGACCAGGCGCACGCGGCCGGCGTGCAGGTCGCCGCACTGGCCGGAGCTGCCAAGCACGCGTTGTCCCACGTCGCCAACGGTGTGGACATCATCATCGCCCAGGGCTACGAGGCCGGCGGACACACCGGCGAGATCGCCAGCATGGTGCTGACGCCGGAGATCGTCGACGCCGTGGGACCGGACGTCGCAGTGCTTGGCGCGGGAGGCATCGGCCGTGGCCGTCAGGTCGCGGCGTCGCTGGCACTCGGTGCGCAGGGCGTCTGGACCGGTTCGGTATGGCTGACGACCGAGGAGTACCAGAACCTCAACACCAATGCCGGTATGACGGAGGCGTTCCTTCGGGCTTCGAGCTCTGACACCGTGCGCTCGCGCATCTACACCGGCAAGCCGGCACGGTTGCTCAAGACCAAGTGGACGGAAGCCTGGGACGCGGCCGACGCGCCGTCGCCCCTCCCCATGCCGTTGCAGAATCTCCTGGTCTCGGACGCGCACAATCGGCTGAACCGGGCGGGTGACCCGGACGCCGTCGCGATGCCGGTGGGTCAGATCGTGGGCTCGATGAACACGGTGCGCCCCGTCGCCGAGGTGATGGCCGACCTGATCAGCGAGTACGAGGCGACAGTCAAGCGACTCTCCTCCTGTAGCTTGCGACGCTAAGGCTTCCAGCGGACGTGCTGGGCGGCTTGAGTCCTGTTGGACACCCGGAGCTTGGTCAGGATGTTGCTGACGTGGTTGCGTGCCGTCACCGGCGAGATGAACAGGCGCGCAGCGATCTCGACGTTGGTCAGGCCCTCGGCGATGAGGTGGAGAACTTCGTGCTCCCGGTCCGAGAGCGCCGGACGAGTCGGGTCGGCTGATGCCGACGGCGCGAACAGTCCGAGCATTCGAGTGGCCATGGTCGGTCCAAAAACGGCATGACCCGACGCGACGGCTCTGACCGCGGAGACCACCTGGTCGGCGGCAACTCCTTTGACCAGATAGCCGGACGCTCCCGCGCGGATCGCGGAGAGGACGTTGGCGTCCTCTTCGGACAGGGTCAGCACCAGTACGTGGGCGCCGGTCGCCACGACGGCGGGTGTGGCTGCCAGCCCGTCGAGCACAGGCATCGCCAGGTCCATCACCACCACATCTGGCCGGGTGTATGGGAGTGCGTCGAGCGCCTCGGCGCCATTGGCGGTTTCGCCCACCACGTCGAAATCTGGTTCGCGTGAAAGCGTGAATCGCAGTCCTTCACGAAACATCGCATGGTCGTCGACGAGCAGCACCCGGGTCATGGCGCCACCTGGGGTGTGAGGTCGGGCTGACCCAGCGGAATCCGCGCTTCCACGACCAATCCGCTGCTGGCCTCCGGACGCCTGATCACAAGAGTTCCGCCGAGCTCCTCAGCCCGTTCGCGCATTGCTACGGTCCCAACCCCGACTGGCGAGCCCTCGGTGCCGGATCCCTTGTCCTGAACCCTCAGGACCAGATCGTCGTCGACGAGGTCGAGAGTCAGCTGAGCCTCGCAGGTTCCGGCGTGGCGGGCAACGTTGAGAAGTGCTTCTGCACCGATGCGGTAGGTCGCGACTTCGACCGCCGCGGCGAACTGCTCGTTGATGGTGGAGTCGAGGGTAAGAGTCACGCCCACGTCGGTGGCGGCCTGCTCGAGGGCCCCCACCAGACCGAGTTCGTCCAGCGCCGGTGGTCGTAGTTCACGGCTGACACGGCGCACGTCGTCGAGAGCCTGTCGTGCCGCTGCCTCCAGTCGGGATATCCGCTCGGCCGCCGTGTCCGGTGCATCGTGCAGCACGGCCTGCAGTCCGTTGAGCTGCATGGCCAGTCCCGCAAGCGTTGGTCCCAATTCGTCGTGCAGGTCGCGGCGTAACCGCGAGCGCTCCTCCTCTCGTGACGTGACCAGCAGCTGACGATTGGCGAGCAGCGCATTGCTCAGCAGCACCGCGTGCACGGCGCGCCCACCATGGTCGGCGAGCTCAACCAGCAGGGCGGTTTCCGCAGGGCCGGGTCGACGGTGGCGATCGAAGCCGACTTCAAGGGTGCCGACGTGAAGGTCGCCCGACATCAGCGGAAGCATGGTTCGGCCATATTCGGTGGGTGCGCCCTCGGTGCTGCGGTGGCCCTCGACGTTCACCTCGACCCACCGTGCACGCAACGACGCGGCCGTGGTTCGGGCCAGACCACTGACGACAGCCTCGAGTGTCGTGGCGTCGTTCACCGTGTCGGCCAGCCGCCTGACCGCCACATGAGGATGGCGGGTGTCGCCGTACATCGCGAGGTCGAGCAAGAACTGCAGTCGCGCCCGAAGAGGCATCAACAGGAGCGCCAGCACTGCCGTGACCACCCCGACACCGAGCGGTGGTAGGTCGGCGCTGCGCGATCCGAGCAGTGCCACCACCACGACGAAGCCACTGGCGATCAGCGCAGTCAGAACGGAATAGACAAACGCGTGGTGAATGACCGCATCCACCTCGTGGAGCCGCTTGCGGAGGACCGCAGCAGTCAGCGCGGCGGCCAGCAGTGCGGAGCCGGCAACATCGAAGAGATCGGCTGCTGCGGGCCACAGGGCATGCCCGCCGACCACAAGCAGGCCGAACACCACTCCAGCGGCAAGGACTCCTGCCAGTCGGCTACGGTCTGTCGGTCTGCGGAGCCGTACGGCAACCGCCAGGACACCCAGTAGCAACGGCGCTTGCAGAAGCCAGGCATCGAGGCCTCCGATCACTTCGCCCCAGTCCGTTGGCAAGACGCCAACGGGGTTACTTGGGTCGATCGGCCAGGTCGAGTCGGGAGCCGCAGCTGGTCCCGTGACCAGCGACCAGCCCAGCACCAGCAGCGCTTGGATGGTGAGAACCGTGTAGGCCACCGGCCGCCACCGCGGGGTCGGGAGGCGGCCGTCCGGAAGCAGCAGGAACGCCGCAAGGGTGAACGGCACCAGCGCCGCAGAGCCCCGATCGGTGGCCCAGACAGCCCACGCCGCCCCCGTCGTGTGACCCGACTCGATCCACTGGGTGGCGAACGCGGCGACGGCAAACAGGTTTCCGACCGCGAGCATCAGCCAGCCCAGTGGGTTGCGCGGCCGACCGGAGGCAATCAGAGCACCGGGTATCACCCAGAACGCTGGCAACAAGACCAGCTTCCAAGGCTTGTGACCAGCGTCGAGGAGGATCGCCGTGGCGACCAGCGCGAGGGCGAGGCACGCGACCAGCCAAGCCAGCACTGACGCTGACCTGGCCAACCGTGGTTGCTTCATGGGTTCAGTATTGGACGCTCACAGCGCCGTGTCAGGTGGTTGAGCCGAGCCAGATGCGGTGCGGCAACCGGGCCAGATGAATGCCCAACCAGACCAGCGCGACCATGAGGAGGAGATGCGGCTCGAGAGGTCCGGACGACGGCAGAGTGAAGTCCCAAATCAGGAAGATGACCAGCATGACCAGCGGCGGCTTCGGGAAGACCCCTGACTTCCAGGCCGCGACACTGAGCAGGATCAGTCCGATGAACGAGCCAATCAGATGTGGATACAGTGCGCTCACAAGGACGCCGGCATGGTCGATGAAGCCGTCGTTGAGCTCGACCGACGCATCGAGTCCTATCGCACCGGGGCCGACCGAGCCAGCGGCGTACCCGAGGGCGATCACATTGCCGAAGCCCCACATGCCCCAGATGGTGAGCAACGTGGCCGCGACCGTGAGTCGAGGTTTGTGCCATCGCGTCACCTGGGCGACAGCAAGCAGGCCGAGCGGCAGGAACAGCATGCTCGCCATCAGGGCGAATTGCTCCGTCTGGTGCAGGCCTGGATGATCCCGTCCCCATTGGAACTGGTCGCTGAACTCGGCGTGCTCGGGCGCGATGACTTCGACGACGTACTGGGCGCCGCCATTGAGGATCCCTGCGAGGACCAGGCAGAGGGCCAGGCCCTGTCGTATCCGGTTGGAGTATGGCGGCACGAGGGACGCCTGGGCGGGGGTGATTTCGTGTGTGGTCATCTCACGAGGATGCGTCGAGTGTGCGGGCTCGCACATGGTGCATGTGCACCATCTTGTCCAGATGTAGGGGGCCGACGTGAGTGGCAGATTGACTTGCTCGTCGGGATGCCGCTCAGGTCGTGTGCAGTGCGAAACAGGTCCTGAAAGCCCCGCGCGGTTGGGGGACGATTGCCTGTTTATGGGTGCGATTCGTGGCAGATTTCCTGTTCGGGCCCGTAGCCTTCACGCAGCGATTACGTTAATGCTGGTGTGCCTTGATCACACTCCCTGATCACACTCCCGATTCAGCTCCCGATCATAGGTAAGGCATCTGTCTTGCGACGTCCGCGCTCTCACTCCCAGGTTTCGCTCCGCAATCACACACGATTCCGCCGCGTCGCGGGCGTCGGTCTCGTGGCTTTCGCCCTCGTGATCGCTGCCGCCTGCGGTGGCTCGACGCTCGACCCCGAGTACGTACAGTCCGCCAACAACCCGAACGGTGTCGGCGGCGGTGCCGGCAGCGCCCCCGGCGATGTCGTCGGGTCGGGGGAAGTGCCTGGTGGAACTGATGCGGTTACGGGCGACTCCGGCGCTGGCACTGGTAGCGCTGCGGGAGGCGGAAGCGGGTCAATCCCAGGTGTGAAGGCCGCGGCATGCGATGGATTCAAGAACCAGAAGGGCATCACCGACAAGACGATCCTGATCGGCAACTCGTCCGACATCAGCGGTCCTGTTCCCGGTCTGTTCACGTCTGCTCAGCAGGCCACCAAGGCGTACGTTGCCTATTTCAACGCGACGACGAGCATCTGTGGCCGCAAGCTCGCGCTGACCACGCTTGACTCGCGAACCGATGCAGGCGCCGACCAGCAGGCATACGCCAAGCTGTGCGAGACGGTGTTCGCCGCGGTCGGCTCGATGTCGGCTTTCGATTCGGGCGGAGCGGGGACCGCGCAGTCGTGCGGACTCCCTGACGTTCGGACCGCCGCCGTGACAGGCGTGCGCGCCGGCTGCAGCACCTGCTTTGGCACGTACGCGACGGGAATCCGCGAGTTCTCCAACGCGGTGCCCGACTTCTTCGTCAAGCACTACAAGGACGCAAGCCAAAAGGCCGCGTTCCTCTATTTGAATGCTGGTGCGGCCGCCGAGAACGGCGTCACGCAGCAGAAGGTCGAGACCCAGCGGGGCATGAAGTTCGTGTACTCGTCAGGTATCGATGTGGCCGAGTTCAACTACGGCCCGTACGTACAGCAGATGAAGAGCAAGGGTGTGCGCTGGGTGCAGTTCCTCGGCGGCTACCAGCAGGCGGTTCGCCTCGCACAGGCAATGCAATCGGCCAACTTCAAGCCAGATGTCTTGTTGTTCGACCCGACGGTCTACGACGCGGGCTTCGTCAAGAGCGGAGGCTCAGCGGTTGAAGGTGCGATCACCTTCGCGACGTTCGCTCCTTTCGAGGAGTCGCAGCCTGAGGTGAACCTTTACAAGCGGTGGCTCCAACAGGTCGCCCCGGGCGCCACGCCGACGTTCTTCGGCCTTTTTGCCTGGTCGGCGACCAAGCTGTTCGTGGAAAAGTCGCTCGGTTTGGGCGGAAAACTCACTCCGGCTTCGCTGGTTGCGAGCCTGAACAGCGAGCACAAATGGACTGCCGACGGACTGCACAGTCCCATGGACGTGGGCAGCAACCATGCTCCCTCGTGTCAGAGGTTCCTACAGCTTCGCGGCGGCAAATGGGTGCCGCTGAAGGGCACGGCCTACCTCTGCACCGGCTACAGCAAGGCCCGGTGACGAGATGAGTGCGTTCATCTCGTACACACTCATCGGCATCTTCACGGGCGCGGCCTACGCGATCGCGGCGAGCGGGCTGGTGTTGACCTACAGCACCACCCGAGTCTTCAACATCGCTCACGGTGCCGTCGGCATGGTCTTTGCTTTCGTCTACTGGGACTTCTCGGTCAGGCAGGACATCCCCATCTGGCTGTCCCTCATCCTGGTGCTTTTCGTCGCGGCTCCGCTGTTCGGGGTCTTCGTCCAACGCGTGCTTGCCCGTGGCCTCGGCTCGGCTCCTGTCAGCGTCTCGCTGGTCGTGACGGTTGGTCTACTGGTGGGTCTGATCGGCGTTGCCACTCAGGTGTGGCCGCCTGAGTCTCGGACGTTGCCGCAGTTCTTCCGCGGTCACCTGATCACGTTCGGTTCTGTCGTGGTCACCTGGCACCAGATCATCACGGTGATCCTCTCCATCGTGGTGGCGATGAGCCTGTATGTCCTGCTGTCGCGGACCCGGATCGGGACTGCGATGCGGGCCTCGGTCGACAATCCTGAGCTGCTTCAGCTCTACGGCGGGCGTACCCAGGTCGTGGCAGCGCTCGCCTGGGCGATCGGTAGCTCGCTGGCAGCGTTGGCCGGTATCCTGCTCGCCCCGGTCATCGGTCTGCAGTATTACGACCTGACCCTGCTGGTCATCTCCGCCTATGCGGCCGCGATGCTCGGCAAGCTCACCAACCTTCCGATGACCTATGTCGGCGCAATGGCGCTGGGAATTGGCCAGTCCTATGTCGTCGGCTACCTCCAGCACATTCCGTTCAGTGACAAGGTCCCCGGTCTGGCGGCGGTCATCCCGACGTTGTTCCTGTTCGTGATCCTGGTTTTGCTGCCTCAGGCACCGCTGCGGATCGGCCAGGTCAAGGGTCTGGTCTCCGCCCCCGTGCCGACAATCGGCCGGGCCGCGAGATGGGGAGCCGCGCTGGTGCTGCTTGTCATTGTCTTGTCGTTCACCATGGCTGAAGCAAACCTCCTGCTCGTCGGCACTGCGGCCACCTACGCGATCGTCATGCTCTCCCTGGTCCTGCTGACCGGGTACGGCGGGTACGTATCGCTGGCCCAGTTCACGTTCGCAGGGGTTGGTGCCGTCACGTACGCCAAGATCGATCAGCCCAACCTGTGGGGAGTCCTTGTCGCGGTGCTCGTCGCTGCCGCGGTTGGCGCGCTGGTCGCAATCCCGGTGCTGCGGCTGACTGGCCTCTATCTCGCGTTGGCGACGTTGGCGTTTGCGCAACTCATGGACAAGCTCCTGTTCCAGTCAGCACTCGCCTTTGAGTTCAACAATCCGCTGGAGGCCGAAAGGCTCTCCGTCCTCGGAGTCAAGATCGACGGCACCGGGCCGTACGCAATCATGATGACCTTCTTCTTCGTACTCGTCGCGGTCATCGTCCTTGCCGTGCGACGCGGACGGCTGGGTCGGATCTTGGTCGCAGTGCGAGACAGTCCCGCTGCCGCCGGAACGCTCGGCATCGACATGCGGTGGCTCCGGGTGGGGCTGTTCGCCGCATCAGCGGGTATCGCTGGGTTGGCGGGTGCGCTGCTGGCCGGGCTCCGCGGCAGCATCGTGGCCTTCGACTTCCAGTTCTTTGCGAGTCTGCTGCTTCTACTGATGGCCGTCGTGTGGGGCGTGACGTCGGTGACGGGAGCCGCGCTCGGTGGAATCTTCTTGATGTACCTGCCCGTGGCGCAGTCGAACAGCCCATCGATCGCGGGACTGCTGTTCCTGTTGCTGGGTGTCGGAGCGGTCATCCTCGCTCGTGACCCGAACGGGCTGGCGAACAAGCTGTTCCAGATTCCGGGCTGGATCCGGGACGACATCTTCCCCGTGCTCGCCAGGCGATTCCCCGCGCTCGCGACCAAGATGCCCGGGACGAGATCCTCCGAGGATGAGCTCGACGAGACCGATGAGTCATCAACCCGTGATGAGGAGGTGGATCACGATGCCGTTGCTGCACGTTGACGACGTAGTCGTCCGATTCGGCGGTGTGACCGCTGTCAATCACGCGAATTTCGAGGTCGAACCGGGGACAGTGACCGGACTGATCGGTCCGAACGGAGCAGGCAAGACGACCTGTTTCAACGTGATCACTGGGCTGCAGGCACCGACCTCGGGTCGGGTGCGCCTCGACGGCAAGGACATCACGAGAATGCCGGTGCACCGTCGTGCGCGACACGGCATGGGCCGCACCTTCCAGAGACTTGAGGCCTTTGGTTCGCTGACGGTCGAGGACAACGTTCGCGTCGCTCTGGACGTCCACCAAGGATTCCGCGGGATGCTGCGATCGGCAGACACCTCAGCTGACCTGAAGGTCGAGGCGCTGCTCGAACGGGTCGGCATCCTGGAGTACGCCGAAGAGCGCGCTGACTCTGTTCCGACAGGCACCGCACGCCTGCTTGAGGTTGCCCGCACGCTCGCATGCAACCCGCGGCTGCTGCTCCTTGACGAGCCGTCCTCCGGTCTGGACGAGGCCGAGACGGAGACATTCGGCGGCCTGCTCCTCGAGCTGGCGGCCGAGGGGCGCACGATCCTCATGGTCGAGCACGACATGGACCTGGTGATGCGTGTGTGCCACCAGATCCACGTCCTTGACTTCGGCTCGATCATTGCCGAGGGAACTCCGGAGCAGATCCGCAAGAGTCCGGAAGTCCAGAAGGCCTACCTCGGCTACAGCGACGAAGAGTCAACGAAGGAGTTGGCACTGTGAGCGTTCCGATTCTTGAGGTTGTTGACCTGCATGCGGCGTACGGCCGCATCGAAGTTCTGCGCGGCGTCAACCTTTCGGTGCCTCGGGGCGCCGTGGTGGCGCTGCTCGGGCCGAACGGTGCCGGCAAGTCGACGCTGCTCAAGGTCATCGCCGGTCAGATGGAGCAGACCTCGGGCGACATCCACCTCGCCGGCGTCCACGTCAGTGGTGCCAAGCCCGACGACCTGGCCCGCCTCGGCCTGACCACGGTCCCCGAAGGGCGCAGCGTCTTCCCGAACCTCACGGTCGAGGAGAACCTCCTGCTCATGTCATACGCAGGGGTCAACGCGAGCGACGTCTATGACACCGCCTACGCCTACTTCCCACGGCTGCACGAGCGCCGTCACCAGCTCGCGGGGACCCTGTCGGGCGGTGAGCAGCAGATGCTGGCGATGGCACGAGCCCTGAGCTCCGACCCGGCTCTCCTGCTCCTTGACGAGCTGTCGATGGGTCTGGCCCCGCTCATTGTCGATGAGCTCTACGAGACGGTCGGGCAGATTGCGCAGTCCGGCGTCTCGATCCTGGTGGTCGAGCAGTTTGCGCGCACCGCGTTGAAGGTCTCCGACTACGCGGCAGTGATGACCGGAGGCCGGATCGTCGCCACCGGCGAGCCGGACGAAATCAGGGACATCATGGCCGACGTAATTCTGGGAGGTGCCGCATGACGCGTGGCTTACGCAAGCGTGACATGACGCTTTACGACAAGTCTGTGGTCGGACGTGCGCGCTCGGTGAGCCGGCGGGCGAAGCGCGCGGCAGCGGGCCTCGCCGCCTTCGGCCTCCTCGCCGGTGGAACGGCCGCGGGTGTCTCGCCCGCTCATGCCACGGAGTACGGCGGGTTCACCACGATGGCGACGGCGTCTCCCCTCAAGCTGGAGATGTTCGAGCCGGTCATTCCGATTCCGACTGAGCCACAAGGCGAGTTCGGCCTCTCCTATACCCGCGTGCTCGGTGGCTCCGGGCCGGCGACCACCGCACGCACGTCGGCGATGTGGCCTGGTGCAGCGGTCGGCGAAGGATTCAAGACATTTGGTGAACAGCTCGGCATACCTGACGCGATCACCGGTGGCGGCTACCCGGTCCAGGCCAATGCCCAGTTCCCGGGCGACCCGAATCAGCAGTATCAGGAGTTCTTGCCGGGCATGATCGGCAGGGCCGAAGCCGGTGAGAAGCGGACGACGGCTCGCGTCAGCTACACCTCCTCAGATGTCGGCGATGGTGACGCTGGCGACGGAGAGCAGGCACCGGTCAATCCGCTGGACGGACTGTCGCAGCTCTTCGGAGCCAAGCCGGAGCCCCCGTCCCCGAACCCCCTCGGAACGTTGAGTCTGCTCATCGATTTTGACGGAATGACCAGCGTCTCGAGCACTGACTACGACGGAACCACGGTCGTCGCGACGGCGACGAGCCGGATCGGTGAGCTCCGACTTCTCGGCGGCTTGATCAAGCTCACTGGCGTCAACGTGGTGACCAAGGCGACGAGTTCACTCGAGGGTGCCAAGACTGCACAGACGGTCGACGTCGGCGGTATGACGGTGGCTGGTCAGAAGTTCTCCTACGGCCCCGATGGATTCACCGCACAGGGCAAGGCCACGCCGATTCCGGGTATGCCGGCATCGGCTGCGGAGCTGCTGAAGTCACTCGGTGTCGAGATCGAGGTGCCCAAACCGGCGATCACCAAGGATGGCCTGACCGGGTCGATCTCTGCTGAGGCGTTGCGAATCACCCTCGACACCAAGCCGCTGCGCTCCAACCTGCCGGCGCTGCCGACTGACGACTTCGTGAATGGCCTCCCGCCGTTCCCGGGTCAGGCCAACCTGTTCAAGGGCCTGCTGCTGTCGCTGAACACCATCGCACCCAAGATGGTCATCCACGTTGGCTACGCCGAGGTCTCGGCCGCCACGATCTCAGTCGCAGACCTGGGCGGTGGCGCAGGCGCAGTGCCTGCGGCGGGTGGAGGAGCGGCACCCGGCGTGTCGGGGCTGCCAGGCCTCGATGAGCTCCCTCCCGGGTCTTCGGTCGACGACGGCCTCAACTCCGCGGCCCCAGTGGCCAAGGGCATGCCGCCATTGGGCAGCCTTCCGATGATCCTGCTTCTCGGCGGTCTCGCCCTAGCCAGCGGTGCTGCGTGGTACCTGCGCCGGGCCGGGCTTCTGCTGTTCGGCGGCGCCAACGCCTGTTCATTCGGACTCAAGGCCGGAATCCCAGATCTCAGAAAGGCCTGACATGACCACTCAACAGATTCCCGCCCAGACCGGCAACGGCGTGCCTCACGTGATGCCCCGTGCGGGCTCACGCGACGGTACGGCTCCGCTTCGCGACAACCCTGCCCAGATGTTGCATCTGGTGCTGTTCATTGCCGGCGCGGTGCTGTTGCCCGCCGGCCTGATCGTGATCAGCTTCGGTTGGTACGGCGCCGCGCACACTCCGTACGCGTACGACCAGATGGCCTATCTGGTCTCGGCCGTCTTCGGCCTCGGCATGACCTTCGTCGGTGGGTTCCTCTACTTCGGGTCCTGGCTGGCCCGTATCGCGGGTGACCAGAAGGAGTCACAGCGCCAGCTGTCCGACACCGTGCTCAGACTGGCCAACTCGGTGGCGAACAACACGGCGATGTCCGCCGGCGTTGCCGTCGAGGGCGAAGGTGCTGCGCCGGCCGCCAAGCGTGGACAGGTTCGCGCGGTGGTCCGTCGCCGCGATCCGGGGGCAGTCCTGGTGCTGGCCGGACGCGGAGCAACCGTGCACCGTGCCGATTGCAGCTTGATCGCCGGTCGTGAAGACTTGCGCTTGGCCGGTCCGGACGCTGACAACCTTGCCCAGTGCAGGCTCTGCCGGCGCCAAACGCAGACCAACTGAACGGGGCCGGCTTCAGAGATATCGCGTGCCGCGCTCTTCGCGGGTCCACCTGATGTCGGTCAGGCCGGCCGCCGTGAGCTCGCGATGCAGCACCTTGTGGGTCGCCGTGCGCGGTAGGTCGTCGACCACTTTGATGTAGCGCGGTCGAGCCTTGGGTGACAGGTCGCGCTGCTCGTCGAGGAACCGCTCGAGCTCGGTCGGATCCAGGTCGCCGCGCAGCACCAGGGCGGCCGCGATCTGATCGCCCGCTCGCTCGTCAGGGACGGCATAGACGGCGGCTTGGTCGATCGCGGGATGGCGCAGCAGGATCTGCTCGATCGGTGCGGTCGCAAGGTTCTCGCCATCGACTCGCAGCCATGCGGCGGTTCGGCCGGCAAAGTAGACCCAGCCGTCAGCATCTCGATAGGCGAGGTCGCCGGACCAGTACATGCCGCCGCGCATCCGCTCGGCGGTGGCTTCCTCGTCGTTGTAGTAGCCGGCGAACTGGCCGGCGCCGGTCGTGTTGACCAGCTCGCCGACACAGTCGTCAAGGTTGGTCACCCGTCCGTCGGCGTCGATCACGGCTCGGGGACACTCCTCGCCGGTGTCGGGATCGTGCACGGCAACGCCGTCGCCCGGCCAGCCGAGGGCGCTTGGCGGCGTGCCCTCGATCTTGCTCACGATCACGGCGTTCTCCGTTGATCCGAATCCGTCGATGACGTGGCAGCCGAATCGTTCGCCGAAGGCGCGGATGTCACGGTCGCCCGCTTCGTTCCCGAAGACAATGCGCAGCGGGTTGTCGGCGTCATCTGCGAGCGGAGGTGTGGCGAGCACGTAGGTCAGCGGCTTGCCGACATATGACGCATAGGTCGCGCCGAACCTCCGGACGTCAGCCAGGAACTCCGTCGCGGAGAACTTCTCGCGCAGGGCAACTGCCGCGCCGTTGTGGAGCGCCGGCGCCCAGGCTGCCATCACCGCGTTGGAGTGGAACAGCGGCATGGCGACGTAGTGCACGTCGTCCGCGCCCAGTCCGAGACGGTCGGCGAGGTAGAACCCGGGAACTGTCACCTTCTCGTGGGTGATCCGCACGGCCTTGGGCCGACCGCTCGTCCCGGACGTGAAGATCAGCATGAACAGGGAGTCTTCGGTGGGCGAAGCGTCAGGCGCGGGGGCAGGTGGCACATCCCACGTGCCGGTCTCGATCACCCGGATGCCCGAAAGGTCGAGCCCGTCGAGCAGGTGGCTCTGGGTCGCGTCGGTGAGGAGCACCTGTACGTCGGCGCGATGCAGGTCAGCCAGCAACGCATCGCCGCGGCGGGTGCTGTTGACGCCGACGGCAACGTGCGCGCCGAGGCCGGCAGCGCATAGGCCAAGCAGCATCTCTGGGGTGTTGTCCATCAGCAGGCCGACGTGTGGTGGTCGCTCTGGGTCGAGCAGCTCTGCGAGTGCGGCCGCACGCGAAGACGCCGCGGCAACAAGCTCGCGCCAGGTCCACGCGTGATCGTGGGTCAGCAGTGCCGGGGTGTCCTGCTCGGCCTGGGCGAGGAGCAGGTCCCGGATCGTCACGCCGGTTCGGCGGCGAGGAGCCTGCCGAGGCGGAGCGCCTGCTCGGTTGCCCCGCCGTTTTCGAAGTCGTAGCGCGTTCCAGCGGTGAAGTAGCGGTGCGCCTCGCCGTCCAGGTCGATGCCCACGCCACCGTGGATGTGCACCGTGGTGTGCGCGATGCGGTGGCCGGCGTCGGAGGCCCAGAGCTTGGCGGTGGCAATCGCTTCTGTTGCGGGGAGGCCCTCGGAGAGCCGCCAGGCCGCCTGCCACACCGTCAGGGCGAGGAAGCGGATGTCGATGTAACCGTCGGCCAGACGCTGCGAAACCGCCTGGAACGTGCCGATCGGCCGGTCGAACTGCTCGCGGACCTTGGCGTACTCGGCGGTGAGCGTGAGTGCACCTTCGGTGACCCCCAGCTGCACGGCGCAGGTTGCCACGGTGAGCAGGTCGACGAGGCGGCCCGCGGCATCTGCATCGCCGATGCGGCAGTCCGACGGTATGCGTGCCCCGGCCAGCTCGACGAGGCCGACGGTGTCGCCATCGCTGAGGCGCTGCTCGCGGATCTGCAGGCCGACAGTGCCAGCATCCACGAGGAAGACGCCGGTGCCTTCGGGCGTCGTCGCGGTGACGAGGAATGCGTTGGCGACGGTGGCCGCGGGGACGAGGTACTTCGTGCCGGTGAGGACGTATTCGTTGTCGTCGATCGTGGCCGTTGTGGTTGGCACGGAAGGAGCGTGCTCGTGCTCCTCGGCGATCGCACAGCTCAGCACGTCGGCGCCAAAGCCGGTTGTCTGTTGAGCCGGCGTGCCGTGCTCGGTGAGGAGAAGGCGGGCCACGGAGTCCGGTGCGACCGGTGCGGGTGCGACGGTGCGGCCGACCTCGACGAGGACCCGGCACAGCTCGAGAAAGCCCAGTCCCGCACCGTCGTGTGCCTCAGGTGTGGTCAGGCCGAGCAGCCCCGCGTCGCCGAGCGCCTTCCAGAGCACCGGGTCGAATCGGTTGCCGGCGGCCTCGACCGCGATCAGCCGCTCGGTCGTGGTGTGGTCCTTGAGGATCGTGGCGGCCAGGGCCGCTGCTTCTTCGGCCTCGGGGGGCAGGGTGAAGTCCATGAGTTTGCTCCTAGCGCTTCGCGGCCGGCATGCCGAGACCGACGTAGCCGATGATGTCTCGCTGGATCTCGTTGGTGCCGCCGCCGAACGTCATGACGAGCGACGAGCGGAAGTAGCGCTCGAGCCGGCCGGCGATCACGGCTCCGGCCGAGTCGGCCGCGAGGACCGAGGCTGGACCGACGACCTCCTTGAGTGCGCGGTAGACCTCGACCGCGAGCTCGGAGCCGTACACCTTGATGGCCGAGGCATCAGCGGGTGAGAGCGTGTCGATCTCGGCGGCGAGCTTCCAGCCCATGAGCGTCAACGCGTCGGTGCGAGCCTGCGCGCGGCCCAGGAGAATCTGCACCCATTCCTGATCGATGACACGTACGCCGTTGGCGTTCTTGGTCTCACGGGCCCAGTTGGTGACGAGCTCGATCGAGTGGACGAGCGGCGCCGACGAGGTCAGGGCCACGCGCTCGCGGTTGAGCTGGTTGGTGATGAGTGACCATCCGCCGCCGCGTCCGCCGATCAGGTTCTCGGCGGGAACGCGGACGTTGTCGTAGTAGGTCGCACTCGTGCCGACGCCCGCGATCGTGTGGACGGGTGTGTAGGACACGCCTTCGCTCTGCGCAGGCACCAGGATCATCGACAGACCCTTGTGCCGGGGAAGATCGGGGTCGGTGCGGCAGGCCATCCAGATCCAGTCGGCGTACTGGATCAACGAGGTCCACATCTTCTGACCGTTGATGACCCACTCGTTGGTCGACTCGTCGAGCTCGGCCTTGGTGCGCAGCGATGCGAGGTCGGTGCCGGAGCCGGGCTCGGAGTAGCCGATCGAGAAGTGCAGCTCGCCCTTCTGGATCCGGGGGAGGAAGTACTCCTTCTGCTCCTCGCTGCCGTAGCGCATGATCGTCGGCCCCACCGTGTTCAGCGTGAGGTGCGGGATCGGTACACCGGCGACCATGGCCCCATTGCTGAAGATGAGCTCGTCGACCATCGAGCGTTCCTGGCCGCCGTACTCCTTGGGCCATCCCATGCCGAGCCAGCCATCTGTGCCGAGCTGGCGGATGACGTCCTTGTAGACGGTGACGTCACCGAACTCTCCGGTCGACGCAGCCAGTGCGGCTCGGATCTCGGGGGTGACGAGCTCGGAGAAATAGCCTTGGACCTCGTCACGAAGGCGAAGCTGGTCGGGTGTCAGGGCGACGTACATGTGGTAAAACTATAACGTGTTCTCGTTTTGGTCTACACGGACCAGAACACACGCCTTGATTTGAACTCTGCCTTATTAAAGAAGTGGGGAGGCAATCGTGACTGAGACCCGCGCATTGGACGCCGGTTCCGTACCGGATCGATTCGCCCGAGGGTGGCACTGCCTCGGTTTGGAGGGTGCCTTCAACGACGGCAAACCCCACGAAGTCGCCGCGTTCGGCGGCAAGCTGGTCGTCTGGGCTGATTCCCAGGGCAAGCTCAACGTGCTGGACGGCTACTGCCGGCACATGGGTGGTGACCTGACCCAGGGCACCGTCAAGGGCGATGAGATCGCCTGCCCGTTCCACGACTGGCGATGGGGTGGCGATGGCAAGTGCAAGGCCATTCCGTACGCCAAGCGGGTGCCCCTGCGCGCTCGTACGCAGCGCTACGAGAGCGTCGTGCGCAACAACCAGCTCATGATCTGGCACGACCCCGAGGGCAGCCCGGCCGACATGGACGCGCTTCCGCCCGAGCTTCCCGGTGTCGGCACCGACAAGTACACCGAGTGGACCTGGAACGTCATCGAGGTCGACAACGCTCATTGCCGCGAGATCATCGACAACGTCGTCGACATGGCGCACTTCTTCTACATCCACTTCGCGTTCCCGACGAACTTCCGCAACGTGTTCGAGGGTGACAAGGCCACGCAGTTCATGGAGTCGACCGGCCGGCCTGACATGAAGGACGAGGGCTACGGCGACGAGGACCTGGTCCTCAAGTCCGAGGCCACCTACTTCGGACCGTCCTACATGATCAACTGGCTCGACACCGACTACAAGGGCTTCCTGACCAAGGTCATCTTGATCAACTGCCACGTCCCGACCGGCCCCAACTCGTTCAACCTGCAGTACGGGCTGTGCGTGGAGAAGCCTGAGGGCGTCGACGAGGCGACCGCGAAGTACATCGGCGACAAGTACGCCGAGACCTTCGCCCAGGGTTTCCTCCAGGACGTTGCCATCTGGCAGAACAAGGCGCCCGTCCAGAACCCACTGCTCTGCGAAGAAGACGGCCCGGTCTACCAGCTGCGTCGCTGGTACGAGCAGTTCTACGTCGACAAGGCCGAGGTGCAGACCGAGATGGTCGAGCGCTTCGAGTTCGAGGTCGACACGACCAAGGCCAACGAGAACTGGCGGGCAGAGGTCGCAGAAAATCTCGCGCGCAAGGAGGCGGAGGACCGTCAGGCCGAGAAGGCCGACGTCTGATGCCGTACATCGTCCCGCAGCTTGCGGAAACGCTGGAGGACCAGGCGCTCTACACCCAGAGCCGCCTGGAAGAGGTGCCATGCATGGACTGCCAGGCGCGGGTCAAGGTGCGCAAGAACAGCGAGCACCACACCTCGATCCAGTGGACCCAGGAAGCCGTCGCCAACTGCACCACATTCTCCAAGCTTTCCCAGCAGGAAGGCGGTCGCCCCATCCACACGGGTTGCCCGCGGCTGAACGCGTCGATCGAAGAGGCCGTGCGCGATGGCGTCGTCTCGGTCGGCGCTGACGAATGAGTGAGTTGGCCGTATGACTGATCCATCATTCGAGCTCACCGTGCTCGAGGTCGTCGAGGAGACCGGTGACGCTCGCTCGATCGTCCTGGACCCGGGTGAGCACCGCGAGCACTTCGACTACACGCCCGGCCAGTTCCTGACGGTTGCCGTCCCGAGCGATCAGACGGGTCTGGTCGCCCGGAGCTATTCACTGTCGTCGACGCCTGGTGACGAGGGGCCACTGACCATCACGGTCAAGCGCACCGCCGAAGGCTACGCCTCGGGGTGGATCTGCCAGAACCTCAAGGCCGGTGACCGGCTGCGCGTCCTTCCGCCGAGCGGCATCTTCACGCCCAAGGATCTCGACGCCGACTTCCTGCTGTTCGCCGGCGGCAGCGGCATCACCCCGGTGATGTCGATCATCCGCGCCGCGCTCGCTCGCGGGTCCGGCCGCATCGTGTTGTTCTATGCCAACCGCGATGAGCGATCGGTGATCTTCCACGCCTCACTCGCCGAGCTGTCCGCCGCTCATCCTGACCGTCTTCAGGTCGTCCACTGGCTCGAGTCCGTGCAGGGCCTGCCGTCGCAGGATCAGCTGCGTGCGTTCGCCGCGGACTATCTCGAACGCGACGCCTTCGTATGCGGTCCGGCACCCTTCATGAAGGCGACCGTTGCTGCGCTCAAGGAGCTCGAGTTCCCGAGAGAGCGTCGTCATCAGGAGAAGTTCGTCTCCTTGGGCGGCAACCCGTTCGAGGTGGCCGTTGTTGCCGCACCGGCAGCCGATGCGCAGGACGCTCTGGCATCCGACGCTCCGGCGGGCGCGGCCGTGAACCTGCAGGTCGACCTCGATGGCGAGGAATACGAGTTCGACGACTGGAAGCCCGGGACGACCCTCCTCGAGCACCTCGAGAGCAAGGGCGTGAAGGCCCCATACTCCTGCCGTGAGGGCGAGTGCTCCGCGTGTGCGATCCGGCTCCTCGAGGGCGAGGTGACGATGCGCAACAACGACGTGCTCGATGACGAGGACCTTGCCGAAGGCATCCGACTCGCCTGCCAGAGCGACGCCGCGTCAGAGAAGGTGCGGGTGACGTACTCATGACCGAGAAGACACAGAACCTCGAGATTCCGGCTCAGGTCGATGCCGAGGACGTGACGCGCTGGTCCGATGAGGTCGACGTGCTGGTCGTCGGTGCGGGCATGGCCGGTGTCTCAGCAGCGATCGAGGCGGCAGTGACTGGCGCGAAGGTCTTGGTCATTGATCGCGGAGGTCGACTGTCCTGCACGAGCGCAATGGCCGGCGGCCACTTCTATCTCGGCGGCGGCACCCCGGTGCAGCAGGCTGCCGGATTCGAGGACACGCCCGCCGAGATGGCGAAGTACCTCGCCGCCGTCTCGCCCGACTGCGACCCGGAGAAGATTCGCGTCTACAGCGAGGACAGTGTCGAACACTTCGAGTGGCTGGAGTCGCTGGGATTTGAGTTCGAGCGCTCCTACCTCCCGGACAAGACCGTGATCCAGCTCGGCACCGAGGGCGTCATGTTCACCGGCAATGAGAAGGTCTGGCCGTTCCACGACGTCGCCGTCCCGGCCCCGCGTGGGCACAAGCCACCCATCAAAGGTGACATGGGTGGCGCGACGATGGTGCTCGAGCTCGCGCTGACCAAGCTGGACGAGCTGGGTGTCGAGATTCGCTACGAGACGGGCGCGACGGCTCTGGTGACCTCAGGTGCTGAGGTCGTCGGCGCGACCTGGAAGCGGTTCGCCGAGACCGGGGCGATCCGCGCCGGGGCTGTGGTCATCGCGGCCGGGGGCTTCGTGATGAACCCCGAGATGGTCCACGCCTTCGCGCCACCACTTGAGGCTCTGCTGGCTCGTGGAATGGCACTCGGCAACAGCTATGACGACGGCCTCGGTATTCGCATGGGTCAGTCCGTCGGGGGTGCTGCCGACCACATGGACGGCGCATTCCTCACGGCGCCGTTCTATCCGCCCGGCGACCTGGTCAAGGGAGTCGTGGTCAACAACCGCGGCGAGCGTTTCGTGGCTGAGGACTCCTATCACTCGCGCACCTCCGCCTTTGTCTTTGACCAGCCCGAGCAGAAGGCCTGGCTGATCCTGGACTCGGTGCACATCGCTGAGCCGGCGTACGGCCTGCAGCCGCTGGTCGATGGCTGGGAGACGATCGCAGAGATGGAAGTCGGACTCGGTGTCCCCGAGGGCTCCCTGACCAAGACGTTCGACGACTACAACGCGGCAGCCCGCGACGGCGCCGATCCGGTGTTTCACAAGGCCGCCGACTATGTCGTACCGCTCGACGCTCCGCCATACGGTGCCTATGACCTGACCCCCGGACAGTGCTTCTACTCCGGTTTCACCTGCGGCGGACTTCGGGTCGATCACGACGGCCGGGTGCAGCGTGACGACCGCTCAGTGATCGTGGGTCTCTACGCGGCCGGCGCCTGTGCATCGAACATCGCGGTGGATGGAAAGGGCTACGCGTCGGGCACCCAGCTCGGCGAAGCATCCTTCTTTGGTCGCCGGGCCGGACGCCATGCTGCGGCGCTCGAGTCCTCCAAAGACGTAACGGGTGACCCCCAGAATCGTTATTCTGACCACGAGGTTCGGTAAGTACGCATGCCTCGCATTGACCGCTCTCTCCGTCGTGCGCGCCGTCACCCCGGATTAACACGGCCACAGGAGGAGACATGGGGATGAGTCCCGCAATGGTCCTCCGCGGGCCGGGTCACGTCTTCGCCCTTGCGTGGGATGTCATCAAGCTGACCTTCACCTCCCGCTTCCAGTTCCGAGAGTTCGTCGAGCAGGCATGGTTCGTCGCGAGCGTCACGATGATGCCCACGATCTTGGTCTCAATCCCCTTCGGCGCGGTCATCGCGCTCCAAGTCGGCAACCTCACCGGTCAGCTCGGCGCTGAGTCATTTGCCGGAGCAACCGCGGTGCTCGCGACCGTACGAGAAGCTGCTCCGATCGCCGCGGCACTCATCATCGCCGGTGCGGCAGGCTCCGCGATCTGTGCCGACATGGGTGCGCGCAAGATGCGCGAAGAGATCGACGCGATGGAGACCTTGGGCATCGACCCGATCCAGCGCCTGGTCGTGCCCCGCGCCCTCGCGACGCTGATCGTGTCGGTGCTGATGATCGGTATCGTCATCACGGCCGGCATCGCTGGGGGCTACTACTTCACCGTCATCGTCCAGGGCGGCTCCGCGGGTGCGTTCCTCGCCTCATTCACATCGCTCGCCACGCTCACCGACATCTGGGTCGCCATGATCAAGGCAGCCATCTTTGGCTTCATGGCCGCGATCGTGGGCGCTTACAAGGGCCTCAATGCCGGTGGCGGACCCGCCGGTGTCGGTCGAGCCGTCAATGAGTCGGTCATTCTCTCGTTCATGCTGTTGTTCCTGATCAACTCGATCATCACGGCGCTGTACTTCCAGTTCGTCCCACAGGCAGGCCTGTGATGAGCGTTCTCACCGAGTTCGGCTCGTCCTTCGCCAAGGCGCAACGGTCGCGGCTGGAGGGTCTGGGCGACCAGCTGTTGTTCTACGTCAAAGCCCTCGCCTACATCCCCAAGGTGTTGCGTGACTACCGCAAGGAGGTCTGGAAGACCCTCGCGGAAGTTGTCTTTGGCGTCGGCGCATTGTCGGTGATCGCCGGAACGGTGGGTGTGATCGCCTTCCTCGCGTTCTTCGCCGGTACGGAGGTCGGCCTGCAGGGTTATGCCTCCTTGAGCCAGATCGGCGTGGCCAAGTTCACCGCCTTCATCTCGGCCTACTTCAACACGCGTGAGGTCGCGCCGCTCGTCTCGGGAATCGCCCTCGCGGCGACGGTGGGCTGCGGTTATACCGCTCGGCTGGGCTCCATGCGCATCTCCGAGGAGATTGACGCCCTCGAAGTCATGGGCGTGCAGTCGCTTCCGTTCCTGGTGACCACCCGGATGATCGCCGGTTTCATCGCCGTCATCCCGCTCTACACCGTGGCGCTGCTCGCCTCATATCTCTCGCCGCGGCTCATCACGACGATGATCTACGGCGAGTCAGTCGGCACCTACGACCACTACTTCCGACAGTTCCTGCCGCCGATCGACATTCTTTGGTCATTCGGCAAGCTGATCGTCCTTGCCGTCCTCATCATCTTGATCCACTGCTACTACGGCTACACGGCGTCCGGCGGGCCTTCCGGTGTGGGCATCGCCGTCGGCCGTGCGATCCGTGCGTCCATCGTCACGGTGATCGTCGCCAACTTCTTCCTGAGCTTCGCCATCTGGGGCTCGACAACCACGGTCCGGATCACGGGGTGATGTGATGCTGGCCAACCTGATTCGCGACACCGCTGCCGAACGTCGACGCCTGCTCGTTGCCGGCGTCGCGTACATCGTGACGATCACGCTGTTGATCTGGCTGTCGATCGCCCTCTACAACAAACAGTTCACCAAGAGCACCGACGTGACGGTGCTTGCCGAACGAACGGGCCTTCAGCTGGCCAAGTTCGGTGACGTCCGGATGTATGGCGCGCTCGTGGGCAACATCAAGAAGATCGAGAGCGACGGCCGCCAGGCGCAGATCACGTTGTCGCTGCGCCCCGAGGCGGCGCGCAACATCCCGGCCGACGTGTCGGTGCAGATCATGCCGACGACTCTGTTCGGGAGGAAGTACGTCCAGCTCGTGCCACCGGAGGGTCCGATCGTCGACGGCGCTGCCAAGCTGAAGAACGGCGCAGTCATCCCGGCCAGCAGAGTGACGACCAACGTCGAACTGCAAAGCATCATGGCAAACCTGTTCCCGCTGCTCCGCTCGATCCGTCCGGCCGACATCAACTCAACCCTCTACGCGCTCGCGCACGCCTTGGAGGGCCAGGGCAAAGAGCTCGGCGACACCTTCGAGTCGCTGGATGCCTACCTCCGTCGGGTCAACGTCAAGCTGCCGACGTTGAAGACTGACCTTGCGCTGCTCGCCGAGGTGGCCCAGACCTACGATCTCGCCGCCCCTGACCTGATCCGGTTGCTGGACAACGCGACGGTGACGGCGAAAACGATCACCGACAAGAAGGATTCGCTGAACCTCGCACTCGGCAGCCTCACAGGCCTGGCCCGCGTCACCCGGGTCACCTTGTCGGAGAACGAGCAGCTCCTGATAGATCAGGTGCGGTCCGGCAGGCCCCTGCTGGCGCTGCTCGACACCTACTCGCCCGAGCTGCCCTGTCTGCTCAGGGGCATCGTCCTGCAGCGGGAGGACACCGCGAATGTCTTCGCGAACAACCTGATTCATCAGACCCTTGAGCTCGGTGCCCCGCAGCGAACTGCCTACACCTCGGCCGACGCTCCGGAGTTCGGCGAGGTTGGCCACGGGCCGTGGTGCCTCGGTCTTCCGTCCGACTTCAAGAATCCGGCAACGTTCCAGCCTCTGAAGGACGGTTCCGACAAGGACAACGTGGACGGGGGCATCAAATGAGCGAGCGACAGCGAGCGAATCGAAGGCCCCTCGTGCCGACTCATCCGTGTTCTTGGTTCGTCACGGAAGTGTCGGCATGAATCGCCGCGACGCAGCATTCCGCGTGGCAGCGGTCAAGCTCATCATCTTCACGGTGGTGTCGCTCATGACCACCGGTCTGCTCATTGCCATCATGGGTGGCTTCGGACTGGGATCGCAGACGGAGTACAAAGCCGAGTTCTCGACGGCGTCTGAGCTGACCAAGGGCGATGATGTGCGCATTGCGGGCGTCGTCGTCGGCAAGGTCAAGGATGTCAAGATCTACAAGCGTGACCACGCAATGGTGACGTTCGGGGTCAAGGACGGCGTGCCGCTCACCCAGGACTCCCGAGCGAGCATCCGGTTCCTCAACCTGATCGGCGATCGCTACATGTCGTTGTCGGAGGGAAAGGCTGGGTCCCCACGCCTTCGCGCCAACGCGACTCTTCCGCTGGAGCGGACCACCCCGGCGCTCAACCTGACCGAGCTGTTCCAAGGGTTTCAGCCGCTGTTCCAGGCTCTCAACCCGGCGGACGTCAACAAGCTCTCGCTCAACCTCATCCAGGTGCTCCAGGGTGAAGGCGGCACCATTCAGGAGCTGCTTTCCAACACTGCCTCGTTGACCAGCACACTCGCCGACCGTGACCAGCTGATCGGCGATGTCATCACCAACCTGAGCTCGTTGATGAAGACGGTCGACGACCATCATCAGCAGCTCGACGAGCTGATCATCAGCATGAAGTCGTGGTTCGGCGATCTTGCCGACGACCGCAAGGTCATCGGCTCATCTCTGTCCGGCATCTCTGACCTCACCGAGACCGTGGCTGACCTGCTCACGCAGGCGCGACCGCTGATCAAGGAAGATGTGGCGCAGCTTCGACGCCTGTTCACGTTATTGGCCAAGCCCGAGAACAAGGCGGCTCTCGACGAGACCCTCGAGAAGCTGCCCGACATGCTGACCAAGCAGACGCGCATCGGCGTCTACGGCTCCTGGTACAACTACTACCTCTGCGAGTTCCACTTCGGAGTCGTGCTGCCCAGCGCCCTCATGGATGCCCTGCCAGATGACGTGCGACAGCAGATCTCCGACCTCACGATCTACAGCCAGGCCGAGAGGTGCAACTGATGGCTCGTAGAAGTGATTCACAGGTCATGCGACTGGGTGCCGTCTCCATCGCGGTGCTGCTGCTCGTGATGGTGGCCTCGTTCAACATCCAGAACCTGCCGTTCATGAAGGGCACCACATTTCACGCTGAGCTGAGCGATGCGAGCGGCCTTCGAACCGGCTCTGAGGTCCAGGTCGCCGGCGTCCGGGTCGGACGAGTCAGCAAGCTGAACATCGGCACCGAAAAGGTGATCGCCGACTTCGACGTCAAGGATGCCAAGCTCGGCCGCCTGACCCGCGCAAGCGTCGAGGTCAAGAGCCTGCTGGGCGAGAAGTTCCTCAACATCAAGCCGGCGGGCAGTGGGCAGCTGCCGGCCGGGGCGACGATTCCGATCTCGCGCACGGATGCCGGAGCGGACATTGTCGGAACGCTTGGCCAGCTGACCACGCAGACCGAGCTGACCGACAAGGAAAATCTCACGACGGCGCTCAACACGCTGGCCGAAGTCATCGACACGGCTGCACCTGAGGTGCAGTCGAGCTTCACCGGGCTGTCTCGCCTGTCGTCAACGATCGCGACGCGCGACGAGGAGATCGAGAAGCTGCTGGCCCGCTCACGCAATGTCACCGCGTTGCTCAATGAGCGCAAGGGAGATCTGGTGATCTTGATGGAGGAGGCCGACCAGATATTCCAGGAGCTGCAGAACCGCAAACAGGCCATCCACGATCTGCTGGTCAACGCGACCGCGTTGGCCGACGAGCTCGATGGTGTGGTCAAGGACAATCGCGAGCAGCTCAAGCCCACCCTCGACAAGCTCGAGAACGTACTCAACTTCCTGCATGCGCGTGAGGACAAGATCGAGACACTTCTCAAGAACTATGGCCCGTACGTGAACATCCTCGGCAACATCGTCGGTACGGGTCCGTGGTTCGATGCGTACGTCCCCAACATCACCGGTGTGTTCACGGGTGAGTTCCTGCCCAGCAAGCCAGGGGGTGGAGGATGACGAACTGGAGCCGAAAGATCCAGCTGTTGCTGGCGGCCGTCCCCATTGGGTTGTTGGTGCTCGCGTTCCTGATCTTCCCGGGCGAAAGCTCCCGCACCGTCACAGCGCACTTCGATCGAGCCGTTGGCGTCTACCCGGGCACACATCTGCGAGTCATGGGCGTAAGCGTCGGCGAAGTCACTGCGGTCATTCCCGAGGGCAACAGCGTCCGAGTCGAGATGATGTACGACAACGACTACAAGCTGCCGGCCGACGCGCAGGCCGCCGTCGTGACGCCGACTCTCGTGGCGGACCGCTACGTCCAGGTGTTTCCTGCCTATGGCAAGGGTCCGGTGATGAAGGACGACGGCGACATCCCACTGAATCGAACCCAGACCCCCATTGAGCTCGATCGCATGTTCAGGTCATTGGATGATCTCGCGGTGACGCTTGGTCCTCAGGCCGGTTCGACCAACGGCGCACTCAACAGCCTGCTCACCGCAGGAGCCAAGGCGCTCGACGGCAACGGAGCCCTCGGTTCCGAGACGATCCGCAACCTGTCGAAGGCTGCTGAGGTCTTCGCGGCCAACCGCGGTCCCCTGTTCGAGAACGTGCGCTCGCTGGCCGCGATCACTGACACGCTGGCGACAAATGACGCCACCGTGCAGGAGTTCCTCACCCAGATCGCTGGCGTGTCTGAGCAGTTTGCGGGCGAAAGGGATGAGCTGAAGGCAGTGCTCGAGTCTCTCGCCAGGGTGCTCGGCTCCGTCAAGGGGTTTGTCGAGGAGAACCGCGAGACCCTCGGCAAGGACGTTGACCTGTTGGCCAGCCTGCTGCAACGCGTCGACAACCAGAAGGACTCGGTCGGCATCGTCGTACAGGAAGGTTCGCTCGCCATGAGCAACCTCGCTCTTGCGTTCGAACCGACCACCGGCACGTACGGCTCCCGCGTGCAGGTTGGCCCGGGCATGCAGTTCCGGCCAGATCAGTTCCTGTGCCAGACGCTGATCAACAACGGACTTCCGGGCATGGACCTGGTCTGCGACCTGATCACGGGTCTTCTCACGCCGCTCCTTCCGGCCACCTCAGGTGACGCACCTGGGCTGCCGGGCGCGGGAGCGGCGGCAACGCCCGACATCGTGAAGCCCCCGACGCCCGCGTCGCAAGGCGGCCTTCCTGATCTGTTGTCGTTGCTTGGAGGTGGTGGCTCATGATGAGTCGCCTGCGCCTGATCGTGGCCGCGTTCCTCGCCATCGCGCTCAGTGGCTGCCAGTTCAACGGCATCTACGACCTGCCCCTTCCGGGCAACAAGGTCAGCAAGGACAACGGCTTCTTGGTCAGCGCTGATTTTGCCGACGCGCTCAACGTCGTACCTCGCTCGGCCGTCATGGTGGGCGATGTGCCGGTGGGCCAGGTCGAGAAGATCGTCCGATCGGGTTGGAACGCCCGCATCACCATGCTCGTGCGCAACGACGTCAAGCTCCCCGACAACGCGGTGGCCAAGATTCGACAGACGAGCTTGCTCGGCGAGAAGTTCGTCGAGCTCTCGGCGCCCATCGGAGCCGACGGCAAACCGGCCGGTACCGGAACGCTTGGCCCCAACGACGTCATCCCGATGGACCAGACCGGACGCAATCCCGAGGTCGAGGAGGTGCTGGGCGCTCTCTCATTCGTGCTGACCGGTGGTGGCCTTGGCCAGCTCCAGACCATCTCGCAGGAGCTCAACGCGATGATGGATGGGCGGACAGACAAGATGCGCGACCTGCTCAGCCAGGTCAACAGCCTGGTCGGCACGCTCGACTCCCAAAAGGGCGACATCGTGCAGGCGCTCGACTCGATCAACGGCTTGAGCCAAACGCTGGTCAACGAGAAGGAAATCATCGGCGATGCCATCGATGCCGCCGGGCCGGCCATTCACGTGCTGCGAGATCAGCACGGTCAGCTGGTTGGCATGTTGTCGGAGCTCGACAAGCTCGGTGATGTCGGCACCCGCGTGGTCAACGAGACCAAGGACGACCTGATCGCCGAACTCCGCCATCTTGAGCCGATTCTCCGCAACTTGTCCGATACCGGTGACTCACTCGTGCCAGGCTTGGTCACCGCATCGAGCTATCCGTTCCCCATCGATGCAGCCACGGTGATCAAGGGCGACTTTGCGAATGTCGTGTTCGCGATGCAGATCAGGCTCATCCCGGTCAGCGAAGGTGGGCTGCTGCCCACGACGGCCGACGAGGTCGTGACGTTGTGTCGCGGATTGCCCACAGCCCCGATCTGTAGCTTGTCGAGCGCAGTTTTGGATCCGATCTGCGCGTTGCTCCCGGACATACCGCTGTGTGAGGACGCCGATCCGGTCTCTCTGGCAGAAAATGGCGCACCCGACTCAGTCCTGCGCGACCTGGTCACCTCGAAGCCCGACGCGGGCAGCACCAAGTCAGGCGATGACGCCAAGTCATCCAACGGCTTGGTTGAGCTCGTCGGCGGACTGCTGGGAGGAGGGAAACGATGACGCGCGGAATTCGGGTCAGGCTCATTGCCTTCGTGGTGCTCAGCGTGACGGGCATCCTGTACGTCGGTGCCAACTATCTCGGCTTCGTTGACCAGGCATTGGGGCGCGGTTACACCGTCCACGTCCTCCTGCCAGATTCTGGTGGCCTTTACGAGGGCAGCGAGGCAAGCTATCGCGGAGTGAGGATCGGCAAGGTCTCCAAGATGGAAGTCGAGGGCAAGGGATTGCGGGTCGACCTCGCGCTGATCGATGACACCAAGGTTCCGGCTGACTCTCGCGTGTTCGTGCACAACCTCAGCGTGGTCGGCGAGCAGTACATCTCCTTCGAGCCGGACAGCAAAGAGGGTCCGATGCTCAAGGACGGCGACACCGTGCGCGGAGACGCCGACAGCCTTCCGCTCGGCGAGGACGTGCTCCTCAAGGACCTTGACAGCTTCATTTCGAGTGTGAACATCGGCGAGCTCAACACCGTGGTCACCGAGCTCGGGACGATGTTCCGTGACAATGCCAATCCACTGCGAACGATGCTTGACAGCGCGCGGCTGTTCATCGATTCGGCGGTCGAGAACGAGGCTCAGACGATCGCACTGCTGGACAACGCCAAGACGGTGCTGCAGACACAAAAGGACAACTCCGACAACATCCGTTCGTTCGCCAAGGATCTGGCGGATGTGACCGACACCCTGGCAACGTCGGACAAGGACGTTCGCAAGATCCTCGACCGGGCAGCCCCCGCAGCCGATGAGGTGACGGCCTTGGTCAGCATGTTGCGCAAATCCCTGCCGCCGCTGCTCAAGCCGCTGATCGGTGTGGCCGAGGTCCTCGACGCCCGACTGCCCGCGCTGGAACAGCTCCTGGTCACCTTCCCGCGTCTCATTTCCTCGGGTCCCTCAGCTCTCACCGACGGCAAGCAGACGGACGGTCAGAAGTTTGGCCGGGTGAACCTCAACATGAACCAGGAACCGGAAGCGTGCACGGAGGGCTATTTGCCGCCGGGGCAGTGGCGGCCGACTTCGGCTGAGGCTTTTGTGCTTCCGTACTATGAAGCCAACTGTGCTTCAGGCCCGCCGGTCAACATGCGCGGGACGAAATACGCACCGCCGCTCTTCGACTGGAAGAACCAGTGAAACGACTCTCCATCACGAACGCCGCACTGCTTCTTGTCCTGATTGTTCTCGTCGCGTGGTTGGGGATGTTCGCCGTCCGCGGCAGTGCGGCGGCGCCGGGCAGCACACCTGCCGAGAGCCGTGCCGCGCAGTATGCCGACATCACCCGCGCGGCCCGCGCGGAGACCTTGGCATTCCTCGCGGTCGACCACACGAAGATGGATGAGCTGACCAAGCGCGTGCTGGCCGGTGCGACCGGCGAGTTCAAGAAGCAGTATGAGACGTCGTTGAAGTCGCTGAAGGATGCGGCCATCAGCCAGGAGTCGATCTCCAAGGGCCGCATTGACGAGATCGGACTGGGCGAGATCGATGACGACTCGGCGACGGTGTTCGTGGCGGCAGGAAGCAAGGTGCAGAACAAGGGCACCAAGGGCAAGGTCGAAGACCGTTCGTGGCGCATGAGGTTGACGATGGCCAAGGTGGACAACCGATGGCTGGTTTCTCAGCTCGAGTTCGTGGGCTGAGAGCGGTGGCAAAGCTGAAGCGCGACGAACGGGTCTGTCCCTACTGCGCCGAGACGATCAAGGCCTCCGCGATCAAGTGCCGGTTCTGTCAGTCGGACGTGACTCCGGTCGTGGAGCCGGAGACGAGCGGGTCGACGTCGGTCAAGAAGGCACCCGCGAATAAGGCGCCCACCAAGAAGGCGCCTGCGACGAAGGCACCCGTGGCTGCGGCCGCGGAGACGCCTGGGGTGGAGTCACCCCCCGAGTCCGAAACGGCGAGTGGCGCCCCGCTCTACAAGAACCTCACCGTGGTGCTCGCGACCCTGGTCGCGCTGGCCGGCATCGGTGTGGGTTCCCTGTGGTGGCGCGCTGAGCACGTCTCGGCGACCTCTGCTCCCAACGGCGTGCTGGTCGGTGAGGATGCTCGCACCGAGGTGCTGATCTCCGCGGCTGACCTGGCGACGCGCACGCTGTCATACGACTACAAGACCCTGGCGAACGACATGGAGACTGCGCAGGCGCGGATGACGAAGTCGTTCCTCAAGGAGTACAACGCCACGATGGCCCAGGTGAAGGCCAACACCGTGAAGAACAAGATTGTCCTGCAGGCGGTGCCGGTGTCGGCTGCGATCATCAACGCGACAGAGCACAAGGCCACGGTGCTGGTGTTCCTCAACCAGACGACGACCGCCGGCGTCGGCGAGACCGCCAAGCAGCAGGCCAGCCAGAACAGTCTGGTCATCACCTTGACGCGCGGTGACGGCGACTGGGCCATTTCCGAGCTCGCTGCGTTGGGCTGACCGCAGCCTCTACCGTTGAATGCGTGCGGTGACCCGTCCGATCAAGCCTGAGCGTCCGGGATAGATCCGGGTGAGCAGGTCGACCATGCGGGCGTCGGGGCCAACCGTCACGCGGGCGCGATCGTGTTCTATCGCGCTGACGATGCGTCGTGCTGCCGTTCTGGGCGGACGCATCATGATGGGGGCGAATCGAGAGTTCCCCATCGTCGCGAGCCGATCTGAGTGAGTTCCCCGCGCGGCATTCGTGATGTCGGTACGTACCGCGCCCGGGAAGACCGCGGTTGCGCCGATGTTCGTGGTGACCAGTTCGGCGCGAAGAGCTTCGGTGAAGGAGCGGACGGCGCCCTTGGTCAGTGAGTAGGCGGCGTTGTCAGGGAGGCCGAGGAGCCCGACCATGCTGGACATGTTGACGATGTGGCCCTCGTCGGCGGCTCGCAGAGCGGGTAGGAAGGCGCGGCAGCCATGCACAACACCCCAGATGTTGATGTCGACGATCCACTCCAGGTCCTCAAGAGACTCATCCTCAAATCCGCCTGCCGAGGTCACGCCGGCATTGTTGACCAGGATGTTGCAGCCACCGTGAATGTCGATCACCTCGGTGGCGACTTCGTCCATACGGTGGTGGTCCCGTACGTCCACGACATGGACCGAGGCCCGTCGGCCCAGGCTGCGGACGAGGTCAGCGGTCTCGGCCGCGCGAGTCTCGCTGATGTCGAGCACGGCGATGTGGGCGCCCTTCTGGGCCAGCGCCTCGCTGGTCGCGCGACCGATCCCACTCCCGGCTCCCGTGACGACCGCAATGCGATCCGTGAATGACTTCATCGTGTGTCCTTTTCGGCAACCAAAGTGACTGGACCGTACCCAAAGCCTCCGTGCTGAGATAGAATAGAACACGTTCTAGTTCTTGATGCGGAGAGGAAGGCGAATCTCTGGTGGCAAAGATCGAGGTCGACTTCGATGTATGTGAGGCCAACGCCCTGTGCGAGGCAATGGCGCCCGATGTGTTCTTCGTCGATGACGACGACTTCCTGCAGGTCGAAGACCCGACGGTGACCGCCGAGAACCGCGATCGGGTGCAGCGTGCCGTGTCCGTCTGCCCCAAGTCAGCGCTGCGCATTGCGGAGGATGGATGACTGCGACGTCCCTTGATGGCCGGGTTGCGGTCGTCACCGGAGCGGGCGCGGGCCTGGGACGCGCAGAGGCAGTTGCCCTGGCGCGTGCGGGTGCGCGCATCGTGCTCAACGACCTGCCGGGAGCTGCCGACGACGCCGCCGACGAGATCAAGTCGCTCGGCGCCGAGGTTGCGCTGGCACCCGGTGACGTGGGCGAGCGATCCACCGCTGACCTGATCATGCAGACCGCGCTGGAGTCGTACGGTGCGCTCGACATCGTGGTCAACAACGCCGGGGTGACCCGCGACAAGATGTTGTTCAACATGACCGACGAGGAGTTCGACCTCGTCATCAAGATCCATCTGCGGGGGCACTTCCTGCTGTCTCGCAACGCCGCCGCACACTGGAAGCAGGTCGCCAAGGAGTCCGGCGCACCCGTCGACGCGAGCGTCATCAACACCGCCTCCGAGGCATTTCTGACCGGTTCGCCCGGTCAGGCCAACTACGCCGCAGCCAAGGCCGGCATCACCGCGCTCACGCTGACGACCGCTCGCGGCCTGTCTCGCATCGGCGTCCGCGCCAATGCGATCTGTCCGCGCGCTCGTACGGCGATGACCGCCGAGGTCTTCGGGCCGGACAAGTCCGGACAGACGATCGATCCCTACAGCGCCGACCACGTTGCACCACTCGTCGCCTACCTCGCATCGCCGGCGGCCTCACGCATCAGCGGCCAGGTCTTCGTCGTCTACGGCGGGATGGTGGCACTGCTCGCCGCCCCGGTGGTCGAGCAGCGCTTCGACACCGCCGGAGACATCTGGTCGACCGAGGAGCTCGAGAAGAGCGTCGGCGGCTTCTTCGCCGATCGCGACCCCGAGGTCTCGTTCGCGGCCGACTCAATCCTTTCGCTCTAACCCACTCACACCGTTCTTCCTGGAGGAAAACATGTCCCGTCTCACGGACAAGCGCGCGATCATCACTGGCGGTTCCCAAGGGCAGGGCGCGGCCATCGCGCGTCACTTCGTACGTGAGGGCGCCAAGGTGGTCATTGCCGACGTCGCCGACGACGCGGGCAAGGCACTGGCCGATGAGCTCGGCGATGCAGCATTCTTCAGCCACCTGGACGTGAGCGACCCGACATCCTGGGCAGAGGTCGTCAAGGACGCCGAGACCAGCCTGGGCGGGCACGTCAACGTCCTCGTCAACAATGCCGGCGTGCTGCGGTTCGGCGAGGTCGACACGATGGGGCTCTCCGACTTCGACCTGTTGATCAACGTCAACATGAAGGGCTGCTTCTTCGGAATGCAGGCCGTTGCGCCGGCGATGAAGGCCGCAGAGCAGGGTTCGATCATCAACTGCTCCTCGGTCGAAGGTCTCGCGGGCATGGCGTCGCTGACGGCGTACACCGGCACCAAGTTCGCGATCCGCGGCATGAGCAAGGCCGCGGCGGTCGAGCTCGGCGCGCACAACGTGCGCGTCAACTCGGTGCACCCGGGAATGATCGACACCCCGATGACCCAGGCTCACGGCGGCGACGCGGCGATGCAGTGGGGCGCGACACGCATTCCTCTGGAGCGCGTCGGAACACCTGAGGACATCGCACCCCTGTACGTGTACCTGGCCAGCGACGAGAGCGGATACACCACGGGCGGAGAATTTGCCGTTGATGGTGGCGTCACCGCGAGCCACACGTTCTACCCCGGCAACAGTGGGAAGAACGCCGGCCGGTGAGGTGACGAAGACCTCAGTGCCACAATTTCGACATTGACCCCTGGTCGCGAGACAATTGAAAGTTCAGTCAAGTGCACTGAGCATGTTCAACCTGATGGAGGCGCTCCGTGCGTATCGCATTCATGTCCTACCGCAGCAAACCACACTGCGGTGGTCAGGGCGTTTACCTCCGTCACCTCAGTCGTGAGCTGGTCGCGCTGGGGCACACCGTCGAGGTGTTCTCGGGTCAGCCTTACCCCGAGCTGGACGCCGGGGTGACGCTGACCAAGGTGCCGTCACTCGACCTGTATCGCGAGCCCGACCCGTTCCGTACTCCCAGACCCAAGGAGATCCGCGACCTCATCGACGTCGAGGAAGTCCTGACGATGTGGACTGCGGGATTCCCCGAGCCCAAGACGTTCAGCAAGCGGGCAGCTCGGTTGATGAAGGACCGGGTCGGCGACTTCGACATCGTGCACGACAACCAGACCGTCGGCTCAGGCATGCTCGACATCGCCGAGCTGGGCTTCCCGCTGATCACGACGATCCATCACCCGATCACCTTCGATCGCCGCATCGACCTGGCGAGCGCACCACTTCGCAAGAAGCTCAGCCTGCGGCGTTGGTATGGCTTCCTGCGTATGCAGAAGAAGGTCGCCAAGCAGCTCCCCAAGATCCTCACGGTGTCCGAATCCAGTCGCCGCGACATCATCACCGACTTCGGGGTCGACCCGTCACGGATCGAGGTCATCACACTCGGCGTCGATGACGTGTTCGTACCCCCGACGGCCCCGCGAGTGCCCGGGCGGATTGTCGCCATGGCCAGCGCAGATGCACCGATGAAGGGCATTGCCACGCTGCTTGAGGCCTTCGCCAAGCTGCGTACCGAGCGCGACCTCGAGCTGCTCCTCGTCACGACGCTCAAGGCGGGCGGCCGCACCGAGAAGCTCATCGACGACCTGGGCATCGCCGAGCACGTGAAGTTCGTCAACGGCATCAGCGACGCCGAGCTGGTCGACGTGATGGGTTCGGCCGAGCTGGCCTGCGTGCCCTCGCTGTACGAAGGATTCTCGCTCCCGACTGCCGAGCTGATGGCGTGTGCCACTCCGCTGGTCGTCAGCCGCGCCGGAGCGATTCCCGAGGTCGTCGGCGAGGACGGCGTCTGCGCGACACTCGTGACTCCCGGCGACGTGGGAGAGCTTGAAGCGGCGATCGCCGAGCTGCTCGACGACCGCAAGCGCCGTGACGCGATGGGCAAGGCGGGGCGCGAGCGTGTGCTCGAGCTGTTCAGCTGGGGCGCGGTGGCCAAGGCCACGGCTTCCGCATACCAAGAAGTGATCGCTGCCCACGCGGCGAAGGCCACGGGTGTTGGAAACGAGGAGAAGAGCAAGCATGCTGACAATTGATTTCGACCGGCTCGGCCTCGCGCCGGGCGACCGGGTGATTGACATGGGTGCGGGTGCGGGACGCCACGCATTCGAGATGTACCGCCGCGGTGCCGATGTCATTGCGTTCGACCAGGACGCCGACGAGCTGGCGAACGTGCTGGAGCTGTTCGGCGCGATGAAGGAAGCCGGCGAGGTCCCCGAGGGCGCCTCGGCTGACATCAAGGAGGGTGATGCTCTCTCGCTCCCCTTCGCCGATGGTGAGTTCGATCGGGTTGTCGCATCGGAGATCCTCGAGCACATTCCGGCCGACATCCAGGCGATCAACGAGCTCGTGCGGGTCCTGCGCCCGGGCGGCACGATGGCCGTGACCGTCCCCCGATGGTTGCCGGAGATCGTCTGCTGGAAGCTCTCGGACGACTACCACAACACCCCCGGTGGTCACATCCGCATCTACTCCGACAAGGAGCTGATCGGCAAGCTCGAGAACGCCGGTATGGAGTTTGAGACGATCGACTACGCGCACGGCCTGCACTCGCCCTACTGGTGGCTCAAGTGCGCCGTAGGCGTCAAGAACGACGACAACCCGCTGGTCAAGGCCTATCACCAGGTGCTGGTGTGGGACATCATGAAGACCCCTCGCTACAGCACCGTGACGCGTCTGGCGGAGAGGGCCCTCAATCCGCTGATCGGCAAGAGCATGGTCCTCTACCTGCGCAAGCCGACTGAGTCTGCCAAAGATGTAGCTGCGTCATGACCCCCGAGCAGATCGCCCAGACGGCCGCCAGCATCGCGTTGATGCAGGAGCCCGACGGCGCGATCCCGTGGACGCATGGTGAGCACACAGATGCGTGGAACCACGTCGAGGGCGCCATGGCGCTCGTCGTCGGTGGGGAGCATGTCGCCGCCGACGCGGCGTACGACTGGTGCCTGCGCACTCAGCGTGCCGATGGCTCCTGGCCGATGAAGCTGGTCGCCGGCACCGTGGAGGATGCCAGCACCGAGACCAACATGGCGGCGTACATCGCCGTCGGCGTGCTTCATCACTGGTCGATTCGCCGCGATCGGGAGTTTCTCGCCCGGATGTGGCCGGTCGTACGCAAAGCTCTCGACCTGGTTGTCGACCTGCAGCTCCCGTTCGGTGGCATTGCCTGGTCACGCGAATGGGATGCCAACGGTCCAGCCAAGATCAACGGCGAGGCGCTTCTCGCCGGCAGCTCCAGCATCTATCAGGCGCTGCGTTGTGGGGTGGCGCTCGCCGAGGTGATGGATGAGCCGCAGCCCGAATGGGAGCTCGCCGGCGGCCGGCTCGGTCACGCTCTGCGCGAGCACCGCGACCAGTTTCTGGACAAGTCGACTTTTTCGATGGACTGGTACTACCCCGTGCTCGGCGGGGCCGTACGCGGGGCCGCAGCCCACGAGATGCTCGCCTCACGGTGGGACACGTTCGTGGAGGACGGACTCGGAATTCGTTGCGTCAGCGCCAACCCGTGGGTGACAGGTGCCGAGACGTGTGAGCTGGTCATGGCGCTGAAGGCGATCGGCGACCCGCGCGCGGACCAGCTGTTCGCGGACATGCAGCACCTTCGTCACGACGACGGGAGCTACTGGACCGGATTCGTGTTCCCCGACAACGTCAACTGGCCGGCGGAGCAGACCACCTACACCGCTGCGGCTGTCATCCTGGCGTGGGACGTGCTGACCGGCAGCACTCCGGGGTCCGGCATCATGACGGGTCACCAGATCGGCGTCGAGTTCGACGAGATCGCGTTGGAGTGCGACTGCCGCTCAACCGACCGGCTGGCCGGCGTCTCCCCGGGTGCGCGCTAGCACCCGCATCGACCCGACCGTCTCGATCGGCTCAAAGCTTCCTCCGGCGACGGCCCGCTGCCACACCTTGAACGGTGCCTGGCCACCGTCCTCGGGACGTTCGAAGACGTCGTGGATCACCAGGACACCTCCGTCCATCACCCAGTGCGCGAAACCGGAGTAGTCGTTCTGGGCGTGCACCTCGGCATGGCCGCCATCGATGAACAGCAGGCTGACGGGCGTACGCCACCACGTCGCGACACTGGTGGAGCGACCGATGACAGCGGTCACCTGGTCCTCGAGGCCGGCGCGGGCGATCGTCTTGCGAAAGACCGGGAGGGTGTCCATCAGACCGAACTCCGCATCGACGAGCGATGAGTCGTGATGCTCCCAACCCGCCTGGTTCTCCTCGGAGCCGCGGTGATGATCGATCGTCAGCACCTGTCCGCCAACCTCGCGAGCGGCAGCACCCAGGTAGATCGCCGACTTGCCGCAATAGGACCCGATCTCCAGCGCCGGACCGAGGGCAAGTCGCCCGCGGGCCATGCGGTGGAGGAACTCACCCTCGGCCTCGGGCATGAAGCCCTTGGCTGCATGTGCGTGGTCAAGCAGATCGGCAGGCATCTCCGTGGTCATGCGGACAGTCTGCCGCTACGGGCGAGTGAGTCGCACGGGCGCCTATGGAGCCGGAAGCTCCTGGATGTGCCACCGGTTGCCGTCCGGGTCGGTGAAGCTGGTGAAGATGCCCCACGGTTGCACGTCGATCTCGGTTGCGTCGACGCCGTTGGCGATCAGCTCGTCGCGGGCGGCCTGCGCACTCTCGACCACGACCTGGATGCCGTGCTGGGTGCCGGGGGCGAGTGGAGTGATGCCTTCACCAAAGGCGATGGAGCACGCCGAGCCCACCGGAGTCAGCTGGACGAATCGCATGGTGTCGTCAACCCGTATGTCGTGGTCGAGTGTGAATCCGACCTGGTCGACGTAGAAGTCGCGTGCCCGGTCGACGTCCGTGACCGGTACGAAGATGAGCTCGATCTTGCAGTCCATGGTGTCCTCCAAACCTCCGGCCGCGATCTGTCCGACCTGCGGCGACACCTCAATTTTCGCCGTCTGGTCTGACACATTTCGAGCGTGAACAGTGGCGCCGCTTGCCACATCTGCAAGGCTGTGGGTATGCCACTGACCGGAGAATACGCGCCGAGCTCCTCCAGCTGGGCCCGCGAGCAGGCCGAGCTCTACGAGAGCACGAATGGCGCCGAGGGCAACATGATGTTGGGCCGACCGATCATCGTGCTCCACACATTGGGTGCCAAGACGGGCACGATCCGCAAGACCGCGCTGATGAGGGTTGAGCACGATGGCGAATATCTCGTCGTCGCGTCCAAGGGTGGCGCCCCGGACAACCCGAGCTGGTACTACAACATCGTCGACGCGCCCCTGGTCGAGCTGCAAGATGGGGCAGTCCGCAAGGACTACACGCCCCGCGAGCTGGTCGGGGACGAACGCGCGGTTTGGTGGGAGCGTGCCGTCGAGGCATTTCCCAACTACGCCGAGTACCAGGTCAAGACGGAGCGCTTGATCCCGATCTTCCTGCTGACTCCGGTCGACTGACCCAGGTCAATCGATCACGTCGACGTGGATGACTGAGTTGGGGCGGAATTGGACAACACCGCCGTGTCGAGTTGGCCGAATGAGGTCAAATCCGCCGGTCGCGACGAGCACCCACTGCAAGGGTGGCTGGGCCTGACCCAGATGACGACCACCGAGCGGTACGAAGATCTCCAGAGCCGCCTGAGCGCAGGACTGGTGGGTCGGCGGGAAGGTGAAAAGTCCCGCCTCCCACTCCGCCGTCGCCCCGAAGAAGGTGATCGGGCGGGTCAGGGTCTCACCGCAGATGCCGCAGATCCGGCTCAGCGCGCACCGGATCGCCCGTCGTTTCACGACGGCGGAGTGGTTGAGTGCTCCACCGTCGTCCTCGCAGGCGAATGGCACCGGTAGGCCGCCAGCGTGGGGCCGGGAGTAGAGCGCAGTCATCATGAGGGGCCGATCATGCCGAGGCCGCACCCGACCACTTGCCGAGTTCCGAACGACGTGTCGGACGCTCTTCATCGCGCAGCCGACGGTTCGCGCGAGGCGACATGGGTGCGGGGTTGTCCTCGGTACGTTTGTTGGGAAGGGTCAGCTTCATGATCGTGCGGAACGTCTGTCCGTACTGCTTGTAGAGAGGTCCAGTTGTGTATGGGATGTCGTAGCGCTTGCAGATGTCCTGGACCTTGGTCGAGATCTGCGCGTAGCGGTTGCTTGGCAGATCGGGGAACAGATGGTGCTCGATCTGGTAGCCGAGCTGACCGCTCATGATGTGAAGCAACTTGCCGCCCTTGAAATTGGCGGACCCAAGCATTTGGCGGAGGTACCACTCAGCGCGGGTCTCGTCCTCGAGCTCCTCCTCGGTGAAGTGCACCGCCCCGTCCGGGAAGTGTCCGCAGAAGATGATCCCGTATGTCCAGACATTGCGGATGATGTTGGCGGTGAAGTTGGCGGCGAGGGTCTGCAGAAAGAACGGACCGGTCAGCGCGGGGTACATGACGTAGTCCTTGAGTGACTGCTTGCCGACTTTCCGACCGATCTGGCGCAGCTGCCTCTTGAGTAGCGGAATGTCCTTCTCGCCCTTGCGGATGGCCTCGATGTCGAGGTCGTGCAAAGCGACTCCCCACTCGAAGAACAGGGCCAGCAGGGCGTTGTAGACCGGCTGGCCGAGGTTGTACGGCGACCACTTCTGGTCGCGGGACATCCGTAGAATTCCGTAACCGATGTCATTGTCGTGGCCCAGCACGTTGGTGAACTGGTGGTGGATGTAGTTGTGCGAGTGCTTCCACTGCTCGGCCGGCTGGGTGGTGTCCCACTCCCAGTTGCTGGAGTGGATCTCCGGATCGTTCATCCAGTCCCACTGGCCATGCATCGCATTGTGGCCGAGCTCCATGTTCTCCAGGATCTTCGCCGATCCCAGCAGGGCGGTGCCGAGCAGCCACGCTGGCGGAAAGAAGCTGGCGAACAGGGTGATGCGCCCGGCTGCGGCGAGGCGGCGTTGCAGGGTGATGACTCGCAAGATGTAGTCGCGGTCGGCCTGCCCGCGGGACGCCTCGATCTCGGCTCGGATCTCGTCGAGCTCGGCACCGATTGCCTCGACCTCTTCGTCGGTGAGGTGGGTGTATTCGCGTACGTCAGCAAAAGCCATGATCGGCTCCTATTCGTTGTAAGTTTCAGAGGGTCAGGGTGCAGTCGCCTGCGGCCACGGAGATGCATGTCTGGATGTATTCGTTGGGCTCGCTGTGCTCGTTGCCGCTGCGCAGATCGCGGATGCTTCCGGAAGCCAGCGGTACGTCGCAGGTGTGACAGATGCCCATGCGGCAGCCGAACAGCATGTTGATACCAGCTTTCTCGCCTGCCTCGAGCAGTGTGGTCGCGCCGTCAACCTCGACGGTTGGCCCGCCGACTCCGAACGTCACGGTGCCGCCTTCGCCACCACTCGCGAGGTTGAGGGTGAATCGTTCGACGTGAAGGTGATCGAGCCGACCCTCGGCTTCGAAGTGTGCGCTGAACGCGTCGAGCATCGGACCCGGACCGCAGGCCCAGGTCTCTCGCTCTCGCCAGTCAGGGCACACCTCGTCGAGCTGGTTGGCAGTCAGCATCCCGTCGGCGTTGGTGAATCGCTCGTAGAAGGAGAAAGATTTGTACCGAAGGGCCAGCACCCGCAATTCGTGGACAAACATCATGTCGTCTTCGCTGGTGGCGGAGTAGGCGAGCGCGACGTCCGGTATGGAGCCGCGGCGATCCATGGTGCGCAGGATCGACATGATCGGCGTGATGCCACTGCCGCCGACGAGCATCAGCATCTTTTCCGGCGGCGGGTCGGGCAACACGAAGTCACCCTGCGGCGAGGCAAGTCTGACGATCGTTCCGGGCTCGAGCCCGTTCACGAGGTGATCGGACAGGAATCCTTCGGGCATCGCCTTCACCGTGATGCTGACGGTCTTGCCCTCGACCAACGGCACCGACGACAGGCTGTACGAACGCCAGTGGAACTTGCCGTCGATCTCGACGCCGATGCCGATGTACTGGCCCGGTGCATGGTTGAACGACCATCCCCAGCCCGGGCGGATGACCAGCGTCGCTGCGCGATCGGTGATCGGGACGACCTTCTCGATCCGGCCGCGCAACTCTCTTTGTGACCACAAGGGGTTGATGAGGGCCAGGTAGTCGTCGGGTGCGAGCGGCGTGGTGAGCGCCTTGCCGAAGCGGCGCAGCCCACGCAGAGCAGACGATCGTTCGATCAGCGGTTGATTCATGGTCACCCCTCTCGGTGTACAAGTGTTCACTCAAACTGTAAACCAGAGTGACACTTTGGCAACCGGACCACAACGCGACCTCGGTCACACGTGACCATGATGGAATCATGTATCCCGGTGATCCGCTGGGCGAGCCACGCGTCACCGCGAGCGCCGTCGCCGGAGATCCTCGGAAACGCGCCAAATTTTCGACCCGCGCATTAGACGTGTAGACCCTCCGTCTGTGGGTAAGAGCAGAGCAACCGAACGAAAGGACTCATCATGGGACTCGACGACAAGTTCGAGAACGCGGCTGACGACGTCAAGGGCAAGGCCAAGGAAGCCACGGGCAAGGCGACCGATGACGAGTCGCTGGAGGCCGAGGGCAAGGGCGATCAGGTCAAGTCCGACGTCAAGCAGGCCGGCGAGAAGGTCAAGGACGCCTTCAAGCACTGAGCCGCGCTGATCGAAGGGGTGTCTCGGCCACGGCCAGGCACCCCTTCGCTCTGCCTACTGCCGTTCGGGATCCATCGCTGCGGCATCTTCGGGCGTTGGGGCGGACCCACCGAGGCGGGCAGGCACCCAGTTCTCGCCCGCGGGGTGAGGACCGTATGCGTCCTGCACGTCCATCAGCAGTGCGGACATCGCGGTGTGCAGCTGTGCAGTGAGCTCGTCGGCTGTGCCGGTCGCCGGTATCGGCTCGCCGACGGCGACCATGACCGGGGTCCTGGTGCGGCCCAGCTGCCGCGGGAGCCCTTTGGTCGCTATGCGCTGCGACCCCCACACGATGCTCGGAATGATGGGTACGTCCGCTTCGAGCGCCATGCGGGCGGCACCGGACTTGAATGACTTGAGCTCGAAGCTGCGGCTGATCGTGGCCTCCGGATAGATGCCGACGATCTCGCCCTTGCGGAGCTCATCGACGGCGGCACGGTAGGCGTCGGCGCCGGCCGAACGATCGACGGCGATGACCCCGCATCCCCACATCAGCCAGCGCACGAACGGATTCTTCTTCAGCTCGATCTTGCCCATGAACCGGATGAACCGCTTGTCGCGGCGTCTCGCGTCAATGCCGATGTAGGTGAAGTCGACATAGCTGGTGTGGTTGATGGCCAGCACGGCCCCGGTCTTGGCTGGTAGGCGGCGGTCGCCGAACCGGATCGTCTTGTGCCCGCCGACGAAGTTGAACGTACGGAAGATCGCAACCACGAACGCGTAGATCACAGTGCCTCCAGTATCCCCAAGGTCTGCACCCACGCCCGCGATGCCGGATCGATGACGACGAAGTGATCGCCGTCCTCGACACGAGTCAGCTCAGCATCTGCGCCGGCCATCCTCGCCCGCTCAACGTAGCCGATCGACTGACTGATCGGGACGTTGTCGTCATCTGTCCCGTGGATGCATCTGACGGGCACGGCGAGCGGTATCTGCGCTGAGGGGTCTGCCGGGTTGAGAGCGCCGCCGCCCATCAGCGCTTTCACCGCGCCGGCGCCGAGATTTTCGTCCGCGGCCGCGGACAGATCGAGGACGCCGGCCTGTGAGATCGCGGCGCTGACGGGCACGGCGGCACCGGTGCGCCCCGCGGCAAGGACCGCCAAATGGCCGCCAGCGGAGTGGCCCAGTGTGATGACGTTCGAGGTGTCGATGCCGTCGACAGTTGCCAAGGCGTCGATGCCGGCGCTGACATCCTCGAACGTGCGCGGCCACCCACCGCCGTTGCCGACGCGTCGGTACTCGAGGTTGTAGGCGTCCCAGCCGTTCTCGGCGAGCGACGCCGCCAGCGGTCGACCGAGGGACAGGTCGTATCGCGATCGCCAGAATCCGCCGTGGATGACCACGACGACACCCCGGGAGGTGCCAGCGGCACGGGTGAGCTCGGCGAACTGCGAGGCGTCGTCGCCATAGGTGATGGTCTCCACCGGGGGTCCCTTCCGGGTTGGGGGTGCACACGCGGACAGGCTGACGAAGGCCGTCAGCGCGAGCATGCGGCGTCGGTCCATCGGGCCAGCCAAGCGGACGCAGATGTCGCGCGCCACCTCAGATCATTTTAGGAGAAGGCACGACGGGCGTCAGGCGTAGCCGAACCGCCCGATAGAATCGGGTTCCGTCGAGTCGTGGGAGGCCCGTGTGGATGTCCACGAACTCGACCAGCTGCTGCTGATCGGGTCGGGCGTTCTCATCCTGGCGATCCTGGCCGTACGCGTCTCGGTCACCGCGGGGCTGCCCTCGCTGCTCGTCTATCTGGCGCTCGGCCTGATGCTCGGCAACTCCGGTCTCGGCATCGCCTTCGACGATGCTGATCTGGCTCTGGTGCTGGGCTTCGCGGCGCTGGTGCTGATCCTCGCCGAAGGTGGCCTGTCGACGAAGTGGGAGCACATCCGCCCATCGGCCGGTTTCGGGCTGCTCCTCGCCACGCTCGGATCGGCCATCAGCGTCGTGGTTGTGGGGGTCGGCGCGCACTATTTGCTCGATCTCGACTGGAAGCTCGCGTTGCTGCTGGCCGCGGTCATGACCCCGACCGATGCGGCCGCGGTGTTCTCGGTGCTGCGCGCCGTGCCGTTGAAGAACCGGGTGACCGGGACCCTTGAGATCGAGTCGGGCCTCAATGACGCCCCGATCATCGTGCTGGTCGTCGCGATGAGCGCCGGCGACATCTCCAACGACGGCCCCTGGATGTTCACGGGCCTGGTCGTGTTCGAGCTGATCGTCGGAGCGGTCGTGGGCCTGGTCATCGGCCGCGTGGGCGGTCGACTCCTCCGCCGGGTGGCCCTGCCGGCGTCGGGTCTCTATCCGCTGGTGGTGTTCGCCTTCACGGTGCTGGCCTATGGATCCGCCGCGATGATCCACGGCAGTGGATTTGCCGCGGTCTACATTGCGGCGGTCGTGCTTGGCAACACCGAGCTGCCTCACCGCACGGCGACCAGATCATTCGTCGAGGGCATCGGATGGTTGGCGCAGATCGGCTTGTTCGTCATGCTCGGCCTACTGGCCGACCCGCACAGCTTTGAGTGGTGGCACGTCTGGACGGGGCTCGCTGCCGGCGCGATCATCACGTTTGTCGCGCGCCCGCTGTCGATTGCGGTGTGCGCCGTGGTGTTCAGGCGCCCATGGCGTGAGCAGGTGTTCCTGGCCTGGGCAGGTCTGCGTGGAGCGGTGCCGATCGTCCTGTCGACGATCCCGTTGGCCGCCGGTGTCGCCGGAGCCGACGACCTGTTCAACATCGTGTTCGTCTTCGTGGTGGCCTACACATTGCTGCAGGCTGGCCCACTCGCCAGGCTCGCCGCGTACTGCGGTGTGCTTACCGACGAGGCGCGCGACGTCGAGGTCGAGGCGGCGCCGCTCGAGCGCATCTCGGCAGACCTGTTGCAGATCAGGGTGCCGCGCGGCTCAAAGCTCGCGGGAGTCGAGATCGGCGAGCTACGCCTGCCGACCGGAGCATCGGTGTCCCTGGTCGTCCGAGACGGCAAGACCTTCGTGCCACACCGTACGGATCGGCTCTCCGTCCACGACGATCTTCTGATCGTTGCCGCACGCAGCGTTCGCGAGGAAACAGAGCGAAGACTCCGAGCCGTCGGCCGTCACGGCCGTCTGGCCGGCTGGGGCCTGAACGAGGACTGAGGACGCTCAGCCCAGGGGAGTGATCGGCACGCAGGTGGTGACGTCCGTCTCGGCGACAATGCTGAGCACGGGCTTGCCCTTGAGCTTGGTGAAGCCGTCGCCGACCACGATGACCACGCCCCGGTCGACCGAGATGTCAGGTACGGCGTAGGCGACCTTGTCCTCGAACTGTGCTGCCACGAGCTTGACGCGTGGGTCATTGGGTTCGTTGGTCAAGATCGTGACGCGCGCCGGCTTGGCGGCGCTGGTGCTGTTGCCGATCTGACCTCCGAGAAAACCGTTGCGCTGGAGGTTGATGTTGACGCGGTTGGCCAACCCTGACGCCTTGCTGGCGTTGAACACGTTGACCGTCACGACATTCGTCGTCAGTTTTTCGCCCGCCGCGACGCTGTGCGTCTCACACGTCGGGGCCGGCGGCGGCTCGGCAGGCTTGGCAGTCAGCATCTGGAAGCCGGCGACCAGGCCGACCACGAACACCAGTGAGGACCCGAGGAGCGTGAGCACACGACGCGTCATGGCTTCCTGCCGATCGAGTGGACGCGGGCGTGGAGCATGTTGCGCTGCTGCAGTGCCGCCCGAAGCGCCCGGTGCAGACCGTCTTCGAGGAACAGCTCGCCCTCCCAGCTGACAACGTGCGCGAACAGATCCCCGAAGAAGGTCGAGTCATCGTCAAGCAGGTGCTCGAGGGAGAGCTCGGTCTTGGTGGTCGTGAGGTCGTCGAGGCGGACCTGGGAGGGAGCGATCTCGGCCCACTGGCCCGCACTCAACCCGTGCTCCGGGTAGGGGCGCCCCTCAGCCACCCGTCGGAAGATCACCCGATCAGTCTAGGCCGACCTCGGCCCGCCGGTGGCCGGCTGTGGGCGGTAGGAGCATCTTCAAAAAAATGTCGCCGAAAAACGGTAGCGTCTCAGGGAAGAAATCAGGGATGACTCCGGTTGCCACAATTGTCTGGTGGCGAAAAGATGTCCCTCAGAGGCGGCACTCCCGGCGTCTCGCGCACGATGCTGGAGGTTCCGATGAGCAGCTCATCACAGCCTTCCGTGCGCCCGTCGCCGCTCTCGTGGATGTTCTCGGCGCACCGCATCAGGCGCGGTGCGATCGAGTTCGCATTCCTCGCGGTGCTTTACGTCGCCTACAGCGCGTCACGACTGCTCGCCTCCAACGACTTCGCTCCAGCCCGTGGCCGCGCTCTCGACATCCTGACGTTTGAGCAGTCCTGGCGCATCGACCTCGAATCCTGGCTCAATGACCTGTTCGTCCAGCACGACTGGTTGGGTGTGTTCGGCAGCTATTGGTATGCCACCACGCACTACCTCGTGACGATGGTCGTCCTCATCTGGATCTATCGCCGCAGTGCGAGCGAATACGTCACGGCCCGACGGTCGCTGGCCTTCGCGACGATCATCGGCCTGATGTTCTATCTCGTGATGCCGACCGCGCCGCCGCGACTGATCGACGGCATGTACGTCGACGTCCTCAACTTCTATTCCTATGCCGGCTGGTGGGGGGCCGACGCGTCGGCGCCCAAGGGTCTTGGTGGCATGACCAACGAGCTCGCCGCATTCCCGTCGCTGCATGCTGGTTGGGCGCTGTGGGTCGCGTTGGTGTTGATCCGCGCCGGCGTACCCAAGTTCGTGCAGGGTCTCGGGCTCGCCTACGCCGCAACGATGGCCATTGTCATTGTCGGCACCGGCAACCACTGGGTGCTTGACGCGGTCGTCGGTTGGGCTGTCGTGCTCGTGGCCTTCGGTGCCGTCATCGCCTGGGAACGTCGCAGCCCCGTCCTCGCGCACGAGGAGGCGCACCTACGGCGTTCGCGCCAGCCACTCGACGATGTGATCGCCGATGACTCGGCCTTGGTCCTCGGGAACGAAGTGACCTGCTCCGGCGATGACCCGAAGGGGCTCGGAGACTGGAAACGTTGATTCCATCGCTCGTCCGGCAGGATCGAGCGGCAGGATCGGGTCGGCGTCGGCCCACAGCAGCAGGATGGGGCGGGTGTCGTTCTTCAGCGCCTCCACGGCGGCGTGGCCCTCAGCTGCTCCGGGATCGTCGGGCGACTGGGGGATCAGCGCCGGCAGTCGCCGCGCCCCACCCTTGTGGTCCACGGTGGGGAATGGTGCCTCGTACGCTGCGACGACCTCTGGTGACAGCTCTGTGGCGCAACCGCCGTTGACCAGCATGCCGATCGGCATGTCGGGCACTGCGTCGATGAAGTCACGAAACTTCTGCCACGCCTCACCCATCCGCTGCTGGCCCGTGAAGAGGCCCGAGTCCATGATCACGATGCGAGAGATGCGCTCGGGAATCGAGGTCGTGGCAACGCGGAGGCCGATCGGGCCACCCCAGTCGTGCACCACGAGCGTGACGTCGGTGAGGTCCAGCTCCTCGAAGAGCGCGACGACCGAGTCGACCAGCCGGTCGTAGGTGTACCAGTCGTCCGACGGCTTGTCGGAGCGGCCGAAACCTGGCAGGTCTGGTGCGATGCAGCGATAGCCCGCGTCGACCAGAGGAGGAATGGTGTTGCGCCACAGGTAGGACCAGGTTGGTTCGCCGTGCAGCAGCACGACCGTGCCGCCGGTGCCGACGTCGAGATGTGCGAGGCGCATCCCTTCCCAGTCGCGGTACGTCGGCTCGTAGGGGAAGTCGGGCAGGTCGACGAAGCGCTCGTCAGGGGTACGCAGCATGCGCCCGAGCATGTCGCCAGCCGAGGCAGGAGTCAACCGGCAACGGATCGCTCACGTCCGGCCGCTGGCGTTGAGGCTAGAGTTCGTCAGATGCACGTGCGCGTACGGGGGCTCATCGCGCTCGGCGCAGCAGTGGCCTTCGTGTTGGTGGCGATCGACGTACATTTCGGTGGTCCTTTCTCGCACCTCGACGTTCGCACGGCCCGGGAAGTGACCCCGTTGGAGGCCGGAATACTGACCTCCACCAGCGAGTTCCTGGCGACGATGGGCAGCTGGCAGGTCGCCACGACGATCCTGCTCGCATCCACCGCGATCCTCTCCGTGTGGCAACGACAGGTGGATCCCCTCATCACCGCCTCCGCCGCCTTGCTGCTGCTGGGCGGCTCAGGACTGCTGCTGAAGGCGGGGTTCGGGCGTTCCGGTCCAGGAGGTCCGCACCCTGGTGACATGTGGTTCGGGGCATTCCCTTCTGGGCATGCCGCGGCGGCCGTGGTCGTTTCAGGGGTGCTCGCCTATTTGGTGCACGTGGCACGTCCGTCGCTGCCGCTGTCGGCGTTGTGGGGTGCCGCGGTGATCTGGTCGGGGCTCGTCGGCTGGAGCCGCGTCCACCTGAACGTCCACTGGGTGAGCGACGTCATTGCCGGGTGGGCGTTGGGTATCGTGGTGGTCTGCTGTGTGTCCGCCTTACATGAGCGGCTCGTCGTGGCCAGGAGAGCGCCGTCATGAAGCCAGGTCTGCACATCATCGAGGTTCCGCAGCTCGGCCCGTGGACAGCGCAGTGGGACGAGCTGACCACGTTCTGTGACCCCTCAAGTCCGTTCCTGCGTTCCTGGTGGCTCGAGGGAGTTGGCGGCAAGCGTGACCACTTCGTGCTCGTCGTCGACGGGGAAACTCTTGTCGGCGGCTTGGCGCTTGAGCGCCGTCCCGGCTGGGGAGTTGACCGCTTCCGCACGCTTGGCGGGGGCAAGTTGTGCCCTGACTACATGGACGTCGTGACATCGCCCGCTCGCGCACCGGAAGTGGTTGAGGCGCTACGTGGCTGGTTCGTCGGGCCGGGTTCGCGAGTTGTCGAGCTCGAAGGCGTGTGCTCTGGCGCCAAGATCGTGGACGTCTTGGCTCCTGCAAAGGTGACGCAGCTCGACATCACGGTGTACGAGACGCTTCCGGAGTCGTTCGAGGCCTACATGGCGGCGCGCTCCAAGAGCTTCGCCTCCAGGGTGCGCAAGTTCGAGCGGCGGTCATCTGCCGGCGCCTTGACCTATCGTCGGGTCGGCGCAGACGAAGTGGACTGGGCCATGGCCGAGTTCAGCGCGCTGCACTCCGTCAGGGACGACCGGGTCGAGCTGATGCGTGAGATACCCCGCATCGAACGCGCAGTCGCTCTGGGTGCGGCCCGCGACGAAGTTCGCATCTATGTCACCGAGCACGACGGCGACGTCGGTGTGGTGATGATCATCTTCACGACAGGCAACAGGGCGAGCATTTACCAGACGGCCAGGTCGATGGAGCCGACGTTCAACCACGCCGGCACGGTCATCGACATTCGCGCGATCCAGGATGCCTGTGCGGAAGGGTTGACCGAGTTCGACTTCTTGCGTGGTCCCGAGGCATACAAGCGCTCATTCGCATCCTCGACACGGCAGTTGTACGAGGTCCGGGCAGCGCACGGGATTGCAGGCCGGCTGGTGTTGTCGTCGGCTGAGACGGCGCGTCGCATCCGTGGTTGGCTCGGCAGAATCCGCCGCGCAGCCCGCCGTTGACCATCAGCTGTTTCAAACTTTTTCAAACTTTTTCGGCTTTTTTGTATCAAAGCAGGGTCCTGCCGCACTAGTAGGACATGTTCAATCGAATCAAGGGTGCCGACGACGGCGACCAAGAAGACAGCTCACGCCCTGACAAGTCAGGGCCTGCGAATTTCCCGGGCATTGCCGCTACCCAGCAAGAGTCCGCGAATGAGCCCACGGCAGACGATGACAGCTCAGAGGCAAGTGAAGAGGAACGTAGCCTCGCGTCACTGCTGCAGCGGCTGGAAGAGGCAGCGCAGAACGACAGTGGCTCTGGCGCTGCATCCATCGAGCGCATTGCCGAGGAGGCATCGGAGCACAGCGATGCCCTGCGCACGGTCGCCAATGCCCAGAAGGAGGCGGAGCGACTCCTGGCCAAGGCAACCCAGGAACGCGACGAGCTCGCTGGACAGGCCGCCGAGGTCCTGGCGGAAGCCAAGCGCGCCGCCAAACGACTCCAGGCATCTGCCGAGAAGCATGCCGAGACCGCTCGTGCGGAGACCGATGCGTGGATAGCCGATCAACGTGAATCGGTCACCACCTTGGTCGCGGCCGCCACTCAGGTGGCACAGCAGGACGCCGACAAGATCCGCGCGTCTGCCAAGAGCACCGCGATGGCTGATGCCAGCCGGCAGGCTCGCCGCTACATCGCCCGCGCAACGGTCAAGGGGATCCGCGATGCCGAGGCCGTGCGCGGTCAGGCACGGGATGCGCTTGAACAGTCGACGCAGACCGTGGCCGCGGCGCACAACACGATGGAGACCTTCGTCGACACGCTGGCCGAGTTCCTGAGCACGATGGGCGGCCACATGGACGTCCTGGGCGGCGCCCTTGCCGAGGCGAACGAAAACCTCGAGGCCGCTCGTGCGGTCGGTGAGACAGAGCTTGACGAGGAAATCATGGCGGCTGTCCAGCCGGTCGACGACGACACGGATGCCGCTGAGGAAGCGGACGCCGATGACGACGCGTCTGCTGCGGACGAGGGCGGCAAGACGCCCCATGGCCGTCCTCTTGGCTCCTTGTTTCGCGACGAAGACAAGAAATAGCGGACGAGGGATCTGACGAGATGCGCATACTTCATGTCACCGAGGCCATGGGTGGTGGGATCACCTCCGCCGTCCTCGCCATGGTCGAGTCAACACCCGACCTCGACCACCACCTGCTGATGCACGCCCGCGCCGATCACAGCACCGGTGCTGACCTGGCGGAGCACTTCAGCTCGGTGAACGTGATGCCGCGCAACCCCGTTGCTGGCGATCCGAGCCATTCACCGGCTCAATCTCGACCTGTTCCCCGACGTGGTGCACGCTCACTCATCGATCGCGGGTGCGCTCGTCCGCATGACGAGCCTTGACCGGACGCGCGTCGTCTACAGCCCCCATTGCTTCGCCTTCGAACGTCGCGACACCGGTTGGCTGCAGCGCAAGGCCGTCGAGCGGGTGGAGCGGGCACTTGTACGGCGCACGGATCTGCTGCTCGCCGTGGCTCCGAACGAGATCGACCTTGCAGCGGAGCTGGGCCATCGCGTCATCGCCTATGCGCCCAATCGCACCCCGAACATGATCGCCAAGGTGGCCACGCACAAGCCCGTGTTGAAGGTCGTCACGGTCGGACGGGTGTGTCACCAGAAGGACTGGCGCTACTTCGTGCACCTCAAGAAGTATGTCGATGAGCATCTCAATGTCGAGGCGAGCTGGCACTGGCTCGGCGGCGGCGACGCCGAAGGCGAGCAGGCACTGGTCGAGGCCGGAGTGTCGGTGTCTGGCTGGATCTCCCGCGAAGAACTCGTCGGCCACATGGCCGACGCCCAGGTCTACGTACACACCGCTGCCTGGGAAGCGGCGCCCATCAGCATTCTGGAGGCGTGCAGCCTGGGGCTTCCGCTGGTGCTCCGGTCGATTCCTCCCCTGGACAGCCTCGATCTACCCGGTCGCGAGACCTCAGTGGTCGGCCTTGCTCACCGCATCTCTTCGCTTGCGCGTCCGGCGGCCTGGCATCGAGCCCAGGCGGAGTCGATCGACGCGATGGGTCAGCATTCACTGGATCTCCAGGGGACCCGCCTTCGTCAGGCATATGGGCGAGCAGTCGGCACCAAGACGGTTGGCGACATCAGCCACGTCGCCAACCCCGACATCCTTGCCGCGATCGGCCCGGGTGCTCCCGGCGCGGAAAGGGTCGGAGCGGCCCCCGCGCTCGCCCGGGAAGCCGGGTCGTCTCGGTGAACGGCTCGCCCAGACCATCGACGGTTGCGGCGAAGGCAGATGGCGCAGAGATCCCAGGGACCGGCCACCTTGGCGACAGACTCGCCGGCTTCACCGTCTGTCTGCCCGCTGAGCCGGTGGGCGAGGTTGTCGTCATCGCTCCGAAGGCGATCTCCGCGGCTGTCACCCTCCGCTTTCCTCAGGCGCATCTCCTGGCTCACGACCTGACCGAGTCCATTCCGGCACCCGGCTCGGTTGGGCTGCTCGTGATCGATCGCACCTTCGCCGACGGCGAGGACCTGCTCGTCGCGCTGCGCCCCTTGCTGGCCCCGGACGCGGTTGTTGCAAGTATCGCTGCCTCCGGAGAGCTGGCGGTCTATCCGTCGCTCAACAATCCCGAGAACGTGTGGCGTCGCGGCTGGCCCTATCCTCCGAGCTCCACGTCATGGGCGCAGCTACGCCGGCGAGTGGGCTTGATGAGCGCGTCCCGCCGAGCCACTCCGTTCATCTCGTTCAGCGGTCCGGCTTTTGAGTCATTGGCCGATCGCATCGCGTCCGATCTGAGCCTGCTGGTGGGAGCGGACCTCGCGCTCGTGGGAGTTGTCACCGCAGGTGACACGATTCTGCGATTCGCGGGAACGGGTGTTCCTGACATTGCTGTGAGGCTCGCCTTTTCCGGATTGCCCAACGACGTGGTGGTTGGCGATCGACTGAGGAAGGACGCCCCTCGGCTTGGCGAGGTCACACCCGATGAGGTGGCTCGCGGAACAACGTGCGGGCATCAGTGGGTCGCCACCCGATGGGTCCCATCGAGGCGAGCGACACTGTTGGAGACCTGGCGGAGAAGGAGCGTCGTCCAGGAGACGATCCGAGCCGCGATTGCGGAGCTGACCGAGCGTCCCACCGGCTACACCGCGGAGGGTTGGTCATCACGCTGGCTCGAGCGAGCCGACCTCGTCCCGATGAGCGCGCGCCCGCGACTGGCGGAAGCGCTGGCTCCACTGGATCGTGGCCTGCCCACCGGCTGGTGCCACGGCGATCTGTGGCGAGGAAATGTCCTGGTCGAGGGATCCAGAGGTGTGGTCATCGACTGGGACAACGCCTGCGACGACGCACCACTCGGTCTGGACCACCTGCTGGTCACCGCGATGGACCTCGAACGTGGGTCTGACGACCTGAGCATGGCGCAAGCCTGCGCCGGGCTGGTGGACGATGACGAGCTGACGTTCTCGGTAGCCGGCGAGGCGTGGGGCGACTGGGATCGCGAGACCCGCGTGGCCCTCGTCGTGGCTGCCTACCTGCTCCACCTCCGCAATCGATCCATGCACGACCTGGGTGCACCCGCGCTCGACGGGGCGGTGGAGACCCTTCTTGAGCTGATCGAGCCGGCGACGCCAGACCCGGCGGCAGCTTCTGCGCCGACCGACAAACAGGGGTCGGTTCAGGGCGCCGGATGGCTCGGTCTCGGCGCCGGCATCGTCAAGACCTCCCAGACCGTGGTTCTCCTGGTGCTTGCAGCGCTGCTTGCACCGTCGGCTCTCGGAATCCTTGCGATCGGCGCGCTCGTCCTCAACATCACGAGCGCCATCACCGACCTGGGTGCGAGCACCGCGCTGGTCTACTGGCGCGGGAATGCCGAGCGGGCGGCCCGGAGTGCATTGACGTTGGCCCTCGCCCTCTCCGTCGTGCTCACCAGCTTGATGTGGCTCTTGGCGCCGTTGCTCTCCAACGCCCTGAACGCGGGCGACGAAGGCACAGGCGTGATCCGCGGTCTGATGTTGTGCCTGCCGTTCCTGGCAGTCGCGGGAGTCTCCCAAGAGCTGCTGCGTCGAGCCCTGCTCTTCAAGCGCCGGGTGTTGCCCGACATCGCCGGAGCGCTCGGCGGAACCGTGGTCTCGATCGTCCTGGCCAGCACCGGTCACGGCGTCTACTCACTGGTGATCGGGCAACTCGTCCAGGCCGCACTCGTGATGACGCTCTGCTGGGTTGCGTATCCGCCCGTTCGACCGGGGTGGAGCCAGCGCGATGCGGCAGGACTCATCTCCTACGGGGGACACCTGGCCGGCGCCAACATCTTGCAGCTGCTGATGCTCAACCTCGACTACCTCATCGTCGCCCGGGTTCTGGGCACCCATCCGCTCGGCGTCTACTCCATGGCGTTCCGGCTCGCATACATGCCTTACCTGCTGATCGCGGTCGTGATCTGTGGTGCTGCCTTCGCCCACCTGTGTCGACTGCGCGGTCCGGATCTGGGTTCGGCGGTCGCCGAAGTTGGCGTCACCCTGCTGACCCTCGTACTGCCTCTCTATCTCGGCATCATGCTGCTGGCTCCGCACCTTGAGCTGCTGGGGGCCAAGTGGGCTCCCGGTGTGCACCCCCTACGCTGGCTCGCCGTCTACGGACTCATCCTCAGCATGGTCCAGCTCACGCTGGTGACGCTCAACTCGATCTCGCGCACACGCGACACGATGTTGCTCAACTTGTTGCACGTTGCATTGTTGGCCGCACTTCTGGGCTGGTGGGCGCGGTTCGGAGTCACGATGGTGGCCGTCGCGCAAGTGGTGGCGGCCTTGGTGATGCTCGGTGTGGCCGTCACAATCCTGCGTCGGAATGTCACCGGGATGACCCTGCGACCGCACGCCGGACGGCTCGCAATGGTCGGTCTGGGTGCTGCTGCCATGGTGACGACCGCCCTCTCGCTGCAGAGCGCGTTCCCGTCGTCTCGCGTGTCGGTCTGGGGTCTGCTGCTCGTCGGCTCACTCAGCCTTGCGGCATATCTCGTGCCGGTGATGCTCAGGCGCGAGACGCTTGACTCCCTCCGCTCCCTCGCCAGGCGCGACTCATGAGGGCCGCTGTCAAGGCCGCCGGAAAGGTCGCGGTCCCGGTCGCTCGCGCCACCCAGGCGCTGTCTCGGAACCAGAGCCTGACCGTTGTCGGATGGCACCGACTCGGAGACGCCCCGGACGGGCTGACGACGACGTTCGACGACTTCCGTGCGCATCTGGACGTCATCGAGAGCTGGTCGCCCAACGTCCTGCGGCTCGGCGAGGCCCATCGACTGCTCAGGCTGGGCCAGCTGCCGCCCCGGGCCATCGTGCTGACGTTCGACGACGGATACGCAAGCGTTCTTGAACAGGCGTGGCCCGAGCTGCAACGTCGAGGACTGCCCGCCACGCTGTTCGCGGTCAGCGGCTACCTCGGTGGCAACCGCACCTTCCCGTGGGACGACGCGCATACCCCGGGCTCAGACCTGGTCCGACTGGCGAGCCGCGACGCATTGTGCGAATCGGCGGCCGAGGGGCTGGACGTGGGATCCCACACCGTCACGCACCGGTGGCTCTCCAACCTCTCACCACGTGAGGTCGAGCGGGAGGTACGCAAGTCGCGAGTCGATCTGGAAGACCTGCTGGGTCGACAGATCCGTTCCTTCGCCTATCCGATGGGTGGCTGGACGCCGTCGATTCGAGACGAGGTCGAACGGGCCGGCTACTCGATCGGCGTGACGGTCGATCGCGGGCGCAATCGGCTCGACCAGGATCAGCATCTTCTCCGCAGGGCGTTCGCCTTTGATGACCCGGCCGACGTTCAACGACAGCTGCATGGCGCATTCACCTGGATGCGCCCGATCGAGAACCGCCGCAATCGGACGGTTCCGACATGGTGACCCGCGTACAAGCCCGGCCGTCCACACCGGTCGCGGTGCTGGTCCCCGTGGTGGCGACAGTCCTCTGCGCGGCGGCGCTCGTCGTGGCGAGCCCGATGTGGATGGTCATCGTGTTGGTGGCGCTGGGCCTGCTCACGGCGATGATGCTGCGCATCGAGTGGGCGGTGCTCGTGTACGTCGCCGTCGAGCCGTTCGGTGACTACGTCGCGCTGGCCAATGGTTCGGCGGTGAAGCTCGTGGGCGCCGTGCTGTTTGCCGCATGGCTGCTCCGTCTGGCCCTGGATTCCCGGCCGATCGCGATTCGCCACCCGGCAGTCTTTGCGGCCGGGGGACTCTTCCTGGCTCTGGTGGCCTCGGCCGCGCTTCATTCGAACGGCTCAGCCGGGCTGGAGGTCACGAGCCGGTATCTCTCCTACCTGGGTGTGCTCGTCGTCCTGGTCGACACGATGCGCAACGGACTCGCGCCCAGGCGCGTCGCCGGCACGTTCGTCATCTCGTCCTCACTGGCTGCAGTGGCCGGCCTCGTGGTCTTCATCAACTCTGAGGGCGGGCGAGCCGGGGGCCCCGTCGAGGATCCCAATGACTTCGCGTTCTACCTGATCTGCGCGATTCCGTTCGCCGTCTACCTGTGGAGCGACGCGACCGGCATCCGGCGGCATCTCCTCGCTGGCTCGATCGGCGTACTGCTGGTCGCCACAGCGGCCACCTTCTCGCGCGGCGCGATGCTGGGCATCGTCGCGATGGTTGCTGTTGCTGCAGTGCTGGGACTGGTGCGCCTCCGCGCTGTCATGGTCGGGGCCGGGGTCCTGGTGGCGGCGATCATGGTCATTTCGGTGGCGTCACCGGACGTGGTGAATCGCAGCATTCACGAGAAGCAGACCGTGGCCAGTGCGAACGTCAGCTCCCGCTACGCCAGCTGGACGATGGCGGCAGAGATGACCGCGGACTCGCCCGTGCTCGGCAAGGGTCCAGCCGGCTTCAGGACGAACTTCAAGGAGTTCGCCGGTGACAAGGCCGTGGATCAGACCCACCTCGACGTTGCGCACCAGATGTTGCTGGACGTCTCCAGTGAGCTCGGTCTGGTGGGACTCGCGGCGTTTGGCGCGATGCTCGTGTACGGCGTGACCGGCGCCTTGCGAGGCGCCCGTCAGGGTCGTTCGCCGGCGTTTGCCCAGGCAACGGTCGTCTCGTTCGCCGGCATCCTGGTCGCCGCGATGTTCCTCAGCGAGCAGTACTACCTACCGATCTGGCTACTCGTCGCCTTCGGCGCTGTGGTGGATCCACGATCTCGGGAGCGTGTCTGACATGCGAGTCGTTCAACTCATCACGCAGTCGCGGGGAGGCCCGGTCGACCATGCCGTCGACGTCGCAATCGAGCTCGACCACCTCGGACACGAATCCCACCTCGTCGGCCCTCCGGGAGACCTCGGTGAACGGGTCGTCGGCACCGGCGTGGCGTTCCATGGGCTGACGCTGACCAGCAAGTTTGACCTCGCCGGGGCACGGAGATTGTCACGTCTGCTGGCGACGATCAACCCGGACGTCCTCCATTGCCAAGACCGTCGTGCCGGACTGATCGGTCGTCCGGCGGCCCGGCAGGCCGATGTGCCGGTCGTCTACACCCTGCACGGAGTTCCCGACCCCCTGGCTCAGCATGTTGCGGGCAACCTGGGGTTTGCGCCACAGAGTCGACGGGTCACCCTTGCCAACCGCCAAGGCGAGCGCTGGCTCGCGCGGGCGACCAAGTCACTCGTGATCACTCCATGTGATGCGGTGACGCGTTATGCGCACGACTACGTCGGCATACCTCGTGATCAGCTGGTCACGGTTCACAACGGCATCTCCCCGACCTGGGGCGGCGCCCTCACGCCGCGGGAGAACTACCGACACGCACCCGTGACGGCGGCCTGGCTTGGCGTGATGCAGCCAGTGAAACGCGTTCCCGCGTTGGTCCGCGCCGTCGCAGAGGTCGACAACCTTCACCTCACGCTCATCGGCAACGGTCCCGAGCACCAGCGAATCGTCGACGAGATCGTCTCGGCTGAGCTGATCGATCGAGTCGTGCTGGCCGGCTACCAGTCCAACCCCGCCCCGTGGCTGGACAGCTCGGACATCTTCGTCCTCCCGTCGGCCGCCGAGGCGTGCCCGATGGCTCTGCTGCAGGCGATGCTTCGCGGGATTCCCGTCGTCGCATCTCGCGCGGGTGGCATCCCCGAGGTCGTGCGACACGGGGTCGAAGGGCTGCTGTTCGACGCGGGCGACGACCTCGGCCTGCGCGACGCGCTGTGCCTGCTGACCAAGGATGCCGACCTGCGCCGAGAGCTCGGCGCACAGGCCAGGAAGCGGGTCCTGACGACCTTCTCCACCCAGAAGTGTGTCGACTCGCTGCTCGGGACCTATCAGGAGGCAGGCGCATGAAGATCCTTTCCGTGATCCCGGTGATGGGCATCGGCGGCGCCGAGTCAGTTGCCTCCGCCCTGGTCGGAGACGCCCTGTCCTGCGGGCACTCGGCGCAGTTGGCGAGCGCGGGCGGTTTCAGGGCCGACGCACTCGTCGCGAGCGGGACCCCCCACATTCCCCTGCCGCTCGACAGCCGGAGGCCGCGAGACCTGGCGAAATCCGTGATGGCTCTTCGGCGCAGCGTCCGCGTCTACGGCCCCGACATCATTCACGCCCACAACGTCAAGGCCGCGGCAGTGGCCCGTGCGGCTGCTGGTCGCGCGGTGCCGATCATCACGACACTTCATGGCGTGCCCGATGCGGCTCTGGGAGCCTCTGCGCGCATTCTGCGGCGGACATCGACCGTCGTGGTGGCGGTTTCGCCCCACGTGGCCGAGCAGTTGGAGCGGCACGGTTTTCCGCAGGACCGACTGGTGGTGATCGAAAACTCGATCACTCCGCTCGAACGGCATCCTCGAGACGAGGCCCGGGAGCGGCTCGCTGTGCCGGAAGGGTCCGCAGCAGTCCTGTGCCTGGCCCGCATGGTGCCCCAGAAGCGTCATGATCTGCTGATCGAAGGATGGGCCCAGGCCCCGGCCGGCTCGGTCCTGCTGCTCGCCGGAGACGGGCCGACACGACCCGCGCTCGAGGCCCAGGTCAGGCAGTTGGAACTCATCGAGAGCGTCAGGTTCCTGGGCGAGCGCACCGATGCCGACTGGCTGCTTGCGGCGAGTGACCTCATGGTCCTGCCGACCGACTGGGAAGGCCTGCCGATCAGCTTGCTCGAGGCGATGGGAGTGGGTGTGCCCGTGGTCGTCTCTCGGGTCGGAGGCGTGATCGAGACCCTGGGCGACGCGGTCCGCCTGGTCGAGCCGGGCTCCGCAGACGCCATCAGCGCTGCACTGCGTGAACTGCTGCTGGACCCAGCCAAACGATCGGCACTGGGAAGCCTCGGCGCTTCTCGAGTGGCCGAACACTACGCGCCCGCCCAGATGCTCAACGCATACAGAGAGGTGTTCGCCACAGCGCTCGATACCCAGATGACAAGGAGCCTCGGATGAGGAAGGTCACGATGAAACAAGCCCAGGCAATGGTGAGTGGGCTGATGCTGGCCGCCCTTGTGGTGGCGTGCTCATCGCGCAGCGAGGACTCGGGCACGGTTCCGCCGCCTGCAACCAGCTCGCCGTCCGCGAGCCCGTCGGCAGGTCCCGCAACCTCAAGCACAGCCGACTCGTCCAACCAGCCGGAGATCGTCACCTGGGGTGGCCACGATCAGCAGCTCGCGATCATCATCCGCAACCAGGGTCCACGCAATATCCGCAGTGCGAAGGTCCACATCTCGGCGACCGACGCCGACGGCAACCAGATCGTCTCGACGACAGGGGAGCCCGACTCGACCTGCTGCACGATCTTCGGACTCGCGCCGGGCCAGCAGTTTGGGCTCTTCGTCAACATGACCGACGAGATCGACGACGTGGCCGATGTCGCCGTTCGATACGTCGACGCGCAGTTCGCCCCCGCCACACCGAAACCGGAGTACACGATCGCGGCCCAGGACGCCGAGCTGCACCACACCGCTGACGACGCCGTCGTCACGGCGACCGTCACAGCTGACGGAGACGTGACGTCCACGATCGCCGGCCAGGTGTTCCTCACCGACGACTCAGATCGGCTGGTCGCCGTCATCTCGGGTCGGTTCTACTGCTTCGCGTCCGGGGTGAGCAAGCGGCTGACCATGCAACTTCTGGTTCCCGCTCCGGAGGCGACCCACATCCAGAAGATCGTCGCGTACCCGATACCTGCCGGGGCCGATTCCCACACCAAGAACTCATGCAAATGAAAGCAACGGAGAACGCCATGACACAGATCCAGAGCCATCGAGAGAACGCCCAGTCCTCGTCGACGAATGCCAAGGCCTTCGTCGCGTTGTTGTGGCGCAGGCGGAACATCGTGGGGATGGTGCTGCTGCTCGTCGGTGCTGTTGTCGTCATCGGGCTGGCGGTTGCCCCCCGGACCTACACGGCCACAGCGCGGGTCGCGGCGAGCCCCGCCCCGGACCAGGGATCGGTGGCGGCCAACTACACAGACCTGCTTGGCACGGTGGCCGATGTCGCCGAGTCGCGCCCGGTCCTTGAGGACGTCAGCGCGGCGATGGGTGACCGTAGCGCCAAAAGGCTGCATCAGCAGGTCACCAGCTCCGTCATCACGGGCACGGTCCTGATCCAGGTCTCGGCCACCGATCCCGACCCGGTCAAGGCTGCCCAGATCGCCAATGCCGTGGTCGCCGCGCTGCCCGACCACGACCCGAGCAACGGATCGTTCCTGTTCAGCACGACCGAGCCGGCCTCGACTCCATCCACCTTCACGTCACCGAACATCCGTGTCACGGTTCTGGCCGGTGCGCTGTTGGCTGTTGCCCTCGCATTCGCGGCGGCCGTCATCTACGACCGGATGACCCGCACTGTCGAGGATCCCGAGGAGTCGACGAGCGTGACAGGGACCGGCGTTCTCGGAGTCGTTGCCCCGCCGCAGGATGCGAGCGAGATTCCGGCACTCGATCCGGACAGCCCCGAATTCAACTCGTTGCGGGCCCTGAGGGTGGCACTGGAATTCGCGAGCAGTGACAGCCCCACTCGTTCACTGATCGTGGCTCCCGCAGTCACCGACCCGTGGAGCGGTTGGCTGGAGGTCAATCTCGCCGTCTCGCTCGCCGAGGTCGGGCATCGCGTGCTCCTGATCGATGCAAATCGTTCGGACCAGCAGCGCCACCCGGCACTCGACGCGCCCGGACATCGCGGTCTCTACGACCTGCTCGCAGGCGAGACAACGCTTGAACAAGCATCGGTTCCCGGTCCGTCCCGCGCCGTGACGGTTGTCCCGCTCGGCAATCCGGACCTGGCGGCTCCCAGCCTGTTGGAGATGCGCTTCCGTCGGATGCTCGAGCTCATCGACCAGAAGTACGACCTGATCGTGGTTCACGCTCCGCCGGTCACGGAGTCCGACGACGCCCGCATCATGGCGATCGGTGGCGGGATGCTGCTCACGATTCCGTCGGGGAAGGTCAAGCGGGCTGTCCTGGAGAGGGCCGTCGCTGACCTCCGGGCGGTGCGCGTGCGGGTGCTCGGCACGGTGCTCCTCGGATCCAGGAAGCACTGACCGGCGCACCTGTCGCAGAGCGTGCCGACGGCGCCCCATGCCGTCGAACCCCCGACTCAACGAAGAGAGAACATCGTGACCAAGAAGATCGTTGACGGCGACGAAGCGCCGGAGCCGTTGGACGAAAGCTGGCCACCCAGCTTTCCCCACAGCGCGATCGACGAGTTGTTCCTGCAACTGAAGACGGATGGTTCCGTCGACGTCGCAGAGGAGCTCTTGCAGCACATCGCTCGCGAGGCCCAACGGCTGAGGTCGACCGTCGCCCGTTTGTCGGTGGAGCGTCTGTCGGCCGCTGAACGAGAGGCCCACGCCATCGTCAGCGAAGCACATGCCAGTGCTGCCACGGTCCGTGAGACCGCATTGCAGGCAGTCGAAAGCCGCCTCGACGAGGCCGATCACCTGACGGCGGCCATGCGTCGATTTCTTGCGGTCGAGACACGCAGCCCGGAGCTCCGACCGTACGCGCACGACGCTGAGGCCGACGCGAGTGGTGACGAATGATGACGATCGAGAGGTTCTCGAGCCCACAGATCGCCCTCGGCGGAACTGAACCCAGCGCTGTCTGGGCCGTTCCGCACGGTCGCCGCTGGCTGGAGGCGAGCGCCAGACGCACGATCGAGATCGTGCTTGTGTCATTGATGCTGATCGTGCTCGTTCCCGTGCTGTTGGCACTTGCCGGCTTGGTGAGCATCAGCAGTCACGGGCCCGCGCTCTACCGGCAGCGGCGGATAGGGCGGGACGGACGACCGTTCACGATGGTGAAGTTCCGATCCATGCGCGCCGATGCCGACCTGGAGATCGCGAAACTGGCACCCCTCAACGATGTCGGGGCGGGGCCGCTGTTCAAGATTCAGGACGATCCGCGGGTCACGCCGGTCGGTCGATGGATGCGAAAGTACTCACTCGATGAGCTCCCGCAGCTGCTGAACGTACTGGCCGGCTCGATGGCGCTCGTCGGGCCGCGACCGGCGCTCCCGCAGGAAGTTGCGGCCTACCCGCCACACTTTCGGCGTCGGCTCGTGGTGAAACCGGGTCTCACGGGGCTCTGGCAGATCGGCGGTCGAAGCGATCTGTCCTGGGATGAGTCGATGGCGCTGGATCTGGAGTATGTCGACCGGTCGAGCCTGGTGCTCGACCTGGTGATACTCATACGAACTGTTCCGGCTGTCTTAGGGGGTCGCGGAGCATACTGACATCTCCGACCCACTGGTCGGTGAGCGCGGCCCAGGGGGCACTGGTGTAGCGGTAGGCCGCCCAGGCGGACGGGTGTGCGTGTGTCAGTGCGAGGCCGTGGCTTGCAAGCTGGACCGAGTGGATAGGCGAGACGCCGGTCGTCACGTGCTGGTGAAACTGTTCGGCAAACGCCAAGGCCGTGGCGTCTGAGATGTTCCAGTTGGCTGCCACGACACCGCGGCTGCCAGCTTCGAGAAATGCCCAGGCCAGACCGTCCAACCTCTCCGCAGTCTCGGCGCCCCTAGAGGCTGCACAGGCGTTGATCACGACGAGCGTTCCCCGAAGGTCGAGGTCGGCGATCTCGCCCGCGGTGATCCACCGATCCCCGAGACGCAAAGCCGAGCATGAGGGGTTGTCCGACCTGAAGATTCCGTGGCTCGCAATGTGGATGGTGTCAAAGTCTGCGCCCCGGGTCGCCAGGAGCTCTGTGGTTGCGTCCTTGCCGACATAGACCTCGGTCTCGGGTCGCAGTCTGGCAATGGTCTCAGCCTCTGTTGCGATCTGGGGGGCCTGCGCGTCGGGCACGGACAGCACGAGCAGACCGCGTGCTCCCTGACCGCGACCCTCACGCCGAGCCTGAGAGCTCGACTGCCACTCATTCTGAACGTTCAACGATGTCGCGAAGCGCAGGGTGAATCGGCCGATCAGCGAGGCCGACTGAGGGTCCGTGAGCGCCTCGAACGGAACGTCGTGCAACTGACGATGGGCGACGATGAGGAGGGGTGAGCCATCCAGGCCCTCAAGCAGATCCTCGACTGGCTCCACCAGAATTTGGTAAAGGGAGGCCAGCACCGCGGACGTAATTGACTGATTCGTGGTGTCAGTCGCTCCTCGCAGCGTGTGGTGGACGCTTCGTCGGCATATGTGCCAATCCCGTACCAGGTTGGAGACCTCGGCCGCCCCGGCGTTCACCCGGCGGGCGTAGACCTGACCCTCCCGGATGACGTACATGATGATCGTGTCGTTGAGTACGTGATACTGCAGCATCGGTCCCTCCGGAATCGATGGGAGGACGACCGGCCCGGAGGCGAGAAGCGCTGGAGCTGCGCTGGGCGCCGACCGCCTCAGCGTCCTTCGCACGGCAACGTGGGCAGCGCAGATGGCTGACTGATCGAATGTCAGATGTGGTTCGGCGAGCCTGTCGTAGACGTCTGAGAGCTTGAACAGCTCGTCGATGACGTCTTGAGCTGGTGGTTCAGAGGGGCCGCGCTCCACCTGCGCCGTGGGGTCCAATCCAGTGCGAGGCTGCGGTTTCATGTAGGTCGACCACTGCCAGGCCTCGGCACATGCCGCCGGAGTGTCGATGCTTATGAGCATGTCGATCAGCTCATCGCAGGCGACAGCCTTGGCCATCGTGTGGGTCATGTAAAAGCTGGAGTCGGTCATGGCGAAATGGTTCGTGGGCTCGGCGAGAATCGCCTCGCGCAAGATCCGCACGGCACTGGTCAGATCTCCGTGCTCTCGCTTCTGGTCAGCAAGGTAGACGACGAGACCAAGACGCAGGAATTCCAGTTGTCGTGCTTGGATGATCTGACTTGCGGCCTCAAGATGATCCCGCGCCAGATCTGGATCTGCGACCGCTCGAGACAAGATGAGTCGCGTGGCCGCGACGATGGCGACCTCCTGGTCGTCGTCCCCGACGATTTCCAGCAGGCTTTCGGCGATCTCAACGGCGCGTGCAACATTTCTGCGGGACAGCTCAAGCCATGCCAGAGTCAGTCTCACGACGAGTCGGGCTCTCACCGGGTGGTCGCAATCGGCGTAGAGGCGCTCCGCCACGATCAGCTCGCTGTGAGCGGCAGTGAAGTCATTGAGCATGTAGGCAGCGGTGCCACAGATGTGCAGTGAACGAGCCAGGTGCAGCTCCATCTCGAGCGCTGCGAACGTCGAGCTCGCGTCGTGGGCTTCCAAGCGGGCATCGTGCAACAGGCCGGCGTGAAGTAGGGCATTGCTGAGCGTCAGTTGGATCAGGGCACGATCGATGCGCTTGAACTTGTTGTCCATGACGTCGTGCGCCTTGTCGAGGGAGGCGATCGCTGCACCCGGATTGTTCAGGAGCAGGTATGCCTCAGCGGTTGGCACCACGATGTCGGCGGTCGGCACCGCACAGCCGATGGCCTTCAACCGTCCCGCAGCACCCTCAAGAATTGCCAGTGCCTGATGCGCCATCTCCATCGACACGTATGCCGCAGCCCGATGCATCTCGGTGTGTATGACCATCTCTTGATCGCCCACCGCGTGAAAGATGTTCGCGGCCAGGTCGAAGTGGTTCAGCGCCAGTGTGGGACTTCCGTGCTTGGTGAGCGCGATGCCGGCCGTCAGGCTCGCTTCGGCTCTGGTCCGGGTGGTCAGTGTTGACTCCGACACCTGTCCGCTCGACGGTTTGAGGGAATCGAGCAAAGCCTCACAGACCTTGAGCGCGGTCTCGAGGTCGCCGAGCTCTATCAGAAGTGCTGCACGGGCAACTTCGGTGGCGGCCGCTTCATCATGCAGCCCGGCAGCAAGAAAGTTGCGGCGCGCGGCCCGAATGGCCCCAAGCCCCGCTCGAAGGTCACCTTTGGCGTGCAGGAGCAACGCCCGCTGGAAGTGGGCTTCGCCCCGATCCCCAGGCGTCAGATCGTGTGGCGTGTAGGCGCAGGCGGTCTCGAGGGTGGCCAGAGCCGCGTCTGGATCGGTGTCCTTGGTCAGGAGGGCCAGATTGGTCAGGTCGCGGATGGCGTGCATCAGGTGTTTCCGAAGGCGCCCGCTGGAATCGCCGCGCGAACCGATCGGTCGCCGTTGGTGAGCCAGAGCTCATCGACGTCGGTCTCGACCGAGTCAATGTGGAATGCGCCGCCGGGGCCACAGTGGGCGGTGTGTCTGGCGGTCTGGTTCGCGCTCAGGGTGATGTCGAGCTGGTCCTGATCAGTTGCGCCTTCCCATACGGCAAAGCCGTGGGCTTCGATACCAGCGTCTCCGGTGGGGATGATGTCCAGCTCGATCCGGGCCTGGTCGACCTCGAATATGAGGAGAGTCGACGTGTCAGCGTCCGTCGATCTCATTCCCGATGCGAGTGGGTAGTCGCGGCTGTCGAAGATCAGGCTCGCGTCGAGATGATCTGAGGGGCTCCACGGTGTAATTCGTCGTCTGAAAGCTTCGCGCGCCCTGTCGCCAACGCTCGGTGGCGGCGTGACGAGGGGCATGTCCCGACCGGCCTGGATGAAGCCACGGATCCACTCCACGGAAGCCTGGGCGTCGGGTGAATCCGCCACGTGATCGGTGACCTCGTCTGCGCGCGCCTTGTCGAGTCGGCCTCCGACCCAGCTCACCAGGGTGGCGAACGACGGTGGACGTGATGTGGTCACAAGACCTCACCCTCTTCGGCCATGATGGCGCGAAGCTGTTCGAGGCATCGCCCCCGCATCGGCCCGATGCCGCCGACAGATCGGTTGAAGCGCCGAGCCACCTCGGTGTAGCTCGGCTCAGTCGGATCGAAGAACAGAGCGAGCAGCAGCTCGCGGCAGGTGCCACCCAACGAGCTGAGGGCATCGTGCAGGGTGCTGTGTAGCGCCCAGTTGACCAAGGGGTCGACGGACTGGTCCGGAACAGTCTCGGTCGGGACGACGGAGCGTGAGCGCGAGCGTACGCGCCACGCGTGCCGTCTCGCGACCGTCATCAACCACGACGCCAGCTTGGTTTCGTCCACGATGTTGTTGAGGGAGTCGATCAGCGCAACGAACGTCGTCTGGGTGATGTCGGCTGCGTCTTCGGTCGTCACACCGTTGCGGAGCGCGACGGTGTAGATCAGGCGTTCGTAACGCGCCACCAGCAGGTCCCAGGCTTGCGCGTCGCTGTGTCGGCAACGGTCGAGCAACTCCGCATCTGTCGGGGCAGCGAGAATCCGCGGGCCC
>CAVXBP010000011.1:0-51834 GCA_963760105.1 uncultured Actinomycetota bacterium
GGGAACAAAAAGTGCCCCTGACCTGCGCAAATGCAGGGCAGGGGCGCTTCTCGCTTTACGCAGGCAAGCGGAATTCGGACATTTCTGCGAAAACGCTCTGACCTGCGGTGATGCATCGATCGCGGTGTTTCAAGCGATTGTGCGGGGGTAATGCTGGGGGAAGTTTTGCCTTTCGCAAGCGCGATCTCGCTTGAGTACCTGCGATTGCAGGGCGTTCGTGGGATGGATGCTTCGGTGGGGTCTGAGAACCAGTCAGACCCCTATCGGGGCCGGCCCACACGCCTGAATGGGAAATTACTGCAGTGGTTGCACGAGGACTTCTTCACAAGTTGACGAGTCGGGTGGACCAACGTTCCTCGATCCGGCCAAATCGCCAGACGGCTGTTGAGATAATCCCGGTGACGAGGAAGAGTCCGACGATCGCGTAGCCCGCGTGGTTGAGGTCGATGTCGCCGATCCAGGCAATCGGCCCATGCGTCACGCCGAGTCTTTCTGCGAGTAGGCCGGTGATTTCGATGCCTCCGATGACCAGAGCGACGATCACCGAAAGCCCCGTGATCGTGATGTTGTAGTAAACCTTGCGCACTGGTTGGAGGAATGCCCAGCCGTACGCGAGGCCCATGAAAACTCCGTCGATGCTGTCGAACAGGCTCATGCCGGCCGTGAACAGGATGGGCAGAACCAGGAGCGCGTACCAGGGCAGATGGAAGGTCGCTGCTCCCGCGGCCAGCACTAACAGCGAGACCTCGGTCGCGGTATCGAAGCCTAGCCCGAAGAGCAGCCCCACCGGATACATGTGGCGGGGTTTCTTGACGGCTCGGGTGAAGCGGCCGAGAACCCGGTTGAGCAGCCCTCGGTTCTGTAGCTGGTGCTCCAGCTCAGCCTCGTCATACATGCCGGCGTGCATGTCACGGCCCACCCGCATGATTCCTACGAGCACGATCGCGTTGATCACGCCGATGGTCAGCAGGAACACCCCGGAGATACTCGTGCCGACGACTCCCGTGGTCTGCTGCAGCGTTGATGACTCGTCTGCGACCTCGCCGCCCAGCGCCTTCATCCCGAACGCGAGAAGCACGCACAAGCCGAAGACGACACTCGAGTGACCGAGGGAGAACCAGAAACCAACCGACAAAGGTCGGCCCCGATCGACATCGTCCGACAAAAGCCTGCGCGTCACATTGTCGATCGCCGCGATGTGGTCAGCGTCGAAAGCGTGTCGCAGGCCCAACGTGTAGGCCGTGACTCCCAATCCGATCCCGAAAATGCCCGAGGCGCCAAGCTCAAGACGCTGGGAGGCGATCGAGAACAGCAGTCCCCAGCCGACAACGTGCAGCATCACCACTACGGCAGACATGCCGCTGATCGAGCGCTTTTCAGTGCGGCTCAGTGAGCGCAACGCGGTGGTGGACATCGACCCTCCAGTGGCCGGGGTACCTGCCACCGTACTCAGATGCGACAGCGTTGCAAGAGCGTTGGCTGACAATCAGGCTTTATCGGCACACGACGAGCAAGTCCCGAGGAGTGCCGCGTGTTGCACCGCGAACCGAAATTCGACCTCGTCGAGCAACGTGCGAGCGAGGGGCTCAAGGATGGATCTGTCGATGTCGATGATGCGGTTGCAACTTGTGCACTGAACGTGCGCATGGTCGGGCTCAGCGTGGTGCTGGCTCGGTGCCGCTAGGTGGTAAATGGTTGCCGATCCAGCCACATGGGTGTGGGACACGAGGCCCAGTTCGCCCAAGGTGGTCAGCGCTCGATAGACCGTGGCGCGATGAACGCCTGGTGCCGTCCCTTCTGCCTGCACGGCGATGTCGTCAGCCGTCAGGTGATCAGACGTCCCGCCCAAAACCTCGAGCACAGCTCGGCGCGCAGCTGTGACTCGTTCGCCGCGGTCGCGGAGCGCTGCGACTGCTTTGGTGACATTGCCTGAAGCATTCTCGGGAGCTTCCATCTGTCCATTGTGCGTCGTTCGCAGTTCCGCGTCCTTGCTGGCGTGCGGATACCGACCTATCGTGTCGAGTACTTGAGGTGGTGCACATGCACGAGCTGTCGATCGCCGAGTCCGTCATCGATGCAGTTCTCGAGCGCACGGGCGACGAGAAGGTCACGGTCGTACGTGTGGCCGTCGGCAAGCTTGCGGGTGTGGTGCCCGATGCCCTGTTGTTTTGTTTCGAGCTCGCCGCCGCCGGCACCGCGCTGGAGGGCGCTGTGTTGGAGATCGTCGAGCTGTCCGGTCGTGCCCACTGTCGCAGCTGTGATCAGGATTTTCAGAAAGACGACCTGATCTTGCTGTGCGAATGTGGAAGTGCAGATGTCGATGTGGTGGCCGGGCGCGAGCTTTCGGTCACCTCGGTGGAGGTGGCTTGAGATGTGCGCAACATGTGGATGTGGTGAGGCTGAAGTACGAGTGGACGGTGCGACGGGGGAATACCTTCACGTCCACGCAGATGGCACGGCGCACAGCCACGGGCCGGAACATGGCCATGACCACGATCACCCGCACGACCACGAACATGATCACCTACATGACCACGACCGTACGGTCGAGTCGTCGACGACGCGCACGCACTCGATTGACCTTGAAGTTGCCGTGCTTGCCAAGAACGACGAGCTGGCCGGCGCGAATCGCGCCTGGTTGGGCGAACGCGGCATCGCGGCCATCAACTTGATGAGCTCTCCCGGAGCCGGCAAGACCACCCTGCTCGAACGAACAATCCGCGAAACCGGGCCCGGTCGCCAGATCTGCGTCATCGAAGGCGATCAGGAGACGGCCTACGATGCTGATCGCATCCGCGCCGCCGGAGCCCGAGCGGTACAGATCAACACTGGCTCGGGGTGCCACCTGGATGCCGCCATGGTGCGCCGAGGACTCGACTCGCTGGCACCCGACGACGGCGACTTGGTCGTCCTGGAGAACGTCGGCAACCTCGTCTGCCCAGCGCTCTTCGATTTGGGCGAGGCCAAGAAAGTCGTCATCATCTCCGTGACCGAAGGTGACGACAAGCCGTTGAAGTATCCACACATGTTCGCTGCGGCCGACCTCGTCGTCGTCAACAAGACCGACCTGCTGCCGTACGTGCAGTTCGACGTCGATCGGTGCGAGAAGGATGCCCGCAGCCTTAACCCTGACCTCACATGGATGCCGTTGAGTGTCCAGTCCGGTGAGGGGCTGGACGCTTGGTATGGCTGGCTGCGCGAACTCTAGCCCCGACTTCATCATCGCGCGCGCCGAATCGGATCATTACCAGAGATTCGTCGAAATCTTCAAGATTTTCCGAAAAGTTTCGGTGTGATCCTTGACACGCGGAGTGGGCGAGGAGGGTAATGAAAAGACGAGCACAGCCGCGGACCTACTCCGGCCCCGGTAACTCAGGGGGCAACCCTCGCCTCCTAGAGAGGTCGGCGACATGCCCACTGCCGAAGCGATCAAAGCGGAAGAAACCCTCATCCACGTTCTGTGGATCAATGCGGGTCTGAGTTGTGACGGAGACTCGGTCTCCCTCACCGCGGCAACGCAGCCCAGCATCGAAGAGATCGCGATGGGGGCGTTACCGGGTCTCCCACAGATCGCGGTGCACTGGCCATTGATCGACTTCGAATGCGGTCCCGAAGGTGGTGCAGACGACTTCCTCGAATGGTTCCACAAGGCGGATCGAGGTGAGCTCGAGCCTTTCGTTCTAGTGGTCGAGGGATCGATCCCGAACGAGGCGCTGCACGAGGAGGGCTACTGGTGCGGCTTCGGCAACGACCCGGAGACCGGCCAACCACGTACGACGAGCGAGTGGCTCGATCGTCTGACTCCCAAGGCCACAGCGGTGGTGGCCGTCGGCACCTGCGCGACATATGGCGGCATTCACGCGATGGCCGGCAACCCGACTGGTGCGATGGGCGTGCCGGACTACCTCGGCTGGGACTGGAAGTCCAAGGCAGGCATACCCATCGTGTGCGTCCCCGGTTGCCCCATCCAGCCCGACAACCTTTCCGAGACCTTGACGTACCTGCTCTACATGGCCACTGGCCAGGCCCCGATGATTCCGTTGGATGAGGCACTACGTCCCACCTGGCTGTTCGGCTCGACCGTCCATGAGGGCTGCGACCGTGCCGGCTACTACGAGCAGGGCGACTTCGCCACCGAGTACGGCTCTCCGAAGTGCATCGTGAAGCTCGGCTGCTGGGGACCCGTCGTCAAGTGCAACGTTCCCAAGCGCGGCTGGATGAACGGTATGGGAGGGTGCCCCAACGTTGGCGGCATCTGCATCGGCTGCACGATGCCTGGCTTCCCCGACAAGTTCATGCCGTTCATGGACGAACCGCCGGGAGGCAAGCTCTCGACCAACTCGGTCAAGCTCTACGGCAACACGATGCGAGCGCTGAGGCAGAAGACTACGCGCACGCTCGACAAGGAACCCAAGTGGCGCAAGCCCGGTAAGACGCTGACGACCGGCGCCAAGAAGACCTGGTAATCCACTCTCCCTCAGCAGAAAGGCGGCGTCATGACGTCGACCATCCCCAGTCCCAGCAGCAAGAGCGTGAACAAAGATGGCTTAGTAGAGATGGCGTGGGACCCGATCACCCGCATCGTCGGGAGCCTCGGCATCTACACCAAGATCGACTTCGAGAACAAGACGGTTGTCGAGTGTCACAGCACGAGTTCGATCTTCCGCGGCTACTCGATCTTCATGAAGGGCAAGGATCCTCGCGACGCGCATTTCATCACGAGCCGCATTTGTGGCATCTGTGGTGACAACCACGCGACCTGTTCCTGCTACGCGCAGAACATGGCGTACGGCGTCAAGCCGCCGGCCATCGCGGAGTGGATCGTCAACCTCGGCGAAGCCGCTGAGTACATGTTCGATCACAACATCTTCCAGGAGAACCTGGTCGGCGTTGACTACTGCGAAAAGATGGTCTCGGAGACCAACCCGGAAGTTCTTGAGCTGGCCAACAACACGCCAGCACCGCACGGTGGCGATCATGGCTACAAAACCATCGGCGACATCATGCGATCGCTCAACCCGTTCACGGGTGAGTTCTATCGCGAGGCTCTCGTCGTCAGCCGCTACACACGCGAGATGTTCTGCCTGATGGAGGGTCGTCACGTTCACCCGTCGACGCTCTACCCGGGCGGAGTCGGCACGGTCGCAACGATCCAGCTGATGACTGACTACATCACCCGGCTGATGCGCTATGTGGAGTTCATGAAGAAGGTTGTTCCGATGCACGACGACCTGTTCGACTTCTTCTACGAGGCTCTGCCCGGCTATGAGGAGGTCGGCAACCGCCGCATTCTACTTGCGTGCTGGGGCTCGTTCCAGGACCCCGACCACTGCAACTTCGACTACAAGGACATGACCAACTGGGGACGCAAGATGTACGTCACCCCAGGTGTTGTGGTCGACGGCAAGCTCGTCACCACAGACCTCGTGGAGATCAACCTCGGCATCCGCATCCTGCTCGGATCGTCGTACTACGACGACTGGGAGGATCAGGAAACGTTCGTCAAGAACGACCCGTTGGGCAATCCGGTCGATCGTCGTCACCCGTGGAACCAGCACACCAACCCCAAGCCGCAGAAGCGTGACCTCGACGGTGGCAAGTACTCCTGGGTCATGTCGCCTCGCTGGTTCGACGGCAAGGATTACCTCGCCCTCGACACCGGCGGCGGCCCGCTGGCGCGCCTGTGGTCGACGGCTCTCGCCGAGCTCGTCGACATCGGCTACGTCCAGTCGACCGGCCACAGCGTCAAGATCAACTTGCCCAAGACCTCGCTGAAGCCCCCGGTGGAGCTGGAGTGGAAGATCCCGAAGTGGAGCAACACCATTGAGCGCAACCGCGCCCGCACCTATTTCCAGGCCTATGCGGCGGCGTGTGCACTGCACTTCGCGGAGAAGGCGCTTGAGGAGATCCGTGCCGGACGCACCAAGACCTGGGAGAAGTTCGAGGTGCCGGACGAAGGCGTGGGCTGCGGCTTCACCGAAGCCGTGCGCGGCGTGCTGAGCCACCACCTGGTCATCCAGGACGGCAAGATCGCCAACTACCACCCCTATCCGCCGACGCCATGGAACGCCAACCCTCGCGACTCCTACGGAACTCCCGGTCCCTACGAGGATGCAGTCCAGGGTCAGCCGATCTTTGAGAAGAACGACCGCGAGCACTTCAAGGGCATCGACATCATGCGCACCGTGCGCAGCTTCGATCCGTGCCTGCCGTGCGGAGTTCACATGTACCTCGGAGATGGGCAGACACTCGAGAGACTGCACTCGCCGACGCAGTCTGCCGGCACCGAATAGGTTCGCGATGACGCAGCAAGAGCTGCTCGATGACGAACCCGACCTGACTCTGACGGGCGAACGCATTGACGCGCTCCTGACAGCCAGTGCCACCGGCGGGACGGTTGCTCGCGAGCGCGCTGAAGAGCTCGTTCGACTGGTGACCGATCTCTACGGTGCGGGTCTCGAGCACATGATGGAGATCCTGTACGAGGCTGGACGCCTCGATGACGACCTGCTGGCGACTCTGGCCGGTGACGAGCTCGTCTCGGGTCTCATGCTGGTGCATGGACTGCACCCGTACAGCATCGTCCAGCGGGTCGAGGATGCTCTCGAAGGCGTTCGCCCCTATCTTGGGACACACGGCGGAGACGTCGAGCTGCTGGATGTGACTGATCAAGGTGTCGTACATCTGCGACTGCTCGGCAGCTGTGACGGGTGTCCCTCGTCATCGGTGACGCTGAGTCTCGCGGTCGAGGGCGCCATCATGACTGCCGCTCCCGAGGTCATCTCGATCGAGGTCGAGGAGGCCACTGCGGCAACCAAGGAATCGAACGGGGTGATCTCCGTCGACTCGCTGATGTCGAGGCTCAAGGTCGACACTCCGGCAGGGGCGGACTGGCACGTCCTCCCAGATCTGTCTGCCGGGGACGTGTCGTCGGTTGATGTGGGCGGGTTGGTCCTGTTGGTGTGCCGCATCGGATCCGACCTGTTCGCGTTCGTCGACCGATGCGCTCGGTGTGAGTCCAGCCTTGCGGGAGGATCTCTCGCGCGTCGCCTCGGTGGCGGCCTCGGAGACGCCCTGCTCAAGTGCCCGTCGTGTCAGGTGCACTACGACGTACGCAAGGCAGGCGCGTGTGTCGACATCACCGAGCTGCACCTCAAACCCCTGCCTGTGCTCGCCGACGGCGGCACCATCTCCGTGGCGGTCCCGGCAACTGAGGTGGCATGAGCAGCCCGGCTCGCGGGCAGTCACCGCTGGCGAGCCTGAGACGCATCTCCACGACTCGGCCGGTGCCCACCGCCGAGGAACGGTGCGAGATGTGCGCCAAGTCGATCGGCCACGACCACCAGCACGTCGTGGGGCTCGAGAGCCGCAGCCTGATGTGCACGTGCAGGCCGTGCTACCTGCTGTTCACCGAGCAGGCAGCCAACATCCGCTACAAGGCAGTGCCTGACCGTTATCTGAGCTTTCCCGACTTCGCGTTCGACCAAGGTGCGTGGGATGACCTTCAGATCCCGGTCGGCCTGGCCTTCATCTTCCGCAACTCGGTCGAGGACCGTGTGGTCGCGTTCTATCCGAGCCCGGCGGGTGCGACAGAGTCAGAGCTGACGTTGGAGGCCTGGGATCGGATGGTCTCGACCAACCCCCAGTTCGACCTCTTGCTCTCCGACGTCGAGGCGCTGCTGATCTATCGCAGCGATCACGGCCGCGGCGATTTCCATTGCGCACTTGTGCCGATCGACATCTGCTACGAACTTGTCGGCACGATGCGGATGACTTGGCGCGGATTCGACGGTGGCTCAGAGGCTCACACCGCGATGGATGCGTTCTTCTCGACGGTCGAAGGGCGCACCAAGCCCGCCCCTGCGGTTGAGCCTGCCGAGGGATCATCGTGAGCCACTACGAGTTCAGCATCCTCGACGTGTTCGCCGAGCCGTATGCTGCGACTCCGCAGCTGACGGCGCGTCTGCGTATCGAGGAGGACACCGGCACTGTTGTGCACGCCATTGCGTTGCGCTGCCAAGTGCGCATCGACCCTCAGCGTCGCGGTTACGCCGACGACGAAGCCACCGATCTGCGCGCCCTGTTCGGGACGCGCGAGCGCTGGTCGGACACCCTGCGTCCGTTTCTCTGGATGCAATGCAGCACGACAGTCCAGGGCTTCTCTGGGGTGACCGAGGTCGACCTGCCGATGCCGTCGACCTACGATTTTGATGTCGTCGGATCCCGCTACATGCACGCGGTCGGCGAGGGTTCGGTCCCGTTGTCTTTCATGTTCTCCGGGGTCGTCTTCACCAAGGGAGCCAACGGATTTTCGGTTGAACAGGTCCCGTGGGACTGCGACACCAACTTCCAGATGCCGGTGTCGGTGTGGAAGCAGATGATCGACATGTATTACCCCGGCACGGGTTGGATGCGGCTCGATCATGATGTCATCTCAGAGCTCGGCGCATATCGAACCGAACACGGCCTGACCTCGTGGGAAGAAACCCTCAATCACCTGCTCGAAGCCCGTCGGGAGGTCCCGTCGTGAAGCTCGATCTCGCACGCTCGGTCGCGGATGCGGTGCTGTACGAGGGTTATCTCCTCTATCCCTATCGTGCGAGCTCGAGCAAGAACCAGTCGCGGTGGCAGTTCGGGGTCGTCAGTCCTGCCGATGCAGAGGCGCGCGGCATGGGCGAGGCATCGTCGGTGTCCATGCAGTGCCTGCTCGCGGGCGACCTCAACGACGCGGCATCACTCGTGCTCCACGTTCGGTTCCTTCAGCTGCAGCATCGTCAGGCACTCAATGTCGCAGGGGAGCCGGTCGCCGAGATCGTTCTCGGAGACACGACCTGGATGAGCTGGGACGAAGCCGTGGACCATGAGGTCTCGTTCGCGATCTCGGCTGCGGACCTTGCCGAGGGCGTGACCTTGCAGGTCGACATACCCGCTGGCGAAGACCTTGATCCACTCGTTGACGAGTCCGGTGCGGCAGCCGGTACGATCGCCCGCCGCCGCCAGCCGATCTCAGCCGACGTACGCGTGAGTTCGGAGCAAGTCGAAGGCCTGCACCGGCTCAGCCTCGAGATCGAAAACACGAAGGCCGGCCCGACTCTGGACAAGAACGACGCCATTGCGCACTCCCTGATCGGTGCCCACGTGATCATCGAGGCGCATGGCCCCTCGTTCGTCTCTCTTCTGGAGCCTCCTGACGACACGAGTGCTGCCGCCGCGGCTAGCTGCACGCAACGCAGGTGCTGGCCCGTGCTCGGTGGTGCCCCGGGCGACACGGAGCTTCTGCTCGGCCTGCCGATCATTCTGTACGACTACCCCGAGATCGCCGAGCAGAGCACCGGCGCCCTGTTCGACTCGACTGAGATTGACGAGATCCTGACCCTTCGCGTCATGACCATGACCGATGAGGAGAAAGCCGAGGCGCGAGCCACTGATCCCCGGGCCCGCGAGATCATCGATCGTTGCGACGAGATGTCGCCCGAGTCAATGCAGGCCATGCACGGGATCCTGCGTGACCCCGCAGCTCTCAACGGGCTGAGCGCGCCCGGTCCACAGGCTGAGCCCGACTGGCCAGTGCTCAGCGACATACGTGACCTCGATCCGCCAACCTTCGAGACGGGAGACTCTCCGTGGTGGGATCCCGAACAGGATTCGGCAGTCGCACCCGAGAGCGATGCCGTCGTCATCGACGGCGTCACCGTCGCCAAAGACAGCTTGGTTCGAGTGCATCCGAATCGTCGGGCTGATGCGCACGACATGTTCTTTGACGGCCAGATCGCCAAGGTCACCGCAGTTCTGAGCGACGTCGATGGCGGCACCCACCTGGCGCTGGTGCTGTTGGACGATCCGGCTGCCGACATGCATGAGTGGTACGGACGCTATCTCTACTTCGCGCCCGACGAGCTCGAACCCATGCCACTCGACTACGTCCACAACGCACGAGAGGAGATTCACCCATGAGAACAGTTGGCCTCATCACGACAGGCGTCGGAGTTCTGGTCGCCGTTGGCGCAGTAATCGTCCTATTGATGTCTATCCCAGACATCTCGCGGTACCTCAAGATTCGCAAGATGTGATCACTCGATCCACCAAGGAGCACACGATGAGCGAAACCCCAGGAGAACACCTCGAAGAAGAGCCTCAAGAGGAGCGTGGGCCGAAAGGTTCGCGTGACGAAGAGGGCGACGGGCCAGTCGACCGTCCGGCCGGGACGGCCGACGAGGACGACGACACCGGCATCAAGCCAGACAAGTCAGACGACCCCGATGCTCCGGATCTGCAAAGCGGCGGAAACTGACGTGAAGACACGCTTGGCTCCGGTCAATACTCACACCGGGGGGATGCTCTGAGCACCTCGATCCTGGTTGCCGGTATCGGCAACATCTTCCTCAGCGATGACGGCTTCGGCTCCGAAGTTGCGCGTCGGCTGCTGGCGGACGCCTCAGCGCTACCAGCTGAAGTCGTGGTAGTCGACTACGGGATCCGCGGTATGCACCTCGCGTACGACCTGCTTGACGGGTGTGGCGCGCTCGTGATCATCGATGCGATGCCGGGCGAAGGATCACCGGGCGACATCGTCGTGATGAGCGTCGGCCCGAATGACATCGGCACCGGCCAGCTCGACGCACACGGAATGGATCCCCTCGCGGTACTCGGCAGCCTGCAGGCTCTCGGTGGCGCTCTGCCTCCCACCTATGTCGTGGGGTGCCAGCCCCTGAACCTTGAAGAGGGCATGGGGCTGAGCGATGAAGTGGCGGCCGCCGTGCCGGTCGCCGTCGATGCCGTGATCCGCGTCATCCGAGACCGCATCCTCACCCCTACCAGCCAGATGAGTGAGGCCTGACCATGTGTCTTGGCATACCGGGGCGAATCGTCGAGATCGTGGACGGCTTCGCCGATCAGCTTGCTTTGGTCGATGTGGAGGGTGCGCAGCGCAAGATCAACATCGGCATGCTCGAGGAGACGCCACACGCGGGGGAATGGATCTTGATCCATATGGGCTTTGCGCTCGAGCTGATCGACGAGGCGAAGGCTGAGGAAGCCATCTCGGGCCTGGAGATGATGGGCCAGGCGCGCGAGGAGTCCGAGCCGGAGGCGCGCCATGTCTGACATCATGGTTCGGCCTCCCCGGGCACCGGTGTCCGGGCCGGTGTTGTTCGCGCGGTATGCATTCCCGCCCAACTCGCACGGTTTTTGCGGTCCTGCCGATCACGGTGCGTTCTTTGAACACGGCGTCAGCGGCAACGACGACCGTGGGCTGCGTGACCTCTCGCGCCAATTTGCTGGAGCCTGGCCCTACCTTGAGCTGATCGCCGCCTCGCTAGGCATCGACGATCCGCTCGATCGTCGGGTTGTCGACGCCTACTGGGTAGGCAATTCCCGACTCAACCAGGTGACTCCTTCGGCCGTTGGCAAATCGATGGAGGAACGCTTCCGGCCCATGACGGGGTCGTCGTTCAGCACGTTGGCCGAGAGTGTGAACGCCGGCGGAGTGCCGCATCACAGCTTCGCCGTCTTCTGCATCTACCCATGGACAGGATTGCTAAGCGACGGTCGCAAGGCCGAGCACGCCCTCACGGTTCTCGACCAGTGCCGCATCCGATGGGGCAAGGTCCTGGTCGTCCAGGGCGATCAGGTGGTGGTCGAGTCGACCCCACTCGCATGGGACGGTCATACCCTTGCATTCGGTGAGCGGCAGACCGAGACCGTGACGCGATCGGTCGATGGGACGAGCATGATGGACGACCTCGCTGTCGGCGACTGGGTCTCCATGCACTGGGAGTGGGTATGCGACGTACTGAGCCAACGTCAGGTCCGCTACCTCCGCGATTTCACGGTGCGCCACCTTCGCATCGTCAATGAAGGCAATCTGCACAAAGGACCGAGCGCCCTCTTGGGCACCTGACGAAAGGAACGCGATGACCCCCCAGCCGGAGGCACTGCCCCGCAGAACCCTATTGAAGGGGGCTGTCGCACTTGGCGGCGCCGCCATGCTTTCAGCCTGCGGTTCGTCGTCATCAGACGCGGGCTCTGAAGCGATCGCCCTGACCGACCAGCGTGGCAAGAAGTTGACACTCAGTGGTCCGGTGAAGCGCATTGTGACCCTGCCGATGCCAGCTGCGTCCATCATGATCGCCGTGGATCGCAGCGCCAAGCACCTCGCCGGCGTTCACGACGCCTCCTACGCTGCGGCTCAGCAGAGCATTCTCGGCACTATGTTTCCGGAGGTGCTCAAGGTTCGTCACGACGTCGGAACTCAAGACTTCGCGCCCAACGTGGAGGGCATTCTTTCGCTCAAGCCCGATGTCGTTGTGCAGTGGGCGAGTCAGGGCGATGAGATCATCGAACCGCTTGAGAACGCGGGCCTGACAGTCCTCGGAGTCAACTACGGCAAACTCGAAGACGTCGGGGAATGGTTCCGGATGTTCTCGGCCGCACTCGGCAAACCATCGCGCGGCAGGGCGATGGCCGATCGCCTGGCATCCGGCCAGGCAGCGATCAAGACCGCCGCGGTCAAGAGGGGTGCGCGGGCGCCGCGCATTCTGTACTTCAACCGATTCATTGACAGCCTGACTGTGCCGGGAGCGGGAACGTTCAACGAGGCATACATCAGGTTGATCGGAGCCGAGAATGTCTCCTCGGATGTCAAAGGGCTGGTTGCTGTTGATCTTGAGCAGGCTCTGGACTGGGATCCCGAGATCATCGTGCTCGGCAACTTTGACAAGGCCATGCCGGCCGATGTCTACGGAGACCGGCGTTGGCGTGACGTCTCTGCGGTGAAGGGCCGCCGGGTCTACCGTGCGCCGCTGGGCGGATATCGCTGGGACCCACCCAGTCACGAGTCGCCGCTGATGTGGACCTGGCTCTCGCAGCTCGCCTTCCCGGACGGGACGGACGGCGGACTGCGAGACAAGATCGTTGACGACTACAAGTACTTCTATAACTACAGCCCGACACAGACCGAGATCGACACCATGCTGTGGAAGGAGGCCAACGGTGGCTCCGCTGAATACGGTCAGTTCTCGGCGTGATGGGCAAGTAGCAACGACCGTGTCCGCAGGGCGAGTGGGTGGCCCCCTTTCGGTCGTCGCGGCTGGAGTCGCGCTCCTGGTCACGATCGTGGTGGCAGTTTCGCTCGGCCGCTACACCGTGTCCCTTCCGCACGTGCTGCAGATCTTGGCGTCCGGGCTTATCCCAGACGCCGGTGTGACAGAGACCGAGCGCACTGTCGTCGAGTTGGTACGACTTCCGCGGGTGATCCTCGGAGTGCTCGTTGGCGGTGGTCTGGGCGTCGCTGGGGCGGCTCTCCAGGCGACATTCCGCAACCCATTGGTGAGCCCCGACATCATCGGTGTCTCGGCAGGCGCTTCCTTCGGTGGAGCCGTGGCCTTGCTCCTTGGTCTTGGCACAGGATTCCTGGTTGGAGGAGCCTTTGTGTCGGGTCTCGTTGCACTGGGTCTGCTTTTTGCCCTCACCGCCGGACGAGCGTCCTCGATGCTCATGGTTGTGCTCGGCGGTGTTGTGCTCGGTTCTTTCTTTGCCGCGCTCGTCGGACTGGTCCAGTACTTTGCCGACCCCTACTCGTCTCTGCCGGCGATCGTCTTCTGGCTGCTCGGCAGCCTCGCCACGGCCACGTGGGCGAAGGTCTTCGTGGCCATGGTTCCGATCCTGCTCGGCACCGCCGTCGTCTTGCTGCTTCGCTGGCGACTCAACGTGCTCTCCCTCGGCGACGAGGAGGCCACCTCGTTGGGTCTGCGGCCGAGCCGGCTCCGCTGGGTGTTCTTGCTGTCCTGCGCGCTCATCGTTGCTGGCGCGGTCGCGGTGAGCGGCGCGGTCGGATGGGTGGGGCTGGTGATCCCTCATCTGGCCCGCATGTGGGTGGGCCCTGATCACCGCTTTCTCCTGCCCGTTAGCTTCCTGCTGGGTGCGACGTATCTCATCACCATCGACACCGTCGCGCGAACGGTTACTGCAGGCGAGATTCCTCTGGGTGTGCTGACTGCCCTGTTGGGGGCGCCGGTGTTCTTCTTGCTGCTGCGGCGCAATAGGGACAGGATTTGGGATCGTGCTTGAACTCGATTCGATCGGCTTCAGGTATCCCGGCTCAGACTGGGTGTTCCGCAACGTCAGTCTGACTGTCGCTGAAGGTTCGGTGACCGCGGTGCTCGGTCCCAACGGGCGTGGCAAGACGACCCTTCTCCGATGCGCGGCAGGTTTGGCGAAACCGCAGGAAGGCGCTGTCTCGAGCGATTGCTCGGTGGGTTTCGTACCTCAAACCAGGGGTGGCGCATTTGCCTACAGGGCGATCGACATGGTGGTGATGGGGCGAGTGCGCCACGTGAGCCTTTTCAGTGCGCCCACCCGCGACGACGAAGTTGCCGCGATGGACGCCATGGACCGCATTGGGGTGGGCCATCTGGCCGAGCGGCAGTTTCCGACCCTGAGCGGAGGCGAGCAGCAACTGGTCCTGATCGCCCGAGCGATTGCTTCAGGCGCTCCCATGCTCGTACTCGACGAACCCACCACAGGGCTCGACCTTCACAACCAAGTGCAAATCTTGTCGCTGCTGCGCAAACTTGTCACAGACGGCATGGGAGTACTTCTCACCACCCATCACCCCGATCATGCGCTGTATCTGGCCGACAGCGTCGTGCTGATGGGTGCAAGACACCAAGTAATCGGCGGGCCGGCGGCCTCGATGCTGACCGACACCGCCCTCAGTGATCTGTATGGCATTGGCGTGCAGACGGTCGCGTACGACCAGGATGGCGAAAAACTGCGTGCCATCATCACCCGGTACGACAACGAGTTAGGGTCCAGTGCGGTCCTGCTCTGATTGTGCGTCGGTGTGAGCCCGGGTACACAACTGGCGCCGACCATGCCCGACTGCCGCCGAGAACGTGGGGGAATCCCGGGGCAAGTTCAGCTTGATGCGGCATCGCCGCAGGTCACGAGACTGGAGAGCGCAGGCTGTAAATCAGACGGCTCAGCCTACAGAGGTTCGAACCCTCTACCTGCCACACCAAAGCCCGGTTCCGTATGGAGCCGGGCTTCAGTGTTTCCCTCGCCTCCGACTCCGGCATCTGCCCCCAACGGTGAATACACCGGCACCGGGTAGTGCACGCCCTTGCACTGCACCTCGCCGCGGGACTCGCAGGCTATGCGGTCGCTGATCAGGTGCCAGCTGTAGTCGCTCAGGAGGATCTGGCCGGGCTCGCAGTGCGCTTGGATGCGAGCCGCGATGTTGGTGTGCAGACCTATCGCGGTGTATGTCATCCGTCCCTCGGAGCCAAAGCTGCCGACGCTCAGGAAGCCGGTGTCGATTCCGATTCGCATCCGCATCGGCTGGATGACGCCGAGACGCTTCCATTGCAGGTTCAGGGACGGCAGCCGATCCTGCATCGCCTGGGCCGCTCGGACGGCACTCGCCGCCTGGTCCTCGACCTCCATCTCGTCGGGGGCGCCGAACAGCGCCATCAGCCCGTCACCCGCGAACTCGTTCACGAGCCCGCCATGATCGTCGACGAGCTCGCTCATCGTGGTCATGTAGTCGTTGACCACCTGCGTCAGCGTCTCGGCCTCGACTCGATCTGCGAGTTCCGTGAACCCGACGAGGTCGGCGAACAGCACGGTCACCCGTCGACGGGTTGGCGCGTCAATCGCGACGGTGTCACCTCTGATGATGTGCTCGAACACGGCGCGAGGGACGTAGCGTCGGATGGTCTCCCTGCTGTGGTGCAGCTCCTTTTGCTGTGTCTTGATGGTCTGGTCCTGGACGAACGCGTGCCGTCCGACGATCTCGATGATGATGCACACCAAGAAGCAGCCCAGGTAGGCGATCCACATCGAGGCCGCCAGCAAACCCGCATCTGCGACGACGAGCTCTTGATTGTTGTAGCTCTGGAACAGCTGGTAGGAGCCGTAGGCGGCGTATGGAGTCACCGCGATCAGTGCGGGACCGGGAGGTATGCGAAAAATCGTGAACCCGAAGAACATCACGACAAGCACCCCGGCCGTCATGACTCCCGCCTGGGTCTGGTCGGCCAGTCCGTTGAGCGCGGCCTCGGAAAGCAACCAGACGATCAGGAACCCGGCCACGCAGTTGGCGGCAGCCGCAAGCGGAATCACGGTGTGGCGGAGAGCCCGCGGGATCGTCAGCAGGGCCAGCGTCACGAGCGACACGACCCAGAGCAGAACCCAGACCCCTGCGGCACGCGCGCCGTCAGGATCGAGGACGATCAACGAGACAAGCACCAGGACCCAGCTCGGCGTGGAGGCGATGTAGCCAATGCGGGTGAAGGGTGTGACGGTGTCCACCCGCCACTGCTGGTAGGCCCGCTCGGTGTCGCGCTTCTCGAAACGCAGGCCGAGCAGCCGCTGCGGATGGGCGGAATCGCGGTCCACGGTCATGGCATCCCCCGGACGTGCCACCCGGACATGCAGTACGCCGCAGGCGCGGTGGGAATCGACCCGACTCCGACAGGCAGATCGACATGGCAGAAACGCCGATGCTGCGCCAGCGAAGATGCGCCGTCCATGCCCGAAACCGTATAGGTGTCTCACGCGCTGCGCATGTCAAAGGTCGTGAAATTCGTGCGTGAGGATGTAATGGCCGAAAAGGCGCCGTGCTGCTCGCAAATCGCTAGGGTTCAAGGCATGGATGCCATGGAACGCAACAACGTCAAGGTGTCTGGGGTCGATGGCGGACAACCGATCGTGTTCGCCCACGGATTTGGCTGCGACCAGAACATGTGGCGGCTTGTGACACCGGAGTTCGATCGTGACTTCCAGATCGTCACGTTCGACTACGTGGGAGCCGGTGGCAGCGATCTGGACTCGTACGACCCGCAGCGCTATGCGACGTTGGATGGCTATGCCCTCGACGTCCTGGAGGTCTGCGACGCGCTCTCACTTGAGTCGGTGATCTTCGTCGGCCATTCGGTCTCGTCGATGATTGGCGTGCTGGCGGCCGCACAGCGTCCTGAGCTGTTCGACAAGCTCGTGCTCGTCGGCCCGTCCGCGCGGTATGTCAACGACGACGGATATGTCGGCGGCTTCTCCGAGGCGGACATCGACGAGCTGCTGCGATCGATGGAGAGCAACTACCTGGGTTGGTCGGGCGCCATGGCGCCGGTGATCATGGGCAACAGCGACCGCCCCGAGCTGGGCGAAGAGCTCGAGGAGAGTTTCTGTCGAACGGACCCCGACATCGCCCAACAGTTCGCGGAGGTCACGTTCAGATCCGACAACCGGGCCGACCTCGCGAACGTGAAGACACCAACCTTGGTGCTGCAGTGCCAGAACGACGTGATCGCGCCAGTCAGCGCGGGTGAGTACGTGCGTGACCACCTGCCGCAGTCGTCGTACGTCGTGCTCGATGCGGTCGGTCACTGCCCACATCTGAGCGCTCCCACCGCGACGACCGAGGCAATCAGTGCGTTCGTGCGGGCATGACCGTCGACGACAGCGACTGGTTCACCAACTCTCCGTGCGGCTACATCGAGGTCGGCGCTGATGGAGTCATCACTGCGGCCAACTCGCAGTTCCTGAAGCTGATCGGCCGTCCGGATGACGAGGTGGTCGGGCAGGCCACCTTCATGAGTCTGCTGTCAGTTGGGGACCGCATCTATCACGAGACGCACTTTCGGCCGATGCTCGAGATGCATCGAGAAGTTCACGAGATCGCGTTCGAGCTGCTTCGAGCTGATGGGTCGAGGGTGCCGATCCTCGTGAGCGCCAACATGCGGGACGGCGACAGCCCGGCGCAATCGGTGACCCGTGCAGTGGTGTTCGAGGCGCGGGACCGCCGGCTGTACGAGCAGGAGCTGCTCCGCACTCGCAAGGAAGCCGAGAACTCGGCGCAGCGAGCCCGCGAGCTTGCGCAGGCGTTGCAACAGACCTTCCTGCCTCCTTCCATGCCCGACGTTCCAGGACTCGAGATCTCCGGGGCCTACCGGCCGGCCGGCGACGGCTCGGAGGTCGGGGGGGACTTTTACGACGTCTTCCAGCTTCGCGCCGATGAGTGGATGGTCGTCTTCGGTGACGTGTGCGGCAAGGGCGTCGACGCCGCGGTGGTCACCGCATTCGTTCGCCACTCCGTACGGGCGCTCGCGGTCTGGCTGGACACACCGTCGGAGATCTTGCGATCGCTCAACTCGGCGTTGTTGGCGCATCGCAGCGAGCGGTTCTGCACGGTGCTCGTACTGCGTCTACGCAGGGAGGATGGCCGTTGGACGGCAACCGTCAGCTCGGGAGGGCATCCCCTGCCGCTTCTGCTGAGCCCCGATGGAAGTGTGAGCGAGTTCGGTACGTGGGGTTCTCTCATCGGGGTGCTGGAAACGCCACAGCTCGACGACGCACACCGAACTCTGGCCGAAGGTGACTCTCTGGTGCTCTACACGGACGGGGTGACCGAGGCTCGCAGCGGGTCAGACGAGTTCGGAGTCGACCGTCTCGAGGCGATCCTCGACGTGGCCCACGATGCGACGCAAACGACCTCAGCGGTGCTTGGCGCGGTGCTCGAGTTCCAGGGCGGCCAGGCACGCGACGACATCGCCATCGTCACAGTGCGAGCCACCGCCGAGCTCGCTTCACCTGAGACCGAGGAGCGAATGGGCCAAGCACCCGTTCACCCCCAGTGAGTGGCGGCGCGGTGGGAGCGTTACTGGATCTCGCGATCGAGGATGCCGATGAACTCGTCAGCCATCTCGAGCTGACGCGCGAGACTCGTTCGCCGTTCTTCAGCCTCCCGTTTCACTTTTGTCAGACTGTCGAGCGAATCCTTGTGGGCTGAGGGTGATCCGGGGGTGCGCAACGTGTCGAGATCTGACATGGCAGCCTTCATCTCGTCCAAGGTGAAGCCAAGCGGCTTCATTCGTCGAATCACCAGGATCTTCTCGACGTCGGCTTCGGAATAGAGCCTGAACCCGCCGTCGGTGCGACCGGACGGCTGCAGCAGGCCCACCTCCTCCCAGTGGCGCAGACTGCGAAGCGACAGCTCGGTACGCGCCGCGACCTCGCCGATGCGCATGGCACTCGGAGCATTCGGTGTCTTGTCGGTGACCACGGGACCTCCTGAGTGCTCGATTTCAACTCTTCCGTTACGGAAGGGTAGGCTGGTTGCAGACTTCCGTCGACATCATGTCGGCATCGCGCCGATGCGCGTGAACCGGTCCTACCCCTCCACCTGGTCAGCACACTCGCTCAGCGAGCAGCAGCGCGGCCAGGTGGTCCCTTGAACGGAGCTCCGTGAACACCCCTGTGCCCAACGCCAGCACCCAACGTCCCGCTCTCGAGCCATCCGTACGCAATGCGTTGCGGTCACCGAAGATGCTTCGCACCGAGGTCCTCGCCGGACTGGTCGTGGCGCTCGCTCTGATCCCCGAGGCCATCTCCTTCTCGATCATCGCCGGCGTCGACCCGCGGGTCGGGCTGTTTGCGTCGTTCACGATGGCGGTGGCGATCTCGTTCCTGGGCGGTCGCCCGGCGATGATCTCTGCCGCGACCGGCGCGATTGCACTCGTGATTGCACCCGTCATGCGCGACTACGGCTACGACTTCCTCATTGCCACGGTCCTGCTCGGTGGTCTCATCCAGGTGCTCCTGGCACTCGCTGGTGTCGCCAAGCTGATGCGGTTCATCCCACGATCGGTCATGGTCGGCTTCGTCAACGCCCTGGCCATCTTGATCTTCGAAGCTCAGATCGATCACATGATCGATGTGCCGTGGGCGGTCTATCCCATGATCGCTGTGGGTGTAGCCGTGATCGTCGGCTTCCCGCGCATCAATCAGGTCGTCCCGGCGCCGCTGGTCGCCATCGTGGCTCTGACCGCATTCACCATCGCGGGTGCCGCCAACGTCCCCAATGTCGGTGACGAAGGCGATCTGCCCAACAGCCTCCCGTCGTGGTTCATGCCAGACGTGCCGTGGGACCTCGAGACGCTCAAGATCATTGCGCCGTATGCGCTCGCCATGGCACTCGTCGGCATCCTCGAGTCCCTCCTGACGGCCAAGCTCGTCGACGACATCACCGACACGCACTCGGACAAGACCCGCGAAGCGTGGGGACAGGGCACCGCGAACATCATCACCGGATTCTTCGGTGGCATGGGCGGCTGCGCCATGATCGGGCAGACGATGATCAACGTGAAGGTGTCGGGGGCGCGTACGCGAATCTCGACCTTCCTCGCAGGTGTCTTCCTGCTCATCCTCGTTGTCGGTTTCGGTGACGTGGTGGCTCTTATCCCGATGGCGGCCTTGGTTGCCGTCATGATCATGGTCGCCGTTGGAACGTTCGACTGGCACTCGGTGCAGCCCTCGACCCTGCGCAAGATGCCGCGCAGCGAAACCACCGTCATGGTCTCGACCGTCGTGGTGACAGTCCTGTCCCACAACCTCGCGATCGGCGTCGTTGTGGGCGTGCTGGTGGCCATGACACTGTTTGCTCGTCGGGTCGCCCACCTCACCGAGACCCACAGGACAGTCGTCGAAAACCTCGATGGCACCTGGTCGGCGGTCTACACCGTGACCGGTGAGTTGTTCTTCGCCTCCAGCAACGACCTCTACACCCAGTTCGAGTACGCCGACGATCCAGATCAGATCGTCATCGATCTGACTCGCTCGCACATCTGGGATGCCTCCACGGTCGCCTCGCTGGATGCCATCACGACGAAGTACGACCGCAAGGGCAAGACCGTCGAGATCGTCGGACTCAACGCGACCAGCGCTGAGCGACACGAACGCCTGACCGGCGGCCTACCTTCTCACTGACGATTGCCGGCGGCGCTCCGGTGCGTTTGACCCATGGTTCAGCGGGTACGGCGTGTTTCCGTTCCTTTGGAGGTTGCCGTGACGTACGAGGCGTCATCAGTCATGGGAATCGATCCGTCCGCAGAGTGCGTGGAGTTCGGGGGACTCGCGATCACGTTCGACCACCGCGTCCTGCGACCGCGACCGTGGACGTTGGCGCAGGCAAAGTGGGCGGCCGAGCTGATGGCGACAGCTCCGCCCGGTCCTGTGCTCGAGCTCTGTGCCGGTGTGGGCCACATCGGCTTGGCTGCGACCAGAACGGCCGGGCGAGATCTGGTGCTCGTCGACCTCAACGCGGCGGCGTGCGAATTCGCGGTTCACAACGCGGAGGCCGCCGGGATGGGAGGGCGTGTCGATGTGCGTGAGGGCCCCATGGAGCGTGCGGTCGAGCCGAGCGAGAGTTTTGCGATGATCATCGCTGACCCACCCTGGGTGCCGACAACAGACACAGGGCGATTTCCAGATGATCCGCTGATCGCGATCGACGGCGGCAACGACGGACTGGAGCTGGCCTTGGTGTGCTGCGAGGTGATCGGTGATCATCTCGCGCCAGAAGGTGACGCACTGCTCCAGTTGGGATCGACCGGTCAGGCCGATCTCCTGCGAGATCACCTGAACGGCAAGCTCGGACTGGTTGAGTGCAGGGAGTACGACGCGGGGGTTGTCGTGAGGCTGCACTTTTAGATTCGGTCGACGATCACCTTGTGGGTGCCATCGCACCACGGCAGACGTGAGGACTTCCCGCACTGGCACACGGCACTCATGGGTCGTGAAGTGCGGTGGTCGACGCCATCGGCGTCCCTGACCAGATGGTCACCGCGCAGCAGCAAGGGACCGCCGGGGCAAAGGATCACGTCGGGTGTCTCGCTCATGCGCGCACCGACCCGAGCAGGCGTTCGGCAAAGCGGTCCTCGAGGTCGAGGCAGGTCATAGCGCCGAATACGACGTCCGGCAACAGGGCGGGCTCATCGGCGATCAGCCGACCGCAGATCAAACGTACGGCGAGTTGTTCGTGCACGGCGTCAGCTTCAATGTGCTCTTCGTAGTAGTCGACCATGGCTTGGGGGAGGCCGAGTCGGCTCAGACCTTGCGACATGCGTCGCGACGGCAAGGAGCTCGTGGACTCGAACGCGGCAAGGTGCCCGAGTGCTGCTCCCCGGAGGCGGCGGTTGAGGGCAAACAGCGACATGGCGTTGTTCTGCTCCAGCACCTCAAGCGGCACATCGTCGATGTACGCGCCGTACTCCGGACTCAGCCCGCACGCCTCCAAGCCGCGGGCGAACATCTCCGCATGGAGGCGATCGGGATCGCCGCACCCGTACTCGTCGTACTGCAGCTCCATCAGCGCTGCCTTGGTGGCCGGACGTAACCGCGGGACCACCCACGACGTGGGGTCTGACTCCTTGAGGTGGTAGATCGAACGCATGCGCAGGACCTCAAGTGCCTGCTCGACATCCGCGTCACGGTGGATGAAGGCTGCCAGGGACGGGCCGTCGTGCTCGCTCATCAGTCGCAAGAACCCGTCCTCGAACGGCGATTCGATGACGGTGTCCGGCGTACGCTCGCGCAGCTCGTTCTCAAAGGAGCGCTCGAGGCACACCCGCAGGCCGATCACATCGGGATGCCACTCAAGCATGTCGTCAACGTCGTCAAAGCCGCGGTAGTGCAGCTCGTAAAGAGCCCACAGGGCGATCTGTACGTCCTCGTCGTCATCAGGCAGGGCGGTGCAGATCGAGTCCCAGGAAGTGGCGGAGGTGCGCAGCCCTTCAAACAGGGCTTCGCTCAGGGAACCCCGGGCTTTGGGGATCAGCACGTCGGGTCCAGCGGTACGTACATGGGAGTGTCCTTCGTGACCACGTGGCTTGGTTCCCGCAGATGCTTGACGGGCACGGGATCGTTACCCCACGCACCGCACTTCAATCCATGATTCGTGCCACGTCCTGATGGGTGAGATGACTTGGTTGGTGCTCGTACTCCGGCAGTCGCCAAGCCGGCGCTGTTTAGGGCGGAGCCGTTGAGGGTATTGAGGGGGTTAGGAGTCGAGATTCGCCAGCAGCGACCGGCTTCAGGTGGCTTGGAAGGGCGCGAGCGGGCCCAGCGGCTTACGCAGTCGCGACCGGCTCGCCCGCCCCTTCCGCTCATGAAAATGGCAGGGAGGCTGTGGGATGCACAGATTTCAGCTCAGGGATGCCAGCGATCGGTTCGTCGGCGAGGGATCCTTTGGCTCGATGGGCGAAGCAGTTGACTGGGCACAGGACCAGAACCTCAAGGGCGGCTGGGTCCTTCATCAGCGCGTCGACGGAAAGTGGTCTCCCGTGCGCCGCTCCCGGGTGGATGACGTCGACTCAGTCGCGGGAGTCCACGTCAGATAGCGGCGGTCATTGGCCGAAGGCGACGTCGTTGGTCGTGGTGACGCTCGCGGTGCGGCCCGGACCGTCGTGATATTTCCAGTAGAGGTTGGTGTGGGCGATGACCTCGGCCGGAGGCGGGGCGCCCCACTCGGAGTGGTCGTCGCTCGTGTGCGCGTCGCCGACCAACGTCACGTCGTAGCCGCGCGTGAACGCGCCATGAATCGTCGACCGTATGCAGGCGTCGGTCTGCGCGCCGGCCACGACCAGGTGACCGATGCCGTCCCTCGCCAGCACGTCCTCGAAGTCGGTGCCCTCGAACGAGTCGCCGAAGGACTTGTGAACCACCGGCTCGGAGTCAGCCAGAGTGAGCTCGGGGACGTACTCCCACTCAGCGGAACCCTTGGGCATCTCGTCATCGGCGTGCTGCACCCACACCACCGTTGTGTCTGCGGCGCGAGCCTTGTCGACCAGGGCGCTGATGTTGCTGACCACGCCGTCGCGGTCGTGCGCATTGGCCACCACACCGTTCTGGACGTCGATCACGACCAGTGCCGTGTTGGGCCGATCGTGCAAGGTGCTCATGACTGACTCCTCGTCGTTGTTCGGGTCGTGCTCCAACGCTAAGCGGCGTCACCGACAAGTGCACCTGGCGATAGGCTGACGTCCGTGGTCTACCGCGCCTTCTTCGACGCCCTCTTCAGCTCCATGGATCCCGAGAAGGCCCACGAACGTGGCTTCGCGGCGATCCGCGCCGGCCGGTTCGCAACCCGACTCGCGCTCCCCAAGACCCACGCCCCGCGAGCTGTGATGGGCATCGAGTTCCCCAACGCGTTCGGTCTTGCGGCCGGCTTCGACAAGAACGCCCGAGCCGTGCCGGGTCTTCTGGCGCTCGGCTTCGGGCACATCGAGATCGGCACCGTGACGGCGCGAGCCCAACCGGGCAATCCCAAACCGCGCCTGTTTCGCCTCGTCGACGACAAGGCGATCGTGAACCGGATGGGCTTCAACAATGACGGTGCGGCAGTCGTCGCGGCGAGACTTCATCGGCTGCGGCAAAGGTCTGGCCGCGATGCGGTCATCGGTGTCAACATCGGCAAGACCAAGGCCACCGAGCCCGCCGATGCGATTGCTGACTACGTCGAGAGCGCCCGCCTCCTCGCACCACATGCGAGCTATCTCGTCGTCAACGTCTCGTCGCCCAACACGCCCGGCCTGCGTGACCTGCAGGCCGTCGACGAGCTCAGGCCGCTGCTGGCCGCGGTCAAGGAGGTCTGCGAGCGAGCGCACGGTGGGCGAGTCCCACTGGTCGTCAAGATCGCGCCCGACCTGGCCGATGCAGATGTCGAGGCAGTGGCAGATCTGGCGGTCGAGCTGGGTCTCGACGGCATCAGCGCAACCAACACCACGATCGCCCGTCCCGATTCGTTGCTCACTGATCGCGACGTGATCGACGCCGCAGGCGCTGGTGGGTTGTCCGGGCCGGTCCTTGCGAACCGTTCGACCCAGGTGCTCACCCAGCTCAGGCAGCGGGTCGGTGATCGTTTGGCGATCATCTCGGTCGGCGGTGTGACGACTCCCGACGACGTCCGAAAGCGGCTCGATGCGGGAGCAGATCTGGTCCAGGGCTACACCGGGTTGATCTACGAAGGGCCGCTCTGGCCGGCGCGTCTCGCCGCCGCTTCCAAACCCGCCTGATGCAGGGAGGAACCCGATTTCGATTTCGGGTCGCCGACCGTGTATCTTGGGACGTCGGCTTGCCCCTTTAGCTCAGTCGGTAGAGCGTTTCCATGGTAAGGAAAAGGTCTTCGGTTCGATTCCGTAAAGGGGCTCTGGACTCGCAGCATCAAGAGTCCTTCGGACGCGGGGCGACTCGTGCCCGTTGCGGCTGGGTAGCTCAGGTGGTTAGAGCACACGACTCATAATCGTGGGGTCGCGGGTTCGACTCCCGCCCCAGCTACCGAACGACATCGCAAGACCCGCAACATCATCAATCAAGAAGAGGCACCCTCGTGGCCAGCAAGAGCTCAGACGTTCGTCCCAAGATCACCTTGGCCTGCACCGAGTGCAAGGAACGCAACTACATCACCAAGAAGAACCGTCGCAACGATCCCGATCGTCTCGACCTCAAAAAGTTCTGCCCGCGCTGCAAGGCTCACCAGCTGCACCGCGAAACGCGCTGAACCCACCAACCTGCACGACGGCTCCCACGGCTATTGCCGGTGGGAGCCTTCGTCATTCATCGGGCGCCCGTGGCTGCTAGCGTCGCGGCCATGGACCTGGCCGACCTGACGACACTGCGCTTGGGCGGTCCTGCCAAGGCAGTTCTCGAAGCCACGTCCGAGGCCGAGCTGATCGATGCCGTACGAGTAGCCGACGAGGCCGCCGATCCGGTGCTGCTGGTCGCCGGTGGAAGCAATCTCGTGGTCGCCGACGAGGGGTTCGACGGCACGGTCATCCGGGTGCTGAGCCGCGGCATCACGGTCGACGCCGATGACTGCAGCGGTGCGATGGTCACGGTCGCCGCCGGCGAGCCGTGGGATGACGTGGTCAGGCGGGCGGTCTCCGAGGGGTGGGTCGGCGTAGAGGCACTCTCCGGTGTCCCCGGCACCACCGGCGCAACGCCGATCCAGAACGTCGGCGCATACGGTCAGGAGGTCGCGCAGACCATCGCCTCGGTCCGTGCCTATGACCGGTTCGATCGATCAGTCCGAACCTTCGCGGCCACCGACTGCGGTTTCACCTACCGCTCAAGCAGGTTCAAGGTCGAGCCGCACCGGTACGTCGTGCTGTCGGCCACTTTTCAGCTGGTGCTCGGCGATCTGGGCGCCCCCATCGCGTACGCCGAGCTCGCTCGTTCGTTGGGAGTCGAGATTGGTGACCGTGCACCCATCGCGGACGTCCGCGAAGCGGTCCTGGCGCTGAGGCGCAGCAAAGGCATGGTTCTCGATGAGGCCGACCATGACACGTGGAGCGCGGGATCGTTCTTCACCAACCCGATCCTGACGGCGGATGAGGCGGCGTCACTCCCAGACGATGCTCCCCGCTTCGCTCAGCCCGACGGCACGATCAAGTCGAGTGCCGCGTGGCTGATCGACCACGCGGGCTTCGGCAAGGGGTACGGCTCGGGCAACGCCACGTTGTCGAACAAGCATGCTCTGGCGCTCACCAATCGCGGCGGCGCCACGACCAGCGAGTTGCTGGCGTTGGCTCGTGAGGTGCGAGACGGCGTGCGCACCACCTACGGCATCACCCTCGTCAACGAGCCGGTCCTGGTCGGCTGCGAGCTCTGAGCCGACCTCAGTAGTCGATGCTGAGCGCCAGGGCGAGCGCTCCGACGACCAGAGCGCCGATCACGATGGCCAGAGCGAGCAGGGCGGTGCCGATGATTCCGCAGATCATGCCGGTGGTGGCATCTGCTCTCCCGGTCCAACGGTCGGGCGCCCGGTCGATCTCGCGGCGCGCGACAGCGCCGTAGTACCAGGCAAACGGGCTCAGCAGCACCGGCACGACCAGACAGAAGAAGCCGATGAGACCGAGGAGTCCCAAGATCATCGATCGGCGGGCCATCGGGTGCTGGACCGGTGGCACGGTGCCCCAGGCGGGCGATTGATCTGCTGTCATGAGGGCTCCGACGTCAGCCAGGCATCGATGCCTTCGAGTGCAGGTGTGACGATCTCAGCGGGCGCGTACGAGGCGCGGATGGACATGCGGGCGAGCTCGGCCAGCTCGGCATCGTCGAAGTCCTGGGCGGCTCGGAGCACGGCGTACTGACCCGCCAGGCTCGATCCGAACAGCAGGGGATCGTCTGCGCCGAGCGCCACGTTGATGCCTGAGGCGACGAGCTTGCGCACGGGCACCTCCTCGAGCGTGCTGAACACGCCGAGTGACACGTTGGAGGTCGGGCAGACCTCGAGGGCCACGCCCTGGGTAGCGAGCCGGTCGAGCAGCGCGTCGTTCTCAGCCGATCGCACACCGTGGCCGATGCGGTCGGGGTGGAGGTGATCCAGGCAGTCGGTGACGTGCTGGGGTCCCAGCAGTTCGCCGGCGTGGGGGAGTAGCGCGAGGCCGGCGCGCTCGGCGATGGCAAACGCGCGGGCGAAGTCGGTCGTGTTGCCTCGTCGCTCGTCATTGGACAACCCGAATCCGAGCACGCCTCTGCCGGCGTACTGCGCGGCCAGCCTGGCCAGGGTGCGGGCGTCGAGCGGATGGCGGGTGCGGTTGGCGGCGACGACGACCCCCATGCCGATGCCGGCCTGCTGACCCGCGTCGCGCACCGCATCGATGACCAGATCGGTGAAAGCCGTGACACCGCCGAACTTCGCGGCGTACCCCGAAGGGTCGACCTGGATCTCGGTCCAGACCGATCCGTCAGCTGCATCGTCGAGAGCTGCCTCGAGCACCAGGCGGCGTACGTCGTGCTCGGTGCGCAGCACAGAACGTGCCAGGTCGTAGAGGCGCTGGAATCGAAACCAGCCCTTCTCGTCGGTGGCGACGAGCTGGGGTGGCCACTCATCGGTCAGAGACGTCGGCAGGCGGATGCCGTCGCGCTCGGCCAGCTCGAGCAGTGTCGAGTGCCGCATCGATCCGGTGAAGTGGAGGTGGAGATGTGCCTTGGGCAACGACGAGACTCTGCGGATGCCCATGTGTGCAATCCTGCCATTGGGTCGCTCGGACTCAGTTCGACGGAGACCGTACGCACCCCGTACACTTGACCCCACCGGTGAATCTTCACTCTAGATCGTCATGCCCTCACCAGGATTGGCGCCAGCGTGAAATTGGCCTAGGGCACTAGCTCAATTGGTAGAGCTCCGGTCTCCAAAACCGAAGGTTGGGGGTTCAAGTCCCTCGTGCCCTGCAAGAGACGACAACAACGAAGCAATGAAGGAGAACTGTGAGCGAACGGCATGAGGTGACCGGCAAGTCGGAGCGCACGTCACCGATCACGTTCTACCGGCAGGTCATCGCCGAGCTCAAGAAGGTTGTGTGGCCGACCCGTCCGCAGGTCGTCAACTACTTCTGGGTCGTCCTCGTGTTCGTGCTCATCATGATGGCCTTCGTGGCCGGACTCGACTTCGGGTTCGGCAAGGCCATGTTCAAGATATTCGCTTAAAGAGATCAAAGGATCATTTGTGACTCAAGGCATCGACCCGCAGACCAGCTCCGAGACCGACGAGGTCTCCGAGACGGACTCGGCGACCCCGGAGGTCGACGCAGTGACACCTGACGCTCCGGCCGACGACACGGCTACCGCCGACGATGCAGCTCCGGTCGACGACGCGGCGCCGGCCGAGGACGCGGCGCCGGCCGAGGACGCGGCGCCGGCCGAAGACGCGGCTCCCGCCGAGGACGCGGCACCGGACGCAGACGCACCGGTGGCCGATGCAGCTGACGCCGACGAGGCCGTCGATGAGCCCGTTGCCGATGCGTTGGCTGAGTTCCGCGATCGTCTCTACAACCAGATCGGCGACTGGTACGTCGTCCACACCTACTCCGGCATGGAGAAGCGGGTCAAGACCAACCTCGAGAACCGCACCACGTCGCTGAACGCCGAAGACTTCATCTTCGAGGTCGTCGTGCCCACCGAAGAGGTCGCCGAGATCAAGAACGGTCAGCGCAAGCTCGTCAAGCGCACCGTCCTCCCCGGATATGTCCTGGTCCGTATGGACCTCACCGACGAGTCGTGGGGCGTCGTTCGCCACACGCCGTCCGTCACCGGATTCGTGGGCAACTCCCACCAGCCGGTGCCCCTCAGTCTTGCCGAGGTGGAGAGCATGCTCGCCCCGGCAGTGGAGGCAGAAGTTGCGACAGCAACTGACACCCCCGAAAAGCAGCAGGCCAAGGCTTCCAAGGTCGAGTTCACCGACTTCATCGTCGGCGACTCCGTCATGGTCGTCGATGGACCGTTCGCCACGCTGCACGCGACCATCACCGAGATCAACATCGACGCACAGCGGGTCAAGGCCCTGGTCGAGATCTTCGGTCGCGAAACGCCGGTCGAGCTCAGCTTCACCCAGATCCAGAAGGTCTGAGCCAACCGGCACCCACCACGCAACAACCATTCACACAAGGACCCGAGAAATGCCTCCCAAGAAAAAAGTTGCAGCCATCGTCAAGGTGCAGCTGCAGGCCGGTATGGCCAACCCGGCGCCGCCCGTCGGCACCGCGCTCGGCCCCCACGGCGTCAACATCATGGAGTTCTGCAAGGCCTACAACTCGGCCACAGAGTCCATGCGTGGAAACGTCGTTCCGGTCGAGATCACGATCTACGAAGACCGTACGTTCGACTTCATCACCAAGACGCCTCCGGCGGCTGAGCTGATCAAGAAGGCCGCCGGTCTGAAGAAGGGTTCGGCTGTCCCGCAGAAGGACAAGGTCGGCAAGATCTCCAAGGATCAGATCCGTGAGATCGCCACGACCAAGATGCCTGACCTCAACGCGACTGACATCGATGCAGCCATGAAGATCGTCGAGGGCACTGCGCGCTCGATGGGCGTCACGACCGACTGAAACATCCCACCCAGACCAAAATTTTCCAAGAAGCACGTGGCAGGGCCGGCTGGGCCCGTTTAGACCACAACTGGTCAACACAGAGAGAAGAACCAGAAGATGGCACAGCACAGCAAGGCATACCGAGCGGTTGCCGACAAGATCGACAAGGACAACCTCTACACACCCCTCCAGGCCACCACGCTGGCCAAGGAGTCGGGGAGCAAGAACTACGACTCGACCGTGGATGTCTCCATGCGTCTTGGCGTCGATCCCCGCAAGGCCGACCAGATGGTGCGCGGCACCGTCAACCTCCCGCACGGCACCGGCAAGACCTCCCGGGTCTTGGTCTTTGCCACCGGCGCGAACGCCGACGCTGCACGTGAGGCCGGAGCCGACCACGTCGGAGCCGACGAGCTGGTCGACAAGGTCAACGAGGGATGGCTCGACTTCGACGCCGTCGTCGCGACTCCGGACATGATGGGCAAGGTCGGTCGCCTCGGCCGGGTCCTCGGCCCGCGCAACCTGATGCCCAACCCCAAGACAGGCACCGTCACGACTGACGTCGCCAAGGCGGTTGGCGACATCAAGGGCGGCAAGATCGAGTTCCGCGTCGATCGCCACGCTAACCTTCAGTTCGTGATCGGCAAGGCATCGTTCAGCGCCGAGCAGCTCGCCGAGAACTACGGTGCAGCACTCGACGAGGTGCTGCGTCTCAAGCCCGCCAGCTCCAAGGGCCGCTACGTCCAGAAGGTCACGGTCTCGACCACGAATGGTCCTGGTGTCCCGGTCGACCCGAGCCGCACCAAGAACTACACGGCTGACGACGCAGTCTGAGCATCAGCTGACCAGATGGCCCGCACCGACCACGCGTCGGTGCGGGCCATCTGCATTCAGCCACCCGCCTCAACGCTCGGCCGCAGGCGGCCTCGGTTTCGGCGATTTGGTGGGGGTGGGGGAGTGCCCTATCCTTGAACTACCGAAGACCGCAGGTGGTTGCTCTCGCGAGCGGCCCAAAGCGCCCGAACGGGTGGCCCGCGCAGGTTGCGAATCGCAGTTAACTCAGCGTCCCGTGCCTTGCGCAGGGACGCTTTTTCGTGTCGGTTCCATGCCAGCCATGGGGTCGCAGTCCTCGTACGACCACTGGTGCTGGAAGGAGACACATGGCAAACGCGGAAAAGACAGCCGCCGTAGCCGCGCTAGCGAACAGCTTTCGCGAATCTAACGGCGCCGTACTGACCGACTATCGCGGTCTCACCGTGAAGCAGCTGCAGGAACTGCGGCGCTCACTCGGTGAGAACGTCAGCTATGCCGTCGCCAAGAACACGCTGACCAAGATCGCCGCCAAGGAAGCGGGAGTTGAGCTCGACATGGCTCTGCTCACCGGCCCAACGGCGATCGCCTTCGTCACCGGTGACCCGGTGTTGGCGGCCAAGGGACTGCGCGACTTCGCGAAGGCCAACTCACCACTCATCATCAAGGGTGGCTTCCTCGACGGGAAGTCCATGTCTGCTGATGAGATCAACAAGCTGGCCGACCTCGAGTCGCGCGAGGTTCTCCTCGCCAAGCTCGCAGGTGGCATGAAGGCCAGCCTGTCGAACGCCGCATCGCTGTTCAACGCCCCGCTGTCGCAGGCCGCCCGAGTTCTCGGCGCCCTGCAGGCGAAGGCTGCCAGCGATCCGTCGATTCTGGCTGCAGGCCCCGCGCCTGCCGCCCCCGCTGCCGAGGCCCCCGCGGCCGAGGAAGCACCTGCCGAAGAGGCCCCCGTGGCCGATGAGGCTCCCGTTGCCGAAGCACCCGCTGAGGCCGCAGTCGAAGCGTCTGACGACGCCGAGACGACCGAGGGCTGAAAGCCCGATTCACATCGGGACCCCCTCGGGGTCTCCAACGAAAGGACGCCACCATGGCGAAGCTCAGCACCGGCGACCTGCTGGATGCATTCAAGGAAATGACCCTCATGGAGCTCTCTGAGTTCGTGAAGGAATTCGAAGACACCTTCGACGTCACTGCGGCCGCTCCGGCTGCTGCTGCTGCCCCGGCTGCTGCCGGCGCTGCTGCTGGCGGCGAAGCTGCTGCCGATCAGGATGAGTTCGATGTCATCCTCGACGCTGCTGGTGAAAAGAAGATCCAGGTCATCAAGGAAGTTCGTACGATCACCGGTCTCGGTCTCAAGGAGGCCAAGGACCTCGTCGAGGCTGCCCCGAAGCCTGTCCTCGAGAAGGCGACGAAGGAAGCTGCCGACAAGGCCAAGGACGCCCTCGAGGCTGCCGGCGCCGCTGTCACCGTCAAGTGACGTTCAGCTAGACCGCGCAAAAGGCGCTCCCTCTTCGGAGGGGGCGCCTTTTGTCATGTCTAACGTGATTTCGTCTCAAATTCGGCAGGTATCGCTGACGCCTGACGCCGCTCTGAGTTAGGTTGGGCTGGTTGTCCGGGCTACTGGGCAGTAATGAGTTGTTCATCCGCGGGCGGCTGTTCGTAACCTCGGGTGCAATTTCTCGTTAGTCCATGTGTCTCAGATCACCGATCTAAGATGAATCAGATTTCGCTGGATCAGCCGGCGAACCACGCGTACGAGGAGGGCCGTCCGTGGGCGTTGAAATCGTCGTCGAAGGCTTGACCAAGAAGTTTGGAAGCCAGACCATCTGGGCAGACGTTTCGCTGACCCTCCCGGCGGGTGAGATCTCCGTGATGCTCGGTCCGTCCGGCACCGGCAAGTCGGTCTTCCTCAAGACACTGATCGGTCTGTTGAAGCCCAACGCCGGCCACGTCTGGATCGAGGGCACCGACATCGCCAACTGCTCGGAGAAGGATCTCTACGAGATTCGCAAGCTCTTCGGCGTGCTGTTCCAGGACGGCGCGATGTTCGGCTCGATGGACCTGTACGACAATGTCGCCTTCCCGTTGCGTGAGCACACCCGCAAGTCGGAGTCTGAGATCCGCACGATCGTGATGGACAAGATGGAGTTGACCGGTCTGGTCGGCGCCGAGAACAAGCTTCCCGGCGAGATCTCCGGCGGTATGCGCAAGCGCGCCGGCCTCGCCCGCGCCCTGGTTCTCGATCCCGAGATCCTGCTGATCGACGAGCCCGACTCAGGTCTCGACCCAGTCCGCACCTCCTACATCAACCAGCTCTTCATCGACCTCAACGCGCAGATCGATGCCACCTTCTTGATCGTGACCCACGACGTCAACACGGCCCGTACCGTGCCCGACAACATCGGTCTCCTCTACCACCGCCACCTGGCGATGTTCGGTCCGCGCGAAATGCTGCTGACCTCCGACGAGCCAGTTGTCGCGCAGTTCCTCAACGCCCAGACGGTCGGCCCGATCGGCATGTCTGAGGAGAAGGACGCCGACGAACTGGCTTCTGAGGTCGGCATCGAGATGCCGCCTCTTCCGCCCCTCCCGCTGCAGCTCGAGCCGTCCGACGGCCGTCCTCGTCGCGCGCAGCGTGAAGCTGGAGCATGGTGCCGTGAGAACGGCGTGACCCCTCCTGCTGGTTCCTTCGGCCAGGCTGCGCCGGTGGCAACCGGTGGCGCTGCGTGATTGAGCGTCAGCCCTCGATGGGAGAGGGGACGGAGTGAGCTCCAGTGTCATCACCGGTCCGGCCAGAGTCTCGGGCAACCTGTTCGCATTCGCGCTTGACGTCATCGTTGCGCTGTTCAAAAGCCCGTTTCAGCTGAAGGAATTCCTCCTTCAGGCCTGGTTCATCGTCAAGGTGACGATCGTGCCGACCGCTTTCGTGTCGATCCCGTTCGGCGCCGTGATCGCCCTGCAGGTGGGCGGTCTCATCAAGCAGTTCGGTGCCCAGTCATTCACCGGGTCTGCGGCTGTGCTTGCCGTGGTGCGTGAGGCTGGCCCCATCGCCACCGCGCTGCTCATCGCCGGCGCGGCCGGATCAGCGATCGCGGCCGATTTCGGTGCGCGCCGCATCCGCGAAGAACTCGACGCCATGATGGTCCTCGGCATCGACCCGATCCAGCGTCTGGTCGTCCCTCGCGTCCTCGCAGTGATGCTTGTGGCAGTCTTCCTCAACGGCCTGGTCACGGTCGTCGGCGTCGCAGGCGGGTATGTGTTCAACGTCGTGCTCCAAGACGGCACGCCAGGAGCCTATTTAGCGTCCTTCACCGCACTGGCGCAGCTACCTGACATGTATCAAGGCATGATCAAAGCCATCATCTTCGGGTTCCTCGCTGCGATCGTCGCGTCGTACAAGGGCATGAACGCCAAGGGCGGGCCCAAGGGTGTTGGCGATGCGGTCAACGAGGCTGTCGTCATCACGTTCACGCTGCTGTTCATCGTCAACTTCGTCATCTCCGCGATCTACCTCCAACTCGTGCCACCGAAAGGAATGTGACGATGTCTGACAAGACAGCTCTGTCCACCGTCACTGCCCTTCCGGGCAAGGCCGGCGGCGCTCTGGACAACCTCGGTCGCCAGATGCTCTTCTACATCCGAGTCATCAAGTCGATCCCGCGCACGATCGCCAACTACGGCAAGGAAATCGTTCGGCTCCTTGCCGAGGTGGCGCTCGGATCCGGCTCGCTCGCCGTCATTGGCGGCACAGTCGGTGTCATCACCGCGATGTGCTTCTTCACCGGCACCGAGGTCGGCATCCAGGGCTACGCGGCACTTGACCAGCTCGGCACCGCTGCGCTGACCGGTTTCGTCTCGGCTTATTTCAACACTCGTGAAATTGCCCCGATCGTCGCCGGTATCGCATTGGCGGCAACTGTCGGCTGTGGCTTCACCGCTCAGCTGGGCGCCATGCGCATCAGTGAAGAAGTTGACGCCCTCGAGGTGATGGCGGTTCCTTCGTTGCCGTTCCTGGTGACGACCCGCGTCATCGCGGGCCTCATCGCTGTGGTGCCGCTCTACATCGTCGGATTGTTGTCGTCATACTTCGCGACGAGGCTGACGATCACCAAGCTCAACGGGCAGAGCGCGGGCACCTATGACCACTACTTCACGACATTTCTGCCACCCGGCGATGTGTTGTGGTCGTTCGCGAAAGTTCTCATCTTTGCCGTCGTCGTCATCATGATCCACTGCTACTACGGCTACTACGCCAGCGGCGGACCTGCCGGTGTGGGTGTCGCCGTGGGACTCGCAGTTCGCACGTCGATCGTCGCGATCAACGTGGTCGACCTCCTCGCCTCGATGGCGATCTGGGGCACCAACGTCACCGTGAGATTGGCGGGCTGACCCATGGCACGCACTCCCGTACTCGAACGGTCGCTGTCCCTCAAGGTCTTGGGCGCGGCGTTCATCGCGATGTTGATCTTCTTCGTGTGGCTGACCAATGCCTTCTTCACGAAGGCCTTCGTCTCGTCGGTTCCTGTCACGCTGACCACCTCCACGACCGGCCTCAACCTCCCGCAGAATGCCGATGTCAAGCTCCGCGGCATGATCGTCGGTGAGGTTCGCAAGGTCGAGCAGGACGGCGAGGGCGTCAAGCTGACCATGGCTATGGATCCCAAGCTGATCAAGGACGTGCCTAAGGGTGTCACCGCGCAGTTGATCCCCAAGACGTTGTTCGGCGAGAAGTACGTCTCGCTGATCCCGCCGGAGAACGATGTCAGCGGAGCCACCCTGAAGGCGGGCGACGTCATCACCAAGGCGGAAGTTCCGATCGAGGTGGAGACGTTGCTCAACGACCTCTACCCGCTGCTCACAGCCGTTGACCCGGTCAACCTCAACTACACGCTCAGCGCGCTCGCAACAGCCCTTGAGGGGCGAGGCGAGAAGCTCGGCGAAACACTTGTCACGATCAACGACTACTTGCAGGAGACCAACCCTGATCTTCCGCTCCTGATCGACGACCTCAAGAACTTCGGCACTGTCGCCGACGGCTATGCCGCGGCGATCCCGGATCTGGCTCGGTTGCTCCGCAACTCGGTGACCACGGGCAACACCGTGTTGTCGAAGAAGTCCCAGTTCACCGCCTTCTACCAAGAGGGCGCCAACTTGGCCGACACCTTGACGGCGTTCACCAAGGACAACGGCGAGAACCTTGTCACCTTGGCCAAGGAGGGACGCCCCATCCTTGAGGTTGCCGCGAGGTACACCTCGACGTTCCCGTGCTTCCTCGGCGCGCTGCGCAAGATCATTCCCATGGTCGACAGCACCTACCGCGAGAACATGTTGCACATCACCACCGAACTGATTCCGCCGCAGAACCAGCCCGATGCCTACAACGAGTCCGAGCACGCGCAGGTGCCGTCCCGCGAGACGTTCAAGACCAACCCCGCGACTCAGCCCACCTGCCTGGAGCTCGACAACATCGTGAAGGGCATCAACAAGTACGGCCAGAACACCGAGGCCGGGCCCTATCCAGGACCTGATCCGGAAGTGTTCCGACTGGTCGGCATCGACCATTCGCACAATGGGATGTTCGGAGATGACTCCGACTACAACCGAGCGGCTGTCTCAAGCACCGATCTGGTCAACCTCGTCTCGCCCAGCCTTGAAGGGGTTGACTCAGCAAATGAACGCGCCCAGCTCAACGCGCTGCTGGCAGGCGTCCTGGGCCTGCGATCCTCTGACATACCCGATCTGGGCTCGCTGCTCGTCGGCCCGATGCTGCGTGGAACGCAGGTGAGCATCCGATGAAGCAGATCGACAAGGAGTCAATCTCCGCCGCGATCAAGCTGGGCTTCTTCCTGGCCATCACCGGCATATTCACGCTGGTCCTGATGCTGATTCTCAGCAATGGTTCATTCGGCAACCGCACAGAGTACAAAGCGGTCTTCGGAGACGTGACCGGCGTGGCAAAGGGTGATGACGTTCGAATCGCCGGCGTGGTGGTCGGCTCGGTCAAGAAGGTTGACATCGTCAACCGCGACAAGGCCCTCGTCACGTTCGCTGTCGACGGTGACACTCCGTTGACGGAAAACACGAACGCCACCCTCAAGTTCCGAAACCTGGTCGGCCAGCGCTACATGGCGCTGTCCCAAGGTGCTGATGGTGCCAAGAAGACCCTCAAGCCCAACAGCATCATTCCGGAAAGTCGCACTCAGGAAGCTCTAGATCTCAACGTCCTGCTCAACGGTTTCAAGCCGGTCTTCCAGGCGCTCTCCCCTGCGGACACCAACAAGTTCGCCTACGAGATCGTGCAAACACTGCAGGGCGAGAGCGGCAACGTTCAGACGCTGATGGCCCGCACCTCGTCATTGACGAACACGTTGGCAGGCAGAGACCAGCTCATCGGTGACGTTATCGTCAACCTCAATGACGTGCTCGAAACCGTGGGTAGCCGCGACCAGGAATTCACCGACACGATCGACACGCTGCAGCAGTTCATCACGGGCCTGAAGACTGATCGCAACGCGATCCTTGACTCGGTCGACTCGATCTCCGCCTTGTCGAATGAGACAGCGGACCTCCTGGTGCAGGGACGGCCCGCCTTGACCGAGGACATCCACCAGCTCAACCTCCTCACCAAGAAGTTGAGCACTCCGCAGAATCTGACGTACGTGTCCGACTCATTGCAGATCCTGCCGTTCAAGATGACCAAGCTGGGCAACGCTGCATCCTCGGGATCGGAGTTCAACTTCTTCCTGTGTGAGCTGAAGGGAAACATCGTCATACCTGAGATCAAGGTCGGACCGGTCGTCGTGGTGCCAGAGACCACCCTGAAGGTTGGCGGCGACGAAGGATTCGACGTCGGCGGACCGAGGTGTGAGTCGTGAAGCCCTTCCGCGAACGCAACCCTGTGATCATCGGCGTCATCGGCCTCTCGGTGATCGCCCTGATGATCCTTGCTGCCTTCCGCGCCGACGATCTGCCGATCATTGGCAGTGGTGACACCTACTACGCAGATTTTGCTGAGATCGGCGGGCTCAAGGCGGGCAACGAAGTCCGGGTCGCCGGCGTCTCCGTCGGAAATGTCAAGAAGGTCGACCTCCAAGGAGACAAGGTCCGCGTCACCTTCAAGATGGACAAGGGGACCAAGCTCGGCGTCGAGACGGAAGCCGACATCCGGATCCGTACGCTTTTGGGTGCAGAATTTCTCGCCCTTCAGCCCAAGGGCCCGGGCGATCTGCCCACCGGCGCCGTGATCCCGGTCTCACGCACCACGCCTCCCTACGATGTGGTCCAGGCGTTCTCCGACTTCAGCGAGAACACCGACCAGATCGACGTCCCGGCATTGGCCGCGGCGCTCGACTCGCTCAACGACATTGCCGCGCAGACCCCCGACGAGTTCCGCGGAGCCATCAAGGGGCTCTCGGCCCTCTCGAGCAACCTCGCGGCACGTGACGCTCAGATCAACTCGCTTCTGGTCAACCTCAAGAAGGTGTCCGGTGTTCTCAACTCCCGCAACGATGAGCTGGTCACCCTCTTCAAGGACTCCGACGTGCTCTTCCAGGCCATCAGTGAACGCCGAGATTCGATCCACACCCTGTTGGTCTCCACGGAGAACATCTCCAACGAGCTCCGGGCCTTGGTCAAGGGCACGCGTGCCGACCTCAATCCCGCACTGACTCAGCTCGAGAAGGTGACGGACATGTTGCGACAGAACGAGGCAAGCATCGACGAGTCGCTGCGGATCTACCCCGGGTTCACCCGAGTGTTCGCCAACGCCCTTGGCACAGGCCCCTGGTTCGACACCTTCCTGAATGTCGGCGCGCCGGGTCTTGGCGTGTCACAGCAGCTCAAGGATGCATTGGCGGGTACGCCGTGAGTACCGGAGCAGTCATGCAGAGATTCGGATCGTTTTCCAAGGCGGCCGTGGCCTTCGTCGTCCTCATGCTTCTTGCTGCCGCGATGCTGCTCTTCGGCGGCGGCGACGACAAGCGATATGTGACGGTTGAGTTCGACCAGGTCAACTCGGTATACGAGAACTCCGACGTCAAGGTTCTCGGCGTGCCGATCGGCACGATTGAGAGCCTCACCCCCCGTGGCGACGTCGTGCGGGTCAAGCTCTCCTACGATTCCAAGTACAAGCTTCCGGCCGACGTCAAGGCAGTTGTCGTGTCCCCGTCAATCGTCGGCGACCGATTCATCCAGCTCGCTCCGGCCTACAGTGGCGGGCCGACGCTCAAAGACGGCGGGTTCATCCCTGTCGATCGCACCGCGGTGCCAGTGGAACTTGATCAGATCTACCAGTCGTTGGACGACCTCTCGGTCGCGTTGGGACCCAAGGGAGCCAACAAAGAGGGATCGCTCAGCAATTTGATCGACAACACGGCTCGTCAGTTTGACGGACAGGGTGCTCAGTTCAATACGACAATCTCCAACTTTGCGAAGCTCAGCACGACGTTGTCCAACAACAAGGAAGAGCTGTTCGGCAGCCTGCGCGAGGTCGGCGATTTCGTGAAGCTGCTGAAGGCCAATGACGCCTCCGTCAGATCGTTCAACACCAGCACGGCGCGGGTCTCTGAGGTCCTCGCCGGAGAACGAGTCGATCTGGAGAACACATTGAAGGCACTCAGCCTCGCTCTGGTTGACGTGCACAGCCTCGTCAAGGAAAACCGCGGTGTCCTGCGCACCAACATCGAGAATCTTCAGTCGGTGACCAAGGTGTTCGCAAATCGTCAAAGCGAGCTTGAGGAGTCCTCGATCACGGCTCCCACCGCGCTGAGCAACGTATCGCTTGCCTACTACGCGAAGTACGGCACGCTCAACACCCGGGCCAATGTGCCTGAGTTGGTCGCTGGCAGTCTGAAGGATCCCGCGAGCTTCCTTTGCGCACTCCTGGGTGAGTCGTCCGCTGAAGGCGAGACCTGCCAGACGCTCAAGGACCTCGCCGCAAAGTTCCCTCCGCCACCTGAGATTCCGCATCCGCGCGCTGCTGTCGCTTCGCAGGATTCCCCACAACCGGAGCGGGTCCATACCTCGCTGCGTGAGATGTTGGCGGTCCAGTGATGCGTACAAACGTTCTTCGCACAGCCGTCGTCGGTGCGGTCGCAGCTCTCGGAGTCAGCGGCTGTGGATTCACGCCGTACGACATCCCGTTGCCCGGTGGCGCCGACCTCGGAAGCGATCCCTACACCGTCAAGGTCGAGTTCCGCGATGTTCTCGACCTCGTCCCGCAAAGCGCTGTCAGGGTCAACGAGATCGCCGTCGGTGAAGTTTCCGACATCACGTTGAACGGCTGGACAGCACTGGTGACCGTCAAGATCAACAGGAACGCCAAGCTGCCGGACAACGCCGAGGCCACGATCCGACAGACCAGCCTCCTGGGTGAGAAGTTCGTCTCCCTGGCGCCCCCGGCAGAAGGTGCTGTGGGCACGCTCGGTGATGGCGACAAGATTCCGCTCACTCGCTCCGGTCGCAACCCCGAGATCGAAGAAGTTCTGGGCGCGACCTCGCTGCTGTTCAACGGCGGTGGACTGGAGAAGACCAACACGATCATGCGTGAGCTCAACAAGGCCCTCGAAGGCAATGAGGGAGAGGTCAAGCAATTCATCGCCTCGAGCACTGACTTCCTGGCTCAGCTGGACGACAACAAGCAGACGTTGCTCACCTCCTTGGAGAAGGTCAACAATCTGGCTGTTCAAACCAACAAGCAGAAGTCTTCGATCACCAGCGCCTTGGACGAGCTGCCAGCGGCATTCAAGGTGCTCGATCAGCAACGCGGAGACCTGGTCAAGCTGCTCCAGTCCCTGGATCGGCTCAGCAGCGTCGCGACGGACGTCGTGAAGCGCTCGAAGGCCGACACTGTGGCTGACTTCAAGGCCTTGCAACCGATCCTGACCCAGCTGGCCAAGGCCGGCGATGACCTGGCTTACGACTTCAAGGCGCTGCTGACCTACCCGTTCACCGACGGCATCGTCGGCGGCACCGTGGCCAAGGCGTCGGGATTGTGTGCCAACACCGATCGGGAGAACAACGTGGGCGCCTGCTTCGGCGACTACTCAAACCTCTCAGCCAAGATGGACTTTGGCGCAGGGCAGCTGGAGAACATCTTGGGCAGCTTCGATCTCACGGGTCTGCTCTCCGATGGCGCGCCTGCGGGCGATCCGGTCGTCCCGCTGCCTGCACTCGTTGATCTGGTCGAAGGCCTTGTGTTGTCGCCGTCGGACCTTCCGACCAGCGGGGATGCGCCGGGCACCAGCTCGACTCCAAGCGACTCCTCGACGAGCCCCGCGGCGCCCTCAAGCGGTGGAATTTGCAAGCTCCTCGGCACCTGTCGTGTAGCAGCCGCGAGTCAACCGACGAGCGATGTCGGCCGAATCCTGATGGAACCGGTGGTGGCACGATGATCTCCAGGTTGACCAAGATCCAGTTGGTCGTTTTCGCGATCGTCACCGTGCTCGGCGGCGCCTTCGTCGGTGGACGCTATGCGCAGATCGACCGGTTGTTCATCGACCGAAGCTTCCCGGTGTCCGCGCAATTCAAGGACTCCGGCGGTATCTTCGCCGGTGCGCAGGTGACGTACCGAGGCATTCCGGTGGGCAAGGTAGGCAAGCTCGAGTTCAAGGACAACGGGGTCGAGGCGACGCTCGACATCGAGGACAACGCGCCTAAGATTCCGTCGGACGTCCTTGCCGTCGTGGCCAACAAGTCAGCGATCGGCGAGCAGTTCGTCGACCTTCAGCCGCGCGCCAACTCGGGTCCGTATCTCGCCTCGGGTTCCAAGATCAACCTTGAGAACACACGCATTCCGATCGACACGACGACGTTGCTCATTGACTTCAACGCGCTGATCTCCTCGGTCAACACCGACAGTGTGCGCACAGTTGTCGACGAGCTCGGCCAGGCATTCGAGAGCACTGGCCCCGACCTGGGCAAGATCCTCGACGCCCAGAGCGAGTTCATCGCCGCCGCAACTGACAACATCGGTGTCACACGTGGTTTGATCCGCGACTCCCAGTCGGTGCTGAAGACGCAGATTGACCAGCAAGGCGAACTGGCGACGTTCTCGAAGAATTTGGCGCTGTTCTCCGACTCGCTGGCCAACGCCGATCCGGATCTTCGCCGACTGGTCAGCGGGGGAACTCAAGGCGCGATCGCGTTCAGGCAGCTCATCAGTGAGAACTCCGAAGACCTCGGCAACCTGGTCAACAACCTCGTCACCGCACAGCGACCGATCTCCAAGAACGTCACCGGTCTTGAGTCGATCTTCGTCCAGTACCCGTACCTGCTGCAGGGTGGCTTCACCGTCACTGCTGCGAGCTCGGACGAGGGTGAGTTCGATGCAACCTTCGGCATCATCACCGAGCCCCCGCCGGGACAGGAAGCGCCCGGCGCCTGCACCTACATTGACGACGGAGGCGAGGCTTCTGGCTATCGTCCGCGTCGCGACCCCGAAGACATCACGGACGTCCCGTTCGTTACCAACCTTGACTGTAAGGTCGAGAACGACATCTCGCGCCAGTCATCCAAGACGGTGTTCCACAGAGCGGCCGCTTCAAATGGGAGCAGCGATGCTCTGCGAGATGTGTCGTTCACCGGAAAGGACTCTTGGAAGTGGCTCGTGCTCGGACCAGTAACTCAGTGAGTGGATGGATCAGTCGCGCGCGAAGCTTCAAGAAGACCGCCGCAGTCGGCGTTGTGGGGATATTGCTCGCCGCTGTCGGCGGCGCACTGCTTCTCACCAGCCCGGCAGATGGATCGTCAGAGGACCGCAAGCAGGTCTTGTCGAGAGCGTCCGATTTCGCGGTGTCCTACAACACCTATGACGTCGCTGACGTTTCCGACTACCAGAAGCGACTGAGTGCCCTGCTGAGCCCGAAGTACAAGGCGCAGTTCGTCGAGGTGACCAACGCGATCTTCACGGCCATCAAGGACAAGAAGCAGACCAGCGGCGACGCAAAGTTGTTGGCCACCGCTGTCGACAGCATCGACAAGGACTCCGCCGAAGTGATGGTTGCGGTCGATGCGTCCATTTCCAACACGGACAACAAGGCCGCTGTGCAGCGTCACTTCCGCTGGATCGTCTCGTTCGAGAAGATCAAGGGTGAATGGCTGGTCTCGAACTTCGAGAGCGTGGCACCTGTGACCGCCGCAACCACTCCACCCGAGACACCGACGCCGACTCCCACTGCGACAACTGAGGGAGCAGCCAAATGAGTGGCTCCGAAGGGCCGATCCGCCGTAGACGCATCGCAGGCGAGAGCACTCCCGGACGTGCCGCCAGCGAGACGCCACGGGCCAAGGCGAAGAAGGGTCCGGTCGTGAAGCCGGGCGTCAAGAAGACGCCAGCCGCCAAGTCAGGCGTGGCCAAGAAGGCTCCGGCCAAGAAGGTCTCGATCCGCAAGGCCGAGGTCAGCGACTCAACCGACAGCACCACGGTGACCAAGCCCGCAACCACTGGCGTCGTGAAGCCAGGATCCAAGACTGCTCCGGTCGGCTCGGTCAGCCAGCAGACTTCCGACGCTGCAGCGCCGATCCGTGCGACGCCCCGTGACCTTCGGGTCTTCGTACCAGTGGCGCTGCTTGCGATTGCGGCGCTCGTGCTGGGTGGCTTCCTTCTCGCGAAGGGCATCGGCGAGCATCGCGGCGGGGGAGATGTCACCACGGCTCAGGAGCAGGCGGCCGAGGCAGCCAGCGTGGCTTCCGAGACGATCTTCTCCTTCAGGTACGACAAGCTCCCCGACCACCTGCGGGATGCCAAGGCAATCATGACGCCGGCGTTCGCCAAGGAGTTCGACAAGATCGCACCGGCGCTCACCGATCTTGCCCCGCAACGCAAGATCGTGGTGCAGGCGGCAGCACGAAATGCCGCGGCGATCGATTGCGGTGCGAGCTGCTCGCCCAACAAGGCCAACATCCTGGTGTTCGTGGATCAGGCCCGTTTGGTCTCCGGCTCCGACCAACCAACCGTGTTCGGCAACCGCATCACGGTGTCGATGGTCAAGACCGACGGCGTTTGGCTCGTCAGCGACATCCGCGCTCTCTGAGTCTCAGCGCACGCACGTACGAGAAAAAGCCAAATAGAATCCCTCACCCGAGGTCCATTGTCAAGACCCCCTCTTGCTTTCCGTGTGTCGAGAGGGTTACACTGAACTTTCGCGTTCGCCGTGCCATGCCCTCCTCCAAATGCAGGTTGGAAGGCGCCCCTTGACCGGGGTCGATTGGCGTGCGCGGAGCACCCCCACCGAGACACCCGCCCGCGAGCCCTTGGAAGGACCCCTCTTGGCCGCCTCGCGCACCGCCGCACCTGTTCAGCCACGTCGCATTTCATTCGCCAAAATTGCAGAACCTCTCGAGGTCCCGGAGCTGTTGGCTCTGCAGACCGACAGTTTTGCATGGCTTATCGGCGACGACTCTTGGAAGGCCGGAGTCGAGCAAGCGCTCGCAGCCGGTCGCACCGACATCTCGACCAAGTCCGGTCTCGAGGAGATCTTCGAGGAGATCTCCCCGATCGAGGACTTCTCCGAGACGATGAGTCTGTCGTTCCGCGATCACCGCTTCGAGCCTCCCAAGTACTCCGTCGAGGACTGCAAGGATCGCGACGTCACGTACGCCGCACCGTTGTTCGTCACCGCGGAGTTCATGAACAACGAGACTGGCGAGATCAAGAGCCAGACCGTGTTCATGGGCGACTTCCCGCTGATGACCGACAAGGGCACGTTCATCATCAACGGCACCGAGCGTGTCGTCGTGTCCCAGCTCGTCCGTTCGCCGGGTGTCTACTTCGAGCGCACGCCGGACAAGACGTCCGACAAGGACATCTACACCGCCAAGGTCATCCCTTCGCGTGGTGCCTGGCTCGAGTTCGAGATCGACAAGCGCGACATGGTCGGCGTTCGTCTCGACCGCAAGCGCAAGCAGAGCGTCACCGTGCTGCTGAAGGCCCTCGGTTGGTCCGAGGCCCAGATCCTCGAGGAGTTCGGCCAGTACGAGTCGATCCGCCTGACCCTGGAGAAGGACAACACGACCACGCAGGACGAGGCGCTCCTCGACATCTACCGCAAGCTGCGTCCCGGCGAACCGCCGAGCCGCGAAGCTGCGCAGACGTTGCTGGACAACTACTACTTCAACGCCAAGCGCTATGACACCGCCAAGGTTGGTCGCTACAAGATCAACAAGAAGCTCGGCGCCGACGAAGCGTTCGACCAGCAGACGCTGACGATCGACGACATCGTCTCGACGATCAAGTACATCGTTGCCCTGCACAATGGCGACGCCGAGCTGGACACCCCGGCCGGCAAGACCATCGTCGAGGCCGACGACATCGACCACTTCGGCAACCGCCGTATGCGCACCGTGGGCGAGCTGATCCAGAATCAGCTCCGCACCGGTCTTGCGCGTATGGAGCGCGTCGTACGTGAGCGGATGACGACCCAGGACGTCGAGGCCATCACGCCGCAGACCCTGATCAACATCCGCCCCGTGGTTGCTGCGCTCAAGGAGTTCTTCGGAACGTCGCAGCTGTCGCAGTTCATGGACCAGAACAACCCGCTCGCGGGCCTGACGCACAAGCGTCGTCTGTCGGCCCTCGGACCGGGTGGTCTGTCGCGTGAGCGTGCAGGCTACGAAGTCCGTGACGTCCACCCGTCGCACTACGGTCGTATGTGTCCGATCGAGACCCCTGAAGGCCCCAACATTGGTCTGATCGGCTCGCTCGCGTCATACGGTCGCATCAACTCGTTCGGCTTTGTCGAGACGCCTTATCGCAAGGTCGTCAAGAACAAGGTCACCGATCAGATCGACTACCTGACCGCCACCGATGAAGACCGTTTCATCATCGCGCAGGCCAACTCGATCCTGACCGACAAGAGCACCTTCGCCGAAGACATGGTCCTGGTGCGTCAGAAGGGTGGCGAGGCCGAGCTTCGTCCCGCCGCTGATGTCGACTACATGGACGTGTCGCCTCGACAGATGGTGTCGGTCGCCACGGCGCTGATCCCGTTCCTCGAGCACGACGATGCAAACCGCGCCCTCATGGGCTCGAACATGCAGCGTCAGGCTGTCCCGTTGATCCGCAACGACGCGCCTCTCGTCGGCACCGGCATGGAGTTCCGTGCCGCCGTCGACGCCGGCGACGTCACAGTTGCCAAGGTCGCCGGCGTCGTCAAGGAGGTCTCGGCCGACGCGATCGAGATCACCCAGGACGACGGCTCGAACTTCACCTACCGCCTGTCGAAGTTCAAGCGCTCCAACCAGGGCACGTGCACCAACCAGCGCCCGCTGGTCGTCGAAGGTCAAAAGGTCGTCGTGGGCACTCCGCTCGCCGACGGTCCCTGCACCGACGAAGGCGAAATGGCGCTCGGCACCAACCTGCTGGTTGCGTTCATGCCGTGGCAGGGACACAACTACGAAGACGCGATCATCTTGTCGCAGCGTGTTGTCCAGGACGACCTCCTCACCTCGATTCACATCGAGGAGCACGAGGTCGACGCCCGCGACACCAAGCTCGGCCCCGAGGAGATCACCCGGGACATCCCGAACGTCTCCGAGGAGATGCTCGCCGATCTCGACGAGCGCGGCATCATCCGCATCGGTGCCGAAGTCGGCAACGGCGACATCCTCGTCGGCAAGGTCACGCCCAAGGGCGAGACCGAGCTGACCCCCGAGGAGCGCCTGCTGCGCGCGATCTTCGGTGAGAAGGCGCGCGAAGTGCGCGACACCTCGCTCAAGGTTCCGCACGGCGAGTCCGGCACCGTCATCGGCGTCCGAGTCTTCGACTCGGCCGACGGCGACGAGCTCTCCCCGGGTGTCAACCAGCTCGTACGTGTCTACGTCGCGCAGAAGCGCAAGATCTCCAACGGTGACAAGCTTGCTGGCCGTCACGGCAACAAGGGCGTCATCTCCAAGATCCTGCCCGTCGAGGACATGCCATTCCTCGAGGACGGCACTCCCGTCGACATCGTGCTCAACCCGCTCGGCGTCCCCGGTCGAATGAACGTCGGTCAGGTGCTGGAGACCCACCTCGGTTGGGTCGCCAAGACCGGCTGGCAGATCCCGGAGGACGAGAAGGACGAGTGGGCCGAGACGCTCCGCAAGATCGGTGCCGACAAGGCTGAGCCGGCGACCAACATCGCCACTCCGGTCTTCGACGGTGCGCGCGAGGACGAGATCCAGGGACTCCTGGCCTCGACCCTGCCCAACCGTGACGGCGAGCGCATGGTCAAGCGTGACGGCAAGGCGGTGCTCTTCGACGGTCGTACCGGCGAGAAGTTCCCCGATCCCGTCTCGGTCGGCTACATGTACCTCCTGAAGCTGCACCACCTCGTCGACGACAAGATCCACGCACGTTCCACGGGTCCCTACTCGATGATCACCCAGCAGCCGCTCGGCGGTAAGGCCCAGTTCGGTGGCCAGCGCTTCGGTGAGATGGAAGTGTGGGCACTCGAGGCGTACGGCGCCGCATACGCGCTGCAGGAGCTTCTGACGATCAAGTCAGACGACATCCTCGGCCGCGTCAAGGTGTACGAAGCGATCGTCAAGGGCGAGAACGTCCCCGAACCCGGTATCCCGGAGTCGTTCAAGGTTCTCGTCAAGGAGATGCAGTCCCTGTGTCTCAACGTAGAGGTGCTCTCCAGTGACGGTTCGCCCGTCGAGATGCGCGACGCAGAAGAGGATCTCTTCCGCGCCGCCGAAGAACTCGGCATCGACCTGTCCCGGCGTGAGCCCAGCAGCGTCGAGGAGGTCTGAGCGCTCTGTTCGTTCAGAGCCTCAACCCCTCGTCGCCCAGCAAGAACTTCTGAAAGGGAAAGAAGACCAACGTGCTTGACGTGAACTTCTTCGATCAAATCCGAATCGGTCTTGCGACCGCCGACGACATCCGCGGATGGTCGTTCGGCGAGGTCAAGAAGCCCGAGACGATCAACTACCGCACGCTCAAGCCTGAGCGTGACGGACTCTTCTGCGAGAAGATCTTCGGTCCCACCCGGGACTGGGAGTGCTACTGCGGCAAGTACAAGCGCGTGCGCTTCAAGGGCATCATCTGTGAGCGCTGTGGCGTCGAGGTGACTCGATCCAAGGTCCGTCGCGAGCGCATGGGCCACATCGAGCTCGCCGCCCCGGTCACGCACATCTGGTACTTCAAGGGTGTTCCGAGCCGCCTGGGCTACCTGCTCGACCTCGCGCCGAAGGACCTCGAGAAGGTCATCTACTTCGCGGCCTACATGATCACCAAGGTCGACGAGGATGCACGTCACAAGGACCTGTCGAGCCTCGAGACCAAGATCGACCTCGAGCGCAAGCAGCTCGAGAGCCGTCGTGACAACGAGGTCAACGAGCGCATGCAGAAGCTCGAAGAGGACCTCAAGGCACTCGAGGACGAAGGCGCCAAGGCTGACGCCAAGCGCAAGGTCAAGGACGCCGCCGAGCGCGAGGCCAAGCAGCGTCGCGACCGTACGCAGCGCGAGATCGACCGTCTCGACGAGGTCTGGAACCGCTTCAAGTCCCTCAAGGTCCAGGACCTCGAGGGTGACGAGCTGCTCTACCGCGAGATGACCTACCGCTTCGGCAAGTACTTCGAGGGCTACATGGGCGCCATGGCGATCCAGAAGCGCCTCCAGGACTTCGACCTCGACGCAGAGGCAGAGTCGCTGCGCGAGATCATCGCCACCGGCAAGGGCCAGAAGAAGACCCGTGCGCTCAAGCGCCTCAAGGTCGTCTCGGCGTTCCTCGGCAGCAGCAACCACCCCTCGGGCATGGTTCTCGACGCCGTTCCGGTGATCCCGCCGGAGCTTCGTCCGATGGTCCAGCTCGATGGTGGACGCTTCGCGACCAGCGACCTCAACGACCTCTACCGCCGCGTGATCAACCGCAACAACCGACTCAAGCGACTGCTTGACCTCGGTGCGCCGGAGATCATCGTCAACAACGAGAAGCGCATGCTTCAAGAGGCCGTCGACTCGCTGTTCGACAACGGTCGTCGTGGCCGTCCGGTCACCGGACCGGGCAACCGTCCGCTGAAGTCGATCTCCGACATGCTCAAGGGCAAGCAGGGTCGCTTCCGCCAGAACCTCCTCGGCAAGCGCGTCGACTACTCGGGCCGTTCGGTCATCATCGTGGGCCCGCAGCTCAAGCTGCACCAGTGTGGTCTGCCCAAGCAGATGGCGCTCGAGCTGTTCAAGCCCTTCGTCATGAAGCGGCTCGTCGACCTCAACCACGCGCAGAACATCAAGAGCGCCAAGCGCATGGTCGAGCGTGCTCGTCCGGTCGTCTGGGATGTCCTCGAAGAGGTCATCACCGAGCACCCCGTGCTGCTCAACCGCGCACCCACGCTGCACCGTCTGGGCATCCAGGCGTTCGAGCCTCAGCTCATCGAGGGCAAGGCCATCCAGATCCACCCGCTCGTCTGCTCGGCCTTCAACGCCGACTTCGATGGTGACCAGATGGCTGTGCACCTGCCGCTGAGCGCCGAGGCGCAGGCCGAGGCCCGCGTGCTGATGCTGTCGACCAACAACATCCTGAAGCCGTCCGATGGCCGTCCGGTCACCATGCCGACCCAGGACATGATCATCGGCCTGTACTTCCTGACGCTGGAGCGTTCAGGGACACATCGGCGAGGGTCGCGCGTTCAGCTCGGTCGCCGAGGCGCTGATGGCATTCGAGCGTCACGAGATCTCGCTGCAGAGCCACATCAAGATCCGCATCAACGGTGAGATCAACGAGACGACTCTGGGTCGCGCGATCTTCAACGAGGCGCTCCCGGACGACTACCCGTACGTCAACCACCAGGTTGGCAAGAAGGAGCTCGGCGTCATCGTCAACGATCTCGCCGAGCGCTACTCCAAGGTCGACGTCGCCAACTCGCTCGACAACCTCAAGGACACCGGCTTCCACTGGGGCACCCGCTCCGGCGTCACCGTGTCGATCGAGGACGTCGTCATGCCTCCGCGCAAGCAGGAGATCCTCGTCGGGCTACGAGACGCAGGCCGCCAAGGTCCAGACCCAGTTCGACCGTGGTCTGATCACCGAGGACGAGCGTCGCCAGGAGCTCATCGAGATCTGGACCCAGGCGACTGCCGATGTCACCGAGGAGATGCTCAAGGGCTTCACCGAGGACAACCCCATCTGGATGATGGTCGACTCCGGTGCTCGAGGAAACATGATGCAGGTTCGCCAGATCGCCGGTATGCGTGGTCTGGTGGCCAACCCCAAGGGCGAGATCATCCCTCGCCCCATCAAGGCCAACTTCCGTGAGGGTCTGTCGGTCGTCGAGTACTTCATCGCGACCCACGGTGCCCGCAAGGGACTCGCCGACACCGCGCTTCGTACGGCTGACTCGGGCTACCTGACGCGTCGACTCGTCGACGTCAGCCAGGACGTCATCATCCGTGAGGACGACTGCGGCACCGAGCGCGGACTGCGTCAGGTCATCGCGACCAAGCTCGACGACGGCCGCCTGGTCGCCGACGAGAACGTCGAGACCTCGGCCTACTCGCGTACGGCAGCCGCCGATGTCACCGACGCCAAGGGCAAGGTGCTCATCGCAGCCGGCAGCGAGCTGGGCGACGTCGAGATCGAGCAGCTCATCGCTGCCGGCGTCGAGGAGATCAAGGTCCGTACGGTCCTGACCTGTGAGGCCAAGGCCGGTACGTGTGCCAAGTGCTACGGCCGTTCGCTCGCGACCGGCAAGCTCGTCGACATCGGTGAGGCCGTCGGTACGATCGCGGCCCAGTCGATCGGTGAGCCCGGCACGCAGCTGACGATGCGTACGTTCCACACCGGTGGTGTGGCCGGAGACGACATCACGCACGGTCTTCCGCGCGTCGTGGAGCTCTTCGAAGCGCGCCAGCCCAAGGGTCGTGCGCCGATCACCGAGTCCGCCGGTCGCGTCGCGATCGACGACTCGGACAAGACGCGCAAGCTCGTCGTCACACCTGACGACGGCTCGGACGTCCTCGAGTACCCCGTCACGAAGCGTTCGCGCCTGCTGATCGCCGATGGCGATCACGTCGAGGTCGGCGACCAGCTCACGCACGGAACGCCGGATCCGCAGGAAGTTCTGCGCATCCTCGGTGTCCGTCGTGCGCAGGAGCACCTCGTCGACGAGGTCCAGGAGGTCTACCGCTCGCAGGGTGTGGCCATCCACGACAAGCACATCGAGATCATCGTTCGGCAAATGTTGCGGAGAGTCACCGTCATCGAGCAGGGTGCGTCCAACCTCATCCCGGGTGACCTGGTCGACCGTGCCAAGTTCGAGGAAGAGAACCGTCGCGTCGTCGCCGAGGGTGGCACCCCCGCCTCCGGTCGTCCGGTGCTGATGGGCATCACGAAGGCCTCGCTGGCCGTCGAGTCGTGGCTGTCGGCCGCCTCCTTCCAGGAGACGACCCGCGTCCTCACCGACGCAGCCATCCACGGCAAGTCGGATGCCCTGCGCGGTCTGAAGGAGAACATCATCATCGGAAAGCTCATCCCGGCTGGTACTGGTCTCGACCGGTACAAGAACATCCGGGTCGAGCCCACCGAGGCCGCACGTCAGGCCGCCTACGCCGTCACCGGCTACGGCGACTACGACTACGGATTCGGCGCACCGGACTCCGCTCCCGTGCAGCTCGATGACTTCGACTTCACGTCGTACGACAACTGAGTCAGAAGCGCTGAAGAAGCCCCCGGCCATCGGTCGGGGGCTTCTTCGTGTCTAGACCCCGTTGCCCTCCAGGATGGCGTCGAGCTGCTTCGCCGGTCTCCCGGGCGTGAGCCGGTGTCTCGTAGAAGTGCCGATGCGTGTCGGAGAGCGATCCTGAGTAGCCGCCGGTCGGGCCAGTTGCAGACCTCGTCGGTCTTGACGCAGAAGCTGATGGCCTTCGGCCGCAGCCCCTTGGGCAATGGTGTGCCGGCGCCGAGCTTGCCGGGCCCCGGCGTCGGGGCGTCCGCGTACGACCAGTGGGCGAAGTCGTCGTCGGGATTCTGGCGAGGATCGGAGATCATCGCGACAAGTGCGATGCGATCGATCTGACTCGGTGTCAGGTCGATCGCGAACCCGTGGACCGTCTGCGCTCCTTGACTGAAGCCCACCATGGCGAAGCTGCTGTCAGGACAGCTCTTGGCAAGCTTGGCGAAGAGCTTGCGCATGTTGCTGACACCGGTGAAGACGTGGTCGGTGTACGCGGCGCCGCCTCGGAGGGGTAGGGGACACCCTCCAGCCGAACCGTCGAGTCGGAGCGGGTGTGAAGCCGCTCGGCCATCGCGGTGACGGAACGCCGCACCTCGGTCCCGGCCCCGAAGTTCTTGGTCCACGACTGGGTCGATCCGCGTGCGCCGAGCACGATCAGGTCGGCGCACTTCTTGGAGGTCAGCGTCGGTTGTGAGGCGCCGGCGTGTCGGCGGCCGGGCTCGGCGAACA
>CAVXBP010000012.1:0-417309 GCA_963760105.1 uncultured Actinomycetota bacterium
CCGGTCGATCTCAACGACTCGACATGACAGACTCCACTCGCGGAATGAACCACGTGGCCAAGCGGGTTTCACACGTGACTGTCGGAGGTTCCGGCGACCGAGAGGGATGAGCGAATGCGCAGCGAGCGAGTCGACTTTCCCGGATCGTCCGGCACCCCACTCTCAGGCCGCCTGAACCTGCCGGATGGACAGCCCCGCGCGTTCGCACTGTTTGCGCACTGTTTCACCTGCAGCAAGGACGTGGTGGCAGCATCACGCCTCGCGAAGGCGTTGACCGCGTTCGACATCGCGGTCCTGCGGTTCGACTTCACCGGTCTCGGGAGCTCTGATGGCGAATTCGCCAACACCAACTTCACCTCCAACGTCACCGATCTGGTGAACGCCGCCGACTACATGCGCGACGAGCACTCGGCACCGACCATCCTCATCGGACACTCCCTCGGCGGAGCAGCCGTTCTTGCGGCTGCCGGGCACATTCCCGAGACCCGAGCCGTCGCGACGATCGGCGCGCCGGCCGACACCGAACACCTGCTTCACCTGCTGGCCGCCAGCCGTGACGAGATCGAGACGACCGGCGAGGCGGAAGTCTGCCTGGCCTCGCGGCCCTTCCGTATCCGCAAACAGTTCCTCGACGACATCGGTGATCAACCACAAGCGGCGCGGATCGAGAGCCTGGACGCCGCGTTGCTCGTCATGCACTCACCGACCGACGACACCGTCGGCATCGACAATGCCCGCCTGATCTTCGACGCCGCTCGGCATCCGAAGTCATTCATGTCCCTCGACGGCGCCGACCACCTGCTCACGCGCCCGGCAGACGCGGAGTTCGCCGCGTCGATCCTCGCCGCGTGGGCCGTTCGATACATCGATGCACCCGCGCCCCCCGCCGACGAGCCGATCGAAACAGACGCTGACGAGGCGGCGGTGACGGTCTCAGAAAACGGCGAGGGCCCCTACGGTCAGCGCATCACGGTTGGCAAGCACGTGCTCGTAGCCGACGAGCCGGAACCGGTTGGCCACGACACGGGACCGTCACCTTACGATCTGCTGCTCGCGGGTCTCGGCGCATGCACGTCCATGACCCTGCGAATGTACGCGGCACGCAAACAATGGCCACTCGAGCACGTATCAGTTGTGCTGCGCCATTCCCGGATCCACGCCACGGACTGCGAAGACTGCGAGACCGAGACCGGCCAGCTCGATCGTGTGGACCGGCAGATCACGTTGACCGGCAACCTCGACGACGATCAACGCGAAACGCTCCTCCAGATCGCTGACCGGTGTCCCGTGCACCGCACCCTGCACTCAGAAATTAGCGTCCACACCACTGTGAGCTGAACTCTCGCGGACCAACCACTGAGGGCGATTCACGGTCGACGTTCTTCGGCTCTCGTACCTCGACGTCCGACGAGATGCTCATTGCACGCGGAGTCAGCAAGATGGCGAAATCTCCGAAATTCCAGCGAATCGAGGCGTACTCTGAATCCCGTGGTGGGTCAAACCATCAATCGTCGTCTGCCATCTCAGCCCTGAGAGGTCACTCCCACATGGATGCCGATAAAAAAGAATGGATCAAGAAAACTCCCTCAGCTCAGCCTCGCGACGCGCGCGACCCCGAGTTCATCGCAGCCTGCCTACGGGCGTCAGCGTCACGGTTCGAGCAGAACCGCAACGCGGCCAACCTGGAGAGTTCAGCCGAAGCAGTTGCTCCCCAAAGGCCCAGCCCTCGACTCAAGGCACACCTCAATGGGTCCGAGCAGCAGTTCGAGGTCAGCGCAGAGACCCTGCGTGAGCATGAGGCTCTGAAACAAGCCCAATTCGTCCTGACTGCCGAACGCGACGCCGCCATCGCAGAGCTCACCAAAGCCAAAAACCTCGAAGCCCAGGTCCGCGACCAGCTCCACACCCTCCAAGACAAACTCACCGACATCACCACACAACACAAAACCGCCCTCAAAGACGCCGACCAACGCAACACCAAGGCCAACGCCAAGCTCACCTCAGAACGCGACGCCGCCATCGCTGACCTCACCAAAGCCAAAAACCTCGAAGCCCAGGTCCGCGACCAGCTCCACACCCTCCAAGACAAGCTCACCGGCGTCACCGCACAACACAAGACCGCCCTCAAAGACGCCGACCAACGCGAAACCAAGGCCCGAGCCAAGCTCACCTCAGAACGCGACGCCGCCATCGCAGATCTCACCAAAGCCAAAAACCTCGAAGCCCAGGTCCGCGACCAGCTCCACACCCTCCAAGACAAGCTCACCGACATCACCACACAACACAAAACCGCCCTTAAAGACGTCAAAGACCTCAAAGACGCAAACCAAAGCCAAACCAAGGCCCACGCGAAGCTCACCTCAGAACGCGACGCCGCCATGGCTGACCTCACCAAAGCCAAAAACCTCGAAGCCCAGGTCCGCGACCAGCTCCACACCCTCCAAGACAAGCTCACCGACATCACCACACAACACAAAACCGCCCTCAAGGACCTCAAAGACGCCGACCAACGCAACGGCGAGGCCCGCGCGGAACTGGAGACTGCGAAGACCGAGATGTCACACCACGAATCGGCAGTCAAGCAGTTGCGTCAGATCATCACCGACCGGGATCGAGAGATCGAAGAGTTGCGGCTGCAGCTGCTTGCCTCCGAGGAGGCCCGCGCGGCGGACGCCGCTGAAATCATCGACTCGCTGAGCTCGCTCAGCCGCTGAGCGTCGGCGCCGCAAACCGGCAGCCCCTGACACACTTGCCCCATGTCAGGCGACGTGGTTGCACGGTGGATCGCCGTGTGGGTGCACGCACGCGGGCATGAGGTGTCACAACTGGATGGGTGGCCGCTGGTTCACACCCGCTCTCGTACGCGCGAGAGCGAGCTGATCTGCACTGATCCCGGGCCCGAAGCGTTCAGTGCGCTGACGAGGCATGTCGACGGCAATCCCCGAGCGATGCTCACGGTGGTGGCCGAAGACATACGTCCCTACGCAGCGCTCGACCTTCCTCCTGGAGTACGAGTCGACCGCGACGACGAGACGCTGATGACGACCATCCTCAAGGCAGATGCTGGGCGGAGCCACGGCGCCGAGTTCACCAGTCGCTGGGACATCGAGGGCAGCGCCGTCACCGTGCGCCTCGAGGCCGATGGACGCGTTGCCGCAGAGGGAACTGTGGGGGTCCTCGGTCAGGACGCGGTGTTCGATGCGATTGAGACCTCACCTGGCTTCCAACGTCGCGGCCTCGGCTCCTGCGTCGTGTCGCTGCTGACCTCGTACGCGCTCGATCACGGCGCGACACACGGTGTGCTGGCGGCCACGAATCAGGGCCGGTCGCTCTACGAATCACTCGGCTGGAGCGTCACCCGTGAGATGCGCTCCCTCATGGGCACCTGAGCCAGGTCAGAACGCCTGACTCGTACGAAAGTCCGGGTTCGCGTCGGGAATGTTCGGCGATGCTCGCCGGGTTCCCCTCATACTCTGCCGCGAAGGAGCCGCCTGCTGCCGGCCTGCGCTGCGCCCAGCGTGAGCAATCCCTCACCGGCGAGATGCAGGCAAATGCGCCCTCAGCGGGTTCAATGGGTCAGCAGACAGAACTGAGGATCCGCATGCTTCGCATCACCCGCAAGACATTCGTCGCAGCACCCGCTGAGACCGTATGGAAGCTCGCCGGCGACTTCGCCGAGTGGCACCCCAAGCTCCGCATCTATGCCGACGGCCCCGAGGCCTCCCCCGAACTTGTCGTCAGTGTCGTGGCACGTGACGAACACGCGATGTCACTGTCGTACCACATGCCTGATCCGCCGTTCCCGATCGCCAACCACCGCGCGACAGTGCTCGTCGAGTCCGACAGCGACACGACTTCCTACGTGACCTGGGAGGCCGACTTCACGGCCGATCCGGAGATCCTTCAGCAGCTCGAGGACGACCTCGGCGATGACGTGTTCTCGCAGGCCCTCGACCGTCTGGCGACGACAGCGCAGGACACCCACGGCGCCGAACAGCTCAACAACTAGGCAAGACCCACGCTCCGGCGAGCCCATCACCTCACCACGCTTCGGCCTCGTTCCTCGGCCTCCCAGTCGCTCCGCTCCCTAGCGGGCAACCCCTGAGCTCGTCCGGCTAACCGCTCTTCCAGTCCTTGAAGCCGATGACGATGAGACGCATCTGGCGGCGGGCTCCCTCTTTGATCTTCTCCTCGAGGTCGGGACGCCCGTCAGGCATCTCGACGACCTCCTCGGCATTCGACACCATGTTGCGCACGAACAACCGCGACACCATCTGCACGTCCTCAGTCGCCCAGTTCTCGATGTTGGGGAGCCGACCCAGCAGCACGGCGAGCTCGCTGACGAACAGCTCGAGCTCGTGGCGAATCGCCCGCTGAACGGCGCTCTGCCCACCGAATCGTTCGCGCGCGATGAAGCCGAAGTCTGCCTTGTTCTGCTTCACCACCTTGACGAGGATCTCCGCTGACGAATCGATGATGTTGTCGAACACCTTCGAGTCGCGCTGAGCATCGCGGATCATCGATCGCAGGGTTGCAAAGCTCTGCTCCACCAACGCGAGTCCCAGCTGGTCCATCGACTCGAAGTGGCGATAGAACGCCGTCGGCACGATGCCGGCGTGCCGCGACACCTGACGCAGGCTGATCTGCGCAAACCCCTGGCTCTGGCTGAGCTCCAAGGCTGCAGCGAGGATCGCCTGACGGGTGCGTTCTTTCTGCGCCTGACGGGATTCAGCGGGCACAGGATCTGACATGACCACAGCCTATCGACCCACCTTTCAGTGAACACTCGTACGCGGCGTGCCGCAGGTCACGCGATTCGCGCTTGCGCACAACGCGGATAGCGTGCACTATTTGAGTGTACGCACGTTCACTGAAATTCACAGCCACTGAGTCCGAGGAGGGCAACGAGATGGGCATCATCCGCAAGGCTCTCGCCTCACGGCCTGTCGCGTCCCTGACCTCCCCCTACACGATCGATCACTTCCTCGATCAGATTCACCCCATGCTTGCAGCAGAAAACGTGCGGGCGAAGGTTCTCGAGGTCATCCACGAGACGGGCGATGCCAGCACCGTCGTGCTGCGTCCCAATGGCACCTGGAACGGCTTCACCCCCGGACAGCATGTCCAGTTCGGTGTCGAGGTCGATGGCAAACGCCGTGTACGCGTGTTCTCGGTGTCCAGCGCAGCCTCGAGCGGTCGCACCAAGAAGGGCAAGACGTTCAGCGTCTCGGTCAAGGCGCACCCCGAGGGCTACGTCTCGCAGTTCCTGCACAACGACCTCAAGCCCGGCACGATCGTCTACCTCTCGCAGGCCGAGGGTGAGTTCGTCCTCCCCCGCAAGACTCCGGACAACCTCCTGCTGGTGAGCGGCGGTTCGGGCATCACCCCCGTGATGTCGATGATCCGTACGCTCCGCGACTCCGGGCACACCGGACGCGTCACGTTCCTGCACTATGCGCGGTCGCTCGACGACGAGATGTTCAGCGACGAGCTCGACGAGATTGCCGCGCAGGTCCCCCAGGCGCAGGTCGTACGCATCTTCACCCGCAAGCCCGAGCCCGGAGCTGAGCTCACGGGCCGCTTCACGATCGACCACCTCAAGCACCTGGGCATCGATCCCTCCGAGACCCTCACCTACGTGTGCGGCCCCGCGGGACTCATCGCCAGCGTCCGCGAGACGTACGACGAGCTCGGTGCGACCGACCAGCTCCGCATGGAGTACTTCAAGGTGCCGAGCGTCGACCTCGACGCAGCTGACGCCACCGGCACCCTGACGTTCGACAACGCCACTCTCGAGACCGAGAACTCCGGCGCCACGATCCTCGAGCAGGCCGAGGCTGCTGGCCTCAAGCCAGAGTTCGGCTGCCGCATGGGTGTCTGCAACACCTGCGCCATCAAGAAGAACCACGGCGCAGTGCGCCATGTCATCAGCAACGAGATCAGCGCCAACACCGACGAGACCATCAAGATCTGCGTCAACGTGCCCATCGGCGACGTCAGCGTCGCCCTCTGATGGCACGACTCAGGACAGGGAGAACCACCATGACCAAGAACGCACCCATCAAGCCGCACAGCGCGAGCAACCACAATGCCGCTCCCCTGTCGCTGGTCAGCGCCGACAGCGACAAGAAGGCCACGATCGGCCTCGAGTACATGACGTACGAGCAGCTCGAGGAGTTCGGCGACGAGCTCAACGCCGTACGTCAGCGTGTGCTCGACGACCTCGGCCAGAAGGACGCCGACTACATCCGTCGCGTCATCAAGGTGCAGCGCGCCGCCGAAGTGCTGGGACGCGTCGGCATCTTCATGCCGTTCCTCCCACCGGTGTTCATCCTCGGCATCGTGCTGCTCGCCGTGGCCAAGATCCTCGACAACATGGAGATCGGCCACAACGTCATGCATGGCCAGTACGACTGGATGAACGATCCGATGATCGACGCCAGCCGCTTCGAGTGGGACAACATCGCTCCGTCGCAGGACTGGAAGCACGGTCACAACTACATCCACCACACGTACACCAACATCCACGGCATGGACCGCGACATCGGCTACAACATGTTCCGCATCGACGAGGACCAGCCCTGGTACGCCAGCCACCGCTTCAACCTGCCACTCGCGTTCATCCTGATGCTCGTGTTCGAGTGGGGAATCATGTACCACGGTGTCGAGCTCGACCAGTACCTCCACGGCAAGATCACCAAGGAGGACTTCCAGAGCCGCCGCAAGCGCGCCATGAAGAAGATCCGCAAGCAGGTCTTCAAGGACTACATCGCCTGGCCTGTGCTCGGTCTCGCCCTCGTGCCGTTCGTCGGCTGGTGGGCACCGCTCGCCATCCTCGGCGCAAACTTCGCCGCCAACATCATCCGCAACGTGTGGACGTTCATCATCATCTTCTGCGGTCACTTCCCCGCCGAGGTGCAGACCTTCGCCGAAGAAGACGCGCAGAACGAGACACGCGGCCAGTGGTACCTCCGTCAGCTGCTCGGATCGGCCAACATCACCGGTGGCAAGACGTTCCACCTGATGACCGGCAACCTGAGCCACCAGATCGAGCACCACCTGTTCCCCGACATCCCCGCACGCCGCTACCCCGAGGTCGCCAAAGACGTGCACCTGCTGGTCGAGAAGTACGGCCTGCAGTACAACGAGGGTCGGCTGTCGAGGCAGATGTTCAGCGTGATCCGCCAGCTGGCCAAGCTCGGCAAGAAGCCCGCTGATCCGCTCAAGCGCGGCAACAGCCCCGAGTCGAAGGCACTGCGTCGCGCCAAGCGCGAAGCGGCCACCCGTCGCGCGGAAGACCTGCGTACGCCACAATTGACCTCATAGTCGATCCCGACCCGAGAGGTAACGATGGCGTTGAGCAGGCGTGAGATCGCCAAAGATGTGCTGCAGCAGTCTGTCGAGGCAGCCATCGCCACCGGCGGTCACGTCGCGGCGATCCTCTTTGAGGGCGCACGCAAGATCACGACTGAGCTGGGCGCGTTCGGCACCGAAATCTTCGAGATCACCGAGTCAAGCCGGAGGGCGGGCGAGGACAGCGACGAGACCAATCCGGACGCTGTCTAGCCACGAATCATTGGCATGAGCCAAACACACCCCCGCCGTCGCGTCGCTGTCATCGGATCGGGGGTGTCCGGTCTCACCGCCGCATACATCCTCCGCAAGACCCACGACGTCACGGTGTTCGAGGCCGATGACCGGATCGGCGGGCACGCGCACACGCACACCGTCGCCGACATGGACGCCACCCACCGCGTCGACAGCGGCTTCATCGTCCACAACGACCGCACCTACCCCATGCTTCGCCGGCTGTTCGCCGAGCTCGATGTCGAGGTCCACGCGACCGAGATGAGCATGAGCATCCACTGCGACGGCTGCGGACTGGAGTACGCAGGAGGACGCGGTGGCGCAGGAATCTTCGCCCAGAAGCGCCGCCTGGCTGACCCTCGTTACCTCGCGATGCTGGTCAGCGTGAAGCGGTTCGGCAATCTTGCCCAGAAGCTCCTGGACGCCACCGAGTCACCCGACGAGCCGCAGACATACGGCGACTTCCTCCGCATTCACGGGTTCTCTGAGTTCTTCATCTCGCACTACGCGATCCCCGTCGTGTCATGCGTGTGGTCGTCGGGCCACGAGAGCGCGCTGTCATACCCCGCCCGCTATCTTTTCGAGTTCCTCAAGCACCACGGTTTCCTGTCGATCAAGGGTTCGCCGCAGTGGTACACCGTCGCCGGCGGCTCGGGCACCTACATCGACAAGGTGACCGCCGCAGTCGGCGACGTACGCGTCTCGACCGCGATCAGGGCGATCACCCGCAAGCCCGACGGCATCGAGCTGATCGACGTGGACGGCACCCTGCACCGGGCGGACGCCATCGTGATCGCCACACACGCCGACGACGCGCTGGCTCTGCTCACCGACCCCACCGATGACGAGCGCCGCGTGCTTGGCGCCTTCGAGTATTCACACAACGAGACACTGCTGCACCGCGACGCCTCCCAGCTGCCTGACGCGACAGCCGCGCAGTCGTCGTGGAACTATCGAATGGACGACTGTGCACAACGCAGCGACCGGACGGCGGTGACCTACTGGATGAATCGACTTCAGGGCATCGAGAGCGCCGAGCCCTTCCTCGTCACGCTCAACGCCGCGGAGCGCATCGACTCCACGAAGGTGGTCGCGCGCATGGACTACACCCATCCGATCTACACACCGGCCTCCGTTGCCGCCCAGGGTGAGCTCCGCGGTCTGTTCACCGATCGCACCGTGTTCGCCGGCGCCTATCACGGGTGGGGATTTCACGAGGACGGCTGCCGCTCGGGCGTGGACGCAGCCCAGGCCCTGGGCACCACATGGTGACGCCGGGCCTTCCTGCGCTCCCGGCCCTGGTCGAGGGCACGGTCGGTCACACCCGCCGCACCCCCTTGCGCCACCGCTTCACCAACCGGGTTTATCAATGGCTCGTCGACGTCGACGACCTGCCACGCATGAACCGCGCACTCCGGCCGTTCTCCTCGTTCAAGGCCGCTGACCACATCGGCGATCCCGATGACACGATCCGCTCCAACATCGAGCGGTTCTGCAAGGTTGGGGGCGTCGACATCAGCGGACACCGGGTGCTGATGCTCGCCAACGCGCGCGTGCTGGGTCACACGTTCGACCCGCTCAGCGTCTTCTGGGCGATCGCTCCCGATGGTTCGTTGCGCTGCATCGTCGCCGAGGTCCACAACACGTACGGCGAGCGCCACGCCTACCTCCTGGAGACCGACGACGCCGGCAAGGCGAGCGTCGACAAGGCGTTCTACGTCTCGCCGTTCTTCACCGTCGATGGCCGCTACGACCTGCAGTTCACCCTGACTCCCGACTCCGTCTCGTCGACCGTGATCCTGCGCCAAGGCGGCGAAGCGGTGTTCACGGCGACCTTCCGCGGCACGCCTCGACCCGCCAGCCCACGTCGTCTCGGCACATTGTTGATCAAAATGCCGCTGATGACCCATCGCACCAGCCTTCTGATCCGAATACACGGTGTATGGCTCTGGATCCGCAGATTGCCGGTCGTGACACGACCAGCTCACACACCGCAGGAAGGCACCCAATGACTGACATCGCCACCGCCCGCTGGCCCGGCATCGCGCACACACCTCGCACGCCCACCAAGGCGCGCATCGCGAAGGCAATCCTCAAGCCCACGATCAACCGCATCCCCGTGCAGCTGACGATGGCCGACGGCACCCGTTGGGGCGCCGGAGACGCGGACTCGCCCGAGATGCGGGTCGTGCGCCCCAAGGCGTTCTTCGCCCGGCTCGGCGCCGACACCAAGATCGGCTTCGGTGAGGCCTACATGGCCGGTGACTGGACGACCGGGCCGGGCACGGACCTCGCCGATCTCCTGACGCCGTTCGCCGAGCGCCTCACGGCGATCGTGCCTGAGCCGCTGCAGAAGTTCCGCGTGTTCGTCGACAAGAAGCTGCCGCACCACCAGCGCAACTCGGTCAACGGATCGCGCAAGAACATCGAGGCGCACTACGACCTCTCGAACGAGCTCTTCGCGCAGTTCCTCGATCCGTCGATGAACTACTCGTCCGCCTGGTTCGAGGGCGGCGAGACGCTTGAAGAAGCGCAGATGCGCAAGATCGACGCCGTCCTCGACGACGCCCACGTCGGTGAGGGCACCCGCGTCCTCGAGATCGGCAGCGGATGGGGATCGCTGGCGATTCGTGCGGCACAGCGCGGCGCGAAGGTCACCACGATCACGATCTCAACGGAGCAGGCCGCGCTCGCTGAGGAGCGTTTCGCCGAGGCCGGTGTCGACGTCGACCTCCAGCTCGTCGACTACCGCGAGGTCACCGGAGAGTACGACGCGATCGTCAGCGTCGAGATGATCGAGGCAGTCGGCGAAGAGTTCTGGCCGACCTACTTCTCCACGATCGACAAGCTTCTCGCACCGGGCGGTCACGTGGCGATCCAGGCCATCACGATGGATCACCACCGCTACCTCGCGACCCGCAACTCATACGGTTGGATCCAGAAGTACATCTTCCCGGGCGGGCTCCTCCCCTCGCTCACAGCGATCGACCACGTGCTCGCAGGCCACACCACGTTGGCCGTCACCAACCAGCGCCCGCTCGGCTCGCACTACGCCCGCACACTGCGGCAATGGCGTGACAACTTCAACGCCAACTGGGACACGATCAACGCACAGGGCTTTGACGAGACGTTCCGTCGCATGTGGGAGTTTTACCTCGCCTATTGCGAGGCCGGTTTCGACACGGGTTACATCAACGTGCACCAGATCAGCATGTCGCGCCCGAGCAGCTGGGAGCGATGAGTCATGGCGAGCATCGCACGGCTACCGATGCCGATCCAGGACACCTGGGAGTGGCAGTACGACGGCGCCTGCCGCACGACCGATCCCGAGACGTTCTTCTCCCCCGACGCTGAGCGTGGTCCGCGGCGGCGCAACCGCGAGGCGGCCGCCAAGGCCCTCTGCGCGGTGTGTCCTGTGCGTCAAGCGTGCCTCGAGCATGCGCTCGCGGTGCGCGAGCCCTATGGCGTGTGGGGCGGGCTCAACATCAACGAGCGAGAGATGATCATTGCCGACCGCAAGGCCTGCTGAGCTCGCGGAGGTCGGCGACCACGCTCACTCGTAGAAGATCCGCTCGACAACCCGTCGTGCGTGGCGAGTGGTGCGGAGGTAGTCGTCGACCATCCGCTCGCTCTCGTCCATGCCATAGCCCAGCAGGTGGGCAACGCCAGCGCGGTCCGCTCCCTGCTCGACCATCGACTCGGCGGGCTTGCCCCGCATCAGTACAACGGCATTGCGGATGCGACTCACGAGCCGCCAGGCATTCTCCAGAGCAGTCGCGTCGACCTGGCTGATCAGATCTGCCTCCACGGCAGCGTGCAGGGCTTTGAGCGTGCGCGTCGTGCGCATTCCCGGCACCGCATCGGCATGCTGCATCTGGAGCAGCTGGACGGTCCACTCGACGTCCGCGAGACCACCGCGGCCGAGCTTGAGGTGGGTGTTGGGATTGGCGCCCCGCGGCAGGCGCTCCGAATCGATGCGTGCCTTGATGCGCCTGATCTCACGCACCTCGTCAGACGTGGTGCCGCCCTCGGGCCAGCGCAGCGGATCGATCAGTGCCGTGAACCGCTCGGACAGATCTGCGTCGCCGATGATCGCGTTGGCGCGCAACAGCGCTTGGGCCTCCCAGACGGCCGACCACTTCTCGTAGTAGCCCATGTAGGCCGCGAACGTCCGCACCAGCGGGCCGTTCTTGCCCTCCGGTCTCAGCTCGGCGTCGACCTCGAGGGGCGGATCGTCGGACGGTGCGATCAGCATCTTGCGGAGGCCGACGGCCACAGCAGTCGCCGCCTCCGAGGCGTCGGTCTCATCGGCACCGGGCAACGGGTCATGGACGAACATCACGTCGGCGTCGGAGCCATATCCTGCCTCACCGCCACCGAGTCGACCCATCAGCACGATCGCCATGCGGGTCGGCATCTTGCCTCGTTCGGCCTCGACCGCCGATATCGCCACCTTCAGCGCGCCGGAGAGCGTCGCCACCGAGATGTCGGTCAACGCCTCACCCACCTCAAGGATGTCAAGGCTCCCGAGAACATCGGCGATACCAATGCGGGACAGCTCACGGCGACGCACCCGGCGTACGGCCCGGATCGCGTCGACCGGATCGCTGTGCCGCTCGGCAGCAACGTCCATCTCACTGCGCAGCCGCTCAAGCGATCGCGGCACCAGCTCTGACTCGTCGCCGAGAAGTGCCACCGAGTCCGGCGCGCGCAGCATCAGATCGGTCACATATCGGCTCGAGCCGAGCACTCGCGCGAGCTGCTCGGCGCCTTCGCCCTCGTCGCGCAGCTTGCGGAGATACCAGTGCGTCTCGCCGAGCCCTTCGGAGATCTTGCGGAACGCGAGCAGGCCCGCCTCGGGGTCGGGGGTCTCGGCCAGCCAGGAGAGGATCGCCGGGAGCAAGGCCCGTTGAATTGACGCTCGACGAGACACGCCCGAAGTCAGTGCCTGGATGTGTTTCAGTGCGCCCTTCGGATCGACGAAACCGAGTGCCGTCAGTCGCTGCTCAGCGGCCAACGGGGTGAGCCGCAGTCCATCGGACGGCAGGGACGCGACGGCCTCGAGCAGGGGTTGGTAGAACAGCTTTTCGTGCAGGCGGCGGACCAGCCGGCGATGAGCCTGCCAGTCCTTGGTCAGGCTCTCGGCGGGGTTGTGGCGATAGCCCATGCTCCGACCGATGCGCCGTAGGTCTTCGGGATCGTCCGGAACGGTATGTCCGCGACGCAGCTTGAACAGCTGGATGCGGTGCTCCAACGTGCGCAGGAACTCGTACGCCTCCTCCATCGCTGCGCCATCGCGGCGGCCGACATACCCGCCATCGGTCAACGCTCGCAGCGCAACGAGCGTCGTAGGGCTGCGAAGCTTGGGATCGGCCCGGCCGTGCACCAACTGCAGCAGCTGGACGGCGAACTCGACGTCTCGCAGTCCGCCGGGTCCGAGCTTGAGCTCACGGTCGCGCTGGTGCGACGGAATGTTTTCGATGACCCGGCGCCGCATGGCGCGTACGTCGGCGACGAAGTTCTCGCGGGTGCTCGCCATCCAGATCCTGGGTGAGAGCGCGTCGATGTAGGCCTGTCCGAGCGCCTCGTCACCGGCCGCGAACCGTGCCTTGAGGAGCGCCTGGAACTCCCACGTGGTGGCCCAGCGCTCGTAGTAGGCGACATGGGACGGCAGCGACCGTACGAGGGGGCCGTTCTTGCCTTCGGGGCGGAGGTTGGCGTCAACCTCCCAGATCGTCCCTTCACCGGTGTGCTCGTGGCACAGGCGCATCGTGGCGGCGGCCAGACGGGTGGCCGCGTCGGCCGCGTCGTGGTCATCGGCACCCTCGCACGCCTCGTACACGAAGATGACGTCGACATCGCTGAGGTAGTTGAGCTCGTGCCCGCCGGTCTTGCCCATCGCCATGATTGCGAACTTGCACAGGTCGTCGTCCTGCACCTCAGTACGGGCGATCTGCAGCGCGGCCACCAGCGTCGCAACGGCCTGGTCGGAGAGCTCGGCCGATGACTCCTCAAAGGTCGTCAGCGCCGTCAGGTCACGGGCCGCAAGGTGCAGGAGCTTGCGGAAGTAGTTGATGCGCAGCTCGTCGGCGTTGGTCGCCGCAGACATCTGCGACACCCGGCGCTCGAGCGGGATCGGCCGCTTCGACAGCTCATCCTTCCCGAGGTCGGTGACGAACTCCGGGTGCCTTCCGAGGAAGTCGCCCAAGGCCTCACTCGTGCCGAGCACGACGAGCAGCCGTTGTCGCAGCTCACGGTCCCCGTCGAGCAGCTTGAGCAGCTCGGACGCACCCATGCGTTCGGCAATCGCAGTCAGCGAGGCCAAAGCGGTGTCCGGGCCGGCCACACCCGCGATCTGATCGATCAGCGCATCGGGGATCTTGCCGAGCTGCTGCAGGTTGGCAACGGCGAGCTCGCCGTTACGAAAGCCTTTGCGGGCGAGTGCCTGGGCATCCTCCGCGATGTCTTTTGCCACAAGTGCAGGCTACGGCCTACCCGGATCGCGGGCCGCACGAGTCAGGCAACATTGCGCGGAAGCGTGCATCCCGTCAGAGCATCGGCATCATGCGGTCGATCTCGAACTGCGTCACCTGCGAGCGATAGTCCTGCCACTCGGCTCGTTTGTTGCGCAGGAAGAAGTCGAAAACATGCTCACCGAGTGTCTCGGCGACCAGCTCGCTGGTCTCCATGGTGCGGATGGCCTCGTCGAGGTTGCGCGGCAAGGGGGCGATGCCCATGGCCTTGCGCTCGTTCTCGCTCAGCGACCAGACGTCGTCCTCGGCCTCCGGCGGCAGCTCGTACTTCTCCTCGATCCCCTTGAGCCCGGCTGCGAGCACGAGCGCAAAGGCGAGGTAGGGGTTGCACGCCGAGTCGATGGCCCGGTTCTCGACCCGAGCCGAGTTGCCCTTGTGCGGCTTGTACATGGGTACGCGGATCAGCGCGCTGCGGTTGTTGTGGCCCCAGCACACGTAGTTGGGTGCCTCTCCCCCGCCGGCGAGACGCTTGTAGGAGTTGACCCACTGATTGGTGACGGCGGTGATCTCCGGCGTGTGGTGCAGGATGCCGGCGATGAATGAGCGCCCGGTCTTCGACAGCTGGTACTCGGCTCCGGCCTCGTAGAACGCATTCTCGTCGCCCTCGAACAGCGACACGTGGGTGTGCATGCCCGAACCTGGGTGCTCGGTGAACGGCTTGGGCATGAACGATGCCCACTTGTCCTGGCTCAGCGCCACTTCGCGCACGACCGTGCGGAACGTCATGATGTTGTCGGCCGTCGAGAGGGCGTCGGCATAACGCAGGTCGATCTCCTGCTGGCCGGGCCCACCTTCGTGGTGGCTGAACTCGACCGAGATGCCCATGTTCTCCAGCATCGTGATGACCTCGCGACGGAAGTCCTGCCCGCCACCTTGTGCCGTGTGGTCGAAGTAACCGCTGTCGTCGACGGGCACAGGTCGCTCGCCGACGCCGGGCTTGCCCTTGAACAGGAAGAACTCGATCTCGGGGTGCGTGTAGAACGTGAATCCGGCTTCGGCGGCCTTCTGCAGGGTGCGCTTGAGGACGTGCCGCGGATCGGCGTACGAGGGGGTGCCGTCGGGCATCAGGATGTCGCAGAACATACGACCCGTCGCGGGTGTCTCGCCGCGCCACGGGAGGATCTGGAACGTCGACGGGTCGGGGCGGGCCAGCATGTCGGCCTCGTGCACCCGGGCGAAGCCCTCGATGGCTGAGCCGTCGAAGCCGATGCCTTCGGCGAAGGCCCCTTCGAGCTCGGCCGGAGCGATCGCGACAGACTTCAGTGAACCAAGTACGTCGGTGAACCACAGACGTACGAATTTCACGTCGCGCTCGTCGAGCGCACGCAGGACGAAGTCTTCCTGTTTACCCATGCCCCCAGTGTGCCGACCACGTGTTACGAGCATGTTTCGGGTCCTCCTCGTCGCTCGCCAAGGAGCGAAGCGACTGGGCGGGAGCGCCGGCGACCGAAGCCGCGTGCGTGCCTTCGCTCGCAGAGCTCGCTCCCGCGACTTCGTCGCTAGGCAGCGAGAACCGCCCGATAGGCTCCGTGTGTGCCCCAGATGCGCCTTGCTCTTGCCCAGGTCAACGCGACAGTCGGCGATCTCGCCGGCAATGCCGACATCGTCGTGGAGCAATGCAGAGCTGCTGCCGAGCAAGGCGTGCACCTGATCGTGTTCCCCGAGATGATGCTCACCGGCTATCCGCTCGAAGATCTCGCCATGCGTCAGTCGCTGATCGACGCATCGAGGTCAGCCATCGAGGCGTTGGCCGTGCGACTGAACGACGAGGGGTGCGGCGACGTCGTGGCCATCGTCGGCTACCTCGACCAGCTGCCCGACGTGATCGACGCACCCGGCATCCCCAAGAACGCACCGCAGAACAATGTCGCCGTCATCCACGGCGGCACGATCGTGGCCCGCCAGGCCAAGCACCACCTGTGGAACTACGGCGTCGGCGATGAGATCCGCAACTTCGTCGCCGGCGACACGATCAACATCGTCCAGATCGGCGGAGTCGACGTCGCGATCGCCATCTGCGAGGACCTGTGGCGCGACGGACCGTCCGCGGCGGCCAAGGCTGCCGATGCGGCCCTGCTCGTCGTGCCCAACGGTTCACCCTATGAGGCCGACAAGGACGACGTACGGCTCGAGCTGTGCGCTCGGCGGGCCGCCGAGGGCGAGTGCGTCCTGGCGTACGTCAACCTCGTCGGCGGACAGGACGAGCTCGTGTTCGACGGCGACTCGATCGTCGTCGACGCGGACGGCAGTGGTCCTGGGCCGGACCGGCCAGTTCGACCCCGAGCTGCTGGTCGTTGACCTTGACCTCCCCGCTGCCACACCCACGATGCCCGGCGCTGACGAACGCTTCGGTGGGCTGAAGATCAAGCGCACGATCATCACCTCCGAGCCGTTCGCGCCGTACGAGCCGCAGCCGACCGTGCACGCAGTGCGGATGAGTCGCCACGAGGAGATCTACACCGCGCTGGTGACCGGACTGCGCGACTACGTCCACAAGAACGGCTTCGAATCGGTGTTGTTCGGCATGTCAGGCGGCATCGACTCGACCCTCGTCGCCGCGATCGCCGTCGACGCTCTCGGCCCGGAGAACGTCAACGGCGTCTCCAACCCCAGCGCCTGGTCCAGCGAGCACTCCAAGTCCGACGCCGCCGAGATGGCGAAACGTACGGGCCTGTCACTCGACACGATTCCGATTGCGCCGATCTTCGACACCTACCAGGAGTCGCTGCACCTGACGGGTCTGGCCGAGGAAAATCTGCAGGCCCGCATCCGAGCCGTGATCTGGATGGGTCTGTCCAACCAGCACGGCCATCTCGTGCTCGCGTGCGGCAACAAGTCAGAGCTCGCGGTGGGCTATTCGACGATCTACGGCGATGCGGTTGGCGCCTACGCACCCATCAAGGACGTGCCCAAGACTCTCGTGTGGGAGCTCGCGCGCTGGCGCAACGAGATTGCCGTCGAGCGGGGCGAGACACCGCCGATCCCCGAGGCAACCATCACCAAGCCGCCGTCTGCCGAGCTGCGACCAGGTCAGCTCGACTCGGACTCGTTGCCGCCGTACGACCTGCTCGACGCCGTGCTCGACGCGTACGTGGAGCGCGATCTCGGCTCTGCCGCCGTGATCGCCGAAGGACACGATCCGGCGCTGGTGCACCGCGTGGTGACCCTGGTCGACAAGGCCGAGTACAAGCGCCGCCAGTACCCGCCGGGGCCCAAGGTGTCTCGTCGCAACTTCGGCCGCGATCGCCGCGTACCGATCACCCACCGCTGGCGCGAGTAGGGCGCGTCGGCATCCCCGGTCCGTGAGTTGGTTCACAGTTGGTGGCACGACGCCCAGGATCTGGCAGTGTGGAGGTGTCCGTGGACTCCGCGAGGAGCTGCGAGAAGGAGAAAATCATGAGCACCCCTGAAGAGACCGCGCCCTACGGCACCGGACCTGCAGCCGCAGCGCCGTCAGCCCGCAAGCGCATTCGCACCCACCACCTGCACCAGATGAAGGAGCGGGGCGAGAAGTGGACCATGTTGACGGCGTACGACCAGTACACCGCGGCGATCTTCGACGACGCGGGAGTCGAAGTGCTGCTGGTCGGAGACTCCGCCTCGAACAACGTCTATGGCAACGAGACCTCGCTGCCCGTCACGGTCGACGAGCTGATCCCCCTCGTACGCGCCGTGTCGCGTGCGGCCAAGCACGCTCTCGTCCTCGCCGATCTGCCGTTCGGGTCCTATCAGGGCTCCCCCGAGCAGGCATTCCACACCGCGGTGCGGTTCATGAAGGAGGCCAACGCCCACGCCGTCAAGCTTGAAGGCGGGTTGGCGATGGTTCCGCAGGTCAAGCTGCTGACTGATGCCGGCATCCCCGTCTGTGCACACATCGGCTTCACCCCGCAGGCGGAGCACAATCTCGGCGGCTACCGCGTCCAGGGACGCGGCGACGACGCTGCACGCATGGTCGAGGAGGCTCAAGCCCTCGAGGCCGCTGGCGCCTTCGCGATCGTCATGGAAATGGTCCCGTCGCCTGTTGCCGCGGAGGTCACCAAGGCGCTGCGCATCCCCACGATCGGCATCGGCGCAGGCATCGACTGCGACGCCCAGGTGCTGGTGTGGCAGGACATGCTCGGCCTCAACTCCGGCAAGACCGCCCGCTTCGTCAAGAAGTATGCCGACCTGCACGGCGTCATGCTCGATGCGACCAAGCAGTACGTCGCCGACGTCAAGGATGGCGCCTTCCCGGCAGCCGAGCACTCCTTCGACAGCTGAGTGCGTCGCCACCTCGGTGGTTGACTTGCAGCAGGTTGCTGACGTCCTGACCGGCGATCTGTCATGGCTCACGCCTGGATGCCGACGGATGTCATGCCCCATTGCGCGAGCAACCAACCGCGACGATGATGCCCCTTATGAAGGAGGCATTCATTGTCCCGCCCGGCGAGGGCAGGCATCTTGATCTAGGCAACTTCAACGTCGAAGTCTTGGCCACATCCGCTCAGACCTCCGGCCAGTTCACCCTGATGCAGACCCAGAATGAGCCGACGGGGTTCGGGCCACCCCTTCACCTGCACCGTGATGCTGCCGAAGCGTTCTTTGTGCTGGAGGGCGAGTACTTGATGTTCATCGAGGACGAGCAGACTCTTTGTCCCCCCGGGACGTTTGTGTACGTACCGCAGGCCATGTCCCACACATTCAAAGTGGTTTCCGAGGAGCCCGGCAAGAAGTTGAACCTCTTCTCACCTGCCGCCATGACCAACTTCTTCGAGGAGCTGGCCCAGGCAGAAGCGGCCGGAACAGCGACGCCGGAACTTCTGGAAGAGATCGCGGCACACTCCTTCATGGAGGTGCTCGGGCCGGTTCCCGACAGCTACCTCTGAGTTCGTGCAACAGATCCGGCGCATTCAGCCCCTGCGGGGAGTACGCGGGCTTGCCCACAACGAGACGCAGGCCACTGTTCCAAGCAAGGCGAGACCTCACCGATTGCACTAAATTTGGGAGGCGCGTTGCTTCCAGGTGGCGTATGCCGATCTCCTTGGAGCTGATATGCCTGATTCGACCGATCTTCCCTTCTCAAGGGAAGAGACATCATTTCTGTCCGACGGCACCCGGTGTGCTGCAACGATCTTCCGTCCCGAAGGTGCAGGCACGTCAGCGACGCCGGCCGTCGTCATGGCCCATGGCTTCGGATCGCCACGCGCCCTTCGCCTTTACGCGTACGCCGAACGATTCGCTGCGGCAGGCTATGCCGTCGTCGTGTTCGACTATCGAGGGTTCGGCGACAGCGAAGGCGAACCGCGCCAGCTCCTCGACATCTCAATGCAGCACGATGACTGGATTGCAGCACTGGCGTTCAGCCGTTCGCTGCCGGGCATTGACGCAACCAAGATTGTCGCGTGGGGAACCTCATTCGGTGGCGGGCACGTGCTCACCGTCGCTGGACGCGGCGAGAGACTCGCCGCGGTCATTGCTCAGGTCCCGCACGTGAGCGGCCCCGCCGCCGTCAGAGCCACCGGGTTCGCCGCGTCAATGCGAATCGCCCCCTATGCGATCCGCGACCAGATCAACGCCCTGATGGGGCGACGCCCCGTGTACGTACCGCTGGTGGGTCGACCTGGGGAGCTGGGAATCATGACGACCCCTGATGCCCTCCCCGGACTCGAAAAGCTGATGGTCGATTCCAACCTCAGCGAGGGCGCTTACCGGGAGGACGTCGCAGCGCGGATCGGTCTCAAGATTGGTCTGTACTCGCCCAGGCGTGCGGCCGCAAACATTACCTGTCCGACCCTGATCCAGATTGCCGAGAACGACGCCATCACCCCTCGCGCAGTCGCGGAAAAGGTAGCGAGCCGCATCAAGCAGGCGACAGTCCGCACGTACGACTGCAGCCACTTCGACCCTTATGTCGAACCGACGTTCAGCAACGTCATCGCAGACCAGCTCAATTTCCTTCGAGAGAACGTCCCCGCACACTAGGGCTATCGGGGTTTGCGGGCTTCACGCTCAATCGCCAGCGCCCGGCCGGTAGGCTTGTCCAACCGAGAAGCCAACCGAGGAGGCACCGTGGATCATGTGATCCACGACGTGGAGACCCTCGAATCAGTGGTCGGTCGCCAGCCGTTGGCCGCAATGATGAAGTCCATTGCCGAACTAGACGACCACTGCTCGTTGATCCTCGAGCACACGACAGCGGCGGTGATGGCGCATCTCGACCACAAGGGCGTCATACGCATCGAAGCCGTCGGGGGAAAAGCGGGGTTTGCCCGCCCTGAGGGAGTGGACCACCTGGCCTTTGAGGTGCCAGCGCGAGCGGTCGTCGGGTCGGCTGCGGCACTGATCTTCCTCACGCCTGGGTGGCGCGAATCCTTGCGGGTGAACGGGCGCATCGATGCCACCGGCTTGGCGGTCGAGGAAGCGTTCGTGCATTGCGGCAAAGCGATGATTCGTTCCGCATTCTGGTCTCCACCCGACGTCACCTCCCCAGCAATTGCGACCCCCGTTGGCGCAGTCGCCGGCGATGAGGACGGCGGATCTGAACGGATCGACGACGCTCAGCGTGCGTTTCTGTCGACGGCGCCGTTCGCGGTCATCGGATCCTGTGACCGAGACGGTCGGGCCGACGCCAGCCCCAAGGGAGATCCTCCCGGGTTCCTGCGAGTACTCGACGACCACACGATCGCCCTCCCCGACCGGCCAGGCAACCGCCGTACCGACACCTTCCACAACCTGCTCGAACGCCCGGCGGTCACGCTATTGGCCATGACACCCGGCGACAACCGCGTGATCGAGATACGGGGTCGCGCTCGGTTGAGCGTGGACCCGGTGCTGCTGGAAACGATGGCCGTCAAGGATCAGGTCCCGAAGCTCGCACTCGTCATTGACGTAAACCACAGCGCGCTGCGGCCGAGCGACGCCGTCAAGGACGCCGCCCTTTGGAATCTGGAAACGCACATCGCCGCGGGCGCCCTTCCACGGGCGGCCAAGATCTGGTCCGACCACGTCAAGAGCAGCGACCGCCAGGGGCTTGCCGCCCGCGCCGTCCGCACCGGGCTTAGCGAAGCGGCGCTTCGGGCGGGCGTCGCTGTGGACTACCGCCAGAACCTCTACTGAGAGAGCGGTTTCTTGGAGTCCAAGACCGGTAGCAGCGTGGACGCCAACCCACCGCTCAGCAGGCGGAGTTCCAGCGCAACACGCGAGTTAGGCGCTCCAGCCCCACCACTCGGCGCCGACCAGGGAGAGCAGCGCCCAGGCCGCGAGCCCGACCAGCGGTACGACCATCGTCAGCTTGGGCTTGGTGCGCACCCACTTCTTGACCAGCCACACCTGTGGGATCAGGAACGACAGGGCAAGCAGAACACCCCACCACGGCGCATAGATCGAGGTGGAGATCGAGCACCACAGGACCATCAGCAGCCCGACGATCGCAATCCACGGACCGGATCGGTCGAGCTTGAGATCGGTGCGGCTCCGCCGGCGCTTCACCCCTTGCCGTCTGGCTTGTCGTTCCAGCGCGGATCTTCATCCCATGCCTTCGTACGTTCGGCGGCGATCTCCAGGGCGCGTGAGGCCTTCTCGGCCGAGTCGTACGGGCCGAGTCGATCGGCGGGCCGGCAGCCCTCCTGCGGCTCGACCTCGCGGTGCACCATGCAGAAGTACCATTTCTCGTTGTCGTCAGCCATGACGTCCATCCTGCCTCACGCCACGCTGGGAAGCCCCCACTAAACTCGGCGAGTGAGCGTGCTGACTGCAGGTCGACTGTCCCCCGAGCGAGCTGTGCCCGGCTCAATCGACCGTCCGGAGTACGTCGGCCAGATCGCGCCGCTGCCCTACCGCGGATCCTCGGTACGCGATGCGGCAACGATTGAGGCCATGCGCGTCGCCGGACGCATCGCCGCCCAGGCACTCGACGCCGTCGAGGCGGCCATCGCTCCGGGCGTGACCACCGACGAGCTTGACCGGGTCGGCCACGAGTTCCTGGTCGCACATGGCGCCTACCCGTCGACGCTGGGCTATCGCGGCTATCCCAAGTCGCTGTGCAGCAGCGTCAACGAGGTCATCTGCCACGGCATCCCCGATGACCGTCCGCTCGAGGACGGCGACATCGTCAACATCGACATCACGGCCTACATCGGCGACGTGCATGGCGACACCAACAAGACCTACCTGGTGGGCGATGTCGATCAGGAGTCACGCCTGCTCGTCGAACGCACCGAGGAGGCGCTGATGCGCGCCATCCGGGCCGTCAAACCCGGTCGGCAGATCAACGTCATCGGCCGGGTCATCGAGACGTACGCCGCGCGCTTCGGCTACGGCGTCGTACGCGACTTCACGGGGCACGGCGTCGGGCCGGCGTTCCATGACGGGCTGGTCATCCCGCACTACGACGACCCTGCACACGACACGGTGATCCTGCCCGGCATGACGTTCACCATCGAGCCGATGCTCACACTCGGCAGCGTCGAGTGGGACATGTGGGACGACGGCTGGACCGCCACGACTCAGGACAAGTCACGGACGGCACAGTTCGAGCACACCCTGCTCGTCACCAAAGCCGGCGCGGAGATCCTGACTACGTCTTGAGCGTCCGCACGATATAGGCCACGACCAGGCCCATCGCAACACCCAACAGGGCGTCGAGCACGAATCGGTCCATGAACAACCCGACCGCTCCACCGACCAGCAGGCCAAGCCCCGCGCCTACGGCATAGCTGAAACGCGCAGGCGGCTCGTGACTCTCGTGTTCACTCATGCCGGGGAGCCTAGCGTCAACGACCTCCGGATCAGGGGATCCAGTTGAACTCGTCCGGGTTGGGCCCGGTGCGCTGATCCTTGTTGAGCGCCGAGATGAACCCCAGGTCTGACGCGGAGAGCTCGAAGTCGAACAGCTCGAAATTCTCCTGGACCCGCGCAGGAGTCACCGACTTGGGGAACACGATGTCGCCGCGCTGGATGTGCCACCTGAGCACGACCTGTGCCGGCGTCTTGCCGTACGTCTTGGCGATGTTGGTGATCACCGGGTCGTCAAGCACGAGACCCTGGGCGATCGGTGACCAGGACTCGGTCGCCACGCCGTTCTCGGAGTTGGTTGCACGCACCTCGTCCTGGGTGAGGTACGGATGCACCTCGACCTGGTTGACCGCCGGCACGACCGTGCCTTCGGCAATAACGCGTCGAAGGTGCCCGGGCTGGAAGTTGGACACCCCGATCGACTTGGCGCGGCCCGACGCATAGATCTCCTCAAGCGCGCCCCAGGTCTCGACGAACTGGACATCAAGGCCAGGCAACGGCCAGTGGATGAGGAACAGGTCGAGGTAGTCAAAGCCCAACCGCTCCAGCGAGCTGTCGAACGCCTTGAGCGCGTCGTCGTGCGCGTGGAATCCATTGTTGAGCTTGCTCGTGACGAACACGTCCGCGCGATCGAGACCGGACTCGCGTACGGCCTGGCCGACACCCTTCTCGTTGCGGTACATCTGAGCCGTGTCGATGTGTCGGTAGCCGACCTCAAGAGCCTTGAGGGTCGCTTCCTTCGTGTCATCCGGCGGCACCTGATAGACACCAAACCCGAGCTGCGGGATTTCAATACCGTTGTTGAGCGTGATGCTGGGAACTGAAGTCATGCCGACCACGCTACGGGCACCGATCAACGATCAGCTGAGCTGCGTCAACGCGATCACAGTCGGCGTGACGGTCAACAGCATCCATGCGGGCGACCAGAAGCGACGTTGCAGGATCGTCCGCACCACGCCGTACGTCACGACGGCGAAGAGGCCAGACATCACCGTCAACATGACGGCATCACCGTGGCGACCCTGGCCGTCCACGATCCGGGCAACCACCATCAGTCCGATGACCCCGTGGATGGCGACGGCGAAGAAGCCGATGGCGGCGACCCGCCGCTGGACCGTGCGCAACGCCAAGAGCTCGGCTGTTCGATCTCTCACGGGGGTAGTCACGGGGCAAGTGTCGCATCACGGCCCCTAACTTCCTCCCGCCGCACTCGTTCACCCTTACAGGCAGCCATACTGCGCAAATGGGAGAACTCGGACCAATGCATCGCGTGACACTCACGATGGAGCTCAGCGGCGAGGACGCGTACCTAGCGATCGAGCAGGCTTTGAGCGCCATGGCCAATGTCACCCTTGCGCGGCTCCCCCAGCACCAGATCCTCGTGACGATCGATACAGACGATCCCGACCTGGTCGACATCGTCAGAGAGATCGCCTGGGAGTACGACCCGGCGGCCGTTCAGCAGTCACTGGAGCTCGCCGAAGTCTCCTAGACGGCGGGGCCGCGGGGCGAATGAGCCGGCCTGTAAGCCGGATCCTGTCGAGCCGCCGATTTTCATCGGCCGCTCGGGCGACCATCCATCTGGGACGCCCATTGCTGGACGCCTCGTGCAACCTACCCGCTGACATTGGACGAGCAGCCCGTCAGCGCAGACCCGCTCCGTCGAAACGGGGTGGGTCCTCTTGGTCTTGCTCCCGGTGGGGTTTACCTAGCCGCTCCGGTCACCCGGAACGCTGGTGAGCTCTTACCTCACCGTTTCACCCTTACCCGTTCCTTCGCCGTTTCCGATGAAGGCCGTTGGCGGTTTAATTTCTGTGGCACTGTCCCGCACGTCGCCGTGGGTGGCCGTTAGCCACCACCGTCGCTCTGCGGAGTCCGGACTTTCCTCGACACACCCAACCCGAAGGCAGAGTGCGCCGCGGCCGCCCGGCCGACTCATTCGCAACCCCAGTCTACCGTCGCAGCGCATGGGCTAGGCTGCTCATACGAAAGGGAGTAGTCCCCAACGGTTGCATCGACATACTGACCTCACGAACCTGTGGAGTCCGGTGCTTCAGGCCACACTGTTCTCGATTGAGCACAGGGCGGCGGACGAGACTTTCGACCAGCAATGCCCCTGCAGCAATTCATGTGGTGACATGCCTGGTCGAAGGCTTGTCATCCCAGGCTCTTCGTCCAGGCGGACGAGGAGCCTTTGTCGTGTACGCGGTCCTGTTGAGCGCCGGTCTGGTCTTCATCGCCGAGCTCGGCGACAAGAGCCAGTTGATGTCGATGACGTTCGCGACCCGCTTTCGCTCGCGCACCGTGATCCTCGGCGCCAGTTTCGCCTGCGCCCTCACCAACCTCGTGTCTGCGCTCGTGGGCAACGTGATCGGCGACCACCTGCCCGAACGGGGCGTACGCATCGCAGCGGGCGTCCTGTTCCTCGCGTTCGCGGCGTGGACCCTGCACAACCTGCAGGGCGACGAACCACCCCCTGAACGAGCCAAGGGCGGCGCAGCCGTGGTCGTGGTCGGCGTCGCATTCGTGCTCGCCGAGCTCGGCGACAAGACGATGCTCGCCACGATCACGCTCTCGACGCAGTATCACTGGTGGCTGATCTGGATCGGCAGCACGATCGGAATGATCATCTCGATCGTGCTGGCCGTGTTCGCCGGCCGCTCATTGCTTCGGGTCCTGCCGATACGGGTGGTTCACCTCGTCTCGGCTGCGCTGTTCGCCGCCGTCGGAGTCTGGATGCTGGTCGGCTAGCCGCCGCCGTTCGCCGAGGCCGATGGGCTGGATAGGGTCATCGGGTGCTGATCCTGCTCCCGCCTTCCGAGGGCAAGACCCGCCCCGTTGCCGGAGCGCCGCTCGACCTTGAGACGCTCTCGTTCCCGACGCTGACTCCCGTACGAGAGCAGCTGGTCCGCACCCTGATCAAGATGTGCTCGGGCAATCCCAAACGCGCGATGCAGGCGTTGGGCCTCGGACCGACCCAGGCCGAGGCCATCACGATCAACGCCGGTCTCGCCGCCGAGCCGACGGCGCGGGCCGATGAGATCTACACCGGCGTGCTCTTCTCGACGCTCGACCTCGCATCGCTCGACCCGGCCTCCCGCGACCGTGCCGACACGTCCTTGGCTGTGGCCAGCGCCCTGTTCGGCCTCGTCCGACCGAGCGACCCCATACCCGCCTATCGGCTGTCCGGCGACGGCTCGCTGCCTCGCCTCGGCACGGTGGCAAGCCGCTGGCGCACGCCGCTCCCCCGCGTTCTGCGCGATGTCGCCGGCGACGGCCTGCTCATCGATCTGCGGTCTGGCATGTACGCCGCGCTCGGCAAGCCTCCCGCAGAGCTCGCCGATCGCACCGTCACGATGCGCGTGCTCCACGAACATCAGGGCGTACGCAAGGTGGTCAGCCACTTCAACAAGGCCACCAAGGGCCGCATCGTACGAGCCCTGCTCGAGTCAGGGGCAGACCCGCAGTCGGTCGACGACCTGCAGCAGCTGCTCGGCGACCTCGGGTGGACCGTCGAGCGCGACAACCAGCGCCTCGACGTCGTCGTCGCCGACGTCTGATCGCTGGCTCAGTCGGGAACGACGGAGAAGTTGCGCAGCGACGGTGTGCCGTCCGGCCACCACTTGATCGTCGTGATCGATGCCGGCGCGAGCTCCATCTTGTAGATCACCGGCATCGGCGCATCCAGCGCCAGCCGGACCATCATCTTGATGGGCGTGACGTGGCTGACGGCGACAACTGTCTTGCCGGCGTATGCGTCGATCAGCCGATTGCGTGCGGCCGTGACCCGCTCCTGCACCGCGTCGAAGGGCTCGCCGCCGGGCGGTGCGACGGCGGTCGAGCTGAGCCACTCGTCAAGCTCCTGGGGCCACCGCTCCAGCACCTCGGGAAAGCTGTGGCCGTCCCACTCACCGAACGAGGCTTCGGCGATGCCTGCTTCATGCTCGACCTCCAGGCCAAGCTCTCGTGACACGAATGACGAAGTCTCGCGAGTGCGTCGCAATGGCGAAGACACGATCGCGTCGGCGCCACCGTGGGAAGCGATCCACGCCGCCGCTCGCTGCGCCTGCTCCTCGCCGAGCGGGGTGAGCCCGGGATCGGTCCCGCCGCTGCCACAGAACAGCTTGCGTTCAGTCGACTCGGTCACTCCATGTCGCAGCAAGATGATCGTGGTCGGCTCGTCATCGACGCCGCTGTGCCACCCGACGAGGGGATTCTTCTCGGGCTTCTTGGCTGCTGCGGGCGCGCCGACCAGCCCCGAGCCGCCGGCCAGCTGGTCGTCCAGCGCGGCGTTCGCCAAGGCGTCGGCTGCGGCGTTCTGATCACGCGGAACCCACGTCCAGACGACATCGGCCGACGCGATGCTCCTGGCCTGCGCGGCAAGCGGCACCATGTCCGGGTGCTTGACCTTCCACCGGCCCGCCATCTGCTCGACGACCAACTTGGAGTCCATGCGGACCTCGACCTCGGCGTCCGGGGCGTGCTCGCGGACCAGCTCGAGCCCGGCGATCAGTCCGCGGTACTCGGCGACATTGTTGGTGGCGACTCCGATCGTCTCGCCGATCTGTGCAATCACCTCGCCGGTGTCGGCATCGCGTATCAGTGCTCCGTACGATGCCTGTCCCGGATTGCCCCGTGAGCCGCCGTCGGCTTCGACGATGATGCGAGCGGTCACAGACCTGACTCGGCCGTGCGGACCAGGATGCGGGTGCACTCAGGGCAACGCAACACCTCGTCCTCGGGCAATGCGGCAATCTCACGCAGGTCTGCGCCGTTGATCTCCAGGCGGCACCCTTCGCACTTCTTGGCGCGCAGCGCGGCCGCGCCCAGACCGCCGTACTGCGCCCTGACCTTGTCGTAGAGCGTGATCAGCTCGGCGGGAACTGCGGTGGCGCTCGCGTCTCGCTCGGCCTGGGTGTCTGCGATCTGCTCGTCGAGCACGGCGATCGCAGCGTCACGGGCGCTGATCGTCTGATTCAGCTCGATCTGCACATCGGCCAGCTCGGCCTGCGCGGAGTTGAGCGCCGTCTGCGCCTCTTCGAGCGCCTCCATGACCTCCAGCTCTTCGTCCTCCAACGTCGTGATCCGGCGTTCGAGCGCGGTGAGCTCGTGCTGCAGGCTCGAGAGATCCTTGGGGTTGCTGATGGCGCCCGAGCTGAGACGCTCCTCGTCACGGGTACGACGGGTCTTGACCTGCTCAACCTCTGCGTCGGCCTTGCGCTGGTCACGGGTCAGGTCATCGACGGCGGTTGCGGCTTCTATGCGGGTGCCGTCCAGCTCCGCCACACGTGCCTGCAGCTCCTCGATGAGGGCGTGCTCGGGCAGCGTCTTGCGACGGTGCTGGAGCTGGGCAAGGGTGGAGTCCGTCGCCTGCAGGTCGAGCAGGGCGGCCTGGGCTGTGGGATCGGCTTTCACAAAGACACCGTACCCGCAACGTGACCGGTCCACGGATCGGTCACCAGCTCGGAGACGCGAACGTCAATGCCTGCGACCCGGGCTTGAAGCGCCGAGGCCGCGACCGGCAGCCACGTGGCCTCGGCAGCCCAGTGAGGCACGTCGATCACAGCACATGCTTCGGCGCGTTCGAGGTGCTCACTCACGGGGTGGTGCTTGAGGTCTGACGTGACGTAGACGTCGGCTCCGGCTGCCTGCGCATTGGCCAGCAGGAAGTCTCCGGAACCGCCGCACAGCGCCACAGTGCTGATCATTCGGGCAGGATCACCTGCGACTCGGGTCGCGCTGTGATGGGACGGCAGACGATCGGTGACCTGCTGACTGAATTCGGCGAGGGTCATGGCGGTCTTCAACGTGCCGATACGTCCGTGTCCGCGGTCAGAACTGCGTGTCGCCGGCTCGAGCACGTCGTGTGCGACCTCTTCGTACGGGTGCGCGTCGAGCATCGCCGCACGGATGCTGTCACGGAGACGGCGGTCGGCGATCATCTCGATGCGCGTCTCAGACACCTGCTCCACCTCACCCACGACACCGATCGCCGGAGCCGCGCCCTCCAGCGGTCGGAACGAGCCGACCCCGGTCGACTGGAACTGGGCCGAGTCGTAGGCACCGATGTGTCCGGCGCCCGCCGCGTGCATCGCCGCGGCCACCGCGTCAGCGCTGTCGTGGGGTACGAACACGATCCACTTGTCGACCGGTTCGGCTGGGTCAGGATCGAGTGGCCGTACGTCGCTCAGCCCCAACGCCAGCGCCATCGACTCGGAAACGCCCAGCGCCGGGGTGTCGGCATTCGTGTGGCACGTGTGAAGCGCCACGCCGTGACGGATGAGGTCATGGACGACACGACCCTTGGGGCTTGTCGCGGCTACCGACGTCACGCCCTTGAGGTAGAGCGGGTGGTGCGTGACCAACAGATCGGCCCCCCAGGCGACTGCCTCGTCGACGACTGACTGGACCGGGTCAACGGCGAACAGCACCTTGGCGACTTCGGCCTCAGGGTCACCGACGGCGGTGCCGACGGCATCCCAGTCCTCGGCCCAGCGCGGGTCGTAGAGACCGTCGAGAACGGCGACAACGTCGCGCAAGATTGGCATGCCCGAACTGTAGCGAGGTCGAATCAGGTCGGACGGGTCACGGGAACCTGCTTTGCCGTCTCACCGGGGTCACGCGTGACGACATCGCCCAGCGCATCGTCAATCGCCTTCAGCACGTCAGCGTCGAGCTTCACTCCCGATGCCTTGGCGTTGTCGGTGACCTGCTCGGGGCGGGATGCGCCGATGATGGCGGCCGACACGTTGGAGTTCTGCAGCACCCAGGCGACCGCCAGCTGCGCCATCGACAGGCCTGCATCGGATGCGATGGGCTTGAGTCGCGCAACCCCTTCGAGCACATCGTCGCGCAGCCAGCGGCTGATCATGTTGGAGCCACCTTGGTCGTCAGTCGCCCGCGACCCCTCCGGCGGCGGCTGGCCCGGCTCGTACTTTCCGGTGAGTACGCCCTGGGCGATGGGCGACCACACGATCTGACCGATGCCGAGCTCGTGGCTGGTCGGCACCACTTCGTCCTCGATGACTCGCCACAGCATGGAGTATTGAGGCTGGCTGGAGATCAGCGAGATGCCCAGGTCGGCGGCCAGCGCGTGTCCTTGGCGGATCTGGTCCGCGGTCCACTCCGAGACGCCGATGTAGTGTGCCTTGCCGCTGCGGACCACGTCGGCGAAGGCCTGCATCGTTTCCTCGAGCGGCGTCTCGACGTCGAAGCGGTGGGCCTGATAGAGGTCGACGTAGTCGGTCTGCAGTCGAGCGAGCGAGCCGTCGATCGACTCCATGATGTGTTTGCGCGAGAGGCCCGAGTCGTTGGGACCTCCCGGGCCCGTCGGCCAATAGACCTTGGTGAAGATCTCGAGCGACTCGCGGCGCTGACCCTTGAGCGCGCGCCCCAACACCGACTCTGCCCTCGTGTTGGCGTAGACGTCGGCCGTGTCGAACGTCGTGATGCCCTCGTCGAGCGCTTGACGCACACAGGCAGTTGCGGCGTCCTCCTCGACCTGTGATCCGTGGGTCAGCCAGTTGCCGTAGGCGATCTCCGAGATCTTGAGTCCACTGTTTCCGAGGTATCGATGCTCCATGCCCTCAAACGTACCGGGAGGTCAAGCGACGACGGCGAGGGCGAACGGCAGCACAGGGCCGGCGCCGTTGAGACGCAGCTCGCGGCCGGCGACCGTCATGGTCCAGCGACTGTCGACGCGGTCGTCGACCAGCAGGACCGGCTTGCCCTCAAGGTCTGCCAGCCGCTGGGCAAGATCAGGCGCGACGGCGAACGCACCCCATACGCCCGCAAGGCGGTAGGCGCTGTTGCCGCCGGAGTCGCCGCGAGGCCCGTCTCCGACAAGATCGAGGGTGCCCAGGTCTTGTAGCTGCCCGATCCTCGCGATGCCCCGCGCGAACGAGTCGACGAGCAGCGGCCGTGACCGCGATGGGACGTTGACCACCGCTGCCGGGCGCTCAGCCCAGTCCCAGTCCTTGAGCACCCGCACACACGCACCGAGCAGCGCATCGGTGATCGGCTGGTCCGCAGCGCCGGCCGCGAACACCTCTCGCAGCGTGCCGCCCCATCCAAGGTCGGTCAGGCGGGCCACCGCCCGACCCGGCTCAACGCGCTCGTCCGGCGCGATCTTGCCCCTGGCCTGGGATGAGCCGGTCGGCCACTGCGCTCGCGGATCGATCTCGACGCCGACCTGGTCGAGCGATGACGCTGCGACCTGCGCCGCAGAGTCGTCGACGGCAGCGGGGAACCAGGCACCGGCACAGTTGTCGCACCGTCCGCACGGCGCCGCAGTCGGATCGTCGAGATCGGCCTGCAGCATCTCCATCCGGCAGGTCGTCGAGGCCTCGTAGGCGACCATCGACTGTTGCTCCGCCTCGCGCGCCTCGGCAATGCGTTGGTAGCGCTCCTTGTCGTATGTCCACGGCTGTCCCGTGGAGATCCATCCCCCGCTGACTCGGCGTACGGCGCCGTCGACGTCGAGCACCTTGAGGAGCAGCTCGAGCGGCGTACGCCTCAGGTCGACCAGCGCCTCGAGTGCCGGGGTGGAGATTGGCGTCTCGCTCAGCGCACCGATGACGGCGGCTGCTCGGGTCTCGTTGGGCATCGAGGACGTGGCGAAGTAGTGCCAGATGTCAGGGTCTTCGCGGCCCGGCAGGAGCAGCACGTCGGCACTCTCGGTGGCGCGGCCCGCGCGGCCCACCTGCTGGTAGTAGGCAACCGGTGAGGACGGCGCACCAAGGTGGATCACGAAGCCGAGGTCGGGCTTGTCGAAACCCATGCCTAGTGCACTTGTGGCCACCAGCGCCTTGAGCTGGTTGTCCTTGAGCTGGGTCTCCAGGTCCTCGCGCTGATCGGTGTCGGTGCGGCCCGTGTAGGCGCGCACCTGGTGACCCGCGTCGCGCAAAAGCCGCGCTGTGTCTTCAGCGGCCGAGACCGTGAGCGTGTAGATGATGCCACTGCCCGGCATGTCACCCAGATGACTCAGCAGCCAGCCGAGTCGCGCTCGCGAGTCGGGCAGTGTCAGCACACCGAGTCGCAAGGACGTGCGTGCCAGCGACCCGCGAATCGTCAGGACCTCACCGGCCGCGCCGAGCTGTTCGGCCACATCGACCACCACCCGCTCGTTGGCCGTGGCCGTGGTGGCGAGGACCGGAAGGTCAGGTGGCAAGGCACCGATGAGCTCGGCAAGGCGGCGGTAGTCGGGTCGGAAGTCGTGACCCCAGTCCGAGATGCAGTGCGCCTCGTCGACCACGAGCATGCCCATCCGGGCCATCAGATCAGGCATCTGCTCGTCCCTGAATCGCGGATTGTTGAGTCGTTCCGGTGACACCAGCAGCACGTCGACCTCGTCCGCGGCGAGCTTGGCCCGGGTCTCATCCCACTCGTGCGGATTGGCCGAGTTGATCGCCACGGCGCGTACGCCCGCGCGAGCTGCGGCAGCGACCTGATCGCGCATCAGCGCAAGGAGGGGCGAGACCAGCAAGGTCGGGCCGGCGCCACGCTGACGCAGCAGCAGCGTCGCGATGAAGTAGACCGCAGACTTGCCCCAGCCGGTGCGCTGCACGACCAGCGCACGACTGTGGTCGTCGACCAGCGTCCGGATCGCCTCGAGCTGCCCGTCATGGAACACCGCATCGGCGCGGCCGGTCAGGGTGCGCAGCGCGTCGAGGGCGGCGGTCTCGGTGCTCGCAGAAGTCATGTGGTCACTGTGTCAGCCGCTCCTGACAGGCTGCTGCAGCCGTCCACAGAGTCAGACCGGCCGTGTGCCGATGACGGCTGTCCCGTCGACCTCTTCGTCGCGCTCGACCCATGCGGCGAAGCCGGCATCCTCCAGGGCCGCGATCGTCAGCGGAGCTTGCTGCTGGCTCGTCTCGATCAGCACGTACCCATCGGGCACGAGCCATTCACCGACCTCGGCCGCTATGCGCCGATGCACGTCGACGCCGTCGCCTCCCCCGTCGAGGGCGACGGTGGATTCGTGAAGTCGCGCCTCGGGCGGCATCAGCGCGATCGCAGCGGACGGTACGTACGGCGCGTTGACGGCGACGATGTCGACCCGTCCCTTCAGATTGGCAGGCAGAGCGGCGAACAGGTCGCCCTCGTGGACCTGGCCTTCGGGCTCGAGGTTGGCTCGCGCACACCCGACGGCGGCTGGATCAATGTCGGCGGCGTGCAGCTCAATGCCCTCGCAGGTGTCGAGAAGTGCCGCCCCGATCGCACCAGCGCCGCAGCACAGGTCGACGACGACCGCGCCAGGTCGGGCCAGTCGCCCTGCCTCGGTGACGAGCACCCTCGTACGGCGTCTCGGAACGAACACCCCCGGTTCGACGATGATCCGAAGGTCACAGAACTCGGCCCATCCCAGTACGTACTCCAGCGGCTCGCCAGCGACTCGCCTCGCCACCAGCGCCTCGAGCTCGTCGGAGGAGTCTGCCTGATCGACGAGAAGTCGCGCCTCGTCCTCGGCGAACACGCACCCCGCTGCACGCAGACGTTCAACAATCTGGTCAGTCATGGGGTGGGCGAAGAGGGACTCGATCCCCTACTGCGTACTCGCTTCGCTCGGGAACACGCAGCGGGGGCCCACCCAAGGGGTTCTCGCACCTTGCCTCCTCCTTCGATGGATGCGGCCGACCAAAACCCGGTCGACCTCACCATCGAAGTGGGCGAAGAGGGACTCGAACCCCCGACCTCCCGGGTGTAAACCGGATGCTCTAACCAACTGAGCTATTCGCCCTCAGGAACCAGCGGAACCTTACCGCAGACGTGCGCCGAGACAGAAAATGAAGCGGCTGCCAAGGTCTCGGGTCCCTGGCAGCCGCAGCACAATAATCAAACCGCACCGGCGGTGTCGCCCGCAGCCAAACTAACCAAGAATTCAGGAAATATCGGCCAGAGCATCGCGTACCTCGCCAACGTTCCTGGCGTCATCAATGCCCTGCTTGATCTTCCAGCGCACGACCCCCTCGCGATCGATCACGAATGTGCCTCGATCGGCGACGCCGACAACGTCATTGAACGTGCCGAATGCACGCGAAACGTCACCATGGGGCCAGAAGTCGCTGAGGATCGAGAACGCATATCCGTCTCGGTCGGCGAAGGCACGATTGGCGAAGAAGTGATCGCACGACACCGCCAAGACCTCCGCTCCCACATCGACGAAGTCGACAAGGTTGTCGCGGATCTCACCCAGCTCGCTGCTGCAGACGCCACTGAACGCAAACGGGAAGAACACCAGCACGACACTCTTGCGGCCACGAAACGATGACAGCGTGATGTCCTCGCCGTGTTGGCTCTTGAGCGTGAAATCGGGAGCTACATCACCAATCGATAAAGTCATGAACGGAGCCTAGGCGTCCTTTCGACAGGCTCAAGGACCGGTAGTGCCGGCTGAACCATCGGCGCTCGCTCGCTGAGCTCGCTCGACTTCAGCGTTTGTGGGCGGTGAGGCGTGTTGCTGCCCATTCGGCTGACGCCGAGGATGTCGTCGTCGTGGACAGACCCGCGATCGGGGCGGCCTCCACGACATCGGCACCTGGCACATAACCGGGGCGACCGATCTTGGGTGTCAACAACCAGACCGAACCACCCTCGGCAAGATCCTGCAGCGTCTCGACCAACGCGTCGACCAGGTCGCCGTCGTTGTCACGCCACCAAAGGATCACGCCATCGACGACATCACCGAAGTCAGCCTCGACCAGGTTGTTGCCGGTATGACGCTCGATCTCGACACGGAGCTCCTCGTCGACGTCCTCATCCCAGCCCAGCTCCTGGATGACGGTGTCAGGACCGAAGCCCAGCTTGCCCGCGTCCACCGCGATGTCTCCCTACGTTTGTCGAAAACCTACTGAAAAGTAGATTCCTTAGCCCTCTTGCCGGTATCACAGTAGCGAACCAAGGGTGGAATGATGGAGGGGTCCGCAAGACATCAAGGGAGTGAGCATGTCGCAGTCAGGCCAGGAACGACCAACTGTCATCCACGAGGGCCTGCCGACACAGCTGCCTGACATCGATCCGGAGGAGACCGCCGAGTGGGTCAGCTCACTCGACGAGATGATCGAGAGCGGTGGTCGAAGCCGCGCTCGCTACGTGATGCTCAAGCTTCTTGAGCGTGCCCGTGAGCAGAACGTCGGCGTGCCTGCCTTGCGCAGCACCGACTTCATCAACTCGATTCCTCCTGAGCGGGAGCCCTGGTTCCCCGGCAATGAGGCGATCGAACGCCGCATCCGGTCCTACATCCGCTGGAATGCCGCCGTGATGGTTTCGCGCGCCAACCGCCCCGGTCTGGGAGTCGGCGGACACATCGCGACCTACCAGTCGGCGGCCAGCCTCTACGAAGTTGGCTTCAACCACTTCTTCCGTGGCAAGAACCACCCTGGTGGCGGCGACCACCTCTACTACCAGGGCCATGCAGCGCCCGGAATCTATGCACGCTCTTTCCTCGAGGGACGATTCGACGAGCTCCAGCTCGACCGCTTCCGCCAGGAGCACTCGCACGGCGCCGGCAAGGGCCTCTCGTCCTACCCCCACCCGCGCCTCATGTCGGACTACTGGGAGTTCCCCACGGTCTCGATGGGTCTCGGTGCCATCAACGCGATCTATCAGGCACGTTTCAACCGCTACCTCGACAACCGGGGCATCAAGGACACCAGCCAGCAGCACGTCTGGGCGTTCCTCGGAGACGGCGAGATGGGCGAGGTCGAGTCACTCGGTGCGATCGGCGTTGCAGCCCGCGAAGAGCTCGACAACCTGACCTTCGTCATCAACTGCAACCTGCAGCAGCTCGACGGTCCCGTACGCGGCAACGGCAAGATCATCCAGGAGCTCGAGTCCTTCTTCCGCGGCGCCGGCTGGAATGTCATCAAGGTCGTGTGGGGTCGCGAGTGGGATGACCTCCTGGCCCGCGACACCGACGGCGTGCTGGTCAACCAGATGAACCGCACCCCCGACGGTGAGTTCCAGACGTTGTCGGTGGAGTCGGGCGCCTACAACCGCGAACACTTCTTCGGTCCCGACCCGCGACTCAAGAAGATGGTCGAGCACCTGTCGGACGAAGAGATCGAACGTCTCCCCCGCGGCGGTCACGACTATCGCAAGGTCTATGCCGCATTCGAGGCCGCGCAGAAGCACACCGGTCAGCCGACCGTGATCCTGGCGCACACCATCAAGGGCTGGCTGTTGGAGTCGTTCGCCGGCCGCAACGCCACTCACCAGATGAAGAAGCTGACCAAGGACGACCTCAAGGGCTTCCGTGACCGGCTCAACATCCCGGTCTCCGACGAGCAGATCGACGGCAGCGACATCGCGCCGTTCTATCACCCCGGCGAGGACAGCGAAGAGATCCAGTACATGAAGGCCCGCCGTGACGCACTCGGCGGCTCGCTGCCCAAGCGCGTCGTCAGCCCGGTCAGCATCAAGCTGCCCGAGGACTCGATGTACGACGAGCTCAAGAAGGGCTCGGGCAAGCAGCAGATCGCGACCACGATGGCCTTCGTACGCCTCCTGCGCGATCTGATGAAGGACCCCGAGATCGGTCAGCGCATCGTGCCGATCGCGCCCGACGAGTACCGCACGTTCGGCATGGACTCGATGTTCCCGTCGGCCAAGATCTACAACCCGGCCGGCCAGACGTACGACGCGGTCGACCGCAAGCTGCTGCTCGCCTACAAGGAGTCCAAGCAGGGTCAGCTGCTGCACGAAGGCATCAGTGAAGCCGGAGCCATGGCGTCGGCCACCGCAGCCGGCAGTGCCTACGCAACGCACGGCGAGCCGATGATCCCGGTCTACATGTTCTACTCGATGTTCGGCTTCCAACGCACCGCCGACTCGATCTGGGCGATGGCCGACCAGCTGGCGCGTGGATTCCTGGTCGGCGCCACAGCCGGACGTACGACGCTGACCGGCGAGGGTCTGCAGCACGCTGACGGCCACTCGCCGTTGATCGCCCAGACCAACCCCGCTGTCGTGCACTACGACCCCGCATTCGGCTTCGAGATCAGCCACATCATGCAGTACGGACTCGAGCGCATGTACGGCTCGACCGATGCCAAGCCCAACGGCGAGGACATCATCTTCTACCTGACTGTTTACAACGAGGCCTACGTCCAGCCGCCGCAGCCCGAGGGCCTCGATGTCGAGGGGTTGCTCAAAGGCACCTACCTCTACCGCAAGGCCCTCAGCGGCGACTCGGTTGCACGCATCATGGCGTCGGGTGTCGCGGTCCCCTGGGCGCTCAAGGCCCAGGAGATCCTCGCGACCGAGTACGGCGTGCCGGCCGACGTGTGGTCGGTGACGTCATGGAACGAGCTCGCGCGTGACGCGGTCGACGCCGAGCGATGGAACCTCAACAACCCCGGCGAATACACCCGCATGCCCTACGTCACGGTCAAGCTGATGGACACGTCCGCCGTGACGGTCGCCGTGAGCGACTACATGCGTGCCGTGCCCGACCAGATCGCCCGGTGGGTGCCCGGCCCATGGCAGTCCCTCGGCACCGACGGATTCGGCTTCGCCGACACTCGCGCAGCCGCTCGGCGTACGTTCCAGGTCGACGCGGAGTCCATTGTCGTCAGCGTCCTCCAGAGCCTCTCGCAGCGTGGTCTGGTCGCGCCAGAGACAGCGCGTGATGCCTTCCAGCGGTTCCGCATCGACGACCCGACGGCTGTCTCCGACATTCCTCAGGAGGGTGGAGACGCCTGAGCCCCGTCCGGGCGTGAGATAACCCTCATCTCACATTCAGCATTCACCCTTAGGATGAATGTCATGCGACGTTGGCCCTACACATTCGGCGTCTGCCTGTCCATCGTCGTTGGTCTCACCGCTGTCGTGGCCTCACAGCTGCTCGACGTGCCGTTACGCGACCCGGATGGGTTCCTCGGCCCGGCGTACGTCCGCCTCCCCCTGATCGGCCTGATGTTCTTTGCGGCCGGCATCATCCCCGCAGCGATTCGCCGTGGATGGCGCGACGGCATCAGCGGCGTTTTCACCGCGTTCCGGACGATCATTCGCGACGACTGGAGCTTCAAGCGCGTCGGTTACATCGCAACCGGCCTCGTGATGTTCTACGTCTGCTACGTCAGCTACCGCAACCTCAAGAGTGACCTCCCCCTGATCCGCAAGGGCGTCCTGTTCGACACCGACATGCTGCGGTTCGACCACTACCTGTTCTTCAGCCACAACCCCGCCGAGGTGCTGCACAACTTTCTCGGCACCGGCATTGCCGCGCAGGTGCTCGCCACGGCTTATGTCGCCTATCTTCCGCTCATCCCCCTCACCCTTGGCGCATTCCTCGTCTGGGGCAAGGATCTGTCCCTCGGCGCGTGGTACGCGACCGCGCTCAGCCTCAACTGGGTGCTCGGAGTCGTCAGCTACTACTCCCTGCCGACTCTCGGCCCGGCGTTCGCCCAGTCGTCGATGTTCCAGGACCTCCCGGTCACCGGTGTCACGGCGCTCCAACGCGGACTGTTCCGTGCCGGTGCAGGCTTCAAGGAGGACCCGGGCGGCAGCTCCACCTATGGCATCGCCGGTTTTGCGTCCCTGCACGTGTCAGTCGTGGTGACGGCCTGCATCTTCTTCGAACGCTCCGGCCAGAAACTCATCCTCCGCATCCTCGCGTGGGTCTTCCTGGTGATGACGGTCCTCGCCACGATCTACTTCGGCTGGCACTACCTCGCAGACGACGTCGCCGGTGCGTTCATCGGCTGGCTCTCGGTCTCGGTCGGTGCTTGGGCGTCCGGCAACCGTGGACGACGGCGACGAAGCGACGAACGCGAGCTCGAGCTCGCCGGCAAGTCGGAGCGGACCGATCCGACTCCCGAACCTGTCAGCTGATCGCGGGCTCCACGGCGGTGATCGCCTCGGTTGGCACACTCTCGAGCTCGAACTGGTCGCCACGTCGCAGCAACGCCCGCCACTTGCCGCGGTGGTAGTGCGCCGGCTCATTGTCGGCGATGAACTTCGTCACGATCCGCACGAAGTCCAGCGGGTGATCCTTGTGGGGGAAGTGCCCCGAGTTGTCGAACACGTGCACGTCGGACAGCTCGTGCGTCGGCGCGAGGTCGGCGTGTGCTGACGGGATGACCATGTCTTGGCGACCCCATACGACGAGCACCGGCATCAGCCGCGCGAGATAGCTGCGGTCGGTCATCGTGACGAACTGGCCGCGCCAGTTGAGCACGTGACTGGTGACGCGCTGCACGGCCGTCCGTTGAGCCGGGTCAGCCATCGCCTCGTAGATGCTGGCCACCTCGTCGAGGTCGCGGGTCGCGCTGAGTGGTGTCTTGGCCAGTGCACGCATGGTGCCGGCAACCACGGGCCGCCACGGACGGAACGTCGCGGCCGCGAGGGCAGCGCCACTTCCCGGCACGGTGAGAAAGCGAATGAGCGGCGTCACTTCCTTGCCGAGCCCGCCGGTCGAGACCAAAATGACACGCTCGGTGCGGTCGGGGAACTGATAGGCGAACTGCATCGCCACACCACCGCCGAAGCTGTGGCCGACGACCGTCACCTTGTCGATGCCCAGGAGGGTCAGCAGGTCGCGCATGCCGTTGGCGTAGCCACCCAGCGAGTAGTCGGCATTGGGCTTGTCGGACTCGCCATGGCCCAGCAGATCGGGCGCGATGACGGTGAAGTTCTTCGACAGCGCCGGAATGACGTCCAGCCACGTCGAGGAATCGCAGCCCAGACCGTGCAGCAGCAACAACGCCGGACCGGAACCCGAGAGGCGGAAAGCCCGGCGGTGGCCGTGAATCACGACGTACTGGACCTCACCGCGCGTTTCCATCAATCGATCCTACGGCGAGGGAGGGTCAGCGGCATCGTGAACGCCATGGGACCCCTACGTGAGCCTGCACACGCACCATAGACTTGCGATGTGCCAACTCCCAACGATGTACGCACCGAACTCGCAGACATCCTGACCCAAGTGCAGGGATGTGAGCCTGACGCTGTCCAACCGAACCGCAAGCTCAAACAAGACCTCGGCGTCGACTCGATCACGATTGTCGAGATCGGCGAAGAGCTCGGGCGGCGGTTCAACATCTATCTCACCGACGACGCGATCGACAGCTTCGTCACGGTCAAGGACGCGATCAACGCGGTCGTCCACCATGACGGGTCAGTGCCCAAAGGGAGTTCGCCCGCCGTCCCGGCAAAACTCGCGACGCCCGCCCCGCCGGCCCCGCCCGCCGAGACTCCGCCCACGGCTCTCGAGCGCGTCCGCAGTCGCGACCTCTACAAGCCTCAGCACGATCCGGCCCGGGTCAGCGCTGCACGTCGACTGGCGCTCTGGATGGCCATGGCCGGCGCCGCTCTCGGCGTCGTGATCGGCATGGGCAGCGCCGCAGTCATCGCGGCATCGGGACTCGGCGACGCCAATCTTCCGCCTTTGAGCGTGACGACGGCGACGCCGACGGAGGAGGCCCCGACAACCAAGGCTCCCGCTCCTGAGCCGACCGGCGACACTCCCAGCCAGGAGCCGACGATGCAGGTCTCCGACACCCGGGTTTCCCCCGGCGAGCGGTTCCGACTTGAGGGCGCCTTCCCAGCCCTGGGCGGCGGAGCGACCCTGCAGGTGCAGGTCAAGGATCCAGGCGGCAGCTGGGACGACTTCCCCGTCGACACCAAGACCAAGGATGGCGGCGCCTACGTCACGGAGATCTACACCTCGCGTACCGGCAAGCGGCAGTTCCGGATGTTCCACAAGGAGTCCAGCAAGGCCTCCCCCACGGTCACGGTTGAGATCGGCTAGATCACCTTGTGTAGCCAGCGCACCGGTGCACCGTCCCCGGCGTGACGGAACGGTTCGAGCTCGGCATCCCACGCAGCGCCCAGCAGTCCGTCGAGCGCCTGGTCCATCGTGATCTCACCCAGTGCGGCCTTCACCCGGAATGCCTTGATGCGGTCCTCGGGGATCAGGATGTCGCCGTGCAGACCCGTCAAGGCGTGAAAGATGCCGAGGGACGGCGTGTAGGAGTAGCGGGCGCCCTCAGATCGCGCAGTCGGCTCCTCGGTCACCTCGAAGCGCAGCTTTTCCCACCCACGCAGGGCGGAGGCGAGTGCTGCCGCCGTGCCGGTCGCGGCTTGCCAGGAGAGCTCAGCACGGTAGGTGCCGGGGTCGGCGAGCTGTGGCACCCACGCAATGTCGGGAGAACCGCCCAGCACGCCAGCGGCGGCCCACTCAACGTGGGCGCACAACGCAGATGGTGCTGAGTGCACGAAAAGCACACCCCGGGTCGGGGTGGTCGGCGAAGACATGTCGTGTTTTGGTACAGCCATCAGGTGCCTCCCTAGTGTCGCCTTCCCCAGCGTCTTGGGTGCACCTGCGACCATTGTGACGCATCACAGCGATTATGGACAACATCCACCCCGAGAGGAATGTCGGATGACGACTTCTGTACAGGACGCTCCCGAGCGATCACGGTTCGAGATCGAGGTCGACGGTGAGCTCGCCGGATTCCTGGACTATCGCAAGGATGGCGACGAGTACGCCCTCCCCCACACCCGCGTCTACCCCCAGTTCGAGGGCAACGGCATCGGCGGCAAGCTCGTGCGAGGCGCTCTCGAAGAGATCTCCCAGCGGGGAGGAACCGTCCTGCCCTACTGCCCGTTCGTACCCAAGGTCATCCGAGAGAACCCCGAGTTCGCCGAGCTCGTACGCGAAGACGAACGAGCAGCTTTCGGCCTCTAGCCCACGTCGTGGGCGCGCCCGACCGCTCCTCGAGCCCGACCGCTCCACTCCTTGAGCCCGACCGCTCTGCTCCTTGAGCCTGTCGAAAGGTTGCCTAGCCCACGTCGTGGACGGCGATGCCGTTCTCACGCCAGAGGTCCAGCACCGCGGGCTTGTCGTCCCACGCCGCCACGACGTTGAACCCATCGACCCTGATCTGTTTGAGGATGTCGGCCTTGATGGCGGTGTCCTTGCGGTAGTCAGCCACGATCCGCATGTGGAGTGCGTCGTACGGGATGTCGTGGCGGCTCAGCCACGTCAGGGTCGTGTCGCGCCAGATGAACTCGCGTGAGGTGACGATGAGGATCGCTCGTCCGACCTCGCGCTCGGCCCGCACCGCCTCGACGATCTCGGCTCGCGGAGGGCAGTCGGCGGACGCAGCGTGAAACGCCGCGAAGTCCTTGTCGTCGCCTTCGATCAGGTGCACCACGGTCGATGTGTCACAGAGGGTGCCGTCGAGGTCGAAGATCACTGCATCGCGCATGACCAGATTGTGCCGCACACCCTCAATGACAGGACAGATCCACGCCGCAGCGATGCCATTTCCTATGGCCATCGAGCGGCGCAATGTCCAGTTGCGTCCACGTCTATCCGTGTCGACGGCTACTCAATGTCAACTGGGTCGAATGGCTGCGCTCGATCTGGCTAAAGGTCGACCCGTGTCCGCTTCCGTTGATACGAGCACAAGCCACTGTCTGGGTGCCATGCAGAAGAATCCCGCATACACAAGGACATAGATTCTGAAATCAATAGCCACCAACAAGTACACCCCAATGTGAAAGAACGTCATGAACACCAGGCCAATCCGAAACAACGGGGGAATCAGGAACGCAAGGAATAGCCAACCCTCAGCGAACACGGTGCCGTAGTCGGCCAGTTTCCATAGACCACCAAGGTCTCGATCCACCAGCCACGGCGCAATCGCGCCGACACGTTGCCCGTCCGCGATGTCTCTCACAACAAACCCAAGCGCTCCGTAACGATCGGGAGACAACCATCCCGCCGCGACCTTCGCCGTTGCCGCGGTGAGCAGCGCGAACCCGGTTACCATCGCTCCCAAGAACATGGGATAGCCGGACGGCCGGCCACGATTGCCTCGAAGGTGGGCATCAATCGAAAGCGCCGAACCCCAGCCCGCTGCCCCGAACATCACGGGTGCCAACTCCCAGAGGATGAAGTGGTCGACCTTGCTGAACGAGTACATGATCGCGCTACCGGCGATCAGCGTCAGCGTCAGCGCCACCGAGACAGTCCGAGTCCGAAACCCAAGGATGAGAGCAACCGCGAGAACGGCTCGCAGAACCTCGAGACCGATCAGGGCCCAGTGTGGCGGCGCCCCCGAGAGCAACGCCTGCAGGCCTGGCGGCGGATTCCAGAAGGCCTCAGGCACCCGCGCGGCCCTCGAATAGTCCATCGGTGTGAGCAGCACACTGATACCAAAAACTATCCGCAGAGCAGCGAGAGGCGTGGCAGCGGGGCGGTATTGCTCCGACGCCCAATCCACATATCGAGAGAGTCGATCCGTCACAGTGACACCACTGTCTGGCGGCAATCGCTACTCGGCGACTCGGTTGCGTCGGAAACTTGAACGAACGTCGGACACCACTTGAAGGTGACGGACTTTGCAGGCCCGCCAACCAAGTCGGTCGCCCGGCGGCTCAACCACGCCTTAACCGACGGCGGGACCCCCTCAGATGCCACGACCCCGCCCTCCGGGTCGAACATGTACTTGATCGAAGGTGTGGACGCTGAGAATCTGAAGTCCTTCATCAGGTCGGCATTATTGACCGGTCTCTCGTCGCCGTCCTCCGTCAGAACCGTGACCGAGAGCAGGTCAACGGCAAACTTGCCATCAGCGTCGGACGTTGAACCGAACCCAGGCATCACGATCGCCGGATAAGGTTGCCGGGACGAGCCGTGCGCCAACACTCCCTGAACCACCAAAAACAAGGCCAGCACGACGGCGCCGACAAGTCGCTTGCGCCGGCACCCGCGTCTCGGGGCGCTCACCGACTTATTCACCCCCGCGAGACTAGTCGATGCGCCGCCGCTCGGGACCGACCCGCAATCCCTTCTCCCGAAGGCGCGCGGGCGGTCCTTTTATGAGAGCGGTGCTCTCGGCACGACTGACTCATGACCATCGCCATGCGTTCGGCCGCGGCTGCGGCTGCGTTGGCCTACATCTTCGGGCGGCGCTCCACAACCGAGGTTCCGGCCAGATCGTTGCTTTCTGAAGGGAACTCCAGGTTGTAGGGAGGGCGGGGCTCGAACCCGCGACCCAGGGATTATGAGTCCCCTGCTCTAACCAGCTGAGCTACCTCCCCAAGGGAATGCGGGTTTAGCCTAGCGGGATGGAGCCACATCCCTTGGAACCCGTCGACGAGAGCTGGGACACCGCTCTCGTCGTCGTCGCCCACCCTGACGATGTTGAGTTCGGCGCGGCCGCTGCGGTGGCACGTTGGACCGATCAGGGCAAGACCGTCATCTACTGCATGGTCACCAGCGGGGAGGCCGGCATCGACGGCATGGAACCCGACGAAGCGCGCGAAGTACGCATCGGCGAGCAGATCGAGTCCGGCAAGATCGTGGGCGTCGAGGTCGTCGAGTTCCTCGGGCTGCCCGACGGAGTCGTCGAGTACGGCGTACCGCTGCGGCGTGCGATCGCCGCGGTCATTCGCAAGCACCGGCCCGAGATCCTGATCACCAACAACTTCCGCGAGAACTGGGGCGGGTCGATGCCCAACCAGGCCGACCACATCGCCGTCGGCAAGGCCACGCTGAACGCGGCGAGCGACGCCGGCAACCGGTGGATCTTTTCCGAGCAGCTGCTCGACGGCACCGAACCCTGGGGCGGCGTCACACAGGTGTGGGCGGCGGGCTCACCCGACAGCGGACACGGAGTCGACACGACGGAGACGTTCGATCGTGGCGTCGAGTCGCTGAAGGCGCATCAGGCCTACATCGACGGACTGGGCTGGGAGAACTTCGACCCCGCCGAGTTCCTCGAAGGGATGTCACGTCCGACCGGCTCACGAATGGGTGTCACCCACGCGGCCTCGTTCGAGGTCTTCACGATGACCTGGGGCGAATAGCCCCGAACGACGAAACGGCGCCGAATGTCGGCGCCGTTTCGATCTTGCTCCCCCGATTGGACTCGAACCAATAACCTGCCGATTAACAGTCGGCTGCTCTGCCAATTGAGCTACAGGGGATCGGCTCCACGGTGTGGAGCACGGTGCACAACCTTAGCAAGTCCCAAGCGCAGATGCCGCATCGCCTTGGCCTCGCGGTGCCGGACCTGAGCGACCGTCAGACCGCGGGTGTGCGCCACCTCATCGAGTGTCATCGGCACGGCATCGGGAGCGCCCAACCCGTAGCGCAGTCGAATCACATCGGCGAGCTCGTCAGGGAGTCCCGTGAGCAGGTCATCGCCGCTGCCGACAACGTCGGTGGCAACCCGGTCGAGGGCAACACTGAACGTGTCGGAGTCACGAGACTGCCGCATGGCCGAGCCGATCCAGTGCCAGGCATACGTCGCCAGTCGCGTGCCGCAGTCGGGGTCGAATCGGTCAACCGCACGAATCAGGCCGACCGCACCAGACTGCACGGCATCGCGCATCTCATCACCCCTGAACCCGTGGAGCATCGCGCGCAACGCCACGGCTCGCAGCCCGGCCGTGATGAGCTCGTCACGGGCAGCCACATCACCCAGACGCGCCCTCCTCGCCAGTGAACGCTCATCGGCGGCCGCAAGCTGTGGCAGGGCGAGCAGACTCTTGACGAATGCGTCCATCACGCCAGCCTGCGACGCCCACCTCGGCTGAAGCGCGGGGATTCGTACGGGCTGTGGACGTCGGGACCGGCGCTAGAGGGTGGGGATGCCGATCGACCGGTCGCGCAGCGTGCGGTGCTGCTGCTCGAGGGCGATGAGCTCACCGAACATCCGGTTGTAGGACTCGGCTTCATCGATCGGGTTGGTGCGCTGCAGCTTGGACTTGACCTCGTCGATGCGGCGGGCCGTGGTGAGCAGCTGGAGCCGCAGGATCACCGACTCGACCACTGCGGCGGTGTTGCTCTCCCCCGCCCGCATCGGCTCCACGGCGGCAATCGCGAGCACACGCTTGAGCTCGTCGCTGGAAATCGAGTCGGACAGCTTGGGCAGCCAGTTGGAGTCGGGTCCGTTCGGCCACGGCATGGTCTGGATGTCGCGCCACAGCTCTTGTGAGATCGGGTGGGTGAAGTCGTTCTCACCCAGGTCGTCGGCGAGGTCCTTGGCGAGGTGAGGGTGCTGGACGATCGCCTTGAGGGCTTCGCGCTCGTCGAAGAACTGCGGGCCACCGAAGCTCGACACCTCAACCGGCGGAACGTCTGTCGTGGGTGCGGCCGCCGACGGCCGGGTCGACGTCGCGGGCGACGGCTTGGTGGCGGCGCGCTTGCGGTGCTCGGCGCGGACCTGGTCGATGTCGACGCCAACCCTCCCGGAGATCTCTCGCAACAGCTCGTCGACCTTGGACTTGTCGCGGATCGCCGAGGCGAGCGTCACCGCTTCGCGAACGGCGTCGACGCGCTGGTCACCGCGGTCGAGGTCGTAGCGGCTCAACATGTTGTCGAGGACGAACCGATAGAGCGGTATGCGCGAGGCGACGAGCTCGCGTACGGCGGCATCGCCGTCAGCCAGGCGCAGATCGCACGGATCCATGCCGCGTGGCTCAACGGCCACGTAGGTCTGTGCCACGAACTGCTGGTCGCCGCTGAACGTCTTGAGTGCCGCCCGTTGGCCCGCCTCGTCACCGTCGAACGTGAAGATCACCTCGCCGTGGAAGGCGTCGTGATCGAGCATCAGCCTGCGCATCACGCGGGCATGGTCTTCGCCGAATGCCGTGCCGCACGTCGCCACGGCGGTCATGACGCCGGCCTGGTGGCATGCCATGACATCGGTGTAGCCCTCGACGATGACAGCCTGGCTCGACGACGAGATCGCCTTGCGGGCCATGTCGAGGCCATAGAGCACCTGGCTCTTCTTGTAGAGCGGGGTCTCGGAGGTGTTGAGGTATTTGGCCTCGACACGATCGTCGTCGAACATGCGACGGGCGCCGAAGCCGATGATCTCGCCGGTCATCTCACGAATCGGCCACAGCAGACGCCCGCGGAACCGGTCGTAGAGCCCGCGTGAGCCCTTGGACGCGAGCCCACCCACGGTCAGGTCGTCGTCGCTGAATCCCTTGCCCTTGAGGTGCGAGACCAGCGCCTCTCCCCCGCGGGGCGCGAAGCCCATGCCGAAGATCTCGGCGGCGGCCTGGTCGAAGCCTCGGTCCTTGACGAACTGACGACCGACCTCGGCGTCCTTGGATGACAGCAGCGTCGCGGCATAGAACGCTCCGGCCTCGCGATGCGCCTCGAGCAGACGGTTGCGCTGCTGGGGATCGCGCCGGGGTCCGGTGTCGCCGTCCTCGTAGCGCAGCGTGATGCCGTACTTGGCGGCCAGCCGCTCGACGGACTCGACGAAGGTGAGCCCCTCGATCTCCATCAGGAACTTGTAGACGTCGCCGGACGCGTCACAGCCGAAGCAGCGATAGAACCCCTGGACCGGTCGCACGTTGAACGACGGCGACTTCTCGTCGTGGAAGGGGCACAAACCGATGCGGTTGCCGCCGGCGTTGCGCAGCGTCACATATTGCTCGACGACCTCGTCGATGCGGGCGCGCTCGCGGACAAGCTGAATGTCCTCGTCCTTGATCCGCCCTGGCATGTGGTGAATGTTAGTCGGCCCTGCCCACACCCCCGCGAGTGGCGTTCTGGGGTCAGTTGAGCAGGCGGAGAGCCCAGGTGCGGGCGGAGACATCGGTGAGGCTGGCGACCTGATCAATGATGGCCCGGCGTCGGCCGGCATCGTCGGTGGCGCGAGTGAAGTCGGCGGCGAACTCGGGCTCCAGGTCACGGCCCTCGCTTCGATCAAGCACATCGACGAGGGCGTGCAGCAGCTCTCGCTGACGGCCCTGCGGCCCGACGCGGTCGTCGGATCGCATCACGTAGTGCGCGGCGATCGACTTCAACACGGTGATCTCGTCACGGGTGTCGCTCGGCACCTCAAGGTCGGCATCAAAACGGATGAGAGGACCGGCACCCCACCGCTCCTTCGTCGTTCGCTCGGCCGCATTCGCGAAGCGACCGATCAACGCACTCGTCAGGCTCTTGAGCACGGCACCCTCGACGCGACTGCCGTCGAAGCGGGAGGTGGGCCATTCCGGCATCTCCTGCAGCCGTAGGGACGCGGCGTCGAGGCGGTCGTCGGTGACGTCAGCGTCGTACCAATCACGTGCGACGTCGTGGATGGCTCCGCGATCGAGCTCACCGGTGCCCAGCGCGAACCAGCCACCGACCACGCCGTCCTCGACGTCGTGCACCGAGTAGGCGATGTCGTCCGCGAGATCCATGACCTGCGCCTCGATCGGCCGACGTTTCTCGGGCGCCCCGTCGCGAAGCCACTCAAAGACCGGCATGTCGTCGGCGTACGCCCCGAACTTCGCGCTGCCGTCAGGAGCCTCGCCCCGCGCCCACGGGTACTTCACGCACGCTGAGAGCGTCGCGCGAGTGAGGTTGAGGCCAACGCTGCTGCCGTCGGCCGCAAATGCCTTTGACTCGAGCCTACTGAGGATGCGCAGCGTCTGCGCATTGCCCTCGAACCCGCCGCAGGCCTGGGCCGCCTCGTCGAGTGCGACTTCGCCGTTGTGCCCGAACGGAGGGTGGCCGAGATCGTGCGCCAGGGCTGCCGAGTCGACGATGTCGGGATCGCAGCCGAGCGCCTTGCCGAGCTCGCGAGCCACCTGGGCGACCTCGAGCGAGTGAGTGAGCCGATTGCGTACGAAGTCATCGAACCCCGCGCCCATGACCTGCGTCTTCGCCGACAGCCGTCGCAGGGCCGCAGAGTGCACGACCCGAGCTCGATCGCGCTCGAATGGCGTACGGCCGGCCCGCTTGGGCGGCTCATCGACAAACCGCTCGCGCGACTCGTCGCCGTAGGGTGCGTCGGTCATCGAATGATCTTTGACATGTTGATGTTGGTTGCTTCAAAGCCTGCCGACTCGTACAGGCTGACGGCCGTGGTGTTCGTGGCGAACACGTGGAGCTTGAGCACACCGATGCTGTGATCAGCGCACCACTCCTCGGCGGCCGTCAACAGCTCACGACCGAGCCCCTTGCCGCGGTGCTGCTCGGCGATCTCGATGTCGTAGATCATCGTCTCGGGCGTCGTGAGCGCCGGATCGGTGAACAGCCACAGGACGCCGACCTCCTCGCCGTCCAGCAGACCCACGAAGATGTCGTGTCCGGCTGTCGCAAGGCCCTGGGGCAGGTTCTGCTTGTTCTCCTCGGCAGAGCGCTCCAGAGCGCCCTCGGCCGGCCAGTTGCCCGCGTCGACCTTCTCCTTGGCGAACTCGACGATCAGCCGCTCATTCCAGGAGACGTATCGCTCGGGTGTCATCGGCTGCAGGGCAAGGCTCACTCGCGCAGGTTATCGCTCCGACTGTGCGATGATCACGGCCTGGGGGCTTGGGCAGAGGGGGTCGCACATGACCGACACCACATTGGCCTGGCGCCCGGCCGGAACACTCGCGCTCCACAGACTCGCCGTAGCGACCATGGCAGGCGCGATCGTCGGCTTCCTTGTCGGCGGCGTCGGTGGGCGCCTGGCCATGAGCCTGCTGGCCAGCCTCAACAGCGAACATGCCGGGACCATCAGCGATGACGGCTTTGCGATGGGGCAGATCACGCTGAGTGGGACACTCAATCTTCTGTTTCTCGGCACTTTGCTCGGCGCTCTCGGCGGCGGGGTCTACCTTGCCGTCCGAGACCTGAGAATAGGTTCACGGTGGTTCCGGGCGGTCAGCCTCGCCGTCGGCGGGACGGTCGTGGTCGGTGCTCTTCTGGTGCACTCAGATGGCGTCGACTTCACACTCCTGAAGCCGACGTATACGGCGATCGGCCTCACACTGGCCATACCGTTCGTGTTCGCCTTGGCCCTCCCGCTGCTCGCCGACCGATGGCTAGACCCCGACTCGGTGCTCATGACGACGAAGAACCGTCTGGTGTACGTGGCCCTTGCGCCCTGGGTCTTCCCGCTGACTCCGATCGCCGTCCTGCTCGGTCTCGGCTGGGCCGCGCTCCGCGTATTTCCGTCCCACGCATCGCTGCCCTGGCTTGGCCGACTCGCCCTGACGGCCGTGTTCGGAGTCGGACTCGCCACCCTCGTTCAGACGATCCGCGAGATTTACCGCGTCACCTGAGACTTAGAACTTGCCGTTGCGTGGGCGGGGTTGGCAGGTGGGACACCAGAAGGACGAGCGGTTCATGAATGAGTCGCGCCGCATCGCAGTGCCGCACCGCTGGCACGGCTTGCCCTCCTGCCCGTATGCCTGCAGCGAGCGATCGAAGTATCCACTCGTGCCGTTGACGTTGACATAGAGCGCATCGAACGAGGTGCCACCCTGCTCCAGTGCTTCGCGCATGACCTGGGTGATGTGGCCCAGCAGGGCATCGACCTCGCGAGCCTTGAGGTGCCGGGTGTTGCGGGCGTAGTGCAGCGGCGTACGCCACAACGCCTCGTCGGCATAGATGTTGCCGACACCGGAGATCAAGGTCTGATCGAGGATCGCCCGCTTCACGCCCGTCTCACGCTTGCGCAGCCGTGCGGCAAAAGCCGCCGGGTCGAACTCCGGATCGAGTGGATCGCGGGCAATGTGTGCGATCTCGTCAGGCAGCTCGGCACCATCCTCGCTGAACGACATACCGCCGAAGATGCGCTGGTCGGCGAACCTCAGCTCTCGGCCGTCATCGAGCGCCAGCGAGACCCGCAGGTGACGCGGTGGCCCATCCCCCGCCTCCGCGATCAGGAACTGTCCGCTCATGCCGAGATGACACAGCACCGCATCGCCGTGGTCGAGCTGCATCCAGAGGTACTTGCCGCGGCGCTCGGCGCCGACGACCGTGCGTCCCTCAAGCCGCGAGACGAAGTCAGCCGGACCGGCGAGATGGCGGCGCACGGATCGCACGTCGAACACGGTGACCGCCGTGATCGTGCGTCCAACCACGTGGTCGCAGATGCCCAGGCGGACCACCTCGACCTCAGGAAGCTCAGGCACTCGGAGGTCCTTTCGACAGGCTCAAGGAACGGAAAGCGGGTCAGGAACGGAAGCGGCTCAGGAACGGAAAGCGGTGGCGGAACAGAAAGCGCTGCGGCTTGGGGGCCGGTTGAGCTTGTCGAAACCCTAAGCGCTGGGCTCGAGGCCGGCTTCGAGATCGCGGGTGATGGCACCCCACGCGATCTCGGCGACCATCTGCTCGGCTTCCTTCTTGGACGGGCCGGTGCCGCCCTCGAACACCCGGTCGCCGACCTGCACCGTTGCGGTGAATGTCTTGTCGTGATCGGGACCGGTGCCGTCGAGGGTGTATTGCGGGACGCCGAGGTCGTTGTTGGCGGCGATCTCCTGCAGCGAGGTCTTCCAGTCGAGGCCCGCACCGAGCTTGGCGGCGTCAGCGATCACGGGGTCGAAGATGCGGTGGATGACCTCAGCGGACCGCTCGATGCCGAACTGTACGTAGATCGCACCCAGCAGCGCTTCGACCGTGTCGGAGAGGATCGAGGCCTTGTCGCGGCCACCCGTGGCTTCCTCGCCGCGACCAAGACGTACGTGGTCGCCGATGCCGAGCGTACGGGCGACGACGGCGAGCGCCTTGGCGCTGACGACAGCAGCCCGGAGCTTGGCCAGCTGGCCTTCGGGGAGCTCAGGATGGTTGGTGAAAAGGGTGTCGGTGACGACCAGGCCGAGCACCGAGTCGCCGAGGAACTCGAGGCGCTCGTTGTTGGGCACGCCGCCGTTCTCGTAGGCGAACGAGCGGTGCGTCAGGGCGTGCTGAAGCAGCCCGGCGTCGAGATCCTGGACCCCCAGGACCTCCCGGAGCGCGTCAGAGTCGACTGACGCGCCTGCTTTTTTCGAGCCGTGGATCAGAGAACCTGGCGGCTCTCGCCGCGAGCTCCGTACTGACCACACTTGGTGCAGGCGTGGTGCGGCTGCACCTTGGAGTCACACGCAGGGTTGGCGCAGTCAACAATTTGCGTCGCTGTCGTCTTCCACTGCGAACGACGGTGGCGCGTGTTGCTGCGCGACATCTTCCTCTTCGGGACTGCCACGATCTACTCCTTGCTGTCATCGGGAACGTTCCCCGACTCTGATGTCTCGGCCGTACGGACCGGTTGGTCCGCCAGCTGGTTCAACGCCGACCAGCGAGGGTCGATCGCTTCACCGTGTGTGTGATCTGGATCGTCCGCGAGGCGCGCACCACATTCGGCACACAGTCCCGGACAGTCCGGACCACACAATGGGTTGTGCGGCAGTGCAAGCACCATCGCGTCCCGCAGGGCGGTTTCGAGGTCGAGAAGCTCGTCCTCTAGGGCAAAATCTTCTTCGGCCTCCTCCGGATCGGAGGGGGCTTCGTAGAGATACAGCTCCTGGAATCGGGCGACCACTCGCTCGTCGATCTCATCCAGACACCGCACGCATTCTCCGGTTGCTCGCGCCGAGGCCGACCCTGTTGCCAGGATGCCTTCCATGATGGCTTCGAGCCGAAGCTCGATCTCCACCGCAGAACCCTCGGGCACGCCGTAGACGTCGTAACCCAGATCAGCCGGCGCCTCGACAGTGACGACAAATGTACGTTCGGCGCCCGGTTTACGACCCATCTCATGGGTATCGAAAACCAAGGGTCCCGACAGCACGTTGACCATCCGTCCAGATGCACGACAAATCTTCGACCTGCAAGCAGGCCGAAGAGAATCGTAACCCGCCGGGCCACGCGGAGGCCAATCGGTACGCGGCGCTGTCGGCACGCAGTGACACGATGCCTGTATGACCGAGGACGCGGCAACAGAGGGCACGGTGCTGCACGCCGACCTCGATGCGTTCTTCGCCTCGGTCGAGCAGCGTGACGACCCTTCCCTGCGCGGCAGACCGGTGATCGTCGGCGGTGGCGTCGTCATGGCGGCCAGCTATGAGGCCAAGCGGGCCGGTGTCCGTACGGCGATGGGTGGGCGCCAGGCCCTGCGCATCTGCCCCGACGCGATCGTCGTGCCCCCGCGCATGCACGCTTACACGCAGGCGAGCCGAGACGTGTTCGAGGTCTTCCACGACACGACGCCGATGGTCGAGGGATTGTCGATCGACGAGGCGTTCCTCGAGGTCGGTGGGCTGCGGCGCATCCGCGGGTTGCCGTCGGCAATTGCTGCCCAGCTGCGGATCGACGTGATGCAACGGGTCGGGCTGCCGATCTCAGTCGGGGTGGCTCGCACCAAATATCTCGCCAAGGTTGCCAGCGCGGTGTCCAAGCCGGAGGGACTTCTGGTCGTGCCGATCGAGCAGGAGCTCGCCTTTCTGCACGCGCTGCCGGTCGAGCGGCTCTGGGGCGTCGGCAAGGTCACCTCCGGCAAGCTGCGTGCAGCGCGCCTCAACACGGTCGGCGACGTGGCCGCGCTCTACGAAGGCGAGCTGGTGCAGCTGCTCGGTCCCGGCAGCGGCCATCACCTGCACGCCCTCGCGCACAACCGAGATCCCCGACCTGTCGTGACCGGCAAACGACGCGGCTCGATGGGGGCTCAACACGCCATGGGCCGCGGCGATCACACCGCCGCAGAGGTCGACCTCATGCTGTTGTCGTTGGTCGACCGTGTCGCTGGGCGCATGCGATCAGCGGGACGCACCGGAAGCACCGTCACGATTCGCCTGCGATTCGACGACTTCACCCGGTCCACGAGCTCCCATACGTTGCCCCGACCCACGGCGCACACGTTGACGATCCTCGAGGTTGCCCGTCAGCTGCTGCTGTCGCGAGCGGCGGTGATCGCCGAGAAGGGCATCACCCTGATCGGCGTCTCGGTCGGTTCACTCGATGACAACGCCATGCAGCTTGCCCTGCCGATCGACGTGGTCGGCGGAGCCACGATCGATGACGCGATCGACGCCGTGCGCGACAAGTTCGGCTCCTCGTCGCTGCGGAGGGCTGTGCAGGTCGGCCGCACCGAGCGCGATGCCATGCCGATCCTCCCCGACTGAAGCACCCGTCCCGCTGAGTCTGACTGACGCTTCTGCGGCGACACTCCGCGGTGGGCAAGCAGAAACGTCAGGCTCAGCGGGGCCTCAGGCGTACTTGGCTTTGAGCCTGCCGAGGACGAAGTCAGGGACGAGGCCCGAGACGTCGCCGCCGTGTTTGGCGACTTCCTTGACCAGGCTCGACGCGAGGAAAGAGTACTCCGGCGTCGTGGGGATGAAGAGCGTGTCGACCTCGGTCATGCTGGCGTTCATCTGCGCCATCTGCAGCTCGTAGTCGAAGTCGGTGACGGCGCGGAGGCCCTTGACGATGGCTGAGATGCCATTGGCGGTGCAAAAATCGACCAGCAGGCCCTTGAACGACGACACCGACACGTTGGGGAGGTGTGCCGTCGCCTGGCCCAGCAGGTCCTGTCGCTCCTCGATCGTGAAGAGGCCTTGCTTGGACTCATTGACGAGCACTGACACGACCACCTCGTCGAACAAGCCCGCGGCACGCTCGATGATGTCGAGGTGACCGTTGGTCACTGGATCGAACGAGCCGGGACACACGACCTTCGCCATGTCAGCGACCGTACCAAAGCGTTGTCTCGCCGTATGCCTTGTCGCGAAGACCGAGGACACCGTCGGGCCAGCTGAACGGATCACGGCTTGAGCGCTCGACGACGATGACGCTGTCCGCCGTGCGCCAGGCGGGCACAGTCAGAGCCGCGACGAGCGCGGCCACCTCGTCCGTGCCGAGCGCGTAGGGCGGATCGAGGAAGATCAGGTCGTACGGCTCGGGCGGCGGTACGCGGACAAACCGCTCGACCGTCGTACGCAGCACCGTGGCGTTGGCGGCGCCCAGATCAGCGATGTTGCGCTTGATCACTCCCGCGACTCGGGAGTCAGACTCGACGAAATCGGCGGCCACGGCGCCGCGCGAGAGCGCTTCGAGGCCGAGCGCTCCGGATCCGGCGAACAGGTCCAGCACGCGGAGTCCGTCAAACCCGCTGAGCTCTGACTGCAGCGACGAGAACATTGCCTCCCGCACTCGGTCAGTCGTCGGACGCGTGCCATCGCCCGGTGGGGTCTTGATCTGACGACCGCCGAACTCCCCCGCCACGATCCGGGTCATGTTGTCACGTCCGATCCAGATAGTCGGCCTGCTCGGATCGCTCGAGCTCGGCGACCGCTGCGGCCAGCGCCGGATGCTGTGCGAGCGCCGGGTCAGCCGCGACGACGAGCTCGGCTGCCGTGCGGGCCTCGTCGATAACGTCGCCGTCGCGCACGACCGACAGCAGCCGCAGGCTCGACCGCACCCCGGACTGCCGCGCACCCAGCACATCACCTTCGCGGCGAAGCTCGACGTCGAGGCGGGACAGCTCGAATCCGTCATTGGTTGCTGCAACGGCGTCGAGGCGCTCTCGAGACGGTGAGCCGTCCTCGGCCGACGTCACCAGCAGGCAAAGGCCCTTCTCGCTGCCTCGGCCGACTCGCCCGCGGAGCTGGTGCAGCTGCGACATGCCGAACCGGTCGGCGTCCATGATCACCATGACGGTGGCGTTGGGGACGTCGACGCCCACTTCGACGACCGTCGTCGCAACGAGCACGTCGAGGGTGCCGGCGGCGAATGCATTCATCGCCGCGTCCTTGTCCTCTGGGCTCATGCGACCGTGCAGGCTGCCGACGCGAAGGTCATGGAGCGGGCCCGCCACGAGCTCCTCGGCCAGCTCGACCAGCGAGCGCGTCTCCTTGACGTCTCCTGCCGCCTGATCTGATGCGGTGTCGTCGCCGATACGCGACACCACGACGTACGCCTGGCGCCCGTTGCCTACCTCCTCGCGTACGCGCTCCCACGCACGGTCGAGCCAGGATCGCAGCGACGTCGGCACCACCGTCGTCTGGATCGGCTGACGCCCGGCCGGCAGCTCACGCAGCGTCGACACCTCGAGGTCGCCGAACACGCTCATGGCAATCGTGCGAGGGATCGGCGTCGCCGTCATGACGAGCACGTGGGGGGTGACCTCGGCGCGATCGACCAGGGCCGAACGCTGCTCGACACCGAAGCGGTGCTGCTCGTCGACGACGAGCAGACCCAGCTCGGCAAACTGCACGTGATCCTGGATCAACGCGTGGGTGCCGATGACAATCCCGGCCTCGCCAGAGGCGGCATCGAGCAGGGACTCATTGCGAGCCTTGGCACCCATCGAGCCCGTCAGCAGCCGTACGCGGGTGGCACCGTCTGCCCCGCCGAGCATCCCGCCCTTGGCCAGATCGCCGAGCAGCGCCGTGATGGCGCGGTAGTGCTGGGATGCCAACACCTCGGTCGGTGCGAGCAGCGCGGCCTGGCCACCTGAGTCGATGACCTGCAGCATCGCCAGGAGCGCCACGATCGTCTTGCCCGACCCGACCTCGCCCTGCAGCAGCCGGTGCATCGGATGAGGGCGCTCAAGATCGGCGGCGATCTCGGCAAGGACAGCGCCCTGTCCGGCCGTCAGCGTGAACGGCAGCTGTGCCTCAAAGCGTTTGCGCAGGCCGTCGGGCGCCACCGGCCGGGCCTTGGCGCGCTCGTTCTCGACTGCCAGTCGCCGCTGGGCGAACACGGTCTGGACGATGAACGCCTCCTCGAACCGGAAGCGGTCACGCGCGCCCTGCCAGTCCTTGGCGTTGCGCGGTCGATGGATCGCCTCGAAGGAGCCCATCAGGTCAAAGAAGCCCCGCGCGTCCCTGACCTCTGCGGGCAAGGGGTCAGCGGCCGGCTCGATTGCGTCCAGGCACATCGCAACGCACCGCTCGATCTTCCAGGTCGCCATCTTGGCCGTGGCCTTGTAGATCGGGATGATGCCTCGGCTCAGCCGCGAGGCCTCGGTCGGGTCATCGGACTCGGTGATCGGCTCCCAGTCAGGGTGGGTGAGCTGCAGCTTGCGGTTGAACTCGGTGACGACACCCGCCGCGAGGCCCAACGAGTCAGGCACCATCGACTTGAGCCGCCACGCCTGCTGGAAGAACGTCAGCGTGAGCTGGCCCGTCCCGTCAGTCACCACGACCTCGGTGCGCGTACGACGCCCGCCGGCACCGAACGAGAAGTTCTTGACCGACGCGATGCGCGCCATGATCGTGACGTGCTGGCCGACCTCGAGCTCTGAGAGATCCGTCAGCTTGCCGAGCTCGGCGTAGCGTCGCGGATAGTGCCGCAGCAGGTCTCCGACGGTCTTCATCTCGAACGCCGCCGCCAGCGGCTTTGCGGTCTTGTCGCCGAGGACGTTGACCAGCCTGGTGTTGAGGTCAACCATCACTCGACCGCAATGAAGAGCGGATAATTCTCCTGGCCTCCGTCGTAGACCACGAGGTCGACATCGGGTCGGGACTGACGCAAGTACTCGGTCAGGTGTGCCTCGACACCCTCGCCGCCACCCTCACCCAGCACCACCGTCACCATCTCGCCGCCGGGCGACAGGATGCGGTCGAGCACCGCGATCGTGACTTCCTGGATGTCCTGTCCGACCACCGCGAAGTCGCCGGCCACGACACCGAGCACATCGCCTGGCTGGCAGGGTCCGACCATCGTCATACCGGGCTCGGTGGCGATCGTCACGGCACCGTGCTGCGTATGGGCTGCCGCACTCGACATGGCGACGACGACCTCGTCGAACCCGAGCCCGGGATCATGCACCGCAAGCGCGGCCAGGCCTTGCACCTGGGCGCTGGTGGGGATGACCGCAACGCGGATGCCGTCCTGCCGCGCAGCTTGTGCGGCAGCCTCGAACTGACCGAGGTGGCGATAGTTGTTGGGCAGCACGATGATCTCGTCGGCACCCGCATCGCTCAGCGAAGCACTCATCGCCGCGATGGTCAGTGGCTGATCGCGGGTGAACTCGAGGGTCTGCGCGCCTGCTTCCTGACAGAGCGCAGTGAGCCCCGCACCGGTCGTCGCCGCGATGACGACGCGGCCCGCCTTGGGTCGCTGCGAGATCTGATCGGCGAAGTGGGTCACCCTGATGCGATAGGGGCGACCCGCCGCGATGCCTGCCTCGACGGCCGCGCCGACGTCGTCGACGTGCACATGGATGTTCCATAGGCGGTCACCGCCGACCACGACCAACGAGTCACCCAGCGGCAGCAAGGTCTCACGGAGGGTCGGGATCGCCTCGGCATCGGCATCCAGGAGGTACATCACCTCGTACGAGGGCCCGTCGGCGCTGAGATCGTCACCCGGCACGAGGATCGGCACCGGCATCGGTGCGGTGACCCGCGCAGGTACGCGGCCGGTGAGGGCTTGTTCGGTCGCGTCCAGGACAACGACGAGGGCGCGGCCACCGGCGTCGACGACGCCCGCACGAGCCAGCACCTCCATCTGCTCGGGTGTCCGAGCCAGCGCGATCCGGGCCGCGTCCGCGGCCTTGGCGAACACGGTGCGACCGTCGACCCCAGCTTCGGCCGACTCAGTGGCACCCACGGCGGCGGCCCGGGCGACCGAGAGAATCGTGCCCTCCACCGGCACCCCGACCGCCGCGTAGGCGGCGTCGGCAGCTGCAACGAAGGAGGCCGCGACGTCGGCGGCAGTCACGTCGCCATCAAGATCCAGACCTGCGAAACAGGCTCGTACGAGCTGCGACATGATCACGCCGGTGTTGCCCTTGGCGCCGGTCAACAGTCCGTCGACATATGCCCTGACCAGCTCTCGGAGCGCGACATCGGTGCCAAGTGCAGCAACCGCGTCAGCACCTGCCACGAACGTCAGATAGGCGTTGGTGCCGGTGTCACTGTCAGGCACCGGAAAGACGTTGAGGGCATCGATCTCGGCCCGCGTCGACGACAAAGCCTCAGCGCACAGCTGCGTCCACGCTCGAAAAGCGGCGGAGTTGAGGGTGAGGCCCATGGGGCGAGGCTATCGTTCGGCGCGTCGCTCACCGTGGACCCAGCCCACGTTGTCGAGACATCTCACGAGGTTTCGACCTTCCTGGCGCCTGCGGCGCGGCACGCGCCGCCTACTCGCTCCGCATCGTGGGGGGACCCCCATACCCGCCTCGACGTTCGGCCGCGGGCGGCCTCAGCCTCGGCGATTCGCGTCTGCGTCGGGTGATCGGCTATTCTTGAGCGGTTGTCTGCGGGACACATTTCCGCGAGACACCCACATTCGTCCAAGCAATCTGATTCAACAGGAGTTCGCCGTGGCTGCGGTCTGTGATGTGTGCGGCAAGGGACCTGGCTTCGGCCACAACGTCTCCCACTCGCACCGACGCACGAAGCGTCGTTTCGATCCCAACATCCAGCGTGTTCGCGCTGTGGTTGAGGGCACCCCGAAGCGCGTCAACGTCTGCACGTCGTGCCTCAAGGCCGGCAAGGTCAGCCGCTAACCCCTTCGCACCTACTCCGACGGGCCCACACGGTGCCGTCTAGAGTCATCTCGTGACCCACGAGACAAGCTCCCGAGTACATGCCTTCACCGATGACGCACTCGGCGACCTCGACGCAGTCGGGGTCGCCGCTGCCATTGCCGGCGGCGAGATCAGCGCCCGCGAGGCCGCAGAAGCCGCCATCGCTCGCGCAGAAGCCGTCAATCCGGCCATCAACGCCATCCAGGCGCCCGACTTCGAGCGCGCGCTGAAGGTTGCCGACAATCCCGCCCCCGGACTCCTCTCCGGTGTGCCGACCTTCGTCAAGGACAACACCGAGGTCGAAGGTCTCACCACCGACCAGGGTTCGCTCGCGGTGAAGTCACGCGCAGCCATGGCCCACGCACCGTTCACCGAGCAGTTCATCTCCGCCGGATTCACGGTGCTCGGCAAGTCGACGATGCCCGAATTCGGGTTCAACGCCAGCACCGAGTACGCCACCCTGCCGCCGACGCGCAACCCGTGGAACACCGGCTACTCGGCCGGAGCATCCTCAGGTGGGGCGGCGGCTCTCGTCGCGGCCGGCGTCGTGCCGATCGCGCACGCCAACGATGGCGGTGGCTCGATCCGCATCCCCGCCGCTGCCTGCGGACTCGTGGGCCTGAAGCCCACCCGCGGTCGCGTCGTACCAGCTGTCGAGGCGGCCAAGCTGCCGGTCGACATCGTCTCCAACGGTGTCGTGTCCCGATCGGTGCGTGACACCGCGCACTTCATGGCCGCAACCCAGGCACATACGCCTGCCGCAGGGATGCCGGCCCTGGGGCTCGTCGAAGGACCCTCTGATCGCCGCCTGCGCATCGGCCTGATCGTCGACTCCGTGACCGGCGTGCCCACAGACGATGACACCCGCAAGGTGGTTGAGCACACCGCCGGACTGTTGACCTCGCTCGGCCACGACGTCGTCGACGTCGAGCTGCCGGTCGACCAGAAGTTCATGGACGACTTCAAGCACTACTGGGCCATGCTCGCGTTCTCGACGCAGCACTTCGGCAAGAAGGTCATGAGCCCTGACTTCGACAAGACCCTCACCGACCCGTTCACCCGTGGGCTGGCCAAGACGTTCCTGCGCAACTCGTGGCGTACGCCGGCGGTCATCCGGGGGCTGAAGCGCTCGACCCAGCGCTATCACGAGGCATTCGCCGACGTCGACCTCATCCTGTCCCCGACGCTCGGTTACGTCACCCCCGAGATCGGCCACCTCTCCCCCGCGGTCGACTTCCCGGTCATCTTCGAACGCCTCATCCAGTACGCCGCCTTCACGCCACTCAACAACGCGTCCGGGGGTCCGGCGATCTCGCTGCCACTGGGTCGCTCGTCGGCGGACATGCCCATCGGCGTGCACTTCTCGGCCGATCACGGCGACGAGCAGACTCTGCTCGAGATCGGATATGAGCTCGAAGCCGCCCAACCGTTTGCCCGGATCCAGGGTTGACCGAGGACCGAGCGAGCTCTGCGAGTGAGCGTCCGAGGTCGCCGAAGGTGCAGGCCGGCGAGGTGACCCTTCAGCTCAGGCGCATTGCCGTCGAGGACGAGCCGCAGATCCTGGCTGCGGTCGAGGAGTTCGCTGCCGAAGGGCGGCTCTGGTCCTACCGGTTCCGGCCGGATCTGGACTGGCCGGACTACGTGTCGCTGGTGCACGGCTGGGAGGACGGCATCGACCTGCCGGAAGGATTCGTGAAGCACGCAGAGCTTCTCGCCGTCGTCGGCGATGACATTGTCGGTCGCACGTCAATCCGGTTCGAGCTCACTGAGTTCTTGGCGACGATCGGCGGGCACATCGGCTACTCGGTACGTCCACAGTTCCGTCGGCGCGGATATGCGACCCAGATCCTTCGTCAGTCGCTCGAGATCGCGCGCGCCCGGGGCATCGACCCTGTTCTGGTGACCTGCGACGTCGACAACGTCGGATCGCAAAAGGTGATCGAGGCCAATGGCGGCAGATTCGAGAGCATCATCGACGGCGAACCCGGCATGCCACAAAAGCGCCGCTACTGGTGCTGACCGAGCCTGCGCTCACGAGCAGTGATCGGCTGGGGCTCAGCGCCAGTGCTGGTGGCCGGTGGCGCCGTCGTACGGCTCGCCGTCGACCGTGACCCCGCTCCCGTCGGAGACGAGACCGATCTGTGTCCAGCCCTTCGGCAGTGTCGTCTCCGAGCTGAAGGTTGCCACCAGCGCATAGTCGTCACCGCCGGTGAGGACGAAGGTCATGCCGTCGGCACCGAGCGCCTCGCCGACGGTCTCCACCGGTCCCGACACGACGAACGATGACGAGGTGAGATCGATCGAGACGCCACTTGCCTCGGCGATGTGGCCGAGATCGGCGAGCAGACCGTCGCTCACGTCTGTCATCGAGGTGGCGCCCACGTTGGCCGCCTGCGGTCCGGCGGCATACGGCGGCTGAGGAATGCGGTGCGCCTCAACGGCAGCTCTTGGCGAGCGGAATCCGCGACTGAGCGCTGCGAACCCAGCGCCGGCGAGTCCGAGCTGGCCGGCGTACGCGACCACGTCACCCGGCAGTGCCCCATCACGTCGTACCGGGCGAACGGCATCACCCATCGCCGTCACCGCAATGATGATCTTGTCCGAGGACGTGACGTCGCCGCCCACGATGTGTGCGCCGACCTTGGCGCACTCCTCCTCAAATCCCTTGACCAGGTCGACCACCCAGGAGACGGGCAGGTCGGCCGGCGCGCCGAAGCCGATCGTGAGCGCGGTGGCCACCCCGCCCATCGCATTGATGTCGGACAGGTTGCAGGCGGCGGCCTTGCGGCCGACCTCGTAGGCGCTCGACCAGTCACGACGGAAGTGGCGTCCCTCGACGAGCAGATCGGTCGAGACCAGGAAGTTGGTTTCGTTGGTTGCCACCTGCGCCGCGTCATCGCCGGGTCCGATCAGCACGTACTTGCTGGTGCCGATGCCCTGACGGATCAGGTCGATGAGCCCGAACTCGCCGACGTCGCCGACGGTCTGTTCCACACCCGCAGCTGAGTCCATACAGGCATTGTCGCGCAGGTAGGGGTTCGTCCGTGCAACCGATCGGATACCGTGGCAAGTCTCGCCCTCACGAAGGAGTTTCACGATGGCTGTTCAGGCCTACATCCTCGTCCAGACCGAGGTTGGCAAAGCCGCCGACGTCGCCCGGGCGATTGCCGAAATCGACGGTGTCACGATGGCCGAAGACGTCACCGGACCCTATGACGTCATCGTCCGCGCCGAAGGCGCCAGCGTCGACGAGCTCGGTGCCATGGTTGTCACCAAGGTCCAGGGCGTTGCCGGCATCACGCGCACGCTGACCTGCCCGATCGTGCGCATCTGAGTCGTGAGACGACTCCTGCCCGCACTGCTCCTGCTCGCAGGATGCAGCTCGGGTCTCGTCGTTGACACCTACCCCACAGCGCCCCACACCGACGCCGACTGCAAGGCGTTGTATGCCGACGGCGCGCAGCGGGTTGCGGGTCAGAAGCAGGTGCTGGTCAAGGGGCAGAAGGCGACGGCGTGGGGTGATCCGGCGATCATCCTGCGCTGCGGCGTCACCGCGCCCGAGGCCCTCCAGCCCACGTCGCGCTGCGACATGGTCGCCGGCGTGGGCTGGCTCACTGAGGAAATCGCCGACGGATACCTCTTCACCACGATCGGTCGCCAGTTCTACATCAGCGTCGAGGTGCCTGCTGACTACGATCCGGCGGCCGATGCTCTGGTCGACCTCGCGCCGTCAGTGCTGAAGCACGATCCCGAGGTCAAGCCCTGCGTCTAGGGATGGTCAGCGCAATCCGGTGTCGCGGTTGAGGGCTAGCTGGATCAGCCTGTCGACGAGATCGGCATAGGGCACGCCGCTCGCCTCCCAGAGCAACGGGAACATTGAGTACGGGGTGAAACCGGGCATCGTGTTGATCTCGTTGATGATGAGTCCGTCCGAGGTCTCAAAGAAGTCGACCCGGGCCAGACCCTCGCCATCGATCGCCTCGAAGGCCTGCACCGCGTACTTGCGAATGCGGTCACTCAAGGTGGTCGAGATGTCGGCCGGCACGATGTTGATGCTGGTGCCGTCGAGGTACTTCGCCTCGAAGTCATAGAACTCGTGGTTGGACTCGGCCGCGACCGTGATCTCGCCCACAACGCTCGCAACGGGGGTGCCGTCGGGCTCCTGCATCACCGCGCACTCCAGCTCGCGCTTGTTGCGGGCTGCTGCCTCCACCACGACCTTCGGATCGAAGTCCTGTGCCTTGGTGACGGCGCCTTCGAGCTCGTCCCACGAGTCGACCATCATGACGCCAGAGCTCGAACCCGCGCGGGCCGGCTTGACGAACACGGGCAGGCCGAGAGCCTTGATCCGGGCGATCACCCGATCACGCTGCGCCTTCCACTGCCAGGGCTGCACCGTGACGTACGGGATCTGCGGCAGACCTGCAGCCGAGAACACCGCCTTGGTGAAAGGTTTGTCCATCCCCACCGCGCTGGCGAGCACTCCAGCTCCGACATAACGCACATCGGCCATCTCGAGAAGGCCCTGGATCGTGCCGTCCTCGCCCCACGGGCCGTGCAGCAGTGGAAAGACCGCGTCGACGTCGTGGAGTCCTTCCCACCTGAACGGCGGCAGACCATCTCGAACTGACGGCAGCGTGCCGGGCTCGAGATCTGGCCACTCGGCGGTTTCGATGACCCAGGATCCATCGCGGGTGATGCCGATCGGCTGCACGTCGTACTTGTCACGATCGATCACCGCGAGCACCTCGCGCGCCGTCAGGCAGGAGACGCTGTGTTCGCTGGAACGTCCGCCGAAGATCACTGCCAGACGTGGCTTGTCGACCGAAGGGTTCATCGAGAGGCTCATTGCGGAGCACGATACCGGTCAGTGTCACAATGGGGCGCATGCACGGACACGATCTCTCGCCGTCGACGATTGCGGTCGGCGCGGGAAGGCCAAACCGCGTGCCGGGGGGCCCGCTCAACGCACCGATCACGCTTGCCAGCGCATTCGTGCCAGGTGGCACGTCGGAGTATGGGCGCCACGGCAATCCGACGTGGGACTCCTTCGAGCAGGTGCTCGGTGCGCTCGAGGGCGGTCGCGCCCTGGCATTTGCCTCCGGCATCGCGGCCACCACGGCGCTGTTCGACCTCGTGCCCGCCAAGGCCGCTGTCGTGGCTCCGCGAGGCGGCTACTACGGCACCGTGAGCCAGCTGAGGGAGCGTGCACGTCGAGGTCAGATCGAGCTCCGTCTGGTCGACATGGACAACACGCCAGAGATCATCAACGCATCCGAGAGTGCCGCACTCGTATGGCTCGAGTCGCCGACCAACCCCGGACTGCAGGTCGCCGACATCGAGGCCATCACCCGCGCCGCCGCGCACGCCGGCACCGCAGTGGCGGTCGACAACACCTTCGCGACTCCCCTGCGTCAACGCCCACTTGAGCTGGGTGCCGACTTCGTCGTGCACTCCGCCTCCAAGTTGCTGTCGGGCCACAGCGATGTCGTCCTCGGCGCGATCGTCACCAACAGCGATCGTGCGCACCAGGCGATCGAGCAGCGCCGTTCGGTGCTGGGTGCGATCCCGGGCGCGATGGAGACCTGGCTCGCGGCCCGCGGCATCCGCACCCTCCACGTACGCCTTGATCGGGCTGAGGCCAACGCCAAGGAGCTCCACAAGCGCCTCTCGGCATCGCGATACATCAGCTCATCGCGCTATCCCGGGTTCGGCACGATCATCGCGTTCGAGGTCGTCGCGGGTGCCGAGGTTGCGCAGAAGATGACCGAGCAGAGCGACATCATCACCTACGCGACGAGCCTGGGTGGCGTGGAGTCGACGTGGGAACGCCGACGCAGGCACGCCGGCGAGTCCAAGACCGTCCCGGAGGGCCTGATCCGGCTCTCGGTCGGCATCGAGGACATCGAAGACCTCTGGATCGACATCCAAAACGTCCTCGCCGCCACCAGCTGAGCGCATCGGCCCCCAGACCGAGGAACGAAGCCGGGAGGAAGCCCGTCAGCCACCCAATCGCCCGGAGCATCGGCCCCTAGGCCGAGGTACGAGGCCGGGAGCGAAGCGAAGGGGCGCACGACGACCGACACGCTCGAGCCGTCGACCTCACCACGCTTCGGCCTCGTACCTCGGCCGAACTCCGGTCCTTGAGCCTGTCGAAAGGACGTCAGACCTTTTCGGGCTTTGCTTGTCGTGAGATCAGGGCCGACACGAGCTCGTCAGGCGACATCTTGCCTGCGATCAGCGCCGCCACGTGCTCAACGATCGGCATCTCGACATCGTGCATCGCCGCGAGCTCACTGACCGACTGGCAGGACTTCACGCCCTCGGCGACCTGGCGGGTCTGTGCCGTGACCTCTTCGACCGTCATTCCGGTGCCGAGCTTCTCGCCGAACGTACGGTTGCGCGACAGCGGTGACGAGCACGTCGCCACGAGGTCACCCATGCCGGCGAGACCCATGAAAGTCGTCGGGTCAGCACCGATCGCCACACCGAGACGCGCCGTCTCGGCGAGGCCTCGGGTGATGACGGAGGCTTTGGTGTTGTCGCCATAGCCGAGGCCGACGCAGACGCCGACCGCGAGCCCGATGATGTTCTTGGCGGTGCCGGCGAGCTCACAGCCCACGACATCGGTCATCGAGTAGGGGCGGAACGCAGCCGTGTGGCACGCCTTCTGGATGCGCTCGGCGACGGCCTGGTCGGCACATGCGACGACGCTGGCGGCGGGCTCGCGGTTGGCGATCTCCTTGGCGAGGTTGGGGCCCGACACCACGGCGATACGTTCGGGGCCGGCGCCGGTGATCTCGGCGATGACCTCGCTCATGCGCTTGTGGGTGCCCAGCTCGACGCCCTTCATCAGGCTCACCATGACGGCGTCATCCGGAATGTGCTCGCTCCACGACTCGAGGTTGGAGCGCAGCTGCTGAGACGGCACCGCGAGCACGACGATCTCCGCGCCCTCCAGTGCCTTGATCGGGTCGTCCGTTGCCGAGACGGCGTCGGGGAGCGCAATGCCGGGGAGGTATTCGGAGTTCTCGTGCTTGGTGTTGATCGTCTCGCAGAGCTCCGCACGTCGACCCCACAGGCACACGTCATTGCCGGCGTCAGCGAGCACCAGAGCAAATGCGGTGCCCCAGGACCCTGCGCCCATCACAGCTGTCTTGGCCATTGTCAGGAGTCCAATCTGTTGTCATGTGGCCCCGGTTTGTAATTGGTTCGGGGCTTGCTCAGGGTGTGCACATCAATGCGCGGTGTCGAGGGCAGCTCGCCCCGTACCTCAGCCATCATGGCAGTCAGGGAGTTCATCAGCTCGTCTGTTGCCGCATGTAGCAGCTCCTCAGTCAGCGGTTTGCCCTCGTATGCGCTCAGATCCATCGGTTTGCCGACCCGCACCTGCATCGTCTTGCGCGGGAACAACCTGAGTCGTTTGGAGTAGGGCCACAGGATCGCCTGTGGCCCCCACTGCATGACCGGTATGAGCGGCTTGCCGCTGGCCAGAGCAACCCGTACGGCGCCGGTGCGCCCACTCATCGGCCACGCGCCGGGATCGCGAGTGATGGTGCCCTCCGGGTAGATCGTGATGACCAGGCCATCGTTGACCGCTGCGACGGCCGCGCGCAGCGACTCGGCTGCACCCTCGGTGCTGCGATAGACGGGGATCTGTTCGGCGGACCGCAGGATCCAGCCGATGCCCTTGATGTCCATGATCGTGTCCTTCGCGAGGAACCGCGGCGGAATGTTGTTGTCGAGCATGAACCACGAGATCAGGAACGGATCGAGGTGCGAGATGTGGTTGGGGGCGAGGACGAATCCACCCTCAGGGAGGTTCTCCATTCCACGCCAGTCTCGCTTGGTGAGCGCCAGGAGCAACGGCCGCAGGAAGAACCGAATGACCCGCGTGGTACGCGGGACGGCACGCTTCTGCATGAGTGCGAGCCTATCGCCGACGCCGCGCCACTAGGGTGAAGCCATGCAAGGCACCGTGTCCGACTTCGACCCGACCGCACGCTCCGGGCGGCTCCTGACCGACGACGGAATGCCCCTGCACTTTGCTGCGGAGACGCTCGCCGAGCACATCCGCCATCTACGGGTGGGTCAGCGCGTGTTCGTCGAGACCGACGGCGACACCGTCACCTCGATCAAGATCTGGACCTAGAGCGTTGCAGGCTTGAACGACGGGCGCGCAGCCTCGTAGGCGACGATGTCGTCCTCATGGCTCATCGTGATGCCGACATCGTCGAGACCCTCGAGCAGGCGCCAGCGTGTGTAGTCGTCGATCGTGAACGAGTCCTCGATGCGGTCGGGACCTTCGCCGGCCCTGACCGTACGGGTCTCGAGGTCGATCGTGATCGACGCACCGGGGTTGGCATCGAGGTGGTCCCAGAGGCGCTGCACGACCTTCTCGTCGACCTCGGCGGCAAGCAGTCCGGCCTTGCCGGAGTTGCCGCGGAAGATGTCACCGAAGCGCGGTGAGATGACGACCTTGAAGCCATAGTTCTGCAGCGCCCAGACGGCGTGCTCACGCGACGAACCCGTACCGAAGTCGGGGCCGGCCACGAGCACGGTGGCGTTCTTGAACGCATCCTGGTTGAGGACGAAGTCGGGATCGCTCCGCCAGGCGGAGAACAGTCCCTCTTCGAAGCCGTCGCGGGTGACCTTCTTGAGCCACACCGCGGGGATGATCTGGTCGGTGTCGACGTTGCTGCGGCGCAGCGGAGCGCCAACGCCCGTATGACTGGAAAACTTTTCCATGGTTCAGGCTCCTGCCTTCTCGAGCTCGGCCAGGTCGGCGGGTCCGGCGAGATGTCCGAGGACACCTGTCGCGACCGCGACGTCGGGCGAGACGAGGTGCGTGCGCCCACCCTTGCCCTGGCGCCCCTCGAAGTTGCGGTTGGACGTCGAGGCGGCGCGCTCCCCCACCATCAGCTGGTCGGGGTTCATGCCCAAGCACATCGAGCAGCCTGCGCCGCGCCACTCGGCACCGGCGTCCTTGAAGATCACGTCGAGGCCTTCCTGCTCGGCCTGCAGACGTACGCGGACCGATCCGGGCACGACGAGAATGCGGGTGTCGGCGGCAACCTTGTGCCCCTCGATCAGTCCCGCGGCGACCCGCAGGTCCTCAATGCGTCCGTTGGTGCACGAGCCGATGAACACCGTGTCGACCTTGATGTCCTTCATCGGCGTACCAGCGGTGAGACCCATGTAGCGGAGGGCGTTCTCGGCGGCGATGCGCTCGTTGTCGTCCTCGAACGATGCGGGGTCAGGCACACGGCCCGACAGCGGAACGCCCTGACCGGGGTTGGTGCCCCACGTGACGAAGGGGGTGATGGTCGAGGCGTCGATCGTGATGACCTTGTCGAACTCGGCATCGTCGTCGGTGACCAGGCTGTCCCAGTGGGCGACGGCAGCATCCCAGTCGGCGCCGGTCGGCGCGCTCGGACGGCCCTTGAGGTAGTCGTAGGTCGTCTGGTCGGGCGCGATGAGTCCGGCCTTGGCGCCCCACTCGATCGACATGTTGCAGATCGTCATGCGGGCTTCCATCGACAGCGCGCGGATCGCGTCGCCGCGGTACTCGACGATGTAGCCCTGGCCGCCGCCGGTGGTCTCCTGCGTGATGAGCGCGAGGATCAGGTCCTTGGCGGTCGAGCCGGCCGGCAGGTCGCCGACAACCTCGACGGCCATCATCTTGGGCTTGGCCTGCGACAACGACTGGGTTGCGAGCACGTGCTCGACCTCAGACGTGCCAATGCCGAACGCTATGGAACCGAACGCGCCGTGAGTCGAGGTGTGCGAGTCGCCGCACACGATCGTCATACCCGGCTGGGTCAGGCCGAGCTGCGGGCCAACGACATGGACGATGCCCTGGTCGATGTCGCCCATGGGGTGCAGGCGTACGCCGAACTCCTCGCAGTTGCGGCGCAGCGTCTCGACCTGGGTACGTGAGACGAGGTCGGCGATCGGCTTGTCGAGGTCGGTCGTCGGGATGTTGTGGTCCTCGGTGGCCAGCGTCAGGTCGGGACGGCGGACCGGGCGACCCGAGAGGCGGAGTCCGTCGAACGCCTGCGGGCTGGTGACCTCGTGAATCAGGTGCAGGTCGATGTAGAGCAGGTCGGGCTCGCCTTCGTGGCGGCGTACGACGTGTTCTTCCCAGACCTTCTCGGCAAGTGTCTTGCCCATGACTCTCCTCGGCGACTCAGCGATGCATCCAGTGTTGCATCAGGCTTGCGTCTCACTATGCGATACGGCAGTATCAAGACATGGACAACTCTAGCGGAGTCGGCGTTCTCGACAAAGCGGCACTCGTGCTGGCTGCACTGGAGCCAGGACCCGCGACCCTCGCCGGTCTCGTGGCGAGCACAGGCCTGGCCCGACCGACCGCGCACCGGCTCGCCGTCGCACTTGAGCACCACCGTCTCGTCGCCCGCGACATGCAGGGACGCTTCATTCTCGGCCCACGCCTCGGCGAGCTCGCCGCCGCCGCCGGCGAAGACCGCCTGCTGGCCGCCGCCGGACCGGTACTGGCGCGCCTTCGCGACATCACCGGCGAGTCGGCGCAGCTCTTCCGCCGCCAGGGCGACTTCCGCGTATGCGTTGCCGCCGCCGACCGCCCCACCGGTCTGCGTGACTCGATCCCCGTCGGCGGTCAGCTGACGATGAACGCCGGGTCCGCCGCGCAGATCCTGTTGTCGTGGGAAGACCCGGAGCGCATGAACAAGGGTCTCCTCAAGGCGACGTTCTCGGCAGCCGAGCTGTCGGCCGTACGCCGACGTGGCTGGGCACAGAGCGTCGGCGAGCGGGAGAACGGTGTCGGGTCGGTCTCGGCGCCAGTCCGCTCCCCCTCCGGCAAGGTCGTCGCCGCGGTGTCGGTGTCCGGACCGCTCGAACGCCTCACTCGTCAGCCGGGCCGTATGCACGCACCGGCCGTTGTCGCCGCTGCCGAGCGCCTCAGCCAAACTCTCCGTCGCACCGCCTAGCCCCTTCGGTCGCTGCGCTCCCTCCCGGCGCTCCGCGCCTAGGGATCGATCCGTCGAGCCCTTTGACCGCTGCGCTCCCTCCCGGCGCTCCGCGCCTAGGGACCGAAGCGTCGCGCCCCTCGCCCGCTAAGGAGCGAAGCGACTGGGAGGCCGAGGCACGAGGCCGAAGCGTCGGTGACCCGGAAGGCTCGCTCCGGAACTCAGCCGTCCAGGGCAGCGATCAGCTGGTCCTTGCGCATCGATGAATAGCCCGCGACACCCTTGGCCTTGGCCAACGCCCGCAGCTGCGCCACGGTGCGTGGATCCGATGCCGACGCAGGGGTCGCCGACAGGTTGGGCGTCGCGGGCTTGGGTGCGAGCGCGGTGCCCTTGATCGTCGGCCCCTTGCCCTTGGCCTTCTTGGCCGTCTTCTGCGCGGCCTTCTCGAGCTTGGCGATCGTCGCCCTCAACTTCTTGATCGTCGCCTCTGCTGCTGACAGCTCGTCCTTGGCCTTGGTGGGCTTCTTGGACTTGCTGGACTTCTTCGCGGGCTTCTTGACCGACTTCGACTTCGCCATGGGAATCCTTCGCTAGGGCTGGCCAGATCATGACACGCCGAGGTGAACGGTGCGACTCAGAAGAGCCCTGGCGTCTCCAGGTCGAGCAGGGTCTTCTTGCGGTCGAGCCCACCGGCATACCCGGTCAATGAACCGTCCGCCCCGACGACGCGGTGGCACGGCACGATGATCGGAATGGGGTTGGCACCATTTGCGGCACCCACTGCCCGCGAGATGACGGGCTCATAGCCGAGGCGTCGGGCAATGTCGCCATAGCTGGCGGTCTCGCCGTACGGGATGCGTTGCAGCTCGCCCCACACCTTCTTCTGGAACTCCGAGCCTTCGCTGGCGAGAGGGAGGTCAAACTCCTTGAGCTCTCCGGCGAAGTAGGCCGTCAGCTGTTCCTCGGCGCGGTCGAGCAGCGGGTCGTCCGTACGCTCGTTTCGGGGCTTGGTGGCGTCGAAGTCGACTGCGGTGATCAATCCGGCCGAGGCGTGAATGCGCAGGCCTCCGATCGGTGAGTCCATCCAGCGTGTGCTCATGGTTGTGTCCTTTCGTAGGCGGAGGTGGCCCGCCACAGATGCATGCCGGCGTATGAGCGCCATGGACGCCAGCGTTCGGTGTCATCGGCGGTGACACCGCGACGCTCGAGCTCGCGTTTGAGCACGAGGTCGGTGGTCAGGAGCACATCGGGATGCGCCAGTGCGCGCATCACGACATAGTCGGCGGTCCAGGGTCCGATGCCGCGCATGCCAACGAGCTGCTCGCGCACGGCTTCGCGATCGACACCGGGATCGAGCACCAGCTTGCCGTCGGCGACTGCCTGGGACAGATCGATGATCGTGCGGGCTCGCGCGGTCGGCATTCCCATGGTGGCGGGATCGGCCTCAGCGAACGACTCGGCCTTTGGGAACGCGTGGGTCAACCCATATCCGGCAGCCATCGTGAAGTCCACGGGCGTTCCCTTGGTCGGGATGTGCCGACCAAGCACCGTGTTGGCGCCCGCGACCGAGACCTGCTGACCGACAATCGTCCGAACCGCGACCTCGAAGCCATCGACGTGCGACGGAACGCGCAGTCCTGGTGCAGAGTCGACCAGCTCGCGCTAGTGCGGGATCGGCACCCAGCACGGAGTCGATCGCCACCGGATCGGCGTCGAGATCCAGCATGCGCCGCGCCCGGCCGATCGCAGCGGCGGTGTCTCGCAGATCGGCCAGCTCGAGCTCGCAGTCGACCCGGTCATCGTGCAGCGTCAGCGCCATGACGCCGAGCCCGTGCGGCAGTCGTAGGACGCGGGCATACGTACGTCCGCGTACGGTCTCGACCCCGGGCAGGACATGGGCGGCGAGGAAGTCCATCAGCGCGTCGGCGTGGAATGGCTGCCGAACGGCGAGTCGCAGTGTCACCCTGCCCGTCGGCGTGCCGCGACGTCTCCCCCGCATCTCGGTCGGCGACAGCGCGTAGGCGTGGCGCACCGAGTCGTTGAACTGCCTGATCGAAGCAAAGCCCGCAGCGAAGGCGATGTCTGACATGGGCATGTCAGTGGTCTCGATCAGCACGCGTGCGGCGTGCGACCGGTTGCTGCGGGCCAGGGCGAGCGGCCCGGCACCAAGCTCCTGCGTGAGCATGCGGGTGACGTGTCGATGGCTGTAGCCGAGCCTGCTGGCCAGCCCCTCCACGCCTTCGCGTTCGACGACACCGTCGCCGATCAACCGCATGGCGCGGCCCACGGCGTCAGCGCGTACGTTCCACTCCGGTGAGCCGGGAGTCGTGTCGGGCCGGCAGCGGCGACAGGCGCGAAACCCGGCGTCCTGGGCCGCAGCGGCGGAGGCGTAGAACCGTACGTTTTGCGGTTTGGGTGTCACCGCAGGGCACGACGGTCGGCAGTAGATGCCTGTCGTCCTGACGCCGGTGTAGAACACGCCGTCGAACCGCTCGTCGCGCGACTGTACGGCGCGATAGCAGCGTTCGTGATCGGTGTGCATACGTCCATCATGACCGCCCGATCACTCACATACCAGCGGCTTTCGGACATCTACCGCGCTCGCCCTCAGGCGGCTTGGAAGGCTCCGACGATGGTGCCCATGACGCCGAGACCGATGATCACGTAGCCCGCGTTGATGAGCCAGAACCGGACCGACCTCGCCTCGTAGATGTAGTTCTGCGCGAGGATCGCCGCCGCGACACCCGCGCCGACACCGAGCCCGACCTTGAGTCCATACTCAACGCTCGACTCGTCGATCAGCTTGGCGAGCGTCAACGCGATGACGATCGACAACAGGAACGACCACAGGAACATGAGCGGGTTGGGGCTCTCGCCGGCAGCCTGCTCCTCGGTGATGCCCATCTCTTCACGCCACTGCTTGCCGAACAGGAACGTGTACCAAGCGGCGCCGAGGAAGAAGAACGCGGCCGCCGCAACGATGATGCCAACGATCGAAATGTTGTCCATGCGTTGAAGGTACTCCCGCTGACCGTCAGAACGGCGAATGTCGGAACGTAGGAGAGCGCCGCGCCGGGTCGCCCTCCTACATCGGTATCCGATTCAGGCGGCGCTCTTCACCTCGTCGAGGGCGTCCTCGAGCGAGTCGAGTGCACCGCCACTGGGCGCATTGGGCACACCCGTCCAGTCCGGCGACGGCAGGATCTGCTCGGTCGTCTCACCCTGCTGGACAGCGCGGATCCCAGCGACGATCTCGTCGATGTTGTTGGGCACTGCTCGACCGCAGGCCTGAAGCTCGGACTCGATCTTGAGGGTCAGACGCGGCTTGCCCGCAGCGACGGCCTCCGCCGTGGTGCCGGACGTGACGTCGCTGTCGCGGAGGTCCGAGACGTCACCGCACACGTGGTAGACCTCACCGCCGCCGGCCCAGTAGACCTTGTCCTCGCCGAGGAGCTGGATGACCGCCTGCTTCTCCGCCGTGTACTTCTCGACCGAGGCCGGGTTGAAGTCGATGCCCAGGGCCACGGCAGCCAAGGCCACCACGATGCCGACGGTGCCGGCGACGCCCTTCTGGGTCTTGCCCATGTCCTTGTTCATGAAGATCAGCAGGATGACCGGCAGGAACGCGACGATGGGGATGAAGGCGCCGAGCTGGTTCTGGACGAAGAACTTGACCGGCTCCTTCTCCGAGGCCGGATCAAGCTTGTTGGACTTCTTCCACAGCATCGAGCCGATGACGACCGCGATTCCGTCGAGGACCAGCAAGACGATCAGCAGGACGAACGCCCAGGTTGGGAACTCGGTGGCGGTGGTCAGCACGCCCCGGTCGTCAACCGTTGCCTTCTCAGCGAGGATCGACTTGTTGAGCAACAGGCCGAAGATCGCACCGATCTCGATCGCGATGCCGAGCACCCAGAGCAGGACGGCATTGAGACGCAGCTTCTTGGCCTTTGCCTTCGACTCCGCGGTGGCTTTCCACGTACCGTCGCCTTGCGGGACTTTCGGCCATGGGGATTCTCCTTGGGTACGAGGGTCGGCGAAAACGAAATGCTACCGCTATGCAAAGCCCGCAATGGGGATGGGACGCTGGACGTCACGATGCAGCAGGCGGGACGTTCGCACTCCTGAATCGTTAAGGCGTACGTGCGCCCATGGACTCTCGTCACCGTTGCCCTAGTCGCCGGCATGTTTGTCGCTCCGTCTGCCGTAACTGCTGCTCCCGACCCGTGTTCTCCGTGGAGGGTGAAAGTGCTCGCAAGCGGGCTCGGAAGCCTCGAGAACGTCGAGCCCGATGGCGCGAAAGGCCTGTTCATCAGCACGACCTCAGGGGTCGCCCGCTACACGCGTACGGGCGGGGCAAAACTGCTTTGCCGCAGCTCAGAGCCCTGGCGGACTGCGGGTCCGGGGCAACTTCTTGTATTTCAACACTGGCGACTCGCTTCAATCAGGCCTGTTCGGCACCCCCGATGGCACGATCCAGAAACTCGATCTGAGAACTGGTAGACGCACGACCTTCGCGAAGGGTCTGGTCATGCCGAACGGCCTCGTGTTCTTGCCGGACGGCAGTGCCGTCGACGAGCCGGGATCTTGGGATCGTGAACCCCACAGGCATCACACGTGTCTCGCCCACAGGTGTCGTCCAGCCGAACTGGTCAAATCAGTCCGACAGCAACGGCATGGCAGTCGACCCCACTGGTAAATGGCTCTACACCGACGAGACATTCACCCTCAGCGCCAACGTCTACCGTACGGAGATTGCCCACCCAACGAACCGGACGATCGTGGCTTCGCTCCAGGACCTCGGAGTCCCCAAGGGCCTTGATGACCTCACGATCGCAAGCTCAGGAAAGCTCTACGTCACCGCCAACCTCGCCGGCCAGGTGATCCGGCTCGACCCGATCACCAAGAAGTCGTGCGTCATAGCCAGTGGTCTCACGAATACCAGCGCCGTGAAGCAGGGTCGGGGCAAGGCGCTCCCACCGAGTCGCCTCTACGCCACCGGTTTCGACGGCAAGCTGCTCGAGCTCATGCCGCCTGCCGGCGTCACCGCCGTGGCCAGCGCCGGATCCAGATTCACACATAAGAAAGTGTCTCTAACCCGCAGGTCAGAGACACTTTCTTCCATGGTAGCCCCGACGGGATTCGAACCCGCGCTACCGCCTTGAGAGGGCGGCGTGCTAGGCCGCTACACAACGGGGCCATGGGAGGTCTTGCGACCGGAGACACCATATCGCGCGCGGAAATCTCGCTCGAAATGGCTTCGCTGGGATACTAGGACTCGAACCTAGAATGGCGGTACCAGAAACCGCTGTGTTGCCAATTACACCATATCCCAATGGCTCTTCCCGGGGGCCGAGCCGATCACCGACTTTACCCGACTCCCCCGTCTGCGCCCAAACCGGGATCGCTGAGCGCGGCGTCCAGTCTGGCCAGTGACTTCGCCTGGCCGAGCAGCTCGAGCGACTCAAACAACGGCGGCGAGATGCGGCTGCCGGTGACGGCCACACGTACGGGTCCGAATGCCAGTCGCGGCTTGAGCTCGAGACCTTCGATGAGCGTCGACCGGAGTGTGTCCTCGATGGCTGGCGTCGACCACTCGGTCAGCCCCGCAAGAGCGTCGCGAGCAGCGCGTACGACGACGAGTCCCTTGTCGTCGAGGTTCTTGGCCCGGTCAGCCTCGTCGATCGAGAAGTCGTCGTCGGCGATGAACAGGAACCGCAGCATGTCGACCGCTTCGGTCAACAGCGCCATGCGCTCATGCACCAGAGGCGTGGCCGCGGCCAGCGTGGTGCGCTGCAGCGCAGTCGGCGGTTCGGAGATCAGTCCGGCCGCCTGGAAGTAGGGCACCAGACGCTCACGCAGGTCATCCTCGGCGAGCAGGCGGATGTGCGATCCGTTGATCGCCTCGGCCTTCTTGATGTCGAAGCGCGCGGGGTTGGGGTTGACCCGGCCGATCTCGAACGCCTCGACCATCTCCAGCAGCGAGAACACATCACGGTCGTCAGCAATCGACCAGCCGAGCAGCGCCATGTAGTTGAGCAGCGCTTCGGGCAGGAAGCCCTTGGGCTTGTAGTCGAGCAGATTGGACTCGGGATCACGCTTCGACAGCTTGCGGTTGCCCTCGCCCAGGACGAACGGCAGGTGCCCGAACTCGGGCGTGAAGCCACCTCCGATGCCGATCTCGGCGAACGCCTCGTACAGCGCGATCTGTCGGGGGGTCGAGCTCAGCAGGTCTTCGCCGCGCAGCACGTGGGTGATGCCCATCATCGCGTCATCGGTGGGGTTGGTGAGCGTGTAGAGCGGCTGGCCGTTGGCGCGCACGATCACATAGTCCTGGACGTTCGCGGAGTCGAAGGTGATCTCACCGCGTACAAGGTCATTGAACGTGTAGACCTTCTCGGGCATCTTGAACCGGATGACCGGCTCGCGGCCCTCAGCCTCGTATGCCGCCTGCTGCTCGGGCGTCAGGTCGCGATGCAGACCGTCGTAGCCGCTGGGCTTGCCGGCCGCGCGGGCGGCGTTGCGGCGCTCCTCGAGCTCCTCGGCTGTGTCGTACGCCTTGTAGGCGTGACCGGAGTCGAGCAGCTTTTGGGCGACGTCGGCGTAGATGTCCATCCGCTCGGACTGGCGGTATGGACCGTGCTCGCCACCGACCTCGGGACCCTCGTCCCAGTCGAGGCCGAGCCAGCGCATGACGTCGATCAGCAGCTGATAGGACTCCTCGTTGTCACGCGAGGTGTCGGTGTCCTCGATACGGAAGACGAACGTGCCGCCGTTGTGTCGGGCGAACGCCCAGCTGAACAACGCGGTACGCGCCATGCCGACGTGCGGGTTGCCGGTCGGGCTCGGGCAGAACCGAGCAACGACTGGCCGGGTGAGATCACTATGCGTCACGCGACACCACCGGGTTGGTGAGGGTGCCGATGCCTTCGACGGTGACGCTGACCTTGTCGCCGACATACATCGGGCCGACGCCGTCAGGCGTGCCGGTCAGGATGACGTCACCGGGCAGGAGCGTCATGAAGGACGAGATGTAGGCGATGATCTCGGGCACCTTGAAGAACATGTCCGACGTGTTGCCGTTCTGCTTGAGCTCATCTCCCCCACCCAGGCTGTCGAGCCGGGTCGTGACGTCGACGTTGCTCGGGTCGAAGTCGGTCTCGATCCACGGTCCGAGCGGGCAGAACGTGTCGAAGCCCTTGGCGCGCGCCCACTGGCCATCCTTGGCCTGCAGGTCACGCGCGGTGACGTCGTTGGCGACGGTGTAGCCGAAGATCACCTTGGCGGCGTCCTCAGCGGCGATGTCGCGGCAGATGCGGCCGATCACGACGGCAAGCTCGGCCTCGTAGTGGACGTCTTCGCTCTGCTCGGGGTAGAAGATCGGGTCGCCGGGACCAATCACCGAGGTGTTGGGCTTGAGGAAGATCAACGGCTCGGTCGGCACCTCGCCGCCCATCTCGGCCGCGTGCGCGGCGTAGTTCTTGCCGACGCAGACCACCTTGCTGCGCGGGATGACCGGCGCGAGGAGCCGTACGTCGTCGAGCGGGATCTTCTGGCCACTCAGGTTGAGCCCGGCGTACAACGGGTCACCGTTGAGCACCGCGATGGTCGGGACACCGTTGTCATCACCGATGACTCCGAAACGGGGATCGTCGTCACCCGCAAAACGCGCAATTCTCATATCGATCCATCGTAGTGGCGCTCCGCTCAAGCCAGCCACCGCCCGTTGAGCCAGCCGAAACGTCCTTTCGACATGCTCAAGGACCGAGATCGCCGCCTAGGCGCTGCCGTAGCGACGGTTGCGCGCTGCGTACTCCTCGATCGCTGCCCAGAGAGCGCGACGGTCGACATCTGGCCAGGCGATGTCGGAGAACACCAGCTCGGCGTAGGCCGACTGCCACAGCAGGAAGTTGCTGGTGCGCTGCTCACCGGACGTGCGCCAGAACAGGTCGACGTCTTCCATGTCGGGCTCGTCGAGGTAGCGGGCAAACGTACGCTCTGTGATCTTGTCGGGATTGACCTTGCCGGCCGCCACATCGCGGGCCAAAGCGGCGGCCGCGTCCGCGATCTCGGCCCGACCGCCGTAGTTGACGCACATCGTCAGGGTGAGGACCTTGTTGTGCTTGGTCATCTCCTCGGCGACCTCAAGCTCCTTGATCACACTGCGCCACAGCCTGGGGCGACGACCGGCCCAGCGCACGCGCACGCCGAGCTCGTGCATCGAGTCGCGGCGGCGCCGGATGACGTCACGGTTGAAGCCCATCAGAAATCGCACCTCGTCAGGCGAGCGCTTCCAGTTCTCGGTCGAGAACGCGTAGGCCGACACCGCCTTGACGCCGATCTCGATCGCACCCTCGACGACGTCGAACAGGGCGGCCTCACCCATCTCGTGACCGGCCGTACGCGGCAGTCCCCGGGCCTTGGCCCAACGACCGTTGCCGTCCATGACGATTGCCACATGCTTGGGCACCTGTTCGACCGGGATCGACGGCGGCTTGGCACCCGACGGGTGCGGCGTGGGCTGCTTCATCGATCGACGTGGCTCAACGATCGGAGCCCACGCTCGAGGTGCCACGACAGATAGGCGCTGACGATGCCGCTCGCCTCGCGTCGGGACCGGTCGTCGGAGGTGCCGACCGACTCCCAGTCACCGCTGAGCAGTCCGGCGAGCAATGTGACGGTGAACGGCGACGGGGCGGCGGAGCCGGCCACGCGGCAGTCGTCGCACAACATGCCGCCGGACGCAGCATTGAAGTTGCGGTGAGGCCCCACCGCGCTGCAGCGGGCGCAACCGTCAAACGTGGGCGCATAACCGGCGATCGACAGTGCCCGCAGCTGATAGGAGTCGAGGATGAGGCTTGGCGTCATGCGGCCTTCGGTCAGAGCGTGCAGGGCGCCGGTGAGCAGCTGGAACTGCTGAATCGCAGGCTCGCCGTCCTCCTGCACCAGGCGCTCGGCGGTCTCGAGCATCGCCGTGCCCGCCGTGTAGGCCCCGTAGTCGGCTCCGAGGTCCTTGGCGAATGCGTTGACCGTCTCGACCTGGGTGATGATGTCGAGCGAACGTCCCTCGGCGAGCTGCAGGTCGACGTGCATGAAGGGCTCGAGCCGACCGCCGAAGCGTGAGGTGGTCTTGCGGATGCCCTTGGCGACAGCGCGTACGAGACCGCGCTCGCGGGTCAGCAGCGTGATGATGCGGTCTGCCTCGCCCAACTTGTGGACGCGCAGCACGATGCCGGCGTCGCGATAGAGGCTCACCCGTTCATTGTGCCGTGCGGAGCCGACATCACCCCCCTGACTCGCCGCCTATCCCGGCGTCACGTGCGCGAGCAACCGCCTCGGCCCGTGAACGGGCACGCAACTTGGCCAACACATCGCTGACGCGGTTGCGAACGGTCTTCTCGGAGAGGAACAGTCGGCGCGCGATGCTCGCATTGTCCAGACCTCTCGCCATCAGCTCAAGAACTTCACGCTCACGGGCCGTGAGCTCCGGAAAGGCCTGCGGTCCAACCCTTCCGGCACTGGCCGATGAGAAGAAGCCGACGACCTGCTCGGCGACCCGCGCACCGAACACCGCCTCACCCCGTGCGACCGCTGTGATGGTGCGCTGTACGTCAGCGGCATCTGACTCCTTGAGCAGATAGCCCCGGGCCCCGGCCCGCAGGGCCGCAAACACCGAATCGGCGTCCTCGCTCATCGTCAGGACAACCACTGCCACCTCGGGATGCTGATCGGTGAGTCGTGCCGTGGCCGCAAGGCCCCCGATCCCCGGCATGCGCAGATCCATCAAGACCACCTCGGGATGCAGAGTGCCGACCAGCTCGATCGCCTCCTCCCCCGTCGATGCCTCGCCGACCACGTCGACGCCGTCGAGCGCAGACAGCACGGCGCTCATGCCGGCGCGGAACAGCGCGTGGTCATCAACCACCAGCACCGGGATCGTCATGGGCGAACCACCTCTCTACTCGCGGATACGTGAGTCGTGGGAAGAATCAGACGCACGACGGTCCCTCCACCGGGCGCTTCCAAGTACTCGACGCGACCGCCGACCTCGGCTGCCCGTTGGCGCATGCTGGTCAGTCCGACGCCGGGCTGAGGCCGAGGTGGCATGCCGCGGCCGTTGTCGGCAACACGCAACGTCACCGTGTCCTGAGATCGCTCTGCCGCAAGCTCTACGTGCGAGGCCGCGCTGTGTCGCACCACGTTCGCAACTGCCTCAGCTGCGACAGAATAGATCGCAACCTCGGCAGCGGCCGGTATGCCGTGAAGCTCGTCGACGCTGGCGGTGCCACGGATCGCCGGTATCCCTTCGACCAGATGGCGCAGCGACGCGCTCAGACCGATCTGATCGAGAATCGGTGGCCGGAGACCGTGCGACACGGCTCGCACGTCGGCAACCGCAGCACGGACTCGGTCGCGAATCACTCGCGCCTCCCCTGCCGCGCTGCCCTCGCCGTCTCGGTCGAGGCGGGTAGCGAGGGCGTCGATCTGCAGGGCAATGCCCGCGAGCCCGGGCCCGACCCCGTCGTGCAGGTCGTTGCGCAGTCTCCGGCGCTCCTCCTCGCGAGCGCGGACGATGCCCGTCCGACTGTCCTCAACGTCGGCCACGAGAGAGGCCGCGTATGCGATCATCGCCGCCTGAGCGGCGGCCTGTTCAAGCAGTCGCCTCTCCTGCCGGCTGAAACCCTCTCCCCTTCGTCGGGGAGCGACCTCCAGCAATCCGGTGTCGCGGCCCATCGCCGTGGCGACGAGACGCTCCACCTTCTCGGGCCGGGCACCATCGGACACCGAGACCACACCCCTGAAGCTTGCGTACGGCAGCCGGAGCTCACCACGGAGCGCGGCCACCAGTTCAGCGAGCGCCTCCCTCGGCTCTGCCGACGACGACACGGCTCGCGACACCCGGGGAGCCAACGTCTCTGCGCCAAGACGATGTGGAAACCACCGACGGTCGATGACTCTCTGGAGCAAGTCACGCAGCAGGACAGCTGCCAGGGCCAGGAGGCCGACGACGACAAAGCCCGACCGAGTGCCGATCACTCCCGGGTCAAGCCCAAGAACTATTGCGGCCCAACCACCGCCAACCACGGCCACGACGACCAGCACCACCAGGGTCCTGCTCAGTGCAAACTCCACGTCGAACAACCGGTGGCGCAGCATCGCCACCACGACGCAGACCGGCGGTGCCACCAGGCTCAGCGAGAACGTCAGGTCGGCCAGTTGCGTGTTGGCCCTGATCGCCTGCGAGCCGATGATGCCGGCAACCAAGATGACACCGCCCAGCTGAAGCCACTGCAGCTGGGCGCGCTCGATGCCGACTGCCCGCCGAGTACGCCGCACCAAAGAGATGAGTGCGATCGGCGTCAGCACCGCAATGCACGTGTACGAGCCGATTGCTGCGACCCAGTTGAGCCACTGCGCCCCTTCGATGCCGAGCGGGTTGCGTATCGCTGCGTCGGTGTCGGAGCGCTCGTCGGCGAACATCCGCGCGAGGACCGCGCTCGACCCAGCGACGACGACGGCGCGCACAATCCACCGCCACCGCGGTCCGGCCAGCGTTCCGTCCGGGAACAGGAGCGGGAGCAGCGGCAGCACGAAGAAGTACACCCCGAACCCGAACATCGAAACCCAGTCGGTGAACGCCGCACCGGGGAGCTCGCTGACCCTGACGCTGTAGAGGCTGTACTGGCTCAGCACCTCATAGAAAGCCAGCAGCGAGGTGGCCAACAGCAGCCACCCGACCCGGTTTCGCGGCTGGGCTCGCAGCACTGCGGCCCCCGCCAGTGGCCAACCGGCACCTACGACCAGATTGCCGACGTAAAACGGCTCCACATCGACCTGTCCGGCGACCGACCGGTGCACCAGGACCGCAATGACAGCAGCGACGAGCGCAGCAGCCGCCACGACGTACGCGACGACCCGGAGCTGAGCGTCGTTCAGGCGAAGCGGGATCGGTGTGTCCGGCACCGCAGCATCATGACATCGCGCGTGGGTGCCGCGGAACGATTTTGCGCCGGATCCCGCGAAGACGGGTACGGAGTCCCTTCTGCCCGGGACCGGTCCCGGGCCATCGTCGTGCCAATCGCAATCCATCTCACAGAAAGCACGATCATGACAACCACCACCACAGCTCGTACCGAGCAGCAGTCCACCACCGGTCGCGGCCGGTGGCCCCTCGTCGGCGTCGCGGCTGGCATCGGAGCCATCATTGCGACCCTCGTTCTCGACGTGCACGTTCCGGTCGACGAGAACAACCCGTACACCTCCGACGTCATCGCAGACGTCAGCGCCGGCAAGGCGCATGCCTCGATCATCGTCGGCTACGCAACAGTCGCCCTCCTGCTGGTGCTGGCCGCCGCATGGCGCCGTCACGTCGAGCCACGCGCGATCGTCAGCACTGCGGCGCGCATCGTTCCGCTCGGCTTCACAGCGGCGGCCGGCGCGCTGTCGCTCGGGTACGGCTGGCGAGGCGCGCTGGGTCTCTACCATCCCGACGGCTTCGAGCCCGGGTCGTTCGACGACGCCGGACTCTATGTGATGTACGTGCTCAACGACTTCGGCGCGTACATCGGCTATCTCGGTGTCAGTGTCGCTGCCGGTGCGATCGTCTGGATGGCCTTCCGCGAGCGGCTGGTGTCGCGTTGGATCGGCGTGGTCAGCGTCATTGCAGTCCTGCCCGTCATCGGCACGGTTGCGGCGTTCGGTCTTCCGGGCTTCCCCGGTGTCATCAGCGGACTGTGGCTCATCGTCACGTTCGCGGGTCTGACGTTCGGTCGAAGCACGATCAACCGTTGATCGTGCAGCGGCGGCCCGGCCCCACGGGGTCGGGCCGTCGGCTAGTCCAGGCAGAACTCGTTGCCCTCGGGGTCGCGCATCACGATGAAGCCAGACTCCATCGGTCCGGGCTCAAACCGCTCGATGCGGCTCGCACCGAGTGCGCCCAACCGCTCGGCCTCGTCCTCGAGGGCCGCCATGCGCTCATCGCCCTCGAGCCCCGGCGCGGCGCGTACGTCGAGGTGGACGCGGTTCTTGGCAGCCTTGCCCTCCGGCACCCGCTGGAAGAACAGACGCGGGTGCTCACCGTCAGGGTCGAGCAGGGCCGACCGCGAGTTGCGCTCCGCCGGCGGCACACCCCAGGCGTCGAGCGCCGCATCCCACGTGCCGAAACCCTCGGGCGGAGGCTGCAGGACGTAGCCCAGCACCTCAGCCCAGAACGCCGCAAGCGCGGCAGGATCGGCGCAGTCGAACGTGATCTGTACTTCCTTGGCCATGACACAGTTTGGCGCAAGGCTCAGACGAATTCGACTCCCTGAGCCAGTGGCAGCTCGGTGGAGTAGTTGACGGTGTTGGTCGAGCGACGCATGTAGGCGCGCCAAGCATCGGAGCCCGACTCGCGGCCGCCACCGGTCTCCTTCTCGCCGCCGAATGCGCCGCCGATCTCGGCACCCGAGGGGCCGATGTTGACATTGGCGATGCCACAGTCCGAGCCGACGACCGACATGAACTCCTCGGCCTCGCGGACGTTGAGCGTGAAGATCGACGATGACAGCCCCTGGGCGACGTCGTTGTGGAGCGCGATCGCCTCGTCGAAGTCGGAGTAGGTGAGCACGTACAGCAAAGGTGCGAACGTCTCGGCCTTGACGATTTCGGTCTGCTTGGGCATGTCGATGATCGCGGGATGGACGTAGAAGCCACCGTCGCTCTCGCTGCGCGTGCCGCCCGTGACCAGCTCGCCGCCGTCGCTCTGCGCCTGCTCAACTGCGGCACCGAACGCCGTGAACGCCTGCTCGTCGACCAGCGGCCCGACCAACGTCGAGGACTCGAGTGGCGAGCCGATCGGCAGAGTCTCGTAGGCCGCCTTGAGGCCGGCGACCAGCTCATCCTTGATCGACTCGTGCACGATGATGCGACGCAGCGACGTGCAGCGCTGTCCGGCGGTGCCGACTGCGGAGAACACGATGCCCCGTACGGCAAGGTCCAGATCGGCCGACGGGGCGACGATCGCGGCGTTGTTGCCGCCGAGCTCGAGCAACGTGCGGCCAAGGCGCGCAGCGACCCGCGGGGCAACTTCCTTGCCCATGCGGGTCGAGCCCGTCGCCGAGACCAGCGCGACGCGCGGGTCGTCGACCATCAGCTCGCCGACCGTACGGTCACCGATCAGGAGCGCAGACAGACCCTCGGGCACGCCTGCGCGACGTCCGGCCTCGGCCGCGAGTGCCTGGCAGCCGACAGCGGTGAGCAGCGTCTTTTCGGACGGCTTCCACACCACGGCATCACCGCATACGTATGCGAGCGCGGCGTTCCAGGACCACACGGCGACAGGGAAATTGAACGCCGAGATGACACCGATGACGCCCAGCGGGTGCCACTGCTCCATCATCCGGTGACCGGGTCGTTCGGTGGCGATCGTCAGTCCGTGCAGCTGGCGTGAGAGACCGACCGCGAGATCGCAGATGTCGATCATCTCCTGGACCTCCCCGAGGCCCTCGGACAGGATCTTGCCGGCTTCGATCGAGACCAGCGCGCCGAGATCTTCCTTGTGCTCGCGCAGGAGCTCACCGAGCTCGCGGACGAACTGGCCGCGTACGGGAGCGGGCACCGAGCGCCACTGCTCGAACGCCGACTGGGCGCGGCCGATGATCTCCGACACCTCATCGGGTGTGTGGGACTTCAGGCGCGCGATCTCGCTGCCGTCGATCGGCGAACGGCAGACCAGGTCACCGGCAGTCAGCTCACCGGCGCCGAGGCGGGCGAGGATGTCAGAGGTACGAGTGGCGATGTCAGTCATGTCAGATCTGTCCCTGCTCTGCGAAGTGTCGGCCGGCCTTGGTCGAGTGGAGCTGCTCGAGGGTGATGTCCTCCTGCTTGATGAACCCCGCTGCCGGCAGCACGCCGTCGGCGACGAGCTCGACGACGCTGACCGCGGACGCGGCGGTGGTCCACGAGATGGCGCGCCAGATGCGGCCCGAGAGGTCGAGCGGCTTGTAGCCGCGTACGTAGTTCTCGCGGAACGGCTGACCGTTCTTGCGCCCCTCGACGGCGGCGTGGATGTAGACGATGTCGTCGTTGACGGGCGGCTTGGCGTCGACCAGCATCTTGCCGACGACCTCGGGCTCGTCGCGCAGGTTGAGCTCATCGAACAGGAAGTGCATCTGGTCGAAGTGTCCGGGATAGCGCATCGTCTTGTAGTCGAGCCGATGGACGCTGCCCTCGTACGTCTGGCACATCGTGCCGAGACCACCGGAGGTGAGCGCTGCCTCGAGCTCGATACCGCCGATGAACACGCGCTCCTTCTCGGTCATCGCGGGCACCATCTGGCGGTGGCCCGAGCGCAGCACCTCACAGTCGTTGAGGTACTCGTTGACGACACCTTCGGGCGACCAGTTGATGGCATAGCCGAGCAGACCCGTGGGATTCTGCGGCAGCGCCCCGACCTTGAGCTCGATCGAGCGGATCTCGTCGAACGTCTTGGCGATCGAGGCGCCGATGATGCCGATGAGACCCGGCGCCAGCCCGCACTGTGGCGCGAACGCGACGGCGGCACCCTCGGCCAGCTCGATGACCCGGTTGGTCGTCGGGACGTCCTCGGTGAGGTCGAAGTAGTGCACCCCGGTGTCAGCGGCGGCCTCGGCGACCGAAACGTTCAGGTTGTACGGCAGGCACGAGATGATCGCGTCGACGCCACGCAGCGACTCACGCAGTGCGGCATCGTCGGTGACGTCGAGCGGCCGGATCTCAAGTCCGCCTGTCTCGTGAGCGGGCAGATCGCGCGGCGCGGCGTCATAGCCGATGACCTTGAACCCGGACTCCCCCAACATGACGGCCACCAGTTCGCCGACCTTGCCCAGACCGAATACGGCCACCTGGTTGATGATGCGCGCCACGAATCCTCCTCAACAACGCGGTGGATCGCACCGCGAGAGACCAATGCGCCGAGGGTGGTCGGCGTCACACCGAGCGTAGCGCGTCAGCAGACCATTTGGTGTACCGGGAGGTACAGTTGCGCCGCTCGCGAAGCCCGTCGATCCCCTAGGTCGGGATGGTCTCCGCGGCAGCACGGTTGGCGGCTGAGACGACGGCGCGCAGCGATGCCGTGACGATGTTCTCGTGGATGCCCACACCCCACACCGTCTCGCCGGCCACATCGCACTCGATGTAGGCCACGGCGGAGGCGTCCCCACCTGACGACAGAGCGTGCTCGGAGTAGTCGAGGAGCTGGATGTCAGCGCCCGCCTGGCGCATGCCGTCGATGAACGCTGCAACCGGCCCGTTGCCCTCACCCGTGAACTCCTGGAGCACACCGCGTACGCGCAGCTCGACGACCTGGTGGTCGCTGCCGTCGGTGGCGGTCACCGACGAGAAGCTCTCGAGCACGTACGGCTCATCGCGCTCGATGTATTCGCGCTGGAAGGCGTCCCAGATCTCCTGCGGCTCGATCTCGCCGGCCTCGCCCTCGGTCAGCTCCTGCACGACGCGACTGAACTCGATCTGCAGTCGGCGTGGCAGGTCGAGGTGGTGGTCGTTCTTGAGGATGTATGCGACACCGCCCTTGCCGGACTGGCTGTTGACGCGGATGACCGCCTCGTAGGTGCGCCCGACATCCTTGGGGTCAATCGGCAGGTATGGAACGGCCCACCGCACCTCACCGAGCGGCTGGCCGGCTTCGGCTGCATCTTTCGCCAACACCTCCAGGCCCTTCTTGATCGCATCCTGGTGGGAGCCGCTGAACGCGGTGTAGACCAGGTCGCCGCCATACGGGTGGCGCTCGGGCACGGGCAGCTGGTTGCAGTACTCAACCGTGCGACGCACACCATCGATGTCGCTGAAGTCGATCTGCGGGTCGATGCCCTGGCTGAACAGGTTGAGACCCAGTGTCACCAGGCACACGTTGCCGGTGCGCTCGCCGTTGCCGAACAGGCACCCTTCAATGCGATCGGCGCCCGCCATGTAGCCGAGCTCGGCGGCGGCCACACCCGTGCCACGGTCATTGTGCGGGTGCAGCGAGAGCACGATGCTGTCGCGTCGGGGCAGGTGACGATGCATCCACTCGATGGAGTCGGCGTAGATGTTGGGCGTCGCCATCTCGACGGTGGCGGGCAGGTTGATGATCAGCGGCCACTCAGGAGTTGGGTCAATCACCTCGATGACGGCCGAACAGACCTCGAGCGCGTAGTCCAGCTCGGTGCCGGTGTAGGACTCCGGCGAGTACTCGTAGGAGATCAGGGTGTCGGGGGTGTGGATCTCGGCGTACTTCATGCAGAGCCGCGCGCCCTGGGTGGCGATGTCGGTGATGCCGTCCTTGTCCAGCCCGAACACGACCCGTCGCTGCAGCGTCGACGTCGAGTTGTAGAAGTGCACGATGGCCTGCTTGGCGCCGACCAACGACTCAAACGTTCGATCGATCAGCGGTTCGCGGCACTGCGTCAGGACCTGGATCACCACGTCGTCGGGGATGTGATCGCCCTCGATCAGCTGGCGAACGAAGTCGAAGTCGGTCTGGCTCGCGCTCGGGAAGCCAACCTCGATCTCCTTGTAGCCCATGCGTACGAGCAGCTGGAACATCGCCAGCTTGCGCGGCGGCGTCATGGGGTCGATCAAGGCCTGGTTGCCGTCACGCAGGTCAACGGCGCACCAGCGCGGCGCCACGGTCATCGTCTTGGCGGGCCAGGTGCGGTCGGCGAGCTCGATGGGTGCGAACGGAACATATCGCTCATGCGGCATTCCGCTGGGCTGCTGCGGAGTGTTGGGGTAGGTCGTCATCGGAAGTCCTCGAGTGTTTGTCAGCGGTGTGGCCGGTGAATGACAAACTCCGCGCCGAGGGGTCCGACCTAGAGGACCTCGACGCGGCAACGAAGGAGCAGGCTCTTCATCCGCATGATGGGTTCAGGCTAGCACCCCGGGCGTGGCCGCCGAGTAGGTTCCCCGACCGGCGAGAGATCGTGGCAACGCCGCTGCGCGCAGGCGCTCGCCCCGGGACGCCCCCTCGCTGAGTGAGCGGATCAGCATACGAAGATCGTCGCGACCATCACCATCGTGGGCGCCTTCGCGCGAGAAGCGGGCCGCTTCGACCTGTTGAAGCAGGCGATCGAGCGACTCGACGTCGATGTGTGAGCGACCACGCAACCGTGCGGCAAAGCCACGCGGGGTGTCGGCGCGCGAGGCGGGGACGCCGAAGTCCTGGGCTGTGTCCTCCAGCTCTCGCCACAGCGGATCTGGCGACGGCCCTCGCATCCGCCAGACACGTCGGCCACGTCGAAGCAGGCCGGGTGCCACGGCCAGCAGCAGCAACGCGACGATCGTCGCCACGACGGTGCGGGGGGTGGTGGAGGAGTCTGCCGGCGCCGATCGTTGACCGGCCGATCCCTGCTCTTGCCCGTCGAGCCCACCGGGACGCTGTGTCGAGCTGCCGTCGTTCGAGCCCGTTGGCGGCGGCGCGCCGTCGGCTTCGGCGAAGGACGTCGCCGTGCCGACGCCCGGCGTCGGCTCGAAGCCGATCCAACCGACTCCCTCGAAGTAGAGCTCGGTCCAGGCGTGCAGGTCATCTGAGGTGTTGCTGTAGATGTTCTTGCCTTCGCTGGTCCGGACAACGTTGCCCGGCGCGTAGCCCACGGCGATGCGAGCCGGAATGCCCAACGTGCGCGCCATGACGGCCATCGTCGAGGCGAAATGGACGCAATAGCCGGCCTTCTTGTCCAGGAACGCAGCGATGACAGCGACACCATTGCCGTCGTAGCCATCGGCCACCGGTGTGGTCTCGGAATATCGGAAGGGGCCGTTGCGCAGGAACTGCTGCAGGGCAAGTGCCCGGTCGTAGTCGGTCGATTGGTCACGGGTGACGTCGCGGGCCGTCTGCCCGATGACATCTGGCATCTGCTGCGGCAGTGCGAGGAATGACTCGAGCGAGGCGCGGGACAGGGACTCGGCGGCGCGCATCTGGTCTGCTGTCGGGGTGATCTTGAGGCTGCGCACGCTGTAGGTCTGGCCACGGGTGTCTTCGCGACTCGATCGGATGGTCAGGCCCATGCGCTCGAACTGCCACGACCCCTTGAGACCCGAGATGCCCACTGGCGGGTATGGCGCAGGTACCAGCGAGCTGCGCACACCCTTGATCGTGATGGTGGTCGTGTTCTGCTCGGTCGCAATCGCCGGGTTGAGACCGACCTGCCCTTCGAACCGATCGCCAGCCGCGGTCTTGCTGGGTTTCCACGTCTTTCCGTTGAAGTCGCGCAACGTCGCGACCTTCAGATAGGGCGCCGTGGGAAGGGTGGTGGTGTAGGTCAACGCGAGCGTCTCGCTGTTGCGGCGAAGATTCTGACCGAGCTCAAGCATGGGGTTGATGCCACGGCCGAAGATCGGGTCAGGTGCCTTGCCCCACGATGAGGCAGCAGCCCGGATGTCGGGCAGCAGCGGCGGCAGCAGGGTGCTCAGTGCCAATGCCGCCGCTGCAACGATCAGGGCAGGCGCGCGTCCCCGCCAACCGGTCTCGACCCGCTCTCGTGTGCGACTGCGCAGGAAGATCAACCAGAGTGCCGCACCCACGACGAAGATCCACGCCGACGGCGTCTCGCCCGCCGTGATGGCTGGCGCCACGAACACGGCGGCCAGCAGTATGCCGATTGTCTGGGCTGCGCGGGCCCGCTCGAGGAGCGCGTCGGCCAACACGGCCAGGAGGCCGAAGGCAGCCGCAATCACCAAGACCACTGACTTCGCGGCAGCGACCGGCGCGCGTTCCTCCACGATGATCTGTTGGGCGTCGCCGAGCATGCGTCCGAGCTCCGTCAGGCTCCCGAGCGTGGGCACGCCCGGCACGAAGATCCAGGTCAGCGCGACCAGCTCGACCACGATCGCGATCGGGGCAACCCGGCGAACACCCACCGATCGGAGCACCGCACAGGTGATGCTCACCAACGTCGTGACCATCAGCGCCGTGAAGAACCAGTCGCGGCTCTCGATGACCGTGGTGAAGCCCCACAACAACACACCGAGGGCGATCGTGATGAGAGCTCGCTCAACCCACATGGTCTGGGTCGTGGGACGTGCATGGACACGCGCTGCCGGTTTAAGCACGGGTCGTCCCGTCGAACAGCGACCACATCTCGGCGAGATCGTCATTGGGCCGGTAGGTGACAACGCGCCAGCGAGCGGCATCAAGCACGTCGAGCGCCGCGGCCGAGGTGCCGGCGGCGACGAATGCGTGGACGGTCCGCGCGCCGCCGACGGCATTGACCCAGTGCTGGGCGCGAGGAATGTCGATGCGGCCGAGGATCGCGAACGCGGCTCGTTCGGGCGTCATCGAGCGATCGTGATCCATCTCGTCCGGTTCGAGCACTGCGAGGTCGACCATCGCGTCTTCGACCGTGTCCTGTCCGTCCGCGATCACCCGGTCGACGGCCGGGCTGCTCGTCTGGAAAGCCACCACATAACCGTTGCGCGCAAGGTGGTGCACGATCGAGGCCGCAGCCACGATCCCCCACTCGAAGGTCGGGGAGTGCTCCCAGACCCGCTTGTTGTCGCGCGCTGTCCCCTGCGAGCGCGGCTCACAATCGAGGAACACACCCGCGCGGGGGTTGATCTGCTGCTCCTCCTGGCGCACCATCAGCTCACCCCGATGGGCGGTGGCCTTCCAGTGCAGGCGTTTCATCGCATCTCCGGGTAGGTAGGCCCGCGCGATGATGTCATCGTCGCCGACTCCTACGTATTGCGGCGCGGGGCGGGTCGACCCGACGTCACTTTCACCCCGTGGGGCCAACGCCGGAAGGTCAACGCGGCGTGGAAGGACGATCAGGGGTTCGGTCGCGCCAAAGGTGTGGCGACGAAAGACCAGACCGAACGGGTCGAGCACCTGCACGCGCAGCGGCCCTATCGCATGTCGTCCGCGCCTCAAGCCCTGCAGCCCGTAGGAGAACGTGATCCGCGAGTCCGACTGACGGCTGCCGCCGAGCGGCGGAAGGGAGCCGGACGCGTCGCCGGAGATGCCGGGTGGAAGCTCATCGTTCCACTGCGCCTCGATGCACGGAATGATCGAAAGATTGGTGACGCGCAACGTTGCCTTGGTGGTCAGTCCGGGCCCGACGACCTGCGGAGAGAACGACCGCTCGATGCGGATGTTGGAGTGTCCCGCGAACACGAACACTGTGGAGAAGAGCACCAACCCGACGAGCAGCGCGGTGACGTACAGCAGGGCCGGCAGCGACATGATCGGCGCCGCAATGAAGCACAGCGTAGCGGTGATCAGGAAGCCGATGCCGCGGGTCGTGAGGACGACCGATCTGTTCACGTCGGTTGAACGGCCCCGGCGGGTACCGGCGTCTCGGCCACGATGCGCTTCATGACGTCGGCGGCGTTCGAGACACCACGCATCGGGATCAGGCGGTGCGGGAGCACCACGGGGATCAGCGTGTCGATGTCGTCAGGAAGGACGAAGTCGCGTCCCTGCACAGCGGCACGAGCCTTGGCGGCGCGCACGAGCTGGAGGGTCGCTCGAGGGCTGGCACCCAGTCGCAGCTCGCTGTCCGCGCGGGTGGCCTGGGCGATGTCCACGGCGTACTGCTCCACTGCTGGCGACACGTAGATCGCACGGGCGGTGGCGATCATGCTCTGCACGTCCTCGATCGAGGCCACGGAGTCGAGCCCGTCGAATGGGTTGGCGGTGTCTCTCCCCTGCACCATCTCGAGCTCGGCTGCGGACGACGGATAGCCCATCGAGATGCGCGCCATGAACCGGTCGCGCTGCGCCTCCGGCAGGGCGTACGTGCCCTCCATCTCGAACGGGTTCTGGGTCGCGACGACCGTGAACGGGCTGCCGAGCTCGTAGGTCGTGCCGTCGACGGTGACCTGACGTTCCTCCATGGCTTCGAGCAGCGCCGACTGCGTCTTGGGTGAGGCGCGGTTGATCTCGTCACCGATCACGATGTTGGCGAACACCGCGCCCGGTTTGAACTCGAACTCACGATCGGCCTGGCTGTAGACCGACACGCCGGTGATGTCCGATGGCAGCAGATCAGGGGTGAACTGGATGCGTCGGACCGAGCAGCTGACGGACCGGGCGAGCGCCTTGGCCAAGACGGTTTTGCCGACCCCTGGCACGTCCTCGATGAGGAGGTGGCCCTCCGCGAGGAACACGATCAATGCAGCTTCGGCCGCTTCTGGTTTGCCGTCGATGACCGTCTCGATGTTGGCGAGAATGGCCCGAGCGGCTCTCTCAAACTCCATACGTGATGGTAGTCACACAGGGTCAAACTCGCACCAAACGCACAGCGAATTTTCAGATCCCGGCGTCCCATGTCAGGGGACAATTGCGTCATGCGCCTTCCCGACTCCTTGCCGACCCTGGCCGCCGGATCCCACGACGCCGAGCACGGCGAGGCCTGTGTCATGGAGTACGTCTCGCTGCTGGCCGGCGAGGAGTGGAGCGACCGTCCCGAGTGCACCCACCCGCTGCTCGCCCATGAGGCACGCACCACCAACGACCTGCTGCGCGAGGGCGACCGCGCACGACTCGTGCCACTCATCGGACGATTGTTCGGCACGACCGAGGACTCACCCGAGCTTCGCGCCAAGCTGCGCATCGCCCAGGCGCATCAGGTCATCGCGCTGCTCGAGCCGGCGGCGCGTTCCCAGGCTCTCGGCGCCGTCGAACGCGCCGAGTCCTGGATCGGCCGCGCCAGTGACGAGGACGACGTACGTCAGGCGTTCGCCGAGGCCATGGCATTCCCGCTCGTCTCGGGCGACCTCGACGCTGAACATGTCGACTTCCACCACGGAGCGTCACGGATGTTCCCGTTCGCGCTGTCACCCGAGCTCGAAGCCGCGGAGGCCTATGCGCTGACCGCACTTGTGATCGCACACCGCGTCGCTGCGTCAGGTGAGTGTCGCGCCGACTGCGGCAACGGCCCGGCGCGCGCCCGCCGCATGGTCAAGGACCTTGCAAACCTGATCGACGTCTACGACGAGGTGACCGGCCGCACCGCCCGCGAGGTGACAGCTGCCGAGGTGCGTGAGCTGGCTGGCTCAACGCTTCGCGTGTGACCAGTCGAGGAGCTTGTCGACGGCCCAGGTCGTGACGATGCGGTCGGTCGGCACTCCGTTGGCGTCGGCACGTTCGGCGCCGTAGTCGAGAAAGTCGAGCTGGCCCGGTGCGTGAGCATCGGTGTTGATGGCGAACAGACACCCCGCGTCCAAGGCCATCGCGATCAGGTTGTCGGGCGGGTCCTGTCGTTCGGGCCGTGAGTTGATCTCGACAGCCACGTCGTGCTCGGCGCACGCAGCGAACACCTTCTTGGCATCGAATTTCGACTGGTCCCGCGTGCCACGCGATCCCTGCACGAGACGTCCGGTGCAGTGACCCAGCACATTCGTATGTGGGTCCCGGACGGCGGTGACCATGCGCTGGGTCATCCCGATCGAGTCCATCTTGAGCTTCGAATGGACGCTGGCGACCACGACGTCGAGCCGGTCAAGCATGCGATCGGTCTGATCAAGGCTGCCGTCATCGTGAATGTCGACCTCGATCCCGGACAGAAGACGGAAGTCGTCGTAGGACTCGTCGACTGCTGCGACGATCTCGAGCTGTTGGTCCAGCCTTTCGGCGCTGAGGCCGTTGGCGACCGTGAGTCGCGGGGAATGGTCGGTGAGCACCTGGTACTCCCGGCCACGCCAGCGCGCCGCCCGCGCCATCTCCTCGATCGGCGAACCACCATCGGACCAGTCCGAGTGGCTGTGGAGGTCGCCACGGAGCTTGGCCCGCAGCGACGCGCCACCTGTCGCCAACGGCTCATCTGATCGCAGATCGGCCAGGTAGTCCGGTACGCCCCCTTCGACGGCCTGCTTGATCACGGTGAACGTGCGGTCGCCGATGCCCTTCGTACGCTTCAGCGCCCCCGATGCGAGCCGTTGCTCGAGCTGATCTTGGGTCAGGTCCTCGATGATTGCCGCGGCATTGCGAAATGCCTCGACCTTGTAGGTCACCGCTCGCTGCCGCTCGAGCCAGAACCCGATCTCCTTCAGGGCCTCCACCGCATCCATACCGCCATGTTGCCTTACCGTCGGGACATGATCCGGCGACACGTGGTGGTTCGTGGCGAGGTGCAGGGCGTGTTCTTCCGCGCCTCGTGCGCGCAGGAGGCGCGGCGACTCGGAGTTGCCGGCTGGGTGTCGAATCGTCCCGACGGCGCCGTCGAGGCGGCGTTCGAAGGCGCCACCGAGGCGGTCACGGCGATGATCGAGTGGGCCGGACATGGCCCTCCGCGCGCGACCGTCGATGCCGTCGAGGTGACCGACGAGGCGCTCGAGGGAGCGAGAAGCTTCGACGTGCGCTAGAACCCGAGCTTGCGGAGCTGCTTGGGGTCGCGCTGCCAGTCCTTGGCGACCTTGACGTGCAGGTCGAGGAACACTGGTGTGCCGAGGATTGCCTCGATCTGCGCGCGCGAGTCAGAGCCGATCTCCTTGAGCCGTGCGCCCTGCTTGCCGATGATGATGCCCTTCTGGCTGTCGCGCTCGACGTAGACGTTGACACGCACGTCGATCAACGGCTTGTCCTTGGGTCGATCGGCACGGGGAACCATCTCGTCGACGACGACCGCGATCGAGTGCGGCAGCTCATCGCGTACGCCTTCGAGTGCAGCCTCGCGAATGATCTCGGCGATCAGGGTCTCCTCGGGCTCATCGGTGAGCTGGCCCTCGGGATAGAGCGCAGGGCCCTCGGGGAGCGTGGCCACCAGCAGCTCGGCCAGAAGGTCGACCTGCTCACCGGAGACCGCCGACACCGGGATGATCTCCTGCCACTGCAATCCGGCGTCTGCGCCGGCCTGCTGGATCGCCAGCAGGTGATCACGCAGCTTGTCGCCCTTGACCAGATCGGTCTTGGTTGCGATGGCGAAGACCGGCTTGCGCCGAATCTGCGCCAGCTCGCGGATCAGGAACTTGTCGCCCTCGCCGACGCTCTCGTTGGCGGGCAGGCACATGCCGATCGTGTCGACCTCTGACCAGGTCGCACGTACGACGGCATTGAGGCGCTCGCCCAGCAGGGTGTGCGGCTTGTGGAGGCCGGGGGTGTCGATCAGCACCAGCTGACCGTCCTCGCGATGCACCAGCCCGCGGATCGCGTGGCGGGTGGTCTGCGGCTTGGACGACGTGATGGCGATCTTGCCGCCCACCAGGGCGTTGGTCAGCGTCGACTTCCCGGCATTGGGCCGGCCCACGAAACAGGCAAAACCTGAGCGGCTCACGTGACGCCCACGCGGACGACATTGCCATCGGGGTCGGCGATGTAGATCTTGATGCCAGATCCGGACACATCTCGGACGGCTGTGCCATCGACGATCGGCTCAGGATGCGGGTCTGCCACGAGTGCGGCCGCCTCGATGCCCTTGGCGCCCGAGGAGACGGCCATCGCGACAGCAAGGTCGAGCGCGTCGAATCGCAGCGAGGGCAGGACGACGGTCGACGCAGCGTACGTACGACCATCCTGGTCACGCACGGCAGCCCCGTGCTGGGCGCGTGTGCGGGCACGCGATGCCCGTGCCAACGTGATCAGCTTGAGGTCCTCAGGACTGGGTTGCATCATCAATTCCTTCCGCGGCACGGCTGACCAGCACCCGGCCGATGCGATTGCGTCGACCTGTCGGGCCCTCGGCCTCAAACCGTAGGCCCTCGACCTCGACGACACTCCCCCGGATCGGCACCTTTCCGAGATGCTTGGCCATCAGGCCACCGACGGAGTCGACGTCCTCGTCCTCGATCGGTATGTCGAACAGGTCCTCGAGGTCGTCGACCTCGAACCGTGAGCTGAGCCGCCACGACCCGTCGGCCAGCTGCTCGTTGGGCTCGGGCTCGGAGTCGTACTCATCGGTGATCTCGCCGACGATCTCCTCGACGATGTCCTCGATCGTGACCATGCCCGAGGTGCCACCGAACTCGTCGACGACGATCGCAACGTGGGTGCGCTGCGCCTGCATCTCCTTGAGGAGGTCGTCAATCGGCTTGGTGTCGGGGATGAACAGGACCGGCCTGGCCAACGAGTCGATCCGCTCGGTGGTCTCGGCGTCGTGGTTGTCGAACACGCGCTTGGTGATGTCCTTGAGGTAGGCCATGCCGACGACGTCGTCGAGGTTCTCGTCGACCACTGGCATACGGGAGAAGCCGCTGCGCAGCGCCAACGACATGGCTTGGCGCAGTGTCTTGTGCTGCTCGACGAAGACGAGGTCGGTGCGCGGCACCATGACCTCGCGGACGATCGTGTCACCGAGCTCGAACACCGACTGGATCATCTTGCCTTCGTCGGACTCGATGACCGAGCTGGCGGCCGCAAGGTCGACGAGCTCGCGGACCTCAACCTCTGAGGCGAATGGGCCTTCGCTGAATCCCTTGCCTGGTGTCACGGCGTTGCCCAGCAGAATCAACAGCTGCGGGAGCGGCCCGAGCAGGCGGGTCAGTGCCACCACCGGCAGCGCCGACCTGAGGGCGATCGACTCGGCGTGTTGGCGGCCGAGCGTACGAGGTCCGACGCCGATCAGGACGAAGCTGACGACAACCATGATCGCCACTGCGACCGAGAAGCGCTGCCATAGACCGTCCAGACCATCGATGCCGTCAGCGACGACCAGCGCCACCAGGACGATGCTCGACGTCTCGGTGAGCACACGCATGAGGAGCACCGAGTTGAGGTAGGGCGCGGGGTCCTCGAGGATGTCAGCGAGACGAGCCGCACCGGTGCGGCCTTCGTCGTCTAGCTCTTCGGCGCGCGCCTTGGAGAACGACGAGAGAGCGGCGTCGACGCTGACCAGCAGCCCGGCCACGACAGCGAGGACCGCTGAGACGACGATCGGCAGCACCATCACGCTGACTCGGGATCCACGCCGGCGGCGGCCTGCTGCCACTCGAGCAGCAGACGTCCCTGTACGCCGAACATTTCCTTGTGCTCGGTCGGGTTGGCGTGGTCATAGCCCAGCAGGTGCAAGATGCCGTGCACCGTGAGCAGGTTGACCTCGTCCTGCGTCGTGTGGCCCGCCGCGGGAGCTTGCTGCTCGGCGACCTGGGGGCAGAGCGCAATGTCACCGAGGTAGCCCTCGGGCGCCTCCTCGTCGTCGCGACCGGGGGTCAGCTCGTCCATCGGGAAGGACAGGACGTCGGTCGGTCCTTCCTTGTCCATCCACTGCTGGTTGAGCACGGCGATCGTGGCGGGATCAACCAGTCGCACCGTCAGCTCGGTGGCCGGGTGCAGGCGCATGCGGCGCATCGTGAATCGGCAGAGTCGGGTCAGGGAGACGACGTCGACGTCCGCGCCCGACTCATTGAGAATGTCGACGTTCATGTGCTGCCTGCCCATCCGCTTCCGCCTCGTACTCGCCGTAGGCGGCAACGATGCGCCCGACGAGCTTGTGTCGTACGACATCTGAGGCCGTGAGCGTGGAGAAGTGGATGTCGCGGACATCCTCGAGCACGTCCTGCACGACGCGGAGCCCGCTCTTGGCGCTGCTCGGGAGGTCGACCTGCGTGACGTCGCCGGTGACGACCATGCGCGAACCGAACCCCAGGCGGGTCAGGAACATCTTCATCTGCTCCGGGCTGGTGTTCTGCGCCTCGTCAAGGATGATGAACGCGTCGTTGAGCGTGCGGCCTCGCATGTAGGCCAGCGGCGCAACCTCGATGACACCCGACGCCAGCAGCTTGGGGATCGTCTCGGGATCGATCATGTCGTGCAGGGCGTCGTAGAGCGGCCGAAGGTAGGGGTCGATCTTTTCGCCGAGCGTGCCCGGCAGGAAGCCCAGGTGCTCGCCGGCCTCGACAGCAGGACGGGTCAAGATGATGCGGGTGACTTCCTTGGCCTGCAGCGCCTGCACCGCCTTGGCCATCGCGAGGTAGGTCTTGCCGGTGCCCGCAGGACCGATGCCGAACACGATGGTGTGCTTGTCGATCGCGTCGACGTAACGCTTCTGGTTGACCGTCTTGGGACGAATCGTGCGACCACGACTCGACAAGATGTTGAGGCTGAGCACCTCGGCGGGCTTTTCCTCGGTCTCGGTGCGCAGCATCGTGATACTGCGCTCGATCGTCTCGGGATTGAGGTGCTGGCCGGTGCGCACGATCGTGACCAGCTCGTCGAGAAGGCGCTCCACCATGGCCGCCTCAGCGGGTGATCCGGTGACCGTGATCGTGTTTCCGCGCACGTGAATGCGCGCCTCGAAGGAGTCCTCGATGAGGCGCAGGAATTCGTCGGCAGGCCCGAGCAGTGAAACCGCCGGGACGCTCGACGGAATCGAGAACGTGTGTGCCGGCAGGTCGGTCCGGTTTGAGTCGTCAGTCATGTGCGATCAATCGTACGCAACGGCGGCGACCCCGCGCGAATTCTGGCTGCTGGCTCAGCCGGGAGGCCAGCTCATCGAGCGACCTGCGAGCACATGACCGTGACAGTGGAACACCGTCTGGTGGGCATCAGCACCGGTGTTGAACACCAGGCGGTAGGAGCCGTTGCCGGCCGCCTCGGCGACTGCGCGGGCCTCGGTGAGCAACGCGATGGCGGCGTCTGGGTCGGCAGACGCGAGGCTGCCGATGTCGGGCTCATGTCGACGCGGGATGACGAGCACATGGGTGGGCGCCTCGGCATTGATGTCCTTGAACGCGATCGTGTGCTCGGACTCAGACACGATCTCGGCGGGGATGTCACCCGTGACGATCTTGCAGAACAGGCAGTCATCTGTCATTTGAACGCATCCTTGATCTTGCCGAAGACGCCTTTGGAGTTGATGCCCATCAGCGCCTCGGGCCGCTCCTCGTCACGCAGCTTGGCGAGCTGCGCCAACAGCGTGCGCTGCTCCTCGTCCAGGTGTGACGGCGTCTCGACGATGACCTGCACGTTGAGGTCGCCGCGTCCCGGGCCCCGCAGCCGCGGCACGCCCTTGCCCTTGATCGTGATCGTGTCACCCGACTGCGTGCCCGCCGAGACATCAAGAGCGACGGTCTTGTCGTCCTCATCGGCGTCGACCACGTCTGCCTCGAGTGTCGGCAGGTCGAGGTGGGCGCCCAGTGCGGCCGCCGTCATCGGCAGGGTGACCTGACAGAACAGCTGATCGCCCTTGCGGGTGAACATCGGGTGCCTGGTCACGTTGATCTCCAGGTAGAGATCACCGGCAGGTCCGCCGCCTGGTCCGACCTCGCCCTCACCCGTCAGCTGGATGCGGGTGCCGTGGTCGACACCTGCCGGGATCGTCACCGAAATCGATCGGCGCGACCGGACGCGACCCTCGCCGGCGCACTCCGAGCAGGGTTCGGGGATCACGGTGCCGTAGCCGTGGCAGGTCGGGCACGGGCGAGACGTACGGATGTCTCCGAGCAGTGAGCGCTGGACGTGCTGCACGTCGCCGTGGCCGTGGCACGTGCGGCAGGTGACGGGTTCGGACCCGGCCGCTGCGCCACTCCCCTCGCATGTGGTGCAGGTGACCGCGGTGTCGACCTTGATCTCCTGCGTGACACCGAACACCGCCTCGGCGAGGTCGATCGTCATGCGAAGGAGTGCGTCCTGGCCACGCTGCACACGAGGGCGTGGGCCGCGGCCTGTGTTCTGACCGAAGAACGCGTCCATGATGTCGTCGAACGAGAAGCCCTGCCCGAATCCCGAGGCCCCCGCTCCGCGCAACGGATCGCCGCCGCGATCGAATGTCGCGCGCTTGGCGGGATCGGAGAGCACCTCGTAGGCGATCGTGACCTCCTTGAATCGCTCGGATGCGTCAGGTGCATCGTTGACATCGGGGTGCAGCTGACGCGCGAGCTTGCGATAAGCCTTCTTGAGCTCATCGGGAGTCGCGTCGCGTCCAACGCCGAGTGTTGCGTAGTAGTCCTGTGCCATGAGTCCAGTTCTTGTTGAAGTGCAGAGTGGTCGAGGGTGGCCGGTCGGTTCAGGTGTCCGCCAGCGATCGCCCGACATAGCGGGCGACGGCGCTGACAGCGGCCATCGTTGCGGGGTAGTCCATGCGGGTCGGGCCCACCGTGCCGAGCGTCGCCAGCGCCTGGTCATCGGAGCCATATGCGGTTGAGACGACTGCTGTGCCCAGAAGGCTCTCGAGCCCGGTCTCGGCACCGATGCGTACGGTCAGGCCGGCGGTGGCCTCGCCCAAAAGCTTGAGGAGGACGACCTGCTCTTCGATCGCCTCAAGCACGGGTTTGATGGCCGAGTCGAAATCGCTGCCGAATCGTACGAGATTGGCCGTGCCACCGACGGCGATGCGCTCGTCGGAGCGTTCGTTGCTGAACGTCTGGGACAGTGTCGTGACGATCGAGGAGACGATGGGCCGATCGTTGAGGTCGAAGGTCTCGATCATGTCGGCCAGCCGCAGCGATGCCTCGGGGAGTCGCTCACCCAGGCTGGCTTGGGCGATGCGTCGGCGCAGGTCGGACAGCAGCTGCTCGCTGGGCGTCGCGACCAGCTCGATGATGCGCTGCTCGACGCGGCCGCTGCTCGTGATGACCACGAGGAGGACGCGGGATCCTTCGAGCGCGACGACCTCGATGTGTCGCACCGTCGACCGGGTGAGCGAGGGATATTGGACGATCGCTACCTGGTTGGTGAGCTGGGCAAGCACTCGTACGCTGCGCTGGACGACGTCGTCGACATCGACAGCGCCCGTCAGGAAGGTCTCGATCGCGCGACGCTCTGCGGCCGACAGGGACTTGACCGTGGCCAGCCGGTCGACGAACATCCGGTAGCCCTTGTCGGTCGGGATGCGACCGGCGCTGGTGTGGGGCTGCTTGATGTAGCCCTCGTCCTCGAGCGCAACCATGTCGTTGCGGATCGTCGCCGGCGAAACACCCAGCTGGTGGCGTTCGACCAGCGATCGTGAGCCGACTGGCTCCTGCGTGGCAACGTAGTCCTCGACGATGGCCCGGAGCACGTCCAGGCGGCGGTCGTCAGACATAGTTCTTCCTTCCGCGCGTCGCGTTGGCACTCCCCTTGGTCAAGTGCCAGTCTAGCGATGTGACCGACAATGCCGAATTTCAACACCAGGTCGCAGGAACCGAGCGCACGCTGACCTATTCAGCGCGCCGCGTGACGATCGACGACGGCACCGAAATCGTCCACGAGTCCCTCGGCGGCTCGCTGTCATCGGCCTGGGCCGGCGACCTCGGCGAATGCCATGTCGAGGTCATCCATCTCGGCGACGGCCCGGTCGGCGGCGAGCTCGTCCTGGTCGTACCCGACCGCGATGTCGTGGTGCTCGGTGATCTCTATCGACCGACCCCTGACGGCGCCACACCGGCCTGGGCGGCGGCGGTCGACCTGACCCTCGGACTCACCACGGTCACCACCACCATCCTCTCGAGCTCCGGGCCCGTCGCCCGGGACGAGCTCGAGGCCTTTCACCAACGACTTCTCGGGGTTCTGCATGGCTGACAGATATGGCGCTGACGTGCTCTCAAGCGACTGGCGCAAACCGCCGCGAGGTCGCTCGGTCGAGGTGGTCGCCGAACGCGGCATGGTGGTGGAGGATGCCACGACCGGGTTCGTCGGCGAGATCATGGTCGTCGAGAAGGATCTGGGCATGATGGTGCTCGAAGATCGCCGCAACACCCGACGTTCCTTCCCGTTCGGCCCCGGGTTCCTGCTCGACGGCGCGCCGGTGGTGCTCCGCCCCCAGGCGTCGAGGTCGCCCAAGACGAGTGCACGCACGGCTTCGGGCTCTCGTGCCGTCGGGGACACACGCGCCAAGGTGGCACTGCCGAGCCGCATCTACGTCGAGGGCCGCCACGACGCCGAGCTCGTCGAGAAGGTGTGGGGCGCTGACCTGCGCGTGGAGGGTGTCGCCGTCGAGTACCTCGGGGGCATCGACGATCTCGCGAGCATCGTCGATGAATTCGATCCCGGACCCGGGCGCAGGCTCGGGGTGCTGGTCGACCACCTCGTACCCGGTTCCAAGGAGACCCGCCTCGCACAGCAGGTGTCCGGGCGCGCGCACGTGCTCGTCGTCGGACACCCGTACGTCGACGTGTGGCAGTCGGTGAAGCCAGACCGGCTCGGCTTGGAGGCCTGGCCCGTGATCCCCCGCGGCACCGACTGGAAACACGGCATCTGCGAGGCCCTCGGCTGGCCACACGCCGACCAGGCCGACATCGCGCGGGCGTGGAAGCACCTGCTGAGTCGGGTCGACTCCTATGCCGATCTCGAGCCGTCCTTCCTCGGCCGGGTCGAGGAGCTCATCGACTTCGTGACCGTGCCTGACGCTGACTGACTGCCACCCAGTCAGTCGACCAGTTCGCGCACCACTGCGTCGGCGAGCAATCTGCCCGATCTCGTCAGCACCAGGTGATCGTCGGCCACGTCGCCGAGTCCTCGAGACACCAGTTCGGGAATCTTGCTCAGTGCGGCCGTGCTGAGCTCGCTGAGGCTGAGACCACCTCGGAGGCGACTCTCCAGCATGATCCGTTCCACCCGAGCCGTCTCGGGACCGATCGTCTCACCGTCGTGGCGCGGCGACTCCCGCGCCGCGAGCCGCTGTGCGTACGCGGCGGGATGCTTGACGTTCCACCAGCGCTCCCCGTCGACGTGCGAGTGCGCGCCGGGGCCGATGCCCAACCAGTTGGCACTGCGCCAGTACAGAACGTTGTGCCGACACTGCGCGGCCACGTCCTGTGCCCAGTTGGACAGCTCGTACCACCCCAGACCTGCGGCGGAGAACAATTCATCGGCCAGGATGTACTTGTCCGCAGTTTCGTCATCGTCTGGCATGACCACTTCGCCGCGGTTGACCTTGCGCGCGAAAGCGGTCCCCTGTTCGACGATCAGGGCGTATGCGCTGATGTGGTTGGGCTCCAACGCAATCGCCTGCTCGACGCTTGTGCGCCAGTCAGCCATCGACTCGCCCGGCGTGCCGTAGATCAGGTCGACACTGAGCTGCTCGAAGCCTGCTTCGCGCGCCCAACGCACCGCCTGCGGCACATTGGCGGGATTGTGCGTGCGATCCAGAGCGGCCAGTACGTGGGGCACTGCTGACTGAACGCCGAACGAGATCCGGGTGAACCCGCCTGCACGCAGCGTCGCCAGCGACTCCGGTGTCACGCTGTCGGGGTTGGCCTCGGTGGTGACCTCGACGTCGGACGCGAGACCGAAGTTGTCTCTCAACGCGTCGAGGATGCGGACCAGGTCGGCCGAGGGCAGTTGCGTTGGGGTGCCACCGCCGAAGAACACCGTTTCGATCGCCGGCTGGCTGGTCTGCGTGCGTGCGGCAAGCTCGATCTCGCTGATCGCAGTGTCGGCGTACGACGCCCTCGTGGCGCCTTCGCCGAGCTCGTCGGCGGTATAGGTGTTGAAGTCGCAGTAGCCGCAGCGCACCGAGCAGAACGGGACGTGGACGTAAATGCCAAAGGACCGCTCGCCGTCAGAGGCGAGCGGTCCTTTGATCATCGACTAAGCGTAGAACCCGTCGAGGATTGCCTTGTTGTTGGCTTCGACGACATTGCGCTTGACCTTCATGCTCGGCGTGATCTCACCGTTCTCGATCGACAGGTCGTGGTCGAGGATCGCAAACTTCTTGATCGTCTCCCAGCGATTGATCTTGGAGTTGAGCTCCTCGATCTGGCCCTCGATCACCTTGTGGATCTCAGGTGACTTCACGACCTCGGCGTAGGACTTGCCGGCCATGCCGTTGTTGGCCGCCCACTCGTCAACAGCGTCGGGGTCGAGCGTGATCAGAGCGGAGCAGAAGTTGCGATCATTGCCGTGCACCAAGATCTGACTCGTCAGGGAGCTGATGCCCTTGAACGTGCCCTCGATGTGCGGCGGAGCGACGTACTTGCCGCCTGACGTCTTGAACAGCTCCTTCTTGCGACCTGTGATGTAGAGGAAGCCCTCTTCATCGAGCCGGCCCTCATCGCCGGTGTGCAGCCATCCGTCGGTCAGTGACGAAGCGCTCTCGCCGTCAAGGTTGTGATAGCCGCGCATGATGTGCGGGCCCTTGATCAGGACTTCACCATCTTCGGCAATCCTGGCCTCGCTGCCGGGGAACGCCGTGCCGACGGACCCGAGCTTGAAGTTGTCGGGCTGGTTGACGAACGCACCAGCTGAGGTCTCGGTGAGGCCGTAGCCCTCGAGGATCAGCACGCCAGCAGCGTGGAACCACTCGGCGATGTCGGGCGACAGCGCCGCGGCACCTGAGATGAAGAACCGGACTCGACCACCGAAACGGTCACGCACCTTGGAGAACACCAGCTTGTCGGCAACGGCGTGCTGCGCCTTGAGGATCGGCGAGACCGACTTGCCCGAGCGCACGGCCCGCGAGTACTCGAGACCAACTTTCTCGGCCCACTTGAAGATCTTGAGCTTGGCACCGCCCTCGGCCTCGGTCATGCCAACGATCCGGCCGTAGGCCTTTTCGAAGATGCGAGGCGCTGCGCCCATGAACGTCGGCTTGACGATGGCGAGGTTCTCGACGATCTTGGGCACGCGTCCGTCGATCGCGGTGGCGAATCCGACAGCCAGCTGAGTCGTCAGGAGCACCTTGCCGAACGAGTGCGCCATCGGGAGCCACAGGAACTGCAGGTCGTCGATCGAGAGGAAGTCGCCGGCGACCATGACGGCGCCTTCGTAGGTCCAACCGTCATGGCTCAGACGAACGCCCTTGGGGCGTCCTGTGGTGCCGGACGTGTAGATGAGGGTGGCCAGCGAGTCGCCGGTCGTGGCGGCAACTCGCTCTTCGATCACCGTGGGGTGCTCGCTGAGGTAGGTTTCGCCGGCCTTCTCGAGGTCGTCCAGGCTGATGACCCAATCACCGTCGGTGGTGCCTTCGAACACGACGACCTTGATGATCGACGGCAGCTCGGAGTGCTTCTCACGGAGCTTGGCGACCTGGTCGTCGTCCTCGGCGAACACGATGCGGCTGTCTGAGTCGGCAAGAATGTAGGCCACGTCATCCGACATCGTGCTCGGGTAGACGGTGGTGGTCGCGGCACCGGCTGCGTTGATCGCGAGGTCGGCCATGATCCACTCGACCCGCGTGCCTGATGCGATGGCGACGCGCTGCTCGGCCTCGATGCCCATCGACACCAGTCCGGCCGCGAGGCGGGTGACCTTGTCGCCGGTCTCGGACCAGGTCAGCGAGTGCCACTTCTCATTTTCATCGGGGAAGCGGTAGGCCTCGTTGTTGGGTGACTCCTTGACGCGGTTGTAGAACATCTCACCGACGCTGCGAGCGCGGTTGTTGACGATCTCAAGCTGTTCGGGCGTGACAACTGCTGCACTCATGAAAATCCTTCACACGGGCATACTGGGGGGATGTGGTGCGGATCACCCTAACGTACCGTCGGGTCACCAGCCGGTGGCCCGGAAGGTCCGCGGAGCACCCAGGAACGACCGAATCACCCTGCCAACTACTTCTTGTCAGGGTCCCCGGTGGAGAGCGCAGCGATGAACGCTTCCTGTGGAACTTCGACCCGTCCAACCATCTTCATGCGCTTCTTGCCCTCCTTCTGCTTCTCGAGCAGCTTGCGCTTACGGCTGATGTCGCCGCCGTAGCACTTGGCGAGCACGTCCTTGCGGATCGCCCGAATGTTCTCGCGAGCAATCACCCGAGCTCCGATGGCTGCCTGGATCGGCACCTCGAACTGCTGGCGCGGGATGAGCTCCTTGAGCTTGGAGGCCAGCGAGACCCCATAGGCGTAGGAGTTGTCGCGGTGCACGATCGCACTGAACGCGTCCACGATCTCGCCCTGGAGCAACACGTCGACCTTGACCAGGTCGGACGCCTGCTCGCCGGTGGGCTCGTAGTCGAGCGATGCATAGCCCTTGGTGCGGCTCTTGAGCGCGTCGAAGAAGTCGAACATGATCTCGCCCATCGGCAACGTGTACTTGATCTCGACGCGATCCTCCGACAGGTAGTCCATGCCGATCAGTTGCCCGCGGCGGGACTGGCACAGCTCCATGATCGTGCCGATGTAGTCCGTCGGGCTGAGCACAGTTGCGCGAACGACTGGCTCGAAGACCTTGTCGATCTTGCCCTCGGGGTACTCCGAGGGGTTGGTGACGACAATCTCCTTGCCGTCCTCCATCTCCACGCGGTAGACGACGTTGGGCGCCGTCGAGATCAGTTCGAGGTTGAACTCGCGTTCGAGTCGCTCACGGACGATCTCGAGGTGGAGCAGTCCCAGGAAGCCGATGCGGAAGCCGAAGCCGAGGGCGCCCGACGACTCGGGCTCGTAGACCAGCGCAGCGTCATTGAGCTGGAGCTTTTCCAGCGCATCTCGCAGTGTCGGGTAGTCGTCGCCGTCGAGTGGGTAGAGACCCGCGAACACCATCGGCACGGGGCTCTTGTAGCCGCCGAGTGGCTCGGTGGCACCGCGGATGTGTGACGTGACGGTGTCGCCGACTCTGGATTGGCGGACTTCCTTCACACCCGTGATCAGATAGCCGACCTCACCGACTCCGAGATCGGCGGCCTTGACCGGCTCAGGCGAAATGACGCCGACCTCGAGCATCTCGTGCACGGCTCCGGTCGACATCATCTTGATCTTGTCGCGGTGCGAGAGCTTGCCGTCGAAGACCCTGACGTAGGTGACGACACCACGGTAGGTGTCATAGACCGAGTCGAAGATCAGCGCACGGGGCGGTGCGTCCGGATCACCCTTGGGTGGCGGAATCTCGTCGACGATCAGGTTGAGAAGCTCTTCGACTCCCTGACCTGTCTTGGCTGACACGCGCAGCACGTCATCGGGGTCTCCGCCGATGATGCCGGCGATCTCGGCGGCATACTTCTCGGGTTGTGCGCCCGGCAGGTCGATCTTGTTGAGCACCGGGATGATGTCGAGGTCCGCGTCGATCGCGAGATAGAGGTTGGCCAGCGTCTGCGCCTCGATGCCCTGGGCCGCATCCACGAGCAGAACGGCCCCTTCGCACGCCTCGAGGCTGCGGCTCACCTCGTAGGTGAAGTCGACGTGACCTGGCGTGTCGATCATGTTGAGCACGTAGACCGTGCCGGCGTCGTCGCCACTGGACTTGGTGAACGGCATGCGTACGGCCTGGCTCTTGATCGTGATGCCGCGCTCGCGCTCGATGTCCATGCGGTCGAGGTATTGGGCCTTCATGTCGCGGCCGTCAACGACGCCGGTGTGCTGAAGCATCCGGTCGGCCAAGGTCGACTTGCCATGATCGATGTGCGCGATGATGCAGAAGTTGCGCAGGATCTGCGGGTCGGTGGCTCCGGGCTGAGGGGCACTCACCATGCGTAGGCGATGACGATGTTGACCAGCACCAAGGCGGCAATCACATGCGCCATCGGGTTGGGAGCCGGACGCTTGCGGGTTGCGTGTGCCAAGCCGAGCGCCACGAAGGCGACAAGCAGTTTGACCCCGACCTTCGCGTTGTTCGGGTCGTCAACGGCGTCACTGGCCGAGGCGATGCCGACCAGCGCGATGCCGAGCACGAAGGCGGCCGTGAGGCCGTGGGCCATCCACTGGTTGACCTGTGGTCCGCGGATGTCCTTGACATACCCGAGGACGACGACGATCCACGCCAGGATGTGGACGTACTTCAAGACGTCGTAGAGGGTTTCCATAGGGTCGAGTCTAAAGCCCCGCCGCAGCACCAGGACCACGGTCGCGATTTGGGCCGCCGACACCACCGCTGGTAGAGTTGGCTGTCGCGTGCTTAGGCGTGCAACCTCATACTTCGCATCATCTCAACTCTCAAGAGAAACAGGTTTGCCCAGTGGCGAATATCAAGTCGCAGATCAAGCGCAACCGGCAGAACGAGCTGGCTCGCGAGCGCAACAAGTCAGTGCGCTCCGCCCTCAAGACGTCCGTGCGCCGTTTCACCGAAGCCGTCGAGGCTGGCAACAAGGACGAGGCCAAGAAGCTCGCCGGCGAAGCCACCAAGAGGCTCGACAAGGCCGCATCCAAGAAGGTCATCCACAAGAACCAGGCAGCCAACCGCAAGTCGGCCATCGCCAAGAAGGCCGCGTCGCTCTGACGGCTGAGTCCAGTTGAATCAAGCGCCCCTCGGGGCGCTTTTTTCATGTCCGGACCAGACCGAGAGCCGACGGACGAGCCACTCCAGCGGACCCTTGCCGACCAGCAGGCTCCAGACCGTTGCCGCCGCGCACAACACCACCACTTGAAGCAGCCAGTCGCCGTAGGTGTGCGGCTCAAGCCCGACCGGGTGGTCACGCAGGTAGCCGACATGGAGGCGCCACGACCACAGCACATGCGCCGAGTAGAGCGTGAGTGTCATCGCTCCCGCCGCGCGGATCGGCGTCAGGGCCAGACGACCCCACGGGAGCTTGACCAACAACGCGCACAACCCAATCACCAGGATGGCCGAGCCGATCGCGCTGAGCATTCCCAGTGGCCGCGACGTGTGTTGTCCCACGAGGAGCAGCTCGGACCAGGATGGGCGCAGTTCGGGGTAGGACGGCCCGGTGAACAGGATGCGCCACCCGCCCTCGAGCCTCTCGTCGAAGACTCCCCTGCTGATCGCGACCCATCCGACGACCAACGTCGACACCAACAACGCGCCGCCCGCCGCGACGAGTCGCCCTGCGATGGCGGCACGGCGCAGGTCGAGCCGACCGACGGCCAGCCCGACCAGGACGTACGCGATCCACACCGAGATCGGATAGATGCCCCAGACGCCGATCTCCATCAGCAGCTCGCCGGGACGGCGCAGGTCTGACCACTCCGTTTGCTGGGCATAGACCGGTTGGTGCGCGCGCTGCGCCCACAGCAGGATGATCGGCGCGACGATCGCCCAGGCAGCACCCAGGCAGAACAGCCACGGTGTCGGAAGCCGACGGAACGGCAGCACGATGACGATCAGCACACCGTAGTAGGCGAAGATGACGTAGACCGGCACGCTCTCCAACGAGCCCAGCGCAAGGCCGAGCACGATGAGGATGGCTGCCCGGATCCACGTCGCGCGGGTGGATCCCGCGCCACGCGGGTCACGCTGATGAACGATCGTCAAGGCAACCCCCGCCAACATGGCGAACAGCGGGGCGGCGCGACCTCCCGCCAGCATGTCGACCACCGGAGGGTTGGCGCCGGTCCAGTGCGGGCCAATGTGGGTGAACATCATGCCGACGAGCGCAACGCCCCGCGCCAGGTCGACTGCCTCGACGCGGCCGCCTGCGCCGGCCACTACCGACGCCGCTGGGCCGCGACCTTGAGCACCATGCGCTCGATCGCGTATGCCGGGTCGGCCGAACCACCCTTGACATCGAGGTCAGCCTGGGCGACGGCATCGAGTGCGGTGGCGAGACCGTCGGGCTCCCAGGCTCGGAGCTGCTGGCGCATCGCGCGCAGCTTGAAGGGCGGCGCCCCGACCCGTGCCGCGAGGTCGTTGTCCCGCATGCCCGGAGGCGCTGATGACAGCTTGGCGAGCGAGCGCAGCCCGCTGGCGAAGGCGCTCGTGATGAGTACGGGGGCAACCTTGGCTGCCTCGGCCCAGCGCGCCTGCTCAAGAGCCACGTTGATGCGTCCGTCGATCGCGGCATCAGCAATCTCGTAGCCGCGTACGTCGGCTCGACCACCGAAGTAGCGGCGCACGACGCTGGCGGTGATCTCGGTACCGCGGTCGACCGTCGAGATCAGCTGGTGTGCGGCTCCGGCGAGTGCTCGCAGATCCTGTCCGACCGAGGCGACCAGGAGGGCCGCAGCCTCCTCGTCGATGCGTGCCCCGAGATCACGGAACTCGTTGTGGACCCACCGCGCAAAGTCGCGTTCGTACTTGGGTGCCTCCAGCTTGATCTCGCTCACGGCCGGCAGCTTTCGCAGCTTGTCGAGCATGCCCTTGCCCTTGGCTCCACCCCCGTGCACCAGAACCAGCGCAATCTCAGGCGATGGACCTTCGCAATAGGCGAGCAGCTCGGACTGAGCAACGTCGCCGAGCTCCTGCAGATCGGTGATGACGAGGGCGGTGTTGTCACTGAACAGTGAGGCGCTGGTGAGACCGGCGAGCTCCCCCGCCTGGAGGCCGCTCGCGGTCGCCTCCGACACCTCGCAGTCGGGATGTTGGGCGGTCACGGCGGCGACGGCTCGGCTTCGCGTGCGCTCGGCAAGGAACTCCGCGTTGCCGGTGATGAGAAGGATCTTGCCGAATGCCGAAGCCACGACCACAGAGTAGTCACTGGGTGGCCACAAGAAGGCGGCCGTCACGCAACACCACGGCAATGTCGCCATCTGTGTCGGTGCGCCACCACTGAGCGCCACGTTCACGCAGCATCGACAGCGCTCCGGCCGCCGGGTGGCCGTAGTCGTTGCCCGCGCCTGCGCTCACGGTGACGATCCGCGCGCCGACCGCATCGAGGAACTCGGCGGACTGCCGAGCACTGCCGTGGTGGGGCATCTTCATGACATCCGCGGCGAGGTCGGGATGCTGGCGCATCAAGCGCGACTGCGCCTCCGGCTCGATGTCGCCGGTCAACAGGATGCGCACGCCGCGTGTGCGTACGGCGAGGACCACGCTGGCATTGTTGGTGCTCGATCCATCGGTCGCCGGTTGCTCACCAGCGGTCGGCGGCCACAGGACCTCAGCCGAGATGGGCCCGATCGTGAACCTCTCGTCCGGCGTCGCGACATGCTCAGCTGCCGTGGTCGGTGGACCTCCTGTTGATCCGATGGCGATCTGGTCGACGCGACGTCCTTGCGTCACGCCGGACCAGCCGTCGGTGTGATCGGCGTGCTGGTGGGTGAACACCATCAGCCGGATGCGACGTATGTCGAGTCGGTCGAGACAGCGGTCGACCGAAGCCGCGTCGGGACCCGCATCCACGAGGACAGCATCACCGTCGCCTGCATTGAGCACCGTCGCGTCGCCCTGGCCCACATCGCAGGCGACCATCAACCATCCCGGAGGAGGCCAACCGGGGTGAGGCGGCCGCCAGGTGCCGATCAGCAACCCCAGCGCGAGCCCCGTGAACATCAGCGGACGTGCCGCAAGCCGTACGGCTGCCCACGCCACGAGTGGGGTGAGCACGATGAGCAGCTGCCACGGTGCGTTCCATGCCAGCGACGCAGCGTCGAGGGACGCTGCGGTGTGTCCCACCGCCAGAATCCAGCGCGCGCACGCTCCGGCGACGTGGCCGATGACCTGGGCGACGGGTGCCGTCAGAAGCGCCACGAACCCGCCGAGCAGGCCCGCCACCGTTGCCGGCGCCACGGCAGGACCGGCAAGAAGGTTGGCAAACACTGCCACGAGCGAGATCTGGCCCGAGATGGCAACAATCGCCGGCGTGCAGGCCAGCTGGGCAGCGAGCGGCACCGCAATCGCGAGCGCGCACCATCTGGGCATCCACCGCAGGAGCGGGCGGGCCATGATCGGCGCGAAAAGCAAGATGCCGCCGGTGGCGCACACCGACAGCACGAATCCCGCAGATCGCGACAGCCACGGGTCGACGAACACCAGGGCGATGATCGCCCACGCCAGCGCCCGCACTCCCCCGCGCTGGCCGTAGCCAAGCGCTGCGACCCCAACGGCCCCCATGGCGGCGGCCCTGACCACGCTGGGATCGGGCCTGGCCAGGATCACGAATCCGATGATCGACACTGCGCCGAGGATCCACAGTCCCCGACGGCGCACTCCGGCCGCACGGCCGACCAGGAGCACCACAGCAAGCACGATGGTCAGGTTGGTGCCCGAGACCGCCATCAGGTGGGTCAGACCCGAGCGCCGAAAATCCTCCTTGACCTTGTCGCTCACGCGGCTCACGTCGCCGTCGACGAGCGCCGGTATGAGTGCCCGTGGCTCTGACCCGGTGTGCTCGACCGAGGTACGAACACCCGCGCGGACTCGCTCGGAGATCTCCCACCACCACGCTGCCCGGACCGTGGCTCCCCGGCGCACGACGTCGATCTGCGCAACCTCATCAGATGTCTCCGACGGCATCAATCTGCCGAGAACGATCAGCTTTCGTCCCACGACGAGATCGTCCGCCCCGCCGTCGATGAATGCCGTCGCGCGGTCACGGGTGCGTACGTCAATGCCGCGCGACACCACACGGCGTACGAGCACCGCCACGACGACGGACTCGCTCCCGTGGTGCACGTAGGACGAAGCGTCGCGCCGTACCTCCAGCTCCAGCGTTGCGATGCGGTGATCGTCGGCGAGCTGGGTCACCGGCGAATGCTCGACTGCGGCCAGTCGCCAGGCGCACGACGCAGCAACCGCGCCCAGCAGGATCGCTGCGACGGCAATCGTCGGGTGGCGCAGGCCGACCGACAAGCCACCCGCGAGCACCGAGGCCACGGCGACCGTGACGGCGATGACTCCATCGCATGCGACGAGCCCAGCGGCGGCACCCCAGCACACCAGGGCCGGTGCGGCCATACGGAGGTCGTGCGTCACACGGTGACGCGATCACGCAGCTCGGCCAAGGTGGCGTCGCCGATGCCCTTGACCTCGAGGAGGTCGTCGATCGAGGAGAAGCGACCGTGGTCGGAGCGCCAGCCCACGATCGCCTGCGCCGTGACCGGGCCGACGCCCGGCAACGTGTCGAGCTGCTCGACTGAGGCGGTGTTGAGGTTGACCTTGGCCGACGCCGGCGATCCGGGTGCGCTCGTCATGCCGGGCACGGCGGCCGGCTCGAGACCGACCAGGATCTGCTCGCCGTCGCTGAGCTCTCGGGCCATGTTGAGCGCCACGGTGTCGACCTTGCCCTTCAGTCCGCCGGCGGCCGCGATCGCCTCGTACACACGTGACCCCTTGGGCACTGTCACGATGCCGGGCTTGTTGACCTTGCCCACCACGTCGACCACGAGGTCGGCCGAGGGCGCTGGCGCGGACGGACTCACGGCATCAGTGGTGGCGAACGCCAGGGGTGCCCGAGTATCGCTTGTCTCGGGTCGGGCAGACAGGAGCCACCACACGAGCAGAACTGAACCGGCCACAGCCAGGGTCATGATCACCTTGACGTGCACTCCGTCGAGGCGGGGTCGGGGACGGCCAACGGACTCCGCATCCTCTGCGGGTGGCAGCTCAGTGTCGAAGGAAGCAGCGAGCTGGGCCAGCCGTCGGCGTGCGATGTCGGCTCGGGTCTCATCTGCCAGGCGTTCGACTCTCACACGGCGACGCTAGACAGGTCGCCGTGCAGCGTCGATGCGCCAAGAGCGCGGCTGTGGAAGAGGGTGCGGGCCTGTGTTCGGGTGGAAAACTCGTGCGCGACAGCTCAGCAGCGCGGGGTGACGGTCACCGAGACCATGCCGGGCCCCACATGAGCACCAATTGACGCGCCGACCTCGTCAACGGCTATCGACTCGACGCCGAGTGCCGTGGCCAGGCGACCGGCGACCGCCTCGGCGACAGCGGGATTGGCGAGGTGTTGCACGCCGATCTGGAACCCCTGGTCACACGACTGGGCACATTCGACGGAGAGTGCCTCGACGCGGGCGAGCGCCTTGGCCGAGGTGCGCACGCGCTCGAGCGGCACGACGAGCCCATCGCGGATCGTGAGGATCGGCTTCACCGCGAGCGCCGAACCGATGAGGGCGGCCGCGGGACCGACCCGGCCACCTCGTTTGAGGTATTCGAGGGTGTCGACATAGAGCAGGATCATCGACGACTCCCCCGCACTGCGCGCCGCATCAGCGATCTCCTCGACGTCCTTGCCGGCATCTCGCGCCTCGGCAGCCCGTCCTGCGGCGAAGCCGGTCGCGATGCCGACCTGCGCGGAGTCGACGACCGTCACCGGCACCGGCGAGTCCTTGGCAGCAAGCACCGCTGAGTCGTATGTGCCCGACATCTTCGAGCTCAGGTGCACCGAGACAATCGCCTCGGCGCCGTCGTCTGCCAGTCGCTGATAGACCTTCAGGAAGTCATCGGGAGTGGGGCGTGACGTGCTGACCGGGACGAATGACGAGAGTGCCTCAGCGAGCATGTCTGAGGTGACGTCGACACCCTCGGTGTGCACCGAAGCGCCGATGATGACCTGCAACGGAACCACCGTGATGCGCTCGTCTTCGGCGTCCGCTGCACTCAACGAAGCAGTCGAGTCCGTGACAATCGCAACCTGAGCCATGACCCAGATGCTATCCGGCCACCGACGTCACCACCGGGAGCCCGACCGAACTGAAGACAGGCGCCCGGGCGAAGCCCGACAGCCACACACAACCATGGGCCAAGCGAAGCAAAGGCAGGCGCCCGGGCGAAGCCCGGCAGCGGCGAGGAACGAGCCGCTGGAGCTGCGACGAAAGGAGCAGCGCGCCCTTAAACGACGATGCTGATGAGCTTGGGGGCCCGCACGATGACCTTGCGTACCTCTCGACCGTCGATTGAGCGCACGACATTGGGTTCGGCCAGCGCCAACGCCGTCAGCTCTTCGTCGCTGATCTCGGGGCTGACCTCCAGCTTGCCGCGCACCTTGCCCAGCACCTGCACGACACACGTCACCGACTGCTCGACGAGGTTGGCCGGATCGGCGGTGGGGAACGGAGCTCGGGCCAACGTCTCGTCGTGGCCGAGGTTGGCCCACAGCTCCTCGGCGACGTGAGGTGCGAGTGGAGCGATCATCAGCACGAGCGGTTCGACGGCGGCACGGCTGCGCACGCCGGCCTTCGTCAGGTGGTTGGTGAGCTCGATCAGCTTGGCGATGGCGGTGTTGAAACGCATGCCGTCCATGTCGCCCCGCACACCCTCGATCGTCCGGTGCAGGATGTGCAGCGTCTCGGCGTCCAAGGCATCTTCTGTGGCCAGTGACTCGCCGGTGTCTTCGTCGACGAGCAGACGCCACACGCGCTGCAGGAAGCGTTGCGCACCCACCACAGCACGGGTCTCCCACGGCCTGGACACGTCGAGGGGGCCCATCGACATCTCGTAGACCCGGAACGTGTCGGCGCCGTACGCGTCGTACATCTCGTCGGGAGTGACGACATTCTTGAGGCTCTTGCCCATCTTCCCGTACTCGCGATTGACGGGCTTGTCGTCGTACGTGTAGGTCGACTCGGCGCCATCCACGTGCTCGACGACCTCGTCGGCCGGCACGTAGACACCTCGGGAATCGGTGTAGGCGTAGGCCTGGATGTAGCCCTGGTTGAACAGCTTCTGGAACGGTTCTTCGCTCGACAGATGTCCGAGGTCGAAGAGCACCTTGTGCCAGAAGCGCGCATACAGCAGGTGCAGCACGGCGTGCTCGACGCCGCCGACGTACAGGTCGACGCCGCCGGTCTCCCCTGCATTGCGAGGACCAAGCCAGTAGGCCTCGTTCTCCGGGTCGACGAGGCACTCGGCGTTGTGCGGGTCGGCGTACCTCAGCTCATACCAGGACGATCCGGCCCAGTTGGGCATCGTGTTGGTCTCACGTCGGTACTTCTTGAGGCCGTCGCCGAGGTCGAGCTCGACGTTGACCCAGTCGGGCACGCGGGCCAAGGGCGGCTCGGGCTCGCTCGCCGCGTCATCGGGCTCGAACGTCTTGGGGAGGTAGTCGGGCACCTCGGGCAGCTCAACCGGAAGCATCGAGTCGGGCACCGCGATCGGTGAGCCGTTCTCGTCGAACACGATCGGGAACGGCTCGCCCCAGTAGCGCTGACGACTGAACAACCAGTCGCGGAGCCGGTATGTCGTTGTGCCGCGCCCAGTCCCCTGCTTCTCGAGCCACCCGATGATGGCCGACTTGGCCTCGTCTATGCCGAGGCCGTTGAGGTCGATGTCGGCATTCGAGGAGTTGATCGCCGGGCCGTCGCCGAGGAAGGCACCGCCGTCGAATCCCTCGGTCGGCTGCACCGTGCGAATGATCGGGAGGTTGAACTTCTCGGCGAACTCGTGGTCACGGGTGTCCTGACCCGGCACCGCCATGATCGCGCCGGTGCCGTATCCCATGAGCACATAGTCGGCAATGAACACCGGGATCGACTCGCCGTTGACGGGGTTGATCGCATATGAGCCGGTGAAGACGCCCGTCTTGTCGCGGTTTTCCTGGCGCTCGACATCACTCTTGGCGCCCGCGGCAGCGCGGTAGTCGGCGATCGCGTCGGACGGTGTGGCTGCTCCGCCGGTCCAGGAGGCATCGATTCGGTCGGGCCACTCGGCCGAGGTCAGCGCGCCGACCAGCTCGTGCTCCGGAGCGAGGACGACATAGGTGGCCCCGAACAGCGTGTCGGGACGCGTCGTGAAGACCTCGATTGTCGCGTCGAGACCGTCGACGGCGAAGCTGACCTGGGCGCCGTGCGATCGGCCAATCCAGTTGCGCTGCATGTGTTTGACCGACTCCGGCCAGTCGACCCGGTCGAGGTCGTCGATCAGGCGATCGGCATAGGCCGTGATGCGCATCTTCCATTGACGAAGGTTGCGCGGAAAGACCGGGAAGTTTCCGCGCTCGCTGCGACCCTCCGGCGTGACTTCCTCGTTGGAGAGCACGGTGCCAAGCGCGGGGCACCAGTTGACCGGTGACTCATCGATGTAGGCAAGGCGCTGCGAGTCGATCAGCTGGCGCCGTTCGAGTGGTGCGAGCTCAGCCCAACCACCACCCGCCACCCGACGCTCACCGGACTCGTACGCAGCCACCAGCTCACTGATCGGTCGGGCGCGCTGGGAGTCGGCGTCGTACCAGGACTCGAAGATCTGCACGAAGATCCACTGCGTCCACCGCATGAAGTCTGGGTCGATCGTGGCGAATGACCGCCGTGGGTCGTGCGCCAGACCCAGGCGCCGCAACTGGCGACGCATGTTGCTCATGTTGGCGACGGTGTTGGTACGCGGGTGCTCGCCGGTCTGCACGGCGTGGATTTCAGCGGGCAGGCCGAAGGCGTCATAGCCAAGCGCGTGCAGGACGTTGTCGCCCTGCATGCGCCGATAGCGCCCGATCACATCGGTGGCGATGTAGCCGAGCGGGTGGCCGACATGGAGTCCCGAACCGGAGGGGTAGGGGAACATGTCCATGATGAAGAACTTCTCGCCCACGACGTCACCCGCAAGGTCACCGGTCGGGTTGGCGGCCTCGAACGTGCCGTCTGTCTCCCAGCGGTCCTGCCAACGGCGCTCGATGTCCCCAGCGAGATCGCTGGAGTAGCGGTAGGCGGACTTCGATTCGGGCGTGCTCACCGCCCGAATGTTACCGGTCAGGCACGCCCGATCTACTCAGTGGCGTCGGGCGGGACGACGAGGGGTCGCCAGCGAGCCCAGGCAGCGAACAGCAGGCCGACGACAAGCATGCCGAGACCGGCCCAGAGGTTGATGTTGAGCCCGTCGCCGCGGGCCAGCTCTTCGTCACTCGCCCGGAAGATCCCGAGAAGCACGAGGATCAGTCCGTAGACCGTGAGCAGACCGCCGATGATGAACCGAAGATCAAACAGACCGGCCGTCTTGCGCGCTGTTGATGAAGCCATGATCGTCGTCTCCTAGAGGAACATCAGGTTGAGAATGATGACCATCACCAGCGCGATGCCGGCAAGCTTGGTCGGTGACTGGTACCACGGGACATGACCCTCGTCAGGGTCGACCAGCGACTCCTTGGGTGTGAGCGAATAGACCAGGCCCTTGAGGTCCGCCTCGGCCTTGGGTCTGGTCCGCAGCGACACGAGGACGCTGACCACGATGTCCACCACGAATGCGGCGCCAGCGGCAACGAAGCTCGCGCCCTGCCCCGAGATGCCCAGCACACCGACGCTCGCGGAGCCGAACGAGTCCTCACTCAGGAACGCCACCGCCACGGCCGCAAGCGTGCCCGACACGAGACCGATCCAACCGGCTGCAGCGGTCATCCGCTTCCAGAACATACCGAGGATGAACGTCGCGAACAGCGGTGCGTTGAAGAAGCCGAACAGCGTCTGGAGGTAGTCCATCAGGTTGGAGTAGTTGGAGGCGATGGCTGCCGTGCCGATCGCGATGATGGTTGCGGCGACGGTGGCGACCCGACCGACCAGCGTGTAGTACGTGTCCTCGCGATCCTTGACGACGTACTGCTGCCACAGGTCGTAGGAGAACACCGTGTTGAAGGCCGAGATGTTGGCAGCCATGCCAGCCATGAATGCTGCCAGCAGACCGGCGATCGCCACGCCGAGCATCCCGTTGGGAAGCAGGTCTCGCATCAGCAGCAGCAGCGCGTCGTTGTACTTCACGTCACCGCTGTCGCCTCCCGACTTGAGCTCGAGCATCTCCGGGACGATGATCGCCGCGATGATGCCGGGAACGATGACGATGAACGGAACGAACATCTTCGGAAAGGCCCCGATGATGGGCGTACGTCGCGCGGCTGACACCGAGTTGGACGCCATCGCGCGCTGCACCTCGACGAAGTTCGTCGTCCAGTAGCCGAATGAGAGCACGAAGCCGAGGCCGAAGACGATGCCGATCACCGACAGCACGGGATTGTCGATGCCGGTCAGCTCGGTGGCGGGCCACGACGAGAGCTGTTCCTGGTTGGGTTGGACCTTGGCCTGGATGCCGTCCCAGCCGCCGACCTTGTGCAGCGCGATGATCGTCAGCGGCAACAGTGCAGCGACGATGACGAAGAACTGCAGCACCTCGTTGTAGATCGCCGCTGACAGCCCGCCGAGGGCCGTGTACGACAGCACGATCGCCGCGGCAACGACCAGCGAGATCCACAGCTGCCAGCCCAACAACCGGTTGAGGATCGTGGCCAGCAGATACAGGTTGATGCCCGCGATCAGCAGCTGTGCCACGGCGAAGCTCACGGCATTGACCAGGTGGGCGCCCGTGCCGAAGCGCTTGCGCATGAACTCAGGGACACTGCGCACGCCCGAGCCGTAGTAGAACGGCATCATCACGATGCCGAGGAACAACATGGCGGGCACGGCGCCAACCCAGAAGTAGTGCACCGTGGCGATGCCGAACTCCGCACCGTTGGCAGACATGCCCATGACCTCGACCGCACCGAGGTTCGCCGAAATGAAGGCCAGACCCGTCACCCACGCAGGAAGCGATCGGCCCGACAGAAAGAAATCGAGGCTGGTCGAGATCTGGCGTCGAGCCATGATGCCGATGCCGAGAACGACGCCGAAGTACAGCGCGATGATCGTGTAGTCAAAGACGTCGGCATCAAGTCTGAAGGTGCCGTCAGCTGCAGGGATCACGAGTCCTCCGTCTCCAGACGGCGCCACCCCGACGCCGCAATCCGGAGGCTACCTCCGGCTCATGCCGGCCGCATCCGGTGGAGATTCAGCTCATCGAGCAGAACGCTTCGACCTTGGTGGTCGGCCCCGAAACGATGAGCTCGTCGCCCGGAGAAACGAAGGTGTCGGCCTGCGCGTACGAGAAGTCATGGCCTCTCGCCTTGACCGCGACGATCGTGACACCGAACTCTGCCCGCAGGGCCGCATCCTTGAGCGTCTGGTCCTCGGCCCGTTTGGGTGCGCGGGTGCGCGCAATCGCGAAGCCTTCGTCGAACTCGATGAAGTCGGTCATGGTGCCGGTCACCATGTGAGCGACTCGCTTGCCCATCTGCGACTCCGGGCGGATCACATGGGTGGCGCCGACCCGCTCGAGGATCGCAGCGTGCTTGCCGCTGATCGCCTTGGCCCAGACCTCCTTGACGCCGAGGTCGAGCAGGCCGAGAACCGTCAGCACACTCGCTTCGATGTCGGTGCCGATGCCCACCACGGCAACCTCGAACTGCTCTGCGCCGATCTGGCGCAGCGCTTCGGTGTCGGTGGTGTCGGCGGAGACGACATGGGTGAAGTCGCTCGCATACTTCTGGACGATGTCGGCCCGTTGGTCGACGGCAAGCACGTCGTGGCCAAGCTGCACCAACGAGCGGGCCACGGCCGTGCCGAAGCGACCCAGGCCAAGCACGATGACCGGGGCGGTCGGAGAGGTCTTGCGGTCTCTAGCCAATGATCGGCTGCTCCTCGGGAAGGTGATACCTGGGTGTGCGCTTCCGCAACACTAAGGCCGAAGCGGCTGCAATCGTGCCGACTCGGCCAATGAACATCAAACCGACCAGCACGAGCTGTGCCGATGCGGGTAGGTCTGGAGTGATTCCGGTGCTCAGTCCGACCGTGGCAAATGCCGACGTGCACTCGAACAGGACAACGTCGAAGGAGAAGCCGGACAGCAGTTCCACGAGGATCGTGGTGGTTGCGACCAGCATCACCGCGAGGAGGGCAATAGTCAGGGCCTGGCGGGTGGTGGCGGCACTGACCGAGCGATTGCCGACCGTGACCTCGGGATCGCCGCGCAGCTCGGCGAGGATCACGAAGGCCAGCAGCAGGAACGTGGTGATCTTGATGCCGCCGGCCGTACTGGCTGAGCCGCCGCCGATGAACATCAGCACGGTCGTGATGTTGAGCATCTCGGGAGTCACCGCACCCCAGTCGAAGCTCGTGAGACCACCCGAACGCGGCATCACACCGGCTTCGACGCCGGTGATCAGCTTCTCTCCCAGGTTCTGACCGCCGATGGTTCCGCCATTGCTCCACTCCAGCGCGAGGAAGATGGCAGCTCCTGCGAACAGCAGAAGGAATGAGCCCCACACCGTGAGCCTCGTGTGGATGGTCCAGGCCGCCGGCTTGCGCCACCCGCGGAACAGCTCGGCGAGCACCGGGAAGCCCATGGCACCGGCGAACACGGCAAACGAGACCGGCAGCATGATCAGTCCATCGCCCGCATAGAGGCCCAGGCTGTCGGTGTTGAGCGAGAATCCGGCGTTGTTGAACGCCATGACCGAGTCGAAGAGGCCATGCCACAGCGCCTTGGGCAAGTCGTCGAAGTAGCCAAGTCGATAGCGGATCGTGAGGATGACCGCGATGACCGACTGGAACAGCACCATCGTGATGGCAATTCGGCGGAACAACGGTTTGACCTCACCGAGACTGACCACGTGCATGTCGACCTGGGCCACCAACTTCGTACGAAGGCCTAGGCGTCCACCGATGAACAGACCGAGGATCGTGGCGAGCGCCACGATGCCGAGGCCACCGATCTCGACGAGCACCAGGATGAGTGTCTGACCCGCGGGGGTCCAGTGGGTCGCGGTGTCGACCGTGGTGAGCCCCGTGACCGTCACAGCCGAGGTGGACGTGAAGATTGCCGGCATCAATCGCGCGGCCCCCGGATTGCTGCTCGCGAACGGAAGCATCAGGCCGATGGTTCCCACGAGGATCAGGGTCAGGAACGTCAGAGGCAACAGACGCACGGGATGCGCGATTGCAGCTGGCAGAGTCAGCCGAGGGAGCCGTGGCACGGGACGACGTTACCGCAGTGTCCCCCGCCGTCACCGTGATAATTTCGTGGCCATGGTCTCGCCCGTTCGCACAACCCAGGCCGCCTTCTCCCGATTGGGCCGGACCAATGAGCTTCCCGGCTTCGTCTTGACCGTCGGCACGCTGTTTCTCGCCATCGCGTGTGCCGTCGCAGGTCTTGAGATCGGCGCCCTCGTGTTGCTGCTCGTCTCCGTCGGCGGGGAGGTCGTCTTCGAGAAGCGCTCGTCGAGCGCATCCGAGCTGCTCGATCAGGGATCGTTCGGCATCCCGATGCGATTCGCCCTGCGTGTCATCGCGGGGTTGGCCGTCGCAGCCGACCAGATCGACAGCATCGCTGCGTGGCGGATGTTCACCCTCGTGGGTGTCCTCTATGCCCTCGCCCTCTGCGCACGCGCACTGCACCAGGAGTATCGCTCGGTCGGGCCCCTCAAACCCATGACGACGCGCAACATCCCTGGCGCCCCGCGCATCCACCGCGCGCCGCCCCGGCGCGCTGTCGAGGTCGCCGTCACTCAGATCCTCGTGCTGGCCCCGGCGCTCCTCGGCAGCCACTGGATGGTCGTGCTGCTGCTCGGGCTCGCGGCCGTGGCGTTGCTGGCGGCTGTCTCGATCCCCGACATGCGGGACTCGTGGCGGATGCGTCAGGCCAAACGGGCGACGGGCTTCACCGGCCCACTGCGCGCGGTCCAGGACTTCCTCGACACCTACCAGCCCGAGGTCGTGGTGCACCTCAGCGGACCCGCGACTGCGGCCTACCAGATCAACACGTGGCTGGAGAGCCTCGAGTCGCTCGACCGGCGCGTGTTCATCGTGATCCGCGACCACCCACTGTTCGCCACGATGGGCGCGACAACGATCCCGTCGATCGGGCTGCAGGACGCGGGCGAGCTGCTCATGCTGGACTTCTCATCCGCCAAGGTCGCGCTCTATCCGTCCAACACAGGCAACAACATCCACCTGTTGCGGCTTCCCACCTTGATGAGTGCCTTCATCGGTCATGGCGACAGCGACAAGAGCGCCTCCAACAATCCGTTCTCCCGCGCGTACGACGAGTTGTGGGTGGCGGGTGAGGCGGGCGCCGATCGCTATCGACGGTCAGGTCTCGGCGTGCACGAGGACCAATATCGCCGTGTCGGACGGCCCCAGGTGCACGCGATCACGCGTGAGCCACGGCTCGGGGACGAAGCGGTGCCGACCGTGCTCTATGCCCCCACCTGGGAGGGCGTCAATCGCGAGCAGGAGTACTCCTCGGTCTCGGCCGTGGGCGTGCAGATCGTCACATCGCTGCTGGCCGCGGATCCACCCGTACGGGTCGTGTTCAAGGCGCACCCGTTCACCGGCCAGCGTGACGCCAAATATCGCGCCGATCTGGCCCGCATCGCGGCTCTCATCCGTGAGGCGGCATCCCGGACGGGCATCGACCATCGCGTCGTCAGGGGTGGCTCGATCAACGACTGGCTCAACTGCGCAACCGCGCTGATCACCGACATCTCCAGCGTGGTCAGCGACTTCCTTGCCAGCGAAAAGCCCTATGCGGTGTTCAATCACACCGAGCTCGACGACATGACGTTCCGCGAGACCTACCCGTCGACCGCCGCCGGCACGATCATCGGTCGCGACGGTCGCGGCATCGCCGAGCTGATCGGCGTCGTGACGCAGAAGACGCCCGACCCCAACTCCGCCAGGCGCGGGCCACTCGCGACCTATTTGCTGGGTCCGCAGGAGCACCGGACGCTGGAGGCGTTCCAGTCGGCGATCGACGCGTTCATCCAGCGATCGGAGTCCGACCGCGCGGCCTTCCGCGACGGGACGTCCACCAGCGAGGGCGCGGTGGCCGGCGACGCCGAGGGAGCAGCCGCTCCACGCTAGGATGAGCGGGTGATTTCAGCTCCTGAGAAGATCGCCATCGCGATCGTGACGTACAACCGGTCGACCTATCTCAAGGAGCTTCTGGCCAGCGCAGCGACGATGCAAACCGCGCCTTTCGCCATCGTGGTCATCGACAACGCAAGCACCGACGACACCCAGCAGGTCTTGGAGTCGGCACGATCTGCATTCCCGGAGGGGGTGCTGGTCAATCACCGCCTCGAAACCAACACCGGCGGATCGGGCGGCTTCAGCGAGGGCACACGCGTCGCACTGGAGCTGGGTGCCGACTGGGTCTGGCTGATGGACGACGACGTCGAGATCCTGCCCGACGCATTGGAGCAGTTCGCCCCCTGGATGAAGCGGTTCAAGGTCATCCACGGCCGCCGCTACGACTTCGACGGCACACCGTTCTATTGGCAGGCGAAGTTCAACGGATTCCTCGGCGTGCCCCTCCCCTACAGCGGCAAGCAGTTCAACCGTGAAGGCTTCGCCATCACCAACTCGGGCACCTTCGAAGGCATGTTGATCCACGCCGACATCGTCCGCGAGATCGGTCTGCCCGACCCGCGCTTCTTCATCTCGTGGGATGACGCGGCGTACGCCTGGCTGGCCGCTCAGCACACCTCGGTCGTCTATGTCGATGCCTTCGTTCTCAAGCGCAAGCGAGAGCAGACCCAGGTCAACCTCGGCATCCGCCACCTCAACGACGGCAGTGCACTGTTTCGGTTCCACGTCATCCGCAACCGTGCATTCGTCGGCAAGTACTTCCGGGAGTACGGCAAGCTCAACCGGTTTGGCTTCGGGCTCGGTACGGCACTGACGATCGCCAAGGAGATCTTCCGGCTGATCGTCGTGCAGCACACCCTCAAGGGTCTCGGCGACCTGGTTCGCGGATTCCGTGCCAACCGGGCGCTGTGGCGTGATGAGTCCTGGCGGCCGATGGACCCGGCTGACGTACCAGCACCGCTGCCATCTGCCGCAGGCGGAGCAGAATGAGCGCTGACCTGCTGATCGTCGGCTCTGGATTCTTCGGGTTGACGATCGCAGACCGGTGCGCCCGCGAGCTCGGCCTCACGGTGCAGGTCATCGACCGCAGGGATCACATCGGTGGCAACGCATACAGCGAGATCAACGCGGAGACCGGCATCGAGGTGCACCGCTACGGCGCACACCTGTTCCACACGTCCAACCAGCGGGTGTGGGACTACGCCAACCAGTTCACCGAGTTCACGCCCTACGTCCATCACGTCTACACGACGCACCAGGGCGAAGTATTTCCGATGCCGATCAACCTCGGCACGATCAACCAGTTCCAGCGCGCGGCCTACACGCCCGACGAGGCGCGCGCTTGGGTCGTCGAGCAAGCCGCGATGCTCGACGGTGAGCCCACCAACCTCGAGGAAAAGGCGATCTCGCTGATCGGCCAGCCGCTCTACGAGGCGTTCATCAAGGGCTACACCGCCAAGCAGTGGCAGACCGATCCGCGCGAGCTCGGTGCCGAGATCATCAGCCGGCTGCCGGTCCGCTACACCTACGACAACCGCTACTTCTCCGACACGTACGAGGGCTTGCCGAAGGACGGCTACACCGCCTGGTTGGAGCGCATGGCCGACCACCCCAACATCACGGTGACCCTCGAGACCGACTTCTTCGATGAGTCGCAGCCGTTCAACAAGGCAGCCGTTGTCGGCCAGGTGCCCGTCGTGTTCACCGGACCGATCGACCGCTACTTCGACTTCGAGCACGGAGATCTCTCATGGCGCACCCTCGATTTCGAGTCCGAGGTGCTGCCGATCGGCGACTTCCAGGGCACGCCGGTGATGAACTACGCCGACGAGGCGATCGACTACACGCGCATCCACGAGTTCCGTCATTTCCATCCTGAGCGCAACTACCCCACCGACAAGACGATCATCATGCGCGAGTTCAGCCGATTCGCCGAGCATGGCGACGAGCCCTACTACCCCGTCAACACCGCCCAGGATCGCGAGCGGCTGCTGTCCTACCGCGAGCTGGCCAAGGCCGAGTCCGACGTCTTGTTCGGCGGGCGACTCGGCACCTACCAATACCTCGACATGCACATGGCCATCGGCGCCGCACTGAGCATGTATGACAACAAGCTCGTCCCGCACTTCGCGCATGGCTCGACGCTGGCCGACGATGGCCTCTGAGCCCCGAGTCGGACTGATCCGTCGCCTGCAGCTGTGGGCGATAAGCCGGCTGCGCCGCTCGCGGTTCCTGCCGGTCGGCATGCCGGACAAGGTCACCGACGAAGACCGGCTCGGCCAACCGTTCGAACAGCAGATCATGGTCTACTTCCCGACCGCCATGGACAGCATCTACCAGCTTCGTCCCTGGTTTCACGCGCTCAAGGCGCTCAACGGGATCCACCCGATCGTCATCGTCTTCAAGGACTCACGCACGGCCAAGACCGTACGCAAGGAGACCGGCTTCGACTGCGTGACCCTGGCGCGCTACGGCCAGCTCGACGAGATCTTGTCGATGAGCGAGGTCAAGCTCGCGCTCTACGTCAACCACGATCCTCTCAACTTCGAGTCCTTGCGTTTCAGCTCGCTCGTGCACGTCTACCTCGGCCACGGCGACAGCGACAAGGGGGTTTCAGTCTCCAACCAGGTCAAGGCCTATGACCTGTGCTTCCTCGCCGGGCAGGCCGCGCTCGACCGCACCCTCTCGGCCGTGATGCTGTACGACGCCGAAGCGCGCAGCGTGCTGATCGGTCAGCCGCAGCTCGATGGTGCGCCCTCGATCGAAGGCTCACCGTCGCCCGACGGCCGACAGACTGTGCTCTATGCGCCGACGTGGGAGGCCTCGCAGCCCTCGGTGTCCTACGGGTCACTCGAAACACACGGCGAGCGCATCATGCAGTCGCTGGTGGGTCACTACCGCGTGATCTATCGCCCGCACCCGCTCAATGGCGTCATCCGGCCGTCCTACGCCGAAGCCGACAAGGCCGTACGCCTGCTCGCCGAACGTATTGACACCGATGTGCCGCTCGAGAAGTCCTTCGCCGACGCCGATCTGCTGATCACCGACGTGTCCGCCGTGACTCTCAGCTGGTTGCCGACCGGCAAGCCCATGCTGGTGACGACGCCGACCGTGCCCTACCCCCCGAGCCGGCTCATGATCATCGTGCCGCAGCTCGCAGCGGTTGACGATGTCGCCGCTGCCGTCGAGGAGCAGCTCACCGACGATCCCACCAAGGACATTCGCGAGAAGCTCATCACCTATTACCTCGGCGACCCCACTCCGGGCGTCGCCACGGCCAACTTCGTGGCAGCCTGCGAAGACGCCGTCGCCCTGCGCGACCGCGAGTGGGCCAAGAAGCAGATCACCGGGGCCACCGGCCCCTAGCTGTGACTCAGCTGGACAGCCGCCTCTTGCGCGTTATGGCCTGCAATGCGAGGCTATTGCCGTCGAATGGAGATCGCGGTGTTCAAGAAGCTGAAGTACGGCGTCCCACCCGAACGTCTTGAGTTCCTGCGCAACGTGCCGATGTTTGAGGGTCTCCACGACGAGGTGCTCGCCCGGCTCGACTCCCAGCTCGACGAAGTCGAGGTGGCTTCCGGTCGTGTCCTCACCCGCGAGGGTGGCACCGCCGGCGAGGCCTTCATCATCGAGACCGGGACCGCTGAGGTCAGCATCGGCGGCGAGGTGGTCAGCAAGACAGCAGTTGGGGAGATGATCGGTGAACTCGGTGTCATCAACCACTCGCCCCGAGCCGCAACTGTCGTGGCGGTCACCCCGATGCGACTGCTGGCAATCCACCCGCGCCAGATGAGCTGGCTGTTCGAGGACCCCGTGCTCGCCAAGCGTATCGAGCAGAACCTGGCCAAGCACACCGCCAACGCTGACTAGACCGTCCGACCCGGCGCCCTCACAGCACAGGAGTGCCAGTCAGCTCGACTGGTCAGCTGCCGCCGCCGATGGCGGCCGGCCCATCTCCGCGGCGGATGTCGATGATGTGGCCCGTCTGCTGGGCCAGCAGGATGTCGATCGACTGGCGGGCGACCTCCATCGAGCTGAGCAGCGTGCCTTCGGGCTCGTCGCCGAAGGCCTTGGTACGCATCGGCGTGCCCGTGCGCTCGGGATTGATGCAGTTGACGCGGACCTCACCCGCCCACTCGTCGGCCAGCGCCTGCGTCAGGTTGACCACGGCGGCCTTGGCGGAGCTGTAGAGCGAGTAGCCCTTTCGACCCCGCGTGTACGAAGACGAGGTGAACAGCAGGAGCGCACCGTCAGCCGCAGCGAGATGCGGATAGAACTCCTGCGCTATGAAGATCGGTGCGAGGTAGTTGATCTCGGTCGCCGCAAAGATCGTCTCCTCCGTCGTCTCAGCCAGGTCGCCGATCGGCAGCACACCCGCGGTGTTGACGACGAAGTCGATCGTGTCGGACTCCTTGAGCACCGCCTGCGCTGCCGCGGCGATGTCGTCACGGCGGTCGACATGTGTGTTGGTGGTCGACCGCGAGAACGAGTGCACCGTCGCGCCGAAGCCGCGAGCCAGCTCGGCGATGTCGCCACCGATGCCGTACGAACCGCCGAACACGACCATGGTCTTGCCGTCGAGAGCCGCTCGGTACTCGTCGTCACTCAGCTGGTCGGGCGCATCGGCCGAGTGGAGCTGGAAGAGCTTGTCGGCGATGTAGACGTCGATCGGCTCGGTGACCTTCATGTTGCGCTCGTGGCCCGCCACAACCGCAATCGGCACGTCCGGGAGATAGCGCAGCACCACGGTGCAGTCATCGGTCGCGGTGAAGTCAGGATCCTTCCACGCCAGCTCGTAGGCGCTGCGGATCACCGAGAGCCGGAATGCCTGAGGCGTCTGGCCGCGCCGCAGCAGCGAGCGCTGCAGGACGTCCTCGATGACTTCGTGGCCGTCGGCTCCTGCCTCCGGCCGCACCTGGACGATCGTGTCGGCCGAAGGGATCGCGGTGTCGACCGCCTCATGGGTGCCCAGCGCTTCAACACAGTCGGCGATGATCGTCTGCGACACGAGCGGTCGCACCGCGTCGTGGAACAGCACATTGCACTCGTCGGTGCCCAGCGCCTCAAGTGCGCGGCTCGTCGAGTCGTTGCGGGTGACGCCGCCCTCGACGATCTGGGTGACCTTGCTGTAACCACCCGACTGCACGATCGCCCGCACCGGATCGAGATGACCTGGGGTCATCAGCACCACGATCTCGTCGATGACCGGCGAAGCCTCGAATGCCGCAATGGTGTGCTCGATGATCGTCTTGCCGGCGATCTTGATGAGCTGTTTGGGGATCGAAAGACCGACCCTCGTACCAGTGCCACCGGCAAGGATCACGGCCACATTTCGCAGTTCAGTCACCCCACGAGGTTACCGGCACGACGCCGTCAGGATGCCCCCGGCCGGATGACGGCTTCGGTTTGCTTTGACTTCCATACGCGGAAGCCCTCTTCGGTCACTCCACGCCGCCAGTAGCCGGAGATCGACACATCAGATCGCGGCATCTCGCGGTCGTTGAGCACGTACGGGCGTACTGACTTGAGCAGCGCCGCTTCACCGTGCACGAAAGCCTGCCCGCGCCCAGCAGGCCAGGTCCACCCACGTACGGCGTCGTCAAGCAGCGACGTCGTACCGGGACCGGCATCGCCGCGATGCAACCAGTGCACGTCAAGATCGGCCGCCGTGGTCAACGCAAGCTCGTCGTCGGGCCCGCTGACCTCCAGGAAGGCCACCGCCGTGGCGCCGGGGCCCAGGGCCTCCAAGGCCGAGCTGATGGCTGGGAGGGCCGCCTCGTCGCCGACGAACAGGTGCCAGTCCGCCGACGGATCGGGCAGATAGGCGCCACTGGGGCCGCGCAGATGCAACACATCGCCGGGTCGGGCGGCCTTGGCCCACGGACCGGCATACCCTTCGTCGCCGTGGATCACGAAGTCGACGGCGACCTCCCGCGCATCGTGGTCGACCCAGCGAACCGTGTAGGTGCGCAGCACCGGCCACGCGTCCTGCGGCATCGTCTCGCGCACCACCGCGAGGTCAAGCGGCTCGGGATAGTCATACCCGTCGGCAAGGAACACCAGCTTGACGTACTTGTCGGTGAATGCGCCGTTGTTGAGCGCGAGATCGCGGGGCCCGAAGTCGTCGAAGCCGTCTCCGCCGAACACCACCCGCAGCAATGTGGGGGTCAGTTGCTCGGTGCGGATCACGGTCAATCGTGCAGGCTGGGTCTTGCTCACGCTGTGTAGCCTACTGGCGTGACCCACGGCATCGACACGACTCAATTCGACCCCGACATTCGCGCCCAGGATGATCTCTTTCGACACGTGAACGGCCCGTGGCTGCGCACCGAGCAGATCAAGCCCGACCGTGCCACCGCAGGCGCTTTCGTGGTGCTGGTCGACGAGGCGGAGGCCAAGGTCCGCGAGATCATCGAGACCGCCGGCAAGGCTCCTCAGGATGACGAGCAGCGCAAGATCGGCGACCTGTACGCCAGCTTCATGGACGAGGAGCGGGTCGAGGAGCTCGGCGCCTCGCCGTTGCAACCAGACCTCGCCCGCGTCGATGCGATCGGCGACATCGCGGGTTTCGTCTCAACTCTCGGTGAGCTGGATCGTCAGGGCGTCGCAAGCGTGTTCGGCATGTACATCGGCCCCGACAGCGGCAACCCGGAGCGTTACATCACCCACCTCCACCAGGGCGGGACCGGCCTCCCCGACGAGTCCTACTACCGCGAAGAGGCGACGGCCGACATCCGCACCGCCTACGTCGGTCACGTCACCACCATGCTCGAGCTAGCCGGGCTGGATGACGCCGCCGCGCGCGCTGCTCGCATCATGGATCTGGAGACGAGACTGGCGAGCCACCACTGGGACCGCGTCGCCTGCCGCGACGCACAGAAGACCTACAACCTGGTCACCCGGGACGACCTGCAGGCGCTGGCACCGACGTTCGACTGGGCTGACTGGTCGACCGGAGCCGAGATCCCCGAGGCCGTCCTCGCCGAAGTTGTCGTCGGCCAGCCGTCGTTCCTGCAAGGACTGGAGTCGCTGCTCGTTGCCGAAGAGCTCGACGCGTGGAAGGACTGGCTGCGCTGGCAGGTCGTACGCAGCGCGTCGCCCTATCTCTCAGCTGCGTTCGTGGACGCCAATTTCGCGTTCTACGGCAAGACCCTGAGCGGCACGGACGAGCTGCGACCCCGCTGGAAGCGTGGCGTGGGCTTTGTCGAGGGTGCCGTCGGCGAAGCGGTCGGCCGCATCTACGTACGGTCGGAGTTTCCTCCAGCGTCCAAGGAGCGGATGACCGAGCTGATCGACAACCTGATCGAGGCCTATCGCATCAGCATCGCGGCGTTGCCGTGGATGAGCGACGAGACCAAGAAGCGAGCACACGACAAGCTCAACACCTTCGACCCCAAGATCGGGCATCCCGAGAAGTTCCGCGACTACTCCGCACTGGAGACCGCCCCGGATGACCTGCTCGGCAACGCACGCCGTGCGATGGCCGTCGCCACCGACCGCGAGCTAGCCAAGATCGGAGCGCCGATCGATCGCGACGAGTGGTACATGACACCGCAGACCGTCAATGCCTACTACAACCCCACGATGAACGAGATCGTCTTCCCGGCCGCCATCCTGCAACCACCGTTCTTCGACGCCGACGCCGACGATGCGGTCAACTACGGCGCCATCGGCGCCGTGATCGGCCACGAGATCGGCCACGGATTCGACGACCAGGGCTCGCACTACGACGGCACCGGCGCGCTCAACAACTGGTGGACCGACGAGGACCGTACGGCATTCGAGGAGCTCACGTCCGCCCTGGTCGCCCAGTACGACGCCTTGTCGCCCGAGGGAGCCGATGGCGCATTCGTCAACGGTTCCTTGACCATCGGCGAGAACATCGGCGACCTGGGCGGTTTGGGCATCGCCTACAAGGCCTTTAAGCTGTCGCAATCAGGCGGCTCGGATGCCAAGATCGACGGTCTCACCCCTGACCAACGGTTCTTCATCTCGTGGGCTCAGGCCTGGCAGGCCAAGGTTCGCCCCGCCGAAACCGTACGCCGCCTCACCGTCGATCCCCACTCCCCGCCGGAGTTCCGGTGCAATCAGGTCGTCCGCAACATTGACGCCTTCTACGATGCATTCGATGTCACGGCCGATGACGCCGCCTGGCTGGACCCCAAGGACCGCGTCACAATCTGGTGATGACTGCTTTGCGTCGTCGGTAGCCCTCCATACGAGCCTCACAACATCGACGTGATTTTGCGACCTCCCCACGCGGAGTGGCCGCCTGTCGAGGCGCTCCGGGGCCGCTTCGCGGCTGGGCCGTTTTCGAGACGGTCGAACTTCGTACGGCGTTGCGCGGTACCTCCTGCTCCGACGCTCGCCAACCCCACTTCGCTCGACCCACGGTCCCGAGTAGGTTGCATGGGTGAACCATCAATCAGACGTTGAGCCTGTCGGAACGCCCGCGGCTGGCGCTGTGCAGCGGCGGATTGTCTCGGTGTTGTCCGCCGTGCAGGTCATTGGCGGCATCGGCAACGGCGCAGGGATCGCTGTCGGTGCTTTGCTGGTCAAGGACGTCAGTGGCTCGTCGGGGTGGGCAGGCATGGCTGTCGTCATGCTCACCCTCGGAGCAGCGGCGTTCACGATCCCGATGGCTTCGATCGCCGCACAATGGGGACGTCGGCCCGCCCTCACCATCGGCTGGTTCAGCGGCGCTTCAGGGGCAGCCGTCACCGTCCTGGGGGCCAAGGCCGACTCACTGCTGATCGTGCTGCTCGGACTGGTGCTGTTCGGCGCGAGCACCGCGGCCAACCTCCAGTCACGATTTGCGGCGGTCGACCGGGCTGAGCCCGGTCAGATCGGCCGCGCACTCTCGTTGGTCGTCTGGTCCACGACCGTCGGCGCCGTCATCGGTCCCAACCTCACCGGCCCCGGCGCGGCCGCCGCACAGCAGATCGGCATCCCAGACCTCGCCGGTCCCATGTTGTTCTCAGCGATCGGGTTCGCCGTCGCCGGGGCCATGACCTTTGTGCTGCTGCGTCCCGACCCCCTGGTTCACGTCGCCGGTGCCGCTCCGGCCGCGCGAGGTCTGCGAGCCGCGCTCCCCCACGTCCGCGGCCTGACGCTGACTGCGATCCTCGCGATTGCGGCATCGCATGCCGTGATGGTGGCGGTCATGGCACTGACGCCGGTGCACATGCAGGATCACGGCGCATCTCTCGACATCATCGGTCTCACGATCAGTCTGCACATCGCCGGCATGTTCGCCCTCTCGCCCGTCATGGGCTGGCTGAGCGACAGCTGGGGGGCTGGGCGAACCATTCTGCTGGGGCAGTCGATCCTGCTGCTGGCGACCTTCGTGGCGGGCACCTCCGGCAGCTCTGAGGGCCAGATCATGGTCGGATTGACCCTGCTGGGCATCGGCTGGTCTGCTTCGGTCATCGCCGGTGCGGCCATGCTCAGTGCATCGCTCGAGCAATCGGTGCGACCCGTCGTTCAGGGATTCGCCGACCTGACCATGAACCTTGCCGGTGCATTCGGCGGGCTGCTGGCCGGCCTCGTGGTCGCCTCCAGCGGATTCGGCACCCTCAACGCCGCCGCAGCTGCTCTCACCATCCCGGTGATTGCGCTCGTGCTCTCCGGTCGCCGTGTCGCGGCAGTCGTGTGATCAACGCCTGAAGATCGTGAACCTCACCCAGTCGGTCGCCGGATAGACCCATCGGTGCAGTGCCGAGTCGAACACGTCGTAGACGGCCTCACCACGGTGGCGTACCCAGTCGCCGATCGGACCGAAACGATCCAGCAACCAGTCGCTGATCGGAGCCCAATGACGCCGCACCCATTCGTCGATGTGCTCGAAGGCCTCGTCGGAGGCAAACAGGCAGGTCACCGCGATCACCGCAACTGCCGACCACGGGGCCGCGAACAGCACCGCGAACACGACATTGACCGTGATGGCCACCGTCAGCACGACCCGTCGCGAGCCAGGGTTCAGCAGCAAGGGGGCAAAGAAGAGCTGCACCAGCAAGACGGTGTAGGTGACGATCGCAAGGATGATGGTGCTTGAGCTCAGCACGTCCGAGAGCGCTGGGAACGGACGGTACTCCGGCAGCTGCATCGTGTAGTACAACGCCGTCCCGTTCTGCCACGTGGTCTGCGAGATCTTGTCAAGACCCGCAGCGGTGTAGACGAGGATGGTCTGGACGGCCAGTGCGACCAGCGCAAGATTGTGAAAGCTGGTCGACAACCACACGGGCAACGCTTCTTCGCGGGGAGCGCGCGATGGTCGCTTCCTCGCCTTGCGCCGTGCGTCCAACGACCACACGTCGGATGTGCGCATCAGGAGCAGCCACAGGAGGGTCAGACGAATCAGGTTGTCCCCTTGACCGCCCACCACGGGGTTCTGCCCGACGATCGCGATGAACCCCACGAACGTGATGACGTTGGCGGCCTTGGTACGCCAGCCGAGCATCAGCGCCAGCGCAGCCAGCATCGTGAGGACATACGCGACGGTCAGCACGTCGCTGCTGACATTGCGCAGCACGGCAAGCTCGGGGAATCGGCTGATGGCACGGGCCGGCTCGGCCCAGATCGAGGCTTGTCCGACCCAGAGGTCGCGAGTCGTGACGTTGGCGAGCAGCAGTCCGAGCACCGCGAGACCCGTGCCGATACGGCACGCCGCCGCACCGTACAGGGCGTGTTTGTGGTCGAGGATCCAGTCCTCGAGCCGATCACGGGTCAGGGCCGCAGAGTCAATGCGGTTCCACATGAAGTCGCGCATCACGTCAGCCCTTCACGTACGAGTCGAAAGCGGACTGGGCATCGACGGGACCGCGGTAGTAGGGACGCGTGCCGAATCCGAACCACAGGTAGTCGGTGTCGCGAATCGACGTGTCGTTTCGCTTTGAATAGGCCGGGACGCTCCGACGGCCGACCTTGAACTGCACCTGAAACACAGTGCCTTCCCACTTTGAGGCCGCGTAGAGGGACGTGAACTGGGTCGCCATCTGGTCGTAGGCCAGGTAGTTCTGCACGATGGCTGGGCTGTCGCCGACAGCGTTGAGCGCCTCGCCCCGCGCGGTGGTCGTGTCGGACCACTTCGACTCGCGGATGATCTTGCGCTGCTCCGGGCTCATGGCGAACATCGACCGGTTGAGGTTGGTCGCGAGTCGCCGAGCGATCAGGTGAACGCGAGCCGGACTCGGGTTGAACCTCACGTCTCGCACATCCTTGCTGGTCAGATCGATCCATTCGGTGAACTTCGGGTCTGCAGAACCGTCTCCGACGAGAGCCCGAATCTCAAACGACTCGTCGACGAACTGCACGCTCGGGTCTACGGCATCAACGTCTTGTTGGAAGTAGGGATCGACGTACGATGCGAGGTTGCGCGAGCCGACCAGATCACGGATCGGGCTGGACGGTGCCAACCAGAGCATCAGCAGCGCGGAGTGGACCATCACCACCATCGCCAACCCCAGGACCAAGCGCCGTTGCCATGGACGCACGGGAACGTGGGCGTCGGGCATGGACTCCATCCTAGGTGGTGTGGGTCAATCGGCAGTCGATCAGGGAGCGTGGCACGGCGGCCGGACGCACAACTGCCGGTGACCCCGAGGGGCCACCGGCAGCGGTGTCAGGCGTTGCTCTTAGATCTCGAGGCGACGCTTCTCGTTGAGCAGGACAGTTGCGCCGAAGAGCAGCAGTCCGAGGCCCAGCATCCAGAACGGGAGCAGGTTGGGCGAACCCGTTGCCGGCAGCGTCGTGGTCACGTCTGCGTCAGCCTGAGCTTCGGCATCGGCAGGATCGTTGCCTGCGTCATCCGCAGCGGCAGCTGCGTCATCAGCAGCGGCCGGGTCAGCGGCAGCCGGGTCAGCGGCGACCGCAGCAGCGGCGACCGCAGCTGTAGCCGGCGTGTTCGGACCACATGTGACGTTGGCGAGGTCAAGCACGCTGTTGCCGTCGAGCAGGCTCAGGTGCAGACCGGTCACCGCGATGGTACCGCTGGTCGGCGAGACCGGGTCCTGCACGTTGACCGTGCCGGAAACCAGCGGCTCGATCGCGTTGCCCAGAGGCGTCAGCAGCGGGTCTTCCAACGAGTCGAGCAGCGCGTCAAGCACCTGCGTCTTGATCGTCGGGAAAATGATCGCAAACGGTGCGAGAGCAGCGTCCAGGGTCAAGTTGTTGTCCAGACTGTCGCGGAGTCCATCAAGAATGTCATCGGCGATCTGCTGGGCTGCCTCATCCGAACCAACGATCAGGTTTGCGTTCGGCGTGGTGTCGACGTTGATCGGCACATTGACGCCGGTCGGGCCGAGACCAATGTTCAGGACGAGGTCCGCCACGCTGCTGTCGCCGGTCGCGGAGGTCGCGGTGGCTTCACACTCTGCAAAGACTGCCGGGACGCCCAGGGAGACAGGAAGTGATCCATCGACGCCGGCCAGCGCAGTCTGCAGGGCGCCATTGAGCGGGATGAGCAGAGGGTCGAGTCCATCGAGTGCCAGACCGAGGCCGTTGGCAATCGGCGTGAGCACGGTGCTGAGATCAGCTGAGGCAAGGCCGGAGGACAGCGCCTTGAGGTCGAGTGCCGGACCCAAGCTCGCGAAGTCGATGGGTGCGGTGCTGGCAGCGGCAGCCGAGGTGCTGTCCGCGTTGGCGGAAGCTTCCTGGGCGTACGCCGAGACGCCGCCCGTGACGAGGCCGGTGTCGCACTTGTCTGCCGGGGCGCCCGTCGGTGCACCCGGGTTGGTTGCCTCGCACGCGGCACGGTTGAGGAGCGGGTCGAGCAACGGCCCGGTTCCGCGGACCGACTGAGCCGAGGCCTGAGCCAGCGGCGGATCTGCGGCCTGGGCGGAGAACGACAGTCCGGCTGTCACGATCAACGTGACAAGACCGACCGCGATCGAGTTCTTGGCGAGCTTGTTCCTCATCCGAGAGGCTCCTTGATTTCTTGATTTGGGGCACATGGGCATACCCCGTGTACATGACTGAGAAGCGACTGAAAGATCGCTGAACGATATTCAACCACATCTTAAGGTGCCTTTAACACCACATCGGGCAATTTTGGCACTATCGGACAATTCGCGCTTCTCGGGCTGCCGTCCGAGTCCGGCGCTGCCGGAGCCATTCGAGTCCGCGAATCCACGAACGATCGCTGACCAGAATCATGTCGACGGCAATCATCACCAGCGAGAAGTACATGATGCCCATCAAGATCCCGATACCGAGGTGCATGCCGGTGATGAGCACCAACGCAACCATGCGAGACGGCCGATAGAGCAGCAGCACAGGGAAAAAGAGCTGGACCACAATCGCCATGTAGGTCGCGCCCGAGATCACCGGCGCAAACGCAAGCACCGGATGCAACAGGTCGTGCCATGGCGAGTACGCATCCGTCTGCAGCGGGTAGTAGACCGCTGTCCCGTCGCGCCACACCGTGCTCTGAACCTTCCAGAAGGCCGAGCCGACGTAGACCATCACGACCTGGTGGATGATCAGGATCACAGCCAAGTTGTGCAAGGTGGCGGTGAACCAGCCGGGCATCAGCGGGTTGACCCTGCCGCGGCGGATCCGCAGCCTCGCATCAAGTGACAGCTGTTGGCCGCTGTCGGTGAAGCACAGGTAGAACAGCACCATCCGAAGGACCGCATCGCCGCCGGTGCCGACGAACGAGTTCGACACATACAGCGACAGCCAGAGGAACAGGGTCATGATCGTCGAGGCGCGCGTATAGAGGCCGAGCATCAGCAGGATGCCGAAGACGATCGTCACGATGTAGGCGAGGTCGAACCACAGACCTTCGGCCTGCCCGAACAGCCCGAGGAAGGCCGGCCACTCCCTGGTGTTGCCCGTGCTGTCGGCCCAGCCCGTTCCGTCACCCCACGTGTAGTGGCGATCGGACCAGTTGACGATGAGCTGGCTCGTGACGATGAACCCGAGAATGATGCGCGTCACGGCGAGGCCGTATGTCGAGCGCTTCGCCCCGGTGAGCCAGTCGTACGCTTCGCGGATCATCGGTGCCTACGATCAAATTCAGCAATGATCCGACGCTCGGCATCCGAACCAACGATCGGTGGATGCCAACCGCTGATGCGCTCGGTTGGTTTCGGCCGCGCCGCCTCTCGCTCCTTGGCTGAGCCGTTTCTGGCTGCGTACGGCGTCACCACGTGGGTGCGAAATGAAAAGCGCACTGCGGTGAACGTGCGCTCAGGCCACCGCGCCTCCAACACCTCTGTGGCGAGCTGCGTCACCGCCCGCTCGTAGCGGAGAAATGATCCCACCGCCCGCGAGTTCGCATCGCCTGCGTCGATCAGCAAGGTGCGCAGCTCTGCCCACGTCGGCGGATCAAACTCATCGGTTGCGGCCGCCGCGGTGCGCTGCGCGGAATCAAGATCTGAGTAGACCGATCCGAGAGGGGTGAACAACTTGTTGGTGATGTAGCCGGCCCGGCCACCCACCAGCTTGTGGTGGACCAGATCAAGCTCCACCGCGGTCCAGTCGACCCATGGCGTCCGCTTCGCCGTCCCGCTGGCCGTCTTGTAGGAACCCTGGAACAGGACGTTGCGGTCCTCGGCGATTGGATTCGGTGCGAAGAGTCGCCAGTTCTGGGTGAACATCGGCGACAAGTACGTCGAGTAGGGCGCCACCGCATCGGAGTAACGATTGGTCGGGATGGCCGCCATGGTCACGGCGACCAGCTGAAACAGTGCGACAGCCGAGGTGAGGACCACGAAAAGCGTCTTGAGGGTCAGTCGGGGCACGGCCACACGCTACAACGTGGGCTCCGGCCGCTTCGAACCATTGGCCCAAATCAAAAGACCCCGGCCAAAGTGCAGCCGGGTCTTTTTGATCTCTGTGGAGCATAGGAGACTCCGTCGTCGCCCACACCCTGGCTGCGCAACCAACCCAAGCCTGCGACTCCTCCCCGAATCGCCAGACCCGAAAGAGATCAAAAAACCCGGCCAAAGAGCAGCCGGGTCTTTTTGATCTCTGTGGAGCATAGGAGATTCGAACTCCTGACCTCTTCCATGCCATGGAAGCGCGCTACCAACTGCGCCAATGCCCCGCTGTGCCCCTAAGGGCGTCGCCAATGCTATCCGCTCGGGGCGTCCGATCCCAAACCGGGTCATTCGTCGTCGGAGAGCACCGGCTCGGGCAATGTGCCCGCATTCCACTCCGTCAGGCGCCACCGCGACCACTCGTCACGACTCCACTCCTCCAGCACCGACCACGAACAGTTGCCCAGCCCACCGAAGGTGCCCCAGTGCTCCTCCGGGATGTCGAGGAACGAGCAGGCGCCAGTGCGCAGCACCGCACCGTGGGCGACCACCACCAACACACCCTTGGGCGGAAGATCCTTCAGATGGTCATGCAGTGCAGCGGCGAACCGCTCCCCCGCTTGGCGGTGGGTCTCGCTGTCCGGGATCTGTGTCTCATCACCGTCGATCCACGCCTGCATGCCATCGGGAAACTGCTCCCATGCCTCGCGCCACGTCAAACCCTCGCGGGCACCGAAGTCCATCTCACGCAGGCGTACGTCGAACTCCACCTCCTGCGAGGTCAGCTCACCCAGGATCTGTGCGGTCTCGGCAGCCCGTATCAGGTCGGAGCTCACGATGCGGTGAGGCTGCAAGGCCGCCAACCGTGCGGCGGCGTCTCTCGCCTGACCACGACCGACATCGTCGAGTGGCACGTCGCTCTGACCCTGCACGCGGCCTGCGACATTCCACTCGGTGCGACCGTGGCGCCACAGGACAACCTGACGCCAGCTCATGCCGCGATCTCGATGGGCCTGCTCATGTGAGCTCGACGACCGGGCAGTCGCTCCAGAGTCGCTCGAGGGCGTAGAAGACTCTCTCCTCGGTGTGGAGGACGTGGACCACGATGTCGGCGAAGTCGAGCAGCACCCATCTGGCTTCACGCATGCCCTCGCGGCGCACGGCCTTGGCGCCGAGCTCGATCATCCGCTCCTCGATCGCGTCCTGAACGGCCCTGACCTGTCGTGGGGTCGATGCCGAGCACAGCAGGAACACGTCCGTGATCGCCAGCTGTTCGGAAACATCGAACGCGATGATGTCCTGGGCCAGCTTGTCCTCGGCAGCCGTCGCCGCTGCCCGCGTGAGCTCAACTGCCCACTCGGTGGCGCTCAAAGTCCCTGCTCCGGCTTCGCGTACAGGCCGTGTTTGCCGATGTACTGGACGACCCCGTCCGGGACGAGATACCAAACTGGTTCGCCGCGCTCCACGCGGTCGCGACAGTCGGTCGAGGAAATCGCCAGCGCCGGAATCTCGACCAAGGTGATGCGGTCCTTGGGAAGCCCCTCCAGGGTGCCCTCGTCCATCTCGTGACCTGGGCGGGTGCAGCCGACGAAATGTGCGAGCGTGAACAGCTCTTCGTGGTCGCGCCACGTCAGCAAAGCAGCCATGGCGTCAGCTCCGGTGATGAAGTAGAGGTCGGCGTCAGGGTGCAGCGCGGAAAGATCGCGGAGCGTGTCGATCGTGTAGGTCGGGCCCTGCCGGTCGATGTCTACCCGGCTCACCGCGAAGCGCGGATTGGCGGCGGTGGCGATGACCGTCATCAGATAGCGATCTTCGGCCGGCGACACATCGCGGTCGGCCTTCTGCCAGGGCTCACCCGTGGGGGCGAAGATGACCTCGTCGAGGTTGAACCACGACTGGACCTCGCTCGCGGCCACCAGGTGCCCATGATGGATCGGGTCGAACGTGCCACCCATCACGCCGATGCGGCGTCGTCCGCTCGGACGCTGGGCCGTCATGGGGCTCAGGAGTGCTCGCGGCCCTTGCCGAATTGCAGCAACGCCAGCATGGAGAGCGTCAGGATGACGAGCGCGATGGCACCGACGGCGTAGGGGTGAATACCGATGTCGCGGAGCTGGTGCTCAACTTCCGCAGCTGCAAGGGTCGTGAACATGTCGTCAATCTATCCGATTGGTCGTCAGCGCACGTGACCGGCGCCGGTCACGACGTACGTGGTCGTGGTCATCTCGGGCAGTCCCATCGGCCCACGCGCGTGAAGCTTCTGTGTGGAGATGCCGATCTCGGCGCCGAACCCGAACTCGCCGCCATCGGTGAACCGAGTGGACGCGTTGATCATGACGGCAGCCGAGTCGACCCCAACCGTGAAACGCCGTGAGGCGGCGAGCGACGACGTGACGATCGCCTCGGTGTGGCCCGACGAGAACGTACGGATGTGCTCAACCGCATCGTCCAGCGACTCGACGACCTTCGCGGAGATGTCAGCGGAGAGATATTCGGTCGCGTAGTCCTCATCCGTTGCCGGCACCACATCGGCATCGACAGCGCAGAACGACGGGTCGCCGTGCACCGTGACCCCTCGCTCCTGCAGCGCTGCGACGACTTGCGGCACAAAGGTGTCGGCAACCGCCTTGTGCACCAGCAGCGACTCGGCGGCGTTGCACACGCTCGTGCGATGGGTCTTGGCGTTGACCACAATCTCGAGCGCCATGTCGAGATCGGCATCAGCATCGACGTACACGTGACAGTTGCCGACGCCGGTCTCGATGACCGGCACGGTCGACTCGGTGACGACAGCGTTGATCAGGCCCGCTCCCCCGCGCGGGATCACGAGGTCGACCAGCCCCCGAGCCTGCATCAGGTGGGTTGCGGAAGACCGGTCGTCTGCGGCGATCTGCTGGATCGCATCCGGCGGGACTGCGGTGCCCACGAGGGCTTCGCGCATCACCTTGATGATCGCGGTGTTGGACTCAGAGGCTGACGACGAGCCACGCAGAAGAACCGCGCTCCCCGCCTTGAGGCAGATTGCAGCGGCATCGGCGGTGACGTTGGGGCGTCCCTCATAGATCATTCCGATGACACCCATCGGCACGCGGATCTGCTGTAGCCGGAGGCCGTTGGGGAGCGTCGAACCTCGTACGACCTCGCCCACCGGATCGGGCAGCGTGGCAATGTCACGGAGGCCATCGGCGAACGCCCTGATGCGGTCCTCGTCGAGGCTGAGCCGATCGATGACATCCTCGCTGGTGCCGGCGGCGCGCGCGGTCTCGACGTCTGCGGCGTTGGCCGTCAAGATCTCCGCCGATGCGGCAACGAGCGCATCAGCCATCGCGATGAGCGCCTCGTCCTTGCCTGCCCGCGGTGTCAGCGCCAGAGTCGCGGCGGCGACTCGCGCGCGACGAGCGGCGTCGTGCACCTGCTGTTTCACGTCGGTCATGAGCCGATTCTAGAGCGCGGCACAGCAACTCCACCTGCGCGGCAACGGTCAGGTGAGCATCAGGTCATCGCGGTGGATGACCTCGCGTTCATATTGCTCGCCCAGCTCGGCTGCCAGCTCGCGAGTGGAGCGCCCCATCAGGTCAGGAAGCTCGTTGCTGTCGTAGTTGACGACGCCGCGCGCAATGACCGTGCCATCGGGGTCGATGACGTCAATGGGGTCGCCGGCCTTGAAGGATCCGGTGACGTCGGTGATGCCTGCCGGAAGGAGGGACGCCTTGCGCGTCGTCAGCGCACGAACGGCACCTTCGTCGACGTGTACGCCACCCTTGGTCTCGCTGGCATGCGCAAGCCACAGGAGGCGAGTTGGCCGGCGGCGGCCGGTCGGCTCGAAGCGGGTGCCGACCTTGTCGCCGGCGAGAGCCCTCTGTGCGTTGGCTGCGGACGTGAGCACAACCGGTATGCCGGCGGCCGTCGAGATCCGCGCGGCCTCGACCTTGGTGACCATCCCCCCGGTGCCAACCTTGGTCGTGCTGACGTGGGCGATGTCGAGGCCGTCGATCTCCGCGGGGTCACGAACTTCCTCGATCAGCCTCGCTCCCGGCTTGCCCGGACGCCCGTCATACAGGCCATCGACATCCGAAAGCAGCACGAGCAGGTCGGCATGGACCAGATGCGCCACCAGCGCAGCCAGACGATCGTTGTCGCCGAATCTGATCTCAGTTGTCGCGACGGTGTCATTCTCGTTGACGATCGGCACGACGCCGAGCTCGCTGAGCTTGGCGAATGTCTGGTGAGCATTGCGGTGGTGGCTGCGGCGGGTCACGTCGTCGACGGTCAACAGCACCTGACCCACGACCAGCCCCCGGGCTGCGAACCGTTCGCTGTAGCTGGCGATCAACGCACCCTGACCGACACTCGCTGCGGCCTGCTGGGTTGCGAGATCGCGGGGTCGCGTCTTGAGGCCGAGCGGACCGAGACCGGCGGCGATGGCTCCCGACGAGACGAGCACGACCTCGTCCCCACGTTCGCGTGCGTCACTGATCGCCGTGACGATGCCGTCCAGTCGGACCGGATCGATGTGACCAGCCTCAGTGGTCAAGGACGATGAACCGACCTTGACGACGACGCGAGACATCAGCTTGGTCCTGAGCCTGTCGAAGGGTCGTCGTCCTCGTCCGGGTCGTCCTCGGGGAACGTCCAATCGGGGTTGGGACCCGCACCGCCCTCAGCGCGTGATTCGCGCGCGCCAGCCTCGAAGGCGCGCTTGGCAGCCAGCTCCTCGCGGCGCTGCACGTTGGTGCGCCGATCTGACTGGTCGATGCGAAGATCTTCGCCGCGTCGCCCGAGCACCTCGGCGCCCGCGGTGACCTGAGGGTCGAAGTCGAAGACGACCGCGTTGTCCGCATCGCCGATGACGACATCGTCGCCAGCCTTGGCGCCGAGCTTGAGCAGCTCGTCCTCGACACCGAGGCGGTTGAGGCGGTCGGCCAGGAAGCCAACGGCCTCGTCATTGCTGAACTCGGTCTGGCGCACCCATCGCTTGGGCTTCTCACCGCGTACGACCCACTGCTCGTTGATGCGGGTGATCGTGAACTCACGACCCACGCCAGCCTCAGCGGGCGGACGGAGCACGATGCGGGTCGACTCCTCAACCGGCGCAGCTGCGCGGCGCGACGCAACGATCTCGGCCATCGCGAACGACAGCTCGCGCAGACCTGCGTGACTGGCGGCCGACACGTCGAAGACGTCGAGACCCCTCGCCTCGAGGTCGTCGCGAACGAACGCGGCGATCTCCTTGGCGTCGGGAACGTCGGTCTTGTTGAGGGCGACGATGCGGGGACGATCTTCGAGCCCCCCGTATGCCGCGAGCTCGGCCTCGATGACGTCGAGATCTGACAGCGGATCACGTCCGGGATCAACGGTCGCGCAGTCGATCACGTGGACCAAGGCTGCACAGCGCTCGACATGGCGCAGGAAGTCGTGGCCCAGACCTCGGCCCTCGCTCGCACCCTCGATCAGCCCTGGGACGTCCGCCACCGTGTAGGTGGTCGATCCGGCCGTGACGACACCGAGGTTGGGGATCAGAGTGGTGAACGGGTAGTCGGCGATCTTGGGTCGCGCGCGCGAGATCGACGCAATCAGGCTCGACTTGCCGGCGCTGGGGAATCCGACGAGTCCGATGTCAGCGACAACTTTGAGCTCAAGGGTGATCGTGAGCTCATCACCCGGCTCGCCCTTGAGCGCAAACCCTGGCGCCTTGCGCTTCGCCGAGGCAAGTGCGGAGTTGCCGAGCCCGCCACGACCGCCGGCAGCGATGACGATCTCGGTGCCCGCGCCGATCAGGTCGGCGATCACCTCGCCGGACTCGTCGCGTACGACGGTGCCGTCGGGCACGTGAAGCACCAGGTCGTCTCCGTGGCCACCGCTGCGGTTGTTGCCGGCTCCGGGGGCACCGTTGGTGCCCTTGCGGTGCGGCTCATGGTGGTAGTCGATCAGGGTGGTGACGTCGGCATCGACCTTGAGGATGACGTCGCCGCCATGACCACCGTTGCCGCCATCAGGACCGCCGAGGGGTTTGAACTTCTCGCGATGCACCGAGGCAACACCGTCACCGCCGGATCCACCGGCGACGTGGAGCGTCACCTGGTCAACGAAGCTGGGAATGGCCACGTGTCGCTCCTTTCGACGCCGGGAGGCGTTCAGAGATGTCGTTCAATGAAAGATGGGGCAGCCCGCTGCTGCGGACTGCCCCATCAAGAGAGAGTGTGCGCCTGGTCAGTCCGCCGGCGTGCCGGGGACGATGTTGATGACCTTGCGTCCGCGCCGACGACCGAACTCCACAGCACCTGCTGAGAGGGCGAACAGCGTGTCATCGCCGCCACGACCGACGTTGGTGCCGGGGTGGAAGTGAGTGCCACGCTGGCGGACGATGATCTCGCCGGCGTTGACGAGCTGGCCGCCAAATCGCTTGACGCCTAGTCGTTGAGCGTTGGAATCGCGGCCGTTCTTGGTAGAGGCTGCGCCCTTTTTGTGTGCCATGTCAGTCCCCTACTTCTTGATTCCGGTGATCTTGACCTGGGTGTACTTCTGACGGTGACCCTGGCGCTTCTTGTAACCGGTCTTGTTCTTGTACTTCTGGATGACGACCTTGGGGCCCTTGGTCAGACCGAGCACCTCGGCTGTGACCTTGACCTTGGCGAGCGAGTCGGCGTCAGCCGTCACGGTGTCGCCATCGACGAAGAGCACAGCGGTCAAAGACAAGGTCTCACCTTCGGCCTGCGTCACCTTGTCGATCTCGATGACGTCGCCGACTGCAACCTTGGTCTGGTTACCGCCACTGCGCACGATTGCGTACACCACGGATTCTCACTCACATTTCTTGATTAAGATCTGGCAAAACTGGGGGTTCCCACCGATGGGCGGGACACGGGATCTGGCGCGCAGCGCGCACCAAGGAACTAGTTTACGGAGCCTTACCCTCGCTGGTCAAAACGGGGGCCGTCTCAGCCTTGGCAGATGGGGCATCTGAGGCGGATTCGGCGGGTGTGGCCACCGATCCGGCCGGAGGCCCTGCGGGCTTGGATGCCGACCGTTTGCGCGCGGCCTTCTTGGGAGCGACCGGCTCGGCGGCCGCAGGCGCGTCGCTGACGGGGGTGGCCGCAACAACCTCGTTGGGCTTGTCTGCCGGCTTGTCTGAAGGCTTGGCGTCGTCAGCAGGTTTGCTCTCAGACGCCTTGTCGGTCTTGTCGGAGTTGTCGTTGTTGCGTCCGCCGCCACGCCCAGCATTGCCCCCGCCGCCGCTGTTGCCGCCGCCACCGTTGCCGCCGCCGTTGCCGCGACCGCCGCGGTTGCCACGACGCTGCTCTTCCTTCTTGGGCTCGACCGGTGCATCAGCGATGACGACACCTCTGCCGTTGCAGTGCTCACAGTCGCGGCTGAACGACTCGAGCAGGCCCGTACCGATGCGCTTGCGCGTCATCTGCACGAGGCCCAGCGAGGTGACCTCGGCGACCTGGTGGCGCGTACGGTCCCTGCCGAGGCACTCGACGAGCCGGCGCAGAACCAGCTCGCGGTTGCTCTCCAGAACCATGTCGATGAAGTCGACGACGATGATGCCGCCGATGTCACGCAGCCGTAGCTGACGTACGACTTCTTCGGCAGCTTCGAGGTTGTTCTTGGTCACGGTCTCTTCGAGGTTGCCGCCGGACCCGGTGTACTTGCCGGTGTTGACGTCGACGACCGTCATGGCTTCCGTACGGTCGATGACGAGGGATCCGCCAGAAGGCAGGAACACCTTGCGCTCAAGCGCCTTGTGGATCTGCTCTTCGAGCCGATAGGACGTGAACGCGTCCTTGTCGTCATCGCTCCAGCGCGTGACGCGCTCGGCGAGATCAGGCGCGACGTGGTCGATGTAGCCCTTGATCATGTCCCAGGCATCTGCGCCTTCGACCACGAGACCGTTGAAGTCCTCGTTGAACAGATCACGAACGACCTTGATCATCAGGTCAGGCTCGGAGTAGAGCAGGTCAGGCGACTTTCCGGCCGCAACCTTGCGCTCAATGTCTTCCCAACGCGCGGTCAGTGCCGTCACGTCGCGGGTGAGCTGGTCCTCGGTGGCACCCTCAGCGGCGGTACGGACGATGACACCGACGTTCTCGGGCAGGACCTCCTTGAGGAGGGCCTTGAGCCTGGTGCGCTCGTTCTCGGGCAGCTTGCGGGAGATGCCGGACGTCTGTCCGTTGGGCACCAACACCAGGAATCGACCCGGCAGGCTGATCTGGCTGGTGAGCCTCGCGCCCTTCTGGCCGATCGGATCCTTCGAGACCTGCACCAGGATCGTCTGCCCGGGCTTGAGTGCGTCTTCGATCTTGCGCGCCTTGCCGTTGCCCAGCGTCGTCCAGTCGACCTCTCCGGCGTACAGGACGGCGTTGCGGCCCGCTCCGATGTCGACGAAGGCGGCCTCCATGCTGGGCAGCACGTTCTGGACCTTGCCGAGGTAGACGTTGCCGATGATGGAGACCTGCGACTCGCGAGCCACATAGTGCTCGACCAAGACGTTGTCCTCGATCACGGCGATCTGCGTGTAGTCGTCGCGCTGACGTACGACCATCTCGCGCTTGACCGACTCACGGCGGGCGAGGAACTCGGCCTCGGACACGATCGGGGCGCGGCGTCGGCCAGCCTCGCGACCTTCACGGCGACGCTGCTTCTTGGCCTCGAGTCGAGTCGAACCTGCCACGCCGGTGATCTCATCTTCGGGGCTGCGGCCGCTGCGTACGCGGACCACGGTGTTCTCGGGGTCATCGGGGGACGCGTCGGCGCCCTCGCCGGCACGAGCGCGACGACGACGGCGACGGGTGTTGCCGTTGCCGTCCTCATCGTCGTCATCGTTGTCGCCATCGCTGGTGTTGCTGTTGTCATCGTTGTCGGCGTTGTCATCGCCGCCACCCTTGCTGCGTCGGCGGCCACCGCGGCTGCGGCGTCGGCGCTTGGGCGCATTGGGATCGTCGTCGTCATCGCCGTCGTTGTCGTTCTGCGATTCGGCGGGAGCAGGCTTGGGCCGGGCGGGAGCGAGCCCGGGCTCGGGCGCCTTGAACATGGCCGCGGTCGACGCGGCGGCGGGAGCCTTGGCGGGCTCTTCTGCGCCTGCCTCGGCCTTCTTGGCGGGCGCCTTCTTGGCAGGTGCCTTCTTGGCCGCGGCCTTCTTGGCGGGAACAGCGTCGTCTGCCGGAGCGTCTTCACCCGCGGGTGCCTTCTTGGCAGGTGCCTTCTTGGCCGGCGCGTCGCCCGCTGCGGCCTTCTTGGTCGGCTCGGGTGCCGAGAAGCTCACCGCTGCGGGTGGGCCAGCAGGTCGCCCGGCGGATCGACGGCGGCCGGAACCGGAGTCAGATGTCGCGTCGCCGGCCGATGTGTTGTTGTCGAGTTCGTTGTCGTCGAGCATGTGCTCTCCTTCGCCCGGTGGCCGATCAAGATCGGGCCGGACACGTCTGCGGCCCTACGTGCGAGCCTTAAGCCTTCGGTCATCCTCAGCGCCACGCGCCGAGGTGTTGACGGCGATCATCGGCCTGTCACATCAGCTTTCGCACTCACCGCCGCGGTCAGCACCCGGTCAGGATGCGTCGCGGTCGAACACAAGTGGATCGCCTACCGTGCCGGTCTCAGTCTCCAGAGGACCCTGGGCCAAACGAGTCGCCATGGGCGTCTGCTTGAGCTCGAGGCCACCGCTGGACTTGAGCCCGGCGAGAACGTCGTCTGGCCGTACTGACGGTGTTACGTGCAGCACAACCATGGTCAGTATCGCACATGGGGACCCGTTGCTCACATCGGAACGCGCCACCAGATCGACCACGGGTGCCCGGCAGTTGAGAATGCGGGGGCCTCGCTTCATCATCCGTTCGATCGGCACGTCGTCCTCCGCAAGGAAGGCTCGCACAGCAGATTCGGCGTGCTCGAGAGCCACGTCGGGCAGCAGAATGTCCCACTTGCTGGCCTCAAGACGGTCGGCCAACGCTCCGGGTCGCGCGACCACCACGTCGACGATGTCGAGCCCCTCAGGAAGTGCCGAGTCGAGCAGGTTTCGCACCTCATCGGGGTCACACTCGCGCGTCATGCCGATCTCGAGGTACTCCGCCTCGCTCGCTGCGCCTGTCGGCGATGCGTTGGCGTAGGAGATCTTGGGGTGAGGAGTGAAGCCTGACGAGTGGCCGATCGGTATGCCCGAACGGCGGATCGCGCGCTCGAACGCCCGGGCGAAGTCACGGTGGCTGGTGAAACGCAGGCGTCCGCGTTTGGCGTAGCGGATGCGCAGCTTCTGGACGATGGGCATCTGGGGGTTGGGCGCCTCCGGATTGGGCGTTCCCTCAAGCGTCGTCACCCCACGACCCTACCCACCACGGCGACGCGCAGAATGGTGCGGTGCCGACGCCCACGCGCTTCGGACGCTGGCTCGTCGGCGTCGCGATTGTTCTCCTCGCCCTCAACCTGCGGCCTGCTGTCGGCAGCGTCGGGGTGGTTCTTGAGGCGCTCCGCGGCGACCTCGGAATGTCCGTCACGACAGCTGGACTGCTGACAACGCTGCCGGTGCTCTGCTTCGCGATTGCCGGCATCGCTGCACACAGCGTCATCGGGCGCCTCGGCCTTCATGCCACCACGATCTTGGTGCTCGGGCTCGCCGTGTTCGGCCTGGCGGCTCGCGCATTGGTGGACTCGCCCGAGCTGTACCTCGTCCTCTCGGTCGTGGCCCTGTCAGGATGCGCGATCGGAAATATCGCCCTCCCCCCGCTGGCCAAGAGGCACTTCCCCGATCACATCGCCGGCATCAGTGCCGCGTATGGCGCCGCGCTCATGGGCGGCGGCGCGATCGCCTCCATCGCGACGGTGCCGCTCTCGTCGGCGCTCGGCGACTGGCGCTGGGGTACGGCGGCCTGGGCTGCTCCTGCCCTGATGGCTCTGCTGTTGTGGCTGCCCTACCTGCGCGACAACGTGCACGTCGATCCACTGGCTGACGCGCCGTACAAGCTGCGGGAACTCGCCCGGTCAAGGCTGGCCTGGGCCATGGCACTGATGTTCGGAGTCCAGTCGGCTCAGGCGTATGCACAGTTCGGCTGGTTCCCGGCGATCCTCGTCGATGCAGGACTGAGCGATTCACGTGCGGGGGCCATGCTCGGCCTGCTGGGCGCGGTGGGTGTGCCGCTGACGCTGTCCTTGCCGATGTTGATGCGTTGGGTGGGAAACCGTCCCTGGCTCCCGTGGGCCTTCTCGTTCGTCTCGGTGTGCGGTTGGCTGGGCGTCATGCTGTGGCCGGCTGAGGCGCCGTGGCTGTGGGCTGTCCTGCTCGGGCTCGGCGGCGGCGCATTCACCTGGACCCTCACCATGATCGGGTGGCGCTCGCGTACGACCGGAGGGACGGCGGCGCTGTCGTCGTTCGTGCAAGGGACCGGATATGCGATGGCGGCGATCGGCCCGTTCGGCACCGGGCTGCTGCACGACGTCACCGACGACTGGCACGCCTCGATCTCACTGATGGTCGTGCTCTCGCTGCTGATCGCGGTCTTCGGCACGATCGTCGCGCGGCCCGCACACGTGGAGGACACGCTGCGGGCATAAAAGAAGCTCCCCTCCATGGTCCGCGGATTCAGGGACTGGAGGGGAGCTTGGTGCAGGCCATCAATGGGCCGGGTGTGCGACCGAGCGGGCGGCACGGGCCTGACGGGCGATGTGCGCCATCAGGGCCAGACGGTCGCCATTGAAGTGCTCGTCGGCCATCCGCTCTGCGGCAAGCCTGCGCTGTTCGACCTTCGTGACGAGCTCACGCTCGCGGTTGAGGCTGTCCTGCTGTGCGATGTAGTCGGAAATCATGTCAATTGCCTTTCGGGTGAGTTGCTGACATGACCTACGTTCGTCGCTGAGGTAGACACCACACATCGGGCGAACGCCCTAACTTCTGTGCGGGTCCTACCTCAGAAAGGCTCCTGAGGTACCTCACCCTGGCCGGGATGTCTTAGACGAGCTCAGACGACGCTGAGCGGGAGAAGCGTCTTGCCGGTGGGGCCGATCTGGATCTCGGTGTCCATCTGCGGGCATACGCCGCAGTCGAAGCACGGCGTCCAGCGGCAGTCCTCGACCTCAAGCGCCCCATCGGGATTGAGCGAGTCCTGCCAGTCCTCCCACAGCCAGTCACGGTCCAGGCCGGCGTCGAGGTGGTCCCAAGGCAGCACCTCGGCATACTCACGTTCGCGGACGGTGTACCAGTCAAGGTCGATCGGCTCGTCAGCCAGCACTTCGGCGGTCTGGGTCTCCCAGCGTTCGTATGAGAAGTGCTCGCTCCAGCCGTCGAAGCGGCCACCATCGCGCCATACGGCCTCGATGATCTTGCCGACCCGGCGATCGCCGCGGGACAGCAGTCCTTCGATGATGCCGGGCTTGCCGTCGTGATAACGAAAGCCGATCGCCTTGCCGTACTTGCGGTCGGAGCGGACCTCGTCGCGCAGCATCTTGAGGCGCTCGTCGGTGGTCTCGTGGTCGAGCTGGCTGGCCCACTGGAACGGCGTGTGCGGCTTGGGCACGAACCCGCCGATCGAGACGGTGCACCGGATGTCGTTGCGACCTGACACCTCACGACCGGTCTGGATCACGCGCTTGGCGAGCTCGCCTATCTGCATGACGTCTTCGTCGGTCTCGGTGGGCAGGCCGCACATGAAGTAGAGCTTGACCTGGCGCCACCCGTGCGAATAGGCGGCCGCGACGGTGCGTATGAGGTCCTCTTCGGTGACCATCTTGTTGATGACCTTGCGGAGGCGCTCACTGCCGCCCTCCGGCGCGAACGTCAGTCCCGAACGACGACCGTTGCGGCTGAACTCGTTGGCCAGCGTGATGTTGAACGCGTCGACCCGGGTCGACGGCAGGGACAGCGACGTGTTGGTGCCCTCGTACCGGTCGCCCAGCTGCTTGGCGACCTCGCCGATCTCGGTGTGGTCGGCGCTCGACAGTGACAGCAGGCCGACTTCTTCGAACCCTGTCTTGTCGAGACCGTTCTGGACCATCGCGCCAATGCCCTCGATCGAACGTTCACGCACCGGCCGCGTGATCATCCCGGCCTGGCAGAACCGGCAGCCGCGCGTGCAGCCGCGGAAGATCTCGACGCTGAAGCGTTCGTGCACCGTCTCGGCGAGGGGCACCAGCGGGTTCTTGGGGTAGGGCCAGGCATCGAGGTCCATCAGGGTGTGCTTGGCGACTCGCCACGGGACACCCGGGCGATTGGGAACGACCCGCTGGATGCGACCGTCGGGGAGGTAGGTGACGTCGTAGAACTTGGGGACGTAGACACCGCCAGACTTGGCGAGGCGCATGAGCACCTCGTCGCGGCCTCCGGGACGGCCCTCGTCCTTCCACTCACGCACCACGTCGCTGATCGCGAGGACGATCTCCTCGCCATCGCCCAGAACCGCAGCGTCGAGGAAATCGGCGATCGGCTCGGGGTTGAAGGCCGAGTGGCCACCGGCGATGACGATCGGGTCGTCATCGCCGCGGTCCACCGCGTGCAGCGGAATGCCGGAGAGATCGAGTGCGGTAAGGAAGTTGGTGTAGCCGAGCTCTGTCGAGAACGAGATTCCGAACAGGTCGAACGCTTTCACCGGGCGATGTGCGTCGACGGTGAACTGCGGGATCTCGTTGTCGCGCATCACCTTCTCCATGTCGGAGAAGACTGCGTACGAGCGCTCAGCCAGGATCCAGTCACGCTCGTTGAGCACTTCGTACAGGATCTGGACACCCTGGTTGGGCAGCCCGACCTCGTAGGCGTCGGGATACATCAGTGCCCAACGCACCTGGGCGGAGTCCCACGGCTTGGTGGTCGCGTTGAGCTCGCCTCCGACGTACTGGATCGGCTTGCCGACAGATGGCAGGAGCGGTTCCAGGCGGGGAAAGAGCGACTCAACAGACATGCCTTCAAGGGTAACGGGGTTTGGGGCCTAGGCTTTCGGGGTGGCCCGTCGATCTCGCACCAAGCAGCCGTTCTCGATCCGGTACGTTCCCGTCGCAACCGACGGCGGCCCCGACCAGGTCCTGACGGTCGAGAACAACACGGACGTCTCCGTGCTTCCGACACTGGCGTTCACGCCGCGTGACATCTGGGGGCGCGAGCTGCCTAACGTGGCCACCCAGTCGGTCCATGGTTCACATCGCGGCGGTCCCGTGTTGCCGGCCGGCGGCACGTTGCGCGAGATCCTGCGCTTCGACGGACCCGGTGCACGTGACGTGCGGGCCGTGGACGTCACGTTGGCCGAGGTCGAGGAGATCGACCATCCAGCCCTCGAAGCCGACATCAAGACCGTCATGATCGACCTCGACCAGAAGGCGACGGACGAGCCGGCTGATTTTTGGGGCATAGGTTTCGTCAACCCCAACACGTTCGGGGTGACCGTACGCGTGTCGCTCCTGCAATTCGAGGACCGCGAACGGGACTTCCCCCGTCAGGTGGTCGACGTGGTGACCATGCAGGAGGACATCGATCTTGCCTCGGTGTCCAACCACGTCATCTGGCTGCCCGAGGACGTGCGCGGGCAGTTCCACGAGGTCAGCCACCACCTCCGGCCGGTCACCTACACCTGACCGGCGCGGCACCGACGCCGGACGTCAGAGCGCTGGGAACCAGAGCGCGATCTCACGTTCGGCAGACTCCTGCGAGTCCGAGGCGTGCACCAGGTTTTCGCGGTTGGACAGTGACAGGTCACCCCGGATCGTGCCGGGTGCCGCCTGGCGGCCGTCCGTTGCGCCGTTGAGCAGGCGTACGACCGCGATCGCCTCGTCACCCTCGAGCACCAACGCGACGAGCGGGCCCGAGGTGGCGAACTCGCGTAGCGGCGGGTACCACGGCTGCTCGGTGTGCTCGGCGTAGTGCGCGTCGGCCTGGGCTGCGTCGATCGTCCGGTGCTCCATCGCGACGATTGAGAGCCCCTTGGCCTCGAAGCGGGACAGGACGTTGCCGACCAGACCGCGACGTACGGCATCGGGCTTGATCAGGACAAGGGTGCGTTGAGCCATGAGCGCGAGCCTATCGGCCGTCCGCGCCGGCCTCGGTCGCGGCTTCCGCAGCCCAGCGGGCGCGGTCGGCCTCGATGCGCCGACCGAGGAAGAAGGCACCGAACCAGAGCGCTGCGAACATCGCTCCCACGAAGAACATCGCGGGGACGAGCAGCCCGAGACCGATCGCTCCGACCTGGATGAGGTGACCGACCACGTACGCCTCGCGGCGACGCAGCGCGCCCGCCGTCAGCAGGCAGAGCGCCGCCAGTCCGAGACCGAGCGTCAGGGCGAGCGGCGTGGAGACGTCCTCGACCGAGATCATCACCGGCACGGCAAGCGCCAGGATGATGGCCTCGAGCGACAGCATCGCCGCACACATTCCCCTCATCGGCCAACGCCGTTCATGAGGTCTGGCCTCCGAAGAGCACGCGCGCCTCGCCAACGGTGATGACCGAGCCGGTGACGAGCACGCCACCACTGCCGATCGCATCGTCATAGCCCTCGGCGGCATCAGCCATGAGCACAGCGCGTTCGAGCGCATCGTCGAGCCTGGCGACGACTGTCACACGTTCGGCGCCGAAGATGTCCTCGGCGACCTCGGCAAGGTCCAGTGCCGACATCGACCGTGGGGTGCTGTTCTGGGTGCAGACGATCTCGGCCATCACGGGCTCGAAGATGCGCAACATCTCCTCGACATCCTTGTCGGCCATCACGCCGACGACGCCGATCAGCGGACTGAACGTGAATGCGTCCTTGATCGCCTCGACCGTCGCATGAGCGCCGTGCGGGTTGTGAGCCGCGTCGAGCAGCACGGTCGGGCTGCGGCGTACGACTTCAAGGCGGCCGGGCGACGTCACCTGCGCGAACGCCTCTCGTACGAGCTCGTCATCGAGCTGCTTGCTGCCTGTGAACGCCTCAACTGCCGCGAGTGCGTAGGCCGCGTTGTGCGCCTGGTGGGCGCCATGAAGCGGCAGGAAGATGTCGGCGTACTGCGCGCTGATGCCCTGGAGCGTGATCTGCTGACCGCCGAGCGCCGTCGCCCTGTTGTTGACGCCGAAGTCGGTGCCTTCGTGGAGAGCGATCGACCCGACGTCGAGGACACGGCTCATCAACACGTCGAGGACACCCTGCTCCTGCTCGGCAATCACGGTGTGCGAACCGGCCTTGATGATGCCGGCCTTTTCGCCGGCAATGATCTCTGGACGATCGCCGAGATAGCTGCTGTGGTCGACCCCGATCGGAGTGATCACGGCGACCTGACCGGTGGCGACGTTCGTCGCGTCCCACGAGCCACCCATGCCGACCTCGATGACTGCCGCGTCGACGGGTGCGTCGGCAAAGGCGGCGAAGGCCATCGCGGTCATCATCTCGAAGTACGACAGCGGGTGCTCCGACGAGTCATCGACGATCTGCGCGTAGGCAGCAATGTCGGCAAATGCCTCGACGAACAGCTGCTCCGACAGCGGCTCGCCGTCGAGCACGATCCGCTCGGTCATCGACTGGAGGTGAGGGCTGGTGAACCGACCCGTACGCAGGTCGAGCGCTCGCAACAACGAGTCGATCATCCGACTGGTGGAGGTCTTGCCGTTGGTGCCCGTCAGGTGGATGACCGGGTAGGCGTGCTCGGGGTCGCCAAGCAACCTGCACAGAGCGGCGATGCGATCGAGAGAAGGTTCGAGTCGGGTCTCAGGCCAGCGTCCGAGCAGCGCGCGCTCGACCTCGGCAAACGTGGGGGTCATTGCCACCAAGTATCGCATCGCTCAGGGACGATCTCAGGGTTGGCACCGATAGCGAAACCGTCGGTCTGATCCGCCATGATGGAGTCACCGAAATCACCCCCTGATCTCTGCTCGCCACACAAGGAGCTTTCACATGCAACGCAACTTTGCCGGGTGGGTCACCCATCACTGGACCAAATGGGTCATTCTCGCCCTCTCCCTCGGCCTGATCGCCGTGATGGGATCCCTGGGCAGCAAGCTGACGAGTGTCCAGGAAAACGACATCAGCTCGTGGCTGCCCGGCAGCGCCGAGTCGACCAAGGTGATCAACAAGTCGCAGGCCTTCTCTGACCCTGACGCGATCCCCGCAGTCGTTCTCTATGTCAACGACGCAGGCATCACCCCCGCTGACATGGCCAAGGCCACCGCTGACGCCGAGGCCTTCAAGTCGGTCGAGTCGGTGACCGACGCCGTTGTTGGTCCGATCCCGTCACAGGACGGCAAGGCTCTCCAGGTCATACCGACCCTGCTGCTGGGCGATGACGGGTGGGAGAAGCTTCCCGGCCTGATGGACGACATTGGAGCAATTGCCAACAAGGACACCGGCGGCCTTGACGTCAGCCTCGCTGGCCCTGCCGCTCTGGGCGCCGACCAGGCCGAGGCGTTCTCCGGCATTGACGGCATCCTGCTGCTCTCGGCCGTGGGGATCGTGTTCGTGATCCTGCTCATCACCTACCGAAGCCTTCAGCTGGCGATCCTGTTCCTGATCTGCGGCGTCGCGGCCGTCGGGGTGGCTCAGGGCTTCGTCTACCTGCTGGCCAAGTACGCCCACCTCACCGTCAATGGGCAGAGCGCGGGCATTCTGAGTGTCTTGGTCCTGGGAGCCGGGGTGGACTATGCCCTGCTCCTGGTGGCTCGATACCGCGAGGAGCTGCACAACTACCAGGACCGTCACGAGGCCATGGCTCACGCCTTGCATCGCGCCGCTCCCGCCATCCTCGCGAGTGGTGCAACCGTGATCATCGGCCTGTTGTGCCTGATGTTCGCGCAGATGAACTCCACCGCCGGCCTCGGCCCGGTCGGAGCGGCGGGCATCGCCTGCGCCCTGCTGATCATGATGGTGACGCTGCCAGCGCTGCTGGTCATCGTGGGACGCTGGATCTTCTGGCCGTTCGTCCCGCGCTTCGGTGACCCACTCAAGAGCGACAGCGGCATCTGGGCCAGGACGGGGCTCCGCATCGCCAAGCGTCCGCGCGCCGTATGGGTCACGACAACGTTGATCCTGATCGGGCTTGGCTTTGGCATCACCCAGCTCGGCGCCAACGGCATGAGCAACGAGGACAGCTTCACCAAGGAGCAGCCTTCGGTGGTCGCCGAGAAGAAGCTCGCCCAGCACTTCCCCGGTGGTGCCGGCAGCCCAGTCGCCGTTGTCACCAACACCGCTCAGGCAGGCGCTGTCAAGGAGGCGCTCACGGGCGTGGACGGCCTCGACCCGTCCTCTGTCATCGAGAAGGGCGCGGCAGGAGGCACGACCTACTTCGAGGCCACGCTCCAGTCGGCACCGGACTCGCAGGACGCGTTCGACACCATTGACCGCGCGCGAGATGCCGCACATGCCGTCGACGGAGCCGATGCTCTCGTGGGTGGCTACAGCGCGGTCAACAAGGACGTGCAGGAGGCCTCTGCGGAGGACAATCTCCTGATCATTCCGATCATCCTGATCGTGGTGCTCCTGGTGCTCGCTGTGCTGCTTCGATCAATCGCAGCTCCGGTGATCCTGTTGCTGACCGTCGTCGTCTCGTTCGCAGCAGCCCTCGGCATCAGCGGTCTGGTGTTCAAGTACGTCTTCGGATTCGAGGGTGCTGACTCGTCACTACCGTTGTTCATCTTCGTGTTCCTGGTGGCCCTGGGCATCGACTACAACATCTTCCTGATGACGCGAGTTCGTGAGGAAGCGTTGAAGTTCGGCACGCGGAGAGGCGCACTGATTGGTCTCGCGGCGACTGGTGGTGTCATCACGTCGGCCGGGTTCGTGCTCGCCGGCACGTTCGCGGCGCTCGCCACCCTGCCGATCGTGTTCCTCGCCGAGCTCGGCTTCGCCGTGGCGATCGGCGTGTTGCTGGACACGATCATCGTGCGATCGGTGCTGGTCACAGCGCTCAACCTCGACATCGGCAAGAAAATCTGGTGGCCGAGCAAACTCGCCCTCAAGGAGGACGTGCCCGAGGGCCGGGCTGGTGACGAAGTCATCGAATCCACGGTCAACGTCTAGCGGTTGTCACACGTCGCGGGTCACCACGGTGGCCCGCGACGCCCGCCCTTAGACTTGGCTGTTGTGACCACGGTTCGAAACACAGCGCAGACCTCGCCGTTGGGCGTCCCCGAGAAGCCCGTCCTTGAAGGACTGGAAGCCACCTGGACCGCCCGGTGGGCCGACCAGGGCACCTACACCTTCGATCGCAGCAAGAGTCGCGACGAGGTCTTCTCGATCGACACTCCCCCGCCGACCGTTTCCGGCTCGCTGCATGTGGGCCACGTCTTCTCGTACACGCACACCGACCTGATCGCGCGCTATCAGCGCATGCGCGGCAAGGAGGTGTTCTACCCGATGGGCTGGGACGACAACGGTCTGCCGACCGAGCGGCGCGTCCAGAACTTCTTCGGCGTGCGCTGCGATCCGTCGCTGCCCTACGAGCCCGACTACGCACCACCGGCCGACCCTTCGACAGGTTCAGGTGGCAAGGGCGGGCGCGCCCTGCCGGTCAGCCGGCAGAACTTCATCGAGCTGTGCAACCAGCTGGTCGTTGAGGACGAAAAGGTCTTTGAACAGCTCTGGCGCACTCTCGGCCTGAGTGTCGACTGGACGCAGACCTACACCACGATCGGCGACGAGTCCCGCACCGTCGCGCAACGTGCGTTCCTGCGCAATGTCGCGCGCGGCGAGGCATACCAGCAGGACGCTCCGACACTCTGGGACGTGACGGACCAGACGGCCGTCGCGCAGGCAGAGCTCGAAGCCCGTGAATATCCCGGCGCCTACCATCGCGTCGCCTTCCACGGTCCCAGCGAGCCGGTCTACATCGAGACGACCCGCCCAGAGCTGATCGCCGCATGCGTGGCGCTCATCGCGCACCCCGACGACGACCGTTACAAACCACTGTTTGGCACGACCGTGCGCTCACCTCTCTATGACGTTGAGATCCCGGTCGTTGCGCATCCGGCTGCGGAGATGGACAAGGGTGCGGGCATCGCGATGTGCTGCACGTTCGGAGACCTGACAGACGTGATCTGGTGGCGCGAGCTGCAACTGGCCAACCGCACCATCATCGGCCGCGACGGTCGAATCCTTGCGGACGCCGGCGACTGGATCACCAACCCCGAGGGCCAAGCGCGCTACGCGGAGATCGTCGGCAAGACCACCTTCACCGCTCGCGAGCTCACCGTCGCGGCGCTCCGAGAGACAGGCGACCTCGACGGTGAACCCAAGCCGACCCAACGCATGGCCAACTTCTACGAACGGGGCGACAAGCCGCTCGAGATCGTCTCGACCCGCCAGTGGTACATCACCAACGGTGGGCGCGACGCCGACCTGCGCCAGAAGCTGGTGGCTCGCGGTGGCGAGATCAACTGGGTACCCAAGTACATGCAGTCCCGCCTGACCAACTGGATCGACGGTCTCAATGGCGACTGGCTGGTGTCACGGCAACGCTTCTTCGGCGTGGCGTTCCCCGTCTGGTACCGCCTCGACGAGCACGGGCAGCCCGACTACGACGCACCAATCCTTGCTGACGAGGCCTCGTTGCCGGTCGACCCGGCCGCACAGGCCCCTCCGGGCTTTGACGAGTCGCAGCGCGGCCAGGCCGGCGGATTCATCGCCGATCCTGACGTGCTCGACACCTGGGCAACGTCGTCACTGTCACCGCAGATCGCCTGCGGATGGGAGCGCGACAACGACCTGTTCGAACGCACCTTCCCCATGGACCTTCGCCCGCAGGCCCACGACATCATCCGTACGTGGCTGTTCTCCACCGTGGTCCGGTCCCACCTGGAACATGGTGTCGCACCATGGCGCAATGCCGCGATCTCGGGCTTCGTGGTTGACCCGGATCGCAAGAAGATGAGCAAGTCCAAGGGCAATGTCGTCGTGCCGGACGAGATCCTCAGCAAGTACGGCGCCGACGCCGTCCGCTGGCGCGCGGCAGGCGCGCGACCCGGCACCGACTCGCCTTTCGACGAGACGCAGATGAAGGTCGGCCGCCGTCTGGCCATGAAGGTCCTCAACGCGAGCAAGTTCGTCCTCGCCCCGGAGGAGCAGTACGGACTGGGCGCTGACGCGACGTTCCTCGACACCGCGCTGGTCACCGAGCCGCTCGACCTCGCGATGCTCCAACGGCTGCGACTCGTCGTCGAGGAGGCAACCGCACGCTTTGACGAGCTTGACTACGCGTCGGCGCTCGAGGCCTCCGAGAAGTTCTTCTGGGAGTTCTGCGACGACTACCTCGAGCTGGTCAAGGAACGATCGCGCCGGGACGACAGCGTCGGCACCTCTGCCAAGGCTGCCTTCGTTCTCGCGCTTTCGGTGCAGCTACGCCTGCTCGCACCTTTCCTGCCGTACGTCACCGAAGAGGTCTGGTCCTGGTGGCAAGAAGGCTCGATCCACCGCTCGTCCTGGCCCGAAGTCGAAGTCGATCTCGCGACCGCTACCCACGATCCCGCCCTGCTCGCGGCCGCAGCGACAGTGTTGGCCGGCATTCGCGGCGCCAAGTCGACCGCGAAGGTCAGCCAGAAGACTGAGGCGACGGCCGTGACCGTCCGCGGGCCACAGGATCAGCTCGACGCACTCACACCCGCGCTGGACGACGTTCGGGCAGCCGGTCGGGTGACCGGAGACCTGTCACTCGTTGCCGAGGCCGTCGAACACCTCGCCGTCGAGGTCGCCCTCGCCGAGTGAGGCAGTGCGATCAATCAGAGTGTTTCGAAGGTGATGCCGGCGGCCTGCAGGCGCTTGATCAACGCATCGCCCATTGCCACGGCCGTCGTTGTCTGACCTGACACCTGGGGCAGGTCGTCGAACGCCAGGCACATGGCGGCTTCGCTGAGCATCTTGGACGTCTCGGTATAGCCGGGGTCGCCACCGCTGACCTGGGTCGTGACGGTCTTGCCGCCGCCCTCCCCAATCAACCGCAACTTGAACCATGATGATGCACGCTTGGCCTCATCAGGCCCGTCACCGGGATCCTTGAGCTTGAGCAGCAGGTTGCGAGTGACGCTCAACTGCGAGCCGGCCATCAACACCCCTGCACCCGCGACGGTGCCGACCATCATCGGCAACCGCTTGAACTGCGCGAAATGACTGTAGGTGAACTCCGGTCCGTAACGCTCGAGTGCCCGGGCGGACCTCAGCACGATCTGCGGATCGATGGTCGGCAGCGGCAAGGCCCAGCCGTTGCCGCCTGCCCCGCGTCCGATCTTGCCTGAACCACGAATGCGGCGGCCCAACGGGCGACCTTCGGACTTCTTGCGCTCCGCGGCGGTCTTGCCCGCCTGCCGTACGCGCGAGAACGCACCGATCGCGGAGTGGTAGGTGCCACCCGACGGCCCGCCCCCGGCACGGATATAACCCTTGACCGAGATCGGCACGCCTTCAGGCAACTGCTGGACCGTATAGAGCACGCCGAGGTCGTAGGGAATCGAGTCGAAGCCGCAGGCGTGGATGATCCGGGCCCCGCTGGCCTCAGCGATCGCGTTGTACTTGAGCCACATCTGGTCGACGAACTCGGGCTCGCCCGTGAGGTCGACGTACGCGATGCCCGCCTCGGCACATGCCTTGACCGCCGCTTCGCCATGTTTGACGTAGGGGCCGACCGTCGTGATCAGAACCCGGGTCTGCGCTGCTAGAGCCGCCATCGACAGCTCGTCGCCAACATCCGCCTCCACGATGTGCGGGCGGATGCCACCGTTGCCCTCAATGCGCTCGGCAATGACCTTGAGCTTGGCCTTGTTGCGTCCGGCGATGGCCCAGTTGGACCCGGCCGGAAGGTGTTCGCCGAGGTAGTCGGCGGTCAGGGAACCCGTGAATCCGGTCGCCCCCAGTAGTGCGAGGTCGGCGGTTGCCACAAGCGTGTCCCTTCGAGAAATCGAGTGCTAGGACGCCTTCTTGGCGACCTCGTCATGGGTGAGGATCGTGGGGCCCTCGGCACCGGCAACCGTCTGTTCGGTGACGATGACCTTGGCGACGTCGTCCCGACTCGGGATCTCGTACATCACCGGCTCAAGCACAGCCTCGATGATCGAGCGGAGTCCGCGTGCGCCGGTGCCGCGCGTCAACGCCAGGTCTGCCATGGCCTCGCACGCATCGGTGCTGAATTCGAGCTCGACACCGTCAATCTCGAACAACCGCTCATACTGCTTGGTCAGCGCGTTGCGAGGCGTCGTGAGGATCGCGACGAGCGCATCCTTGTCGAGGTTGTCGACGGCGGCGATGACCGGGAGGCGGCCGATGAACTCGGGGATCAGACCGAACTTCAGCAGATCTTCGGGCAACACCTTGGAATAGAGCTTGGACGGCTCGTCCTTGATCTTGGCGACGTCAGCCTGGCCCGTGTTGAAACCAAGGCCCATCTTGCCGCTGCGCTGCTCGATGATCTGGTCAAGACCGGCAAATGCTCCACCGACGATGAACAGCACGTTGGTCGTGTCGATCTGGATGAACTCCTGGTGCGGGTGCTTGCGGCCACCCTGCGGCGGAACCGAGGCGGTCGTGCCCTCAAGGATCTTGAGCAGGGCCTGCTGCACACCCTCACCGGAGACGTCGCGGGTGATCGACGGGTTTTCGCTCTTGCGCGAGATCTTGTCGACCTCATCGATGTAGATGATGCCCGTCTCGGCCTTCTTGACGTCGTAGTCGGCGGCCTGGATCAGCTTGAGCAGGATGTTCTCGACGTCCTCGCCGACATAGCCGGCCTCGGTGAGCGCCGTGGCATCTGCGATCGCGAACGGAACGTTGAGCATGCGGGCGAGCGTCTGCGCGAGGTAGGTCTTGCCACAGCCGGTCGGTCCCACCAGCAGGATGTTGGACTTGGCCAGCTCGACCTGATCGTCCTTGCCTCGGGTGCTGGAGGCCTGCGACTGGACACGCTTGTAGTGGTTGTAGACCGCGACAGCAAGCGACTTCTTGGCGCCGTTCTGCCCAATCACGTAGCCGTTGAGGAAGTCGTAGATCTCCTGCGGCTTGGGCAACTCGCCGAGGCTGAGCTCAGCGCCTTCGGCGAGCTCCTCCTCGATGATCTCGTTGCACAGGTCGATGCACTCGTCGCAGATGTAGACACCCGGACCTGCGATGAGCTTCTTGACCTGCTTTTGGCTCTTGCCGCAGAAAGAGCACTTCAGCAGATCGGCGGTTTCACCAATGCGTGCCACGTGAAGAGTCCTCTCGATTGCTGCGTTCGGCCCGAGACGTGCAAGGCCTCTTTTTCACCCTAGCCGCGATTGGACGCCTCGTCTTGGTCATACGCTCGCGTCGCATTCGTGTCTGATGTCAGTTCGCCGGAACCTTGAGCGTGTTGAGGACCTCGTCGACGAGACCATATTCGACAGCCTGCTCGGCGGTCAGGATCTTGTCGCGATCGACGTCCTTGCTGATCTCCTCCATCGACTTTCCGGTGGCCTCGGCGAGCATCTTTTCCATCAGCTCGCGCATCCGGAAGATCTCGTTGGCCTGGATCTCCAGGTCAGAGATCTGACCGCCGGTGCCCTCGGTGTAGGGCTGGTGGATCAGGATGCGGCTGTTGGGCAGTGCCAGCCGCTTGCCGGGCGTGCCGGCCGCAAGCAGGATCGCGGCGGCCGAGGCTGCCTGACCCAGGCACAGAGTCTGCACATCGGGCTTGATGTAGCGGATCGTGTCGTAGATCGCTGTCAGCGCCGTGAACGAGCCACCGGGCGAGTTGATGTAGATGCTGATGTCGCGATCGGGGTCCATGGCCTGAAGCGACATGAGCTGAGCCATGACGGCGTTGGCGACGTCATCGCTGATCGGGGTGCCCAGCATGATGATGCGGTCCTCGAACAGCTTGGTGTAGGGGTCGATCCGACGGAAACCGTAGGACGTGCGCTCTTCCCACTGCGGGATGTAATAGCTCATGCCGTCGCCTCCGTCGAAAAACTACTGTACGAATGCGACGGCATGACTGCAGCCACATGATTCATTCGCTGGCGCTCACTCATGCCAGATCCCCTGCGCTCGACACGACGTGGTCAATCAGGCCGTACTCCTTGGCCTGTTCCGGCGTGAACCACCGGTCACGGTCGGAGTCGATCTCGATCTGCTCAACGGTTTGGCCGCTGTGCTGCGCCTGCAGCTCGTTGAGCTGCTTCTTGAGCAGCACGCTCTGCTGGGCCTGGATCTTGATGTCGGAGGCGGAGCCGCCGATGCCGCCCGAGGGCTGGTGCATCATGATGCGCGCGTGGGGCAGGGCGTATCGCTTGCCCGGGGTGCCTGCGTTGAGCAGGAACTGACCCATCGAGGCGGCGAGGCCCATACCGAACGTCGCAACATCGTTGGAGATGAACTGCATCGTGTCGTAGATCGCCATGCCGGAGTCGACGGAGCCACCCGGTGAGTTGATGTAGAGATAGATGTCGGCCTGCGGGTCCTCGGCATTGAGGAGCAGCATCTGCGCGCAGATCGCGTTGGAGTTGGCGTCGCGTACCTCGGCGCCCAGGAACACGATGCGTTCCTTGAGCAGCCGCTGGTAGATGTGGCCGTCGAGGTCGGATGGCCCGGCCTCGCCGGCCATCGCCGTCGGATTGGAGTTCGGTGAGTTGGTCACGCCTCAAACCTAGACGGCGCACACCCGCAACACACGCGAAAACACGGCTGTTCGCTGACAGCGTGACGCGAGCCTCGGTTTGCCCGCTCAGCTTCCGGACTCGACCTCGGACTTGAGCGCTGCGAGGGTCGCGTTCATGCCCTCGAGCAGCTCGACGTCGTGGGGGTCGGCTCCCCCGAGCGCCCAGCGAGCCGTCAGCCGCACCGACAACGATGGGTCGGGCAGAGCGGTACGGCGCTCGACAACCCGCGTCCCGGTGGGTGTCGGTTCAAGGTCGTAGGACCACTCGACGTCGGTGGGCCACACCGAGAACGCCAATGACCCGTGACCGTCGTCGTTGGTCGGAGGCTTCCAGCGGGTGATGCGCGACGTCGTCGGCCAGGCGAAACCCTTGCGCCGGTTGAGGTTGATGCTGCGGCGGCCCACTTGGGGCTTGCCGAGCATGCGCATCATCGCCAGCTCAGGGCTGCGTCGCTTCATCGACGAGATGTCGGAGATCGCTGCCCACACCACGTCCGGACTGGCGGCAATGTCGATCTCGGCCTCGAGCGACGGCTGACCCATCAGGCCTGCTCCGCCGCTGCCTTGATGCGACCGAGAGTGGTGTTGATGCCGGCTCCGAGTCCGTCTTCAAACTTGTCCGTCCCTCCAAGGAGCTTGCCGGTGCTGACATTGGAGAACTTCGTCACGCCGTTCGGCACGGTACGAGACTCGGTCAACCGGGTGCCGGCCGCCGTCTCCTCGAGGTCGTAGGTCCAGACCGTACGGTTCTCGACGATCTGGAACGCGAGCTGCTTGTTGGGCTCGAAGCTCACGACCTTCGCGGAGGTCGGCCAACGCAGCTTGCCCTGTCCGTTGATGTTGAGCGTGCGCGTGCCCTTCTTGACGCTGCGCCCGAGCACGATCTGCTTGCGAACCTGGGGGCTCCACTCCGGCATGCGCTTGAGATCGGACACCAGCGACCAGACCTTCTCCGGTGATGCGGCGATCTCGACGCTGCCCTCGATGAGTGGCTTGTTGGACATAGTTCTCCTCAGGTTGATTCAGGCTTGTCGTGGCGATGCAGGGAGTGCTCGCATGGTTCGCGTGCGGGCGTTGAGCCACGTGACGAGCCAGTCTCCCACCTGCGGGTGATTGAGGAGGGCGAAATGGTTGGCGCTGGGGAGGTACTCGAACCGGGCGCCTTCGACGATCGCGCCGGACCTGCCGACACCTGTCGCCGAGGAGAAGTGGACCAGCAGGTCTCCCAGCACCGAGCTCACGGGGTGTCGCTGCGTTGCACCCAGGGTCGCGGCGACGAAGTGGTATTCGGCATACGGGAGCGGGGCCGCCGCGATGCGATCGAGACCCCATTGGGCTGTGAGGTCCTGACCCTCCCACTCATCCTGGGTGATGTAGCCGTGGCGCAGGTCAACGATCCCGGCCGACCGGCTCTCGAGGATCGAGCTGAACGGAGTCGACTCGGGCCAGAAGCGAAGCAGCCGGGACCCGAGGTGCGCAACCTTTTCGAGGTTGGCACCGGCATGGGGTGTGCCGAGACACACGACATCACGCACGAGATGCTGCCAGGTCTGGCCTGACGCGGTCGCGTGGTTGGTCGCGGCTCGTACGACGAGGCCGCCCATCGAATGTCCTACAAGGGTGATGCGCGTGACCGCCACCGGCCATGACTCGACCAGCTGCTGGATCAACGTGTCGAGGTGCTTGCCGTTCTCGGAGATGTGCAGGCCGGTGTTGTAGCGGAGCATGACTGGGGTGCCATCAGTTTCTGCCTCGACGCGTTGGACGTACGTGGTGCCCCACCGTTCGGCAGAGTTGCTCCACGACTCGTCGTTCTCGCACAGCCCGTGCAGGAAGATGACCGGGTGACTCGTGGCGTCGCGGAATGCCTGCGCGAGGGGCCACCCTGTTGCCGGGATGTCTTCGCCGTCGACGCGAACAGCCATCGTGATGGCCTGCGGATCATCGAGCATGCGCAGCTCGTCGCCGATCAGCCCATTGAGCGCCGCGACCACGAGGCGCCCACGCCGTGAGCTCTCCACTGGTCGACCCACACCCTTGGACGACAGCGCCCGGACGGACCCGCTCGACAACCGAAGGACGCCGGAGATCGCACCGTAGACGCTGGTCACCGCGGCGTCGTGCAGCGACTCAGGAACTCGCCCGCCAATGACCCGGGTCGCCCGAAAGGCCCGTGACGAGACCGCCTGATGGATGTCGCGGATCGTCCCGACGATCAGGCGATCGCCGTAATCGAGCGCAAGCGCAGCGACATCTGTCGTGCGTACGGGATCAGCGGGCATGACTCCATAGTGCCGGTCTCGCACACCGAAATGACAATTTCGGCGGCGAGTTTCTGGTCACGTCTACTGGTCGGCGGCCTTCTTGGCCGGAGCCTTCTTGGCGGCCTTCTTGGCCGGAGCCTTCTTGGCGGGCTTGGCGGCCTCGTCCTCTGGCTCGTCCTCGCGGTAGGTGCCGTCAGCCTGCAGGCGCGACAACTCGATCGTCTGGCCGGACTTGTCGGTGACGATTGCGGACTCGACCAGCGACGCGAGCGCCTTGCCCCGCAGCACCTCACTCACCATCTCCGGAACGTGGTTGTGCTCCATGATGTGCTGGATGTAGGCGCTGGGCTCCTCGCCCGACTGCTGGGCGCGGCGCATGATGTGCGCTGAGAGCTCGGAGTCGTCGATGCCGAACTCCTCGGTCGCGACGACCTGGTCGAGGACGAACTGGGCGATCAGTGCCTCACGCACGCGGCGCTCGAGGTCGGCCTCGAACTCTTCCTCGGTCTGCTCCTCGTCGGCGAGGTAGGTCTCGAACGCGATGCCGGCCTGCTCGAGCTGCTGCACGATCTGCTGGCGACGCGAGTCAAGCTCCTCGGTGACGAGGTTTTCGGGCAACGGTGCGTCAACCTTGCTGACGATTTCGTCGAGGATCAGGTCGCGGGCCTCGTTGGCCTGCTCCATGCGCTTGCCACGGGTGACGCGATCGGTGAGATCGGTACGCAGCTCGTCAAGCGTGTCGAACTGTGAAGCGGTCTGGGCGAAGTCGTCGTCGAGGTCAGGAAGCTGCTGCTCCTTGACGTCACGCAGGACGACGGTGACGTCGGCGTCCTCACCGGCCAGCTCTCCGCCGGCGAGCTGCGTCGAGAACGTGTTTGACTCCCCTGCCGTGAGACCGATGATGGCTTCATTGAGGCCATCGAGCATCGTGGCCGAACCAACGGTGTATGGCATCGACTCGGCCTGCGCCTGCGGGATCGGTGTGCCGTTCTGCGAGGCCGAAAGGTCGATCGTGACGAAGTCGCCATCGGCAGCGGCCCGTTCGACCTCGATGAACGTCGCGAAGCGCTTGCGCAGCTCCTCGATCTGCTCGTCCACGTCGTCATCGCTCACGGCGGCATCCTCAACCGTGACGGCGATCTTGGAGACATCGGGGAGGACGAGCTCGGGGCGCACGTCGAGCTCGGCAGTGATCTCGATCGGCTCACCGTCGACGAACTTGGTGAGGTCGATGTCGGGCTGGCTGAGCGGCTGGATCTTGGAGTCCTGCAGCGCCTGGCTGTACCAACCGGGCAGGGCGGAGTTGATGGCTTCATCGAGGACGGCGGGGCGTCCGATGCGCTGGTCGACGATGGCGTCGGGAATTTTGCCCTTGCGGAAGCCTGGGATCGTGATCTGCGAACCGATCGTCTTGTAAGCGGCCTGAAGGCTCGGCTTGAACTCCTCGAACGGCACCTCGATGGTGAGCTTGACCCGGGTGGGGCTCAGGGACTCGGTGCTGCTTTTCACGTGACTGACTCCTGCATGTGTCGGGTGTGTGCGCTGGGGTGCTGCGGACGACTCTCAGTCGGCGGCGCGGCGAAATACCAGTCTCTCATGCGCACCGAATGGGACAGAAACGAGTGCGTGGCTTTCTGGACCAAGCCACGCACCCGTTGCCGTCTCTTCACGTGCGCAATCAGCCGATGACGTCCCGGCGACGAGCCCACAACAGGGCTCCCCCGCCGGCGACAAGCCCGAATCCCGCTACGAGCAAAGCGATCCGCGGCCCACCCGCTTCCGGCAAGAACGAGTTGAAGAACCCGCTTTCACTCTCGCCGCTGGCTTTGCTTCCTTCGCTTCCGGTGCTGCCGACACGACTTTCACTGGCGCTGTCGGTTCCGACCGCTGCACCTCTGACACGGCTGGCGCCCTCCAGTGATAGCTGACCGGACCTACCGCCGACAGCCGCAGCAGCGCGGCACCCGTTTGCCAGGGCCGCCTGCCCGTCTGCATCCCAGTTTTGTCCTGAAAACGAGACCGTTCTGCCGTGCTTGACGAAGGTGAACGGGGGAATGATGTCATCCGAATGACCGGTGTGGCCGGGCTGGATTGCGTTCACCGAGGTCGTGATGAGGTGGCCGTTCGCCGGGTTGCCCGGCGGCACATGACAGAACGTGATCTTTGGGTTCTCGTTCCTCACGTTGCCACGGGCAGGGTCGGCGCCACCACGTTGGGCGGGAGGCTGCGCGGACTTCTTCATCTGATCGGGTGCCGTGGTTTTGCCCGGTTCATTCTTTGCGTGACCTTTGGCCTCGCCGCGATGGTCAGGATGGTTGGCCGGGGTCGACGCCGACGCGGCGTTGGCAACGCCGACATGCAGCAGACTCAGGGAGAGGACGGCGAAAACAACACATACACGTTTCATGACGGGTCGCTCCTAGGAGGTAAGTGCCTCTCCAGACGGACTGCTTCATCTGGATCACTCCCGAAAACGCGCGGATGAACCGCAGCGTTACGCACCCATCAACGTGACAAAAACCACTGCGTTCAGAGGGTTTAGACCTGCCCGTCATGGGCAATTGGCACGGCCGCTGATTCGCGTCGCCAGATGCAAACTGTGTCGGGATGACAGGATTCGAACCTGCGACCCTCCGCTCCCAAAGCGGATGCGCTACCAAGCTGCGCTACATCCCGTAGCCCGATCACTCTAGTGGACACTTGGAGGGTGAACCGCATCCGGTACGCCGAACTCACAGCGCTCATCGCGCAGCGGCAACCTGCCTGCGGAACCACGACGGTCGTTGCCCTCGACGGGCCGAGCGGATCGGGCAAGACGAGCCTCGCCACAGGACTGGCCGAGTCGACTGGCGGCAGCATTCTCCACTTCGACGACATCTATCCCGGCTGGCACGGGCTGGAGAGGACGCCGCCCCTCGTACGCACTGGCGTGCTTGATCGCATCGCCGCCGACGAGATCGGCCACATCGCTCGTTGGGACTGGGACAGGGATCGACCTGGGTCGACCCTTCGCATACCGCCGACCCGGCTGCTGATCCTTGACGGCGTCGGCAGCGGCGCCTCGCCGATCCGCCCGTTCCTCAGCCTGCTGCTGTGGGTCGACGCCCCGTTGGACGTGCGCAAGCGACGCGCGCTGTCTCGCGACGGCGGCGCGTACGAGCCGTACTGGGACATCTGGGCCGAGCAGGAAGCGCGTCATTTCGCAGCTGAGCAGACGCTCATCCATGCCGATCGCATCATTGACACAGGTGACTGAGGCGCCCGTGCGATATGGCAGGATGGATGTTGTTGCCGCAAGGCTTCGCGGACGTAACTCAATTGGTTAGAGTCTCTGCCTTCCAAGCAGAATGTTGCGAGTTCGAGTCTCGTCGTCCGCTCCACACACCGCGCAGCGGTCCCCCCGAGGGGACGGCGAGGCTCATGGGCCCCATCACCGCGCCGAAGGCGCCGCACCAGGGATCGTCGTCCGCTCTCAATCACGGCGAAGCCGTTCCCACGGAGCGGACGCACCACTCATGGGCCCCATCACCGCGCCGAAGGCGCCACACCAGGGATCGTCGTCCGCTCTCGCCATTCGTCCCTAGACTGCGGGGATGACTGAACGCACTGTGCTCATCACCGGCTGCTCCTCCGGCATCGGGGAGGCGACCGCCGCACGCCTGGCCAAGGCTGGATGGACCGTGTACGCCACCGCCCGCAAGCCCGAGACGCTCGAGGGTCTCGAGGCCAAGGGTTGCCGCACACTCGCGCTCGACGTCACCAGCGAGGACTCGATGTCCACCGCCGTCGCGACCGTCCTCGACGAGACCGGTCGCATCGACGCGCTGATCAACAACGCGGGCTACTCCCAATCCGGCGCAGCCGAGACGCTCGACCTCGACGACGTGCGTCGTCAGTTCGAGACGAACGTGTTCGGGCTCCTGCGCATGAGCCAGCTCGTTCTGCCCGCCATGCGCGACCAGGGCTCGGGGCGCATCGTCAACATCTCGTCGATGGGCGGCCGACTCGTGTTTCCGGGCGGCGGGATCTACCACGCCACCAAGTACGCGGTTGAGGCATTGTCTGACGCGATGAGGTTCGAGGTCGCCGGCTTTGGCGTACAGGTGGTCATCGTCGAGCCAGGGCTGATCACCACGAATTTCGAGAACGCTGCGGTCGCCTCAATGACGGGGAACCACGACGGGCCATATGCGGAGTTCAACAAGACCGTTGCCACGTCGACCAAGGAGGTCTACTCCGGTCCCATGCGGCATCTTGGCGGCGGACCCGACTCGGTGGCCAAGGTCATCGAGAAGTCACTCAAGGCGAAGCGACCCAAGATCCGTTACACCGTCACCCCATCGGCAAAGATGGCCATCACGAGTCGCCGGCTCATCGGAGCGCGCGTCTGGGATGCGGCTATGAAAAGCCAGTTCCCCCAGCCGAAGCCGTCGAAAGCGCGCGACTGAGCACCAGTACGGCCCGGTCGTCGTCGCCGGACTCGACCCGGGCAAGTATCCGTCGCGGAGCGCCGTCAAAACCCGATGAGACGACCGTTCCGGCAATGTCGCGGAGCCATTCGATTCCGGCGGTGAAGTCCTTGGTGCGGCTCTCCACCACCCCGTCTGTGTAGAACATCAGCGCATCGCCGGGAGCGAGAGTGCCCACTGTCTGGTGGAACTCCGCGCGATTCACGATGCCCAGTGCGGTGCCGCGGGCGCCATCAACGTCCCATGTGCGGCGCGCCGCATCCCACCGCAGCGCGGGCGGGTGCCCGGCATTGATGATCGTGTAGTCGCCGGTCCGAAGATCCACCAGGACGTGGACGGCGGTGGCGAAGCTGTCGTCCCAGTGCTGCCTGTTCAGGAAGTCATTGGCCGCTGAGAAGAGACCCAATGGGGGCAGCGCACCGATGAGTCCGCCCAGCGCCCCGGCGAACTGCAGCGACTGTGTTCCAGCTGAGACACCCTTGCCACACACGTCAACCAGCACCATCTCCAGACGCGACTCGTCGTCGGACAGGTTGGCGACCAGGAAGTCCCCCGCGAACTTCACCCCTCCCGCCGTCAGCATCGCCGACTGCGCGGACCAGCCGTTCGGCAACGGAGGAACGACTCCCTGTGCCTGCAACCGGTCGCGAAGGTCGACCAGCATCGCCTCCCCGAGAGGCCCGGGCAGACCGCTGCGGCGACGGCTCGAGTCGAACAAGATGATGGCGATGACGATCGCAATGGCGCCAATGGAGCTGATGCGGCCGGCCACGAAACCGGTATGGGAGACCTCTTTTGCCAAGGTGGCGCCCAAGCACAGGACCGTGACCACGACGAGCACCAGCAATGGCCTGAATCGCAGCGCCAAGGTGCCCAGCAGCATGGGGACCACGAACGTCCCTGATGGCAGTACGGGATAGCTCACCAAGGACAGCAGCGTCATAGCGATGACTACGCCGATCAATACGGCGAGAACCAGGAACTGTCCCTCGTTCGAGCCGGTGCGCCAGCGCACGATGCGGTCGTCAAGATATCTCGCGACATTGGGAGTTGCCCGGCGGAGCCTGTTGACCACCTGATTGACCTTATCCACGATGTTGGCATGTGGGGCACCAAAAGAGGTTTCTGCCAGCAAGGACTCGCGTGCGCACGGGAGTCCCGCAAATGAGGCATGCCTGATCGGTTCGGCGATAGACGTAGACCTCGCCACCATGATCGTCGACGCGGGGAGCTCGACCCATCGCCTCTGGTTCGTGCTCGGGGGCGACGGTGTCAATGCGCCCGGTACGTGCACCACGGCGCATCAGGTCTGCAAGGTCGTCCCACATGGCCGTGAATGTCGCGCGATCGAGATCTTGGCCGGCCAGCTCAGGATCGATTCCGTGCCGAAACAACAGCTCCGCGCGATAGACATTGCCCACCCCTGAGAGCACTCGCTGGTCCATCAGAAGGGTGGCGATCGGAGCCCGGGAGGCGCTGATGCGCTGCCAGGCGGTCTCGGCATCCGCGTCCGCGCGCAGCGGGTCGGGTCCGAGACGGGCGATGAGGGCATCTGCCTCGTCACCGTCAAGCAGCTCGCACACCGTCGGTCCCCGGAGGTCCGCCGTGGACGCCGCATTGGTGATGCGCCACCGCACCTGCCCGACCGGAGGCTGGCCGGCTGGCGCCACGACGAACGAGCCGTAGATGCCGAGGTGCACGTGAACGCGCTCTCGGACGTCGGCGAAGTCGATCAGCAGGTGCTTGCCCCAGGCCTCTGCCCGTTCGAGGATGCGCCCGTCGAGCCGTGCGGAGCCGACATCAAAGCGCCCCTGTGGACTTGAGGATGAAACTCTGCGACCGCCGAATGCGGTCGTCAGTTCCGCGGCGAGTCGATGAAGCGTGTGCCCCTCAGGCAAACTCGCCGGTCTCCTCATAGGCGAGCAGCATGTCGATGCGGCGCTGGTGGCGTGCCGCATCGCTCCACGGCGTCGTCAGGAACGCTTCGACGATGCGAGTCGCCTCGTCGGCGGTGTGCATGCGCGCGCCGATCGCCATCACCTGGGCGTTGTTGTGCTGGCGTGCCAACCCGGCCGTCTCGGTGCTCCATGCCAGGGCGGCGCGGGCTCCCTTGACCTTGTTGGCGGCAATCTGCTCGCCGTTGCCGGACCCACCGATCACGATGCCGAGGGAGTCGGCGTCCGCCACAGCAGCGGCGGATGCCGCAACGCAGAACGGCGGATAGTCGTCCTCCGCGTCATATTCGTGTGCACCGTGGTCGACCACTTCGTGGCCCTGGCCGGAGAGCCAGGCGATGAGGTGGGTCTTGAGCTCGAAGCCGGCATGGTCGGCGGCAATGTGAACGCGCATGGTCGAAGTCTCCCAGCGATCAGTTCTGGTTGCCGAACCGGGAGAACATCTCGCCGAAATAGGCTGCGAACGCCTCCGCGGACTCGCTGCCGTCGAACCCGCCCAAAACCTTGGTACGCAGCGCCATCCGCTTGTCCCGAAGCGTGTCGACCCCGAACATGTCGTCGAACACCTCAGCGGCGTTGGACAGGTCGGCGAGCAGGACGTATCCGGCCTGCGCCACGCGGAACTTCTGTCGGAACGTCGACTCGTCCCAGCGGGGACTGACCATGGCGTACGGCTTGCCCGACTGCAGCCAGTCGGAGACGACACTCGAGACGTCAGACACGAGTGCGTCCGAACGGTTCATGCACTCAAAGATCGACCAGATCTGGTTGGGCTTCTCTCCCCACTGGTGCTGGCCCGGCGTGGCCGGATCGGCCGTGTCAGCCGCCAGGAGAGCATCGATCTCGTCCACGAGTTGCTTGTACTTGGGAAGGCGGCTCGACAGTGGGTGCGGGCGAAACATGATGTCAGCACGATCCACGAGTCGCCGAATGATCGCCGCGCCGAGCGCCAGCGACGAGAAGTCGACATCATCACTCTTGCCCTGCCAGGTCGGCGCATAGAGCACCACCGGGCGGTCGACGGTCGCAATCGGAGCCGTGGCCGACTCGATCTCGCGCACCTGCGGCCGTCCCAGCACGACGAACTTCTCGCGTGGGATGTGGACGCCGGCTTCTGCATACCGGTCGATCGCCGCACTCCCCGACGCCACGAGCAGGTCGTACTTGGCGTGGCGCGCAAAGACACTCGCGGGCTTGTCGGAGTCTCCGTGACCCAACCAGATGTGCTTGACCTGCGGTTTGGACATGAATCGCAGATTGGTCATCGCATTGTGGACGTAGAAGAAGGCGCCCAGGCCAGGGACGATCAGGTGCTCGAGGTCGCGGTTCAGGTCCGAGCTGACCTGTATGAACGGCGACGTGATGTCGGTGTTCTCGCGGAGATAGGCGCAGTACTCGTCACGGAAGTTGAAGATCACCCCGGGATGGCCCGCGCTCAACAGCGGTCCCTCCCACATCGACAGGTGAGTCGTTCCCCCGGCGTAGCCCGCATAGGCGATCGCAAAGCGCGGACCGTGCGCACGAAGCGCTCGCGCAATGGCCTTCGTGCGACGCCAGACCCAGAACCTGTAGCCGATCACTCGACCCGCACCCACTGCGATGACGGCCAAGGCGACAAGCACGGTCCACGCCGGCAGACCGATTGCGTACGACAGCAGGGCTGTCGCGCCGCCCCACCGCGCGGCGATCACCCACGCCCCGAGATCGACGCTGTCGTTGCCGCAGGGCTCGTCCGGAACTCCACTGAGCCCGTGGGCATGAGGCGGCGAGGCCGGTCGGGTCAACGACAGAACCGTCGCCACGACCCCGACGCCGAGCAGCACGGTGAGGAGCGGATGCACCCCATCGATCAACCACCTGAGCAGCACTGCGACCGCGAACAGCAGAGCCGCAACGACCCAGACCGCCACGGCGACTCGGCGCTGATAGGACCGGTCAACACGATGACTGTGGACGAATGTCTTGCGCCGACGTTCGTACCCGGCTCTCAGATCCACCCCGACATCATGGCACTCAGGTGAAGTCGAGATCTCCGGTACGGGTCCGCTTGAGCTCGAAAAAGTAGTCGAACCCGGCGAGCTGGCGTGTGCCGTCGAAGATCAGGCCCGCATCCTCCCCGCGCGGGATGCGCGTCAGGACCGGTCCGAAGAAGGCCGTGCCGCCGACCGAGACGACCGGTGTCCCGACCTCTTCTCCGACGCGCTGGATGCCGTCCTGGTGCGAGGCTCGCACGGCTTCATCCAGTGAGGTGTCCTCCGCAGCGGCGGCCAGGTCAAGCGGGAGACCGATCTCATCGAGGACCTCCTCGTACAAGGCCTTGTCGAACTCGCGACCCTCGTTGTGGTGTTTGGTGCCGATCGATGTGTAGAACGGCCGAAGGGCCTCGGCGCCGTGCGCGCGCTCGATCGCGATCGCGATGCGAACCGGACCCCAGCCGCGCTCCAACATGTCCTTGTAGCGCTGATCGACGTCCTTGTCCGCGTTGAGCACCGACAGGCTCATGACATGAAAACTCGTCTCGACGTCGCGAACCTTCTCGACCTCAAGCATCCAGCGTGAGGTGATCCACGCGAAGGGGCAGAGGGGGTCGAACCAGAAGTCGACAGTCTCGGTCGACGTCGAGGTCGAGGTGGCAGTGAACGGACGCATGTCTGTGGAAGTCATACAAATTTCAACAACCTGGCGAACTCGGTTCGTCCAAGAACATCTGTGAGACAGCCCACATGCTGTGTGACGAGCTGGCAACTAGCGCCGCGGCAGGGTCGGCGGGCGCCCTGCCCGCATTTCTCGCACCAGCAGCTCAGCCACCGCGTCGAGGTCGGTGCCGGCTCCTCCGGCGGCAACTTGGCGCTGGTAGGACGCCCCGTCGCGAATGATGTCCTCGATGCCCGCAAGCTCGTCGGTGCATCCCAACCGGGAAGCCACCGGAGCCAGCCGCTCGAGCACGCGGACGAGGTCGGTGGTCACCAGCTCCTCCTCGGCGTTCTTGTCGAGGATGACGATGGCGTCCATCCCATAGCGGGCCGACCTCCACTTGTTCTCCTGGGCAAACCACGGCGGCATGGTCGGCAGCTCACGTCCCGCATCAAGCTCGGTGGAGAAGTACTCGACGAGGCAATGGGTCAACGCGGAGATGCTCATCAGCTCCGACATCGTCGGGATTCCGTCGCAGATGCGCACCTCGAGCGTCCCGAACTTCGGCGACGGACGCAGGTCCCACCGGATCTCGTCGAACACGTCGATGACACCCGTCTTGAGCATGTCGGCGACATAGCCCTCGAGCTGGCTCCACTGCTCGAACTGGAATGGCAGCCCAGCAGTCGGCAGCTGCTGGAACATCAGCGCGCGGTTGGAGGCGTAGCCCGTCGCCTTGCCGCCCCAGAACGGAGACGATGCACTCAACGCCTGCAGGTGCCCGTAGTAGGTCAGCATCGCCCGACTGATCGGCAGCACCTTGTCACGGTCCTCGACACCGATGTGCATGTGGACGCCGTAGATCAGCATCTGCCGGCCCCACCACTGCGTGCGGTCGATCAGCGTCGCGTAACGCTCCTTGTCCGTCACCTTCTGGTGATCCCACGCCGCAAACGGATGCGTGCCCGCACACATCAGCTCGACCCTCAGCGGGTCGGTGATCACGCGGATCTCCTCGATCGCGCGGGTCAGATCGGCACCGGCCTCGGCGACTGTGTGGCACACACCCGACACGATCTCGACCGTGTTGAGCAAGAGCTCCTGTCGGATGTGCGGGTGCTCACCTCCCCCGACAGGCGCGACAGCGTCAAGCACGGTTTGCGCCACCTGGCGTAGGTCGCCCGAGTCGGCGTCGACGAGAGCCAGCTCCCACTCGATGCCAATGGTTGACCGCTCAGACGTCGCGAACGGGATCTTCACGATGACTGCCTCACAGTTCGCGCGCGCATGGTGCTCATCCTGCCCGAGTCCACGACCGCCCGCTGGATGGCTGAACCCCCGCGTGAAAGCATGGCGACATGCCTGGAACCAATCTCACCCGCGAAGAAGCCAGCGAGCGCGATTCGATCGTCTCCACAGAGACATACGACATCGCCCTCGACCTCACGATCGATTCTGAGACCCGATTCGGGTCGACCACGACGATCACGTTCGGGGCCACCCCCGGAGCGTCAACGTTCGTCGACCTGGTCGATGCAGAGATCTCGTCAATCACGCTCAACGGGGCCGACATCGACACCTCGGCCTACGCAGACAGTCGCATCGCCCTGACAGATCTCGCCGAGTCGAATGTCCTCCGCGTCGAGGCCACGTGCGCCTACTCGCGATCCGGGGAGGGCCTGCACCGCTTCGTCGATCCGGTCGACGGCCGCATCTATCTCTACACCCAGTTCGAGGTGCCGGACGCTCGTCGCGTCTTCACGACCTTCGAACAGCCCAACCTCAAGGCGACATTCGAGTTCCACGTCACCGCGCCATCGGACTGGAAAGTGGTGTCCAACTCCCCCACGCCTGAGCCTGTCGCAGCATCTGCGGGAACGTCCACGTGGCACTTCGCGCCGACCAAGACGATGTCGACGTACATCACGGCCGTGATCGCCGGCGAGTACCACGAGGTCCGCGACTCCTACAAGGGCGCCTACGACGAGATCCCGCTGGGCGTCTTCTGCCGCCAGTCGCTCGTCGAGCACCTCGACGCCGACGACATCATCCTCATCACGAAGCAAGGTTTCGAGTTCTTCGAGGGTGCCTTCGAGATGGCCTACCCGTTCGGCAAGTACGACCAGCTGTTCGTGCCCGAATACAACATGGGCGCCATGGAGAACGCCGGCGCGGTGACGTTCCGCGACGAGATGATCTTCCGCAGCCGCGAGACTGTGTCGGCATACGAGAGCCGCGCCAACACGATCCTGCACGAGATGGCACACATGTGGTTCGGCGATCTGGTGACGATGAAGTGGTGGGACGACCTGTGGCTCAACGAGTCGTTCGCCGAATTCGCCGCGTCCCACGCGTCGACCAATGCGACGCGCTTCACCGGAGCGTGGACGAGCTTCACCAACAGTCGCAAGAACTGGGCCTACCGTCAGGACCAGCTGCCGTCAACGCACCCGATCGCGGCTGACAACTACGACCTGCATGCGGTCGAAGCCAACTTTGACGGCATCACCTACGCCAAGGGGGCCTCGGCGCTCAAGCAGCTCGTCGCGTGGGTTGGCATTGATGACTTCTTCGCTGGTCTCCGTGCGTATTTCACCAAGTACGCGTACGGCAACACCGAGCTGTCCGACCTGCTCACCGAGCTTGAGACCGCCTCAGGACGGGAGTTGGGCGACTGGTCCAAGGAATGGCTGCAGACCTCTGGCGTCAACACCCTCCGGGCGGTCTTTGAGACCAACGCTGAAGGCGCCTTCACGTCGTTCGCTGTTGAGCAGACCGCGATCGAGGCCTATCCGACGCTGCGCCGGCACCGCATCGCGATCGGCCTCTACAACAGGGTCGACGGACGTCTCGTACGCACCGAGCGCATCGAGACTGACATCCGTGGTGCATCCACACCTATCGGCGAAATGCTCGACCACAAGCAGCCTGATCTCATCCTCCTGAACGACGACGACCTGACCTACGCCAAGATCCGTCTCGACGACCGCTCGTTCGCCACGTTGATCGAGAGCATCACGACGTTCGAGGAGTCCCTGCCCCGGGCACTGTGCTGGGGATCGGCGTGGGACATGACCCGCGACGCCGAGCTGTCGTCGTACGACTTTGTCACCCTCGTTCTCGCTGGCGTCGGCTCAGAAACCGAGATGACGGCGGTCGGTTCGTTGCTCAGGCAAGGAAAGTCCGCGATCAGTCACTACACGTCTGACGCCGCGCGTCCCGAGCTCGCACAACGGTGGGAGTCCGGTCTTCGTGATCTGGTTGACGCGGCCGAGCCTGGCAGTGACCATCAGCTCGCCCTGGTACGCGCGTACGCCAGCGCCGCCTCAGGTCCGGACTACCTGCGAGAGCTGATCGACGGCGCCCTTGAGGGACTCGCCGTCGACACTGATCTGCGCTGGACCCTGCTCACGGCCCTCGCCCGCATCGGCGAGGCCACCGAGGCCGACATCGCCGCCGAGCTCGAACGGGACAACACGATCTCGGGCCAGGAGCACGCCGCCGCAGCTCGTGCGATCCGGCCGGACGCCGAGGCCAAGGCCAAGGCTTGGGAGGCCGTCACCGTGAGGGCTGATGTGCCCAACGAGACCCGGCGCTCGATCGCGCACGCATTCCAGGTTCCGGGCCAGGCCGATCTGCTTGAGCCATATGTCGACCGCTACCTCACCATGGCCGAGACCGTGCTGGAGGAAAAGGGCGTGTGGATGGCTCAGGTCGCCTTGATCTCCCTCTTCCCGCTGGCCAATCCGTCGAAGGTGACTCTTGACAAGGTCGACGCTTGGCTCGAGACAACTAAGGCCGGCGCAGCAACGGTGCGCTACGTGTCAGAGGGTCGTGACGACCTCGCCCGTGCGTTGCGCGCCCAGGCGATCTGAGACGCCCGAGGAGTCCTCAGGAAATCTGGTCACCAGCGGCGGGCGGGCGCCAGCTGGTGATCAGGAGCAGCGCCGCTCCGAGCAGGCCTGCGGCGGCCGCGATCAGACCAACGGCGATGCCGTGCAGCTCGATCCCGGCTGCGTGGTCCACCGAGATCTTGCCTGCGCCGAGCACGGCCAGGGCGACGAGCGCGAAGGCGACCGTGACGACATATTCATAGCCCTCACCGGTGTTGAAGATGAAGAAGCCGTTCTTGCGGTGCACCGTGATGAAGGCGACTGTCATCGTGCCGACTCCGACTGCCGCGGCGAAGGGCACAAACAGCCCGATCAGCAGTGCGACGCCGGCCGCGACCTCCATGTACGCGCTCATTGCGGCGTGGACCTTGGCCGGACGAAGCCCGATGCTCTGGAACCAGCTCGTGGTTCCTGCAAGACCGCCTGAGCCCCAGCCGTGGTTGCGGCCGTGCGCCAACAGCACGGTGCCCAGCGCGAGGCGCAGGATGAGTGCAGCCAGATCTGGCCCGTTCACGAGTGCAGGGTCATGTCAGTGCTGCGCTGCAGCGCTGGAAGAAGCCTGCTCCAGCTCAGTGCCCGGCGATGCGGGCGTGAAGTTGTTGCGAGCGGTCAGCAGTCCGAGCAGCGAGACGAGGATGAACAACCCCAGGGTGCCGCCGCCGAACAGGACCAAGGTGTCAAGCACGCTGCGGCCTTCACCGTCCGGCCACGCAGGGCCCGCAGGCGTATCGGCCCAAGCCGAACTGGCGCCGATTGCGAGACAGGTGGCCGTGGCGAACAGCAAACCGAATACACGGGTAGGAGTCGTCATGAGCCAATGATAGAGGCCCGTACGCTGGAGGAATGCCGTACCTCGACGTGGACTGGAACATCCCCCGCGACCAAGCCCTGAACTGGTTCGTTGCGACGCCCGGGACGATCATCCTGATCGTTCTCGTCGGGTTGATCTTCAGGTGGTTCGTCACCCGTGCGATAAATCGGCTGGTGACTCGCGCCAGCACCGGCAACCTGCCGAGTGTCATCGCCAACAGCAGGGCGGGCGACTTCCTTGCTGATCTCCGCCCGGGCAACGCCGAACGCCGCCGGCAGCGAGCGCAGACCATGGGTTCGCTGCTCACGAGCATCACCACCGGCCTGATCCTCGCCGTTGTCCTCGTCATGGTGCTGGCACAGCTCAGCGTCAACATTGCACCGATCATCGCCAGTGCCGGCATCATCGGCGTCGCATTTGGATTCGGCGCCCAGAACCTCGTCAAGGACTTCCTCGCCGGCATCTTCATGATCCTGGAAGACCAGTACGGGGTCGGTGACGTCGTGGATCTGGGCGAGGCCGTTGGCGTCGTCGAGGCTGTCGGCCTGCGCGTGACACGGCTGCGTGATGTCAACGGCACCGTTTGGTACGTCCGCAACGGCGAAGTGATGCGGGTCGGCAACCAGAGCCAGAACTGGGCCCGCACCGTCCTCGACATCACCGTGGGCTACGAGGCTGACCTCGACGAGGTCCAGAGGATCCTGCAGGAGGAAGCAACCGCGATGTTTGAGGACGCACAGTTCCACGGCGTCATCATCGAGGCGCCCGAGGTCTGGGGAGTCGAGCGCCTCGACAAGGACGGAGCAGTCGTGCGCGTCGTCCTCAAGACCGCGCCCCTGCAACAGTGGCTCGTCGCCCGAGCTATGCGCCAGCGCACCAAGGCTCGATTCGACGCCGCCGGCATCCGCATTCCGACGTCATTCCAGACCCTGATGGGACCCGACGCATGACTGAGAACCCCGACACAAACGAGCAGACCTTCTACGAGGCAATCGGTGGTCACGACACCATCAAGCTGATCGTCGACACGTTCTACGACGGTGTCGCGACCGACGAGGTGCTCCGGCCGCTCTATCCCGAGCAGGACCTCGGTCCGGCCACCGAGCGTTTCCGGATGTTCCTCGAGCAGTACTGGGGCGGGCCGACGACCTACTCGGAGCAGCGAGGACACCCCCGGCTGCGCATGCGTCACGCGCCATTCGAGGTGACGGTCGAAGCACGCGACCGCTGGCTGCTGCATTTTCGCGCCGGTCTCAACAAGGCGGCCCTACCTCCAGAGCTCGACCAACAGTTCTGGGACTACGTCGAGCACGCCGCTCAGTTCATGGTCAACTCGGACCGCTAGCCGGCGCGACGAATTCGGCGAGGAGCTCCTTCTCGTGCTCCTCCAGCTTGCGGGAGCTCTGCGTGGCCATGTCGAATCCGACGAGGACTGAACGAGCATGGGCGTATGTCGAACCCGCCTCGGCGATTTCGGCATCGATCGTGATGGATGAGTCGCCAATGCGGCTGACCCAGGACGTGACGGGATAGGGCTCGCGCCGCCAGGCGATCGGTGCGCCATACGTGACATCGACATGTCCGACGACGAAGCGGCTCGCGCCCGAGCCATCGCGGCGCAACGAGGAGAACAGCACGATGCGGGCTTCCTGGAAGAACTCGAACGTCTTGGTCAGGGAAGCAAAGCCCGTGACGTCGACGTCACTGCGGCGAACATGCAGCGCGAATGGCTCAAAGGTCGCGACGCCGTGCTCCAGCTCAACCAGCGGTCCGAACACGGTGGTGACCCGGGCGAATACCAACTCCGATTCCCCGCTCGTGATCTCCTGCACGAGCCGGTCGCCGTCGCGCGTGGACGTGACTCGTACGGGGCGATCGCTCAGCAGCAGCGGACGGAGGAAGTCGATAGATATCCGTTGGACCTGCTCGTCGGCGGCGACCACGCCGTCCTCAATGAGGATCGCGCGACTCTCGGCCGCGTAGTCGACGTAGACGACGTTGTTGACGTGGTTGAGGGAGTCGAGATCGGCCCAGCGCATGGGCAGCTCGTGAACGTGTCGGATGGGATCCACCCGCAGATGATCGCAGATCGCGGTCAGGCGCTGGCGGTCTCGTCGATCTCGATGAGCGGATCGCCTTCTTGGACGATCTGTCCGACCTCGACGAGGATCTTGCTGACGAATCCCGACGACTCTGCGTAGACGGGGATCTCCATCTTCATGGTCTCGAGGATGGCGAGGACATCGCCCACGCCCACTTGATCGCCTTCGCGCGCCACGATCTTCCAGACGTTGGCGACGATCTCGGCCCGTGCAAAGAACATCAGGCCGTGCCGGCGGTGAGCATGCGAAGCGCCGCGGTCATGCGGTCGCGTGTCTCCTCAGGATGGATCACGTCGTCGACGATACCGGCCTCAGCGGCCAGATAGGGACGAGCGACTTCCTCGCGGTAGGCGGCCGCCAGCTCGTCGCGCAACACGGTCGGCTCGTCGGCCTCCTTGAGCACGCGACGGTGCAGCAGGGCAACCGCGCCTCCCGGGCCCATCACGGCGATCTCGGACTGCCCCCAGGCCCAGTTGACGTCGGCTCCCAGCGAGGCCGCGCCCATCGCGATATATGCACCGCCGTACGCCTTGCGAACCACAACCGTGAGCTTGGGCGACGTCGTCTCGACGTACGCCTTGAGGAGCTTGGCACCATGCGTGATGATGCCGCGCCCCTCCTCGACAGTGCCTGGCAGGAAGCCGGGAACGTCGACGAAGGTGAGGACCGGGAGGTCGAAGCGACCACAGAACTCAACGAACCTGGCGGCCTTGACGGCCGCTTTGGAGTCGAGGATGCCGCCCCGGGCGCCGGGCTGGTTGGCCAGCACGCCGACCGCATGGCCATCGAGTCGAGCGAACAGGGTCAGGATGCTCGGCGCGTGGGTCGGCATGAGCTCAAGGCGAGCTCCGTTGTCGAGCACACCGTCGAGGACAGCGTTCATGTCGAAGACGATGCTGGACTTCTCCGGAACGATGCCGGGAAGCCGATCGACGGCCCCGGGGTTGGCCGGAACGGGGCTGTGTCGTTTCTGTGCACCACCCTTGTGGGTCGGCAGGAACGACAGGAGCAGACGCGTCGTGTGGAACGCCTCCTCCTCGCTGTCGACCTCGAGGTGCGCAACGCCGCTCACGCGGGTGTGCAGATCGGATCCGCCGATGTCCTCGGCGCTGGCATCCTCGCCCGTGGCGGCCTTGACGATGTCTGGGCCGGTGAGGAACATCTGGCCCTGTTCCTTGACCATGATCGTCCAGTCGGTCAACGCCGGCGAGTAGGCCGCAGCACCGGCGCACGGCCCCAGGATCAGCGAGATCTGAGGAATGCGCTTCTGGGCCTCGATGTTGAGCGCGAAGATGCCGCCACAACCGTGCAGCGCGAAGATGCCGTCGTGGATGCGAGCTCCACCGGAATCATTGATGTAGACGATCGGGTAGCCCTTGTCGATCGCGAGCCGCTGAGCCTTCTGGATGCTCTCGGCCATCACGGCGCCGATTGCGCCCGAGGCCACAGCCGCGTCGTGCGAGACGACCACGAGCGGGAAACCATCCGTGGTCCCCCAGCCGGCGACGACGCCGCTACCCTGGCCGGCGCCCGCTGAGCGCAGCGGCGTCATGGGCACGAAGGAACCGTCATCCACGAGCATCTCTGCGCGCTGGAGCGCCGTGAAGACCCGCCTGCCCTTGGGCTCGACGTGGGCGAACCGATCGGCCCGACGCTGCGTAAGCATCGAGCGATGATCGGCCACTGCGGGTGCTGCGTCAGGCGCTGAGAGCACCGAAGGTGTTTCACGTTGCGACATGACGACTCCTAAAACATGAGGTTTTCCTCAACTATACACAAACATGAGGGAAACCTCACTTTCGACGTCGCGTTTCGGAGGTGATCTGGCTCTCGCATGCGCGGAGCGTCTGCGATACGGTTCTGGTGATCTTGCTAAGCAAGCGCTTAGGCCACCTGAAGGAGCAGACCTGTGAGTGAAACCCGTACCGCGATCGTGACCGGAGCAGCCCGAGGCATTGGTGCCGGAGTGGCCCAACGCCTGTCCGCCGACGGATTCAACGTTGCCGTCGTCGACCTCGACGAGGCCTCGTGCGCGGGGACGGTCGACGCAATCACCGGCGCCGGTGGAACGGCACTCGCCGTAGGCGCCGATGTCGGCAACGAGGAGCAGGTCGCCGCGGCGTTCAAGCGCATCGAGGCCGAGCTCGGCGCACCCACCGTGCTGATCAACAACGCCGGCGTCATCCGCGACAACATGCTCTTCAAGATGACGACCGACGACTGGGACATCGTCATGAACGTGCACCTGCGAGGCGCGTTCCTGATGTCGAAGGCCGTCCAGAAGTACATGACAGAAGCCAAGTGGGGTCGCATCGTCAACCTCTCCAGCAGTTCGGCACTCGGCAACCGCGGTCAGGCCAACTACTCGGCCGCCAAGGCCGGCATCCAGGGATTCACCAAGACCCTCGCGATCGAGCTCGGCAAGTTCGGCGTGACAGCCAACGCGATCGCGCCCGGCTTCATCCAGACCGACATGACGGCCTCCACCGCCGAACGTCTCGGCGTGGCATTCGACGACTTCATCAAGTTCAGTGCCGAGCAGATTCCCGTGCAGCGGGTGGGTCAGCCGGAGGACATCGCCCACGCGGCCTCGTTCCTCGTCAGCGAAGGCGCCGGCTTCGTGTCGGGCCAGGTCATCTACGTCGCCGGCGGGCCGCTCGGCTGATGAGTGAGGACCCGAAGGGTTTGGACCTCGGGGCGCTGCATGCGTGGCTCTCCGGGACCGAGCCGACGCTGGCCATTGGCCCGCTGTCCGCCAACCTCATCACGGGCGGCAAGTCCAATCTCACCTACCTCGTGAGCGACGGGGCGAGCGACTACGTCGTACGCCGCCCTCCCCTGGGTCATGTCCTGGCAACCGCCCACGACATGGGTCGCGAGTACACCGTCATGGCGGCCTTGGCGCCCACCGACGTACCGGTGCCGCGCATGCTGGCGCACTGCGACGACGTCGATGTGATCGGGGCACCGTTCTATGTCATGGAGCGGGTGGCAGGCACCCCGTACAGCCGGGCCGAACAGCTCAGACCGCTCGGTGCAGAACGTACGCGTGCCATCACCGAGCAAATGGTCGATACCCTCGCAGCCCTGCACGCCGTTGACTACGCGGCGGTCGGGCTCTCCGACTTCGGACGCCCCAATGGCTACCTCGAACGACAGGTGTCGCGCTGGAAGAAGCAGCTCGAGGCGTCGACCAGTCGCGACCTGCCCGGCATGGACAAGCTCATCGCCCAGCTGGATGCCAGCATCCCGGACAACAGCGACGGGACGATCGTCCACGGCGACTACCGACTCGACAATCTCCTCGTCGACGCCGATCCGGTGTCGGGGCGCGATCAGATCACCGCGGTGCTCGATTGGGAGATGAGCACGCTCGGGGATCCGCTGACCGATGTCGCCGTCATGTTGGCCTACCAGCAGCTCGCCGAGGTCGCTCCCCCGTCCGGGGTCGGGGCCGCCATGGTCACGGATGCTCCGCTCGCCCCCGGCTACCTCGGTCGCGACGACGTGCTCGAACGCTATGCCACCAGGTCCGGTCGGGACGTCAGCAACATCTCGTTCCACCTGTCGCTGGCGTTCTTCAAGCTCGCGGTGATCCTTGAGGGCATCCACTTCCGGCACTCCGCAGGTCAGACCGTGGGATCCGGCTTCGACGGCATCGGCGACATGATTGCTCCGTTGATCGCCGCAGGACGCGCCGCATCGCGCTAAGGTGGCGCGCGTGACGGCCGAGATTCTCGAACCCAGGCGCCGCCCGACCCAGGAGCGCAGCCACAAGAAGTTCGACCAGCTCCTGCTGGTGGCTCGTGAGCTGCTCCTCGAGGTCGGGTTCGAGTCGTTCACCTGCGAGGAAGTCGCCAACCGTGCGGGCCTGCCGATCGGCACGCTCTACCAGTTCTTCCAGAACAAGTACGTCATGGTGTGCGAGCTCGACCGCGTCGACGCTGTCGCCGTACGCATGGAGCTCGCGTCATTCGCCGAGGCGATCCCCTCGCTCGACTGGCTCAAGTTCCTCAACCGACTGGTCGATCACATGGCCAAGATGTGGGTCGATGATCCGTCCCGGCGAGCCGTCTGGCTCGCCGTGCAGTCGACGCCGGCCACACGGGCCACGGCCGCTGTCACAGAGCGTGAGCTCGCTGCTGAGGTCGCGCGAGCTCTGGCGCCGCTGACACCCGGCACCCCGCGCGAACGCCGCACGATCATGGCCGAAGTGCTCGTGCACATCGTCTACTCGATGCTCAACTTCTCGATCCGCGACGGCCAGGAGCACAGCGAAGCCGTCATCGAGCTCAAGCGATTGGTCACGGCCTACCTCCTGAGCGCCGAACACTCCGGCTAGCGACGGTTTACCACGGTCCCTCAGCAAACCTCGTCCTCCCCATGGCAACTTCCCCCGGGCGGACGACATTTGCGTAGGGCAGAGCCGGCCATCCACCGCCGGTGCAGATTCAGGCGGCTTCCACAGCCGCGTCGCCCGTACGCGCGAGGCGGCTGAACGCCAGTACACGCTCGGATTCATGGAGGATCTCGCGCCCATCGCTGAGCTCAACGGCGGCTACCTCATGCGTCATCAGCTCAACGACCTCGGATACAGCGACGCGCTCATCCGCAGGGCCAAGCAGGAGGGTGCACTCGCCCGGATCCGGCACGGGACATACGCCGTCACCGCCGGGTGGCGGATGCTGTCGGCTACTCAGCGGTACGCCGTGCTGGTCAGGTCGGTGCTCGACAAGCTCGGCCCGAGCGTCGTGGCGAGCCACCAGTCAGCGGCGGCGCTTCACGGTCACGATCTGTATGGCGTCGACCTGACACATGTACACGTGACCCGCACGGACGGACATCGCGGTCGGAGGGAGGCCGGAGTCGTCTACCACGAGGGCGTGATCGACGCCGACGATGACATCAAGGAACTCGACGGGCGACTTGTCACGAACCCATGCCGCACCGTCTTCGAGGCCTGCAGCTTGGTTTCCACCGAGGCCGGCATCGTGTTGGCTGGTTCAGCGATGCGGGCCGGCCACGTATCCAAGGATCAACTCGAGGACGAGAGCCATCGGTTCGACCACTGGCCGGGGACCCGACGAGCACGACTGGCGATCCGGCTCAGTGACGGTCGGCTCGAAACGGTGGGAGAGGCACGATCGCTACACATGATGTGGCGTCACGGCATCCCACACCCGGAGCTGCAGTGGGAGGTCGTCACCTCAGCCGGCGTCACGGTGGCGCGTACAGATTTCGCGTGGCTCGATGCTCGCCACACCGGCGAGTTCGACGGCCTCGTGAAGTACGGACGCCTCAACCCCTACATGACAGATCCGGGCCGGGTCATCGCCGACGAGAAGATTCGCGAGGACCTCGTACGAGACGAGCTGCTTGGCATGTCGCGTTGGGTGTGGGCCGATCTGGCACCGACCGCCCAGGCCAGGACAGCCGCGCGAATCAAGCGCGGCATCGAGACGTCGCGACGGCTCTACCGACGCAGCGCGACGACAGTTCCACTCGCCTGAACGATCCTCCCTAAGCAAACGTTGTTCGCCCGTGGGAAGTCTCCGTAGGGAGGACGACGTTTGCGTAGGGCCCGTGGTAAACCGTTATGCGGTCGAGAGCACGACGTATGCCGTGGCGTAGTCGCCGTCGTGGCTCAGCGACACCTCGAAGGTGTGACCCGCCAGCCGCTTGGCCACCTCACCGTGCAGCCGGATGCGCGGACGACCCCACGCATCGGTGACGACCTCGATCAGGTGATGGATGCCCTCATCCATCACCGGCGCCTCCCCGTACATCGACGCCGACCACGCCTTGATCACGGCTTCCTTGGCCGCCCAGCGAGCGGCGAAGTGACGCGCAGGGTTGGAGGGACCACTCCGCGCATCACTCCGCTCGCCAGGTGAGAATGCCTCGGCGAATCTCGTACCCGGCTGGTCAAGCTGGTCCGCGAATGTTGGAACGTGGACCAGGTCGACGCCGACTCCGAGAATCGTCACTGGCACGACACCGACTGGTACATGTCTCCCTCACCCAGTCGTGCTTGCGGATCCAGGAGCATTGCGGCCTCCCGAGCCCGCACTCCCTCACTGCCGAGGCGGCGATCCGGGCGCTCGTACAGCGAGGGGCCGCCATACATCGCCCGGACGACACGCATCCGGCCCTCGATCGCCCGCGCCTGTGCACGGTCGGCGTAGGAGTCGCGCTCCTCGCCGGTCAAGGTTGCAAGGAAAGCTTGTGGGTTGACCAGCGCGATCAGGCCCGCCACGTGCCCGAAGCCGAGGCTTGTCACCAGTCCTGCCTTGAGCTGACCTGTTGCCAACGGCCGGCGGAGCCACACGAGGTGTTCGTGCTCGGCGAGCTCGTCCATGACGCAGTCGAGACTGCGGTTGGGGGGCACGACGCCACCGGTCAGCACCTGGCTCAGCCCGATCAGCTGGAACGCGGCGGCTCCACCCTTGGCATGACCCGTCAGGGTCTTCTGCGAGATCACGTACAGCGGGTTGCCCGCGCTGCGACCGATTGCCGCCGCGAGGCGTTCGTGAAGCTCTGACTCATTGCGCTCGTTGACACCCGTCGACGTGTCGTGCTTGGACAGCACGCCGATGTCATCGGCCGTGAGACCGACGAGCGCCAAGGACTTCGCCAGGGCGGACTCGCGTCCACCGCGGCCCGCAGCGAGCGCACCGATGCCCGGCGCCGGGATCGACGTGTGGACACCGTCGGCGAACGATCCGGCGTAGGCGACCACGGCAAGCACAGGCAGGCCCATGCGTGCGGCGACATCGCCGCGCGCCAACAGGATCGTGCCGCCACCCTGCGACTCGACGAATCCGCCGTAGCGGCGATCGTTGGCGCGGCTGAAGTAGCGGTCCTCAAGGCCCTTGGCCTTCATCGCCGCCGAATCGGCCGTCGCGGACATGTCGGCAAAGCCCACGATGCCCTCGACGCTGAGGTCATCGAAACCGCCGGCGACGACGAACTCCGCCTTGCCCAGCTTGATCTTGTCGACAGCCTCCTCGACCGAGACCGCCGTGGTCGCGCACGCCGCGACGGGGTGGACCATCGCGCCATAGCTGCCGACGTACGACTGCACGACGTGCGCTGCAATGACGTTGGGCAGAGCCTCCTGGAGGATGTCGTTGGCCTTGTTCTCGCCCAGCAACGTGTCGAGGTAGAGCGACTGCATCGACTGCATCCCGCCCATCCCGGTGCCCTGGGTGTTGGCCACGAGAGCCGGGTGGACCCAGCGCATGAGCTCTGACGGGTCGAAGCCGCTCGACAAGAACGCGTCGACGGTGCAGATCAGGTTCCAGAGTCCGACCCGGTCGATCGACTCGACCATCTCGGCCGGCACACCCCACACCGTGGGGTCAAAACCGGTCGGGATCTGTCCACCCACCGTGCGGGTCAGCTTCATCCGGCGCGGCACACGGATCTCGGTGCCGGCCTTGCGGGTCACGCTCCAGTCGCCGTCGGCGGTTGCAGCGATGACCGTACGGTCGGGGTCGGCGTCGCGCAGGGCACGCGCTTCGGGCTCGCTCGACACCGTGAACGACAGGTCCTTGTCGAGGAACACCGACGTCAGCAGTGGCGCTGCGTTGTCGACCATGTTGCCGTCGTCGACGTAGCGGCGGATGCCGCAGGCTTCGCGGACCGCGTCTTCGTAGCGATCGGCCAGGTCAGCCTCGTCGACCCGCTCCTGTGACTGCGTGTCGTACCAGCCACCCGCGGTGGTGTCCCAGGCCACGAGGCCCGTGGTCCACGCCAGCTCGAGGATGCCGGCGGCCGACAGCTCGTCGGACACCTCGACCTCAAAACGGGTGCGCGACGAGCCATACGGTCCGAGCTCTCCGGCGCCAACCATGACGACGAGGTCCTCGGGACGAGCGTCGGTCGGTGCCCACCCGATTGGATCGACCCGGTCGAGCTGTCCCGGCGAGGATGCGAGCGCAGCAATCATCCCTGTCTCGTCGGCGACTTCGGCAGCGGGACGCTCGACACCCTCAGCGAGTGCCCGCAGGTCGAGGTCGACCCCGCCCAGGCCGCCCGTGAGGTCGACCGTCAGCGGCTCCGTGAGCGCAGCGGTGCGCGCCGCGGGTGTGCAGATCTCCAGGAGTGCCTGCGCCATTTCGGCGGGTGTCCACGTACGGACTCCGGCCGCTTCGACGGCCTCGACCAGCGGATCGTTGCCGCCCATCAGTCCGGTGCCACGCACCCAGCCGATGATGGCGTGGGTCAATGTCACCCGGTCAGCCCAGGCCGGCTCGGCCTTCCACCGTGTGACGAGCGCGTCGAGCGCCGCCTTGGCCTCGCCGTAGCCGCCGTCACCACCGAACATGCCGCGGTTGGGCGAGCCCGGGAGCACGACGTGCAGTGTCGCGTCGATGTCGTGGTCCTGGCCATGTGCCGAGAGCGAGGTGATCAACCGTTCGACCGACCACAGCAGGATGCGCATGTCGATCTCGGTTCGGCTACCTGCTTGCGTCATGTCCCCCGCGACGCGACCGGCAGCAAACGGGAACAGCAAGGTCGGCGTCATGGCCGGCTTGAGCACCGTGGTGGTGCCCGCGCGGGTCTGCGTCTGCTCGGCGCCGATCCACTCGGTGAGTGCGTCGACATCGGCGAAGGACGCCATGTTGGCCGGGACGATCCACAAAGAAGCACCGTGGACGGCGTGCGTGCGGTAGAGCTCGCGGTAGAACGCAAGACGCAACGGATCGAGCCCCGACGTCGTGGCGATGACCGTGGCGCCGCCGGCGAGCAGCTCGCCGGTGATGCCTGCAGCGATCGAGCCCTGGCTTGCACCGGTCACGACCGCAGTCTCGCCCGACCATGTCGCGTTCGGCTCGGCGAGAGCGTCTGCGGCGATCTGCTCGAAGCGCTGCCTCAGGCGCGGGTCACCGTGGGTGGCATGCCACGTGGCCTGGGCCGCGACCGCCTGGCCCGCGCCGACGAAGCTGACATCCACGTCTTCGCCGTGGACGATGCGCGCGAGGTCCTCGCGTGCGCTCGCCCAGCGGTCGTCGAGGAGCACGGCCTTGGCCTCGTCGAATGCCGGCGACGTGAGCTTGGCCCAGTCGCTGCCCAGCTCGGACTCGACCCGGGCCAGGATGGCTGCGTCATCGCCATTCGGTTCGACAGTTGCCGGCTGCGCGCTGAGACCGAGCTGGTCAAGCACGAGTCGTGCGGATGACGCGAGTACGCCGTCAGGTCCGGTGATCTGCGAGGTGAACTCAGCCATCGCCGCGGCGTCGATCGTGGCTTCGCCGCCTCCCGTCGACGGAAGGTCGACGCTGACGCCGTGCCGTGCGGCAACCGCCGCGACGCTGGCGTCGATCGCTGCGTCAACGTCCGATCCGGTGGTCAAACCACTCAGGGGGCCGAACTCGCCGCCGCGGACGCTGGTCCCTTCACGACTCGACATCGCGAGCTCGGCAAGTGTGTGACTCGCCCAGCCGGGTCCGAGCTGCCAGACATCGGTCACTCGCTCGGCAATGGCCGCCTGTCGCTTGCCGGTGGGCCCGAGCACCTTCTTGAGGTGGTCGCCGAGTGCCTCGGTGAGAACCTGACCGAAGGCCTTGTAGCTGCGGGCCAGACCCCTGACCTGGCCCGACAAGGTCGGGAGGTCGGCATCTGCGGCACCGTCGATGGCACCCAGCCCGAGCTCGCCACCGAGGTCGACGAGCAGCTGGTTGCGCCGCGAGGACGCGCCGTCACACAGCGACTCGATCGAGTCGGCGGCGCCGATCTGGTCGACACGCATCTTGGTCCACCATGCGATGAGCACGGTGGTGGCATCGGCTGCGTCAAAGGTGAGGTCGGCAGGACGCGGACCACCACTGCTCGTTGCGCCGGTCGAGACCGCGGCGGCCTGCGGCGTTGAGGCCGTTTCGACGGACTCAACGACCGACGGCTCGTCGTCCTCGATGACGATCTCCTCGTCGGTGCTGAACACCGCAGCACTGTCTCGCTCGAAGTTGAGCACCTCCACCGGACCGCCGTGGCGTCCCGGCAGCTTGAGTGTCTGCGAGGCGAGGTTGGCAACCGTTGGCGCCTGACCGACGCCGATCTCGACGAACCGCTCGACACCGAGGCCCCCATCCCGCTCAGGCAGGAAGAAGAGGTCCTGTGTCTCGATCCACCGCACCGGGCTGGCGAACTGCCACGCCAAGAGCTCGATCAGCACGACACGGCACAGCTCGCCGGGCTGGTTCGACCACGATGCGAAGTCGGACAGCACCTCGTTGAGTGGCTCGGAGGGCACGAGATCGGCAATCTCCTGGATGAATGCACGGTCCAACGAGAACGGCTTGGGCACGAGATTGGGCACATACCGGCCGGTCAGGATCGAGGGATCGATCGTGGGAGGCAGGAGCTCCTCGAGCCGGGCCCGGAAGTCGGGTACGCCTCCGCGCAGCACGGTCGAGTGGAATGGCACGTCGATGCCGGGAACCAGGATGAATGCACCCTTGCCACCGAACTCGTCGCGGCGTCGGTTGACCTCGGTCTCGAGGACCTCCAGCCCACGCACGGTGCCCGCAATCGCGTACTGCGAGTCGCGCAGGTTGTAGTTGACGATCTGGAGGAACTCGCCGCTGCTCTCGGCGACTCCATCGACGAACGCCTTGACGTTGTCGTCGTCCAGGCCAATCTGTGACGGGCGGATCGCTGCCAGACGGTAATCGCTGCGGCCCGCGGAGTCGCGGGGTACGAGCGTGTGCATGACCGAACCACGCTGGAACACGACTTCCACGACGCCTTCGAGCGCGATGACTCCCGACACCGCAGCCAGCGCGTTGTACTCACCGACCGAGTGACCGGCGAGGGTCGAGCCCTCGACGAAGGCGCCCGACTCACGGAGCTCGGCCATCTGCGCGGCTCCCAGCACCGCCATGGCGACCTGGGTGAACTGCGTGAGGAACAGCACTCCGTCAGGGTGCTTGTGCGTGACACCCTGGGCGACCAGCACCGTCGGGTTGTCGCGGACCACGGTCAGGATCGAGAAGCCCAGCGCTTCACGGGTGTGCGCATCGGCTCGGTCCCAGATCTCACGGGCAGCCTTGGACCGCGCGTATGCAGCCATGCCCATTCCTGCGTGCTGGATGCCCTGGCCCGGGAATGCATAGGCAGTGCGTGGGGCTTCGAGACGAGCGGTGGCTGCCATGACAACTTCACCCTTGACCCGACAGCTGATGTCGATCACCTCGGCGCCGGAGTCAAGACCCACACGATCGGCGCGGATGTCGACCGTGGCACCGGGACGGACCGGCGCCATGAAGCGCGTCGTCCATCCGGTGATGCGGCGACCTGAGACGCTGTGCCCACCAACGACCTGCTGGGCCGCGGCCGAGACCCACATACCGTGGACGATCGGTGAGCCGAGGCCGGCGAGGCGCGCAGCAGCAACGCTGGTGTGGATCGGATTGTGGTCGCCGGTGACCGCTGCAAATGCGCGCAGGTCGGTCGGGGCGACGACTGAGGCGGCGCCGCGCGACTTACGAGGCGTGTCGTGGAGCTCGTCTCCCAGTGCGCCTCCGGCGCGTGCGGGGTCGGCCAGCTCACCGGCACCGGTACGTCCGCGGATCGCGAAGCGCTCCCGAAGGGTGGCGATCGTCGTGTTGGAGGTCGAGATCGTCACGTCGACCGTGACAACTCGGCCGTAGTCGGTGTCGGAGACCGACTCGATCACAGCGTCGATCGTGAGGTTCGCAGCCACGGTCGGCAGCGAGCCGTCGAGCCTGATCGCGTGGTCGAGGTGGACCAGGTCGAGCATCCCCTCGATGACAGGCGTGCCGTCAGCCGTCGAGGCGTCGCCGAGCACGGCAAACACCGACGGCCAGGCGAGACCGACCAGGACATCCGGGACGGGATGGACCGGCACGCCGGCACCGGTCACACCGGCATGATCGGCGACCAGATCCGGGTGCCACTCGACCGTCACGGTCGCGCGACGGTCGGAGATGCTGGGAACCGTGCCACCTGCAGCGCCAGCCACCAGCGCACTCATCGCCTCGGCGGCGATCTCGGTGGTCACGACCGGCGCAGCGCCGGAGACGACGGCGTCGCCCAGGTCGATGCGCAACGAAAGCGGCCGCGCGAGAGGCACCTGGAGCTCCGCCGTACGCTCATCGATCGCCACGACTGACGACCCAGTCTCGGGGTGCTCGGCACGCCCGGCGTCGACGATGACCCAGTCGGCGCCCAGACGGTGCACGGGGTTGCGGACCATACGGCCGGCCCACACCAGGTCGGGCGCCGCGAGCACGAGCGAGAGCACGTCGCCCGCTCCGTCGACACGACGGCGACCCGCCACGCGCTGCGGTGCACGACCCGACGCGAGCAATCCGTCGATCGTGGCGTCCTCGAAACGACGCAGCAGCTCGGCGACCGGCTCATCGACGCGGTCGATGCCGCCGACCGAGACCGGTCCGGGAATGATGCAGACTTCGTCGGCTCCGTAACGGGCGTCGTGTGCCTGCCACAGCGAGTCCGAGCGCCACCAGCGGCGCACGTCCTGGTCGAGCACCGGCACGAAGTTGACCGGCTTGCCCGGCGTCTTGCACTGGTCGACGAAGAACAGAACGTCACCTGGGTGGAGCACGACTTCGGCAGCCGCGGGGTATGCACGCAGCAGCGCATCCAGTGCCGTGGCGCCGAAGGCGACGCTCTCGGAGTCGGCGAACAACGTCGGGATCGTGCCACGATCGGCCTCGTTGAGGCGGGCCTCGGCACGCTGCAGCATTGCAGTGAATCTCTGCTGCATCGTGATGTCGAGCCAGGAGGGCGTGCCCGTCAGCTCGAGGTAGCGGCTGAGCCACTGCGCGTACGTCATGGTGTCGACGTCGCCGAAATAGGGCTTGGCGGTGCGGTTGAGCGCCGCGATGATCTCGTCGCGCCGTTCGCTCACCGCCTCGGCGTTTCCGGCCACCTCATCGAGAAGACGACCGGTCCGTGAGGCGGTGTTGTCGATCTCGTGGATGTCGGCTCCGAGCTGGCTGAGGCTGGACGCCATACCGCCCTTGGCCGTGCCGGCGCCGATCCAGGTGCCGGTGCCGCGCGTGTCGGCCAGCAGCTGCTTGACGTCAGGAGCCGTGGTGGCCTCGAGCGTGGCCATCGCAGCCGTACCGACGAGAATGCCGTCGAGCGGCATGAGCGGGAAGTCGTGGCGCCGAGCCCACTCACCCGAGAGGTAGGCCGCAGCGACCTCAGGCGTACCGATGCCGCCACCCACGCAGACGACGACGTTGTCGAGTGCGCGCAGCTCGCCGTAGGTGGCGATCAGCAGGTCGTCGAGGTCCTCCCACGAGTGGTGACCGCCGGCCTTGCCGCCCTCGATCTGCACGATGATCGGCGTCGGGGCGACCTCCTTGGCGATCGCGACAACCTGGCGGATCTGCTTGACCGTGCCGGGCTTGAAGACGACATGCGTGATGTCGGCATCGTGCAGCTCGGAGACCAGCGCGACGGCATCGTCGAGCTCGGGGATGCCTGCCGTGACGATGACGGCATCGATCGGCGCACCGGCGGCGCGGGCACGCTGGACGAGGCGCTTCTGGCCCAGCTGCAGCTTCCACAGGTAGGGATCAAGGAACAGCGAGTTGAACTGGTAGGTGCTTCCCGGGGTCAGCAGCTCGTCGAGCTCGGCCACACGGGCGGAGAAGATCGGCTCGGTGACCTGTCCACCGCCGGCTAGCTCGGCCCAGAAGCCGGCATTGGCAGCAGCTGCGACGATCTTGGCATCAACAGTCGTCGGCGTCATACCGGCCAGCAGGATCGGTGACTTGCCGGTCAGCCGGGTGAAGCGCGTCTCCGCGTGGAGGCTGCCATCGGGAAGTGTGACGACACTGGGTGCGTACGCCGACCACGGCGTGGCCAGACGCGGCGCTGCGCCGGCGGCGACCAGCTCCCGGTGTCCGCGACGCGTCGTGGTGGCGATGATCCCGACGCCACGGGCACGCAGCTCACGGGCTGACAGGCGGGCGGCGAGATCACCGGGACCAAGATCCAGGATCCAGCTCGCGCCGGAGTTCATCGCGGTTTCAAGTGACTCGACCCAGTCGACCGGGTCGGCGATCGAAGCCATAGCCAGATCACGTGCACGCTCGGCGTCAATGCCGCAGGATGCCGCCCACGCAGCGACCAGGTCAGCGGCCTCGGCGAGGTCGGGGTGATGGAACGCCAGTTGCGCTGTCAGCGGCTCGATGATCGGCGCAAACGGTGCGCCACCTGTGGTTTTGCGGTCGCGTTCGGCCTTCTCCGCGGCGGCCACCTCTTCGAGACGGGCCTGAACGACCGGAAGGCTGTCGGCAGGCCCGCTGATGACGACGCTGCGACGCCCGTTGCGCATCCGCGCGACGACGCGCAGCGATGCCGGCAGTTTTGCGATGATCTCGTTGATCTGCTCCGGACGTACGTTCGAGATGCTCAGCATCGTGTCACCGAGCAGTCCACGACGGCGACCGATGATTTGTGCTGCCGAACCGATGAGGCGCGCGATGGCGAGCAGCTCTACCTCGTCGACGCCGGCGAGCGCCTGGGCAGCGAGGTGACCTTGCGAGTGGCCGATGACGGCCGAGGGTGGAGTCACCTGGGTGTCGATGCCCTGACGACGCAAAGCCCGTATCCCGGCGAGCTGCGTCAGGAGGATGCCGGGCAACGAGACACCCGGCGTACCAAGCATGCCGGCGTCGGGCAGCTCGGGTGCATCGTCGTCCTCGGCGGACTCGCCCACCGCGAGCACGTCGACCCATGCCATCGGCGTGAAGGTCACACCGGCGCGGGCGAGCTCACCTGCAACCGGAGCCACCTTCGCCTCAGCCTGGCTGACCAGCGTCTCAAGGTCGGCCTCAAGCGCGTAGTCACGCACGAGATCAACCAACGGCTCGAGCCACGAGGCACCCTGACCGCCGAAGCCCACTGCGTAAGGGGCTCCGTCAACGATGCGGTCTACGAGAGCGCCGCGGCGCTCAGTGGTGCGGGTCGGGGCAAGCGGTGTGTCGATGGTCGTCACGTGGTTTCCCTCACGGTACTGCCGTCTCAGGATCGACGGGCGGTACACCCATTCTCACAAAACATGAGGGAAACCTCAACTTTAATGCGAGGTTTTCCTCATGTTTTTCACGAGATGTGGATCACGTGACTGGTTCCGCCTGGTCAGACGCCGCCGGTGAGCATCAGCCCGCCGTCGATTGTGAGGGTCTGACCCGTCACCCAGGCAGCATCTTCGGAGAGCAGGAACGCCACGACCGATCCAACGTCGTCGGGCACCCCAAGTCGCTTGAGCGGGTAGGCCGCAGACACCTCGTCCTCGCGGCCTTCGTACAGGGCCGCGGCGAACTTCGTCTTCACGACGGCCGGGGCAACCGCATTGACCCGAATGTCCGGACCGAGCTCGACTGCGAGCTCTTCCGTCACATGGATCACGCCGGACTTCGACGCACCGTAGACGCCGATCCCCGGTGCAGGCTTGAGGCCCGCAACGGATGCGACATTGACGATCGCTCCCCCGTTCTCACCCATCCACGCGTGATAGACCTTCTGCGCCCAGGCAATCGACGAGATCACGTTGACGCGAAAAGTCTTCTCAGCGGCTCCGAGGTCGACATCGATCATGCGACCGTACGTCGGGTTGATCCCGGTGTTGTTGACGAGGAAGTCGATGCGCCCGAATGCGTCGAGCGTCGCAGCGACGGCCTCGGCCTGGTGCGCCTCGTCGTCGGCGGCGCCGGCAGAGAAGATCGCGTTCTCGTGACCTCCGAGAGCCTCGACCGCCTCCGCCAACGCGTCAGCCTTGCGAGCTGTGATGCAGACCTTGGCGCCATCGGCGACAAGTCGCTCCGCGATGGCAAGGCCGATGCCCCGGCTCGCGCCCGTGACAATCGCGACCTTGCCGTCGAAGCGCCCTGGCATCAGGCGAGGCGCTCGAGGACCATGGCCATGCCCTGGCCGCCGCCGACACACATCGACTCGACGCCGAACTGCTTGTCGTGGTGCTGCATCGAGTTGATCAGGGTGCTCGTGATGCGCGCGCCGGTCATGCCGAACGGGTGCCCGACCGCGATGGCTCCACCGTTGATGTTGAGCTTGTCCATCGGGATGCCAAGAATCTTGGCCGAGCCCCACGACTGGACGGCGAATGCCTCGTTGATCTCGTAGAGGTCGATGTCCTCGAGGCTCATACCGGCATTGCGCAGTGCCGCCGGAATCGCCTCGACCGGGCCGAGGCCCATGATCTCGGGCGAGAGGGCCGTGACTGCGGTCGACACGATGCGAGCGAGCGGTGTGAGGCCGAGCTCCTTGGCCTTGGTGTCGCTCATGATGACCAGGGCAGCAGCACCGTCGTTGAGCGCGCAGCAGTTGCCCGCCGTGATGGTGCCATCGGGCCGGAAAACCGGCTTGAGCTGCGACACGGCCTCGAGCGTGACGCCGGCACGAGGCCCGTCATCGAGGCTGACCGTCGAACCGTCGGGCAGCGTGACCGGTGTGATGTCCTTGGCCCAGAAGCCATCGTTGAGCGCCTTCTCTGCGAGGTTCTGGCTGCGTACGCCGAACTCGTCCTGCTCTTCACGGCTCATGCCGGTCTTCTGCTGCACGTTCTCGGCGGTCTGTCCCATCGCGATGTACACGTCAGGCACGTTGCCGTCCTCGCGGGGATCGGTCCATGCCGGTGCGCCACCCTGCTCGCGCTCCGCAGTACGAGCAACTGCTTCGTCGAACAGGGGGTTCTTGGTGTCGGGCATGCCATCTGAGCTGCCCTTGCCGAAACGGCTGACGGTCTCGACACCGGCCGAGATGAACACGTCACCCTCGCCGGCCTTGATTGCGTGGAAGGCCATGCGGGTCGTCTGAAGGCTCGATGAGCAGTAACGGTTGACGGTCACGCCGGGAAGGTGGTCCATGCCGGCCTGCACGGCGACGACGCGGCCCAGGTTGTAGCCGCTCTCGCCCGCGGGCTGACCGACGCCAAGGTGGAGGTCGACGATGTCCTTGGGGTCGAGCCCCGGCACCTTGGCCAGCGCGGCGTGCACCATCTGGACCGTGAGGTCATCGGGACGCATGTCCTTGAGCGAGCCCTTGAACGCGCGGCCGATCGGCGAGCGCGCCGTGGAGACGATTACTGCTTCAGTCATGGAAAAGCCTTTCGTGGTGGACTCAGAAACCGAGGTCTCGGCCTATGAGCTCTTTCATGATCTCGTTCGAACCTGCCCAGATCTTGCTCACCCGGGCGTCCCGCCAGGCGCGTGCCACACGGTACTCGTTCATGTAGCCATATCCCCCGTGGAGCTGGACGCAGTGGTCCAGCACATCATTTTGGATCTCTGATGACCACCACTTGGCCTTGGCCGCGTCGGTCGCGGTCGCCTCGCCACGGGTGTGCGCCAGTACGGCAGCATCCACGAATGACTCGGCGACCTCGATCTTGGTCACCAGCTCGGCAAGCAGGAACTTGTTGTGTTGCAGGCTGCCGATCGGCTGCTTGAACGCCTGACGGTCGTGGGCGTACTGGATCGTCTCGTCGAGGATCTGCTTGGCATGCGCAATGTTGGACACCGAGCAGCTGATCCGCTCCTGCGGGAGGCGCTGCATCATGTAGATGAATCCCTGGTCAACGTCACCGATCAGTCGGTCATCGCCCAGACGTACGTCCTCGAAGAACAGCTCCGCGGTGTCGGCTTCGCTCTGTCCAACCTTGTCGAGCTTGCGGCCGCGGCTGAAACCAGGATCCGTCGCCTCGATCGCGAACAGGCTGATGCCCTTCGCGCCCTTGTCGGGAGATGTGCGCACGGCGGTGATGACGAGATCGGCGGAGAACCCGTTGGTGATGAACGTCTTTGAGCCGTTGATGACCCACTCGTCGCCATCGCGGACGGCGGTCGTCTTGAGCGCGGCCAGGTCAGAGCCACCGCCGGGCTCAGTCATCGCGATGGCCGTGAGAATCTCACCCGAAGCACAGCCCGGCAACCAACGCGCCTTCTGCTCCTCGGTGCACAGGTCGACGAGATAGGGAACCGCGATGTCGGTGTGGATCGCGACACAGGAGGCGAGCGCGGCGTTGAGCTTGCTCAGCTCCTCGTCCCACACGGCGTTGAAGCGGAAGTCGCCGGCCTCGGCGCCGCCAAACGCTTCGGGGATCTCAAGGCCCAGGAAACCCTCGGCGCCGGCAGCAAGCCAGAAGTCGCGCGGAAGGGCCTTCTCCTGGAGGTAGTCCTCGAGATGTGGTTCGACGTGCTTGGCGAGAAAGGCTGCACACGAGGCGCGAAAAGCCTCGTGGTCCTCGTCATAAATTGTTCGCTGCATGCTGGTGCCTTCGCGGTTCGAGCCCTGCGACATCAGTCTCCAGACTAAGCGCTTGCTTAGCATGCAATCCCTCGGGCATGCTGTCAACCGAAAGGCGGGCCAGCATGACGACGATCACAGCACGTGAGCGACTCATCAATGCTGCCGTTGAGGCATTCGCCGAAAAGGGATTCGCCGGCACCACGACCCGCGACATCGCCTCGCGAGCAGGCATGAGCCCCGCCGCCGTCTACGTTCACCACGACTCCAAAGAGAGCCTGCTCTACTCCGTCAGCCTCGATGGTCATCGACATGCGCTTGAGGTCATCACCTCCGCAGCCGCATCGAGCTCCGATCCGGTTGGGCGACTCCGGGCCATGGTCTACGACTTCAGCCTCTGGCACGCCAACAACAGCCGGGTCGGACGCATCGTCCAGTACGAGTACCACGCCCTCACCGACGATCACCGCGCTGAAGTGGCGACCTATCGACGCGACATCGAGAAGACGATGCAGGACGCCCTGGCCGACGGTGTCGGTCAGGGCGTCCTGGATGTCGATGACGTCCCGGGGACCGCGTTCTCGCTGCTGTCCCTCGGCGTCGATCTCGTGCGATGGTTCGAGCCGGGCGGCTCACGCTCCGGTCACGAGCTCGCCACCCTTCACGCCGATCTGGCGGTCAGGATGACTCGTCGTCGTTAGGCTTGGAGCACGGCCTGTGCGTTGACGTGGATCGAGATCTTGTCGCCGATCATCAGCTTGTCCGAGCCGTCGACCGGCATGTTGAAGTCGATGCCGAATTCCTTGCGGCTGATCTGAGTGGTGGCTTCGATGCCCACTCGGGTTCCGCCCCACGGATCTGCGCCTTCACCGAGGACCTCGGTGGCGAGCTCGACGGACTTGGTGATGCCCCGGATGGTCAGATCTCCGGTCACCACCAGCTCTGTGGCGCTGCGCTGCGCGACGCCGGTGGACACGAAGGTCATGACCGGGTGCGTCTCGACCTCGAAGAAGTCCGCAGAGCGCAGGTGCTCGTCGCGACCCGCGGTGCCGGTGTCGATCGTGCTGAGGTCAACCTCGACCTTGACCGATGACGCACTCAGCTCGTCGGCGGTGACGAGCGTGCCCTCGAATCCGGTGAACTTGCCACGAACTTTGCCGATGAGGTGACGGACCGTGAAGCCGATCTCCGTATGGGTCGGGTCAAGCGCCCAGGTTCCGGTGCTGATCGTGGTTGCTGTGGTGGTGCTCATATGCCCTCCAAGTAGATAGTTGATTGTTCAACAATCCCAACGTACTGACAATTGAACTTTCAATCAAGTCGGCGAACTTGTATGATGGGTCACATGGAAACCACCACCGAGACCCCGTGGTTGACGCCTGCACAGCAGCAGGTGTGGCGAGCATTCCTGGGCGCCACCATCGTGCTCAACGAGCGTCTCGATCGTGACCTTCGCACGGCCCACGGCCTGTCCATGCCCGAGTACGAAATCCTGGTGCGCCTGTCAGAGGCCCCCACCCGCTCGATCCGGATGGCAGAGCTCGCGGCGGCCATCTCCCACTCCCGCAGCCGCGTCACCCACACCATTGCTCGCCTCGAGCGCGAGGGCCTGGTGTCTCGCGGTCACTGCTCCGAGGACGGCCGCGGTGTCTCTGCGGTCCTGACCGACGCGGGCTTCGCTCGGCTCGAAGAAGCAGCGCACACCCACGTACGTGGCGTGCACTCCTACCTCGTCGACAACGCATCGCCCGAGGAGTTCGAGATCCTCGGCGCGATCATGACCCGGGTGATGACTCAACTCGGCGGAAAGTGCTGATCGCCCCCGTTGGGGCCGCATTCATCTGACAGCGCATTCACAGGTTGAGCACACGCCCCTGCCATCTGGTGTCAGCACCATGACGTGAGGCCATTCGTGGCAACACCGATCCAAGGAGCACGTCATGCAAAAGCGCACCGCGAGCATCATCCTCGCCAGCACTCTGGCAGTGGGAGGCGGCGCCGTCGCCCTCACACCCGCCTCGGCAGCCGACTCTGACAATCCCGTCAAGAGCCGCCTCGCCGGCATCAAGAACTCACTCAGCGGACTCGTCAAGGACGGCACGCTGACCCAGGAGCAGGCCGACAAGGTGGCCACGACCCTGGAGGCCAACCGTCCTGCGGGCGGCCACGGGCACGGCGGACCCAAGGGCGATCACCTAGCTGTGGCGGCCAAGGCGCTCGGCATGACCGAGGCCGAGCTGGCTGCCAAGCTCAAGGACGGTACGAGCCTGGCTGACGTTGCCAAGGATCAGAACATCACGACCGCCGCGCTGATCAAGGCGCTGGTCGCCGAGGCCGAGGCCAACATTGACGCCGCGGTCAAGGACGGCAAGCTCACCACGGCCGAGGCCGAGGAGCGCAAGGCGTCGCTGACCGAACGCATCACCGACCGAGTCAACAACGTGCGTCCCGAAGGCGATGCCGGCAAGCCGGCTGGCGGTCGGGGCCACGGCGGCCCAGAAGCGCCTGCCAGCTCGAGCTAGTCGCGAGTGAGCTTGCGGTACGTCACGCTGTGCGGGCGTGCCGCTTCCTCACCGAGGCGCTCGACCTTGTTGACCTCATAGTCGGCAAAGTTGCCCTCGAACCAGAACCACCTGGCCGGGTTGTCGGCGTCACCCTCCCACGCGAGGATGTGCGTCGCGACCCGGTCGAGGAACCACCGGTCGTGCGAGACCACGACAGCACAGCCCGGGAAGTCGAGCAGGGCATCTTCAAGTGACTGGAGTGTTTCGACGTCCAGGTCGTTCGTCGGCTCATCGAGCAGCAGGAAGTTGCCGCCCATCTTGAGCGTCAGCGCAAGGTTGAGCCGGTTGCGCTCACCGCCCGAGAGCACCTTGACCTGCTTTTGCTGGTCGGGCCCTTTGAAGCCGAATGACGCGACATATGCACGGCTCGGCACCTCGAAGTTGGCAACCTTGATGAAGTCGAGCTCGCCGGAGACGAGCTGCCACACGTTGAGCGAGTCGTCGATGCCGCCGCGCCCCTGGTCGACATAGGAGATCTTGACGGTCTTGCCGACCTCGAGGGAGCCACTGTCGGGCTTCTCCTCCCCCACGATCATTCGAAACAGCGTCGACTTGCCCACGCCGTTGGGCCCGACGACCCCGACGATGCCCGAGCGCGGCAGGTCGAAGGTCAATCCGTCGAACAGCTCGCGCTCACCGAAGCTCTTGTGCAGGTCCTTGGTGTTGAGGACCACATCGCCGAGTCGGGGACCCGCCGGGATGTTGATCTCCTCGAAGTCGAGCTTGCGACCACGCTCGGCCTCGGCTGCCATCTCCTCGTAGCGACCCAGGCGCGCCTGGTTCTTGACCTGTCGGGCCTTGGCATTGGACCGCACCCACTCGAGCTCCTTGGCGAGGATCTTGGCGCGCTTGGCGTCCTTCTTGCCCTCGACCACGAGGCGCTGCTGCTTGGTCTCGAGATATGTCGAGTAGTTGCCCTCGTACGGGTGGGTCTTGCCACGGTCGAGCTCGAGGATCCACTCGGCGACGTTGTCGAGGAAGTAGCGATCGTGGGTGATGGCCAGAACTGCGCCGGGGTAAGTCGCGAGGTGTTGCTCGAGCCACAGCACGCTCTCGGCGTCCAGGTGGTTGGTCGGCTCATCGAGCAGCAGCAGATCAGGCTGCTCCAGCAGGAGCTTGCACAGCGCCACACGGCGGCGCTCACCGCCTGAGAGGTGGTCGACCATCTCGTCGGGCGGCGGGCAGCGCAGGGCGTCCATCGCCTGTGCGAGGCGGGAGTCGAGGTCCCAGGCGTTGGCGTGATCGAGGTCGGTCTGCAGCTCGCCCATCTCGGGAAGGAGCGTGTCGTAGTCGGCGTCCGGATCGGCGAGCTCCTCGCTGATCTTGTTGAAGCGGTCGATCTTGCTCTTGATCTCGCTGACGGCCTCCTCGACGTTCTCGAGAACTGTCTTGCCCTCTGTCAACGGCGGTTCCTGCAGCAGGATGCCGACACTGGCCTCGGGGTCCTTGATCGCGTCGCCGTTGTTGGGCTGCTCGAGCCCGGCCATGATCTTGAAGAGTGTCGACTTGCCGGTGCCGTTGGGGCCGACGACACCGATCTTGGCTCCGTGCAGAAAGGACAACGTGACGTCGTCGAGCACCACCTTTTCGCCGAGTTTCTTGCGAACGTTGCGAAGTGTGAAGACGTAGTCAGCCATGCCTCGCAGTCTATGAGTTGCGCAAGGCGGTGCGGTCGGGTGGGCCATGGGTGACAGGCGCCCGGACCGGCCGAGCCCACCTGCCTCACGCAGCTGAAGACTGGGCTGACTCACTCTCCAGCGCGGCCAGAGCAGCAGCCGTGCCGTCCTGAGCGGAGACCGTCTGCGCCTGGCGTTCGACACGGCGCAGCCTGGCCACTCCCCAGGTGAGGTCATGACCGATCAGGCTTGCCTCCAGCACAGTGCTCTCACGGGCCTCACCGTCCTGGGTGGTCCACTTTTCGGTGCGCATCTTGCCCATCACGACGATCGGGTCGCCGACCTCGAGCGACTCGGCGACATTCTGCGCCAGGGATCGCCACGCCTTGACCGAGATCCAGATCGTCTCAAGATCACGCCACTGACGAGTGGCTTGGTCGAAATAGCTCGGCGTTGATGCCACGCGGAAAAGCACCCACGGAACTGCGCCCTCACGCAGTTCGACCTGGGTGCCCACGCGGCCGTGAAACGTCAGGATGTTGTCGCTGGACATGATGTCTCCTCTGGTCGGGAGCACCAGACTCATACGGTTCGTCAGGCCACGCGAGACGCCGCGGCCCCGTATGTGGACAGCGCGCGCGACGGTGAGAGGTGTGGAGAGGTCAGCCGAGCGCAGCGAGAATGCCGGTGCGGTAGGTGTCATAGGCCGCCAGCTCGGCCTCGATCGGACCAATCACCCGCGAGGTGGCAACCCCGTCGATGGCAGCACGCATCCGTTGGTCAGCCTTGTTGGCCCGGTGACGGCCGCTCACGTGGGCCAGTGCGCGTGACAGGACACCCAGCACGATGCCGAACGCTGCAGCACTCGCAGCCACGACCGCGCCTGCGGGGTAGCCCGCGATGTCATTGACCTCCGGGAGCGACATCGACAAGTTGACGTTGTCCACGATCGCCTCGACACCCAGCCAGGCAAGACCGGCGACGAGCGCACCGAAGGCGAGCCACTGGACCACCTGGACGACACGCCACCACCAGGCTGGACGGGTTCTGACGTACGTTGCCGCGATGGCGGCGTCGAGGTCCTTGACGATGGAGTGACCCGATGGACTGGCTGCTTCACGGATCGCCGCACGCCACGGTTGTTCCAGGCCCACCGACGCCTTCTCGGCGAGGTCGCGGATCGCCAGCTCGGCACTGGCACGCTGCACCGGGCTGACCTCGGGAATCGAAGCCTCGGCGAGCGCCGCCGACGACATTTCTGACTCGATCTCGAGACCCTTGAGGGGATTGCGTCGCAATTTTCCGAGCCAGCGGGTGATCGGCCAGCTCGTACGCAGGACTGCCTGCCGTCGTGTCGACGCTGCAATCGCCTCGACGACCTGCGGGACACCGGCGCAGCTGATGAGCGCAGCCTCGAGCACTCGACGGTCGGCGGTACTGATGCCGAGCACCTCGCGGGTGCCCCCAACCTGCGCCATCACCGTCGCCGCAGCGGCGATGTCAGCACCAAGCCGGCCCTTGGCCGAGGCCTTGGCCCGGATACGTGATGCGAGTACGCGCTTGAGGTCGTCGATGCCGTCGCCGCGCGTCGCGGAGACCCCAACCACATCGACATCTGGCAGACCTTCGGCGGTGAGGATCCGCTTGACGTCCTCGAGGGTGCGTCCACGCTGCTCATAGGGGATGCGGTCAATCTGGTTGAGCACCACGAGCGTGACATCGCTGTAGGACGCCATGGGGCGGATGTAGCGGTCGTGGAGTGCCGCATCGGCATATTTCTGCGGGTCAAGCACCCACACCAGCAGATCGGCGTACTTGATCAGTCGATCCATCTCCAGGTGGTGCGAGACCTCGGTCGAGTCGTGGTCGGGCAGGTCCAGGAGGACCAGTCCGTCGAGCTTGGTGTCCTCAGACGATCGATCGAGCATGCTCATGCGTGAAACCTGGTGGCGTGGCGGTATGCCCATCCACTCAAGAAGCCCCTGCGCCCCGTCGGGGCCCCACGCACAAGCGAGTGCCCAGGATGTCGTCGGCCGGCGCACGCCGACGCCCGCGAGCTCGAGGTCGGACAGGGCATTGAAGAGCGACGACTTGCCCGAACCGGTTGCTCCGGCCAGGGCGACGATCGTGTGATCACCGGAAAGTCGCAGTCGTTCGCTGGCACGCCCGGCGAGCATCTCGGCCGGAGCGATGATCTCCTCGTCGATGCGCCCTCGGCTCGCCGCCACCGCCTGGGTCAGCCCGTCGAGACGCGTGGCGACTTCATTGGGCTCGCCGGCATATGCCGGTATGGCTTCGTCGCGAACGGCCGTGCTCATGATTCGTGCCCCCGGATGAAGTCGGCGTGACGAGCGTTGTCGGACTGGCGGGCCGACTCGCGGAGCTCGGCCTGTCGTGCCTTGAGCTCGTCAGGTCGGCCGACGAGCTCGACAAAACGCTGCATCTCGGTTTCGAAGAGCGCCGCCACCCGCGAATCGAGATCTGCTTGCGCCTTGGAGACCAGAGCCTGCACGGCTTCGTCGCCAAAGATGGCCGTCAGCAGCTTTCGTCCGAGGGCGACTGTTTCGTCCTTCTTCTTCACCGAGTCGGCGAACATCACCACCATCAACGCGACACCGATGCCGTTGACGCCGAAGGCCAGGAACTTTGCGGTCATCCGCTTGTCGCCGCCATCGGTTCGGACGAGCTCGAGCACCGCCTGTCGCCAGTCACGAACGGTCCGTTCGGCCTTGACACGGAAGTCGCGCGACGCGCGATCAAGGTCGCTGGAGCTCGCGAGGAGGCTTCGGCCTGCCGGCACCTCGTTCCACGATCGTGCCGTGTCGGAGGCGGCCGCTTCAGCCAGCTCGATGACCAGGTTGAACACATTGGTCTCGATCGCGGAGACGATGTCACTGGAACGCGTGCGCTTGCCCGTGACACCGTCGACGAATCGGTCACGGATGCGGCCGACCTTCTCCTCGACCGATCGCAGCAGGTCGCCCGTGCCGACGAATTCCTGCCAGCGCGCATGGACTTCGCCCTGCAGCAAGGTCCCGTCGGTGATCTGGGCCGTGAACGACTCGAGCGTCTGACGATAGATCGTGTCGACGTCGCGGTAGAGCTGCTCTGAGATCTCGATCTGGCCGTCCATCGCGTCGGCAACATCGTGCGAGCGCAGCACATTGTGGCGGATCGATCCGTCAAGCGTGTGCGAGATGACCTTGCGCCGGGCATCGCCGTCACCCGCCAGGTCGCGCAACCATCCGATGATCGGGGCGACCGACTCGGCCGGGAGAAGCCCCTCGGCATCGACATTGGACTCCGGCACCGTGAAAAGAGGTGAGTCGGACAGACCGCGCGACGTCATCATCCGGGCCAGGTGGCCCCGGACCTCGACGACCGCGTCCGGACTCGTTCGATCAAGCACCACCGCGACCGACGTGCTCCGCTCGGCTGCAACACGCAGGTAGTCCCAGGGCACCTGGTCGGCGTAGCGCGCCGCGGATGTGACGAACAGCCACAGGTCAGCAGCAGCGAGCAGCTGGCCGGCGAGCTCACGGTTGCCCCTGTCGATCGAGTCGACGTCTGGGGCGTCGAGGACCGCGAGTCCGCGCGGGATCTTGGTCGACGTGGCAAGGCGAAGCGCGTAGGTGTCGTTGCTCGGCACGGTCGTACGTGGGAGGTCCGGCAGGATGCGATCGGGAGCGAACCATTCGGCGTCATCGGGGTGATGCACCAGCACGGGCGAACGAGTGGTGGGCCGCAGGACACCGGACTCGGTGATGCGCTCCCCCAGCAGCGAGTTGACCAAGGTGGACTTGCCTGCGCCGGTCGAACCGCCAACCACGGTCAACAGCGGACCGTCCAGCTGGACGAGGCGCGGGATGACGTAGTCGGAGAGCTGCGTGACGACATCGGTGCGGATGCGTCGCGCGTCGACGGCCCCCGGGATGTCGAGCCTCAACGGAGTCGCCCTGACATTGCTGAGCAGCCCGCTCAAGGCGCCGAGTAGCTCGGCCGAAGCATGTTCGCCGGGCACTGGAGCTCCTCTCTTCGCATGGTGCGGTCACCGCAGGACGTATGAACACAGATTAGATGACGCACGGGCACAAGGAGGCCACGGCCACGCGCGTTGCCGGGTCAGAAGTGACGCACGGTGTTTTGCAGCGCCGGCGGAAATCTCAGCGCCGGTCTCAGAGCGTACATCTGGTCGAGCAGAGCGTAGGTGCGCTCGACCCCGTGGGGCTTGGAACGGCCGCTCATCATCGCGTGGTGGAGGAAGGCCATCTCGGTCGCGAGCTGCTGATAACGCTTGACGACCTTGCGTGCTTCCTTGCCGTGGTGCTGGCGCGCGAATCGTCGCGCTGCCTTGCGATAGGTGAAGCGCGAAAGATAGGGGATCTCGCCCGGATGGATCCAGCCACGCTGTGCGACGTACGACAACGACTGCTCCAGCACCCTGACCTGCCTGGTCCGCGCGATGATCGCGATGACGGCCACCAGCAGGAGCACGACGCCCAGCGCGGCATAGACCAAGAAGAATCCCGCGCCGTTGCCGATGCTCAGCGAGGCATTCCACATCGCGTGCAGGCCGATGCTCAGGATCAGCCCGATGAGGGTGATCGTCACCTTGGAGACCTTGGACTTGCGCGTGACTGCCAGACCGATCGCAATGCCGAAAGCGGAGGTGAAGAGCGGATGCGCGAACGGGCTGAAGACACCGCGGACGACAAAGGTGGTGGTGACGCCGGCCGCACCGGCAAGCTTGATGTCGGGCGAGCCGAGGTAGCTCGCCGCGTAATAGCCGATGTTCTCCACGAAGGCGAAGCCGATGCCGACCAGGCCGGCGAAGATCAGCCCATCGAGGAATCCGTCAATCACGCGGCGTGCCCGCAGGAACGTCAGCAGCAGGAACAGGCACTTGGCCGGCTCCTCGGTCAGCGGGGCGACCACCGATGCCATCGTGTCGTCGCTGACGTCGAAGGTGTTCTGGATCCAGATCTGCAATGTCAGCGCGATCGCGACAGCGATCACACCGCCCCAGACGAACGCCGCGAACTTGTAGCGGCGTGGCTCCGGCTCATAGCGATCCAACCACCAGTAGGCCAGCCACAGCAGCGGCAGCGGCAGGAGGGCGAACACGAATGAGAGACCCGCGCCTTCCGGGTCGCCAGCGCTGAACGACAGCACAGCGCCACCGGCGATGCCCCCGACAGCGATGATGAAGAACGCCACCAGGATCAAGGTGCGGCCCCGCTGACGGAAGGGCTCACTCCGCCCCTTCTGCACGCCGTGAAGGGCGGAGTCGGTCGCGGTCGTCACTTGCAAATCGTAGGCCATGCGGAGGGTCCACCACCGAGGGAGCGCTCACAGATAGGCTTGTCCCGGGCATCCAGCCCAGAGCGCCCGTAGCTCAGTCGGATAGAGCAAGAGCCTTCTAATCTCTAGGTCGCAGGTTCGATTCCTGCCGGGCGCGCTCCATCGGAAGGGACAACCGTGCTGGTGCCACTCGTCGCGGGCGTCGGATTCGGTCTTTCGCTGATCATCGCGATCGGTGCCCAGAACGCGTACGTCCTGCGCCAAGGGCTGCGCCGTGAGCACGTCTTCGCGGTCGTGGCCGTCTGCGCGATCTCCGACGTGGTGCTGATCGCGGTCGGCGTCGGCGGGCTGGGAAGCCTGATCCAGGCGGCTCCATGGCTGCTCGACACGATGCGGTTGGGCGGCGCCGCATTCCTGATCGCGTACGGAGCGCTTGCGGCGCGTCGGGCATTGCGCCCGTCATCGATAGACCCGGACGCGACCGGCACGACGACGAGTCTGCGTACTGCCGTCACGACCTGCCTCGCGCTGACCTGGCTCAACCCACACGTCTATCTCGACACCGTGATCCTGCTCGGCTCGGTCGCCAGCACATATGGGGCCGAACGCTGGTGGTTCGGCTCGGGCGCAGCGATCGGCAGCGTCGTGTGGTTCTCGGCACTCGGATACGGTGCGCGTGTGTTGCGCCCGCTGTTTGCGAAGCCCGCCGCGTGGCGGGTGCTCGACGCGTTGATAGCGCTCGTGATGTTCGCCATCGCCGCCAGCCTCCTGCGAGGTGTCGCATGAGGTCGGTGCTCTTGGTGTTTGTCGGCGGCGCACTCGGCACCCTGAGTCGATTCGGCGTCAACAAGGCGGTCTCCCACGACGGCCTGTTTCCGGTCGCAACTTTTGCCGTCAACGTGGTGGGTTCCTTCGCGCTCGGCATGCTGCTCGCGGCGATCCTGCACCGTGGCTCGGACTCACTGCGTCTGCTGCTCGGGACGGGTTTTCTCGGAGGCTTCACGACCTACAGTGCTCTGGCGGTCGAGACAGATGCGCTGATCCGCGGTGACCATCTCGCGCTCGGCATCACGTACGCCGCCGCCAGCGTCATCGTGGGCCTGGCCGCCGCACTCGCCGGAGTTGTCGTCGGGTCGAAGGTCCGTCCATGAACGCGCTGTGGGTGGCACTGGCCGGTGGGCTCGGCGCCGGGACGCGGTTCGTCGTCGATGCGTGGGTGCGTCCACGCGTACCCGCCTCGCTGCCGTGGTCGACCCACCTGATCAACGCGACCGGTTCGCTCGTTCTCGGCCTGCTCATCGGCGCAGGATCAGGAGACTCCTGGCACACCGTCGCGGGCGTCGGGTTCCTCGGCGGCTACACGACATTCAGCACCGCCTCCGTCGAGACAGCTCATCTCGCGCTCGATCGCCGATTTGGTGCGGCGTTCGCCAATGCGGTGCTGATGCTGGTGGTCAGCGTCGCCGCTGCGGCTGCCGGCTACGCCGTTGGGCGCGCGATGTGAACGCTCACTGCTCGACGACGCCGACGACCCCGCCGTACTGACCGATCGCGCGTGGCTTGCCGCTGCCGCCGGGTATGTGGAGCAGCACCTGGTGCATGTACTGGAGCGTCCCTGATCCTGCGATGCCTGACGAGAGGAAGGCCTGCTGCGGCGTACCGGCCGGCCAGCTCACCGTGAGGCCATCGGCGACCTTGTACGTGTCATAGCGCAGCAGCGTGACGAAGACCAGTGCACCTCCGTCGGCCGTGCGGACAGCGAAGCGAACGTTCTCGGCATTCCAGCGCTGCTCGTACGTCACCCCGCTCAGCCCACCGTTGGCAGCCGCCGCCGAGCGCATCTGACCAATGAATGAGTCCTTGACGATGGCGTCGGCCTCGGGCGAGCTGGCGTCATTCAACGCCGTCGCATAGGCGGTCGCGGCCTCCTCTGCGGACATGCTCATGCCCTTGCCGTTCTCAGGCTTGACGGTGAGCACCTCAGAGCCCTTCTTGCGCAGCTCTGGCAGCTCGGTGCCGAGCACTGTCTCGGGGCTCGCCACGAGCAGCCACGGAGCCGCCGCTGCGGAGCGCTCAAAGACCTGGACTCGGTTGACGCCCTGTGTCCTGTCACGGATGACCGCCATGAACCACAACGGGTACTTCGAGAAGTGCGGCCTCAGCACCTTGGTGACGTCGATCGCCGACGTGTCCTGCTTCTGCTTCTGCGCCAGCCGCTGCGACACCTCGAATGATCCCGAGTCGATGTCGAGCACCGCTTCGCTCTCGACCGTCGACAGCGGCTTCGGGTCGAGCAGCTTGATGGCTGCGTTGCGAACCGTGCGATAACGCTCAAACACCTGATCGACCTCAGAGGTGCGGGCCGCGACCTTGTCCAACGACAGGTCAGTCCGCTCGTGGGGCCTGGCGCACCCGGCGAGCACCAAGAGGCAGCACGCAGCAACCGCGAGCTTCTTCACGGCTTGCCCTCCTCTTCGTCCACGACCTCGAAATCCGCGAGCTCTTCCTCGGTGACCTCGTGCTCGACTCCGTCCTCGTCAATGAACACATACATCACACGCTCTTGATCCGGCGCCGGAGCCTCCGGGCGCGCAGGCGCATCAGTCTCGGCGCCTTCAGTCTCGTCGCCGTTGCCAACAACCTCTTCAGGGTCGTCTTGGGACTCGTCTTCCACGTCCACGACGACCTCGTCGATGAACTCGTAGTTCTCGGCCTCCTCGGCCGTGATCTCCCGCTCGACACCGTCTGCATCGACGTAGATGTAGACGATTTCCTCTTCCTCGTCTTCCGGGACTTCTTCTTCCGTCGCCTCGTCGGACTCGTCGAGGTCCTCGACGACTTCAACGACCTCGACGATCTCGTAGTCCTCGGCCTCTTCGGCCGAGATCTCGTGCTCGACCCCCTCTTCGTCGACGTAGACGTACACCACGTCCTCCACGTCCCGTTCCACCGCTGACCAGATGCTTTCGCCGCGGCGCACCAACAGGCTCAGCAGGACGGCTCCTGCGCCCAGCAGGAGAAGTCCGACGCCCTTGGCGAATCCGCCGCTGATGCCGTAGGCAAGGCTGACTTCCAGGCCCGCGAGCGTGCTGTCGCCCACCGACAGGATCGCCAGGGAGACGGTCTCGTCGGGGAGGGTCGTCGAAATGCTCGCGCCACCGCGACCTGCGGAGTCCGCCAGCCACCAGTCGAGAGCCGTCGGAGCACCTGGGAGCCCTGGCTTGCCGGGGATCTGTCGGGTCTTGACCTTCCACGGAGTGTGGAAGTCCGTGACCTCGAGTCGGCTCGTCTCGCCCACCAGGTTCTGTACGTCGACGGCGTTCCCCAGCCCAACGAAAATGGGCTTCTGGACCGGGACCTCGGCAAGGACGTCAATCCGTACGTCAGCCCACGTGATGACCTTGGGTGCGGTGACGACGGCGATCCCGTCGGTCTCGACCTTGTGAGGGCCTGTGGAAAAGCGACTGTCCGGTCCGAGGATGAGCATCACGGCGAGACCGGCGACGGCGCAGAGCACACCGAACACGGTGAGCACCCAGCTCATCCTGGTACGCATTGCCACGCTCCCTCGGCGATCTCCGAGGTGGACGCCGATTTGACCCTACCGGGAAAGACCCCGACGGTCAGAACAATGCGGACGCAAGTGCCCGGCGCGCCGTCGCGACACGCGGGTCGGTCGTCCCCACGACCATGAAGAGCTCGAGCAGGCGCGTGCGTACGCGCTCACGGTCGTCGCCGGCCGTCCTCTTGATCAGCTCGATGAGCCGGTCGAAGGCATCGTCGACGTGTCCCCCGCTGACATCGAGGTCGGCGACCAACATCTGGGCGTCGAGGTCGTCGGGTGCGTCGGCGGCTGCCTTGCGGGCCGACTGGAGGTCAGCGTCCTTGGTGCGCGCCAGCAGCTTGACTCCCGACAGACGCTCGGCAACTTCGGCGTCGGCGGGATATTGCGCAAGGAGCTTCTCGTACTCAGCCACCGCGGTCGCAAAGTCGCCGGCACCGAATGCCGCGTCGGCGGCATCGAATCGCGGATCTGCCGGCGCTTCGTCCTCGCCGTCTTGACTCGGCGCCGGCGCTCCGGCCGGCTGCGCCTGACCCGTCACGCCGTTTTCGGCCGCCACCTTCACCAGCTCGCCGAAGTAGCGCAGGACCTCCGCCTCCTCGAGCGTGCCCTGGAACAGCGGTACGGGCTGACCCTTGACCAGTCCGACGACCAGCGGCACCGCCTTGGCGTCGAGCGCCTGGGCGATCGCGGCGTTGGTGTCGACATCGACCCGAGCCAGCAGGATCTGGCCGCCGAATGCGTCGGCGGCCTTGGCCAGCACGTCGTTGAAGTCTCCGCTCTGCGGCGAGCGCGGCGACCAGAGGCTGAGCACCACGATGTGCTGCATCGATGCCTCGAGTGCGGCCGTCTGGAAATTCTGCTCGGTGATGTCGATGACGTACGAGCCGCTGCCAGGTGCGGCGGGGCGGGCGGCAGGCTGCTTGAGTGCAGACAGGTCGATGGCGCCGGGTCGCGAGAAGTTCATGCGTCCAGTGTACGAATACCGCCGCGGCCGCACATCTGGCGTTGGGTCCGGGGTCAGCGCCCATCCAGGAGTTGTTGCTCGATCGTGCGGCCACGCAGTCCCGATCGCTGCACGACGCGTTGAATCGTCAGGTCGCGTTCGTCCGGATCGCCGATGTAGCGGATGTTGTGAAGGCCCTGAGCCTGTGCGGCCGACTCGAAGGTGAAGTGCCCAAAGCCCAGTATGCGGCCGAGCAGAGGCTTCTCGACCGTGATGTCGAGGATGCGGGTGATCGGCATCGTCGCGATCTTTACCGTGAACACTCCACTGGCACGGAAAACTCTCATGTTGGTCACCACGAACACGTCACGGCGTTCGCGCAGGGTCAGGTAGAGCGCGTGCACCGCGATCGCGAATCCAGTGATCAGGAACAGCCACCCGAGCTGGATCGGCCCGACCAGCGCGAGGGTCCACAACACAGCGGTGCCGGCAACCTCAGCGACGGGCCGCCAGAACACGATGGCGTGGTGATAGACGAGGTCAATGACGACCTCGCCCTCGTCGGCCAGGAGGTGGCTGTCGATCTCCTGATCGGGCAGTCGGTTGAGCAGCGCCCGAATCACGGTCTAGGCGACGAGCTCGTTGACGAAGACGCCGAGCTGGCTGAATGCGTCGATGACCGCGCCGGCCGCGTTGCTGACGGCATCAGCCGCGCCAGCAGGCGCCGTCAGCAGGTAGTAGACCCCGAAACCGACGACGAGCAATGTGATGACCTTTTTCAGCACAAGTCCATTCTTAACAATCAAACGGCTCGGAGCGGGTGTGGCGCGCCCGCTGGGTCAGAGATTCTCGATGAGCACGTCTGCGGCGGCAAAGGGATCAGTGACGCCGCCGACCACATCCGCGGCCAGCGTGTCCAGACGCGCATCACCGGAAAGATCCCCCAGCTTTTGTCGCACGGCGTTCAGCGCGATGGCCTCGATCTCACGCCGGGTGCGGGCGAGGCGTCGGTGTTTCAGCTCGCCGGAGTCGACCAGGTGCGCGTGGTGCAGGGCGATCTTGGCTGCCACTTCGTCGACCCCTTCGCCCGTGGTCGCGACCGTCAGGAGGATCGGCGGCTGCCACCCGCCGTCGACGCGGTCGGTCATCGCCACGACTGACCGCAGCTCGCGGCGCGTTGAAGTCGCGCCGTCCCGGTCAGCCTTGTTGACGACGAAGATGTCCCCAATCTCAAGGATGCCGGCCTTCGCCGCCTGGATGCCGTCGCCCATTCCCGGTGCCAGCAACACGAGCGTGGTGTCGGCGAGGCCGGAGATCTCCACCTCTGACTGTCCGACACCCACGGTCTCGACCAGCACGACGTCACACCCCGCTGCGTCGAGCACCCGGAGCGCCTGCGGAGCCCCGACCGACAGCCCACCGAGGTGTCCCCGGCTCGCCATCGAACGGATGTAGACGCCGTCGTCGGTCGCGTGATCCTGCATACGGATGCGATCACCCAGCAACGCGCCACCTGAGAACGGCGACGTCGGATCGACCGCCAGCACGCCGACGCGGCGACCCTGGGCACGCAACGCCGTGACCAACGCAGACGTCGACGTCGACTTGCCGACGCCGGGCGCACCGGTGAGTCCCACGATGTGGGCTCGACCGGTGTGCGGCGTCAGGGCAGCGCTGATCTCACGCAGCTCAGGCGCCTGGTCCTCGACCAGCGAGATCAGTCGGGCAACCGACCGCGCTTCACCGGCCTGAGCACCCTCGACAAGCTCGGCAACCGAGACCGCCCGACTGGTCACCGTGACTGGACTACTTCTTGGGTACGCGGATGATCAGTGCGTCACCCTGACCGCCGCCGCCACACAGCGCCGCAGCGCCGGTGCCGCCACCGCGTCGACCGAGCTCAAGCGCGAGGTGCAGCACGATCCGGGCGCCACTCGCGCCGATCGGGTGACCCAGTGCGATCGCTCCGCCGTTGACGTTGACCTTGTCGGCAGAGACTCCGAGCTGACGGGTGCTCTCGATGCCAACCGCGGCAAATGCCTCGTTGAGCTCGAACAGGTCGATGTCGTCGATCGCGATGCCTTCCTTCTCAGCTGCCTTCGCGATCGCGTTGGCGGGCTGGAGCTGCAGGCTCGAGTCGGGACCGGCGACGGTCGCCGCTGCGCCGATCTCGGCAATCCACGAGAGGCCCAGCTCTTCGGCCTTGGCCTTGCTCATGACCACGACAGCCGTCGCACCGTCGGAGATCTGGCTGGCCGAACCGGCGGTGATGGTGCCGTCCTTGCTGAACGCGGGGCGCAGCTTGCCGAGCGACTCGGTTGTCGTGTCGCCACGCACACCCTCGTCCTCAGAGATGACGACGTCGTCACCACGACGACTCGGAATCGTCACCGGGACGATCTCTTCGTCAAAGACGCCGTTCTTCTGCGCCGTCGCCGCGAGCTGGTGGGACCGGGCACTGAAGGCGTCCTGCTCCTCGCGGGACAGACCGGCACCGTCAACGTTGATCTGCTCGGTCAGGCCACCCATCGCCTGATCAGTCTGGGCGTCCCAGAGGCCGTCGAAGGCCATGTGGTCAGTCAGCTTGGTGTCGCCGTACTTGGTGCCTTCACGCGATCCGAGCAACAGGTGCGGCGCCTGGGTCATCGACTCCTGGCCACCGGCGACGACGATGTCGTACTCGCCGGCACGAATGAGCTGGTCGGCGAGCGCGATGGCGTTGATGCCCGACAGGCAGACCTTGTTGATCGTGATCGACGGCGTCGTGAGCGGGATGCCGCCCTTGAACGCGGCCTGACGGGCTGGCACCTGACCGGCGCCGGCGGTCAGAACCTGACCCATGATGACGTAGTCGACCTGTTCGCCGGTGACACCAGCTTTTTCAAGCGCTCCCTTGATGGCGAGGCCACCGAGGTCTGAACCGGAGAGACCCTTGAGGCCACCCAGCAGACGGCCGATCGGCGTACGGGCTCCGGCAACGATCACGGACTGTGTCATGTGAACTGCTCCTTCAGAAGACTGTGGCTCCACTCTACTTAAAGCGCGGAGTACTCACGTGCACAGTACCCACGCACATTTGAGTTGGGAGTCGTGTGTGCCAAGGATCACGCCAACGGCAGGAGCGAACTGCTCTACCCTCGAGGAATGCCCAGCGACCCCCTCGTTCCCGGTCACCTGCTCCTCGCGATCGATCATGTCGGCATTGCCGTGCCCGATCTCGACGAAGCACTCGAGATGTACGCGTCGACCTTCGGCCTGCACGCGATCCACGAGGAGGTCAATGAGGAGCAGGGCGTACGCGAGGCGATGCTCGCCGTCGGAGACTCCGGCAGCTGCATCCAGCTTCTTGCGCCGCTGAGCGATGACTCCACGATCGCCAAGTTCCTGGCCCGCAACGGCCAGGGCATTCAGCAGCTCGCCTATCGCGTGTCAGACATCGACGCGGTGTCGGCGACGTTGCGTGAGCGGGGCGTGCGGCTCCTCTATGAGGCCCCCAAACGCGGCACGTCCGACTCGCGGGTCAACTTCGTTCACCCGAAGGACGCCGGCGGCGTTCTGGTCGAGCTCGTTGAGCCCGGCCCCGGCCACTGAGTGCCGGATCACACTCGATCCACATAGCCGGGGAAGTTAACCGTTAGTAACATTCCCGGAACACCAACTGGAGGCCCTACGTGCAGCAGATCTTGGATGCCATTCTCGCCGGCGACACCGCCCCCGAGGAATTCGGAACCATCGCCCTTCCTGACTCCTACAAGGGGATCACGGTCCACAAGGACGAAGTGGACATGTTCGAAGGCTTGGCCAGCCGCGACAAGGACCCGCGCAAGAGCCTGCACCTCGATGACGTGCCGATCCCCGAGCTCGCTCCCGGCGAGGCCCTCGTCGCCGTCATGGCCAGCGCGATCAACTACAACACCGTCTGGACCTCGATCTTCGAGCCGGTGTCGACGTTCAGCTTCCTTGAGCGATACGGCCGACTGAGCGAGTACACCAAGCGACACGACCTGCCCTACCACGTGGTCGGCTCCGACCTCGCCGGCGTCGTCCTGCGCGTCGGCCCCGGCGTCAACAAGTGGAAGCCCGGCCGCGAGGTCGTCGCCCACTGCCTGTCGGTCGAGCTCGAGGCGCCCGATGGACACAACGACACGATGATGGACCCCGAGCAGCGCATCTGGGGCTTCGAGACCAACTTCGGTGGACTGGCCCAGCTGGCCATCGTCAAGGCCAACCAGCTCATGCCGAAGCCGGACCACCTGACGTGGGAAGAGGCTGCGAGCCCGGGCCTGGTCAACTCCACGGCCTACCGCCAGCTGGTCTCGACCAACGGCGCCAACATGAAGCAGGGCGACACCGTCCTGATCTGGGGCGCCTCGGGCGGTCTCGGCTCGTACGCGACACAGTTCGCGCTCAACGGTGGCGCGACCCCCGTGTGTGTCGTGTCGTCGCCGGAGAAGGCCGACATCGTCCGAAAGATGGGTGCCGAGCACGTCATCGACCGCTCTGCCGAGGGCTACAAGTTCTGGAAGGACGAGAACACCCAGGACCCCAAAGAGTGGCAGCGGTTCGGCAAGAAGATCCGCGAGCTCACCGGTGGTGACGATCCCGACATCGTGTTCGAGCACCCGGGCCGCGAGACATTCGGCGCGAGCGTCTACGTCGCTCGCAAGGGCGGCACGATCGTGACCTGCGCATCGACGTCGGGCTACATGCACCAGTACGACAACCGCTATCTGTGGATGAACCTCAAGCGGATCGTCAGCTCGCACTTCGCCAACTATCGCGAGTCGTGGGAGGCCAACAAGCTGATCGACAAGGGCTTGATCCACCCGACCGTCTCGCGCGTCTACAAGCTCGAGGACACCGGCCAGGCGGCTCTGGACGTCCACCACAACCTGCACCAGGGCAAGGTCGGCGTGCTGTGCCTCGCCCCCGAGGAGGGCCTCGGAGTGAGGGACGCCGAAAAGCGCGCCAAGCACATCGACGCCATCAACCGCTTCCGCGGGGTGTAGCGGGCCCCGAGCTCGGCCTGTTTAGGTTGCCCTCCCTGCGAGGTAAGGTGTGATCGACACCAAATCAGCCACAAATTTGCGAGGGAACCGCATGTCCCAAGAGTCCGGATTGTCCATCTTCGACGCCGCTCAGAAGGCTGGCGACGCCACCTTCCCGCTGGCGCGCCGCGGTGGATATGACAGTGACGCGGTCGACGCGTGGGTTCGCACGCAGTCCACTGAGCTCAAGAACGCCGCCGAGGCGACCAAGAAGCTCGAGACCGAGAACAAGAGCCTTCGCGAGCTGATCGAGAAGCTCAAGGATCGGGTCGAAGCCGTCGAGAAGCCGACCTACACCGGGCTGGGCAACCACGCGGCACAGCTGCTGGGCCTCGCCGAGCAGGAGGCCGAAGACGTACGCAACCGCGCCGTGCGCGAGGCCGACGAGCTCGTCAAGAAGGCCGAGGAAGAGGCGAGCATGGTGCGCGCCGCCGCCAACCATGACGCGGAGAGCATGCGGACCAAGGCCGTGACCGAGCTCGAGGAGAAGCGCAAGCAGCTCCTTGAGGATGCCGAGGCCATGCACGCCGATGCCCTGGCCCACACCGAGGACCTCAAGGCGCATGCCGAGCGCGAGGCGGCGCAGGTCAAGCTCGCCGCCGAGCAGGACGCACAGAACCTTCGTCTCGGAGCCACCCGCGAGGTGGAGCAGGCCCGAGCTGCTGCCGACCGTGAGGTCACCGAGGCGCGCCGTGTGCTCGCCGTCGAAAAGGAACGCCTCGCCCGCGAGGCGTCCGAGAACCACGAGTCGGCCAGCTCGCAGACAGCCAAGCTGGTTGCCGATGCCGAGGCGCGCGCCGGCGCGGCCGACGAGCGTGCCCGCGAGATCATGGCCAAGGCATCCAAGGCGCGTGACATCGCTGCGGCCGAGGCTGCGCGAGTTCTCGAAGGTGCCAAGTCGGAAGCGTCAGCCCTGATGGCCAGCGCCAGCTCAGAGGCTCAGCAGATCCGGGTCACCGCGACGACCGAGACCGAGCGTCAGACCCGCACGCTGCGTGCCGAGGTCGAAGAGCTCCAGCGCAAGCGCGACGGCATCATGTCGCAGATGGGTCAGCTTCGCGACATCGTCTCGACGTTCGCGCCGAGTGCGGTTTCCAACGACGACGGCCCCAAGGCAGACAGCAAGCCCAAGGCCGCAGAGAAGGAAGAGCCCAAGACCGAGCCCAAGGCGGCCGCGCCCAAGGCTGATTCCAAGGACGACTCCAAGGACGACCAGCCCAAGACCGAGGTCATGGCTGCCGTCAAGGACGACGACAAGAGCTGAAGCCTGCGCGCCGTCGGGTCACTGCGACGTGTCGGAAGCTGACTCGAATGCGGCGACCGTACGGTCGCTGTAGGCCGACGAGTCGGCACGCTCCATGGGTCCGTCCCAGCTGTCCGGCAACGGCACGGTGACATCGGGGGCGAGCTTGCTGGTGATCTCGTCGAGGACGCGCTCGGAGTCGCCGACCCACAGGTGCTTGGCGCCGTCGACTGCGATGACCTCGGCCTGCGGAATGGCGGCGAACCGTTCGCGTGCCTCCTCCGGCTGCAGGTAGTCATCCAACGAGGGAATCAACGCGGTCACGGGCTTGCCTGAGTCGGCCCACGCCTGGAGGTGCTGCGGCGTGGCGGACCGTATGGGCGGTGACAGCAACACGATGCCCTCGACCGACGGTTCGAGCCCGTACATCAGGGCGAGGTCAGTGCCAAACGACCAGCCGACGATCCACAGGTGCGGGAGCTCGGCGAACTCGGCGTGCTCGACGGCAGCGGCCACGTCGAACTGCTCCCCCACCCCGTTGTCGAACTCACCCCCGCTGGTGCCCTGCAGGCTCGACGTGCCGCGAGTGTTGAAACGAAGCACCGCGATGCCCGCGAGCGCCGGCAGCCGATAGGAGGCCTTGCGGAACAAATGGCTGTCCATCATGCCGCCGTGGGTCGGTAGCGGATGCAGACAGATCATCGTGGCGACCGGGGGCCGGTCGGACGGCAGTGCGAGCTCGCCCACGAGCGTGAGTCCGTCGGCGGTCTCCAGGGTGATGGCCTCACGGCGGGCAGGCAGCACGGAGTTGCCGCGAATGCGTTCGGTCACGATGTTGGCTCGCTCATCTCAGTGCTTCCTCGTCCAGCAGGCGGAGTGCCAGTGTCGTCGTTCGTCGATCGCCGACTCGCTCAGCAACGCCTTCTCGACGGGCCATGCGACGACGTGGGGTGTCGCCACGGCGATCGGCTGACCGCAGCCCGGACACCGGTAGATCTTCGACGATCCCCGCAGCGGGCGAAAGTGCCAGTCGCCGTCGGCCTTGGTCTCGACCCGCTCGGGCGTCTGCCGTGGAGCCGGCCGCTGGCGCGGGGCGACACGGCGGCGAGACATGTTCTGCAGTCTACGGTTGCCGCCGAGCGGGTGCGGATCAGACGCAGTAGCGGCGGATCCATCCTTCGCTCGCACTCGCCGCGGCGAGGGCCTGCTCGAACGTCAGCACCTGCACCGCGGTCTGCGAATGGGCCTGGAACAGAATCGTGTCGGTCAGCGCAGGCTCTTCACGGCAGGTCAACCCGCGCGAGACCTGCTCGGTGATCGCGGCCGCCAGCTCGGTGTCCTTGGTGGGCTCGGCCACGACCGAGCGGGTCGACGGGATCTCGTTGTAGTGGCTTGCAAAGGCTGACACCGCGATGTAGGCCACGAACATCGTGACGGCAAACGTGACCGCACTGACTCGTACGCACCGAGCCAGAGCAATGACGTGGGACGTCCCGATCATCTCACCGCTCCTGTCGCATCGACCTTCACGCAATGCAACGAGACCGGCAACGTGGAAGTTACCGGTCTCGCAGGAAATAAACGCCACTGCAAAGTGGCGTAACTTTTCGGGTTCTAATACGTGTGGAAGCCCGCTCCGGTCTTGCGACCGAGCTTTCCGTCCGCCACGACCTTCTCGAGCAGCTGCGCCGGAGCCCACCCTGCGTGGCCAAATGTCTCGACCAGTGAGTTCTGGATGGCCAACGACACGTCGTTGCCGACGACGTCGAGCAGCTGGAACGGTCCGAGCGGCAGCTGGGTGGCCTTCATGGCCTCATCGATCGCTTCGAGGCTGTCACCGGCTGTCTCGTGCAGCTTGATGGCATCGTTGAGGTAGGGGAACAGCAATGCGTTGACGATGAAGCCCGAACGGTCGGTGCACGACACCGGGTGCTTGCCGGTCGCCAGGCACAGCGCGCGCACGGTCTCGGCAACATCCGCGGAGGTCGCCTCACCCGACACGACCTCGACCAGCTTCATCACGGGCGCCGGGTTGAAGAAGTGCATGCCGATGACGTCGGCCGGACGAGACGTCGCAGCGGCGCAGTCGTTGATCGACAGCGAAGAGGTCGTAGTGGCGAGGATCGCTCCGGGCTTGCAGATGCGATCGAGGTCCCTGAAGAGCTCCAGCTTGATGTCGAGGTCCTCGGCGATTGCCTCGACAACGATGTCAGCACCAGCGAGGGCTTCGCGCTCGGTGGAGCCGGTGAGGCGGTTGAGCACAGTGGCCTTGCCGTCCTCATCGAGCTTGCCGCGCGAGATGGCCTTGTCGAGGCTCTTGGTGATCGAGGCGAGCACGCCGGCAACCTTGTCCTCGCCGCGCCCGACGTAGACGACGTCATATCCGGACTTGGCGAACACCTCGACAATGCCCGAGGCCATCGTGCCGGTCCCGACCACGCCAACTGTCTGGATGTCGTGGTGCAGGTCGGGGGCCGACGAACTGCCGTCGCGCGCATCCTGGGCGAAGGTCGAGTCGTTGCCCGCCATCGTGGTCAGCACGGACGCGGGCTGGTGCACCTCGTCGCCCGTCTCGGCATACATCGCGTCGAGTCCGGTGGTGACGGTCTTTGCGCCTAGAGCGTCGATCAGGGCGAGGGGCCCGATCGGGTAGCCACAACCGAATCGCATCGACGCATCGATGTCGTCGCGGGTGGCATATCCGCTCTCGTACATGGTTGCGGCGTGGTTCAGGTACGGCAGCAGCAGCGTGCGCGCGATCTCGGCACCTCGGTCGCTTCCGGCCAGTTGGTCGACGATTTCCTGCATGGCTACTCCTGAGTAATGACGGGGTCGTGACAGACTAACGTGACTCACACGGGAGATTGATGAAACTACGTATGACACTGGCCACAGGCTTGGTCGTGGCGGCTCTGGTGACACTTTCGGGCTGCAACGGCAGCAGCGACGACGCCACCCCGGGCGTCTCCCCGAGCGCGTCAACGTCAGCGACACCGACGGCACCCGCGACGCCCGACAAGGCCTCCTTGGTCGGCACGTGGGAGGACACCGATGCCGAGTGGGTGGTGCACTTCAACGCCGACGGCACATTTGTCGAGGACTTCCAGGGGCTCAAGGACTTCCGCGTCGGCACCTACGAGGTGAGCGATGACACGGTCTCGCTGATTGGCGACGACGGCAACACCACGACCGGGGAGATTGTCGGCGTGACGCTGGCCTTCAGGCTCGGCACCCTGACCAGGAGCTGACGTGCGTCTCGTCATCGCCCGGTGCCAGGTCGACTATGCCGGTCGACTCGCCGCCCATCTGCCACTGGCCACCCGACTGATCATGGTCAAGAACGACGGTTCGGTGCTGATCCACTCTGACGGCGGCTCCTACAAGCCACTCAACTGGATGAGCCCACCGTGCACGCTGCGCGAGAGCACCGTGCCTGACGAAGACGGCGTGATCGAGTGGACCGTCACGGCGGGCAAGACCGACGACACCCTGCGCATCCGCATCGAAGAGGTGCTGCACGACTCCGCGCACGAGCTCGGCATCGACCCCGGCCTGCAGAAGGACGGCGTCGAGAAACACCTGCAGGAGCTGCTCGCCGACCACACGGTGGCACTGGGCGACGGCATGAGCCTCGTACGTCGCGAGTTCATGACGGCGATCGGCCCGGTCGATCTGCTGTGCAAGGACGGCGGCGGCGCCTCGGTCGCCGTGGAGATCAAACGGCGCGGCGACATCGACGGCGTTGAGCAGCTCACCCGCTATCTCGAGCTGATGAACCGCGATCCCGCGCTGCGTCCCGTACGCGGGATCTTCGCCGCCCAGGAGATCAAGCCGCAGGCCCGCACGCTGGCACAGGACCGCGGCATCGAGTGCGTCGTCGTCGACTACGACGCGCTGCGCGGCATCGACGACCCCAGCCTGCGCCTGTTCTGACTCCCGCGCCGTTCGCGACCATGGGCCGAGCGAAGCGAGGCAGGCCGCCCGGGCGTAGCCCGGCAGCGGCTGGGGGCACCCCCACGAGCTCTGCGAGTAGGGGGCGGGACGAGCCGCTGAAGCTGCGACGAAGGAGCAGTGCGCCCTACTGCAGCGGCACGTCGAAGACGGTGGTGCCGAGCTTTTCCCACCGATCGATCTCGCAGCCGTTGGTGCGGTTGAACGTCGCGTTGATCGGCGTGCCGTCATATGAACCGTTGATCGTGGCCGTCTGCGGGCCACCAAAGATCATCGTGCAGTTCTGATCCTTGGGAACTGGATCGAACACTGCGACCCCCGCCGCCTGGATCATGTCGCACGCCTCGGCGGCCTGCGGGTGATCGCCTCCGGGGGGATCGCACTCAAGGGTCATCGTGGTCGGTGTCGCTCCCTCATCGGCCGTGACCGAGATCGTGAGCTCAGTGCGGGAGTCACCGGAATCAGCCGACGGCTCGTCCTTGCCACATCCGCTCAGACCGAGCAGCAGCGTCGCCCCGACCGCTGCCACCGCGTACCTAAGCACCTGCCACCGCCGGAGCTGTCGGATCGTTGCCAACGGTCTTGTCCTCGCGCGCCACCCAGTCCTCGATGCGCTCGTAGTCATCCTTGGAGCGAGTCACGACGGCGAGCAGGTCGCTCATCTTCGACACCTCTTCGACCTGCTCCTTGATGAACCACTGCATGAACTGGTCGGAGGCGAAGTCATTGGCATCGCGAGCGATGCGGGTGAGCTCGTTGATCTGGTCGGTGACACGCTTCTCCTGCTCGAGCGCGGCTTCGACCGGCTCAATCACGTTCTTGAAGTTCGAGCGAGGCGCGGCGAGAGCGGGGATCGTCACCTGCTCGTCGGCGTCGAGGAGATAGCGCACCATCATCATGGCGTGATCGCGCTCCTCGATCGCCTGCTGATAGAACAGCGCAGCCATCTGCGGCATGGTCAATGCGTCGAAATAGGTCGCGATCGCAATGTATTGCTGGTGGGCGCCGAACTCATTGCCGAGCTGCTCGTTGAGCTGTTTGACGAAGGCGGGTGCTGCCATGAGCGAGTATCTCCCTGATCTGGATGAGGTGATCGAGTAAGGCGAGCCTCACCTCACGTAGTAACATTACAAGGTGCCGTCCAAGCCCAAGAACAAGTGCTGCAGCAGCAAGCCTGCCTGCAAGCGCTGCCCCATCCTCATGATGAAGAAGGGCAAACTTCCCAAGGGCTACACCGTCAAGAAGCGAAAGCTCGTCAAGGTCAAGAAGAAGCACCAGATCAAGATCGCCGCCTGACCGCGAGCCTAGGGCACCGCGCACACGGCGCGCCACGAAGGACTGGCTAGCCTTCCCGTATGACCAACGTCGCCGAACAGGCCCAGAATCTCCTCACGCTGCACACCGACCCGCAGCTCCTCACCGTCGTGAACGTCTGGGATGCGATCAGCACCCGCGTGGTCGCCGGAGTCGAGGGCGTTCTGGCAGTCGCCACCGCGAGCCACTCGATCGCGGCCTCACTCGGCTACGAGGACGGCGAGAACATCCCGGTCGACCTGATGATCGATGCTGTCGCCCGCATCGTCGCCGCAACGCACCTGCCGGTGACGGCTGATCTCGAGGCCGGCTACGGCGACGCGGGCGAGACGGTGCGCAAGGCGATCGGGGTCGGCGTCGTCGGCGCCAACATCGAGGACCAGATGAAGCCACTCGCCGAGGCGGTGGCAGTCGTGGAGTCCGTCATGGCAGCTGGGCAGGCCGAGGGGGTCGAGTTCGTTCTCAATGCCCGCACTGACACCTTCGTCAAGGCCGGAGATCGCCCGCACGACGACGTCCTTGCCGACACCATCGAGCGAGGATCGGCCTACCTCGCCGCTGGCGCGCCGTTGGTGTTCGTGCCCGGCGCCGTGTCGGAGGATGACATCACGGCGATCGTCGAAGTGTGGGGTCCGCAGAAGCTGACGCTGATCGGCGCTCCCGGCTCTGTTCCGCTGGCACGAATGCAGGAGCTGGGCGTTGCGCGGGTGTCATACGGCCCATTTGCCCAGTCGGTCGCGCTGATGGCTCTGCAGGACCTGACGAAGGAGATCGCCGCCGGCGGAGGCCTCCCGAGCGGCTACCGTCACCTGAACTAGGTCGACAGGTCAGACGGCGAGGTCGTTGGCCTTGCGGATCTCGTCAACGATGCAGTCCATGATCGTGGTCATGCCGAAGTCCTTCGGCGTGAACACCGCGGCAACGCCGGCAGCCTCCATCTTGCGGGCATCGGACTCGGGGATGATGCCGCCGACGATCAGTGGCACGTCGCCGATGCCTGCCTCGGCCATCGCCTTCTGCACGTCGGGCACGAGCTCCATGTGCGAGCCGGAGAGAATTGACAGGCCGACGCAGTGCACGTCCTCTGCGACGGCCGCAGCGACGATCTGAGCCGGTGTGAGCCGGATGCCCTGGTAGATGACCTCGAAACCGGCGTCGCGCGCGCGTACGGCGATCTGCTCCGCCCCGTTGGAGTGACCGTCGAGCCCGGGCTTGCCGACCAGGAAGCGCAGGCGGGTGCCCAGCTCCTCCCCCGTCTTGTTGACCTTGTCGCGCACGGCCGTCAGCTCGGCGCCCGACTCGGCGACTCCCACGACACCGCTGACACCCGTGGGGGCGCGGTACTCACCGAACACCTCACGCAGTGCGCCGGCCCACTCACCCACGGTCGCACCAGCACGCACCGCAGCGAGGGTTGCCTCCATGAGATTGGTCTCGGTCTTGGCCTCGGCGCGCAACCGATCGAGCGCCTCGTCGACCGCACCCTGATCACGCTGTTCGCGCCAGGCGATCACGTCGGCGATGGCGTTGGCCTCAGCCTCTGGATCGGACGTCATGATCGCGGCGTCCAGGTCCTCCGTCAGGGGCGATGGCTCGGTCTCGGTGTAGGCGTTGACGCCGACCACCTTCATCTCACCTGACTCGATACGAGCTCGTCGTTCGGCATGGGATCCGACGAGCGCCTGCTTCATGTAGCCGGACTCAACGGCGGCGACAGCACCACCCATGGCCTGGACGCGGTCGATCTCCTCCTTGGCGCCGGCCATGAGCTCGGAGACCTTGGCCTCGATCACGACCGAACCTTCGAAGATGTCGTCGTACTCGAGCAGATCGGACTCGAACGCGAGCACTTGCTGCAGCCGCAGCGACCACTGCTGATCCCACGGACGCGGCAGGCCGAGCGCCTCATTCCAGGCGGGAAGCTGTACGGCGCGGGCGCGGGCGTCCTTGCTGAGCGTCACGCCCAGCATCTCCAGGACAATGCGCTGCACGTTGTTCTCGGGTTGCGCCTCGGTCAGGCCCAGGGAGTTGACCTGCACGCCGTAACGGAGGCGACGCATCTTGGGGTCGGTCACGCCATAGCGCTCGCGGGTGATCTCCTCCCACAACTGGCCGAAGGCGCGCATCTTGCACATCTCCTCGATGAACCGCACGCCGGCGTTGACGAAGAACGAGATCCGACCCACGACTGCCTCGAACTCGTCGGGCGGCACCTGACCCGAGTCGCGGACGGCGTCGAGCACCGCGATCGCGGTCGTGAGCGCGTACGCGAGCTCCTGTGTGGGCGTCGCACCAGCCTCCTGCAGGTGGTAGCTGCAGATGTTGAGCGGATTCCACTTGGGGATCGTGCTGACCGTGTAGGCGATCATGTCCGTCGTCAGTCGCAGTGACGGCGCGGGACCGAAGACGTACGTGCCGCGCGACAGGTATTCCTTGATGATGTCGTTCTGCGTCGTACCGGAGAGCTTCGACGGGTCGACGCCTTGTTCCTCGGCTGCAACCTCATACATCGCCAGGAGCCACATCGCGGTGGCGTTGATCGTCATCGACGTGTTCATGGTGTCGAGCGGGATGTCCTTGAAGAGCTGCCGCATCGCCCCGAGGTGCGGGATCGGAACTCCGACCTTGCCGACCTCGCCTCGGCTGAGCTCGTGATCGGGGTCGTAGCCCGTCTGCGTCGGCAGGTCGAATGCCACCGAGAGGCCGGTCTGTCCCTTGGACAGATTGCGTCGATAGAGCGCGTTGGACTCCGTGGCCGAGCTGTGGCCGGCGTACGTGCGCATCACCCAGGGCTTGTCAGGCACAGCTTTGTCAGGCATGTGGCTCAGGTTACCGCGCGGTATCCATCCAGGTCATCGTTCCTCAGGGCGTTCTGCCTCACACTCACGACAGGCCTAGACTCGGGCGCATGGTCAACCTGACACGGATATACACACGAACCGGCGACGACGGCACGACCAATCTCGGCGACATGAGCAAGACCTCAAAGCTTGACCTGAGGATCGCCGCCTACGCCGACGTCGACGAGGCGAACAGCCAGATCGGTCTCGCGATCGCGCTCGGTGGGCTCGAGGACGACGTCGTGAAGGTGTTGACCCACGTGCAGAACGACATGTTCGACGTCGGAGCTGACTTGTCCTGCCCGGTCGTGGAACAACCCGAGTTCCCGCCACTGCGGGTCGAGCCTGACTACATCGACCGCCTCGAGGCGTGGTGTGACCACTACAACGAGCAGCTCCCCAAGCTGCGCTCGTTCATCCTTCGAGGAGGTACGCCATCGGCGGCGGCCGTGCATGTCGCGTGCACCGTCACACGGCGGGCCGAGCGCTCAGCGTGGGCTGCGCTCGAGGTTCACGGCGACAGCATGAACACACTGACGGCGAAGTACCTCAACCGCCTCAGCGATCTGCTGTTCATCCTCGGAAGGCATGCCAACCGAACGGATGGCGACGTGCTGTGGGTGCCCGGCGGCGAACGCTGACGGGTCGCGCGCTACGTCTAAAGGATCAGTGCCAGTCGATGGCGCGGTTTGGAGTCGCACCGGGAGCCGACGGCTGTGGGGCTTCCCAGTCGATGGCGTTGACCACTGTGTGGTTGCCCGTGCGCGGAGCGGCGGATGCGGCGGGGGCGACACCAATGAGCACAACGACTGAGGCACATGCGGCGGCAAGTGAGCGCTTGAACAACGTGAACACCATTTTCGTCTGAGTTCGCTCGAACTTCGGCAAAGTTCGTACGTGCTTCATTCTCGTACGGGTTGGCGGGACCGTCAACAGGAGCGTCGGTCACGTGCCGTCATAGGACGTTGTTGACCCGCTGACCGGGTGGGGCCGACTCGAGCCACGACAACAGACCGGTCAGGGCATTCGCACTCATTGCGAACTGGTGAACGTCCGAAGCGTTCTCGGTGCCGACGATCAAGTGTCCCGCGTGCAGCGCGTGCACCTCGTCGCTGTCTGGCTCACGTCGGCCCTCGATCCGTACGTCGCCCCGCGCGAATCGATAGCGCGGCCGCAGCGACAAGGAGAAGGTTCGAAACCACTCGAGGTCGTTCTCGCGATAGACCGCGAGACCAAGAGTCCACCCCTTGGAGATGCCGGCCCGGTTGCGGTTGACGCTCATGTCGAACGTCCCGCCCGACCTGGCGAGCACCCGTCGGCGTACCAGGAGCCCGATCAGTGGGATCAGCACCAAGGCCAGAACGAGCGCGAGGGAGTCGACGAGCCACAACCAAAATGGCATCGCGAACTCCCTCCCGGCGTCAGGACGCCTTGTCGACCAGGCTCAACTTGGCTTCGGCTCGCAGGATAGCGGTAGCGTCGTCGTCGGCCTCAGCCGCTTCGAGCTCCGCTCGGGCCGCCGCAACGTCGACCTCGTCGGCGAGGAATGCATCCTCGCTGAGGATCGACACACGGTTGTTGGCGACCGAGATGAATCCCTCGGCCACGGCCGCCTTGATCTCGTCCTCGCCATCGAGCGGCGTGATCACCACGACGCCCGGAACGAGCAACGAGAGCAACGGAGCGTGATCTGCCAGCACGCCGAGGTCACCCTCGACGGTGCGGGCCAGCACTTCGCTGGCCTGGCCCGACCACACAACGCGGTCGGCCGAGACGAGCTCGATCTGCAACGGATCTGCCATCAGAGGCTCTTCTGGATTTCTTCCCACTTCTTGTCGACGTCTTCGAGACCGCCGCACATGAAGAAGGCCTGCTCAGCCACGTGGTCGTAGTCACCGTCGCAGATCTTGGTGAAGCCGTCGATCGTCTCGTCGATGGAGACGGTCGAGCCTTCCAGACCGGTGAACTGCTTGGCCACGTACGTGTTCTGGGACAGGAAGCGCTGGATGCGTCGGGCGCGTCCCACGAGGGTCTTGTCCTCTTCGCTGAGCTCGTCGACACCGAGGATCGCGATGATGTCCTGGAGCTCCTTGTTGCGCTGCAGGATGCTCTTGACCCGGTTGGCGGTGTTGTAGTGATCGGCGCTGATGTAACGCGGGTCGAGGATTCGTGACGTCGACGTCAACGGGTTGACGGCCGGGTAGATGCCCATCGAGGCGATCTCGCGGTCGAGCTCCGTGGTGGCGTCGAGGTGCGCGAACGTCGTGGCCGGAGCCGGGTCGGTGTAGTCATCGGCCGGGACGTAGATCGCCTGGAGGGAGGTGATCGAGTGACCACGCGTCGAGGTGATGCGCTCCTGCAACACGCCCATTTCATCGGCAAGCGTCGGCTGGTAACCCACGGCTGACGGCATGCGGCCGAGCAGCGTGGACACCTCCGAACCTGCCTGGGTGAAACGGAAGATGTTGTCGATGAACAGCAGCACGTCCTGGTTCTGCACATCGCGGAAGTACTCCGCCATGGTCAGCGCCGACAGGGCTACGCGAAGACGCGCTCCCGGCGGCTCGTCCATCTGGCCGAACACGAGGGCGGTCTGTCCGAGGACGCCGGCCTCTTCCATCTCGACGATGAGGTCGTTGCCCTCACGGGTACGCTCGCCGACTCCGGCGAACACCGACACACCACCGTGGTCGCGGGCGACTCGGGCGATCATTTCCTGGATCAGGACGGTCTTGCCGACACCGGCACCACCGAACAGGCCGATCTTTCCGCCGAGCACGTAGGGCGTCAGCAGGTCGATGACCTTGATGCCGGTCTGGAACATCTCGGTCTTGGACTCAAGCTGGTCGAAGGCAGGGGCCTTGCCGTGAATGCCACGGCGCTCCTTGACCTCCCACTTCTCACCCTCTTTGAGGTTCATGACGTCGCCGGTGGTGTTGAACACCTTGCCGAGCGTCTGGTCACCCACGGGAACCGTGATCGGTCCACCGGTGTTGGTGACCGTCGCGCCGCGGACGATGCCGTCGGTCGGGCGCAGGCTGATGGCGCGCACCATGCCGTCACCGATGTGGAGCGCGACCTCGAGGGTCAACGTCTCCTTGATACCGGCGACCTCGGTGTCGACCTTGAGCATGTTGTACATCTCGGGGATCGCATCGCTGGGGAACTCGATGTCGAGCACCGGGCCGATGACGCGAGCGACACGGCCGGTGGCCAGATCGTTCGACTCCTTGGATGCCGTCTTCTTGGCTGCGGTCTTCTTGGCGGTAGGCATATCTCTCACTCACTCCCAGCGGTGGCGTCAGCAAGCGCGTTGGCGCCGCCTACGATCTCGCTGATCTCCTGGGTAATCCCGGCCTGTCGGGCCTGGTTGGCGATTCGGGTGTACTTCTGGATCAGGTCGTCTGCGTTGTCCGTTGCCGACTTCATCGCCTTCTGGCGTGCAGCCAGCTCAGACGCTGCAGCCTGCAGCAAGCAGTAGTAGATGCGACTCTGAACGTATTTGGGCAACAAAGCATCGAGCACCTCGCTGGCGGACGGCTCAAATTCATAGAGCGGGAGGACTTCGCCTTCAGGCGGGGCCTCCGTGCCCTCGACGACCTCGAGCGGGAGCAGACGGATGACGTCGGGCTCCTGCACCAGCATCGACTTGAACCTGGTGAAGACAATGTGCAGCTCGTCGACGACGCGCTCGGGCGCGACCTTGTCCTCGTCATCCTCATCGACATGGAACGTTCGTACGAGCGTCGCACCGATCTCGCGGGCGTTGTCGTACTCCGGCTTGTCGGAGAAACCGGTCCATGACTGGATGAACTCACGCTGGCGGAAGTTGTAGTAGGCCTCCGCCTTGCGTCCGGTGAGGTAGAGGTCGACTTCCTTGCCCTCGCCATGCAGCTTTTCGACGAGCCGCTCAGCTTCCTTCAGCACCGAGGACGAGTAGGCACCGGCAAGTCCACGGTCGCTGGAAATGACCAGCACCGCAGCCTTCTTCGGATCTTCCTTCTCGGTCGTCAGGGGATGGTCGACGTTGGAGAACGTGGCGACCGCCGAGACGGCACGCGTCAGCTCACGGGCATACGGCGCTGCCGCTGCCGCTTGCTGCTGCGCCTTGATGATGCGGGACGCAGCAATGAGCTCCATGGCGCGGGTGATCTTCTTCATCGACGTCGTCGACCTGATCTTCGCGCGCAGTTCGCGCACTGATGCTGCCATGCGTCAGCTCCGCTTCTGCTTGACGATCTGCTCCTGCTCGACATCTTCGTCGGCAAGCGCTTCGTACTCTTCGTGACCGGCCTTGATGGAGTGCCCATCGCTGGTCTCGAACTGGTCAAGGAACGACTCGTAGGCCTTTTCGAGGGCCTGCTCGTTCTCGTCCTCGAACTTGCCCGACTCGCGAATCGCGGCGAGCACCTCGCCGTGGGAGCGCGAGAGGTAGTCGAGGAACTCCGACTCGAACCGACCGACATCGGAGACCGGAACCTTGTCGAGCTTGCCGGTGGTGGCAGCCCAGATCGAGACGACCTGGTTCTCGACGGGGAACGGCGCGTACTGGCCCTGCTTGAACAGCTCCATGATGCGCTGACCACGGGCGAGCTGCTGCTTGGACGCAGCATCGAGGTCGGAGGCAAACATCGCGAACGCCTCCATCGCGCGGTACTGCGCGAGCTCGACCTTGAGCGAACCGGTGACGGCCTTCATCGACTTGTTCATCGCGGCACCACCGACACGCGACACCGAGATGCCGACGTCGACAGCGGGGCGCTGGTTGGCGTTGAACAGATCGGACTGGAGGAAGATCTGTCCGTCGGTGATCGAGATGACGTTGGTCGGGATGTAGGCCGACACGTCGTTGGCCTTGGTCTCGACGATCGGCAGACCCGTCATCGATCCCGCGCCCAGATCATCGCTGAGCTTGGCGCAACGCTCGAGCAACCGGCTGTGCAGGTAGAACACGTCGCCGGGGTATGCCTCGCGGCCCGGCGGGCGGCGCAGCAGCAGCGACACGGCACGGTATGCCTCGGCCTGCTTGGACAGGTCGTCAAAGATGATCAGCACGTGCTTGCCGGCGTACATCCACTCCTGGCCGATGGCCGAACCCGTGTAGGGAGCGAGGTACTTGAAGCCTGCTGAGTCGGACGCGGGAGCCGCCACGATCGTGGTGTACTCCAGTGCGCCGGCCTCTTCGAGCGCGCCACGCACGGCGGCGATCGTCGAGCCCTTCTGGCCGATGCCGACATAGATGCAGCGGACCTGCTTGTCAGGATCTCCTGACGCCCAGAAGTCCTTCTGGTTGATGATCGTGTCGATCGCGATGGCGGTCTTGCCCGTCTGGCGGTCACCGATGATCAGCTGGCGCTGTCCACGGCCGATCGGAGTCAGCGAGTCAATGGCCTTCAGACCCGTCATCATCGGCTCGTGCACGCTCTTGCGCTGCATGACGTTGGGCGCCTGCAGCTCAAGCGCACGACGCTTGTCGGACTTGATCTCACCGAGGCCGTCGATCGGGTTGCCCAACGGGTCGCACACGCGGCCGAGGTAGGCATCGCCGACCGGGACGGAGAGGACCTCGCCTGTACGGCGAACCTTCTGACCTTCTTCGATGCCGGAGAACTCACCCAGGATGACGACGCCGATTTCGCGGACGTCAAGGTTGAGCGCCAGGCCAAGTGTGCCGTCCTCGAACTCGAGGAGCTCGTTGGCCATGGCCGACGGGAGACCTTCGACGCGCGCGATGCCGTCGCCGGCCTCGGACACGATGCCGATCTCGTCGGTCGCCGCAGCGCTCGGGGTGTAGTCGGCCACGAACTTCTGCAACGCGTCACGGATCTCGTCCGGACGGATGGTGAGTTCCGCCATGTGGGTGCCTACCTTCTTGTGGAGTCTTGTGTGGCTTGTGGAATGGAGTTGTGGTCGTTCAGCCGGCGATGAGCCGTCGGGCGTCTTCGAGTCGGCTTGATACGGAGCCGTCGATCACATCACCGCCGACGGAGACGCGAACGCCTCCGACGAGATCAGGATCGATGACGGTGTTGAGGTGGAACTCGCGGTCATAACGCTTGGCGAGTGCGGCCGCGATGCGGTCGAGCTCGGCGTCAGTCAGCGGGTAGGTCGATCGAACTTCGGCGAGCAGCCTGTTGCGGCGTGCAGCAACCTCGTCGGCAAAGGTCGCAAGGACCTTCTCGAACGAAGCCGCACGTGCCGCGGCAGCCTGACGTACGAGTGCGACCGTGGGTGCCGTGACCTTGTCGGCAAAGATCGTGTCAACGAGCTCTGACTTGGCTGATGCAGCGGTCGTACGGTCGGTCATCGCAGCCCGCAGCTCGGCGTCGGCGATGATGATGCGGCCAACATCGAACAGCTCACTCTCCATCGCCTCGAGCTGACCGTCCTTCTCGGCGGCAGCCACGTGTGCTGCGACGCCCGAGATCTCCAGACCGTCGGTGAGGTCGCGACTCGAGGCCCAACGGCCCTTGGCAGCAACGGTGAGGATTGCGAGGGTCTCCTTGCTGACCTTGTCACCGAGCACCTGCTTGAGCAGGCCGGCGCGCGCGTCGGGCTCGGTGGCCGGGTCGGTCAGGATCCGCCGCAGCGACGGGGTCGCGTCGAGCAGCGCCGTGACGGAGAAGAGCTCGTCACCGATGTCAGAGGTGCCAGAGCCTTCTACGGCTGCCAGGACCTCTTCGAGCGTTGCTGCAGATACGCCGCGCATCAGGACGAAGACTCCTCGAGCTCAGCGATGAACCGCTCGACCGTGCGCTTCTGGCGTGCCTCGTCGTCGAGCGACTCGCCAACGATGCGACCAGCGAGCTGGGTCGCGATGGAGCCGACCTCGCCCTTGAGCTGAGTCAGCGCCTGGGCACGTTCGGCCTCGATCTGGGCGTGCGCGTGGGTCGTGATGCGGTCAGCCTCGGACTGGGCCTGCTGACGCATCTCGGCGATGATCTGCGCGCCCTGCTCCTTGGCTTCCTCGCGAATGCGCGATGCCTCCTGCCGTGCGTCAGCGATCTGCGCGCGGTAGGCCTCCTTTTCCGCCTCTGCCTCCGTCTTGGCCTTTTCGGCGTCGGCGAACTGCTGGCGGATGTTCTCCTGGCGGCCTGTCAGCCCACGGTTGACCGGCGGGATGACGTACTTGGCCAGGATGTAGATCAGGATCGCGAAGGCAAGGATCTCAAAGATGATCGTGCCGTTCGGGACGAGGAAGTTGCTCTCGGCCGATGTTGTCTCGGGCATCACAGATGTTCCCGTCTACTCAGAGGTGCTGCACTCGTCACGCGAGGACGAATACGAACAGTGCCATGAAGGCGAGGTTGATGAAGTAGGCCGCTTCGGCCAGACCGACCGTGAGGAAGAAGATCGTCATGAGGCGGCTCTGGGCCTCCGGCTGACGAGCGACGCCCTGGATCGTGGCGCTACCGGCCAGGCCATCACCGATTGCCGCGCCGATGGCGCCGCCACCGAGGGCGAGTCCGCCACCGATGAATGCTCCAGCAGTCGTGATTGCACTGTCGAGGTTTGCTGCGTCCGTTGCCATGTTTCTCCTTGGCTCCCACGAGACGGTGGTCCCGCTCGTGATGTTCGTGGATGGTGCCTATTACTTGGAACGTGTGGTCTATTCAGCTGTGGGTTGAGCTAGGCCGTCGGAACGGCCACCTTGTCGGCCGTCTTCTCGGCCTTCTTTTCAGCCTTGTTCTTTTTTGGCTTGGGTTCGTCGTGGTGCTCGTCGTCTCCGCCGTGGCTCACGGCGAATCCGAAGTAGAGGATCGACAGCAGGGTGAAGATGAACGCCTGGATGCCGCCGATGGCCATGCCGAACATCTTCCAGAGCACTTCTGGTGCCCAGGCGATGTAGTTGGGGATCAGGCCGATCAGGCTCAAGATGATGCCGCCCGCGAAGATGTTGCCGAAGAGTCGCAGTGCGAGGCTGAACGGCTTGACGATCTCCTCGATCAGGTGCAGCGGGGAGATGAAGGGCTTGAGGTACTTGCGTACGCCGATCTCGCGGATGCCGAAGATGTGCACGCCGACGATGACGACGAGAGCCAGCCCGTAGGTCATGTTGGTGTCAGCGGCCGGCGGCGGAAGCTTGTGCCCCGTGGGGATCGCCTCGAACCAGTTGCCGATCAGGATGAAGAGGAACAGCGCAACGGCGAGCGGAACGATGAACGGGTTGAGCCGACCGATGCTTCCCAGGGTCAGACCCTGCACCCATTCGACCAGCATTTCCCACAGCAGCTGGACCTTGCTCGGCACACCGTCGGTGACCTTGCGACGCAGGAGGAAGCCGAAGATGACGACGATGGCACCTGCCACGACGGTGGAGGTCATCGTGTCGTAGTTGAACGTCATGCCCAACCAGGTGAAGGTCGGGTGCGTTCCGGCTTCGATCTCGGTCGAAGTGGCAAGTCGGTCGGCAAAGCTCATGCCGTCTCCTCAATCTGCATTTCCTTGCGAACCTCTCGGAGAAGCGGGATGCCGGTGAAGACCAGGGCAATCAGGTGGAACAGCGCCAGACCGAACAGGACGGCAGCACCGTGGGGCCAGAAGACGATGGCAAGCACAACGGCTACGCCGGAGACGCCGAGCAGACGGAAGAGCGACGCGGATGCGTACTGCTTGCGCGTCGGCAGCTCACCACCCTCGACCGATCGAAGCAGGAAGTGCTCGGTGAGCAGGTGGTTGATCGCACCAAGAACGATGCCGATCGAGAGGAACACACCGTTGCGCCACTCGCCCAGCGGGATGCTGATCCAGACCGCGGCGACGATGAGCAGGCCGGCGGTGAGGAGAGCGCGCCGCTGGTTGTGGATGGAGCGGGTGATGGACGGAGTCGTGGTCATCGTGTCCCGCTCCTGTCTGTCATGTGCGCCTCATGTGCTGAGGAAAGGCTTGATCTGGTGCCACGCGCTGACGAATGCGGTGACGATTCCGATGCCGATACCCGAGAGTACGAAGACCGGCGAGGTGTCCCAATGTCGATCGGCGAGCCATCCGAGTATGAGACCAGCGACCACATTGCCAACGAAGAGCATTCCGAGACCGACGAGCTTCCAGATGCCCAATGAGGCCGCGTCGGGAGAACCCTCGAGTCCTTCATCGTTCATTGTTGGTCGTCATTTTCGGCGGCCATCCTCGGTGGTTCGGGGTCACGAGACAAGCTCGCGATCTGTTCGTGAAAGTTATCACGAGCGTCAGAGCCGCTCCAACTTGGGATACCCCTACGACCAGACCTTCTCGTCAAGCCTGGGAAGGACGAAAACTGCCGCCGCTGTGAGCGCTGCGAGGACGCCAAATCCGACGATCGACTGCCACCCGCTGAACAGACTGATCACGACACTGCCGAATGCCACCAGTCCCGCTCCGGCATACATCAGCAGCACCGCTCGGCGGTGCGAGTGGCCGATCTCGAGCAGCCGGTGATGGATGTGCATCTTGTCGGGGCTGAACGGCGAGCGGCCCGCGCGGGTGCGCCTCACGACAGCAAGGCCGAGATCGATGAACGGCACGAGCAGGATCGTGAACGGCAGCAAGAGCGGCAGCAGGGCGGGAAGGAAGCTGGCTTCAGCGCCGCCGACTCCCTCGGTGAGGCTGGTCGCCGGGAACTGCCCGGTGAGGCTGATCGACGAGCACGCCAGCACGAAGCCGATCAGCATGGACCCGGAGTCGCCGATGAACATGCGAGCGGGAAAGAAGTTGTGCGGCAGGATGCCGATGCAAGCACCGGCGAGGGCGGCCGTCAGCAGGGCCGCGGCAATCGCGCGGGTCTCTCCGTTCTCCACCGCGAGCACGAACGCGTACGCGAAGAACGCCACCGCGCCGATCGCGACGATTCCGGCTGCCAGCCCATCGAGTCCGTCGACGAAGTTGACGGCATTGGCCGTCCCGACGATCAGGATGACCGTGAAGATCATGGCCTGAACCTGGTCGAGGCCGAGGTAGTTGCCATAGAGCGGAAGGTAGAAGAACTGCACGCCCTGGGTCACCACGATGATCGCGGCCAGCACCTGTCCGGCGAACTTGCTCAGCGCATCGAGCTCGTAGAGGTCGTCGATGACCCCGACCAGACAGATGACGGCGCCGCCGAGAAGCACCCCGCGTACGGGTCCGAACACGGTCGAGTCGGCCAACGACAGGAACGGCAGGTGCATCGAGACGAGGTAGGCGGCGAACAGTCCCCCGAACATCGCCGGGCCGCCGAAGTAGGGCGTCGGGATCGCGTGGACATCGCGGTCACGTACGCGGGCCACCGCGCCGAAGCGAACCGCGAGCTGTCGGGCGATTGAGGCGAGGAGGTAGGTGACACCCAACGAGATTCCGAAGACGACGAGATATTCGCGCACGTCAACTGACCTCGTCCGCGGGCTCGATCGTGTTGTTGTAGGCGTGCAGGACCTCGAGGCTGACTCCTCCTGCGCGCAGGATGCGCGGGGTTGAGCCGGTGGCATCGAGGATCGTCGACGGAACTCCCGTGGCCGACGGTCCGCCGTCAAGATAGACCGCGACCTTGGAACCGAGCATCGTCTCGGCCTCTTCGACGGTCTGCGCGGCGGCCTCACCGGTGATGTTGGCACTGCTCACTGCAAGTGGTCCGGTCTGCTTCAGGAGCGCAAGGGCACGCTCGTCGTTCGGCATGCGTACGGCGACCGTGTTGTGGGTGTCACCGAGATCCCACGTCAGCGATGACTGCTGCTTGAGGATCACCGTGAGCGGCCCCGGCCACAGCTCGTCGACCGCCGAACGCAGCCACGCCGGTACGTCGGTCGCCAGGGCGGCAAGCGTCGTCGCCGCGCCGACCAGCACGGGCGGCGGCATACGTCGGCTGCGGCCTTTGGCGTCCAACAGGGTCTGGACCGCATGGGGTGAAAAGGCATCGGCAGCGAGTCCGTAAACCGTGTCAGTCGGCAGGACGACGAGATGACCCGAGTCGAGTGCGGTCTTGGCGGCCTTGAGTCCTCTGTCGAACTCCTCAGGCACAGCGCAGTCGAACTTCACGGGGCAAGCATAGGTGGAACTAGAACCAGCCGAGCCCGTGGAGCAGGAACGCGATCGCCAGGAACTGGATCAATCGACCGATGAACACCATCGACAGAAACAGCGCCAGGGGTTGTTTCGAGGCACCCGCGATAATCGTCACGATCGCGAGCGGCGGGATGCCGACCAACGAAGAGGCGAAGGCGGTCAGGGCCCCGGCGTACGGGCGATCAAGCAGCGCCAGCAGCCAGTCGCTCAGGCGTCGCACCTGGGCGAACACCCTGTTGCGAGGCGGTTTGCGCTCGACGGTCGATCGGATCTTGCGGCTTCCGGTGCGTGCGAGCTGAAAGACGAATGCCTTGCCGATCACCGTGGCGATGACCAGCGAAAGGATGGCCAGGACGAGGGTGAGGCGACTCTCGACCATGGCCCCCAGACCACCGACGAAGAGTTCGGCATTGATGAAGATCGGGAGTAGCGCCGAACCGATGCCTACGGCAAATGCAGCCCCGAAGAGTGCAAGGTCGCCGCCCATAAGGCTTTCAGCCTATCGGGAGTCAGCTGGCGGGTTTGGTTGCCGTCACGAACCGGGGTCGGCGCGCCAGATCGACGTTGTCGCGCACGTTGGCCCATCGCGGCGCAAACACCGCAGGAGCCGACTCCCCCTGCGCGTCAGCGTGCTCAGCGCCAACGACACCGCCAGTTTTCAGCAGCCGCCACGCCGTCTGCTCGAGCACGCGCATGGCGTCGAGGCCGTCATCGCCCGACCAGAGTGCCAGCGACGGGTCGTGGTCACGCACTTCGGGCGCCACGCTCTCCCACGCATCGAGCGGTATGTAAGGCGGGTTGGCCACGACGATGTCGACCGTTCCGTCGAGGTCGGGGAACGCGTCGGCCATGTCTCCCAGCCGCAGATCGACGCCGGATTCGTGGAGGTTGCGCTGCGCCCATTCGTAGGCCGGCTCATCGAGCTCGACGGCGTGGACCGAAGCCCGGGGCACCTCGTGAACGATCGAGAGCGAGATCGCCCCGGAGCCGGCGCACAGCTCGACGACAACGGGTTCGGCCAGCGTCTTGGCGTGGTCGATGGCCCAGCCGGCGAGCATCTCGGTCTCGGGCCGCGGCACGAAGACACCCGGACCGACCTCGAGGTCGACATACCGGAACGCGGCAGATCCGGTCAGGTGCTGGAGCGGAATGCGGCTCGCTCGCGCCTCGATCAGCTTCAGGAAAGCATCGCGTTGGATGCCGTCAGGCTTGGCCATCGTGATGAGCGACAACCGGGGAACGCCGGTGACATGGCTCAACAGGGACTCGGCATCGTGCCTGGCCGACTCGACACCAGCCGCATCCAGCGTCTCCGTTGCCTCGGCGAGCAGTCGCTCGGCCTGCGAACGCACGGTCCCGCCCTGACGCTCGGTCATTCTCCGGCTTCGACCGCTTCAAGCCGTGCGGCGAGATCGGCCTCGACGAGTGAGGTGATGACGTCGTCAAGCGCGCCGTCCATCACCTGGTCGAGGTTGTAGGCCTTGAACCCGGTGCGATGGTCTGACAGCCGGTTCTCGGGGAAGTTGTAGGTGCGGATGCGCTCAGAGCGGTCAACCGTACGAATCTGCGACTTGCGGGCGTCCGATGCCTCGGCGTCAGCTGCTGCCTGGGCGGCCTCGAGGAGTCGGGCACGCAGAATGCGCATGGCCTGCTCGCGGTTCTGGAGCTGGCTCTTCTCGTTCTGGCAGCTCGCCACGATGCCGGTCGGCACGTGAGTGATGCGCACGGCCGAGTCGGTCGTGTTGACGCTCTGGCCCCCGGGACCGGAGGAGCGGTAGACGTCGATGCGCAGATCGTTGTCGTGGATCTCGACGTCGATGTCCTCGGCCTCCGACATCACCAGCACCCCGGCTGCCGACGTGTGGATGCGCCCTTGCGACTCGGTGACGGGTACGCGCTGAACACGGTGCACACCGCCTTCGAACTTGAGCAGCGCATAGGGCGCCATGCCCGGCTCCGGGTTGCCAGTCGCCTTGACTGCCATCGTCACGGACTTGAACCCACCCAGCGCCGACTCGGTCGAGTCGAGGATCTCGGTCTTCCAGCCGCGCTGCTCGGCAAACCGCGCATACATGCGCTGCAGATCGCCCGCGAACAGCGCAGACTCCTCGCCGCCTTCGCCGCCCTTGATCTCCATGAGGACGTCCTTGGAGTCGGCAGGATCGCGTGGAACCAGCAGCCGCTGCAGGCGTTCGCCGAGCTCGGCGATGCGCGGCTCGAGTGCCTCGATCTCGGCGGCGAAGCTCGAATCCTCGGCGGCGAACTCGCGGGCAGCCTCAAGGTCATCGGTGGCCTGCTGGTACTCGCGGTAGGTCTTGACGATCGCGCTGACCTCGGCGTACCGCTGACCGAGCTTCTTGGCCAGCCCCTGGTCGGAGTGCACGGCAGGATCAGACATCTTGCGCTCGAGCTCAGCATGCTCGGCGACAAGCGTCTCGACGGCTTCAAACATCACGCACTCCTTCCGCTTTGGCTGGACACAACAACAGCGCCGACCCAAGCCATGGCTGGGGTCGGCGCTGGAACGTTGCTACTTCTTGGCGTAACGCTTCTCGAAGCGGGCCACACGGCCGCCGGTGTCGAGGATCTTCTGCTTGCCCGTGTAGAACGGGTGGCAGGCCGAGCAGACGTCGGCGCGCAGAACGCCTTCAGGCGCGGTGCTCTTGGTCGTGAACGAGTTGCCGCAGGTGCAGGTGACCTGGGTCTCGACGTAATTGGGGTGGATGCCTTGCTTCATGATGTCCTCTCGCGGCCGCTGGGTCGTATCGCTGAATGCAATCCGTGAACCAGTACCAAGGGTCAATTGTGCCAGTTGGCGCCACCTATAAGGAAATCGGGCGCCAAGAAATTCCCGGGCCGGCCGCACCCCGCCGGTTGGACCTGTCGAAGCCGCGTCCTTTCGACAAGCTCAAGGACCGAGGTGTCAGCTCAAGGACGAGGCCGCTTAAGGACGAGGTGGCAGCTCAAGGACGAGGTGCAAGCTCAAGGACCGAGGTGCAAGCTCAAGGACCGAGGTGGCAGCTCAAGGACGAGGTGGCAGCTCAAGGACGAGGTGGCAGCTCACGTCAGCGGCAGCGTGCGGATGCTGCGGAACTCCCGCTCCGAACTGTCGAACGGGTCGGTGAATGACACCTCGGCGGCAAGGAGCTGCAGCGGTCGCTCGAAGTCGTCGACGTCGATGTCGCGGACTGTCGGGTAGAGCGGGTCGTTGACGATCGGTATGCCGAGGTCGTTGAGGTGTCTGCGTAGCTGATGCGTGCGGCCGGTCCGCGGCGTGAGCCGATAGACACCGAGGTCGCCCTCGCGCGACTCGAGCTCGATCAGGGTCTCGGCATTGACCGGTGCGTCGGGGACGACCTCGGCCTGCCACGAGCCGCGCCCCTTGACGAGGTGGTTGCTGACCCAGGCGGGCAGCTCGAGCTCGGATCGAACCGGCGCCAGAGCCCGATAGGTCTTGCGGACCGCGTTGTCCTGGAACAGCGTTTGATAGCCGCCACGCCAGCGCCGCTCGGTCGCCAACATCAGCAGACCCGACGTCACCCGGTCGAGCCGGTGCAGCGGCGACAGCTCGGGGAGCCCGAGCTCGTCGCGCAGTCGTACGACGACGCTCTGGCGCACGTGTCGCCCCCGCGGGATCGACGAGAGGAACGGCGGCTTGTCGACCACGATCAGCCGCTCGTCACGATGCACGACGTGGATCGCGCCCGGAACCTCGACCTCGTCGACCAGATCGCGGTGGAACCACACGAAGGTGTGCGGCTCGTATGGATCATCTTTCGAGACCGGGCGCAGATCGCCGTAGACGAATCGTTTGTCTGCCAGCATGGCGTCGATGTCGACCCGTTCGGGCAGTCTGTGCCGCAGCCACTCACCCATCGTCAGCCAGGGCGCGGAGGGTGAACGATCGGGCGTACGCACCCAGGCAGCACCCAACCCGTGGCGAGGTGGCAACGGTGAACGCGGAGGCACTCAGTCGCTCGGTCGAGCCATGAGCTCGGGGTTGAACACCCGTACGGTCGACACCGGATCGTGTGCCAATCGAGCCGGCGACGGCACGGGGCGCCGCACCAGCTCTCCCCCGCAGTTGGGACAGATGCCGCGCATTGCGTCAGCACAATCACGGCACCAGGTGCACTCGTAGGTGCAGATGAGCACGTCGGTCGACAACGGATCGATGTCGACATCGCAACGCTCACAGCTGGGCCTGATCTCAAGCATCGGGCGGACCTTCGGCCAACAGCTTTTCGAAGCCTTCCTCATCGAGGATGGGACGGCCCAGCTCCCGGGCCTTGTCGGCCTTGGACCCGGCATTGTCGCCCACCACGACGAAGTCAGTCTTCTTGGAGACCGAGCCCGACGCCTTGCCGCCGCGGGCGATGATCGCCTCCTTGACGGAGTCGCGGGTGAAACGCTCGAGGGAACCGGTGACCACGATCGTCAGACCTTCGAGGGTGCGCTCGATCGACTCGTCACGCTCGTCCGCCATGCGTACTCCGGCGGCCTTCCACTGGTCGACGATGCCCTGATGCCAGTCGACCGTGAACCACTCGGCGGCTGCCTCGGCGATCGTCGGGCCGACACCGTCGACCGCGGCGAGCTCCGCAGCTGAGGCGGTGCGGATGGCCTCCATGGACGCAAAGTGTGTCGCCAGCGCCCGGGCGGCGGTCGGGCCGACATGCCTGATCGACAGCGCCACGAGCACCCGCCACAGCGGCTGTGTCTTGGCCTTCTCGAGGTTGTCGAGCAACGCGGCACCATTGGCGCTAAGCACCCGCTCCCCCGCGCCGGCCTCGATCTCGGCCTTCTTGGCGGCACGCGTGTAGAGCGGCACCTTGAGCAGTTGTTCTTCATCGAGACTGAACAGTCCACCCTCGTCGACCAACACGCCGGCGTCGAGCAGAGCAACGGCGCCTTCCCAGCCGAAGACCTCGATGTCGAATGCACCACGGCCGCCGACATGGGTCAACCGTTCGCGCAGCTGTGAAGGGCACGTACGCGTGTTGGGGCAGCGTATGTCGGCGTCGCCTTCCTTGGCTGGCGCCAGCAAGGTGCCGCAGGCCGGACAGTGCGTCGGCATGACGAACTCACGCTCGGTGCCGTCGCGCAGCGCGACCACCGGCCCGACGATCTCGGGGATCACGTCTCCGGCCTTGCGCAGCACGACCATGTCGCCGATCAGCACACCTTTGCGCTTGACCTCGTGCTGGTTGTGCAGCGTGGCCATCTGGACGGTCGACCCGGCGACCCGGATCGGCTCCATCACTCCAAATGGCGTCACGCGACCGGTGCGGCCGACATTGACCGTGATGTCGAGGAGGCGAGTGTTGACCTCCTCGGGAGGGTACTTCCAGGCGATCGCCCAGCGCGGCGCACGCGAGGTCGATCCGAGACGGCCCTGCAGGGCGACCTGATCGACTTTGACGACCACGCCGTCAATCTCGTGGATCACGTCATGGCGGTGCTCGCCATAGTGGTCGATGAACTTCTCAACCGCCTTGAGATCTGGCACGACCTTGAAGCGGTCGCTGGTCGGCAACCCCCAGGCCTTGAGAGCCTCGTACGCCTCGCTCTGCCGGTCGGGAGCAAAGCCCTCGCGATAGCCGATGCCGTGGCAGACCATCGACAGCGGTCGACTCGCGGTGACCGATGAGTCCTTCATGCGCAAGGTGCCCGCGGCCGCATTGCGCGGATTGGAGAACGGGGTGTTGCCGGCCTCGGCCCAGGCCCTGTTGAACTCCTCGAACGCCTCGGTCGGAAAGAACACCTCGCCGCGAATCTCGACGTAGGCCGGCACCGGGTGGGTCTTGGACGCCTTGAGCTGATGTGGGATGACACCGATCGTCCGGACGTTGTTGGTGACGTCTTCGCCGACCCGCCCATCGCCGCGGGTGACGCCTCGGGTGAGGACGCCGTCCTCATAGGTCAGTGAGATCGCCAGCCCATCAACCTTGAGCTCGCAGAGGAACTCCGCATTGTCGACGCCCTCGCGAAGGATGCGTGCATGCCACGCCTCCAGCTCGGGAATGCTGAACGCATTGTCGAGGCTCATCAGCCGCTCACGATGCTCGTAGGCCTCGAATGTGGAGGAGATCATGCCGCCGACCTGCTGGGTCGGCGAGTCAGGTGTGCGGAGCTCCGGCAGCTGATCTTCGAGGTCTTGAAGCTCGCGGATCAGCGCGTCGTATTCACCATCGGAGATCGTGGGCGCATCATCGCGGTGATAGCGCTGGCGATGCTCTTCGATGACCTCGGCCAGCTCCTTGTGCCGCTGCCGCAGCTCGTCATCGGTCGCCATGATGCGACTTTATCGCCCACCGGAGACACTCGTTGCAGGCAACCAGTCACGATCGAAGGGATATGACATCCATGGCCACCTCCCGCTCGACCAGCCAGCGCGTACCAGCCATCGTGCTCGGCGTCCTCCTGCTCATCGTCGGCGTGATGCTGACCGGCTTCTGGTCAACTGACGGCAAGAGCACGATCAGCGTCGTGGGCGGAGTGGCGGCGCTCGTGGCCGGACTCGCCCTGATTCGCATCTACTGGCGGCGCTAGCCCGAGACCTTTTCGCCGGCGGTGCGTGAAAGCCCAAGAGCTCGGCGCGCCCAGTCGGGTGATGCGCCGGCGAGCCCGCAGGTCGGCGTCACGACCAGCCGCTCGGCATACGCCTCACCGTCGAAACCGAGCTGGCTGAAGAACGTCTGGATGCGCGCCGCCAGCTGACCGTCGGACGCCGTCGCATCGGTCGACGGAACCACGCCGAGCCACAGGTCGGTGCCCTGCTCGAATGTCTCGGCCCACACGTCGTCGGGCCTGGCGAGCGTCAGGTCGAACGAGATCGCGGCGAACCCGGCACCGGCGAGCAGCGCAACGGGAAGGTCCGGAGCGCACGAGTGGACGACGGGACGCGCGCCAGCGCCCGTGATGGCATCGGTGATCATGCGCAGCAGGGCATCGGCCTCGGGCGGTTGGACGCTTCGATGGCGGCCGAAGCCGCTCGCGGTGGGGATGCCACCGGTCATCACCGCGACAATCGACGGCTCGTCGATCTGCACGATGACCTCGGCCTTGCCGAAGCGTCGACGGACGTCGCCGATGTGCGTACGCAGGCCTTCGGCGAGTGACTCGGCGATCTCACGGCGGGCGCCATGATCGGCGAGCATCTTGTCGCCGCGCGGACGTTCGACCGTGGCGGCAAGCGTCAGTGGACCCGTGACCTGGATCTTGAGCGGCCCGGTGTGACCTGTTGCCAGCTCCTCGGCGGTGTCGAGATCTTGCGCCAACAGTGATCGCGCCCGGCGCAGGTCCGCGCCTTCACCTGCGCCGAGTCGCCATCCGTCGGGCTGCAGGTCTGCTTCGATGCCCTCAAGCACGGCCAGACCTCGCCCGATCATCCCCGCGTGGACGCCGCGCGCAGGGAGCTCGGGGACGTACGGCAGCGCGCCCACCTCACCCAGCACGATGCGAAGCGACTCGGCAAAGTCGGTGCCGGTCATCGATCCGATGCCAGTGGCGAAGGCCATGCGATTCCTGTCTTCTGGGCGGTGAGTGTGCATCCAGCGCTGGTTGAGCGGTGAGTATGCGTCCAGCACTGGTTGAGCGGTGAGTATGCGTCCAGCCGAGGGTACGCAGTGGACGCCAGCTCACCGCTCACCTGACGCAGTGGACGCTAACTCACCGCTCACCGTATGAAGTGGACGCTAACTCACCGCTCACCGTATGAAGTGGACGCTAACTCACCGCTACGCGGGTGGTGTGACTGATGGTGGCCGATCCGACGACACGGGTGCCGTCATAGATCACGCACGCCTGACCTGGCGCGATGCCACTGGCTGGGTCATGCAGCTCGACACGTACGTCAGCTCCGTCGACCATCACCGTCGCCCGGTGCTCCTCGCCATGGGCGCGCAGCTGGACGGTGCAGTCGAGTGACTCGGTCGGTGCGGCTCCACACCACAGCGGTTTGATCGCCTCGAGGAGATCGACGCTGAGGTGCTCACGCGGCCCCACCGTCACGGTGCCACTGACCGGCTCGATGTCGAGCACGAAGCGAGGCTTGCCGTCATCGGCTGGCACGCCGAGCCGCAGGCCGCGACGCTGACCGATCGTGAACGCGTATGCGCCCTCGTGCTCGCCGACGACTGCGCCACCCTCGTCGACAATCGCGCCGGGCTTGGGGCCGAGCTTCTCGCCCAGCCACCCTGCGTTGTCGCCGTCGGGGATGAAGCAGATGTCATGGCTGTCGGGCTTTTGGGCGACCTGGATGCCCCGGCTCGCGGCCTCGGCACGCACGACGTCCTTGGTGGTGTCGCCGAGCGGGAACAGCGAGTGTGCCAGCTGCTCCTGGGTCAGCACGCCGAGAACGTACGACTGGTCCTTGCCCATGTCGACCGCACGATGCATCTCGATCGTGCCATCAGCGGCTGTGCGCAGCTGCGCGTAATGACCGGTCGCCACGGCATCGAAGCCCAGCGCCAGCGCGCGGTCGAGCACTGCGGCGAACTTGATCTTCTCGTTGCAGCGCAGGCACGGGTTGGGGGTGCGCCCGGCGGCGTACTCGGCGATGAAGTCGTCGACCACCTCGTCGGCGAACTCCTCGCTCATGTCCCACACGTAGAACGGGATGCCGAGCTCGTCAGCGGCGCGCCGTGCGTCGCCGGCGTCCTCGATCGAGCAGCAACCTCGCGCGCCCGAGCGGTATGACCGGGGGTTGCGGCTCAGCGCCAGATGCACGCCGGTGACATCGTGACCGGCGTCGACCGCGCGCGCAGCGGCAACGGCCGAGTCGACTCCACCGGACATCGCCGCGATGACCCTCAGAGGCGATTCGATTGCGGCACTCATGACGATGCCCGTACGAGGTGGGCCCGCTTCGCCCGCTCGTGCACGGCGGGCAGCGCGGCGATCAGTGCGTCGATGTCGGCCTCGGTCGAGGTGTGGCCGAGGCTGAACCGCAGCGACCCTCGTGCGGCGATCTCGTCATAGCCCATCGCGAGGAGCACATGGCTCGGCTGCGGGACACCCGCATCACAGGCCGAACCCGTCGAGCACTCGATGCCTTGTGCGTCGAGGAGCATCAACATCGCATCGCCCTCGCAGCCCGGGAAGGTCACGTGTGCGATGTTGGGGAGCCGATGATCCGGGCCGGACAGCTGATCACCGTTGACGATCGCGTCCGGCACGACCCGGAGGATGCCGTCAACGAGTCGCTGACGAAGCCGTTCGAGCCGGTCAACCGTCTCGGCCTGGCGACCAATTGTCACGTCGACCGCCTTGGCGAACGCCGCGATCAGCGCGACACCGATCGTCCCGGAGCGCAGGTCACGCTCCTGGCCGCCGCCGTGCAGCAGAGGTGTCGCCTCGATCTCGCGGCGAATCACCAACGCGCCGACACCGACGGGTCCGCCGAGCTTGTGCGCCGTGATCGTCATGGCGTCAAGACCGCTGCCGGTGAAGTTGAGCGGCAGGTAGCCGGCGGCCTGCACCGCATCGCTGTGCACGGGGATGCCGTGAGCGCGCGCGATGTCGACCACCTTGGCGATCGGCTGCACCGTGCCCATCTCGTTGTTGGCCCACATCGTGGTGATGGCCGCAACCCTCGAGGGGTCGGCCTCGACGCTGGCTCGCAAGGCGTCGATCACGAGGCGACCTGCGTCGTCGACGGGAGTCATGTCGATCTCGGCTCCCTCGTGCTTGGCAAGCCACGTGACAGGGTCGAGCAGCGCATGATGTTCGATCGAGCTGAAGACGATACGGTTGCGGGCTGGATCTTGCGCCAGCCGTGACCAGTAGAGACCCTTGATCGCGAGATTGTTTGCCTCAGTCCCGCCGGAGCAGAACACGACTTCACTGGGCCGCGCGCCAAACCTCTCGGCGATCAGCTCACGCGCCTCCTCGACGGTACGCCGAGCGGCGCGGCCGGATGCGTGCAGCGATGACGCATTGCCCGTGTGGCCCAGCTCTTCAGCCATCACGGCGATCGCCTCGGGAACCATCGGCGTGGTCGCCGCATGGTCGAGGTAGGTCGTGCGCACAGATGAGTTCATTGCAGATTCAAGGATAGTCGCTCCCGTGAAGCTTCCACTCGCCGATGACCTCAGCCGACACTAGGGTCAGCAAATGGTCAACAGCATCCGGCATTTCGGCCGCAAGGCCGACAACAGCGAGACGTTCGACTGGGCCGTCCGCCTCGGACTCGTGTCGTACGGCGTGGTGCACCTCCTCCTGGCTTGGCTGATCGGCAACCTTGCATTTGGTGAGCGCGACGGGTCAGCGTCCAAGAACGGTGCACTGCAGCAGATCAGGGACGAACCCTGGGGTACCCCTCTGTTGTGGATCATGGTGCTCGGATTCGCTGCGCTCACGCTGTGGCAGCTCGTCGATGCCGCCGCCGGCCATCGGAGCAGCGAGGGACGCGAGCGGGTCTTCAAACAGGGCACCTCGGTCGTCAAGGCCGCGATCTACGCATTCTTCGCCTATGGCGCCTGGAAGGCCGGCGCACACGGCAGCGCCGGAAAGGACGGGACCGAGCCGTTCGTCGCCAAGGTCATGGGCCTGCCCGCCGGACAGCTGATCGTTGCCGGCATCGGCCTGACGGTCGTCGGGTGGGCGGGAGCGCTCATCGTCAGCGGAATCACCCAGAAGTTTCGTGATCATCTCTCCGCAGAAGCGCACGCGAGCGACCTGAGCCCCGCCTACGTCCACGTCGGGACGGTTGGATATGTCGGCAAGGGCGCGGCCATTCTCGCGGTCGGCGGGCTGATCCTCTGGGCCGCTGCCACCCATGATCCGGACAAGTCAGGCGGCCTCGACGCGGCGATGAAGAAGATCCTGGCGCAGCCCTTCGGCTCCTACCTGCTGCTGATGATCGCAGCCGGCCTGGCCTGCTACGGGCTGTTCTGCTTTGCGCGGGCACGCCACCTCGACCGCTAGGAACCGATCCCGGTGACGGCGGCAACAGCGCGAACGAGATCCGTTGCTGCCGTCGAGAGGTCAGCGGCACTGGTCGAACGACCGAAGGTGAATCGGACGGCAGTTTGCGCCGTCTCGGCGTCATAGCCCATCGCGGTGAGCACGTGCGATGGCTCGTCGCTGCCGGCGGCGCAGGCCGACCCGCTCGAGCACACAATGCCGCGCGACTCGAGCTCGACCAGGATGGCTTCACCGCTCGTACCGGGGAACACGAAGGACGCACTGCCGGGCAGCCGCAGCGTCGGGTGTCCCGTCAGCTCGGCGCGCGGGACGTTGGCGAGCACCTCGGCGATGAAAGTGTCACGCAGGGCGATCGTTGCCGCATTTCGGTCACCTGAGTCTGCAGCCCGCATGCCTGCTGACCGCAGAGCCATGGCCATGCCGACGGCGGAAGCCACGTTCTCGGTACCGGATCGGCGACCCGACTCCTGTCCGCCGCCGTGGATCAGAGGCTCGAACGGTGTGCGCCGCCGAACGTAGAGCACACCGATGCCCTTGGGAGCACCGATCTTGTGTCCGGAGATGCTCATGGCCTGCACACCGAGCGCGCTGACGTCAAGGTCGAGCCACCCTGCGGCCTGCACGGCGTCGGTGTGAAATGGCACGTCCCCGGCGATGGCTGCCAGCTCGGCGATCGGCTGGATCGAACCGACTTCATTGTTGGCGTACTGAATGCTGACCAGGGTCGTGTCGGGTCGCAGCGCTGCCGCAAGGGTGTCCGGACTGACGATGCCGTCACGATCAACCGGAACCTCGGTGATCTCGTAGCCGATTCGACCGAGCCACTGCGCTGACTCCAGCACCGCAGGATGCTCGACCGCGGAGACGATGACGTGCTTGCCCCGTGGCGCAGCCAGAGCGATGCCCTTGATCGCGGCATTGTCGGACTCGGTGCCGCCTGACGTGAAGGTGATCTCCGAGCCCTTGGCACCAAGCACCTCGGCGACGTCCCCACGCGCCCGTTCGAGGGCATTTCTCGCAGCGTCGCCGACCTCGTGGTGGCTGGAGGGGTTGCCGTACTCCGTGCTCAGAAACGGCCACATGGCCTCGAGCACTTCCCGCGAGAGGGGCGTGGTGGCGGCTTGATCGAGATAGATCACGTCACGACACGGTGATGTCGAGGCCGAGGTCGAGCGCGCGAACGCTGTGGGTCAGCGCCCCGACCGAGATGATGTCGACGCCGGTCGTCGCGACGTCCTTGATCGTGTCGAGGGTGATGCCGCCGCTGGCCTCGACCAGCGCACGGTCACCGATCTCGGGCGACGCCGGCGCGCAGGTCATCGAGCGAGAAGTTGTCGAGCATGATCGTGTGTGCAGCCCCCGACGCAAGTACGGCGTCGATCTGATCGAGCCGGTCGACTTCCACCTCGATGTGGGTCGTGTGCGGCAGATCGGCCTTGGCCTGCTTGAGCGCTGCGGTGAGGTCATCAATCAAGGCGAGGTGATTGTCCTTGGCCATCACGGCATCCGACAACGAGTAGCGGTGGTTGTGCCCGCCGCCGCACCGTACGGCGTGCCGCTCCAGCGCACGCAGACCAGGTGTCGTCTTGCGGGTGTCGACCACACGAGTGTTGGTGCCGGCGACAGCATCGACATAACTCGCGGTGAGCGTCGCGATACCTGTCATGCGCTGGACGAGGTTGAGTGCGACCCGCTCGGCCTGCAGCACCGCCCGTGCCGGACCACTCACGGTCGCCAGCACAGCACCTTCTCGAACTGATCACCGTCGCCGCATGCAGCGTGACGGTGACCGACGGATCAAGCGTTGTCATCGCGACCTCAAACACCTCGGCACCCGCGAACACCCCAGGCTCACGCGCGACCAGGTCGGCGTGCGCCGTTGCCGTTGCCGGCACGAGGGTCTGCGAGGTGAGGTCGCCGAAGGGCGCATCCTCCTCAAGCGCCATGTCGACGATGCGCTGGATCTGGCGGCGTTCAAGCATGGTCAGGATCCTCCCAGCAGCAGCGTCCGCAGGATCTTCCCGGGGACTGTGTTGTAGATGTCCTCATCCATGTCACTGACCGAACCGCGTACGACGACCAGCGAGCCGTCCTTGGCGACCACAAGCAGCGCCTCACTGCTAACGAACCCGTCACCACGGTCGCGATTGGTACGGACGTAACGCGCCTCGGTGCCGCCCGGCCATTGGGCAGGAACATCGACGTCGAAGATCGGGTCAGTGGTCTCGGTGCCTTCCTTGCGTATCGCCTTGGCGCGGTCGTAGATCGTCGCTTCACCGTTCTCCTCCAGTGTGACCTCGACGGTCGCCGTACCGTCGTCCAGCCGGATCGAGTCACCGTAGTTTTCGACCGTCCAGCTCTCGGGTGCGGCGATCGACCCGATCTCGCCGATGTTGACGCGATTCCAACCCCGCGGCTCGTCGACGGATCTCAGCGTGGTCAACGCTTTCATCTGCTCCACCGCCTTGGTCACCTCAATCTGTTTCTGGCTCCAGTAGATGTTCCACTGGTCGCCGATGACCTCGGGCACCTTGCCCTTCGGGTAAGCCTCAAACCCCTCGGGTGGCGCCTTGCCGTCCTTGACGCACTGGGCCCCGATGCCACCGTCGACAGGCTTCACGGGGTACTCACCGCCGCCACAGACGTGTTCGTCCCAGGAACAGCCCCCTGCGGTCATCACGACGAGGACAGCGGCCGCCGCAGCGCGGGCAAGCATCACGCAACCACCGAGGAGTGGCGCGCCTGCGCCGGATCGGTGTCGGGGAAGTCGGTGCGGTAGTGACCACCTCTCGACTCCCGCCGGGCCAGGGCACTGGTGACGACGGCTCTGGCAACCACCAGGAGATTGGCGTCCTCAGCCGACTTGGCGTCATTGACGGTCGGTGCCTTGAACCGCTTGAGCTCGGCGATCGCGCCTTCGAGGTCGTCGCCGTTGCGGGCGAGGCCGGCGGCGTCCCACATGAGGCGCTGCAGGTCGGTGCGATTGACGTCATCCGCGTCGTCGGCGTCATGCAGGTCGACCGTGATGGGTGCAGGCCACTCGTGATCAAAGTCAACGACCGGCTGCGGATCGCGGAGTCCCTCGATGACCCGACTGCCGTAGACCGCGCCTTCGAGCAACGAGTTGGAGGCCAGCCGGTTGGCACCGTGCAGGCCGTTGCACGCAGCCTCACCGACGGCATACAGGCCCGGCAGCGACGTGCGTCCCCACTCGTCGGTGCGGATGCCACCCATGTAGTAGTGCGCGGCAGGTGTCACCGGGATCGGCACGACGCCCCAGTCGAAGCCCTGCGCGCGGCAGGCAGCGTCAATGTTCGGGAACCGCTTGGCCAGGAATTCCGAGCCGAGATGTGTGGCGTCCAGACGTACGGGCACGCCTGGCTGCTTGGTCATCTGCTGGGCGATGCCACGGGCGACGACATCACGCGGAGCCAGCTCACCATCGGGGTGCACGTCGAGCATGAACCGCTTGCCATCTGCGTCGATCAGCGTCGCACCCTCCCCGCGTACGGCCTCGGACACCAGGAAGTTGCCCGGAGCATCCAGCGACGTCGGGTGGAACTGGTAGAACTCCAGATCTGCCACGACAACGCCCGCGCGCAGCGCCATGCCGACGCCGTCTGCCGTCGCGATCGCCGGATTGGTCGAATAGGGAAACAGCTGACCCGCGCCACCCGTGGCGATGATCACGTGGTCAGCGCGCAGCTCCTCACCGCCCAGCAGCGTGACACCCACGCACCGTCCGTCGGAGATGACGAGGTCAACGACTGTCGTCTCCACACGTACGTCGATGTCACTCTCGCCCACCCGGTCGATCAGGGCGTAGGCGATGCCGGCTCCTGTCGCGTCGCCGCCGGCATGCAGGATGCGGGCGTAGGCGTGGGCCGCCTCGAGTCCGTGTGACAGCTCTCCGTCATGGCGGTCGAACTTCACGCCCCGCTCAATCAGCTCATCGATCGCTGCGGGACCCTCAGCGCACAGGATGCCGACCGTGTCAGTGTCGGACAGGCCCGCACCGGCGGCGAGCGTGTCCTCGACGTGCGACTCGATCGAGTCACCCAGCTTGGGTGCACCCGGATCGGTCATGGCATCGATCACGACCGCGACACCGCCCTGGGCATAGCGGGTGTTGCTCTGCGCGAGCGTCGCCTTGGTCAGCAGCGTGACGTCATGGGTGTCGACTGCTTCAAGTGCCGCCGTCATGCCGGCGACTCCGCTTCCGACGACGATGATGCTGGGCATGTCAGTCCCCCGTCACTGGGATCGTGTTGGGCAGCGCTGCGAGCATGCGCTCGAGCGCGACCTTGGCGTCCGTCGCGATGTCTTGCGGCACGATGATCTGGTTGCGGTACTCACCCTCGACGAGACCATCCAGCGTCCAGGCGAGATAGCCCGGATGGATGCGATACATGGTCGAGCAGGGGCATACGACCGGATCGAGGCAGAAGATCGTACGGTCCGGATATTCGGCGGCGAGACGGTTGACCATGTTGACCTCGGTGCCGACGGCGATGACGTCACCCGGCTTGGACGCTTCGACGAACTTGCGGATCGCGTCCGTCGAGCCCGATGCGTCAGCCGCGTCGACCACCGGCATGGGCGCCTCTGGGTGAACGATCACCTTGACGCCGGGGAACTCCTCACGAGCCTTGTTGATCTGCCCCACCGTGAACCGCTTGTGCACCGAGCAGAAGCCGTGCCACAGCAGGACCTTGGCGTTGTGCAGCACCTCTTCGGTGTGCCCGCCCAGCGGCTTGCGTGGGTTCCACATCGGCATCTGGTCCATCGTGATGCCCATGGCCTTGGCGGTGTTGCGGCCGAGATGCTGATCGGGGAAGAACAGCACCCGCTGACCGCGCTCGAACGCCCACTCCAGAACCGTCGAGGCATTGGATGAGGTGCACACGATGCCGCCGTTGCGGCCGCAGAACGCCTTGAGTGCTGCGGACGAGTTCATGTAGGTCACCGGGATCACCGGCTGCCTGCCGTCACCGTCGGACTCGCTCCCATAGACCGCCATGAGCTCCTCCCAGCACGCCTCCACCGAGTCCTCGTCGGCCATGTCGGCCATCGAGCAGCCGGCAGCCAGGTTGGGAAGGATCACATGCTGATCGGGGCGAGCCAGGATGTCGGCGGTCTCGGCCATGAAGTGCACCCCGCAAAACACGATCGCCTCGGCATCGGGCATGGTCAGCGCGGCATTGGCGAGCTGGAACGAGTCGCCCACGAAGTCGGCGTGCTGGATGACCTCGTCTCGTTGGTAGAAGTGCCCGAGGATCACGAGCCTGTCACCGAGCGTTTCCTTGGCAGCTCGGATGCGGGCGTGCAGCTCGTCGTCGCTCATCTTCTGGTACGCCGCAGGGAGCTGACCGGGACGGACCACCGGCTCCGGGATCACGTCATCCTCGGAGCAGCCGGGACCATAACCGGGGATCGTGTCGAACTCCCACGGTCCCTTGACCAGCTCGACGTCGCAGCTCGCTGCGGGGTCGGCCGTGATGATGTCGTTGACGGAGGTCATCTGCGCTCCTCGGGGTTGGGCGTTGGTGCGCTGGGCGTGAACCGGAACAGCGCGGGCGGTCGGTGGCTGGTGCCGTGCAAGTAGGTGCCCGTCGGCTCGAGGGTGTCGCTCGCCAGCACCTGGCGCCGAAAGTTGGCCGGATCGAGCGACGTACGCAGCACGGCTTCGTGCACCGCCCGCAGCTCAGCAAGGGTGAACTCAGGCGGGAGAAAACCGTAGGCGATCGGCGTGTAGGTGATCTTGGATCGGAGCCGAGCCAACGCATAGGTGACGATCTCGGAGTGGTCGAATGCCAGCGGGGGCAGCTCGTCGGCGACAAACCATTCGACGTTCTCACCCACCACCGCTCGGGCGATCTCGTCGGGCTGCACCAGCGCCCAGTAGACGATCGATACGACGCGATCACTGTGCCTTTGCTCGGCAGAGCCGACGTGCGAGCGGTCGAGGCTGCCGAAGGCGTAGAGCTGCTCGAGATATCTCGGCTCGAGTCCGGTGGTGCGCAACAGCGTGTGCGAGGCCGAGCTGGAGAGGTCTTCGTCGGCCTCCAGTGGGCCACCCGGTAGCGCCCATTGGCCCTCATAGGGCTCACGGATGCGACGTACGAGTGGGAGCCACAGTGTCATCAGACCCGTGCGGGGGTGCGGGCGAAGCGCGAAGATCACCGTCGACACGGCCAGCGACACCCGCTGATCGACCTGCGTCTCGATCGTCATGTTGCGCCTCCTGACTTAGTGTCAACTCGACCCTAAGCCTGCCTTAAAGTCATGTCAACCTTTAGTCGCCCACGATTCGTGTGGCTGTGGGGCGAGTCACACTCACGCCGTCTTGTGGTGCGATGGAACGATGTCGTACCGTCTGATGGTACGAAACCGTTTCGTTCCATCAAGGAGTTCCATGACCCCGGCAGACGTAGCCGCCCGTCCCCGTGTCGAGGGCGAGCGCGAGCAGGAGATCCTCGAGGCAACGATCGACGTCCTCGCCGACCTCGGCTACGACAGGCTGACCATGGACGCCGTCGCGGCGGCCGCACGGGCGTCGAAGGCCACGCTCTATCGGCGCTGGGAGACCAAGGCAAGCCTGGTCCTCGAAGCCGTGCTCGCCCAGAAGAGCCCGTTCGGCGATGCGCCGGACACCGGCACTCTGCGCGGCGACCTCATCGCCTCCCACTGCGGGCACGGTGGCCTCACAGACGAACGACAGATGGCGGTGTGGAGCAGCGTCATCACCGCACTGGGCCGTGACGCCGAGTTCGCCGAAGGATTTCGAGCGAACTTCGTCGGCCCCAAGATCGAGCGCATGCAGGAGCTGTTCCGACGCGCACAGCAACGCGGTGAGATCCGCCACGACCTTGACCTCGACGTCATCGCGCCTGCTCTCTCAGGCATCGTGCTGCACCGCGAATTCATCCTCGGCGAGCTGCCCACCATCCAGACCATCACCCAGGTGATCGACCAGATCATCCTGCCCGCTGTCTTGTCCCCCACCACACCCAAGGATCCGTCATGACAAGCACCGCCACGGTCGAGGAATCCTCGACCTCCAATGAAAAGCTGGGATGGGCGCTTGTCGTCATCTGCACGGCCCAGCTCATGGTCGTGCTGGACAGCACGATCGCCAACATCGCACTGCCCTACATCGGTCGCGATCTCAGCATCACCCAGAACAACCTCCAGTGGATCGTCACCGGCTACGCGCTCGCGTTCGGTGGACTCCTGCTCCTCGGTGGTCGTCTCGCTGACCTGTACGGTCGCCGTCGCATCTTCATGACCGGACTCGTCGTGTTCTCGTTCGCGTCCGCGCTGGGCGGCATCGCCCAGAACGAAGCCATGCTGCTCGGCTCGCGCGGTCTGCAAGGTGTCGGTGCCGCCATGGCCGCCCCCGCTGCCCTCGCCCTGATCTCCACGACATTCCCCGCCGGGCCTCTGCGCAACCGCGCCTTCTCGGTCTACGCGGCACTTTCGGGCGTCGGCGCCGCAATCGGTCTGATCCTCGGTGGCTGGCTGACCGGTCTTGAGGTCAGCGGTGTCGAAGGCTGGCGACTGACCTTCCTGATCAACGTCCCGATCGGACTGTTCGCGGCGTTCATCGCGCCTCGTTTCCTCAAGGAGAGCGCGCCACAGCGGATCGCGCCCGACGTACCGGGAGCGCTCTCCGGAACACTTGGCCTGGTTGGCCTGGTGTACGGCCTCTCGCGCGCCGGCGACGGCCGATACGGCTGGGGCGACACCTGGACCATCGCATCCCTGGTCGCAGCCGTCGTGCTCCTCGTCAGCTTCGTCGTGATCGAGCGGACCGTCGCCAACCCGCTCCTGCCGCTCAGCATCTTTGCCAGCCGCGCACGTGCCACCGCGTTCGTGTCGATGATGATCACGCCTGCGGCAATGTTCGCGATGTTCTTCTTCCTGTCGCTGCTGGTCCAGAACGTGATGGGCTACAGCCCACTGCACACGGGCTTCGCCTTCCTGCCGTTCACGTTCGGCATGATCCTCGGTGCCACCGCGTCATCGAAGCTGATCGCCAGGGTGGACCCGAGGTGGCTCGCGGGCACGGGCACGATCTTCGCCGGCATCGCGCTGTTCATGTTCTCGCGCATCACGATCGACGACAGCCCCGCCAACCTGCTCAAGCTCGCCACCAATGGCGGCTTCGCCGGTGACGGCATCAACTACTGGACCGCGATTGCTCCCTGGGTTGTCCTGATGTCGATCGGCATGGGCCTGACCTTCGTGTCGATGATGCTGGTCGCCGTGCACGGCATCCCGGTCGAGGAGTCAGGCATCGGCTCGGGTGTGCTCAACACGATGCAGCAGGTGGGTGGCGCGATCGGTCTGGCCGCTCTGTCGACCGTGGCAGTCCACTTCACCCGTGGGCGCGCCGGCGAGATCGCCGCATCGATGCCCACGGGCGGCACACCTTCCTCGGCGGATGTTCAGCAGCGACTGTCCGCTCTGGTCGAGCAGAGTGCGTTCACGGCTGGCGCGACCCAGGCGTTCCTGGTCGGTGCGTTCATGATCTGGACCGCCTCGGCGATCGTCTGGATCCTGCTCAACGTCAAGCACCACGAGCTGGTCGATGACGACGTGCCCGAGGGCGTCATGGCCTGATTCAGCCTGAGCACGCGGGCCGCACCTTCTGCTTCAGCGGAAGTTGCGGCCCGTGTGCTTTGGCGGGATGGCTGCGGCGGTCTGCGGATAGACCGTCTCGATGCGTTCGAGCTTGTCGGCCACCAGATTGGTGACACCCTCGTAGCGTTCGAGGGTGCCGCGGATGATCATCCCAGCAGCATTGCGCCCGACGCGTCGATAGCGGTGCCACAAAGCCTCCGAGCACACGACGTTGAGCATGCCTGTCTCGTCCTCGAGGTTGAGGAAGGTGACCCCCACCGCGGTGGCCGGCCGCTGTCGGTGGGTGATGAGACCGGCGACCTTGACCCGGCGACCGGCCTCGGCATCGGCCAGCCCGGCGACGGAGTAGATGCCCTCGCTCTGCAGCAGCGGTCGCAGGTGCTCCACCGGATGTGTCTCGGGTGAGATGCGGGTGGCCCACAGATCGGCCATGGTCAGCTCGACATCACTCATGCCCGGCAGGGTCGGCGGCGGGAGGGTGACCGAGGTGCCCTCGAGCTGATCGGTGCGCTCGGCATATCCCGCGTTCCACAGCGCCTGACGACGAGTCATGCCGAAGGCGTCGAATGCCCCCGCCGTGGCCAGCGACTCCATCTGCGCGACGGTCAGCTCTGCCCTTCGTGCGACGTCGGCCATGTCGACGAAGGGACGCTCGGCGCGTACGGCCACGATCCGCTCGGCAACCTCTGTGCCGAGTCCCTGCACCTCATCGAGCCCCAGCCGTACGGCGAATGCGCCATCGCGGCGATGCCCCGGCGTGGGATCAGGTGTGCCGCGTATGAACTTCTGCACCGGAGGCTGCACCCGATCCAGACATGCGTCGTGTCCGGTCGGGCCCGACTGACCCAGCTCGAGATCGGCCACAGCACCCGAGTGCATGATGTCGGGGCGCAGCACCGTCACGCCGTGTCGCCGCGCATCGGTGACCAGGGACTGTGGCGAGTAGAACCCCATCGGCTGGTTGCGCAGCAAGGCCGCCAGGAATGCGCCGGGATAGTGCAGCTTGAGCCATGAGCTGGCGTAGACCAGCAGTGCGAAGCTCAGGGCGTGGCTCTCGGCGAAGCCGAAGTTGGCGAACGACTGGATCTTGAGGTAGATCGCATCCGACTCCGCCTCATTGAGACCGTGCCTGGCCATGCCGGCGTAGAGCTTTTCGCGCAGTGACTCGATGCGTTCGACACCACGCTTGGAGCCCATGGCGCGACGGAGAAGATCTGCCTCGTCGCCGGTGCAGTCGCCGATGGCAATCGCCATCTGCATGAGCTGCTCCTGGAACAGTGGGACGCCCTTGGTGCGCTCGAGCACCGGCTCAAGGATCGGGTGCGGATAGGTGACTTCCTCCTTGCCGGTTGCCCGACGTATGTAGGGGTGCACCGCCCCACCCTGGATCGGGCCGGGACGGATCAGTGCGATCTCGATCGCCAGGTCGTAGTAGGAACGAGGCTGCAGCCGAGGGAGGGTGCCGATCTGCGCACGGCTCTCAACCTGGAACACCCCGATCGAGTCGGCGCGACACAACATGTCATAGACGGCCGCCTCCTCCTTGGGGATCGTGTCGAGGGTCAGCTCCTCACCGAGGTGCTCGGCGACGATCTCGAGCGTATGGTTGAGCGCGCCCAACATGCCGAGGCCGAGCAGGTCGAACTTGACCAGTCCCATCCACTCGCAGGCGTCCTTGTCCCACTGCAGGACCGTTCGGTCCTTCATACGGCCCCGTTCGATCGGGCACACCTCACCGATGGGACGTTCGGTCAAGATCATGCCGCCCGAATGGATGCCCAGGTGCCGGGGAGCCTTGAGCAGCCGGTTGGCCAGGTCAACCACCTGCGCAGGTACGTCAGATGTCTCGTCGGTCGAGATCGAGCTCCAGGCGTCGATCTGCTTGGACCACGCGTCCTGCTGTCCCGTCGAGTGGCCCAGCGCCTTGGCAGCGTCGCGGATCGCCGATCGCGGGCGATAGCTGATGACATTGGCGACCTGTGCGGCGTTGCGTCGCCCGTAGGTGTCATAGACCCACTGGATGACCTCCTCACGCCGGGCGGAATCGAAATCGACATCGATGTCGGGCTCCTCCTCCCGTGTCGTGGCGAGGAACCGTTCGAACGGCAAGTTGTAGAAGATCGAGTCGACCGCGGTGATGCCGAGGGCGTAGCAGAGTGCTGAGTTGGCAGAAGAGCCTCGGCCCTGGCACAAGATCTTGCGGCGCTTGGCCTCCTTGACGATGTCGTGGACGATCAGGAAGTAACCCGGGAAGTCCTTCTCCTCGATCACTGCCAGCTCACGCTCGATGCGCTCACGGGCCTCGTCAACGTTGTGGGCATAGCGCGTACGTATGCCGCGCTCGGCCAGCTCGCGCAGCCAGCTCATCGCGGTGTGACCGTCAGGGATGCCCCGACGAGGCAGTCGAGGCGTCGCTGCACGCAGGTCGAAAGCAACTTCCTCAGCAATGACAACACTGCGCTGGATGGAACCCGGGTAGCGCTCAAAGCGAGCCATCATCTCGGCCCCGGATCGCAGGTGGGCGGAGCTGGACGTCGGCAGCCAGCCATCCATGTCAGCCAGGCTGCGGCGTGCTCTCACTGCTGCCGTCGCGGCGGCGAGCTGGTGGGAGGCGGGCTTGGCGTAGTGCACGTTGTTGGTCGCCACGGTGGCCAACCCATGGTCGGCCGCCAGCGCTGCCAGCGCGTCATTGATGACACTGTCGCTCGGGAATCCGTGGTCGATCAGCTCGACGACCACGTTGTCGTGGCCGAACATTGCGGTCATCCGGTCGAGCTGGGTGGCAGCGGCGTCACGTCCACCGCTGGCGAGCGCCTGACGCACCCACCCTTTGCGGCACCCCGTCAGCACCAGCCAGTGGTCGCGACCCATCGCGGCAAGCTCCTCGAGGTCGTAGACAGGACGACCTTTCTCGTCACCACGAAAGTGCGCTTCAGTCATGGCGCCGGCGAGCCGGTGGTAACCCTCGACTCCGCGAGCCAGCACCAACAAGTGGCTGCCCTCGGGGTCGGCAACCCCGTTCTGCGGACCGCTGAGACCGACGGAGAGCTCCGCCCCATAGATCGTCAGGAAGCCTGCCGCCTCGGCTTCATACTTCTGGGCGATCTCGGCAAACAACGGCGCACCGTAGAAGCCGTCGTGGTCGGTGATCGCCAGACCATGCAGACCGAGGCTGATGGCCTCCTCGATCAGCGCATCGGGACCGCTGACACCGTCGAGGAAGCTGAAGTTGCTGTGGCAGTGCAGCTCGACATAGGGCACGACCGGACCGTCGGGTCGCCGGACCTGCTCGACGGGCTCGTACGTCGGCCGCTTGCGAGAAAATCCGGGCCCGTCTCCCCCGTCGGGCTCCGGGCGACCCGAGAGCCGCCGCTCAAGCTCCCGCCACGGGACGTCGGGGTTGTTGAAGCCCACGTCAACGCAACCTCTCGCAACCAACGCAACCATAACCATGCAAAACGCTGGAAGTGCACGCTCCCAACGAGCCATGCCTTGCTCGGTTGAGTACGACGCCGGGACCACAGCGAGGGGCGAGGTCACTAATCATATTGAGCCTCAATCCACCAGGAGCCGCCCTCGACGAGCATCAGCCAGGCGCTGCCGTCGACTCCGACGACCTGGAACCGGGCCAACCGTCGCGATGCGGCCTCGTCCCACCACTGCTCGTCGACCGGCCATGGTCCCGCCCACGACGCCACGGGCTGCCAGTCACTGCCGACGGCTGCCCGGAATCTGGCCGGCTCCCCCGTGATCACTCCACGACCTGTGACTCCGATGGGCTGCCCCTCGGCACCAACCACCAGTGCCTCCTGCGGCTCGGTGTAGACGGTGGCCGGCGCCGGCGCTGGAAGACTGCCCGGCCACGGCAGCCCCACGGGACGCTTGGCGACGATGCGCTCGCCCCACGGCACCAGGAGCCGTCGGTCGGCAGGACCACGGCCACCTTGTACCGACGCCGACACCACCGACTCGTGGCCGACGATGCTCTGCACCCGCGCCACCCCACGCTCGACCCGTTCGTCGGGTCCGCCACCGAACAGACTGTCGGCGTGATCACCGAGCGGCTCGGTGACCTCAGGTATGAGTCGTACGGCGTCAACCGGAGCACCTACGGCGCCATCGGCTTGCAGCTGCCAACGCACCCGGTCGATCAGGTCGGTGGCGCCGAACCAGCGTGGATGCATCCAGCGCCTGGAAGTTGCCAGCGAGCCGTCGGCATCGACCTCGATCAGCACGGTCGTACACACGAGCCCGTGAGCGGCAAGGTCGGTGACGAAGCCCTCGGCGGTGGTGCGCAGGCTGAACGCGATCGGCTCGATCAGCTCGAGCGGCGGCTCCAGCAACAAGGTGGCATCGAACTCCGGCGGCACCTGACGGCGTCCGACCGGCTGTGGGTCGAGACCGCGAGCCAACCGGTGCAGAAGCTCACCGTGGGTGCCGAATCGCGTATGAACGTCAGCGGCCGGCAGCGCGGCGAAGTCGCCGAGGGTCTGCAACCCCAGGCGACGCAACAGACCGACCATGTGTGGATCGTCCAAGGCGTCGATCGGCAGATCGCGCAGGAAGTGCGCAGAGCCACCCCGCGGGATCGCGAGACTGTCCTGGGCCAGCGCGCGCCGAGCAGCCAGCTCGGCGGCGAACAGCCCATCGGCGATGCCGATGCGGACATCCCACACCCCGATGGCCACCAGCCGCTCGGCGATGACTGCAGCGGCCTCGGCCTCGCCGCCATAGAACCGACTGGGCACCCGCAACGCGCACAACCCCGGCCGCAACGGCGCAACTCCCGGGCTCAGCGACTCGATCGCGGTGAGCACTGCCTCGAACCCTCGCGCATCTGCATCGGCGTTGTAGTCACGCAGCACCAGATCGGGACAGCGTGACTGGGCATCTCGGCGGCGCATGCCACGGCGTACGCCTTCGGCCCGCGCAGCCTGCGAGCAGGCCAGAACCTGCCCCTTGTCGAGCACCACTGCGGGCACCGACGGAGGCAGATCGGCGGCCACGATGGGCCAGTCCGGCGCCCACATCACCATGGTCCTTCCAGGACCGTCCATGCCTAGCTCACGCTCCGCAGAACGGTCGGCTGTTCACCGGAGGAGGTCTCGACCCGGCTCATCGCAAGATCGGCGCCGGGCAACCAGAGCCGACCGGACCGGGCCGGCGCCGTGCCGCGGCGTACGTCGACGGTGACCTGGCGGGTCTGCAGGTGACCGTTTCCCTGCCCCAGACCACCCCACTGGGCGTCACGCATCGTCAGTCGGGCCTCACAGCGCGGCCAGTCACCCCACGCAATGAGGATCGCACCGCGCTGACGCAACCGGGCGCTGAGACGGGCCACCTCACCGTCGGTGACCGACGAGGGAGCCCGCAGCACCACAACGCCCAGTACATCGACCAGTGCAGCGGCGACCTCAAGCCAGGCATCCCCCGGATCGGGCACCAGGATCGTACGGCGCAGCTCGACACCGGCAGCGGCCGCCGCCTCCAGCCCGAGCTCGGCAGAACCGACGACCCCGCACCAGGCGCCGTCTGCCGAGGGGCCGGCCATCAGTGCGATCGCCAGACTGGCCGAGTCGACGCCATAACTCGATCCGGTCTGCAATTGCAGCAAACCAGCAAGCGCAGGATGTGTGGCAACGGGCTGAGAGGCGGGTCTCCCCTGCATCTGGTTGACGCGTTCGCGCAGCTCGTTCAAGCTCGGTGAGGTGGCGACGGTCATTCACCCATCTTCGAACATCTGTTCGAATGGGTCAACCCGCCAGAAGGACTAGTTCGTCACTCTTGCGGTACGAAGCAGGCTCAGACCGCGAGATCGATGCTGGCGCCCGGAATCGCGTCGAGGAGTCGCCGCGTGTAGGCCTCCCGCGGGTTGTCGAACACCACCGAAACCGGCGACGCCTCGACAACCTTGCCGTCCTGCATCACCAGCACGTCGTCGGCGATCTGACGCACCACCGCGAGATCGTGGGTGATGAACAGATAGCTGAGTCCCAGCTCGGCCTGCAGGTCATTGAGAAGGGTCAGGATCTGCGCCTGGACGAGCACATCCAGGGCGGACACCGCTTCGTCGCAGATCACGATCTCGGGATCGAGAGCAAGTGCGCGAGCGATGGCAACGCGCTGGCGCTGACCTCCGGAGAGCTCATTGGGGAAACGCCGCATCACCGATGACGGCAGCGAGACCTTGTCGAGCAGATCGCGAACCTTGGCTTCGCGCTCCTTGTCGGTGCCGATGCCATGTGTCGCCAACGGTTCGACGATTGAACGATAGATCGAGTAGGTCGGGTCGAGGGAGGCGTACGGGTTCTGGAAGATCGGCTGCATCTGTCGGCGGAACTTCAGCAGCTCCTTCTTCTTCAACGTCGACACCTCGACGCCGTCGAACTCGACGGTGCCTGATGTCGGATCGAGCAGCCGAAGCACCATGCGCGCCACCGTCGACTTGCCGGAACCCGACTCGCCCACGATCGCCATCGTCGTTCCACGCTTGAGGTTGAACGACACGTCGTCGACAGCCTTGAAGTCAGTGGACATCCCTGGCGCAGCGCCACGCAGCTTGAACACCTTGGTGAGGTTCTTTGCCGCGAGAATCGTGTCGGTCCCCTCGCCGAACTCGTCCTTGGCGGTCGAGATGCCGGCCGCGATCTGTCCAGCGGTCTGGACAGCCCGCTCGCGGACCTCAGCACGAGCCTTCTCAGACGAGAGTCGCTGGGATGCCAACGACGGTGCCGAAGAGACGAGACGTTTGGTGTAGGGGTGCTGTGGGTCGGTCAGGATCTGGCGCGCCGGTCCTGACTCGACGACGCGACCCTTGTACATCACCACGAGGTGGTCGGCGCGTTCGGCGGCGAGACCCAGATCGTGTGTGATCAGCAGGACCGCGAAGCCCAGCTGGTCGGTCAGCGAGTCGAGGTGATCAAGAATCTGCTTCTGCACCGTGACATCGAGCGCGGACGTCGGCTCGTCGGCAATGAGCAGCTTGGGACGCGCTGCCAGGCCGATCGCAATCAGCGCGCGCTGACGCATTCCGCCGGAGAACTCGTGGGGGTACTGCTTGGCGCGTCGTTCGGCGTCAGGCAGTCCGGCCTCTTCGAGAAGCTCCACCACACGCGCATCGGCCTCTTTGCCCTTGGCGATGCCATGAGCCGTGAGGACTTCCTTGACCTGGAAGCCGATCTTCCACAAGGGGTTGAGGTTGGACATCGGATCCTGCGGGACCATGCCGATCGAGGCGCCGCGAAGAGAGACGATCTCTTCCTTGTTGGCGTGACTGATGTCTTTGCCCTCGAACAGGATCTGCCCACCCGTGATCCGACCCGTGCCGGGCAGAAGGTTGATGATCGCGTGAGCGGTGGTCGACTTGCCCGAGCCCGACTCTCCGACGATCGCGACCGTCTGACCTGGATAGACCGTCAGGTTGGCCTGACGCACAGCCGGGATCTCGCGCTTGGATGAGGTGAAGGCGACGTCGAGATCTTTGATCTCGAGCAGCGGCTTGGAGTCGTTCATCGCTTCTTCGCTTTCGGGTCGAGCGCGTCACGGACTGCGTCACCCAGAAGGATGAAGCTGAGGACCGTGAGCATCAGGGCGGCGGCCGGGTAGAACATCACCTCGAGGTGCTGACCAGAGCGCACCAGCACCTGGGCTGCCGAGATGTCATTGCCCCACGAGACCACCCGGGCGCGTGGAAGACCGATGCCGAGGAACGACAGCGTCGCCTCGGCCACGATGACAATTCCGAGCGACACCGTCGCGGTCACGATGACGGGCGCAATCGCATTGGGCACGATGTGGCGGAACAGGTTGCGGCGCGGTGTCGCACCAATTGCCCGCGCAGCATCGACGAACTCGAGGTTCTTGACCTCGAGCACCGCGCCACGCATGATGCGGGTGATCTGCGGCCACCCGAACAATGCGAGCGCCGCGACAACTGCCAGGACGCCTCCCCAGAATCCACGATCTGGCCAGCGGTTGTTGACGACCTGCAGGACGACGATCGCCGCGAGCAGCAGCGGGATCGCGAAGAAGATGTCAGCGACACGCGAGATGAGCGTGTCGACCCACTTGCCGTAGAAGCCGGCGAACGCACCAGCGAGCGTGCCGACGATGACGAAGATCGCCGTGGTGAAAACACCCACTGCCACGGAAGCGCGAGCCCCATAGACCGTGCGGGCGAGGACGTCGCATCCTTGGCGGTTGAAGCCGAACGGATGCCCGGGCCTGGCACCGTCGAGGCTGTTGCCCAGCACACAGCGCTGAGGATCCTCATTGGTGAAGAGTCCGGGAAATGCGAGGACAACGGCGAGGAACACCAACAGCAACGCCGACGCGATGAACATCGGGTTGACGCGAAGCTGGCGCCACGCGTCCTGCCACAGGCTGGTCGGCGGAGTTGAATCGTCGACCGTGTCGACTTCCTGAAGCGGTGTCTCGTCAATCGGAGCGACGAAGTGCTCCTGGCCTTCCCTGATGTCAGGCATATCGGATCCTTGGGTCGAGAAGTGCGTAGATCAGGTCGACGACGAGACTGGTGACGACGTAGATCATGACGAAGATCGTCACAACCGCCACGATGGTCGGTGTCTCGCCGCGCTGGATGGCGCTGAACGCCAGGTTGCCGACGCCCGGGATGTTGAAGATTCCCTCGGTGACGACGGCACCTGCCATCAGCCCACCGAGGTCTGCACCGAGGAACGTCACCACCGGGATGAGTGAGTTGCGGAGCACGTGCACCGTGGAGACCCGACGAGGGCTGAGGCCCTTGGCGCGGGCAGTCCGGACATGGTCGAGCGTGAGGCTCTCGGCGACCGACGTGCGGGTGAGCCTCAAGACATAGGCGAAGGACACCAGTCCCAGCACGATGGCCGGAAGGATGAGGCGCTGGAACGAGGCGTCGCCGCCGACGGTCGGTGAGACCCAGCCGAGCTTGACGCCGAAGATGAGTTGGAGCAGGAAGCCGAACACGAAGATGGGTACGGCGATCACCAGGAGCGATGTCACCAGCATGGTCGAGTCGAAGAACTTGCCCTTGCGCATTCCGGCGATGGTTCCGGCGAGGATGCCGAGCACCATTTCGATCGCGAGGGCCATGAGTCCGAGGCGGAGCGTCACCGGGAACGCCGTGGCAACCACGTCACTCACGGGACGACCCGTGTAGGAGTTGCCGAAGTCCAGCGTGATGGCTCCCTTGAGGAAGTGCAGCCACTGGGCGAGGAACGGTTGATCGAGGTGGTACTGGGACTCGAGCTGTGCCTTGACGGCCGCCGAGACGGGCTTGTCACCGAACAGCGCGGTGATGGGGTCACCCGGGGTGAGGAAAACCATCCCGTAGATGAGAAGTGTTGCCCCGAGAACGACGGGGATCGTTTGCAGCAGTCGCTTGCCGACATACCACCACACAGCTGCCTCCTGGTAAGAGAATCGCCGGCGTTCGCCACGACCTGTTGGTCGCGCGACCACCATAGGACGCTGGGAGCAGCGCGTCGAGCGCTGCCCCCAGCGTTACCTGTGAGTTGGCGTTACTTCGTGGCCTTGAAGTATTCCGGCAGGTTCTGCCAGTTGAAGGACACGTTGTCGACACCCTTGGAAGCGGCAGCCGAAATGTTGGAGTACCACAGCGGGATGGCAGGCAGGTCCTTCATCAGGACAGCCTGTGCCTCTGCGTACAGCTTGTAGCGTCCATCTTCGGACTCTTCGGCAGCTGACTTCTGGATCAGGCTGTCGAATTCCTTGCTGCTGTAGTCACCGTCGTTCGAACCTGCACCGGTCGCGTAGATCGGGGCGAGGTAGTTGTAGATCGACGGGTAGTCGGGCTGCCAACCGGTACGGAAGGCAGTCTTGATGGTGCGGTTGGTGACATCGGTGCGCAGCTCGGCGAATGTCGGGTACGACTTGCCTTCTGCAACGATTCCCAGGTTGTTCTTGATCTGGTTGGTCACCGCGTCAACCCACGCGTCGTGTCCACCGTCACCGTTGTAGGCGATCTGGAACTTGCCGTCCCACTTGCTGATCGCGTCAGCCTTCTCCCAGAGGGCCTTGGCTCCGGCCGCGTCGAACTTCAGGACGTCGCTGCCTTCAATGTTGTCATTGAAACCGGGCATCAGCGGTGAGCTGAAGTCCTTGGCAGGTGTACGCGTCTTGTTGAAGATCTTGTCGGTGACTTCTTCACGGTTGATCGACTTGGAGATGGCCTGACGACGCAGGTTGCCCTCTTCGTTGCTGCCGAAGTGCGCAGCACCCTGCGGGATCGTGAAGGACTGGAACACCGAACCGGGCTCCGAGAATGCAACAACCGACGAATCCGACTCGAAGGTGGTCAGAGCGCTGTCTGGCACCGACTTCAGGATGTCGAGGTTTCCGGACTGGATGTCGGTGTATGCAGCGTCAAGGTTCGTGTAGAACTTGAACGTCACACCGCCGTTGCGGGCCTTGCGGAGTCCGTCGTAGTCGTCGTTGGGGACGAGTGCGATTTCCTTGTCGTGAACCCAGCCATCGGCGCCCATCTTGTAGGGACCGTTGCCGACCGGGTTTTCGCCGAACGCCTTCATGTCCTTGAACGCACTGTCAGGCAGCGGGTAGAACGCCGAGTAGCCCAGACGTGCCGGGAAGTCAGCTTCAGGCTGCTTGAGCTTGATCGTGAAGGTGGTGTCATCGACGACCTTGAGGCCGGAGATGGTCTTGCCGCCACCCTCGATGCTGCCTTCGCCGTCAGTGCCCTCGAGCGGGTAGAAGAAGTAGGCCGAAAGCTGGGCGTTGGCCGGGTCGGCGCCGTAGTTCCAAGCATCGACGAAGTTCTTCGCCTTGACCGCAGTACCGTCGGAGAACTTCCAGTTGTCATTGAGCTTGACGGTCCACGTCAAGTTGTCATCTGACTCGATGGACTTGGCGACCTCCATCTTGGAGGCTCCGTCGCCTTCGTAAGCGATGAGACCCGCGAAGAGCAGGTCGATGACGTTGCCGCCACCGGTCTCGTTGGTCGCGGTCGGGATCAGCGGGTTCTGGGGTTCAGAACCGTCGACGTTGATGACCGCATCGGTCTTCGGTCCGTCGCTGCTGCTGCCACCGCAGGCGGCCAAAGTCAGGCCAGCCACGGTGAGCAATGCCACACCCGCAAGGCGTGTCCGCCGGGTGATTCGCATACTTCCTCCTGTGAAATCGAGAGCGCGCACGCGTGTGCGCATCCCATTGCTATCACTGATGCAGGTGCACCCGACAGCGATAAAGGGCCCCTTAATCAAAGTGTTACCAAGGCGGGCGGCGCGACCAAGGCGGTTTGCAGCACTAGTTCGTCCGGATCATGCCCACATGATCCACTGTGATCACTCCTGCTGGAACGAAAAAACGACCGGCCCGAGAGACTCGGGCCGGTCGTGATCGGGGCTGGTGATCAGCCCTTGCGCTTCTTGATCTCCTCAGTCGCCTGAGGGAGAACGGTCTTGAGATCTCCCACGACACCGAAGTCGACGAGCTCGAAGATCGGTGCCTCGTCGTCCTTGTTGACAGCGATGATCGTCTTGGACGTCTGCATTCCGGCGCGGTGCTGGATCGCACCGGAGATGCCGTTGGCGACATACAGCTGAGGTGAGACCGTCTTGCCGGTCTGGCCGATCTGGAACGAGTGGGGGTACCACCCTGAGTCGACCGCTGCGCGTGAAGCGCCGACGGCTGCACCCATCGAGTCGGCGAATGCCTCGACCTCGGAGAAGTCTCCTCCGGTGCCACGTCCACCAGCGACCACGATCGCGGCCTCGGTCAGCTCGGGGCGACCCGACTCTGCCTTGGGCTGCGAATCAGTGATCTTGGCACCCTTGGCAGCATCGGAGATGTCAACCGACACGGCCTCGACCGCGCCCGCACCCGACGTGGGCTCAGGGGCAGCGGAGTTGGGCTTGACCGTGATGACCGGGGCACCCTTGGTGACCTTGGCCAGCACCGTGAAGTTGCCGGCGAACACCGACTGCGTCGTCACACCATCGGCGGTGACGTCGGTGGCGTCGGTGATCAGACCGGACTCGGTCTTGAGCGCGACGCGAGCCGCGATCTCCTTGCCCTCAGCGCTCGAGGACAACAGCACAGCCGCCGCGGACGAGTCCGCGGCGATCTTGGCAATGGCCTCGGCCTTGGGCGCCACCAGGAAATCGGTGTAGGCGGCATCGTCGAGCTGGTAAACCTTTTCAGCGCCATGCTCGGCGAGGACAGCAGGAACGTCGCCTCCACCGAAGTAGATGGCGGACGGCTCTCCCAAACGGCGGGCGATCGTCAGCAGCTCGAGGGTGGGCTTGGCAACGGTGCCGTCAACGTGATCGACGACTACGAGAACTTCAGTCATGGGTCAGTTCCTTCTCAGACGAACTTCTTGGACGCGAGGAACTCAGCGAGCTTGGTGCCGCCGTCTCCCTCATCGGTGACGATCTCGCCAGCTGTGCGCGGCGGACGGGGCTCGAACGACTCCACCTTGGTCCAGGCGTTGTCGAGGCCAACACTCCCGGCGTCGAGGCCGAGGTCGGCGAGGCTCCATTCCTGGACCTCTTTCTTCTTGGCGGCCATGATGCCCTTGAACGACGGGTAACGAGCTTCGCCGGTCTGGTCGGTGACACTCACGACGACCTTGCCGGTCGCCTCCACCGTCTGTGCGGCAACGTCGCCGTCACGGCGGATCTTGACCGTGTCGCCATCAACCGTGACCTCGGACGCGAACGTCACGGCGGGAACACCAAGTCGCTCAGCCACGAGTGTCGGTACGACACCCATGCCTCCGTCCGTGGAGCTCATGCCGAAGAACAGCAGGTCGTAGTCGAGCTTCTTGATCGCCTCGGCCAGCACCAGCGACGTCGCGAAGGCATCAGAACCATGAATGGCGTCATCCTTGACGTGAACGCCGGCGTCGGCGCCCATCTGCAGAGCCTTGCGGATCGCATCGGCTGCGTCATCGGGACCAACGGTCAGGACGGTTACTTCGCCCTCACCTGCCTCGATGACCTGGAGCGCCTGCTCAACGGCATATTCGTCCAGCTCGGACAACAAACCGTCAACGCCGTCACGATCAACGGTGTTGTCGGCGCTGAACGAGCGGTTGGCGGTGGCGTCTGGGACGTACTTGACCGCGACAACGATCTTGGTCACGAGGGACCCTCCTATGAGTTAGGGATGCGGATCCACCATCCCACGGCGCCGGGCGCCGGATCGAGGTGGTCCGATGTGATGTGAATGTTACCGATAGGTAGCAACGTGAGCGAGTCCCACGGGCATGGGTTAGATCACACCTCGCCCTCAAGAAATAGGCCGAGCTCCCCGACCCGACTGTTCTCAGTCGTCGTCGGAGCGCGCCCGCAGGAAGGACTGGGCAAACAGCCCGAGGACGAGGTAGCCCAGTGCGCCCAGGCCCCAGGCCACCAGCGCTTCCTTGCTCTCGCCATTGACACCGGAGAACGAGAACAGTCCTCGAAGCGGACCCACCAACGCATCGCAAACGCTGGACACCAACCCGAACAGGCCGCCATCGTCCTGAGGGTTGAGAGCCACCATGAAGGCTCCGATCGCCAGGATGACCGAGAACACGAATCCGAGCGCACCGATGGCCATGGCGAGCATCGGGAGGACCTTGGTGGAAGCAGCGTCGCTGTCTGCACCGCCTGCTTGGCTGTCCGTCGATGGCTTGAGGCGATCCCGGAGAGACTTCTTGGGCTCGCGCGGGGCTTCGACGATCTCATCGTCTGCGCGATGGGATGCCTTGTCCTTGAGCGCCAGCTGTTTCTGGGTCGCCTTGGCCTCGTCGCGTTCACGCTTCTCAGCGGCTTTGGTCGCAGCAGCTTCCTCACGGGCCTTCTGCTTGGCGGCATCGGCCTTGGCCTTCTCCTCGGCAGCCGCGGCACGCGCCTTGGCCTTTTCCTCGGCAGCCGCGGCACGCGCCTTGGCCTTCTCCTCGGCAGCCTCGGCACGGGCCCGCTGCTTCTCCTCGGCGGCGGCCTGCTTGGCTTCAGCCGCCTCCACCTTGGCTCGTTCTTCGTCGGCGGCGCGCTGCTTCTCGGCTTGCATGTCGTCTTCAAAATGCGCAGCCACCGCGAGAGGCTTCAGCGCTCCGTCGTCGTCGACAGTCGACTCGCTTGCTGGATCAGCCTCGACAGCGGTCGATGCTGCCGCACGAGTCGCATCTCGTGCCTCGCGCCGTGCCTGCGCAGCGGCCTGACGTTCAAGCTTGGCGGCCGCCTTCGCCTCGGCCCGGGCGGCCTTTGCCTCGGCCTTGGCCTCAGCACGCGCGACTTTGGCCTCGTTCTTGGCCTCAGCACGCGCCGCTCGCTCAGCATCCTTGGTCTCAGCTTGTGCACGGCGCGCGTCTTCGCCCGACGACTCCACGTCTACGGAGGGGTCGCCCTCGTCTTCACCAAAGATCGTCTCGATCGCCGCCGCCGCCATCCCTTCGACGGGCAGGTCGCCAACTGATGCGTCTACGTCCCCATCGGGTGAGTCACTTGCGTCGAACGACTCTTTTTTTGACTCGGGGGGCGAGGGCCTCAGATTCGTCGCTCACCGCCTGAGGCTGGTCGGCGTCCGATGGTTCCTCGTCAACGAATTCGTCGACCATTGGTTCGGGGGCTGACAGCGGGGCTGAGCCGGCCGAGTGGTTGGCCATGACGATGTGCTCCTGAGCGACGCGCTCAGCCTCGGCCTCGGCCGCGGCGACCCATTCGAGTGCTGTGCGCTCGGCCTCCTGCAACTTCTCCTCGGCGGCGACTCGAGCGGCTGCGACAGCCTGGCTGAGTCGTTCCTGAGCGTCGCGCTTGGACTGCACCGTGACACGTTCGGCTTCTGCCTGTGCCTGCGCGACCCGTGCCTGTGCGTCCTGGACCGAGCGATCGGAGAGCCGCTTGGCCTCCGCCTGGGCTGCCGCGACGCGTTGGGCGGCATCCTTCTCGGCCTCCTCGATCTTCTGCTTGGCATCCAGGCGAGCCGCTTCGACATCGGCGGCCAACTTGTCCTCGGCCTCCTTACGAGCCTCAGCCGCTGCACGTGCCGCCTCGGCCGCGTTCGCGGCGACGAGCTCGGCCTCAGCCTCGGCAACCCGGACCTTCTCGGCGGCCATACGTTCGGCCTCCTCCAGCTTGGCCGCGGCCTCAGCCCGTTCGGCCTCGGCCTCGCGGGCCACCTTGGCCGCCTGCTCGTTGGCTCGCTCGACCAGTGCCTTGGCTTCGTCGCGTTCGCGAGCCAGCTCCGCTGCGGCCTTCTCATGGCGCTGCGCAGCCTCGGCAGCCAGTCGATCTGCCTCGAGCTTGGCCGCCACGAGCTTTTCCTCGGCAGCGCGTTCGGCATCGGCCACTCGTACTGCAATGGCGACCCGCTCTGCGGCCGTCTCCTGGGCAAACTTCTCGGCCTCGGCCTTGGCCGCGGCGATGTGGCTGGCTGAGGTTTCCTCGGCCTCACGCACGATGCGTTCGGCTTCAGCTCTCACCTCGGCGAGGCGGGTGTCTGCCTCGGCGCGCTCTTGTGCGAGTTGGGCGAGTGCCGCCTCCCGATCGGCCTTGGCCTCTGCCGAGACCTTGTTGGCTTCGGCGCGGGCCTCTTCGATCCGACGTTGTGCGTCGCTCTCCGCCTCGGCCAGCCTGCGAGTGGCGGCCTCCTGAGCCTGCAGCTCTGCCTCAACCATGCGACGCTCGGCCGTTGCCTTGGCATCAGCCTCAGCCGCTTCGGCAAGTCTGCGGGCCTCAGCCTTCGCTTCGTTGATGCGCTCGGCGGCCTGTTTGTCTGCCGCCTCCTTTGCGGCGAGAACGCGCGCGTCCGCAGCTTCCTGCAGCTCCTGGATCTTGGCGGCAGCAGCAGCACGTTCACGTTCGATGTCTGCAGAGACCCGGTCGGCTTCCTGACGGGCAGCGCTGACGCGCTCGGCGGCGGCCTGTTCGGCAGCTTTGAGCTTGGCCGCGCTGACCTCTCGCTGGGCGGCTTCATCTGCACTCAGTCTCGCGGTGACCTGGGCGCGCTCGCGCGCAGCCTCCTCCATCAACCGGGAGGCCTCAGCGCGGGCAGCTGCCACGCGCTGCTGCGCTGCGGCACTGGCGGCGGCAAGCTTCTCGGCGAATGTCGACGAGCCGTCGACTGACGGCGAACTCGTCGCAGCTGCATCGACCTCGCGGGTGTCGGGAGCCTTCTGGGTCTCCGACGAGGACTCCTGCAAGGGCGTAGCGGCCTCGAACTCGTGACTTGAGCTGGGCTCCTGAGCCGGCTCTGAGTCGGACTCTCGCTCTGGCTCAGCAGGCTTTTCGTCGGCCGAGCTGTCCGGAACGACGGGGGCTGCTTCGACGGTGGTCTCCTGCGGCTCGGGCTGTGCCTTGGCCTCGGGCTGGGGCTCATCGGAGAAGTCCGCGGCGGTCGGCGTGTTCCTCCAGGTGATCGATGACTGGCTCTCCAACGCAGCGGCCAAGTCAGGATCCGGCTCGCGATCAGGTGGAGTCGCTACAGCCTCACGCGCCTCGTCGAGCTTCTCAGCAAGAGATTTGGGCTGCTCGGTGGGTGGCTCGGGCTGCTCGGCCGGCTTGTCGGCCGCCTGATCGGCTGGCTTGTCCGTGTCGGCCGGCTGATCCTTGTCGCGAGTGCGGCGTCGCTCGGCGGCAAGGGCCTTGGCCGCTGCACGCTCCTCGCGACGCTTTTCGAGCGCCGCCTGACGTGCCGCTCGGGCCGCAGCCCGGCGCTCTTTCGGTGACATTCCGTCGTCGTCGACGTGCGAGTGCGATCGGCTCTCGGGGGCGTGGCGAGGCCCGGAGGAAGGCTGCGAGTTGCTCGCTGCTTCGTCCTCGGCCAGCATGTCCGCCGCGACCTGCAGGGGGTCAGCGCGCTTGCGCTCAACCGGCGGGTTTGATTCTGAGTCGGTCATGACTCCCTTTCGTTGTAGCACCAGCATCTGCACCACGCATGGGCACGTCGGAGTTCAGTATGCCCCATGAGCCCCTCGTGTCACGCGTGTCAGCGCGGGGTCCGGAGCATCAAAACTTTGGGTGCCCCGAACCGGTCGACAGTAATCATCGCCCCTTGAAGGCGGCCTTTCCCGGGCCGTTCTCCATGAAGGAAAGCATTCCGATGCGCTGGTCCTCGGTCGCAAACAACTCCACGAACTCATCGCGTTCGATCGCGACGCCCTTGTCGAGGGACACATCGAGACCCTGGTCGATGGCTCGCTTCGCGGCGCTGAGCGCCAACGTGGCTGCGCCGACGAACTGCTGTGCCCACTCGACCGCCTTGTCATAGACCTCATCGGCGGGATGGATCTGGTCGACCAGTCCCATCGCGAGCGCCTCGTTCGCGCCGACGAAGCGGCCCGTGTAAATCAGGTCCTTGGCCTTCGCGGGGCCGACCAGCCGAGCGAGGCGCTGAGTTCCGCCGGCGCCGGGAATGATGCCGAGCAGGATCTCCGGTTGACCGAGCTTGGCATTGTCAGCGGCGAATCGTAGATCTGTCGAGAGCGCGACCTCGCACCCTCCGCCCAGCGCGAATCCCGTGATCGCCGAGACCGTGGGCTTGCTGATGCTCGCCAGTGAAGTGGTGAACTCCTGCAAGAGGTGAGCGTGCGCGGCCATGTCGTCACGCGACATGCCCTCCATCTCCTTGATGTCTGCGCCGGCGGCAAACACGCGCTCCCCACCGAACACGACGACTGCCGCAACATCGTCGCGGCTCTCGACCTCGGCACACACCTCGACGAGCTCGCGCTGCATCTGGGCGTTGAGTGCGTTCATCTTGGGCCGGTCGAGGCGAATCGTGCCCACGCCGTCACTGACTTCGAGTCGTACGAGCTCTCCCACGTGCAGACCTTCCGATCGATGGTGCCGTCGGTCGAGCATAACGACCACCCGAGACCGCTGTACCGTCGCTCAAATGTTGCGGTTCCTCTAGATCCGCGTACGTTCTAAGAACCCCCACGAAAGGTTGACCTATGTACTTCGGCGGATCCATCTTCCTGCTTGCCATCGGTGCCGTCCTGTCGTTCGCTGTTCGCGACAGCATCAGCGGCGTTGACCTTGTAATGGTTGGCTACATCCTCATGGCTGCGGGCGCGCTCGGCATTGTGCTGAGTCTCGTCATGTCGCAGAACCGCGAGGCGCGAGTCGTTGAGCGTCGGGACCCGCCGCCTCCGGCTGTCTGACGTCTGGCTCTGGTCGCACCAGGAACAACGGTGCGGCCAGGGCCAGCACCACCCCACCGACGATCATCGCGATCCCTGTTGAGGTGCCCGTGGCGATGGCGCCGAGGATGATCGCGCCGAGTGACCCAGCCGGGTGCATCGCCATCGAAGCCAGTGACAGCACCGTCGCGCGCTGCTCTGGCCCAACCTGCTCGTGAAGCATCGTCTCGTAGATGGCACCCGCAACGATGTGCACGCCGTACGTCGCGAAGTAGGCCACAACCAAGCCAACTGGGCCCATCGCAAGCCCCATCGCGATGACGGTCAGGCCTTGCACGATACGCAAGGTGAACGACACCGACCGCATCGACCAGCGCCGTAGCAGCAGCGGTACGACCAGTGCGCCGGCCGCCGAGATGCCCCACGCCGCTGCGACGATCGGCCCCATCACGGCGGCGGCATCGTCGCGCCCACCCAACAGCTCAGACATTCGCACGGGCATCAACGACTCGAAGGCGATCATCCCGAATCCCCAGAACAGTTCGACGGCAACCAGCGCTCGCAACACCCGTGATCGTCGGACCAGTGAGAAGCCAGCGGCGATGACGTGGGGCGTTGATCTGATTGACGCCACGACACCCTCGACCCGAGTCGACCTGTCCTCGCTCATGAACAAGATGACGGCGACCAGCTGCACGAAGGTCAGGCCGAGCGCGATCAGGTAGGGCAGGGTCAGTCGGGTCGTCGCGTCCAGTGGGGCCCAGGCGATCAACGCTCCCGACGCCAGCGAACCCGCGGCGATCGATGCGCCGATCACCGCCGCTGCACCCGACAGGCCTCGAGCGACGTCAACACTTCCGCCGCCGCGCGAATGGGTGCCGTCGACGAACCATGCGTTGAGCGGTCCGCTGTCGAGAGCGCGGAACACCCCGGTGAGCGACGCGGCAACCATGAACGCGGCAATCGACTCGGCGGACACGAAGACGGTGTAGGCGAGGAGTGCGAAGCACCCAGATGCAATCACCACCGGTTTGCGGCCCAGGGCATCAGCGAATCCGCCGGTTGGCAGCTCAAGCGCCAGGACAACGAGGCCCTGCATCGCGAACGCCAGTCCCATCTCTGCAATTGTCAGCCCACGGTGCAGCGGTAGCAGGGCGGTGACTGGGATGATGAATCCCGTCGGCAGCCAGCGCAGCCCGGTGAGCAGCCAGAATCGCGTACGAATGCTCATGCCTTCTTGGTCCACGGCAACATCAGCAGGTGGACCGTCACGCGCTCTGAGCCCTTCTTCTCGGAGTAGCGCGAGATGACCTCTTCGATCTCAGACTCCATGGCCTCCAGATCGTCGACGTCCAGCGACACGAAGTAGTCACTGTGACCCAGTCCGCGTCGCGGCTCGGTCCAGGCAGCGAGCCCCTCCCTCAGGTGCTCCTCTTGGCGCCGACGAACGACGTCGAGATATTCGCGCCCCCCATCGAGATCGGCCAGGGTCGCCGGGATGGTGGTCATGTCGTACAACGACTTCCAACGACGCTCGCGCCCGGACGGCTGCTCGTCCGCGTCGCCGACGAATCCGTACCGTTCCAGCTGCCTCAGGTGATAGGACGTCGAGCCACTCGACTCCCCCATCGCTCGTCCGAGCTCTGATGCCGTCGCTGGTCCACCGGACCGCAGTCGCCCGAGCAAGGCCATGCGCAGTGGATGCGAGACGGCCTTCAGGGTGTCCAGGTCTTCGACGACCTTGCTGGTGAGTGCCATGCGGTCACCCTATAACTGCAAAGAGTTCTTTGCAAAGGGTTCTTTGCATACTCTCGTGACATCAGGCCCGCACCCTCGTTGATCCCGGCATGCTTCCGCTTCCACGTCTGGCTCTCGCCACTGTCTGCTCGATCGCGCTGGTGCTCGCATCCGCACCTGCTCAGGCAGCGTCGCCCGAGCCAGGGACTCCCGACTACCTCACACGCGATCTGGCGAACATCGCTGACGCGTACGGTCGCATCACCGGTCCGGGAGGACAGCTCTCCAACCCGGCATATCTGCCGGCGCTGATCAAGGAGAGCACGGTGCTGGGCGTCGCGCAGCTGCTTGCGCAGGCAGCGACACCCACCCGACCCGCGCTCACGACCGCCATGACTGTACCGGGGTGGAACGTGGGCAACCCACTTCGTGCGAGCTGGAACGGCAGCCGCGGCATCATCACGCCCGTCACGTTCACCAACCGCTACGGCGCGCTCCTTCGCGGCGATGTGTTCAGCCCCAAGCCCGGCGCCAAGGACCCATACACCGGGGCGAAGCTCAAGCCACCTTTCCCGGGTGTCGTCCTCACGCCTGGCTCGGTGCAGGGATCGCAAGGCATGTATCGCTGGCTGGCCGAGGACCTCGCCGAGCGCGGGTACGTCGTCCTCGCGTACGACGTCCAGGGCCAGGGCACCAGCGAGACTTTCCCGCATCAGACGGGCGCCTCCTTTCCGTTCTGCAATCCGTTCGCGGCACCAGAGCCCACCGAGATGACGGGGTGTCCCGGAGTCCCGTTCCAGCAGTCATCCAACTTCGTCAAGGGCACCGAAGACGCGACGGACTTCTTCTTCTCGACGCCGAAGGCGCACCACAAGAACGTCGGATCAGCGGGCGCCGAGGTCAACGCCTTCAACCCCCTCTGGAAGCAGTTCGACCGTCGCGTCGACACTCAGACCGCGACCAAGGGACGTACGACTCGCTTCGCCATCATCGGCCACTCGCTCGGGGCCTTCGCCGTGTCACAGGTCCAAGGAACTGACAAGCGAGTCGCCGCCGTCGTCGCCCTCGACAAGCTGCAGGGCGGAGGACAAGGACCCGGTGGTGATCTCACCGACGTCGGCGAGATCACCCCCAAGGTGCCGGCGCTCGCAGTTCAGTCCGAATACGGATTCACCGTGTCGCCAGCCGCCCTGTCCGGCGGGTCGTCGCTCGCCCCACAACCCGGCGATCCTGTTCCTCAGCGGGAAAGGGCCACCGGCTTCGACGCGTGGCGGTCCAAGAAGGTCGACTCCATGCTGATCGTCCCGCGCGCCTCGACACACCTCGAGTACACCGACATTCCACTGGTCATGCCTGCCAGCCGCCACGGCCAGGCATTGACCAGCGTGTACGTGCAGCGATGGCTCGGCCGCTACCTCAAGCACGAGGGTGTCAGTGCAAAGCCGGTCGGCACCGATCCCCTGCTCGCAACGTCATTCCGCTACCTCGAGCCGACCGGCAACGGAGTGTGGAAGCCGGTCAACCTGAAGCGTCAGGGAGCCCTGAGCTTCTACTACTGCTCGGCCTACGCGTTCACTGATCGCAACGGCAAGGGCAAACACGTCAACGGAGACATCGCCAAGGTCGGCGGCTGCACGAGCTAGTGCCGGCACTCGGCTCGTCCCGTCTGGGCACGGCTGGCAGGATGAACCCGTGACGTTGATCCGCGGAGAGACGGTATGACGGCAACGCTGCGCGATGACGACCTCGTGCTCGAACCGACGTCGGGGTCAGACGAGTTCATCGGTTTCGCCATCCTCGTCGCCGACGAACGGGTCGGCACGGTCGCCCTGCGCCATGAGGACCGCGCCACCGGGTCGATCCGTTGGAATGCCGGCGCCGACAACCTCGGCGTCGCGGTGCGTGCCCTGCGGCTCGCGCAGGACCATGCCTTTGGGGACCTCGGTTGGACGCGACTCGAGGCACGGATACCCGTCGATCGCACGGGTGACATCCGAGCCGCATCAATCGCCGGAATGCGACGCGAAGGCATCACCCGTGGAGCCGGCGACGACCCCGACCGGGCACTCCTTGCCAGACTGGCTGACGACCCTGCACCCTTCAGCCGCGACGGGTTCATCGCGATACTCAACGCCGGGCTCCCCACCAAGCGGGTCATCAGCCAAGGGCTGCTCCGCGACGAACACGGCCGGGTGCTGCTGTGCGAGTTGACGTACAAGCAGGAATGGGACCTGCCCGGGGGCGTCATCGAGGTTGGTGAGGCACCGGCACCCGGACTCGTGCGCGAGCTGCAGGAAGAGCTCGGTATCACCGTCGAGGTGCAAGGTCTGATCACGGTCAACTGGCTACCAGCCTGGCGAGGTTGGGACGACGCATGCATCTTCTTGTTCGATCTGGGCGTCGTCGACAGCGCGATCACCGAAGGCATGGAGCTGCAGGCCACCGAGATCAAGTCGGTGCAGTGGTGCGACCCCGAGACGATCCGCGCCAAGGCCACCCACGCCGCCACCGAGCTGCTGGACGCCGTCGAGCTCGGCGATCTGGCGCCGTACCGCGAAGCTCCGAAGGCTGCCGAATAGAGCAAGGCCCCAGCAGACAGCGAAAGGCCCCGGGGCCGAAGCTCCGGGGCCTTTCGACTGAACTAAGTCAGTTGGTGAATCTGTGAATCAGAGGGGACGGATGTTCGTCGCCTGCAGGCCCTTCTGGCCCTGCTCAACGTCGAATTCGACCTTCTGGTTCTCGTCCAGCGAGCGGTAGCCGCTCGTGGCGATCGCGCTGAAGTGCGCGAATACGTCTTCGCTGCCGTCGTCGGGGGCGATGAATCCAAAGCCCTTGTCAGCGTTGAACCACTTGACGGTTCCTGTTGCCATGTTCTTACTCCTATTAGCGAGTTGTCACTCACGCGTTTCGCGAGTCACATCGCCACACACATTCAACCTTCGAGGAGAACAAGACACCAATTAAGGAAACCAGATTCATTCGTACGGCCCAACGTTGTGCAACTAGCCAAAAGCATACCGCTTTTGGTCGACAAATGCTCCCGTGCCCTGCGCGTCATCGGCAGGAAGCCAGATGTGCGCCTAGGCCTTGGCCGCGTCGATGGCCTTCTGCATTGCTGCCGGCGACGGTGCCTCGACCTTCTTGCCGTCGATGTAGACGGTTGGGGTGCTGTTGACACCTCGGTCGGTGCCGACTTCCTTGGCCTTGTCGATCCACGGGATGAACTTGCCTGACCGAACACACTCATCGATGCCCGTGATGCCGGCAGTCTCCATCGTCGCGAGCAGTTCCTTGTTCTCGGGGCCGTTGGTCTGTTCCTGGGGCTGGTTGGAGTACAGCAGGTCGTGTGCCTTGACGTAGTCGGTCACGCCGCCCGCGTCGAGCGCGCAGAGCGCCACGTTCGTCGACCGGTGCGAGTACTGGTTGGGGCTGCCACCATTTTCGTCCAGGAAGGAGAACGGGCGGAAGGTGATCGTGATCGCGCCGCTCTTGACCTGCTCCTTGAGGAACGCATTGCTCTGCTGCTCGAACTGCAGGCAGGCGGGGCACTGGAAGTCTTCGTAGAGCTCGACCGATACCGGCGTGGTGCCCTCGGGGACCGTGCCACCAGCGGCCTCGGTGTCATAGACGATGCCGTAGTCCTTGGTCACACCGTTGGGGTTGATGACCTTGGTCACCTGCTTGTTCTTGTCGCTCTCGTTCTTGATCGCGTAGCCGCCGACTGCGACGAGCGCGATGACGACCGCCACGATGGCCAGGGAGATCACATTGCGTTGCTTGCGGTCTGCCTTTTCGCGTTCCTTGCGCATCTGCTCGGCACGGGCGGCACGCTGCTGTCGTTCGTTCGGCACGTATGTCTCCTGGGTCCGGCGATGTGAGCACAACGCGGGGCGGTCGGCGTTCCATCAGACCTTATCTGGCCACCCCTCATCACCTGCCTCGGCGTGCGACACCGACTGCAGCAAGTAAGGTGCACGACGTGAACGACAAGCTGGTGTGGATCGACTGCGAGATGACTGGGCTCAACCTCGAGACCGATGCCTTGGTCGAGGTGGCAGCCCTCGTGACCGACTATGAGCTCAACGTCCTGGGTGACGGCATTGACCTCATCGTCAAGCCGCCAGCCGAGGCGCTGGACCAGATGGACGACTTCGTTCGCAACATGCACACCAGCTCCGGGCTGCTCACCGAGCTCGAGGCCGGGTTGACGCTGCGCGACGCCGAGGAGCAGGTGCTCGCCTACATACGCGAGCACGTCAAGGAGCCGCGCAAGGCTCCTCTTGCCGGCAACACGATCGGCACCGATCGCATGTTCCTCGCCCGTGACATGACCGAGCTGGAGACGTGGATGCACTACCGCGTCGTCGATGTCTCGTCGATCAAGGAGCTTGCCCGCCAGTGGTATCCCCGGGCCTACTTCGCCTCGCCGCCCAAGCGCGGCGACCACCGGGCGCTGGTCGACATCCAGGAGAGCATCGAGGAGCTCAAGTACTACCGAGCGACTGTCTTCGTGCCGCAGCCCGGCCCCGAGACCGATGCGGCGAAGGCCATCGCCACCGAAGTTGCCGGGTCGGTCACCGGCTAGGTTGTGCCGCGTCCTGAGCACCGCGCCACCTGCGTTAGACTTCCTTCGCCGTGCCGGGCGCATGCCCGGTGCGCGTGGTGGGCGTAGCTCAGTTGGTAGAGCACCGGCTTGTGGTGCCGGTGGCCGCGGGTTCAAGTCCCGTCGTCCACCCCACGCAGATGGCCCAAGATCCCTGAGATCTTGGGCCATCTTTCATATTCCCCTCGGGCGCATCCGAGGTTTACGCTGTCGAGAATCCCTCCTGCACCACGCACACACTCTCCGGGCGAGAAGGAGGACGAGAGTGGCCAAGCCAGTACCCGCAGCGACACCCGTGTCGTTTGCCTACAAGCGCCTCTACAGCAACGGCAAGCCTCACAAGGGTGTCGACTTCGCAGCCAAGAAGGGCACGAAGGTCACGGCCGCTATCAGCGGCACGGTCTGGTACGCCGGGGTTGGCGGAGGTTGGGGGCCGGCATACGGCGGGCACGTCATCATCCAGGGATCCGTGCACGGCAAGATCCGCTGGGTCCAGGTGGCTCACCTGTCGCGGATCGACGTCAAGACCGGCCAGACCGTGACAATAGGCAAGCAGGTCGGACTGTCCGGCGGGGTCCCCGGCCAGTTCGGAGCCGGCAACTCGACGGGGGCCCACGTCCACGTCCAGGTCAACAAGTCGACGACCTGGTCCGATCACGTTGATCCATGGCCCGCCATGGGCGCAGAGTCCGGCGACCGGATGGATCCGGCCTCCTACTTCCTGGGCGCGACCGGTGCGCACGTGACCTGGCTCGGCGAACGGCTCGTCGCCCACGGTTTTGGCAAGCACTACCTGAAGGGGCCCGGCCCGATCTTCGGCAAGGCGGACCAGGCCAATGTCATGGATTTCCAGAAGGCCCAGGGATGGTCGGGCAAGAACGCCGACGGGCTCCCCGGACCTTCGACCCTTCAACGCCTCGCTGCAGATCCTGCCGCTCCCGCCGTCGTGGACACACCAACCTCGACGACGAGCACCATGACGCTCCGGCCGCTCTGGTACAACCTCCCGGGTCCGGACAAGCTCCCCAGAGACAGCGAACGCGCCATTGCCGGCGCCGCGTTGGTCAAGACCTGCACGCCATCGGTGTTCGGCATGAACGAGCTGGTCGGTCCGGGCAAGAACTCGATGACCAACACCGGGTCGGCCTTTGCGAAGAAGGTCAACGCTGCACTCGGCGCGGCCTACACGATGGTGGTGCCGACGACGGCCTTCAACGAGAACTACCTGTTCTACGAGAAGAAGACAACGCAGCTGGTCGAGAAGCTCCCCGACAAGATCCTCGCAGCCACGATCGGCGGCAAGGCCGTCCCAGGGCGGCATCTGACACTTGCCGTTTTCAAGGACGTGACGAGTGGGTTGAAATTCGTCTTCGGCAACACCCACCTTGTCGACGGCCCACAGTGGGGAGCCGGACGGGCAGCGCAGGCGCAGATCGCCATGGACGAGCTGCAACGGGTCTCCGCGCTGCATGGCGACTGCCCGATCCTGGTCGGCGGGGACATGAACCGTTCGGACGACCTCAAAGCGTTCATCAACGGCGGACTCGTCAACATGCGCAAGGCCATCAAGTCCCGCACGCCGGTCATCGGCCCCGCGACCTACACCAACATCAAGAAGGACACGGCAAGCAAGAACGCCGACTGGATCATCGATCACGGCTACTGCTCGAAGCGGATGACGGTCAACGCCTACTCCGTGGCCCTCGGCTACGACGCGAGCGGAACGTTCCCCGCGCTGCGCCCCTCCGACCACGTGCCGATCCTGTTCTCGGTCAGCTCAGAGGCCTAGCCAGAACGCAGGGTGATGTCACCACTGCGGGACGTCGCACGGATGAAGCCTTCGCCGTTCGCATCTGGCTGGATCGTGGAGGCAACACCGCCGGACTCCGACTCGACCGTGACGGCGTACGTACGCGTCCCTGCCGGGATCGATGCGGCAATGTCGCCCGACGTGGTGAGCGCCTTGAACGCGAACGGCTGCTTGGCGAAAGCCGCGTCGACGTTGCCGGACGTCGACTCGGCCGAGAACTCGTCCACCGTCAAGCCTCCGACGTTGATGTCTCCGCTCGTCGTGGCAACGGTCAGCACGCCCTGCACGAGCTCATCGGCCGTGACATCTCCCGAGGTCGTGTTGATCACGATGGGGATGCTCTTGGGCACCGCGATCGTCATGGACACCCCGCATCCCGGTGAAAGCCATGCCGTGCATCCCGAGATGACCTTGATCTCGTCACCCTTGCGACCGATGAGGAAGTCGGTCTTGCGCAGTCCACTGGTGACTCGCGACGTCACCTTGACGACATCAGCTGCGCCCTCGACGATGTGAATGTCAGCCGTGGTGGCGTTGACGACGATCTGGACGGAATCGCCCAGCTCGATGATCCTGGTCGACACCTTCGTGTCTCGGACCAGGATCGAGACGCCGACGACCGCTCCCGCGAACATCGCGACCGCGACAATGGTTCCGATGACGGTGAGGAGCGTTCGCGTTGCCGGCGACCGCGTGTCGTAGTCGGCCACCATCTCCTTGGGCATCAGCCGGCCAGCTTCGTACCCGTGGTCGAGACGGGCACGACATCGCCGGCGCCCATGCGCGCGGCGTCGGCCGTCTCGTCATCTGGCATGGTCTGGCTCTCGAGCTCGGCTTCGACGCGCTTGATGTAGTGGTTGATCTCGTTCTCGCGCTGTGCCTCGCTCCAGCCCAGCACGTCGCCCATCAGTCCGGCGACCTCCACTGCAACGTCCACACCCCGGTCGAACGTCTCGATCGAGATGCGCGTACGCCGCGCAATCGTGTCGTCGAGGTGCCGCGCCCCTTCGTGGCTGGCGGCGTAGACCACCTCGGCCCGCAGGTAGTCGTCTGCACCAGCGAGCGGCTTGCCGAGGTCTGGCTGCTCGGAGATCAGGTCGAGCACCTCGCTGATCAACGATCCGTAGCGGCGGAGCAGATGCTCGATCCGGCCGATGCCGAGACCGCTGGATGCGGCGAGCATCTGACGCTGGTTCCACACGGCTTCGAAACCGTCGGCGCCGAGCAGCGGCACATCCTCGGTGCAGCAGGGCGGAGTGATGCGATCGAGATCGCTCGCCATGCCGTGGACTGCGGCGTCGATCGCGTCCTTGGCCATGATGCGGTAGGTCGTGTACTTGCCGCCGGCGATGACGACGAGGCCCTTCACGCTCGTGCCAACCGCATGCTCGCGCGACAACTTGCTGGTGGCCTCGTCCTCCCCGGCCAACAACGGCCGCAGTCCGGCGTACACGCCCATGATGTCCTCGTGCGTCAGCGGCGTCACCAAGACCTTGTTGACGTGCTTGAGGAGATAGTCGATGTCGCTGCGACTGGCGGCCGGGTGGTCCTTCGACAGTGACCAATCGGTGTCGGTGGTGCCGATGATCCAGTGCCGGCCCCAGGGGATGACGAACAGCACCGACTTCTCGGTGCGCAGGATCAGTCCTGAGTCGCCGCGGATGCGATCACGCGGGACGACGATGTGGATGCCCTTGCTCGCCCGTACGTGGAACTGGCCGCGCTCGCCGGCGAACGACTGTGTCTCGTCGGTCCACACACCAGTGGCGTTGACGACCTGCTTGGCGAGGACGTCGAACTCCTGGCCGGACTCAAGGTCCTTGACCTTCGCGCCGACGACCCGATCGCCCTCACGCAACAGGCCGATCACACGGGTGCGGCTCGCGACGTGCGCTCCGTACGCCGCGGCCGTGCGAGAGAGGAACATGGTGTGGCGGGCGTCGTCAACCTGGCCGTCGTAGTAGTGCAGCGCGCCGATCAGCGACTCCTTCTTGAGTCCCGGCATCATCCGCAACGCGCCGCGCCGGGTGAGGTGACGGTGGTGCGGTACGCCTCGCGACCGCCCGGACAGCAGGGCCATCGAGTCGTAGAGCAGCACACCGGAACCGGCATAGACCCGCTCCCACAGGCGACGGGTCAGCGGGTAGAGAAATGGCACGGGGTGAACCAGGTGGGGTGCGAGCTTGTCGAGCAGGAGGCTTCTCTCGCCGAGTGCCTCGGCGACGAGCCTGAAATCGAGCATCTCGAGGTAGCGGAGTCCGCCGTGGATCAGCTTGCTGGAGCGACTCGACGTGCCCGACGCGAAGTCGCGGGCGTCCACCAGACCGACTGACAGTCCACGGGTAGCGGCGTCGAGTGCAGCGCCACCGCCGACGACGCCGCCGCCCACGACCAGGATGTCGAGCGGCTTTGCGGCCATCGTCTCCAGTGCTGCTTGGCGATTGGCGGGTGAGAGGGCAACGGAACGCATACCTCCAGTCAATCAGTAGCCGAAAACGGGGACGAACGACGTCCTTTCGACACGCTCAAGGACCGATGCGGGCAGCCGACGAAGGGGGCTGCCTCGACGACTGTCAGGAACTGGTGTCGACCCAGTTGAGGGTACGGTCGACCGCCTTCTTCCACTGGGCATGGCCGGCGTCACGCTGTTCCTGCGTCGAGGTGGGCTCCCAGCGCTTGGACTCGTGCCAGTTGGCGACGAGCTCGTCGGTGTTGGCCCAGAAACCGACGGCCAGACCTGCTGCATACGCAGCGCCGAGCGCGGTGGTCTCGGCCACCACGGGACGACTCACCGCAACACCGAGCACGTCTGCCTGGATCTGCATGCAGAGCTCATTCATCGTCACGCCCCCGTCGACCCGCAAGGTCTGCAGATCAAGATCGGCGTCGGCCACCATGGCATCGACAACGTCCCGACTCTGATAGCAAATGGCTTCCAGCGCGGCCCGGGCGATGTGCGCGGCCGTGTTGAATCGCGACAGTCCGACGATCACGCCGCGCGCGTCCGATCGCCAGTGCGGCGCGAAGAGCCCCGAGAACGCGGGCACGAAGGAGACACCACCATTGTCGTCGACACTCGCCGCGAGACTTTCCGAGTCGGCGGCACCCTTGATGATGCCCAGCTGATCCCGCAGCCATTGGATTGCCGAGCCCGTCACGGCGATCGACCCTTCCAACGCGTAGACAGCTGGGGCATCCCCGAACTTGTAGCCGACGGTCGTGAGCAGCCCGTGAGCCGACCTCACGATGTCGGTGCCGGTGTTGAGCACGAGGAAGTTGCCGGTGCCGTAGGTGTTCTTGAGCTCACCGGGCTCGAAGCACACCTGACCGACGAGTGCAGCGTGCTGGTCACCGAGATCTCCGGCGAGGGGCACCTCGCCGCCGAACGGTCCGTCGGCCAGCGTGTGTCCGTAGACCTCAGAGGACGACTTGATCGTGGGAAGCATCGCCCGTGGAATGTCGAACAGGCCGATCAGCTCATCGTCCCAGTCGAGAGTCTCGAGGTTCATCAACATCGTGCGGCTGGCGTTGGTGACATCGGTGATGTGCTGGCCGCCGTCGGGGCCACCGGTGAGCCACCAGAGCAGCCATCCGTCGGTGTTGCTGAACAACGCGTGTCCTGCCTCGGCGTCAGCGCGGACCCCATCGACGTTCTCGAGGATCCACTGGATCTTTCCGCCGGAGAAGTAGGTCGCAGGTGGCAGCCCCGCCTTGGCACGGATCAGATCGCCATGCCCGCCCGCGTCGAGCGCCGAGGCGATCTTGTCGGTACGCGTGTCCTGCCAGACGATCGCGTTGTAATAGGGCTCACCTGTGCGCCGGTCCCAGACCACCGTCGTCTCACGCTGGTTGGTGACGCCGACGGCTGCGAGATCACCGGCACTGATGCCGGCCTTGCCGAGGGCAGCGGTGATGGCCTCCTGGGTGCACTCCCAGATCTCGCTCGGGTCGTGCTCGACCCATCCGGCCTGCGGCATGATCTGCTCGTGCTCGAGCTGATGCTTGGCAACTTCATGACCGTCGTGGTCAAAGATCATGAACCGCGTGCTGGTCGTGCCCTGGTCAATCGCGCCGACATACTGCTTGCTCTCAGCCATGCGGCGAGCCTAAAGCAACCCGAGTGGTGGTGGTGACGTCAGAGGATCTCGCCGTGGACGTCCGCGTGCGGGACCGTCGGAATCGTGCCGAGCTTGCCCTTCTGGAAGTCCTCGAACGCCTGCAGCACCTCGGCCTTGGTGTTCATGACGAACGGACCGGCGAAGGCCATCGGTTCGCGGATCGGCAGGCCGCCGAGCAGGACGACCTCGAGGGCCGGATGGCGCGACTCCTGCTGCTGGTCGGCACCGACGGTGATCGTCTCGCCGTGGCCGAGCACCGCCAGCTGTCCCGAGGAGATCGGACGGCGGTCACGGCCGACGTACCCCTGGCCGCCGAGAACGTAGACGAGCGCGTTGAAGTCGGTGCGCCACGGCACCGTCATCTCGGCTCCGGGCAGAACTGTCGCGTGGACCATCGCCATCGGCGTGTGGGTGCTGCCCGGTCCCTTGACGGAGTCAACCTCCCCCGCGATGACGCGGAGCAGTGCACCGGCGTCGGGTGTGGACGCCAGGCCCACGTCGTCGCGGCTGATGTCCTGGTAGTGAGGGGGCAGCCACTTGTCGGCCTTGGGCAGGTTGACCCACAGCTGGAGCCCGTGGAACAGGCCGCCCTTGACGACGAGCCATTCCGGCGGCGTCTCGATGTGCAGGAGCCCGCTGCCTGCCGTCATCCACTGGGTGTCGCCGTCGGTGATGGATCCGCCGCCACCGTGGGTGTCCTGATGGTCCATGACGCCGTCGATCATGTAGGTCACAGTTTCGAACCCACGGTGGGGGTGCCAGGGCGTGCCTTTGGGCTCACCGGGCGCGTACTCGACCTCGCCCATCTGATCCATGTGGATGAACGGATCGAGCAGGGTCGGGTCGACGCCGGCAAAGGCTCGGTGAACGGGAAAGCCCTCACCCTCGAAGCCGCGCGGAGCTGTCGTGATGCTGACCGGCGCGCGGTCCTCGCCCTGCGTCGGCGCAGCAATCACCCGTGGCAGCACAGTCCAGTCGTCGACGGTCACAGCGGGCATGGTCACTCCTCGGATCTAGATGGGACGAGTCTAGATCATCCTAGTTCAAGTTTCAACTACTCTTGGCGAAACTCTCGACCTTCGGCCAATGCATATTGTCGGCGAGCCTCAATAGGCTGCCGTCATGACTCAATCACCTGCGATCCAGGCCCGAGGTCTAGTCAAGAAGTACGGAGATGTCACGGCGCTCGACGGCGTCGACCTCACTGTGCCGGCCGGTTCAGTCCTGGGCCTGCTTGGCCCCAACGGCGCCGGCAAGACGACCATCGTGCGCATCCTCACGACCCTGCTCCGCCCCGACGCCGGCAGCGCCGAGGTCGCCGGCATCGACGTGCTCACCAGACCGAGGGAGGTGCGCCGCAATCTCGGCCTGTCCGGCCAGTACGCGGCGGTCGATGAATATCTCACCGGCTTCGAAAACCTCGACATGATCGGCCGGCTCTACCACCTCGGCCGCAAGAAGAGCAGGGATCGGGCGCGCGAGCTGCTCTCCCAGTTCAACCTCGAAGACGCTGCCGACCGACCCGCCAAGACCTACTCCGGCGGCATGCGCCGACGCCTCGACCTGGCGGGCGCCCTGGTCGCGGCTCCCCCGGTGCTGTTCCTGGACGAACCGACGACAGGTCTCGATCCACGGAGCCGCACCGAGATGTGGTCCGTGCTCCAAGGGCTCGTCTCGGGCGGCACCACCCTGCTGCTGACCACCCAATATCTCGAAGAAGCAGACCTGCTGGCGGACGACATCGTCGTGATCGACCACGGCAAGATCATTGCTCAGGGCACCGCCGATCAGCTCAAGGCCCAGGTCGGTGGCGAGCGGATCGAGGTCACCGTCAGCGAGGGCGCCGACCTTGGCCGGGCAGCCAAGCTGCTGACCCCGCTCGGCGTTGCCGATCCGGTCCTGTCGGAGCACCAACGCAACCTGTTGATGCCCGTCACAGGGGGCGTTGCCGTGCTTCGTCAGGCACTTCAGCTGCTCGACGAAGAGGGCCTCAGTGTCGATGACGCCGGACTGCGGCGCCCCACCCTCGACGACGTCTTCTTGACCCTCACCGGTCACGCCGCGGTCGATCAAGGCGCCACGACCGAGGCCGACCAGTCCAGCTCCGACAAGGGAGGTGCACGATGAGTGCCCTGGCCGTGGTCGGCGACGCAGCGATCGTCGCCAAGCGCAACCTGATCAAGATCAAGCGTGTCCCCGACCTGCTCGTGTTCACGACCCTGTCGCCGATCATGTTCGTCCTGCTGTTCGCGTACGTCTTCGGCGGCGCCATCGATCCCGCCGGAGGTGGCGGCGGCTACCGCGAGTTCCTGATCGCCGGCATCTTTGCCCAGACGGTCATCTTCGGTGCGACCATCACCGGCGCCGGACTCGCAGAGGACGTCCAGAAGGGCATCATCGACCGGTTCCGGTCATTGCCGATGTCACCATCGGCCGTGCTTGCCGGACGCACGTTGTCAGACGTCGTCAACAACGTGATCGTCCTGATCGTCATGAGCCTGACCGGGCTACTGGTCGGCTGGCGCATCCGCACGTCATTCTTCGAGGCAGCATGGGGATTCATCCTCCTGCTGGTGTTCGCCTATGCGATCTCATGGGTCATGGCGTGGGTCGGCCTGTTGGTGCCCAGCCCGGAGGTGGTCAACAACGCCTCGTTCATCGTCATCTTCCCGCTGACGTTCATCGCCAACACGTTCGTGCCCCTGGACACGCTGCCCGGCCCGCTCAAGGTGTTCGCTGAGTGGAATCCTGTCTCCGCGGTGACCCAGGCTGCTCGCAACCTGTTCGGCAACGGCGACCCCAACCCCAATGCGCCGGACCCGACCGCATGGGCACTCGTTCACCCAGAGGCCTACACCCTGATCTGGGCAGCTGTCGTGCTGATGATCTTCGTGCCGCTGGCCAACGCGCAATACCGCCGCTCGACCAGCCGTTGACCATGGCGGGTCAGCTCGCCTCGACCAACCAGCTCGTCTCCGGGATTCAGGACGCGCTGGCCGAGGCGGCTGATCCGACCCGGGCCCCGGGCATGCAGGCCTACATGAAGTCGGCCATGCCATGTCTCGGCGTCCGGGTGCCCGAGGTGCGGCGCATCACCCGGGTGATCGCCACGCAGCATCCGCCCGCCGACCTCCAGGCGGTCGACGTGGCTGCCCGCACGTTGTGGGATGGCGCAACCCGCCGGGAGGAGCGCTATGCGGCTGCTGCTCTGACGCGTCTGACCATGGCCAAGGGCCAGCTCGCGTTGATGCCGTTGCACGAGCACATGGCGGTCACGGGAGCGTGGTGGGATCACGTCGACGAGATCGCCCGCCGCATCGCCGACCTGCATGACGCACATCCCACCGAGACTGCCGAGACGGTTCGCCGCTGGAGCCAGTCGGAGAGCCTGTGGCTCCGGAGGCTGTCGATTCTCAGCCAGCTGGGTCGCCGCGACCGGCTCGATGCGTCGCTGTTGGCAGATGTGATCGAGCCCAACATGGGCGACACAGAATTCTTCATCCGCAAGGCCATCGGTTGGGCACTTCGCGAGTACGCCAAGGTCGAGCCCGACTGGGTGCGTACGTTTGTTTCCGACCGCGATCATCAGCTGAGCGGCTTGTCCAAGCGGGAGGCACTGAAACATGTCGGATGAAGACCTCGTCAACGGACGGGCCGACGTCGTGATCGTCGGTGGCGGGCACAATGCCTTGGTCGCGTCGATCTATCTCGCTCGATCTGGCAGATCGGTCACGGTCCTGGAGCGATTGCCACATGTCGGCGGTGCGGCGATCAGTGCCAGGCCGTGGCCGGGAGTCGACGCGCGATTGTCGAGGTATTCCTATCTCGTCAGCCTGATGCCGGAGCAGATCATCACCGAGCTCGGCTTGAACCTTGAGCTCCGCTCGCGCGACACGGCGTCCTACTCGCCATACGACGGCGGCGGACTCCTGATCGAGACCACCGAGGGCGACCAGACGCGCGACTCGTTTCGCGCACTGACCGGATCCGATGCCGAGTTCGCCCAGTGGCAGGCGTTCTACGACGAGGTGGCCACCGTGGCCGACGCGATCGCGCCCACGTTGCTCTCTCCCCTCCCCCACCTCGGCGACATCAGGGACCAGGTGGAGATGGCCATCTGGACCGACCTCATCGACGAGCCGCTCGGCACAGCCATCGAACGCCGATTCACCCACGACCTCGTACGCGGCGTGGTCGCCACCGACGCCCTGATCGGCACATTCGCGTCGCTCCACGACCCCAAGCTGCTCCAGAATCGATGCTTCCTCTACCACCTGATCGGCAATGGCACCGGCGAGTGGCGAGTGCCCGTCGGAGGAATGGGCGCGGTCACCGGCGAGCTCGAGCGCGCGGCCCGCGCGAGCGGCGTCACCATCTGCACCGACACCACGGTCGAGAGCATCACGACGCACTCCGACGGTGCCACCGTCACCGGCGACGGATTCGCCATCGAGGCCGAATGGGTGCTCAGCGGCGTGGCCCCGTACGTCTTGGCGCAACTACTCGGCGAGACGCCGCCGCCCAAACCGTCGGGCTCGCAGTTCAAGCTCAACCTCCTGGTCTCGCGGCTGCCCGCGCTCAAGTCAGGCATCGATCCGGAGATCGCCTTCGCCGGCACATTCCACCTCGGCGAGTCAATGACCGAGCTCGAGACCGCGTGGGCCCAGGCAGCGGCCGGAACACTGCCGGACTCCGCCGTCGGCGAGCTCTACTGCCATACGCTCACCGACCGTTCGATCCTCGGTGACGGCCTCGCCGACTCGCAAGCACAGACTCTCACCTACTTCGGCCTGCACACGCCCTATGAGGTGCTCCCCGACGAGCAATCTGCGGCAGGGGCATACCAACAGTTCCTCGCGGCCATCAACCACCACCTCACCGAACCGATCGAGCCGCTGATCATCGGCGTCGAGCACAAGACGCCCGCCCAGATCGAGGAAGCACTCGGCATGCCCGGCGGACACATCTTCCACGGAGATCTGGCCTGGCCCTGGCTCGAAGACGGCGAAAAACCCCGCAATTCCGCGGAACGCTGGGGCGTCGCCACCACCCATCCGAAGGTGCTCCTGTGCGGCAGCGGAGCGCGGCGCGGCGGCGCCGTCAGCGGCATCGGCGGGCACAATGCCGCCCACGCAATCATTGAGGATCGGCCGATTATGGGAGGGACCTGATCGGCTGATAATGTTGCGACCGCTTCGCGGCATTAGCTCAATTGGCAGAGCAGCTGACTCTTAATCAGCGGGTTCGGGGTTCGAGTCCCTGATGCCGCACTGCGAAGGTCCCGTTCCTCGCCGAACGGGGCCTTTGCTCTGTTCGGCACAAGATGCCGCGGGGGTCCGCAGACCCTAGAGTCGGGTGCCATGGGCCTCTCCGTGCAACCGTCCCACGTCCGCCGCTATCTCGAGATCGCCCGCCTCCTCATCAAGTACGGTCGGTCCGACCTCGTTCGCGACCTCGACATCGAGGGTCTGGGCTCCGACGATCGCGACGCGCCCGTCTGTGACGATGCGTCACAACTCGCGTCGGATCTGGAAGCACTGGGCCCGACCTTCATCAAGCTCGGTCAGCTCCTCTCCACCAGGGTCGACCTGCTCCCGGAGCCCTACACCGACGCGCTCTCGCGACTTCAGGACGACGTCGCGCCATTTGAGTACGACGATGTCCAACAGATCATCGCCGACGAACTGGGGGTGGACGTCTCCCACGCCTTCGCCTCGTTCGATCCCACACCGTTGGCAGCTGCTTCCCTGGCGCAGGTGCATCGAGCAACGCTGCAGAGCGGACGCGAGGTCGTGGTCAAGGTCCAACGGCCAGGGATCCGCAAGCAGATCGCCGATGACATGGGCGCGTTGGCAGAGCTCGCGGCCTTCGCAGATGCTCATACCGAAGTCGGCCGCACATTCGGGCTGACCGATCTCCTGGAGCAGTTCCGCAAGGCGCTGTATGCCGAGCTGGACTACACCCAGGAGGCTCGCAACCTGACCACGCTGCGCCAGATCGTCGAGCCGTGGCCACGCCTGGTCGTGCCGCGCCCCGTGGCGGACTACAGCACCGGCCGCGTGCTCACGATGGATCATCTCGAGGGCCGAAAGGTCACCGACCTGAGCCCGGTCGCCCGCACCGACCTCGACTGCGCCCCGCTGGTCAAGGATCTCTTCAGGGCCTACCTGGAGCAGATGCTGGCGGAAGGCTTCTTCCACGCCGATCCGCATCCCGGCAATGTGCTGCTCATGACCGACGACCGGCTCGCCCTGATCGACCTGGGCATGGTCGGCCGGCTTTCCACGACAGTGCGAGACAAGATCGTGAAGCTCCTGCTGGCTGTCAGCGACGGCAACGGCGATGCCGCGGCTGATGCGCTCGCGAGCATCGGGCGTCCGCGCGATGAGTTCGACAGAGATGGGTTTCGCAGCTCCGTCGGCGAGCTGGTGCAGCGGAGCGTCGAGATGGGGAGCGATCTCGAGGCCGGACACGTGGTGCTGGAGATGACCCGCGTCGCCAGTCAGTGCGGCATGCGGCCGCCTCCCGAGCTCGCACTGGTCGGCAAGGCGCTTCTCAACCTCGATCAGGTGGCCACGAACCTTGACCCGACGTTCGCGCCGGCCGAGGCTCTACGGCGCGACATCGCCGCGATCATGCAGACGCGGATCGCCGGGTCCCCGGGCGGAATCCTTTCGGCGGCGCTCGAGGCCCGCGACTTCACCGTCGAGTTGCCCGGGCGCGTCAACAAGGTCATGGATGCCGTCGCGGAGGGCAAGTTCGAGCTCAAGATCGATGCCCTCGACGAGCCGCGGCTTCTTGCCGTGATGCAGCGCCTCGCCAACCGCCTCACGACCGGGCTCCTGCTTGCGTCGTTGGTCGTCGGCGCCGCCTTGATGATGCAGATCCCCACTGAGTCGCAGATCCTGGGCTACCCGAGCATCGCCATGATCTGTTTTGCCCTGGCCGCCACGGGAGCAGTCGCCCTCGTCATCTCCGTCATCGTGGCCGACCGGCGTATCGGTGTCACGGCACGGCGAGAGCGAAAGGTGAAGTGAGCGCCTCCGATCCACTCCGAAGGCTCGATGCGGAGCACCGCGCCGCCACCGAGCAGCTGGCTGCACTGCGTGGCGAGTTCGATGGGATCGTCGCGGCATCCGCGGACTCCAATGCCGATGACGAGCACGACCCGGAGGGCTCGACCATCGCGTTCGAACGATCACAGGTCACCGCCCTGATCGAGCAGGCTGAGCGTCGGCTGGAAGAGATCGATGCCGCACGCGGCCGCGTGCATGCCGGAACATACGGGCGGTGCGAGGTCTGCGGCGAGCCCATCGCATCGGCTCGCCTCGAAGCCAGGCCGGTCGCTCGGGCCTGCGTTCAGTGCGCTGCCACCCAGGCACCGTCCTAGGACAGAGCTAGGGCCCCGTTCGCATAGAACGGGGCCCTAGCTGCTGTGAATGTGCTGGGTGATCAGCCTTCAGCGTCGAGTGCCGCTGCGACCCGACGGTGCGCTTCCCAGATCTCCTCCGGCAAGTTGTCGAACTGCTTGAGGTGCTCCTCGCGGTGGCCCATCTCCTGCTTCCAACGAGCGACGTCGATCGACAAGATCGTCTTGAGGTCCTCGGGCTTGGTGTCCATGCCCCCGAGGATGAGCTCGTCCTCGGTCGGGATGATGCCGACCGGGGTCTGTCGACCGGTGACTTCACCGTTCTTGAGCTGCAGCAACCACAGGAGCGGACGGAGGTTGTCGCGGTAGCCGTGCCACAGGAAGTGGCCGTCCTCTGGATCGCGCTGGAACCAGTTGACGTGCGCGAAGATCGGCTGCTCCTTGGCGGCACCCACAATCTTGAGATAGTGCGCCGCGTAGTCACCCTCGCCGTATGCCATGAACGGTCGGTTGGACATCGGGTCGTAGCGCAGGAGGCCTTCCTTGCCCTCTGCAGCCGACGTTGCCTCGGCCCCAAGGGTGAGGCCGTCGTAGACGCCCTCGGCCAGATCGTGGATCGCCCGGATCAGTGGCTCACGGTCACGCGTACGGCCACCGAAGATGATCGCGTCGATCGGCACACCGGCGGCGGCGTTGTAGTCGGCGGCGATGTTGGGGACGTTGTCGAGCGTCGTGGTGAAGCGACTGTTGGGGTGCGCCCACGGCTCGCCCGCCTGCTCGGGCGTCCGCTCGTCGATCGGGTTGCCCTTCCAGTCGAGCCAGCCCGAGGAGTCTGCCGGCGGTGCCGGGGTGCGGCCCTCCCACCAGACCTCACGGGTCGTGGGGTTGTAGGCGATGTTGGTGAAGATCGCCTGCGTGCCCGGTGCGATCGAGGCGAGAGCCGTGGGGTTGGTCGTCTCGTTGGTGTCCTTCGCGACGCCGAACACGCCGTACTCGGGGTTCATGCCGTAGAGCTTGCCGCTGGCCTCGTCGACCCACAGCCACGCGATGTCGTCGCCGTAGAACGACACGTGATAGCGGTCGCCCAGCACGTCGGGAGCCAGCATCATGGCCAGGTTGGTCTTGCCGGAGGCACTCGGGAAGCCGCCACAGATGTGGTAGTCCTTGCCGGTTTCCTTGTCGTGGATGCCGATCAGCATGTACTGCTCGGCGAGGAACTTGCCGGACGCCCAGCCGTCGTACGCAGCCTGACGCAGACCGTGGGCGATCTTGCCGAGCAGGGCGTTTCCGCCGTAGGACGATCCGAAGTGCAAGATCGTGCGCTCGTCGGCGACGGTCACGAAGTAGCGCTGGTCGTCAGGGGTGCCCTGGCCGAGGTTCTCCAGATCACCGGTCACGTGGACGGCGCGGACGAACTGGTTGGGGTCTTCCATGGCCTCGAGATATTCCACGCCGACGCGCGACATGCGAATCATGTGCAGCACCACGGTGCGGGCATCGGTGAGCTCCACGCCGGTGGCATAGGGAGCGAGCGCGTTGCCGGGAGGCGCCATCAGATAGGGGATGACGTACATCGTCTTGCCGGCCGACGCGCCGCGCATACGGTCCTCGAGCATCGGAGTCATCTCCGATGCGGGGCGCCAGTTGTTGTAGACACCCTTGTCCTTGGGATCACTCGTTGCCACGATCGTGCGCTCTTCTGAGCGGGCGGTGTCCTTGTGATAGCTGCGCGAGTAGTAGAGACCGTCGCCGGCGGGCTCGAGCTCACCTGCCTCAAGTGCCTCCTGGATGAGCCGGGCGTCATCTGAGGCGCTGACGACCTCGACACGTGCGGCACCGGTCAAGTCAGCCCAGTAACGCACGTATTCGCGCACCTGCGGGTTCTTGACGCCAGCCGCGTCCAGTGTTGCCTCTACGTCTATGTCTGCCATGACCCGATCATGCCCTCTCGTGTGCGCTTCGCGTGCAGGTGGTCCCAATTGAAGAGTTCTTCAAGTGATGTACTCTACAAGTGGCGACGACGAGGTGGGACGGAGGAGTGACATGACAGCGAACGTTCCGCTTTATCAGGCAAAGGCCGAGTTGTTCCGGACACTGGGCCATCCCGTCCGCATCAGGGTGCTTGAGCTGCTTCAAGAGGGCCCGCGGCCCGTACACGAACTTCTCGCAGACATCGAGGTCGAGTCGTCGAACCTGTCGCAACAGCTTGCCGTGCTTCGACGCGCTGGGCTCGTCAGCTCGTCACGTGATGGATCGACGGTCCTCTACACGCTTGCCACCTCCGACGTCGCTCAACTGCTGCTGTCCGGGCGCCGGATCCTGGCATCCATGTGGTCCGATCGATCTGGGCTCCTCGCCGAGCTCGGCACATCTGACCCGATGTGATCGTTCGTCCCCTGGACCTTGCGGCCCGCCTCACCCAGGCAATTCAGTCTCGGATGGCACCACTGCTGCCGGAACCATCAGATCTGGCAGCCATGCGCAAGAATCCGCGGCGCAATCTGCTCGCCGGTCTGACGGTGGCGATCGTTGCCCTTCCGCTGGCACTCGCATTCGGCGTCACCTCCGGCATGGGTGCACAGGCCGGGCTGGCGACGGCTGTGGTCGCCGGCATCGTTGCCGCACTGTTCGGTGGATCGAATCTCCAGGTGTCAGGACCCACGGGGGCGATGACCGTCGTACTGGTCCCCGTCGTTCATCAATATGGCGCATCAGGGGCGCTCATGGTTGGCGCGATGGCCGGACTCGTGCTCATCGCCATGGCCGTCGCACGGCTCGGCCGCTACGTGCGCTATCTGCCGGTCTCCGTCATCGAGGGCTTCACGGCCGGAATAGCCGTCGTCATCTCCTTGCAGCAGGTGCCTGCGGCCTTGGGCGTGACGGACGCCTCCGGGGACAAGGTGTGGCAGATCGCCGCTGATGCCGTCCGCACCTATGCTCGCGCGCCCGATCCCAGGCCTCTGCTCATCGCTGTGGGTGTCGCTGCGTTGATGCTCATCGGCGCGCGCTGGAGACCCGGCGTGCCGTTCTCATTGATCGGCGTTGCGCTCGCGACGATTGCCGCTCGCGCGTTCGACCTGAACCTGTCGCAGATCGGCCGACTACCGGCCCATCTCCCCGCACCGTCATTCGAATTCGTCGACCCGGGCGCGGTCGGTTCGTTGATCACCGCGGCCTGCGCGATTGCGGCGCTTGCAGCACTCGAGAGCCTGATGTGCGCAACCGTGGCCGATGGCATGAGCGTCAACGAGCAACACGATCCCGACCGTGAGCTCTTCGGACAAGGGTTGGCCAATGTCGCGGTACCCCTGTTCGGTGGCGTCCCGGCCACGGCAGCGATCGCCCGCACCGCCGTGAACGTACGTGCCGGCGCGACCTCACGCCTCGCAGCCGTGTCCCACTCCGTGGTGCTGCTCATCGTGATCTTTGCGGCCGCTCCCCTGGTGTCGGACATACCGCTCGCAGCCCTCGCAGGAGTGCTCTTTGCGACCTGTGTGCGGATGGTCGAGACGGGTTCAATTCTGGCCCTCCTGCGATCGACGCGAGCGGATGCGTTGATCGTCGCCCTCACCTTCACCATCACAGTCGCGGTCGACCTGGTCACAGCGGTCGGTGTGGGGGTGGGAGTCGCCGTGGTGCTGGCTCTCAGAACCGTCGCTCAAAGCGCCCGCCTCGAGATCGTCCCGCTCGAGCCGGGAGATCACACGGACGAAGAGCACGCCCTCCTCAGCGAGCACATCGTCGCCTATCGCCTCGACGGCCCGCTGTTCTTCGCGGCGGCCCATCGATTGCTGCTCGAGCTCGCTGAGGTCGCGCAGGTCAGGGTCGTGATCCTTCGAATGTCCAGGGTCACCGCCGTGGATGCCACAGGAGCCCGCGTGCTCGGCGACACGATCACCCGGCTCGAGCGGCGAGGCATCATCGTCATGCTCTCCGGCATCGCCCAAGCCCACCACGACGTCCTGACCTCGCTCAGCATTGACGACACGCTGCGTCGAGAAGGCCTGATCTTCGCCGACACCCCGATGGCCATAGCCCGCGCCAGGCAGTTGATCGCAGCTGACAGTCGTCTCGAGGACCCGGCCCACGACACCAATCAAACCCATCAACGACGGACGAAAGATGACTGAGATCAAACGACGCGAGATGTCGATCGAACAAGTGCAGAAATGGGTCATCACCGCGCTCATCTGCGCCGTGTCGTCATTCCCCCTCGGTGCGCTGGTCATCGTCACACATGTGAACCGGAACGAAGACCCGGCGGGCGCCTTCATGCTGTGCGTCATGACCGCCGTCATCGGCGTCATCGCGATGATCGCGATCCGCCTGGTGCACCGGGCGTCCCCCTACTCGATCCTCATCGCGCTCGGCCTGCTCCCGGCCATCGGATCGGCCGTCTGGACCTGGGGCTTCTAGCCTCGCAGCAGCACGACTATCCGACGCGGTTGATCGACAGGATCGAGAATCGCGATGACAGCAGGTCCACCAGCGGTCCCAGCAGGACGATCACGAGAATCGTGCCCGCCCCGATCGCCGCTCCGCACAACCAGCCGAGCAGCGCGCCACCACCCTGGACAACGCTGTAGCTCCACTTGAAAGGCACCGGTGGGTCGAAGGCCAGAGCCGCTGCCTCAGCCGGTCCCGCACCGGCATCGACGGCCAGATAGCCCGCGACGCCGATCGCAAGCACGGGGAACGACAGCACGAGAAGAGCCACTCGAATCCACAGATTGTCTGGCTCCGCGAACGAATCGAGCAGCGCCGACACGACGAAGCCCACGACGACGGGCTGGGCGATCGTGCCCAGCCCCGGCGTGAGGCCGCGTGCCCATGCGATGGAGACGAGCACGATGCCGACGATGAGATTGACGACCCAGAACTTCGTGTCGAACGCAATCGACAATCCGTTGACCATCGTGGAGTAGCCATCGGAACCAAGGGACGCGATCAGCAACATCGCAACCCCAATGCCGAGGATCACGCACGAGACGACCAGTCGTACGGCCTGTGACACCACATCTTGATCCTGCCAGAGTCTGCGATGATCAAGACGCCCCCGGGCGCCGGCCACACAAGGAGCGCGTCGCGTGTACATCCCACATTTCAACGCCATGGCCGAGCCCGAGGTCCACGCCTTCGTCGAGGCCATGTCCACCGCCGAGATCGTGACGATCGATCCCGACGGAGTGCCGGTGTCGACGCTGCTGCCGATCCTGTGGTCAGCGGACGGCGCATCGATCATCGCTCACATGGCGCGAGCCAACCAGCACTGGCGAATGATCGAGCCTGACCAGGCGTGCCTTGCGATCGTCGCCGGCCCGCAGGCCTACATCTCCCCCAGCTGGTACGCGGCCAAGGCCGAGCACGGTCGGGTTGTTCCGACGTGGAACTACTCATCGGTGCACCTGACCGGCACGATTACGGTGCACGACGATCCCGAGTGGGTCCGCACCGCCGTCACGCAGCTCACCGACCGGCACGAGCAGCGACGCGACGAACCGTGGCGGGTGACCGACGCACCCGACGTGTACGTCGAGAAGAACCTCAGGGCCATCGTCGGACTCGAGATGACGGTGACAAAGGTCGAGGCCAAGGCCAAACTCAGCCAGAACCGCTCAGCGGCCGATCAGGCCGGTGTGGTCGCCGGGCTCGTGGCCGAAGGCGGCGACCCGGCCGCCGGACCTGACGTCACACGCTGATCGACAGCTCATCGGCGCCGTCCGCACGATCGACCGTCACGGTGTCACCATCGCGTACGTCACCGGCCAGCAACTTGCGGGCGAGCTGGTCGCCGATCGACTGCTGCACCAGACGCCGCAGGGGTCGCGCTCCGTACGCGGGGTCCCATCCGGTCAGCGCAAGCCATTCGCGCGCGGCGGGAGTCACGTCCAGCGTGATGCGACGCGCCTCAAGGCGCCTGGCCAGCGACGAAACCTGCAGGTCCACGATGTGTGCCAGCTCATCGGTGCCGAGCGCGTCGAACATCACGATCTCGTCGAGCCGGTTGAGGAACTCGGGCTTGAACGACGCCTTGACCACGTTCATCACCGCGTCATGTGTGGCCGCCTCATCCAGTGTGGAGTCTGCGATGAAGGTCGAGCCGAGGTTCGACGTCAGGATCAAGATGACGTTTCGGAAGTCCACCGTGCGTCCCTGACCGTCCGTTAGCCGGCCGTCGTCGAGCACCTGGAGCAGGATGTTGAAGACCTCGGGATGAGCCTTTTCGACCTCGTCGAGCAGCACGACGGAGTAGGGGCGGCGGCGTACCGCCTCGGTCAGCTGCCCGCCCTCGTCGTAGCCGACGTATCCGGGCGGAGCGCCGACGAGCCTGCTCACGGCGTGCTTCTCGGAGTACTCACTCATGTCGACTCGGACCATGGCGCGCTCGTCGTCGAACAGGAACTCCGCCAGCGTCTTGGCCAGCTCAGTCTTGCCGACGCCCGTCGGTCCGAGAAACAGGAACGAGCCCATCGGCCGATCCGGATCGGAGATGCCGGCCCGCGAGCGCCGGACGGCATCAGAGACAGAGGCAACGGCAGTCTTCTGGCCGATCAACCGCTTGCCGAGCTCCTCCTCCATCCGGAGGAGCTTGCCGGTCTCTCCCTCGAGGAGTCGACCCGTTGGGATGCCGGTCCATGAGGCGACCACCTCGGCGATGTCATCGGCACCGACCTCCTCGTGCACCATGGACTCACCGTCCTGGGCAGCCTCAGCGGCCTGGGCATCTTCCAGCTGCCGCTCCATGGCCGGGAGCTCGCTGTAGAACAGCCGGCTGGAGGTCTCGAGATCACCTTCGCGTTGCGCACGCTCGGCGGCGCTGCGCACCTCGTCGATACGTTCCTTGATCTCGCCGACCGCGTTGAGGGCCTGCTTCTCGCGCTCCCAACGGGTCTCGAGCGCACGTAGCGCCTCCTGCTTGTCGGCCAGCTCGACCCGCAGCTTGGACAGCCGGTCCTTGCTCGCGGCGTCCGACTCCTTGTCGAGATGCAGCTCCTCCATGCGCAGGCGGTCGACGGCACGACGCAACTCATCGATCTCCACCGGGCTCGAGTCGATCTCCATACGAAGTCGGCTGCTGGCCTCGTCGATCAGGTCGATCGCCTTGTCAGGGAGCTGGCGCCCCGGGATGTAGCGATCCGACAGCGTCGCAGCGGCCACCAGTGCAGCATCGGAGATCGACACCTTGTGGTGCGCCTCGTAGCGCTCTTTGAGCCCGCGCAGGATCGCGATCGTGTCTTCGGGGGTCGGCTCACCGACGAACACCTGCTGGAACCGGCGCTCGAGCGCTGGATCCTTCTCGATGCGCTCGCGATACTCATCCAGGGTCGTCGCGCCGATCATCCGAAGCTCCCCACGGGCGAGCATCGGCTTGAGCATGTTGCCGGCATCCATCGCGCCATCGCCGCCCGCCCCCGCTCCGACAACGGTGTGCAGCTCGTCGATGAACGTGATGACCTGGCCCTGCGACTCCTTGATCTCTGTCAGCACGGCCTTGAGCCGCTCCTCGAACTCGCCTCGGTACTTTGCGCCCGCAACCATCGCCGCCAGGTCGAGCGAGATGAGTCGACGCCCGCGGAGCGACTCAGGGACATCGCCCGCGACGATGCGCTGGGCGAGACCCTCGACCACGGCGGTCTTGCCGACGCCTGGCTCGCCGATCAGGACGGGATTGTTCTTGGTACGACGCGACAGCACCTGGATGACCCGGCGGATCTCGCTGTCACGGCCGATGACCGGGTCGAGCTTGCCGTCACGGGCAACTGCTGTCAGGTCGACCCCGTACTTCTCGAGCGACTGGTAGGTGTCCTCGGCCTCGGCGCTGGTCACTCGTGCGCTGCCTCGAACTGCCGCAAAGGCAGCCTGCAACGACTCGGCCGTCGCGCCCGCGTCGGTCAGCGCCGCCTTGGCGGGCGAGTCGACGGTTGCGATGCCGACCACCAGGTGCTCGGTCGAGACGAAGTCGTCGCCGAGCTGGTCGGCGAGATCCTGGGCACGCTGAAGCACCTCGTGCGAGGCACGACTCAGCGCAGGATTCTGCACATTCGCTCCGCGGGCCGACGGCAAGGAGTCGAGCGCAGACTTCAACCCACCGGCCACGGCCTGGTGGTCAACCCCGGCGGCCTGGATCAGCGGCGTCGCCGTGCCGCCGTCCTGCGCCATCAGTGCATTCAGGAGGTGCGCCGGCTCCACGGCTGGATGGCCTGCGGCGGCGGCAGCGGAGATCGCGCTCCCCAGCGCCTGCTGGCTGCGAGTGGTGAACTTGGCAAGATCCATGGGTGCCCTCCTCATTGGCTTGATATGTCACTGTGTTCAACGTCTGCAAAGTTGAGTCCATTCCACTCAACTCTGACGAATTGTGCCGCACCGACACGGCACCCGCCACCGCCACATGACCCTGAATCGGCGGGACGATGTGACGTCCGCCCTACGCTCGCCCCCGACCGATCGGCATACTGAGGAGTCCTTGTCCTGCAACTCCACTGTCGAAGAGAAGTGAGCCGCGTGCGCAACCCTCGAGCGTTCCTCCGTCCCCTCGCCGTCGGTGCTCCGACGCCAGTCGCTGAAGTCCCGTTCCGGCCGAGCCGGATGATCCACTTCTTCGACCCCAGCAACCCCAAGATGGCCGACAAGGTTCCCGACATCGCGACCAAGGTCGACATCATCCTCGGCAACCTCGAGGACGCCATCAAGACCGAGAACAAGGAAATCGCCCGCCAGGGCCTCGTCGACATCGCCAAGAAGACCGACTTCGGCCAGACGCAGCTGTGGACCCGCATCAACAGCCTCGACTCGCCCTGGGCCCTCGACGACCTCATCACCCTGGTGACCGAGATCGGCGACAAGCTCGATGTCGTCATGGTTCCCAAGGTCGAGGGCGCACAGGACATCCACTACATCGATCGCATCCTCGCCCAGCTCGAAGCACGCGCGGGCCTGACCCGGCCGATCCTCGTGCACGCGATCCTCGAGACGGCAGAAGGCATGACCAACGTCGAGGAGATTGCAGCAGCCAGTCCACGGATGCAGGGCATCTCGCTCGGCCCGGCCGACCTCGCCGCGAGCCGCCGCATGAAGACCACCCGCGTCGGCGGCGGCCACCCGGGCTACCTCGTACGCCAGGACCCGACCGGCGAGGACCTCACCGAGGGGCGAACGACCTATCAGCAGGATCTCTGGCACTACACGATCGCGCGCATGGTCGACGCCTGTGCGGCCAACGACATCCTCCCGTTCTACGGGCCGTTCGGTGACATCAAGGACGTCGTGGCGTGCGAGGACCAGTTCCGCAACGCGTTCCTCCTCGGCTGCGTCGGCGCGTGGAGCCTGCACCCCGTGCAGATCGACATTGCACGCAAGGTGTTCTCCCCCGATCCCGCCGACGTCGCCCACGCCAAGGAAGTCGTCGAGGCGATGGGTGACGGCTCCGGTGCCGTGATGATCAACGGCAAGATGGAGGACGACGCCTCGTGCAAGCAGTGCATCGTCATGCTCGACCTCGCCCGGGCGCTCGCCGAGCGCGACCCCGAGCTCGCCGCCGCCTACGACCTCTGAGGACCCACCCGTGAACATGGCAACCACCGACCAGCTGCGCCCCCGCCGCTCAGTCCTCTACATGCCCGGCGCCAACGAGCGAGCCCTCGAGAAAGCCAAGAGCATCGATGCTGACGCGCTGATCCTCGACCTCGAGGACGCCGTCTCCCCCGATGCCAAGCCCGAAGCCCGCGATCGCGTCTGCGCGGCCGTGGCCTCCGGCGACTACGGGCATCGCGAGCTGGCGATCCGCATCAACGGCATCGGCACCGAATGGCATGATGCCGACCTCACCGCCGCCGCTGCCGCCGGGCCGCACGCCGTGCTGGTGCCGAAGGTCAACTCCGCCGACGAGGTCCTGGATCTCGTGGCAAAGCTCGAGGCCGCCGGCGCACCCAGCCACACCGCTCTCTGGGCCATGATCGAGACACCCGTTGCCCTGCTGCACGCCGAAGAGATCTGCTCGGCCCACGAACGGTTGACCGTCATCGTGATGGGCACGAACGACGTCGTCAACGAGACCTATGGATTGCACGTGCCCGGCCGCAACCCGCTTGTGCTCACCGCACTGTCGCTGTCGCTGTTGGCCGCTCGCGCCGCCGGCAAGGTGATCCTCGACGGGGTCTACAACGACGTCAAGAACCTTGAAGGCTTCGAAGCCGAAGCCCGTCAGGGTCGCGAGATGGGCTTTGACGGAAAGACCCTGATCCACCCGAGTCAGGTCGAGCCCGCCAATGCGGCATTCGGCCCGTCCGCTGACGAGATCGATCACGCCAAGGCCATGATCGACACCTTCGAGGAAGGCAAGGCCGCCGGCCAGGGTGTCGTGACCTTCAGCGGCAAGATGGTCGAAGAGCTCCACGTACGCGATGCACGACGCATTCTTGCCGCCGCAGAGGCCATCGCTTCACGCTAGACACGTGAGGAGCGCCGCACGGAAGGATCCGTGCGGCGCTCCTGTCTTGAGGGGCTTCTACCGGTAGGTGTTCAGACCGTAGATGCTCGATTCGATTGACCTCTTGCGCTTCTGCTCAATGCGACGCTGTCGCACCGACTCCAGGAGCACTGCTCGGTCGATCTCGGTCAACTCATCCCAGGCGCGCTTGCCGCGGGCCTGTCGGGCTTCGAAGATAGCCACTGACTTCACCCCCTCTCCAACAGTTCCGGTCGTCGGTGAGGAGTGTTCGGTCAGATTCTTAGCGGTTATGAGTCGTGTTTCGAGGTTCATGGTCATAGCGCGCCTCCTTTCGGGATTTATGGATGGATGGATAGGTGTGCGGACATACAAAAAGCCGCCTCGGATGGATATCCGAAGCGGCTGAAGAGCCAACGATTGAGGGCTACTTCACGTGCACTGCTCCGGAGGTCGGACCGGCAAAGGGCATGGCAACTGCGCGGCTATCGAGGCCGTTCGTTGCGATGTTGATCTTCAGCATGGGTCCACCTCCTTGGTTGAAATAACGCTCCTGAGGAGCAGCGATCTAAAAAATAGCGCAGCCATGACGAACTTGTCCAGCCGCCGCAGCGAGTCGCAACATTTCGACTCAGAACTCGAGGCGCTCGTCGATCTCGTCTCGTGAATAGCCGCTGGCATACAGCAGATCGGCGGCAAGCGATCGCACCTGAGCGGCGATCGACGCACTGTTCATCGTCATGGCCTCCGGCAACGACGCTGACGCCATTCGCGCCGCTTCGACCAGCTCCTGGCGCGCCTCGTCGAAGTCATCATGCTGCGAGAGGTCGTCGGCAAAGATGCCGATCGCCCGCGACAGTGCGTCGATGGCGAGGTCCATGTCCGGGGGCGGCGTTTCGCCATGACGCAGCAGAGCCGACGCGCGCCGGGCCATCACCCGCGCATCGCGTACCGCGTTGTCCAGATCGCGCACCGTGGCCACGTACGTCTCGACATGGTCGCGCTGTTTCCACCGCATCGGCGCCATCCTGGCGATCTCGGTGACGCTGGCCGCCGTCGCCATCATCGAGTCAACCTGCGGCTGCATCGAGCGAGCCTCGTCGAGAGCCCTGTCGGCAAGTCGCGCATTGGACTCGCGGAGCGCCTGCGCCGTGTGGCTCAGAATGCGGGCGAGCCTCGTCAGGAACTGCTGGACCTCTCGATCGATGTCCCGCACCGGGTTGCGCGGTATCAGCAGGATCATCGCGAGTCCGAACACTCCCCCGACCAGAGCATCCACGAAGCGTGTTGCCGCGGGATTGGCACCGCCCGTCACCGGGATGACGGTCGCCAGCAGGACGGATGACGTCGCGGCTTGGTTGAGCGCAAGTCCCTTCAGGCCGACCAGGGTGCCGACGACCATCGTGAGCGAAACAACCAGAGCGAGCTGCCACGTGCCGCGGCCGATCAACAAGATGATCAGCTCACCCATGAGCACACCGGTTGCGACACCCAGGACAAGCTCGAACAACGTGCGGCCGCGGAGTCCAGCACCCGCGATCAGGACGATGATCGCCGCAATCGGGGCGAAGAACGCCTGCGGGTGATCAAGCACCTGCGTGGCAACGAAATAGGCACCGGCTGTCGAGAGGCTGAGCCGAAGCAACAGCCGCCAACGCCGGCGCAGGATGTAGAGCCGATCACGAAATGACGCCTCAGGGCGACGCAGACGCAGTCGCCGCAGCGGGATGTCTCGCGCCGGGCTCATGGATCAGCGCAGAAGACGGCGCAGGAGCGCAATCACGGCCACGATGGCCGCGATGCCGCCCGCGATGGGTGCAATCACCGCGAACTTCGGCGATCCGTCGGGCTCCACGAAACGGCCCTTGACGCTGACCAGCGTGCGCCGAGCCATCGTCTTGGGATTGGTGCGATCGATCAGGGCATCGACTGTGTCAGCCAGCCGCTCACGGATCTGCTCGATCTCGTTGACCAGCTCATCTGGATCACCCTTTGACACGTCACGCCTCACTCGTCTGGACTGCGAGGCCACGGATGGTGCGCCTTCGCCTGTACGTCAGGATAGTGGGTATGACCGACCGACTGCAGCCCGGAGACATCGCACCCGACTTCACACTCGTCGATGACGCCGGCAAATCGGTCAGCTTGTCCGATCTGCGCGATCAAAACGTGATCGTGTACTTCTACTCGGCCGCGATGACGCCCGGCTGCACCAAGCAGGCCTGCGACTTCAGCGACTCGATCGATCGCCTGCAGGCCGAGGGCTACACGGTGCTCGGCATCTCTCCCGACAAGCCCGAGAAGCTCGCGAAGTTTCGCGAACAGGAGGGTCTGACGATCACGCTGCTGTCCGACCCCGAACGCGACGTGCTCACGGCCTGGGGCGCGTACGGCGAGAAGAAGCTCTACGGCAAGGTCGTCGTCGGCGTGATCCGGTCAACGTTCGTCGTCGGTATCGATGGCAAGATCTCGTACGCTGCCTACAACGTCAAGGCCGCCGGCCACGTCGCGAAGCTCCGCAAGGATCTCAAGCTCAGCGCCTGAGCCTTTGCGCCCGGGGCGCTGTCATACTCAAGCCATGTGGATCCTTGGAGCAGTGGCCGTCGCAGCGATGGCGACAGCGGTCGCACGCAGGCGTTCCGTGCGGAACAAGCGACTCGCACGCGAATCCGCCCCGCGCGAGGACTAGAGCTCCGCCGCAGGCAACTGGATCGCGTGGACAACGAACGACCGTGGGCACCGCTCCGATCACCTGAATGTCGTTGGCTGACGGTTAACCAGCGCCGCGACTCACGTCGCCTATCCTTATCCACGAGCCGATGTGGTGGAACTGGTAGACACGCGGCACTTAGGATGCCGTGCCTTAGGGCGTGCAGGTTCAAGTCCTGTCATCGGCACCAACCAACCAACCAACCAAGCCGACCTGCGACTGGCTCAGGCAGTGAGTCTGGGGAGTCCCTTGGTGATGCTGTTGGTCAGTACCTTGCCCACCAGTGCGGACAGGCCGGGAGCAACGTCGAAGCCAATTGTGTAGTCGAGCAGCGTTCCACCATCGGCGGTCGGCGTCAGGACCTGCTTGCCCCAATGGCCGCGCAAGGGGCTGCCCTTGGTGATCTTGTACTCGATCAGGGTGTTGGGCTCGGCCGCGGTGACGGTCTCGTGGAAGGCAGGCATGGGTCCGATCTTGAGGCTGCGAGTCGAACCGACGCCGTTGCGCGAGGTCTCGCCGTCACAGACCCGGGTGATCTTGGCACCGAAGACGGGGCCGAGGTTCTCATGCTCTGCAAGCTTCTCGAAGACGGTCGCAGGATCGGACTTGAAGGTGTGTGTCACGTGTACGCGCTGAGGAGTGGCCATAACGGTCCAGTCTAGGTGCCCTACGCTGATTCACCATGGGGTTGGACTCAAACGACGAGACGATTGGGTCACAGTTCCAGCAGCCGATCAGCGCCGGAATCATCGCCTCGGTCGTCGGCTACACCAGCTCGTTCGCCGTCGTGCTCACCGGCCTCGCAGCAGTCGGCGCGACTCCAAGACAAGCCGCCTCCGGACTTCTCGCGCTGTGCATCGTGCAAACGGTCGGCACGTTCTGGCTCAGCCGCCGGCACCGGATGCCGATCATGCTGGTGTGGTCCACGCCCGGCGTCGCGCTCCTCGCCGGCATGGGCACGGTCAACGGCGGCTGGTCCGCCGCGGTCGGCGCGTTCATCCTGGTCGGAGTCGCGTATGTGCTCACCGGGCTCTGGCCGGCTCTCGGACGACTGATCGCGCGCATACCCACGCCGATCGCCCAGGGCATGCTCGCCGGGGTCGTGCTCGAGCTGTGCATCGCGCCCGTCACCAGCCTGGTCGACAACCCCGGCGCCATCGTCCCGATCGTGGCCGTCTGGCTGATCGGCGTACGTCTGGTGCCCCGCTGGGCGGTCCCGGCCGCGTTCCTGACTGCGGGTCTGGTGGTTGCGATCGACATGATTCGCCGCGGCGAGGGCATCGCGGCTGCATCGCTGCTCCCCGAGCTGTCGCTGACGTCGCCGACGCTGAGCTGGGAGGCCGTCGTCAGCATTGCGCTTCCGCTCTACATCGTGACGATGGCATCTCAGAACGTGCCGGGGGTGGCGATCATGAAGTCGTTCGGGTACGCGATCCCGTGGCGCGACTCGATCGTCACGTCAGGCGTTGCCACGATCGCCGGTGCGGCAGCCGGAGCCCATTCGGTCAACCTCGCGGCGATCAGTGCAGCACTGGCCGCTGGTCCGGACGCAGGTCCGGACAAGAGTCGCCGATGGATTGCCGCACAGGCGGCTGCGTGGACGTATGTCGTGCTCGCCGCCGCAACCGTCGCCCTGGCGGCGATGGTGGCGGTCGCCCCCACCGGTGTCATCGCCACGATCGCCGGACTCGCACTGCTCGGCACACTCGGAGCCGCCCTGGAGAGCTCGATGTCGCGGGCCAAGGGTCGGGAGGCGGCCGTCGTGACATTCCTCGTCGCCGCATCCGGGATCACCGCGCTCGGGGTCGGATCCGCCGCATGGGCCATACTCGCCGGACTGATCGTCCACGCCGTCCTCACGTGGATCCCGAAGGGAGAAAGCTGACATGTTCCGCATCGCCTTCTTCGAGCCACGCATAGCCGGCAACACCGGCAGCGCGATCCGGCTCGCAGCGGTGAGCGGTTCAGAGCTCCACCTGATCGAGCCACTCGGGTTCGACCTCGAGGAGCCCAAGTTGCGCCGGGCCGGGCTCGACTATCACGATCTCGCGGTGATGACAGTCCATCCCGGCATCGAGGCGGCATATGACGCACTCCTGCCGGCACGCGTGTTCGCATTCACCGGCAAGGGCGAGACGCTCTACACCGATGTCGCGTACGAGCCGGGCGACGTCCTGCTGTTCGGCCCGGAGCCGACGGGATTGCCGGACGACGTGCTTGACGACCCTCGGATCACGGCTCGCGTACGGCTGCCGATGCTGGCCGGGCGACGGTCGATGAACCTCGCCAACTCCGCCTCGATCGCGGTCTACGAGGCGTGGCGTCAGCACGAGTTCGCGCTACCCGAATGACAATTCGGTTGAGATCGGCAAATCGCGAACACCGGCGACCCGATCGGTCTTAGGCTGGCGCTCTCTCGGGAGGAAGACAGAGCGCATGACCAAGCCGCGGACAGCCGCACGCACCCCGATCGTCATCGTCTTGATGCTTGGACTCGTGCTTGCACCGTTGCTCGCCTGGAGTGCCGCTGGAGGCAAGGCCAGCGCGACGTCGGTCGTCGCACCGCGCGGCATCGTCGTGGTCGGAGACTCGATCACCGCGCGCTACAACGACCAGCCCGGCGACCAGATGCAGGGGTGGTGGAGCATCGTCGGACGCCACTACGACGCGCAGGTCACGACCTACGCGCAGTCGGGTTCCGGCTACCTGCGGCCAGGCCGGATGTGCAGTGGCGACCGGTTCATTGACCGGCAGAGCGTCTTCACGACCCACGAGCCGTCGCTGCTCATCATCGAGGGTGGCCGCAACGACTGGGCCGAGTGCGAGGACGGGCACTTCGTGACGGCCAAGGACGCCGCGATCGAGCACGCGGTCGACAGCTACTTCAGCACTTTGCGTACGTTCTTGCCGCGGTCCACCCGAATCCTCGTCCTGGGGCCTCCGTGGGGGCCGGCAGATCCGGCGAACGGTGAGCGGGTCACCCGCGTCATCGAGACGCTTGCGGCGAAGCACGGACTCGAGTTCATCTCCACCACCGGGGCACTCACCCAAGCAAGGGTCGTGGACGGTGTCCATCCCAATCGGCGCGGAAGCATCGCCATCGCCGATCGCGTGATCAGCGCCCTCGGCTAGTCGGTCAGCACCTCGACCACCGAGGGGGCAATCGCGGTCAGCGCTTTGCCTCTGTGGCTGATGCGATCCTTCTCCTCGGCCGACAGCTCGGCGGTCGAGACGTCATAACCATCGGCGGCAAAGAGCGGGTCGTAGCCAAATCCGCCCTCGCCCTGCTCGCTTTGCAGGATGCGGCCGGGCATCTCGCCGAGCTCGACGACCTCGACGCCGTCAGCGGTGCAGAACGCCATCGCACAGCGAAACTGCGCTGTACGCCGTTCGTCGGGAACATCACCGAGCTGGCTCAGCAGCAGCGCGTTGTTGGCGGCGTCACCTCCGTCGGACTTGCTCACCCCTGACCACCGTGCCGAAAGCACCCCCGGCATCCCGTTGAGGGCGTCGACGCAGAGTCCCGAGTCATCGGCGAGGGACGGCATACCGGTTGCGGCGAGGCAGGCTCGTGCCTTAAGCAGTGCATTCCCCTCGAATGTCGGCTCGGTCTCAGCGGGCTCGTCATACGGGGTGACGTCGGCCAGGCCGAGGACCTCGATGCCGGGCACGAGCGGCTCGAGGATGCGGCGCAGCTCGGCGAGCTTCTTGGCGTTGTTGGACGCCAGGACCACACGGCTCATCGGCCAAGAGCCTCATTCTGCAGCCGGGTGAGGTCGACACAACCCTTGCCGGCAAGCACGAGCAGCGCGTCCAGCTCGGCCTTGTCGAACGGAGCACCCTCGGCGGTGCCCTGCACCTCGATGAACTTGCCGGACCCCGTCATCACGACGTTCATGTCCGTCTCGGCGCGGACGTCCTCGACGTAGGGGAGGTCCAGCAGTGGCACGCCATCGATGATGCCGACGCTGATGGCCGCGACGGACTCGATGAGTGGCTCGCCCGCCAGAGCGCCCTTGGAGCGCAGGTGCTCGACTGCGTCTGCGAGCGCGACGTAGGCACCGGTGATGGCGGCGGTACGCGTGCCTCCGTCGGCCTGCAGCACATCGCAGTCGATCGTGATGGTGTTCTCGCCGAGCGCCTTGTAGTCGATGGCTGCTCTCAACGACCGGCCGACCAGACGAGAGATCTCATGGGTCCGCCCGCCAATTCGTCCCTTGACGGACTCACGGGCCGAACGGTCGTGGGTCGCCTGCGGCAGCATGGCGTACTCGGCGGTGACCCAGCCGAGCCCCGATCCCTTGCGCCAGCGCGGCACACCCTCGCTCGCGCTCGCGGCACACAGCACCTTGGTCTTGCCGAACTCGATGAGGCACGATCCCTGCGCATGGTCGAGCCAGTTGCGGGTGATGGTCACAGGGCGGAGTTGATCGGCGCTTCGGCCGTCTTCACGAGTCATGTGGCGACCCTATCGGGGGCGCAACACCTCAGAGCTCGTAGACCGATCCAGGCGTCACGAACTCGTACGGACCGTCCCAGGTGCTCTTGGTGTCAGCCTCGACCTCCGAGGAGTCGGTCCAGGAGGGCACGTGGGTGATCAGCAGCCGGCCGACCCCCGCGCGAGTGGCGTGGTCGCCCGCCTCAGCGCCAGTCAGGTGCAGATGTGGAGGGTTGTCGGCCGACTCCACGAACGAAGCCTCGCAAAGGAAGATGTCGGCACCTGCGGCGATGTCGACCAAGGCCTCGCAGGGTCCGGTGTCTCCCGAGTAGGCGAGGGTGTGGTCGGCGGTGGCGACCCGGAATGCAAAGGTCTGGATCGGATGATCAACGAGCCGCGCTGTGACGGCGAACGGACCCAGCTGGACTGTTTGTCCGTCGACCCAGGTCTGGAAGTCGAACTCCTCGGTCATGCCCACGGGTTCGTCGAGCCCCGAGGCCTGAGCGAGACGCTCGGCGGTCCCTTCCGGCCCGAGCACGGGGATGCGGGCGAGCGCACCGTCGGGGTGGTACTTGCTGACGACGTAGAACCCCGAGAGGTCAGAGCAGTGGTCGGCGTGCAGGTGGGAGAGAACGACCGCGTCGACACTGCGTAGGTCGACGTGACGCTGCAGCGCCCCGAGTGCGCCGCTGCCGAGGTCGATGACGAGTCGGTAGGTTCGGCCTTCATGGGGTGCCTCAACCAAGTAGCAACTGGCTGGCGAGTCAGCGCTGGGGAATGAGCCGGCACATCCGACGACAGTGAGCTTCATACGGTCACCCAGACACATTGGTCGACCGACTCGAGCTCAGGACCCAGGAACCGGTGGCCGAGCTCACGGAACTCCTCGGGACGGCCTGTGGTGAGGAATTGGTGCTTGGGGGTCGCCAATGCCGGATCGCGCTCGAGGCCCTCGCGCACCAGCAACGCATAGACGTCTTTGGCGGTCTCTTCAGCGCTGGACACCAGTGTCACGCCGTCGCCTGCGACGAACGACAGCACTCCGGTCAGCAGCGGGTAGTGGGTGCAGCCAAGCACGAGGGTGTCGACTCCGAGCTCAAGGAGCGGATCAAGATATGCCTGGGTCGCTGCGAGCAGCTCGGGGCCGCTGGTGACGCCCGTCTCGACGAACTCGACGAGTTGCGGACATGCCTGCGTGTGCAACGTGATGTCGGGATTGGCGGCGAAAGCGTCGTCGTACGCCCGCGAAGTCGCCGTGGCCTCGGTACAGATCACGCCGACCTGCCCGTTGCGCGTCGCACTGACGGCTCGCCGGGTCGCCGGCACGATGACCTCAACCACCGGCACATCGTAGCGTTCACGGGCATCGCGAAGCACCGCCGCGCTGGCTGAGTTGCACGCAATGACGAGAAGCTTGACGCCCTGGTCGACGAGGTGGTCGAGGCATTCGAGGGCAAAGGCGCGGACGTCGGAGATCGGTTTGGACCCGTATGGCTGGCGCGCCGTGTCGCCGAGATACAGGATCGACTCGTTCGGCAGCTGGTCGAGAACTGCGCGCGCAACGGTCAGGCCTCCGAAGCCGGAGTCGAAGATGCCGATGGGAGCGCTGGTCACAACCGAAAAGACTACGTGCGCCGTGGGCTGCGGGACAGCCAAACGGGCAGTGGATCACTGTGAATCACGTCGCCTGCGCCTCCAGGATCATCTTGATCGCGGCCAGATCATCGGTGTTGGCCGACCGCATCATGCGCGCCAACAGCGGGGCGCCGACGCGGGCGAAGCCCGACGGCCGACCCGCATTGCGCAACGTCATCAATGTCGACTCGCCCTGTGACGTCCAGGTGTACGTGGTGCGCATCGGGAACGGACCCTGCTGAGTGCTCATGACCAGCCGCTCGCCGGGCACGTACTCGACGACCTCGTACACGTACTCCAGGGTGCGCCCCATGAATGACGCCGAGAACGCCAGCAGCGAACCCACGGCGAGGGGACGGGGCGACTTCCACTCGACCGTGGCAATGTTCTTGTACCAACGCGGCGCGTTGTCAGGCTCGGCCGCCCAGGATGCAACCTGGGCCCGCGGTCGGTCGATCACGATCTGGGTCAGGACGTCGACGTCGCGGGAGCTCATCGGGGCCTAGAGGGGCAGCTTGGGCTGCGGTGGAGCATGGGCCGGATCGACGCCATCGAACAGTGACGAGACCGATTCGCCCGCGTGGATGCGGGCAATTGCCTCGGCGAACAGACCGGCAACTGAGCGCACTTGAAGCTCCGGCCAGTCGACCGGCGGAGGCACGGTGTCGGTCGTGACGACCTCGGTGATGTTGGGGTGGTTGCGGAGCCGTTCGACGGCCTTGCCGGTGAAGAGTCCGTGGGTGCAGGCCACTGATGCCTCGGTGCATCCTTCTTCCTCGAGCTTGTTCATCAGCTCGACGATCGACCCGCCCGTGGCGATCTCGTCGTCCAGCACGATCGCCGTCTTGCCGGCAACGTCGCCCACGATGGCGTCGATCACGACCTTGTCATCTGCCTGGCGCTGCTTGCTGCCGGCAGCGACCGGCACACCGAGGAGCCGCGCGAACAGCGAGGCCGTCTTGGCATTGCCGAGGTCGGGTGACACGACGACGACATTGCTCAGGTCGCGGCCACGGTAGTGATCGGCCAGCTCGCCGATCGCGGTGAGGTGGTCGACCGGCACGCTGAAGAATCCGTGCACCTGAGGTGCGTGCAATGTCATCGTGACCACGCGGTCGGCACCGGCGGACGTCAGCATGTCAGCGACGAGGCGGCCACCGATCGAGATGCGCGAAGCATCCTTCTTGTCAGAGCGTGCGTAGGCGTAGTGCGGGATGACTGCGGTCACGGAGGCGGCGGATGCGCCCCGTGCCGCATCGATCATGAGCAGAAGCTCCATCAGGTGATCCTGCGTCGGCGGCACCAACGGCTGGATGATGTAGACATCCTTGCGACGACAGTTGGCCAGGAGCTGGACCTGGAGGCAGTCGTTGCTGAACCTGATGGTGTCGGACGCCGAGAGCGGCTGGCCGAGCTCCGAGCAGATCTTCTCAGCCAGAGGCCGGTGCGCGCTTCCTGAGAAGACGACGATCTCACTCACACGTCAGAGGCTATCCGACGTTGACCACCTGATCGACCAAGTTGATCAGGTGTCCACCTGGTGGAGAGAAATATCTGGTTGATCAGACTGCTTGAAGGCTCAATCAGGCCCAGAGCTGGCCGTCGAGCCTGTCCTCAGCCTCGTCGAGGGTGCCTTCATAGGCGCCGGTCGAGAGATACTTCCAGCCGCCATCGGCGACCACGAAGGCAATGTCGGCCGACTCCCCCGCCGCGACGCACTTGGCGGCCTGCGCCAGTGCGGCGTGCAGGATCGCTCCGGTGGAGATGCCGGCGAAGATGCCTTCGGCGGAGATCAGCTCGCGAACCCGTCGGACGGCATCGCGCGGACCGACGGAGAAGCGCGAGTCGATCAACGACTCGTCATACAGCTCGGGCACGAATCCTTCATCGAGGTTGCGGAGGCCGTAGACGAGCTCGCCGTAACGCGGCTCAGCCGCGACGATTCGCACCTCGGGCTTGTGCTCGCGGAAGAAGCGACCGACGCCCATGAGGGTGCCGGTGGTGCCGAGACCGCCGACGAAGTGGGTGATCTCGGGCAGATCGGCGAGGATCTCGGGCGCCGTGCCGGCGTAGTGTGCGTCAGCGTTGGCGGGGTTTCCGTACTGGTAGAGCATCACCCAGTCGGGATGTTCGGCGGCGATCTTCTTGGCGACGCGTACGGCTTCGTTGGACCCTCCCGCCGCTGGCGAGGGGATGATCTCGGCACCCCACATCGTGAGCAGCTGGGTGCGCTCGATCGAGGTGTTCTCGGGCATGACGCAGACGAGCTTGTAGCCCCGCTGGCTGGCCACCATGGCCAGCGAGATGCCGGTGTTGCCACTGGTGGGCTCGAGGATCGTCGCGCCAGGCTTCAGCAATCCCTCGGCTTCGGCCTTGATGATCATCGCCAGCGCGGCGCGATCCTTGATCGATCCGGTCGGGTTGTGGTCCTCGAGCTTCGCCCACAGCCGTACGTCCTGGCTCGGCGACAACCGAGGGAGCCCCACGAGCGGAGTGCCGCCCACCGAGTCGATCAGGTTGTCGAAGCGCATGTCAGCGCGAGCCGCCGGCCACAGCCGGCAAGATCACCATGGTGTCGCCGTCAGCCACGGTCGTCTCGAGCCCTCCGGTGAACCGGATGTCCTCGTCGTTGACGTAGATGTTGACGAATCGGCGAGACTGGCCGTTCTCGACCATCTTGTCCTTGATGCCGGGATGGTCGACCTCCAGCTGGTCGATGACCGCCGCGACGGTCGGCCCGTCGCTCTGGACGGCGCGCTCACCTCCGGTGAACGTGCGAAGGATCGTGGGGATACGGACCTCGATGGCCATCAGTTGTCTGCCTTGTCGTTGTTGGGCTTGGCCTCTGCATAACCATCGACCACGTGAACTTCTTCCTCGGTGACCTCGCCGTCGACGATCCGGTAGGACCGGAAGTCGACCGGCCCGCCCTCGTCAGCCCCATCACGGGTCGACACGAGCACATAGTGTGCACCCGGCTCGCCGGCGAGATTGATGTCGGTGCGAGATGGGTAGGCCTCGGTCGCAGTGTGTGAGTGATAGATGACAACGGGGTCTTCGTCGTTGTCGTCCATCTCGCGATAGAGCTTGAGCAGGTCACCGGAGTCGAACTCATAGAACGTCGGCGACATCGCCGCGTTGAGCATCGGTATGAACCGTGTGGGCAGGTCGGAGCCCATCGCACCGGCTACGACACCGCACGCCTCGTCGGGGTGGTCGCGTCGCGCGTGCGCAATGATCGCGTCGTGTATGGCTCGGTCAATCGTCAGCACCCGCGGAGTTTATCGGGCCTGCCTCCGTCGACGCCGTGGCAGCCGCCCAGTGAGACGCACGCTTGGCATAAATAGTACGACCGTGCTATAACTGATCCCATGTCCAAAGGAGACGAGACGCGCGACGCGATCTTGACGCAGGCGACAAAGGTTGCGTCCAAGGTCGGACTCACGGGCATGACGATCGGCCAGCTTGCGTCCCGCACGGGGATGTCGAAGAGCGGCCTGTACGCGCATTTCGAGTCCAAGGAATCGCTCCAGATCGAGATCCTGCGGCACACCCGCGAACGGTTCGTCGACCAGGTCGTACGGCCGGCCCTCCAGACCCAGCGCGGCATCGCTCGGCTGCGCACCCTGTTTGAGTCATGGCTGGCCTGGTCCGAGGCATTCGATGACGGTGGATGCCTGTTCGTTGCCGCGAGCTCTGAGCTCGACGACCAGCCCGGACCCGTACGCGACGCGCTGGTTCGCGATGAGCGCGACTGGCTCGAGCTCATCGCGACGATCGCCTCGACGGCCGTCGACGAAGGCGAGTTCTCACCCGACGTCGACGCCGACCAGATCGCCTACGACTTCCACGCCATCACGCTCAACCACCAGCACTGTTCGCGACTGATGCAGAACCCGCGAGCCCTTGAACGTGCCCGCCGAGCGTTCGACTCGATTGTCGAACGCGCCTCGGCGAGCTGACACCCACCCAACCCACCACATTGAAGGATCCCATCATGGCTCAGCCATCATCACTAAAAAGCACGATCGTTCGTATTCAGTTTGGTCTCATCAGAGCCGCATTCCGCGTCCTCGAGATTGCGTACCCCGCTCTTGGCGCCCGCTGGGCCGAACGGTGGTGGTTCAAGGTCCAGCCCTCACACCTGAGCGAGGCCGTCGCGGGGGGCTCAGACTTCGAAGTGCGGTCCCAGGGCGCCACCGTCCGCGGGACACGCTGGGGCGCCGGGCCAGTCGTCTACCTGGTGCACGGATGGGGCGGCAATGCCTCACAGCTTGGGCCGTTCGTCCGACCACTCGTGGCCGCCGGCTTCACCGTCGTGGCTCACGACGCACCGAGCCACGGCCGCTCCGATGCCGGGCCCACGGGTCCGGACAGCACCGACGGTGTCCAGATGGGCAAGGCGCTGGACGCCGTGGCTGCGCTCTTCGGGCCCGCACACGCCGTCGTCGCGCACTCGATGGGTGGGCTTGCGACGGGACTGACGATCCAACATGGCTGGCTGGGAACCGACCGCATCGTCATGATCGCCCCAGCAGTGAGGATCAGCGACTTCATCGTTCCGCTCCAGGCTGGTCTGGGATTTGGACCTCGAACGCTGCGCCGGCTCAAGACCCGCGTTCTGCACCGGGTCGGTATGCCGATCGAAGCCGTTGACCTCCATCACATCGCCGATGAGATCGAGCGACCAGAGCTGCTCGTGATCCATGACCCATCGGACCGCGAGACCCCGTACGCCTCGACCAAGTCACTCGTCTCGCACTGGGAAGGTGCTCGACTGACCACGGTCGAAGGACTCGGCCACCGCCGAGTCCTTCGCGATCCCGCAGTCATCCGGCAGGTCGTCGCGTTCGTCGTCGCAGACGAGCTTCAGGAGGCAACCGCCTGACTCGTGCTGCGTCGGCCTGGCAGCAGCTTCGGATCGACGTCAGTCGAGGGCGCCGATGAGGGTCTCTTGCACGTAGCCGAGCCAGTCGTAGATCTCCGACATGGCGACGATCGCCTCGTCGCCGGACTCGCCGACCAGCATGGCGTCCTCTTCGTTCTCGATGCCGAGACGAACTGCCAGCGAGAGCCGTATGTCAGTCAACGACTTGAGCCAGGACTGCGCCGTATCGGCGTCCAGCTCCACCTCGACGTCGTCGCCGCCCTCCTCGATGGCCGCACCGAACGACAGGCCCCCGTCGATCAGGGATCCGATGAGTACTTCGGCGTGGTGCACCTTGGTGGAGGTGAGCGACCGCTCAGTGAGCCGACGGAACTCTCCGGAGTCCTCAGCGCTGCTGCGATAGGCGTCGGGCAGGAGGCGTGCGAGCACCGGGTCTTCGGGGGGTACGGCGGATCCGCCCATGCCAAGCTGCACCGCCAGTGGGTCGGCATCGGACTCCGCGGCTCCGTTGCGGTCGCGCAGGAGCTCGACGACCTGACCCGCGAGATTGGCCATCAGATGAGCCTCGGCGGAGGCAAAGGTCGCCGTCATCCGGCCTCGGCGACGGCGCTTGAACGGCTTCATGGCTCGCCCCGCTCGGTCGACGGCCCGCTCATGCGTCGGCCCGATCGAGAGTGGCCCACAACCCGTACTCATGCATCGCCTGCACGTGGCGCTCCATCTGTTCGCGGCTGCCACTTGAAACCACAGCCTTGCCGTCGTGGTGCACCGCGAGCATCAGCTCATGGGCCTTTTCGTCGGTGTAGCCGAAGTAGTTGCGGAAGACATACGCCACGTAGGACATCAGGTTGACGGGGTCGTTCCACACGATCGTGACCCACGGGTCCTCCAGCTCGACGATGTCGTCGAGATCCGACTCGACGATCTCGACAGGGGTTGGCGTGGTCACGTCCCCCATTGTGACGCAGGCGCGCGGCGCGGCGAAATGGCAGGGATCCAGCAGGCATAACCTTGAACCGTGACGACGATTGCCAGCACGGCGCTGCTGACCGACCGCTATGAGCTCACGATGCTCCAGGCAACCCTGCGCGATGGCACGGCCGAGCGAGCTTGCGTCTTCGAGCTCTTCGCCCGCCGGCTGTCGAACGGCAGGCGATACGGGGTGATCGCCGGCGTCGACAGGCTGCTCGAAGCACTTGAGAACTTCCGCTTCGGCGAGCCCGAGCTCGCCTGGTTGCGGGAGTCCGGCGTCGTGGACGATGACACGATCGACTGGCTCGCGTCGTATGAGTTCACCGGCTCGATCTGGGGCTACCCAGAAGGCGAGATCTACTTCCCCTACTCCCCCGTGCTGATCGTCGAGGGCACCTTCGCCGAGTGCGTGATCCTCGAGACCGTGTTCCTCTCGATCCTCAACCACGATTCAGCCATCGCCTCCGCCGCATCGCGCATGGTCAGCGCCGCCGGGGACCGACCCTGCATCGAAATGGGCTCCCGGCGCACGCACGAGCAGTCAGCGGTGTCCGCAGCTCGCGCCGCGTACGTGGCAGGCTTCGCCGCGACGTCCAATCTTGAGGCGGGCAGGACCTACGGCATACCGACCACAGGCACCAGCGCCCACTCGTTCACGCTGCTGCATGACAGCGAGCGCGACGCGTTCGAGGCCCAGGTGCGTGCCCTCGGACCCGAGACGACGTTGCTGGTCGACACGTTCGACATCGCGGAGGGCGTCAGGCTCGCCGTGGAGGTTGCGGGCGCAGATCTTGGCGGCGTTCGTCTTGATTCCGGCGACCTGGTGTCGCTGGCGAAGAGCGTCCGCAAACAGCTCGATGATCTCGGCTCACCCTCCACCCGCATCACCGTGACAAGCGATCTGGACGAGCACGCAATCGCGGCGCTGGCCTCGGCCCCCGTCGACGGATACGGGGTCGGCACCGCGCTCGTGACCGGGTCAGGCGTGCCGACCAGCAGCTTCGTCTACAAGCTGGTTGCTCGCGCCGACGACGACGGCGAGATGGTGTCGGTTGCCAAGGCGAGCAAGGACAAGGTCTCGGTCGGCGGACGCAAATACGCACTGCGCCGTCACAACCCCGCAGGCGTCGCCCAGGCCGAGGTCATCGGCATCGGCGGTGAGCCGGCCGGGCCTGGCCGCTCAGTTCTCGTCGAGCTGGTGCGACAGGGCACGCGCATCCACGACGAGCCACTCGAGGCTGCTCGATCGCGGCTGCAGGCTGCACTCGAGGAGTTGCCCGCCGCGGCCACACAGCTCTCCCGTGGCGAGCCCGTGATCGACACCATCTTCGAGGAGATTCGATGACAACAGCCTTGATCGTCGTTGACGTCCAGAACGACTTCTGCGAGGGAGGATCGCTCGCCGTGTCCGGCGGTGCGAAGGTCGCCGCAGATGTCGCACGGCTCATCCAGTCGGGCACGTACGACACCGTGGTGGCCACCCGCGACCACCACATCGACCCCGGATCGCACTTCTCCGACACACCCGACTTCATCGACTCGTGGCCACGACACTGCGTGGTGGGGACAGTCGGGGAAGAGTTCCATGTGCCGCTCGAGGCATCAATGTTCGACGAGATCTTCTTCAAGGGCGAGTACGCCGCGGCCTACTCGGGCTTCGAGGGTGCATCGACACAGGGCACGACCCTCGCCGACTGGCTGCGGACAGCCGGCATCGACGCAGTGGACGTGTGCGGCATCGCCACGGACTACTGCGTACGCGCGACAGCTCTCGATGCCGCGGCCGAGGGATTCGCCGTGACCGTCATCGAGCGCCTCACCGCCGCCGTGTCCCCCGACAACCTGCCAGCAGTGCACAGCGAATGGTCAGCTGCCGGCATCGGTCTGACGACATGAGCGTCTCCCCCGTCAGCCTGCCGGTCGACGAGACCTCCCGCGCCAAGCTCGCCGCTGATGGCCTGACCATGGCGCGGCTCGACGCGAGCGACCATGCCGCCTACGAAGCATGGTTTCGCGCAGAGGCACGCGGCTTCATGGGTCCGAGCCCCTCGACTGAGCTGATCGACCAGCGCCGTGGCTATCTGAGCGGCGACGACCGCATCATCGGCGTGTGGGACAGGTCCGTTGCCGACCCCGCGACGCCCGTTGCGACAGCCGTCAGCTGGATCGCCGACCTGACTGTCCCGGGTGGATCGTCGGTTCCGACCTGGGCCATCAGCGGAGTGTCGGTGGCGCCGACGCACCGGCGGCGCGGGATCGCGCGAGCCCTGCTCGAGTCCGAGCTGCGCACCGCAGTCGCCCTTGATCTGCCCGTCGCGATGCTGACCGTTTCCGAGGCCACGATCTACGGACGGTTCGGGTTCGCACCTGCCGCGATGGCGCGCGACCTCACGATCGACGCACGCCGGGCCCGCTGGACCGGTCCGGAAGCCCCAGGGCGCGTGCACTTCGTCACGGCGGAACAACTACGCGTCAGCGGACACTCGATCGTCGAGCGGGAGCGCGCCATGACGGCGGGGCAGGTGCACTACGCGGCGACCAGCGTCCTGTGGGACCGCCAGCTCGGACTCATGGTCGGCGACGACAACGCAAAGAATCTGCGCTTCGTGCGCTACGACGACGTCGACGGAACGCCGCACGGTTTCGCGATCTATCAGGTCGTACCTGACGAGACCGACTTCACGCACCACAACCTGAAGCTCCACACGCTGGTCTCAACATCCCCCGATGCCTACGCCGGTCTCTGGAGGTTCCTGCTCGAGATGGACCTCGTCGCCACCATCACGGCTCAGCTGCGCCCGGTGGACGAGCCGCTGCGGTGGATGGTTGCCGACTTCCGAGCGATCCGGGTCAGTGAGAACGACCACCTCTGGACGCGCGTCCTGGACGTCAGGCGAGCGCTCGCGTCGCGTACCTACCGTGTGCCCGGCCGACTTGTCGTCGCGGTCACGGACGAGCTGGGCTTTGCCGACGGAACCTGGGCGATCGAGGTCGACGCTCTCGGCTCCGCACAGGTCACCGCCGTCGACGAGCCGGCGGAGTCGGTCATGTCCGTCAACGCCCTGTCGGCGATGTACCTCGGCGGAGTTTCTTCACGTCCGTTGGCGGCTGCAGGCCTGTTGAGTGGAGACGCCGGTCGCGTTGATGCCATGTTCCGCTCGCCCGCAGCGCCCTACCTCAGCATCTGGTTCTGACCCACGCCGTTCAGAGCAGCTCGGCGGCGAGCAGCTCCAACGTGCTGAGCCGGCCAGGGGACGTACGCGGGTCGGTGCCGCGACGAGCTGAGGCGACGGGATTGATCATGACCTCATCAACGCCGAACTGCTCCGCCAGGCGCCGCACCTGTTCAGCTGCTTCGGCCGGGGTGCCCACCACCGCTCGGGCGAGACCGGCCTCGACCAACGCCTCCTGCTGCGGGTGGAGGGTCTGCTCCTCTGCGTCCTCGACGAGATCGAGAGCAGTCAGAGGCTGGCCGGTCCGAAGTCTCGCCATGAGCTGGAGGTTGGGCAGCATGAGCGCGGCGGCCTCGTCAGCGGTGTCGGCGACAACCGCGTTGACCGTCAGGAAGGTGACGGGTTCTGGGGTGGTGACGCTCGGCTGGAACTCGGTGCGATAGACCTCAAGCGCCTCGGCCGTGCCGTGGCCCGAGAAGTGGTGCGCAAATACGTACGGCAGGCCCTTCGCGGCGGCCAGGTGCGCCGAATACATCGACGAGCCGAGCAACCACATACGCGGTGTGGTGACAGCCGCCGGCGTCGCCTTGAGCACGTAGTTGTGATTCAGCGCCGTGTTCTGTCGCGGGACGGCGACCCGCACTCCGCCGGTGCCCATCAGCGCCATGACGTCATCGAGATATTGCGGGAAGTTCTCGATGTCGGTGTCGTCTCGTCCGGCTGCGCCGCGCAGCGCCATCGACGTCACCGGGTCGGAGCCAGGCGCCCGGCCGATGCCGAGGTCGATCCTGTTCGGGTGGGCTGCCTCCAGCAGAGCGAACTGCTCGGCGACCGCGAGCGGGGCGTGGTTGGGCAGCATGACGCCGCCCGACCCGATCCTGATCGACTCGGTGTGCGCCGCAAGGTGCGCGATCAGCACCGGCGGGGAGGTGGCCGCGACGGCGGGCATGTTGTGGTGCTCGGCAACCCAGAATCGGTCGAAGCCCAGCTTGTCCGCCACCTGCACCAACCCGACGGTGGCGGCGATCGCATCGCCCGTCGATTGATCGGATCGGACGGGCACCAGGTCCAGTACTGAAAGTCTCACGACTGGGTCAACCGCATGGCCCCACGAATCCTTCCGTGGGGCTCAAGCCATTGCGCTCCGGCTCTGACTCAGGTGACTCGGACGACTTTGCCGACCGCGTCGAAAATCACCGAACGGTTCACGGTCTTGCCCTTGGAGTTCTTGGCGCAGTAGGTGAACTTCGTGGCGAGTCGCGTATGCGGCTGACCGGCCTTCAACAAGACGCTCTTGACCGAGGAGCCCGCCTTGATCGCCCTGATGACGGTCTCGGACTTGAGAGCCCGCGGATCGCGACATGCGTCGTTCGTGACACCTTGTGCCCGCTCCCAGGTCTGAAGGTAAGCCTCAGCTCCGCGACTCATGTCGTCCGCGATCGCCTCGCCGCCCTGCTTGCGCAGGTCCTCGATCCAGTCGGGGTAGAGGCCGTAGTGGGAGACACCGTCGACGTTGATGTCGTAGACGCGCTGACCGCTGACCTGCTTGTCGATCGTCACGCCACCGAGACCCTTGAACGGGTAGGTGACCTTGTTGGGAGCGTTGGCGCCGCGCGGGTCGCCCTGAGCGCCCAGACCGTTGATGTCGGCGCCGTAGCCGAAGCCGAAGTAGTAGCGCGGGTCAGCCCACGTGAGGTGCTTCTTCCACTTGGCAACGAATCCAGCACTGTCGCCCGCGTAGGGAGTGATGACGCCGCCGGCCTTGTAGATGCGCGGGTAGGCGTCAGGCGTCGACCACGAGTGGCTGGAGACGACACCCGGATACTTCAGCTTTTCGGTCAGGTCCAACGATGACTTGCGAGCGACAACGCTCATGTGATCGGGGTCGAACATGATGTGGCGCTTGGCCATACCGGCGATCGTGTGGTCACCCAAGGTCGTCAGGCCGCGAGCGTTGCAGTGCGGACCCTTCGGATAGAGCGGCAGCTTCAGCGGCAGTGCCAGGCTCGCCACAGCACCGAAGAGCGCGTCCTGTTCCGGCGTGACTGTCGGGACCGTTGGCTGCTCGTTGTCTGCAACACCCGGCTCGCCGTTGGTGCAGGTGCGCATGTCCCAGAACGATCCGGTCTCGAGGAAGTTGGCGCTGTTGACGAGCGGACCGATCGTGCCGCTGTCGCCCGCAACGCCCGACAAGGCGTTGTCGAACTTGTTGACCAGCTCGGCCTGGCGCACGCCCATCGCGAAGACGTCGTCAAGCTGCTTGTCGATCTGGGCTGCACTGCACTGCGGGATGCCCAGCTTGGTCGAGCATCCGAACGGCACGCTGGTCTCCATGCCCATGACGACCGCGAGCTTGCCCTGGTTGATCACCGATCGGGCCTGGAACGGGTCGGTCACGATGCGGTACCAGCCCTTGCCGGGTCCACCGTTCTGGGCGTCGATGTAGCGCTCGAACTTGCGCATGTCCTCAGCCTGGAGACGCAGTGACGTCATGTCGTCACACGAATTTCGCTTGAGCGGGTAGATCGTGCACAACTGGTTGTTCTCGACCAGCAGGTTGACGAAGACACGCTGACCTCCGCGCCACGCACGCTCAAGCCACTTGTAATAGGTGCCCTCGTGCGTGAGTGAGTGAGGTGCCGGCCAGTCCTTGAACGTCGGCCAGCCGATCGTGTCGTGCGGCGCAACAGGCGAGCCGCCCTTCATGAAGTTCTCGACGACTGCGCCGTAACCGCCCGTCAGCGAGTGATCGGGGCAGTCCTGCAGAGCGGCGACCACACCGTACGGATGCCACGGGCGACCGCAGTGCAGCTCGCCACCGAGGAACTCAAAGGCCATGCCGTGGGTGTGCGCATCGAGGTAGCCGCGCACCTCTTGGTACGGCGTCTTGCCGCCGAACGGGTTGCCCGTCACGTTGACGTCGATCTCGGGCCACTTCTCACACCCGGTCGTGACCTTCAGGGCGAATGGCGTCGCCGAGCCGCCCCGCAGCTGCGAGTCGGGGCTCACTCCGAGGGCAACCTTCTTGGCCGGGAGGGTGAACGTGAACTTCCCACCGGATCGTTCAGCGGTCCAGTCGGCGTCCGGCGATGGCTTCGCTGCTGCGGTGATCGAACCCTGTTGGCCCGAGCTCACGAAGCTTGCGGGCTTGCCGTACAGGAGGTAGGTGCCAAGGTCCGTGGCCTGGAAGTGGAATGGTTCGGCGGCGGCGATGGTGGCGGCTGTCGCGGCGTAGCCGGTGCCGGCGCGGGTCACCCATTTGCCGTTGCTCGTCGACTGGAGGGCGTAGCAGCCGCCGGCCATGGCGTAGCGATTTTGCGGCACCGCGGCACGCGGTGCGGGGCTCGGCGTCTTGACGAGCGTGGGGTCGGGCTCACTGCGCTGCGCCGCGACGGCAGACGCACCGGTGATTGCCTGGAGGGCTGAAGTCGGGTCGGCCGTACCCTCCGAAGCAGGACCCCGGGAGATGGCGTTCTTGGTTTCTGGGTCGGTGTGCGAGTGCGGCTTGGACTCATCGACCGAGCTGGGCGCGGCCGACGGCGTCGAACCGCCGTGGAACTGCTGCGTCCACGCCGCATATGCGGGGAACGTACCCATCGTCAGCACCATCGTCATGACAGCGATCGACAGTGGCCAGAAGTGGCGGTGCCTGGTGACTCGTGACATTCGTTCCCTCTCGAACTTACCCAGCAGTCACAACGAGAAGTGCGTCACAAAAGTCACGTGCTGATGTCAACGACGTTTACACCTTGCGCAGATTGCTCACGCGACGGTCGACTCGTCACTCATCTCGGGCATCGACGAAGGGAACGTGCCAAGCCGCTCGACGATGAAGCCACCGGGATAGGACTTGATCCGCTTGAGGTCATTGGCGTGCACCGGCTTGTGTCGCGCCGGCATCATCCGGACGACCCGCGCCCGCAGTCTCAGGCTGGCGCGTGACAGCCAGACAACCGGACGCGACGGCTTCTTGTAGTCAAACGCCTTGAGCAGGTGGTCGTCCATCAGAGCGCGGCTGAACAGGTTCGTGCCCTTGGCGAAGACCCGCGGATAGAACGACACGAGCAGCTCGAGGGTCGCATCAGCCACAGCTCGCGACTTCTGGTCATACGCGAAGTGCTCGCGCTCGTAGGTGTCGAGCAGCTCCTCGAAGCCGGCGAAGTCGGCCGGCAGGTCCTTGATGCCCATCAATCGACCCATGCGCTGGTAGTAGCGAACCGAGGCGACCTTCTCGCCCTCGGTCCCCCGGCGCCAGCCATAGTCGCGAATCCACCGTTGCGGGATCACGACGAAGGTCGCCAGGACATATCGCATGTCGTCGTTGGAGATGTCGTAGCTTCCGTGCATCTGGTTCATGCGGCGAATGGCAGAACGGCCCTTGGCCGACTCCATGCCCTCGTCCAACACCGACTCGAGCACCAGCGCGGTGTCGTCATGACGCTTTTGGGTGTCGGTCGTGAACTCACCGGTGTCGAACAACAGACGACCGATGGACGGGACCGCGTAGGTGCGAAACAGCGCGAAGCTCAGCGACTGCTGGACGTCCCACGGAAACTCGTAGTACGTGACGATCCGGGAGATCTCCTCGAAGTCAGTCTCCGGGTCGAGCCGAGCGATCTCGCGCTGCCAGTGGTCACGCCTCATGTATCCGGACTCTACCGCGACTCAGCGCGATCGTGACAGTGTCACTGTCACAATGTTTGGCGCAGGAAGTCGACGATGTCGTCAAGTGCCCGCTTGGCCACCGGTACGACGCCCGGAAGGCTCATGAACCCATGGATGGCGCCTTCATACTCGGCATACCGAACGGGGACGCCCGCGGCCACCAGCGCATCGCGATAGTGCGCGCCGTTGTCGAGCAATGGATCGTGCTCGGCCGTCAGGATGAACGTCTTGGGCAGGTCAGCGTGTGACTGTGCCCGGATCGGCGATGCCCGGAAGTCCTCGGTTCCGTACTGGTCACCGAGATAGAGCTTCGCGAACGCGCGCATGTTGCGAGAGGTCAGGACCGGCGCCTCGGCATTGCGGATCTCCGACGGCCACTTGTCGTACATCTCCACGCCGGGATAGATCAGCACCTGCGCGCGGAGCTCGGGACCTCCCGCGTCACGAGCCAGCAACGCGACGACCGCGGCAAGGTTGCCACCTGCGCTGTCGCCCATGACGGCCATGCGTTCACCGTCGATGCCGAGGTCGTCAGCGTGCTTGACGGCCCAGCTGACGGCATCCCGGCAATCCTCGACGCCCGCCGGGAAGGTGTCCTCGGGCGCCAGTCGGTAGGCCGGCGAGATGACGACGACCTTGTTGCGCACCGCGACGCGGCTGGCGAGCCAGGCTGACTGCGCCGGATTGCCCTGCACCCAGCCACCACCGTGGAAGTTGACGACGCATGGCAGCGGCGCAATCGCTCCTTTCGGCCGATAGACCAACGCCTCACGATCTGAGCCCCAGCTGATCGTCTCGACGTCGGCGCCCGGGTCCACGCTGCCGAAGATCCGTCGGCCGATTGCCGAGGTCTGCAGCTTGCGTCGATCAGCCCGCAGCTTGGCAAAGTCCTTGGCCTCCTCGACCGGGGTGGAGACACGGTCGAGGATCGCCGCAAAGATTCGCGTGCGCACAGCCATGGAGCTCAAGGGGGTGCCTTTCCGAAGTCATGGAGTCGGGACCCTCCGCAAAGGGGCGTATGTGGGCAGGCTACGCGGGACCGTCAGCCCGAGGCCTTCAACGCCCAGGTCCGGAGCGCGTCTATGCGCTCCTGCAGCTCGACTGCGGACGCAGCCGTTGCCGCGGGGCCGCCGCACTGCTGTCGCAGCCGGCTGTGGGTCACCCCGTGCGGGGTGCCCGTCCGGTGATGCCACGCACCGACCAGCGCATGCAGCTCCTTGCGCAAGGAGGCCCGTCGCTCGAACGCGACGTCTGCTGCAGGAGCGGCCGACGGCTGGGCCTTGCCGCGACGAGATCGTGACTTGCGGAGCAGCTCGGCGACCTGCTCATGATCGAGCAGGCCCGGTATGCCGAGAAAGTCGAGCTCACCGTCATCATCGGCAAGCGCGTCATAGCCGAACTCGCCTCCGTCGTAGACGAGCCGGTCGAATGACGCGTCACTGCCGAGCGCGCGGTATTCGCCCAGCTGGTCTGAAGCGCCCTCCTCCTGCTGCGCCTTCGCCATCAGCTCGGCCTCCGCAGCAAACAGGTCAGCTTCGTCGGCGACGGGTCGCCCGATCACGTGATCGCGCTGTGCCTCAAGGTCCGCGGCGAGCGCCAGCAGCCCGGGCACGCTCGGCACGAAGATCGACGCTGTCTCGCCGCGTCGGCGGGTACGCACGAAGCGGCCCACCGCCTGGGCGAAATAGAGCGGGGTCGCCGTCGTCGTTGCGTAGACACCCACCGACAGGCGTGGAATGTCGACGCCCTCGCTGACCATGCGCACCGCAACCATCCACGGCGTCATGCCGGCGGAGAAGTCAGCGATGCGGGCACTCGAGCCGGGCTCGTCCGACAACACGACAGTTGGGTCGGTGCCCGTCAGACCTGCGAGAACGGCGGCATACTGGCGCGCCGTGTCCTGGTCGCTCGCGATCACCAGACCACCGGCGTCCGGCACGTCACGACGCACCTCCAGCAGGCGCGTGTGAGCAGCCTGCAGGACGGCGGGGATCCACGAGCCCTGGGGGTCGAGCGCAGTGCGCAGCGCCTGGGCCGTGGCGGCCCGGTCGAGTGGTTCACCCAGTCGCGCCGCGACCTCGTCGCCGGCTCTGGTGCGCCAGTGCATCTGTCCCGAGTAGGCCATGAACAGCACCGGACGCACGACCCCGTCGCGCAGCGCATGACCATATCCGTAGGAGAAGTCGGCGACACTCGAGATCGTGCCGTCGGCAGCCGGCGCATAGGTGACGAACGGGATCGGGTTGTCGTCGGAACGAAATGGCGTGCCCGTGAGCGAGAGCCGGCGAATGGCCGGCTCGCAGGCCTCCTGCACGGCCTCACCCCAGCTCAGCGCATCGGCGGCGTGGTGGACCTCATCGAGGATCACCATGGTCGGCCGATTGTCGATGCGGGTGCGATAGCTGTTGGCGTTGACGGCAAGGCCCGCATACGTGACGGCGAACCCGTCGAAGTCGGCGCCAAGTCGTCCCTGGCCGGTCACCGAAGGGTCGAGCGTGATGCCGATGCCGGATGCCGCGAGGGCCCACTGGGTCTTGAGGTGGTCGGTCGGCGTGACGATCACGACTCGCTCGACGATGCCGCGTGACATCAGGTCGGCGGCAATGGTCAGCGCGAACGTGGTCTTGCCGGCACCAGGCGTTGCAACCGTGAGGAAGTCACGGGGTTGCGTGCGCTGATAGAGCTCGAGTGCGTCTCGCTGCCAGACCCGGAGGTGCTGGCTACGCATCACCCGAGGAGTCCCCCTTGTCGCCCTTGCCCTTGTCGCCCTTGTCGTCGCCCATGCTCTCCCAGATGTCCTTGCACTCGGGGCAGACGGGGAAGCGCTCGGGATCACGGCTCGGCACCCAGACCTTGCCGCACAGTGCGACAACCGGACTGCCCATGACCATGGCCTCGGTCAGCTCCTCCTTGGGGACGTAGTGGGAGAACTTCTCGTGATCTCCCTCTTCTGTGCGCATGTCAGTGCGCTCGTCCACCACCGTCTCGGTACCGCGTCCAAAGAAAGCCACGCGACCATCCTAACGAGTTGGGTTCAGTTGGCCGAGGGGTCGTCAGGGAATGTCGTGAGGAACCTTGCATCGTTTTCCTGACGCCGCAGGACTTCGCGCCAGAGAGTCTCCGGCTGTGGCGAGACGAGGTCATCGTCGCGGGCGTCTATGACCAGCCACGCGCCCTCCTCGATCTCGTCCTCGAGCTGACCTGGCCCCCAACCGGCGTATCCCGCGAAGAGCCTCAGCCCAGCAAACTCGCCGTGCACGGGCAGCGGACCTTCGAGATCGACGAGTCCGACCCGACCCGCCATCTGTCGCCAACCCTGGGGTGGTGCGATGTCGGAGATGACGCCCAGCGCCAAAGCCGAGTCCATCGCCACTGGCCCCCCATCGAACAGACATACCGGGGCGTTGACCAGATCTGCCCAGTCGGGCAGCACGTCGTCCACCTCGGAGTCGAGCGGTCGATTGACGATCACGCCCAGTGCGCCGTCGCCGTCATGGTCGAGGAGGAACACGACACTGCGCAGGAACGGACCCGATTCGATCGCGGGAGTCGCGACCAACAGCCGTCCTCGCATCGTGTCCATGCCTCTATGATGCAGCCATGCCCAGAGACGCGTCGGCAGTCGACGAATTCACCGTCGACGAGTTGGCGGCCCGCGCGCAGATGACGGTGCGCAACGTGCGCGCCTACGCCGGTCGCGGCCTCATCGCGGCGCCACGGCTGGAGGGGCGCACGGGTTACTACACACGCGAGCACCTGCAGCGACTGCAGCTCATCCGCCAGCTCCTCGACCGTGGCTACACGCTTGCGGCCGTGGAGAAAGCGATCTCCGGTGCACCGAGTGCCGCCGCGGGCCATGCCCTCGACCTCATCAACATCCTCGACCTGCCCAACGACGAGGACGGCGCCGAAGTGCTGTCCCGCGATGCACTCACAGCGCTTGCCGGGGTAGAGCGCGACGACACCCTGATCGACTCGATGGAGGCGTTTGGCCTCGTCGAGTGGGTCGACGGCGACCGAGATGTCGTGCGCCTGCTCGAGCCGATCGTGGTGCGTACGGGTGCGGCCGCGGTTGCCATCGGCTTGGCGCCGGAGACGGTCATCAGCTTGTTCCCGGTGCTGCAATCACACCTGCGGGAGATCGCCGACACCTTCGTGCGCGAGGTGTCCGCCGAGATCATCCAGCCGTTCGTCGATGCGGGGCTTCCCGAGGACCAGTGGCCGCACATCCTGCGCACGATCGAAAATCTGGTGCCGATCGCGAGTCAGGTGACGCTTGGCATCTTCCGCAGCCAGTTCCGCGAGGCGATCGATGCCGAGATCGGCCAACGGCTCAGCGAGCTGAGCGATCGTCAGAAGGGCTCAGGACAGAGATAACCCCACCCGGCGCCGAGGGAGGGAGGGGCGCCAGGTGGGGTGATCGTCGACCCGGTCAGGCAGCGCGGAGGCGCAACCTGCTCAAGAGCGAACCGCTGTGCGGCGTCTCGTCCTCGACGACATCGGCATAGACGACCGTCTCGCGAGCTGAGTCGCGAAGTCGCTTGCCGTGACCGTTGAGGTCCGGGTGGTTCCAGGGCACTCCGGCCGACGCGGCGAGAAGCGTGAGCTCCTTCGCGAAGGCCTTGCCGAGCGCCGGGTTGTTCAACTCGGCGTCAAGCAGGGCGCGCGCACCAGGCATCTCGCCGGCGGCGTTGACCCAGGCAGTGACGGCCATGATCTCGGGAGTGTCGACACTCTCGATGAGGAGTCGGTCCAGCTGACCGCTGAGGCGCTGGTACCAGTTCATCTGGATGTCGAACAGGAGCTCGGTCTCGTTCGCGTAGGCCTCGCGGCTTCCGTCGACCGTGTCGAGCAGTTCGGTGAGCGTGATGTCGTTGCGGCGCTGGTCAGCGATGGCAAGTATCTCGCGTAGTACTTCCTTGCGACGGTTGTAAGCATTCCAGGTCATGGGGTGCTCCTTTCGTTTACCGTCGAATCGAGGGTTACATACCCTCGGTACGTACTCTCAGTATGTTGCATACCGAAGGCAATTCCAAACCTTCGGTATGTGATTCGAGGCACATCACGCGTGGGGTCATAGACTGGGCGGATGCCGCATCCGACAAAGGTGAGCCCGAAGAGCGTCCTTCGTACCGCCCGCAAGACGACGAGACGCCAGGACTACTCCTCCAGCACCAAGCGGGCCCTGCTCGACAATGCGACGAGCCTGTTCACCGATCACGGTTATGCCGGCACCTCCCTCGATGAGGTGGTCGCCGCGGCACGCGTCACCAAGGGAGCGTTCTACCACCACTTCCCCAGCAAGCTGGCACTGTTCGAGGCCGTCTTCGACCGGGTGCAGGGCAGCACTACCAGACAGGTCGAAAAGGCCATCGATGCGTCCAAGGACCCGTGGGAGCGGGCCCAGGTGGGTCTCGAGAAGTTCCTCGAGGTCTGCCGCGAACCGCACTACCGCCGCATCTGCCTGCAAGAAGGCCCCGTTGCCCTGGGCCACGAGCGCTGGCACGAGGCCGAGAAGGCTTCAACCCTTGGGATCGTCCAACGCACCGTCGACGCACTGCTCGAAGATCTCGGCGGAGGCGAAAACCTCAACGAGGCATTCGGCATCGTGTTCTACGGTGCCATCAAGTCGGCGTCTGAGTTCGTCGCCGATGCCGAGGACCCCAACTCCGCCAGCGAGCAGGTGCAGGCAACCATCGGCGCGATCCTTGCCGGCTTGCGTCTGCTCCCGACGATCGATGTACCGCTCGAACCGAGGGTCAGCGGAGCTTGACCGAACCGTCGCCCTGAGGGGCCAGCTCGACGAAGACGTGCCCTGGATCGATCGTGAGCGGCTGACCATCGGCGCCGGTGAACGAGATCGTCGACTTCAGATCAGGCTTCGACCAGGTCGCCTCGGTGACGGTGTTGCCCTTGAAGATCATGGCCCGACCCGTCCCCTTGACCACGGTCTCAGGCACCGGGTTGTTGGCGACGTCCGTGTAACCCGCGTCGACGATCTTGCAGAACATCACGATCATCGTGTCGGCCGCATAGTCGCCGCCTGACGTGGCGTGACCATTGGTGCGCTTCCACCGGTCACCCTTGAGGGCCCATTCGGTGCTCGTGTTGCGGGAGAATCGCACCGTCGCGCCCGTCGCAGTCTTGGGCGCAGGCGGAGGCGTCGCCGAGTCAGTCGGGGCGGGCTCGGTCTTCTTGACCGGCGTCCACGTGAAGTAGGGCCCCACGATGGCAGTCGGCTTGGCCTTGCTCGCAACGGTCTTGAGGTTGATCAGACGGTTGTAGGGCCGGGACTTGCTCGGGTCGCTGCTGAAACCCGGGGCGCCGTGGTCCTCGGAGAAGATCGTGGTGCCGGCCTTCTTGACCTCTTTGTAGGTCTTGTTGGCGCCGCCGGAGGCAATGATCTGTCCCCCGACAGGGGCAGCAATGCCGATGTCAGTCGTACGCATGGAGCGCACGTGCCCGACCTTGGACGGCAGCGAGCTGTAGAAGAACGCTGCGAGGCGCGTGAGTCCACCTTCGACCAGCTCTTCGAGCACCAGATCGGCCTTGTCGAGACCGAGCTGAGGCCGGCCGCCGAACGTGTTCTCGATCTTGACGACGAACACCGGGTTCGCGGGCCGGCCGCTCGTCATGGCAGCGCCGGTCAGCGGTGAGATCTCGATGAGCTTCTCAGCGGTGCCCTTGTCAGCATCCGGAGTGGTCTGGGGATCGCTGCTGCCGCCACATCCCACGAGGGCCAATGCTGCAGCGGTGAAAAGGGTCGCAATGCGCACAGATGTCTTCGGGACAAGCATTGAGCCAGCATGCCTCATGGACGGCGCAGATCCACGCACCGCCCTGTGTGGCGCGCGACGAGATTGGGGTCGGTCGAGGTCGCTCAGGCGTTGAGTGGCTTGCGGAAACCTGCTGCAACGGCGGCCGATTCGGTCTTGAACCACGTCTCCGCGATCGTCTGGCCGTACGACGGGCTGTCCGGCGTGTGGAAGATCATCGAATCCTCGTTGCCCTTGATCGTGTAGTCGGCTGACGGAGCGCGACCGTCCGAGAGCGGTTTGGCCGATCCGGGGAACCGCCCCGGCGTGACCGTCTTCTTGGCAGGGGTCTTCTTGGCCGCGGTCTTCTTGGCGGGAGTCTTCTTGGCCGGAGTCTTCCGGAGTCTTGGCCGGGGCCTTCGTAACCGGAGCGACCTTCGCCGGAGAGACCTTCGCCGGAGCGGTCTTGGCTGTCGACTTCTTGGCTGTCGACTTCTTGGCAGTGGGCTTCTTCGCCGGAGCGTCGGCTGCGGCGACCTCTTTGGCCGGAGTCTTTTTGGCCGGAGCCTTCTTGGCCGCAGCCTTCTTCGCCGGCGCCTTCTTCGCAGTCTTCTTGCTGGCGACCTTCTTGGCGGACGCCGAAGCCGATGGAGCGGATTCGGCAGACGCAGCCCCGGATGCACCGCTCAGCGCCACAGCCTTGGCGGGCGCCGCCTGGAGCGTGCGGCCTTCGACGCCTTGTTCGCTCTCATATCTCGATGTCCGAACCAGCCAACCGAGGATGAAGCCGAGAATCGCGGCGAGGAGCAGCCAGACGAAGATCTCTCCGATGGTGTAACCCGACATACTCAGTTCCCCTTCACGATGAAGTCGACGCGACGGTACTGCTCCGCAAATGCGTCGCCGTCGCTCTCCGGATCAGATCCGTAGCTTCTGGTTGAAAGACGGGCGGCGTCGATGCCGCTCGCCACGAGATAGTCCTTGACGGCAGCGACGCGTTCGCCGCTCAGAACCCTGCCGCGAATCGGGTCGGAGGGCCCCGCGTGTCCGCCGATCTCGAGCTTGAGACCGGTGTTGCGCTCCAACACATCGACGATGGCTTCCAGTGCGGCCCGGCCGTTGCCGTCGATGACCGAGGAGCCGCGCGCGAAGTAGACGCTGGCGGCCTTGATGGCCTGGGTGTCTTCAGCGCTCAAGACTCCTGGGTCGACTTTGAGCGTGTTGTCGAGGCTGAGGTCGCCGAGTGACGGCTCGACGAGCTCTGTCAACGCATCGATGCTGGCCTGGCTGCCGAGCGACCCACCGATCGCGAGCGAGTCGCCGTCAACGCTGAGAGCCAGGTCGCTGACGCCGGCGACGTTCGGGATGAGCTTCGGCATGGTGACCAGCCAGTCGGCCGTTCCGACCAACGAGTCGACCTTCAAGCCGCCCGTCACCGTGCCGAACGTGTCCTCGGCAACTTCCTTGAGCCGCGCGGCGATCTCTGCGTTCGGGACCACACCCGAGAGAGACGCACCGTCACGGGTGAGGCTCAGGGACATCGTCGGGGGCGTTGGAAGCGTGCTGCGCCGGTCGGTGTCGATGGCGGCCGAACGCACGCCACCGACGCCCTCAACGATCTTCTCGGCCCTGGCGAGCTCCTCGCGTGAACCGTTGCTGAGCTTCGCCTCGCGACCGTCGAAGTCGACCCTGACGTTGCTGAGCCCGCTCTCCACCAATGCCTTGTATGCCTTGGGCGTGAGGTCCTCGGCGACAGCATTCGATCCGACGAACGCACCGATGACGATCACCCCGACCAACACGAGCCCGGTCAATGACGCCAGCTGCTTGGTCCTGGCCTGTGGTGTGGTCACGTCGCTATCCCCTGCGTGTGAGAGCCCGGCTGCTCCAGGTGTGTGCTTACCCTAACGATGCACGTCAGTCGACGCTACGACATGCCACGTGTCCGAGGTGGCTGAAACAATGGCGACATGTCAGCCCTGCCGGACGCGTTCGCACCCGCGACACGCGCATGGTTTGACCAGACCTTCGCCGAGCCGACGCCGGCACAGATCGGCGCATGGGACGGCATCGCTGGCAACGACCACGTGCTGGTGGTCGCGCCGACGGGCTCGGGCAAGACGCTGGCAGCGTTCCTCACGGCGATTGACGAGCTCATGCGGCCGCGCAAGACCACCGGCACTCGGGTCCTCTACATCTCACCCTTGAAGGCCCTGGCCGTCGATGTCGAGCGCAATCTCCGTTCGCCTCTGGTCGGCATCACCCATGCAGCGGCACGCCGCGGCGACGATTTCCATGAGGTGACGGTCGGCCTGCGATCGGGCGACACCACACCGCGAGAGCGCCGAGCCCTCGTGTCACGCCCCCCTGACATCCTCATCACGACACCTGAGTCCCTGTTCCTGATGCTGACGTCGGCGGCGCGAGAGACGCTGCAGGACGTCGACACGGTCATCGTCGATGAGATTCACGCCGTCGCCGGCACCAAACGTGGAGCACATCTGGCCGTTTCGCTCGAGCGACTCGACGCCCTGCTCCACCGACCCGCGCAGCGCATCGGGCTCAGCGCCACCGTACGTCCGCACGAGGAGGTCGCCCGATTCCTCGGCGGCGCCGCCCCCGTCCGCATCGTCGCGCCGGAGTCGTCCAAGACCCTCGAGCTCGAGGTCACGGTGCCGGTCGACGACATGACGCAGCTTCCGCCGTCACCCTCGGCCGGAGACGACCCTGACGCACCCCGCGGCAGCATCTGGCCCCATGTCGAGCACTCGATCCTCCAACGGGTGCTCCAACACCAGTCGACGATCGTCTTCGTCAACTCGCGGGGGCTCGCCGAGCGGCTCACCGCACGGCTGAACGAGACATACGCCGAGCTGCTTGGCGCCGCGTCGACATCCGACGCCAAGCGGCCGCCGGCCCAGCTGATGGGCGGGAGCGCGCAGACCACAGGTGCCGATGTCGTCCTCGCCCGGGCCCATCACGGCTCGGTGAGCAAGGAGCAACGCGCACTGATCGAGGACGACCTCAAGGGCGGGCGACTGCGATGTGTCGTGGCCACCTCGAGCCTCGAGCTCGGCATCGACATGGGCGCGGTCGACCTCGTGGTCCAGGTGTCGACCCCGCCGTCCGTGGCGAGTGGATTGCAGCGCGTGGGGCGCGCGGGCCACCAGGTCGGAGAGATCTCACGTGGCGTTGTCTACCCCACCTCTCGGCATGATCTCCTCGCCTCGACGGTCACCACATCGCGGATGCAGCAAGGGCTGATCGAGCGCCTCGACATACCGTCCAACCCCCTCGACATCCTGGCCCAGCAGACGGTTGCCGCCACAGCGCTCGACTCGCTCGACGTCGAGGAGTGGTACGCCACCGTGTGCCGCAGTGCCCCGTTCACAACCCTCCCCCGGAGCGCATTCGACGCAACCCTCGATCTCCTGTCCGGGCGCTACCCGACCGACGAGTTCGCCGAGCTCAGGCCGCGCGTCGTGTGGGATCGCGAAGCCGGCACCCTCACCGGCCGACCCGGTGCTCAGCGCCTGGCCGTCACCAGCGGAGGCACGATCCCCGATCGAGGGATGTTCTCGGTGACCCTCGCTGCTGGCACCGAGGAAACAGGCAGCCGCAAAGTCGGCGAGCTCGACGAGGAGATGGTCTACGAGTCACGCATCAACGACGTGTTCGCGCTGGGTGCCACGAGCTGGCGCATCCAGGAGATCACCCACGACCGCGTCATCGTCACACCCGCCTTCGGCCAGCCCGCACGACTGCCGTTCTGGAAAGGTGACACAGTCGGGCGACCCTACGAGCTCGGCGAGGCGATCGGCAGCTTCGTGCGGGAGATCTCGGCTCTCCCGCCCAAGCAGCTCGCCGCGCAGTCGACTGACGCCGGGCTGGGCAAGCAGGCGACCGACAACCTCGCCGCCTACCTCCGCGACCAGCGTCAGGCCACCGGCCAGATTCCGTCCGATCGCAATTTGGTCGTCGAGCGCTTCCGCGACGAGCTCGGCGACTGGCGAGTTGTGCTGCACTCTCCCTATGGCCGCCGAGTCCATGCGCCGTGGGCGCTGGCCGTGGGCGCACGCATCATTGAGCGCCACGGCATTGACGGTTCTGTCGTCGCAAGCGATGACGGGATCGTCGCCCGCATACCCGACACCGACGTCGAGCCACCTGGCGCCGAGCTGTTCGTCTTCGACGCCGACGAGCTCGAAAAGATCGTCACCGCGGAGGTCAGCGGCTCGGCGCTGTTCGCCTCACGTTTTCGCGAGTGCGCCTCTCGCGCACTGCTGCTCCCCCGCCGCAACCCCGGTTCGCGCGCTCCGCTGTGGCAGCAGCGTCAACGCTCAGCACAGCTGCTCGAGGTCGCGCGCAACTACCCCGAGTTCCCGATCCTGCTCGAGACCGCTCGAGAGTGCCTGCAGGACGTCTACGACCTGCCCGCGCTGGCGACGCTCGCCCGCCGCATCGAGTCCCGTGACATCTCGATCGTCGAGGTCACGACCGACAAGGCCTCACCCTTCGCCCAAACGCTGCTGTTCGGTTATGTGGCCGCCTTCCTCTACGAGGGCGACACCCCGCTGGCCGAACGGCGAGCATCGGCTCTCACACTCGACCCCACCCTGTTGGCCGAGCTCCTCGGACGCGCAGAGCTGCGCGAGCTGCTCGACCCCGACGTGATCGAGCGCACCGAGCGCGAGCTCCAACGACTTGCCGACGATCGCCGCGCCAAGGATGTCGAAGGAGTTGCCGACCTGTTGCGGATGCTGGGCCCGCTGACCGTCGGCGAGGTCACCGAACGACTCGAAACAGACGTTGCCGTCCAGGCCGAGACGTGGCTCACCGACCTGCGGGAGGCTCGCCGAGCCGTCGCCGTCGTCATGGCAGGCGAAGAACGCTGGACGGCCATCGAGGACGCCGGCCGTCTGCGTGACGCGCTCGGTGTCGCACTTCCGCTCGGCATCTCCGAGGCGTTGCTGCACGGCGTCGCCGACCCGCTCACCGATCTGATTTCCCGCTTCGCCCGGACCCACGGGCCGTTCACGACTGACGAGGTCGCTGCGCGTTTCGGTCTCGGCAGCGCGGTGGCGCTCACGGTCCTGCGCCGGCTCGCCCGGGACGGTCGACTCACCGAAGGCGAGTTCAGGCCACAGGCGACCGGCGCGGAGTGGGTCGAACCTGGCGTGCTGCGGCGCATTCGGTCGCGCTCCCTGGCAGCCGCACGCCAGCAGGTGGAGCCCGTCGACCCGACGACGTACGCACGATTCCTTCCGTCATGGCAAGGCGTCGGTTCGTCCCTGCGAGGCACCGAGGGCGTGTTGGCGGCAGTTGACCAACTTGTAGGGGTCGCGCTTCCGGCGTCGGCCTGGGAGTCCCTTGTCCTGCCAGCACGCGTGCGCGACTACTCCCCCGCGATGCTCGACGAGCTCACCTCTGCCGGCGAAGTGCTGTGGTCGGGAGCTGGGTCGTTGCCCGGCAATGACGGTTGGGTGCAGCTATCACCGCCCGACCTGCTGCTCCCGGCGCACTCCGCCTTCGACCCGGCGGCCCTCCACACCGCGATCATCGAGGCGCTGGGAGGCGGCGGCGCCTACCTGTTCCGTCAGCTCACCGACTCGCTCGAGGAGGACGACGACTCGACCATTGCCGATGCCCTCTGGGATCTCGTCTGGGCCGGTCGGATCAGCAACGACACCTTCGCCCCCATGCGCACCCTCGTCGGTCGCGGTGGCGCCCATCGCACGACCCGCCCGCCACCGCGCGCCCGCATCCACGGTCGCCGAGTCCAGCCGCGGGTCGCCCTGAAGGGCCCGCCGACTGTCAGCGGGCGGTGGTTCGCGCTCCCCGCGACCCCGACCGACCCCACCGCACTTCAGCTCGCCCGCACCCAGTCGCTGCTCGGACGCTACGGCGTCGTGACCCGCGGGTCGGTGATGGCCGAGGGCACGCCGGGCGGCTTCGCCGGTGTCTACCGCGTGTTGCGGGAGCTCGAGCAGACCGGCGCCTGTCTGCGCGGCTACTACATCGACACGCTCGGTGCCGCCCAGTTCGCGGTGCCGTCGACAGTCGATCGGATGCGCACCCACGTCAGCGACGACGACGCCGTCGCCGATGTGGAAGCGCTGACCCTCGCCGCGACCGATCCCGCCAACCCGTTTGGCGCGGCGCTGCCCTGGCCCGCCCGCACCACCGACTCCCAACATCGACCGGCCCGCAAGGCGGGCTCGCTGGTCGTCCTGCATGACGGTCGCCTCGTGCTCTACCTCGAACGAGGTGGCAAGAAGGCCTTGGTGTTTGATCACGATCCAGCTCGCCTGGCCGCGTCAGCCGCATCGCTGGCTGCGACCGTACGCGCTCGGCGCGTGCATCGACTCACCGTGGAGACCGTCGACGGTGAGCCGATCACTGACACCCCCCTGGGACACGCACTCCGCGACGCCGGCTTCGAACGCACTCCCAAGGGCGTGAGGCTCGATGCCTGAGGGTGACACCGCCTGGCGTACCGCGCGGCTCCTTCATGACACTCTCGCGGGCCACGAGCTGACGGTGAGCGACTTCCGGGTGCCGGCGTTTGCCACCCTCGACCTGACCGGGCTGCGCGTCGATGACGCTGTGAGCCGCGGCAAGCACCTGCTGATCCGGGTCGGCCGACACTCCATCCACACGCACCTCAAGATGGAAGGCGCGTGGCACGCCTACCGGCTCGGGCAGAAGTGGCGACGCCCCGCCCATACGGCCCGGGTCGTGCTGGCAACGGCTGGAAGTCAGGCCGTGGGCTTCTCGCTCGGCATCACCGAGGTGCTCGACCGTCAGGGCGAGGCTGACGCACTCTCCTATCTCGGCCCCGACCTGCTCGGAGCTGAGTGGGACCTCGCCGAAGCCGTCCGTCGGGTCACCGCCGAGCCGGCGACCCCGGTGTTCGTGGCGCTGCACGATCAACGCAATCTCGCCGGCTTCGGCAACGAGTACGTCAACGAGCTGTGCTTCCTCACGGGCGTCCTGCCCACCCGGCCCGTGGCCGACGTCAAGGACATCGGCCACATGATCTCGCGAGGTCAGACCATGATTCGCGCCAACCGCGAACGCGTGCAACGCACATTCACCGGCAACACCCGCAAGCGCGAGCACCACTGGGTCTTCTCACGAGCCACACAGCCGTGCCGCCGATGCGGCACCACGATCGAGCGCGGCGAGCTCGGCGACTCGCCGACCCGCCTGCGCAACACCTTCTGGTGCCCCAGCTGCCAGAGCTAGCCGGCGAGCGAGGCCACCTTCGCTTGGCGGCCGAACACCATGTCCTGCTCGATGTCCGTACGCCTCATGTCGCGCGAGTCGAGCAGCCAGTTCTGGCGGATCGTCCACGGTGAAGACATCCCCTGCTGCGGGAGCTCGTTGACAACTCGCTGCACATAACCCGACGTCAGGTCGAGAATCGGTCGCGGAGCGTCGCCGGCGCCCTTGGGGTCGGGCATGCCGTAGTCGACACCCTTCGCATCCAGATGATTGATGAGCTTGCAGACGTACTGCGACGACAAGTCGGCGCGCAACGTCCACGAGGCGTTGGTGTAGCCAACGCACCAGGCGAGGTTGGGCAGACCGCTGAACATCAGCCCCTTGTAGACATACACCTGATGCGGATCGATCTCCTTGCCGTCAACACTGAGCTTGAGCTGGCCAAAGGCCACCACCTGCAGGCCCGTTGCCGTGATCACGATGTCGGCGTCGAGGTGCTTGCCGGACTCCAACGCGATGCCGGTGGCGTCGAACGACGCGATGTGATCGGTGGCGATCGATGCCTTGCCGCTGCGGATCGCGCCGAACAGGTCGCCGTTCGGCACGATGCACAGGCGCTGGTCCCACGGGTCATACACGGGCGAGAAGTTGGGGTCGAGGTCATAGCCCTTGGGTAGTCGCCTGGCCGCCAACCTGAGCAGCAGCTTGCGCGACTGCTTGGGGAAGCGCTGACAGAACTGATACATCCCGATCGAGAACATCGCGTTCTTGCGGCGGATCGCCCGGTGCGCAAAACCCGAAGGCAGCACCTTGCGCATCACATCGGCAACCTTGTCGTCCTCGGGAAGCGCCATCACGTACGACGGCGAACGCTGGAGCATCGTGATGTGCTTGACGTCCTTGGCCATCGACGGCACAAGCGTCACCGCCGTGGCGCCGCTGCCAACCACGACAACTTCCTTGTCGGCGTAGTCGAGGTCCTCGGGCCAGAACTGCGGGTGGATGACCTGCCCCTTGAACGACTCGATGCCGGGAAATTCGGGGGTGTAGCCCTTGTCGTAGCTGTAGTAGCCGCTGCAGAGATAGACGAACGACGCGGTCTGCGTGACGGTCTTGCCGTCCACGGTCGACGTCACAGTCCACTTGGCGTCCTCCGTGGACCAGGCTGCTGAGATCACCCGGGTGCCGAACTGGATGTTCTTCTCGATGCCGAACTCGTCGGCCGCCTCGCGAATGTAGGTGCGGATGTCGTCACCGTCGGCGATGGCCTTGGGGTTCTTCCACGGGCGGAACGGCCAGCTCAGCGTGTACATGTCGGAGTCCGAACGGATGCCCGGGTAGCGAAACAGGTCCCACGTTCCACCGATCGCGTCGCGCGCCTCGAGGATCGTGTAACTCTTGCCCGGGCACTCGGTCTGCAGGCGGTACGCCGCGCCGATCCCGGAGAGTCCGGCGCCCACGATGATGACGTCGCTGTGCTCGGTCTGGTCCTGTTCAGCCATGATCTTCCTCTTTCGGATACCGTCGGTATGCGAACACTAACCTAGATTGCCCCGTCTGGTCACGAGTCTGGGACAGACTCCTTTGCCGACTGACCCTAGGATCTTGCCTATGACCGAGCAGACCGTGGACACGATCGCCGAGCCGACCTATCCGCCCCGCTGGATCATGCTGTTCGGCGGCGTCATCGGGCTCGTCGCCTCGATCGTGCTCACGATCGACAAGGCACGACTCTCGGACGACCCGACCAAGACATTCAGTTGTGACATCAACGCCTTCGTCAGCTGTGCAGGCGTCATGGCGTCGGACCAGGCTTCGGCATTCGGCTTTCCCAACTCCTATTTCGGCATCGTCGGCTTCGCCGGAGTCGTCCTGATCGGGCTGGCGCTGATCCTGCAGGTGAAGCTGCCGTCGTTCGTGCTCGTCGGACTCTGGCTCGGCACATTGTTCGGCATCGGCCTGGTGACCTGGCTCCAGTTCCAGAGCATCTATGAGATCGGCAAGCTGTGCCCCTATTGCATGGTCGTCTGGGCCGTCATGATCCCGCTGTTCGTCCTCGTGACCGCCTGGGTCCTGCGCGAGCTCCACCCTGCCAGCACACTCGCGCGCATCTCCACAGACTGGACCGTGCTGATCATCGGCCTCTGGTACGTCGGCGTCGCCGCTGCGATCTGGTTCGAGTTCGGCAGCAGCCTGTGGGCCTAGGTTGCGTCCGCAACCCGTTCGAGCACTGTCGCCAGCTTGATGTCACGGTCGGTGACACCGCCGACATCATGGCTGCTCAGCCTGACCGCGACGCGGTTGTAGACATTCGTCCACTCGGGGTGATGATCGGCTTCCTCAATCGGCCCCGCCGCACGATTCATGAAGTCCAGGGCTGCCCGAAAGTCGGCGAACTCATACGTCTTGGTGATCGCGTCCCCGTCGTGTTTCCACCCGTCGAGGCCGCCTAAGGCCTCGGCCACCTGGCGATCGTCAAAGATGCTCACGTCTCGAGGCTACGCCCCGGCCCGCGTCCAGCGAAGCGTCATCGCGCCTTCTTGACCTTCGGCGGCATGGCGCCGACGTGGTCCAGCGCACGAGCGATCCACTCCGCAACGTCAGCATCGGCCATCCCGTCGGGCACTGCGGTGTAGCCGCCCATGGGACGCCCTTCAGGCCCGAACGGGCCGGCACCCGGCAGCGAAGCGAGCTCGCTCGCCGCCGCCGGGTCCAGCTTCACGCCGATCGATGCGCCGAACATGCCGACGAACATGTTGCCGTTCACGAAGCCGCCCAACTGGCCGAACATCGGCTTGACCTCGACACCTTCTCCAGACGGCATCAGTGAGCGGAACCGGTCCTTGTCGGCGTCGGTCGCCTTCGGCATCTTCACGAGAGTGCCGCCTGCGCCAGGGGGCGACGGCCCGCGAAGGCAACCAGCTGATCCAGGGCCGAGGAGGATTCGCCGGCGTCGACCTCAGCGCCAAATGCACCGCGCTCGCGCGAACCCTCGATGATCATTCCGCCATGTTCGCGAACGAACGCCACGACGTCGTCTGACACCGTCACGGTCTGCCCGGATGCCTGCGCGAAGTCCCAGGCATGGATCAGGAACTCGATCGAGAGAATGCTGACCGCCATCGTGGCCGGGATCTCGCCAACTCGGCTGTCGACAGTGCCTTCGAGTCCCCGCGAACGCCATGCTTCGATCGCCTCAGCGGACATGGTGGCCACGCGGCTCTCCAGCGTTCCGACGCCGGGATCCACGATCGACACGCCACCCATGGCGCCGACGGCAACGACCGAGCCCAACAGGTGCTCCGCCAGCTCGTGCCCGTTGAACTCAGCGCATGGTGTCGGCTGGTTGAGCTCGTCGTCCGACACGTTGATGAGAACACTCTGCAGCACCGCCAACGTGGCTTCTGCGGCAGTCAGGAGGTCGAGGTTCTCGGGGCTGGCCGCCCATTCGTCCGGACCCGCGTCGCCATCGACAGCAGCCTTTTCGAGGCGCTCGAAGAAGTGGTTCCAGCCCTCGGTGTGGCCAACCTCTTCGTCGGAGGAGAGGCCCTCGTGAGTGAGCGTCACCAGCGTCTCGGCGCCGGCCGGCTCGACGGCAATCGTGACCGACGAACCCTCCGGAGCCTCGCTGTGGGCCCATCGCCAGTCGAAGACGACGCGGCGGCCCGGCTCAACTTCCGTGACCGTGCCGAACGCGATGTTGCCGGGCGTCACGGTCCAGCGGAAGTCGCCACCGGCGCGAAGGTCGAGGCGGGCGGTGACACCCATCCAGCGACGCAGTCGCTCGGGCTGGGTGATCAGGGCGAACGCCTCATCGGTCGAGACCGGCAACGTGGCAGTTTTGATGATGGTCATGTCTTGCTCCTCTTGAGTTGGTGCGCATCAGCGACCAGTAGGTCGAGCTCGGAAGTCCAGAACAAGTCGATCTCGGCCTGAAGCTTGCGCAATCCATCGGGCAGGACCCGGTAGATGCGCGTGCGTCCGACCTTTTCGGCCTCGACAAGTCCGGCATCGACGAGCAACAGCAGGTGCTGAGACGTCGCCGAACGGGTGACGGGAAAGTGCTCGGCGATCTCGCCGACCGTCATGGGACGCGACGCGAGCAACTGCAGGATGCGTCGCCGGTTTGGCTCAGCAGCTGCAGAGAATGCGTCGGTCATGATCAATACGTTAGTGATGGCTAACGCTTTGTGTCAACCGAGAGAGCATCCGCTTGGTATGCGTGCGAAATGGAGCTGCCGGGATCCCTCGTGCGGCGGCACCGGCGTGGCGCCTTCGGCGCGAAGCAGCACCGCGGTGGTGGGGTCCACTCGATTCCCGGCAGCTCCACGAAAAAGGACCTCGACCCATTCGGGTCGAGGTCCTGATTTTCGTGGAGCTGCCGGGAATCGAACCCGGGTCCTATGGCGCTGAGCCAGGGCTTCTACGGGTGTAGTTCGTCTAGCGCTTTTCTCAGCCCCGGAGCTCGGACGAACGCGTCTCCGACAGGCTCAGCCGCATAAAAGTCCCGATCACACCCTGCGACGTGGTGTGACCAGCAAGTCCCCTAAATGACGTTGGTGATCTGGGACGGGAACGCTCCCAGGCCAACGCTTCACCTATCGCTTAGGCAGCGAGGGCGAAGTCAGTGCGATTGGAATCGGCACTTGTTGTTTTCCAGAGATCGTTAAAGAGATAACCCTGGATCCTCTACCCGCTTCTCCTGAATCGAACGACCTTAGTCGAAACCGATCAGCCCCTCTTGAATTTTCAAATGCCACCGAAGCAGCACTCACCATCATACGCGGGTTCGGCGACGGAACCGAGTTTCCGATGCCTCCGCCGAACGGGATCAGACCCCGTTCTGCAGTGCTTCCGGACTGACCTCGCGACCGCGAATCAGCGTCGCGGCGAAAATGCCCGCGACGACAAGCATTCCCACGCAGATCCAGAGCCCGGTGCGATAGCCGGGCGAAAAGATCTCGGGGTCGGCAAAATTTGCTCCCGCGATGCCGGCAATCGGCGGGATCGCGGCCACGGCGAGCAACGAGGCCGTGCGCGCGACGGCGTTGTTGATGCCCGAGGCGATGCCGGTCTGCTCGGTGGGTGCCGCAGCGAGCACAGCCGTGGTGAGAGGAGCCACCAGCAACGTGATGCCGGCGCCAAAGACGACGGCCCCCGGCAGGACTGCAGACCAGAAGCTGGCGTTCTCGCCGACTCGCAGCAACAGCACAAGACCGGCAGCCGCAACCAACGGACCGAATGTCATGGGCCAGCGCGGGCCGATCCTCGCGCCGAGCTCCCCCGCTTTCGACGAGAACAGCAGCATCAGGATCGTGATGGGAATCGTCGCGAGACCCGCCTCGAGCGGGCTGTAGTCGCTGACGTACTGCAGCTGCAGCACGAGCAGGAACATCGACCCGCTGAGCGCACCGTAGATCGCAAACGTACAGATGTTGGCGGCCGTGAAGATTCGGTCGGCAAACAGGCCGAGTGGAACGAGTGCATGGGGCGTCAGCTTCTGATGCAGGACGAACGCTCCAATCGCCGCGGCGCCCAGCCCGGACCACAGCCAGGACTTCTCGACCAGCCCATACGTCAGCAACGCCAGACCGCCGGCAGCAAGAGCCGCGCCGGCGAAGTCGAGCTTGCCCTGCTGTCCCTTTGTCTCCGGCACGTGCTTGACCGACAACCAGATCACCGCGGCCGCCAGCGGAACGTTCAACCAGAAGATCGATCGCCAACCGATGGCGTCGACCATCCATCCACCGACGAGAGGGCCGATCGCGGTGGTGACGCCCGCGAGACCAGACCACACACCGATCGCCTTGCCGCGATCTTCGGCGACAAATGATGCCGAGATGATCGCCAGACTGCCCGGCGTCAGCAAGGCCGCGCCGACACCCTGTAGCCCGCGGGCCGCCACCAACACCTCGATGGTTGGCGCCGCGGCGCACATCACCGAGGCGACGGCGAACCACCCGACACCGACGACGTAGACCTTGCGGCGCCCCAGCCGGTCGCCCAGGGATCCACCGACGAGGATCAGCGCGGCGAGGGTGAGCGTGTAGGCATTGACGGTCCATTGCAGACCCGTCACGCCTGCATCAAGATCGCGATCGATGGCCGGTAGCGCCAGCCCGACGATCGAGCCGTCGAGAAATGCCATGCCGGATCCCAGGATCATGGCCGCGAGCAGCCACCTGCCCTGTGAGCTGGCGAGCCTCACGGCGACCCGAATAGCTTGACGCCGTTGTTCCAGAGCACATCAGCCAACCACGCGTCACCGAAGTCGAGGCGCTCCAGAGCCTCGACCTGATGGGCGTAGGCATAGGGGATGTTGGGAAAGTCGGTGCCGAACAGGATGCGGTCCTGCAGGTCGAACAGTCTGGGTCTGATCTCGCTCGGCGTCGGCCCGTCCCAGAAGTCAACGAAGGCCATCGTGGTGTCGAGTCGCACCTCGTCGTGCCGGTCGGCGAGGTCGAAGAACCCCTCATACTCAGGCATGCCCATGTGGGCGATGATCACCTTCAGGGTGCGATGGCGACTGAGCACGTCGCCGATGCCATCAGGTCCCGTGTGACGGCCCGGCGCAGGTCCGGATCCGGCGTGCAGGACGATCGGCGTGCCACTTTCGGCGAGAGCACCCCATACGGGCTCGAGCAGCGGGTCCTCCGCGGCGAAGTCGCCGACCTGAAGATGCGCCTTGAACAGTTCCACGCCCTCGGCGATCAGGTCGGTGACGTATGTCGCCGCCTCGGGTTCGGGATAGAACGTCGCCGACCACAGAGTGTCGGGAGTGCGTTCGGCGAAGCCCCGCGTCCAGTCGTTCATGTAGGTCGCGACGCCGGGCTTGTGCGCATAGGACATCGACGAGAACTTCTTGACTCCCATCGCGCGCAGCTGCTCGACCCGCTCTTCGTCCGTGCCTCGATAGATGATCGGCCAGGAACGTCCGAGCATCGGACCCGCCGAGTCGAAGTAGGCCCAGACCTTGGCCATGATCGCCGGCGGCATGAAGTGGGCGTGCACGTCGAACAGACCCGGGATGCCGAGCTCAGCGGCCACTCCGGGCAGGTCAGCGTCGGTCCAGGTCACCCCATGCCTTTGAGTCGACGCCCCAGGTCACGCTCCGCCTCGCGGGTGGCCGTGCGTTCGGCGATGGCGTGGCGCTTGTCGTAGGTCTTCTTGCCTCGCGCGAGAGCTATCTCGACCTTGGCGCGACCATCTTTGAAGTAGATCGAGAGCGGAACGATCGTCAGGCCCTTTTCGGTGGTGCGCCGCTCGATGCGTTCGATCTCGGTGCGGTGCAGCAGCATCTTGCGACGACGGCGCGTCTCGTGGTTGGTCCAGGTGCCCTGCGTGTATTCGGGGATGTGGACGTGGAGCAGCCATGCCTCGCCACGCTCAACCTCGCCGAACCCGTCGACCAGGGATGCGCGACCAGCACGCAACGACTTCACCTCGGTGCCGGTGAGGACGAGTCCGGCCTCAAAGGTGTCTTCGATGTGATAGTCGTGGCGCGCCTTCTTGTTCTGCGCAACGATCTTGCGCCCTACCTCTTTGGCCACGAAACCATGATGTCACGAGAGGTGTGGGCCGGGCCGATGCGAGGTCCCGGCGAGCAGCAGGAAAGAGCGCGTACGGCCTCTAGAGCCAGCCAGCGGGGTTGGTCGTCCTGCCGTTCGCGATCACCATGAAGTGCAGGTGGCAGCCGGTGGAGTAGCCGGTCGATCCGACGTAGCCGATGACTTCGCCGCGCGTGACGCGCGAACCCGAACTCTTCGCGAAGCGGCTCAGGTGGTTGTAGGTCGTGACGACGCTCTGGCCGCGCATGGTGCCGTTGTTCAAGATGACCCGGTTGCCGTATGCGCGGTTGTAGTACTGGCTGATGATCGTGCCGCTCGCTGCGGCCTTGATCGGCGTACCGCAGCTGACGCCGAAGTCGGTGCCGTCGTGCAGTTTGTAGACGCCGGTGATGGGGTGCTTGCGCATTCCGTAGGACGAGGTGATCGGACCGTTGACCGGCCGCGTCAGGGTGCCTCCGCCGTCACCGCCGGCATCTGTGCCGCCCCCACGCAGTTCCTTCTCGGCGAGGGCACGGAGCTGTGCCTCGAGCCGGTTGCGCTCGGCAACTTCCTCACGGTATTGCTTCTCGTCCTCTGCCTTGGACGCTGCAGCCGACTTGCGCGCCGTCTCTCGCTGGCTGACGAGTCCCGCGATCGTCTCGTGCTGAGCCTCGGCCTGAGCCTCGAGCTTGGTCTTGCGCACCAGGTTGGCGGCCGCTTCGGCTCGCTGCTGCTTGACGAGATCTCGAAGTTTCTCGACCTCGCCCCGCTTGACCTCGAGGATCACCCGCGTCGCGGCGAGATCCTGCATCGTGGCGAGCTGGGCATCGCTCACCGAGTCGTTGAGGTTCATCCGGTCGGTGAAGGTCGTCGGGTCCTCGCCGCGCAGCAGGTCGCCGAACGCGCGCATACCGCGATCGCCTTGCTGCAGGTTGGCGACGGTGAACTGCTCGACCTGAGCTTCAGAGGCCGTGAGGTCGGCCTGGCCCTTCTTCAGCTTCGCCTCGGCTGCGTCGAGGTTGGCCTCGCTCAGCAGGAGCTTTGCCTGCATCTGGGCGTCAAACTGCTGCGCGACCGCGAGCAGACCTCTGGTCTTGCCGAGCTCGTTCTCCGCGACGTCAAGCTTGCTCTGGGCGGCGCGAAGCGCTAACACTGCTGCCGCGTACTGCTTGGTCGACCCGTCGAGCGCCTTCTTGGCCTTCTTGGCAGCTGCACTGGCTTCCTTCTTCTGCTTCTCCAAATCGCTCTTGGAGTCAGCGACCGAAGGGCTCGAGAACGCAGCCAGCATCACGACGGCGAGTATCGCTGCCGTGACGGACCTGTGCCTTGACTTGATCATGACCTCGACCTTGGGGGAAGTTTCTCGCTGGCGAGACTGTCGATGCGTGATGTTGATGGTGCTCATGTGACCACTGTGAAAGCAGTCCACACAACTGTAGGTCATCCTCCTCAGACGTCAACGCAGGTTGGCTGGTGGGCGTGTCCGGAGCGTGCACAGCACGGCCCCTCACCGCATGCATGCCCGAAAGCGCCGCTGAGACCGAAATTCGGCGCCCTTTGCTCTCAACACGGCCCGACCACTGCGAATGCGACATCCGCATTGGTGCCGTCTAATGAGTTATGCGAATTCGGGGAACGACATGAGGGTATTGGTGACCGGCGCAACCGGATACGTCGGCGGCCGCCTGGTGCCCCTGCTGTTGGATCGCGGCCACGAGGTGCGCACCACCACGAGTGATCCCTCCCGAGAGCAACCCTGGTGGAGTTCCCGCGTCGAGACCGTCACCATGGACGTGCTCGACAGCTCGCAGGTGGCAGCCGCATGCCAAGACATGGACGCGGTTTACTACCTGATCCACGGAATGGGTGGTGACGATTTCGCGGAGACTGACCGAATGGCAGCCGTCAATCTCAAGGAGGCACTGAGCGTCACTGACGTCAGCAAGATCGTCTACCTGTCCGGGATCGTTCCCGACGCTGCCGACGAAGATCTTTCCGAGCACATCAAATCGAGGCGCGAAGTCGAACGGATTCTCACGAGCACCGCCGCGACAGTCGTCACCCTGCGCGCCGCCGTGATCCTGGGCAGCGGTTCGACCTCATTCGAGATCATTCGGCAGGTCAGCCAACGCATGCCCGTGCACACGATGCCAACGTGGATGAACTCCATGGTCCAGCCGATCGCGATCGTCGACGTCCTCGAGGCGCTGGTTGGCGCACTCACGTACACAGGAGAATCCCGCCCCTTCGACATCGGCGGGCTGGACCGATTGCCCTACGGCGATCTCTTGAAGGCCTACACCTCACACGCTGGACTCGACCGGTTGCAAGTCGACGTTCCGCTCCTGCCAACAGCACTCGTCGGAACTCTCGTTGGCAGCCTCACCGATGTGCCCCGGTCTGTGGTCGAAGCGCTGGTCGAAAGCCTCCACCACGACATGGTGGCCGCCGATGACGACTTCCAGAAGTCACTACTACCGGACGGCCACCGTCTCGTTGAGCTGGACGAGGCGTTCCGTCGCGCACTCGATCCGATGACGACAGCTCCGCAGGACGCCGACCCCATGGGCCCGCTGCCACAGGACCCGGTCTGGGCGGACGGCGGTGACAACAGGCCTGCGTTGGCCAAGGTGATCGATGCGGCCAGAGACATCCTGCCTCAATAGTCGAGACATGCCCAAAGGTCGCGAAGCGTCACACGTCTAGGTATTTGCGGGTCATCACGAGTGTCGGAACCAGCGCGAGCAGCAGCGCAAGGCCCGTGGTGTAGCCCATCACCGTGATCGCTTCCTGCCACCTGACCCACGTGGTGATCTCGCCCAGCGTGTCACGCAGATAGCCGTAGACGACGAAGTACATGAACGCCGTCAGGCCTGCAGCGGCCAACGCGGCAGAGATCAGCGCCGCCAGCATCGACTCCAGCACGAACGGCAGCTGAATGTGCCAGCTCGAGGCGCCGACCAGTCGCATGATGCCGATCTCGCGCCGTCGGGCGTACGCCGTCATGCGGATCGTGTTGGAGACCTGCAGGATGGCCGCGAAGATCAGCAGCAACGATGTTCCGAGCGCAGCCCATCGCATCTTGTCAAGGATCTCGAACAGCGGGCCGAGCAGCTCGCGCAGCGAGTTGACGTTGCCGACCCCGTCCATGCCGGAGACCTGGCTGACCACGCCGTCGAACTGCTGGGGGTCCTTCAGAGTCACGAAATAGGACTCGGGGAACGCATCCGGTCCGAGCGTCTCGAGCTGTGCGCGACCGGTGTCGGTCTGTCCGAGGAGCTCGCGGGCCTGGCCGTAGTTCTCGGCCGGCGTGCGCACGTTGAACGTCTTGACCTCGGAGTTGTCCCGCAGCGCCGTCTGCACGGCCTTCTTCTGGTCCTCGGTCGCCACACCGCCGAGGCAGTTGGCGCTCGGCGAGTTCTTGGTGCACAGGTTGATCTGCAGCTGGAGGCGGTCGCCGAAGTACTTCTCCGTACGGTCGGCCTGGCCCTGGATCAGCAGACCCAATGCCGCCAACAGCAACGACACCGTCATCGTGACGACCAGTGAGATCGTCATGGACTTGTTGCGCGAGAGACTTGCTCCCAGCTCGCTAAAGGTGCTTCGCATGAGACCTCCTCAGTTCTGGTAGCCGTAGATGCCGCGGGCTTCATCGCGCACGATCAGCCCGCCTTCAAGTTCGATGACACGTTTGCGCATCTGGTCGACGATCGTCGAGTCGTGTGTCGCCATGATCACCGTCGTATCGGTGCGGTTGATGCGGTCGAGCAGCTTCATGATGCCGACGCTGGTCGCCGGATCGAGGTTGCCGGTCGGCTCGTCGGCGATCAGGATCATCGGTCGGTTGACGAATGCTCGTGCCACGGCGACGCGCTGCTGCTCACCACCCGAAAGCTCATCGGGCATCCGGTGCCCCTTGCCCTCGAGACCAACCATCTCAAGCGTCTCGGGGACGAGCTTGGCAATCTCGTGGCGAGGCTTGCCGATCACCTGAAGCGCGAAGGCGACGTTCTCCGTCACGGTCTTGTTGGGGAGCAGTCGGAAGTCCTGGAACACGGTGCCGACCTGGCGGCGCAGCTTGGGCACCTTCCAGCTCGAAAGCTTGTTGATCTCCTTGCCAGCGACGTACACCCGGCCGCTGGTCGGCGTCGTCTCGCGCAGGATCAGGCGCAGGAATGTCGACTTGCCTGATCCTGATGCGCCGACCAGGAAGACGAATTCGCCCTTTTCAATTTCGAGGTCGAGGGCATCGAGCGCTGGGCGCTTCTGGCCGGAGTAGGTCTTGGTGACCTTGTCGAATCGAATCACTCGATCGAGTCTAGGCAGACTCCCCTATGAGGCGGGGAAGGCTCGCTGTGATCGCAGGTCGCCGCTGTCAATGCCTGTCAATTCGCGAGAAGCTCGACGACGCGCGTGAGAACCCGTCGCGCGGTCTCATAGTCATCTCCGAACTCCTCGCTGAACTGCTGCTCCAGGTCGATGATGTGCTGGACGCCGGCGCGAGCGAGGTCGCGGCCCATCGGCGTGTAGGTGACGATCTTGGCACGCTTGTCGTCTGGATCGGGCCCCACCTCGACCACTCCCAGATCAACCAGACCTCGGACGATCTCCCCCATCGACTGACGGGTGATCCCTGCCACCGTCGCCATGTCAGAGATGCGCGAGCCCTCAACCTGCAGCGTCGAGAACACCGCGTTGTGTGCGTACGTGAGCTGTGGACCACCCCGTTGACTTGCGGTGGCGACCATGTCGGTCTGCAGCGCACGGCTCGCAAGATCGACGATCCGGATCAAGGGAATTCGACTGGGAGTCGGAATGGGTCTTGACATCTGTAAGGCATCCTTACAATAATTGACAGGTAGCCTTACATTATCAGGAGCCGAGATGGACCTCGCAGTGACTCGTCGAGATGTGCGCACGTTGTTCTCGGGTGGGCCGAATTCGACCAAGGTCGGAGTCGAGCACGAGCTGATCGTCGCCGACGCTGCAACTGGCGCAGCGGTGCCGATCGAGAGGGTCAGAGCCGCGACTGACCACGCGGCATACCGACCCCACGTCACCTTCGAACCGGGCGGACAGGTCGAGCTCAGCCTCCCCGTCGCATCCGATCCAATGACGATCGCGAGGAAGTTGACCGAAACTGTCGCGGCGCTTCGTGACGACTGCGCCACCGCGGGAATAGCGCTCCTCGACTCCCCCGTCGACGATCGGAGCGCAGACGTCCCACTCCAGCTGACCTCCCCCCGATATGTAGCGATGCAGGACCGATTCGACACCCTCGGACCCGCCGGCCGTCGCATGATGCGACGCACCGCATCGACGCAGCTCTGCCTCGACTGGTGGTCGGGAAGTGTCGGCCTCAGCCAGTGGCGACTACTCAACCTCGCGGCACCCTCCCTCGCCGCAGTGTTCGCGCGCAGTGTCGGGCCGGACTCGCGGCTGGCGACATGGCTTGCCGTCGATCCATCGCGGACAGCATTCGACGACCGACTGATCTCGGGGTCTGATCCGGTTTCTGCCTATGTCGACTTCGCGGCAGGCGCGGTCCCGTTCACCGCGCCAGGTGACGTCGTCCAGCACCTCACCACCCTGTTTCCGCCGGTCCGCCCGCGAGGGTGCTATCTCGAAGTTCGCTTCCTTGACGTGCAGCCGCCGGAGCGGGTGGAACTGATCGCCACGGTCCTGACGAACCTGATGTACGACGATGATTGCCGGGCCCACGCGCATGAGCTTCTGACAGCTGAAGCTGGACATCTCGCTGATCGATGGGTGCAGGCGGCTCACGGGACACCTCAGATGATTGACCTCGGTTCGAAGCTGGTTGACCTCGCACTGTCTTCGGTTCGTGGTGGCATCCCGCTGGCACACCCCGAGCAGGCCGCATGAACCTCCTGTTCGTCACCGACCCACTTCGCGGACTGGATGCGTCGATCGACGCCAGCGTCGGACTGATGCTCGCTGCGCAGGATCTGGGCGTCGCGGTCTGGGTCTGCGGGCCGGAGGACCTCGCTGTGGTTGATGGCCGCGTCCATTCCAGGGCCGTGCGTGTTCGACTCGCACCGGTCAATCGGGGCTTGGATCACCGGTGGTCGGTCGAACCGCAGTGGTACCGCGGCGTGGAGCATCGCGTCCTGGACGTGGCTCGCTCCGTCGACCTGGTCATGCTCCGAATCGACCCGCCGGTCGATTCCCGCTACCTCCACACCACATACCTCCTGGATCTGGTCGAGGCCGCCGGCGTACGTGTCATCAATCGCCCAGAAGGCATGCGCGCATTCCACGAGAAGCTGGCGGCACTGCGCTATCCGGATCTGTGTCCTCGGACGCTGGTGAGCACCGATCCAGCCGCTCTACGGCGCTTTGTCGCCGAGCACGGTGCGGCCGTGGTGAAGCCCGTCGACGGATTCGCAGGCGTCGACGTGTGGTTGGTCAGGGACGACGAGTCAGCAACGGCGCTGCTTGAGTCTGCGACCCGAAGCGGCGAACGCCACGTGATCGCCCAGGAGTACCTCGCGGAGGTGCAGGGCGGCAACAAGCGGCTTTTCGTCCTCGACGGCGAGATCGTCGGCGTCGTCGTACGCCGGCCGAGCACGGCGGACTTCCGCATCGGACCACCCGTCGCGCCTGCTCAGGTCGACGAGCAAGATCTGCGAATGGTCGGAGCACTCGCCAAGGATCTGGCCTCACATGGAATCGCTCTGGCGGGCCTCGACGTGATCGCCGGACGCCTCATCGAGGTCAACGTCACCTGCCCCGGTGGCATGCACAAGACCGACGCCCTCCTGGGCACGGATCTCAGCGGCGCGATCATGCGCCGCCTCCTCCAACCGATCCATCTGAAGGAAAGGCAACACGCATGAGCCACATCGTCATCATCTCCATCTCCCTGATGGGAATCCTGATCTTCCTCCTGGGCGCGAACGTCACCCGCCTCCGTGCAGTTCGGGGCGACACCGGTCCGCAGCTGCCGACCGACCCGACCGACGTCCTTTTGATCGCGCAACGCGCCCATGGGAACGCCGCCGAGTACGTGCCGACCCTGATTGCGCTGCTGATCGTGTGCTCGACCCTCACTGAAGGGTGGTGGCTCAACGCGCTCGCGATAGCCGCACTGTCAGCGCGGTTGCTGCATGCACTCGGCATGCTGACATCAAAGAGCCTGGCGAACCACGGCGGTCTCCGAGACGTGGGAGCGATGCTGACCTACGTTTCAGGGTTGGCGCTCGGCGTCACGGCGCTGATCGCGTTCTGAGTCATGGACGTTCGCCGTGAACAACGGCCCGTGGTCGGCGTGGTCGGACATGAGCTCGTCGTACCCAGGCCGTTCGGGAACCTGCCTGTGATCGGCACCCCACACGCGTACGTCGACCAGCTCGCCAGGGCCGGACTACGACCAGTCGTGATCCCCGGCGAGCATGGCGTTGACCTCCTCGACCACGTTGATGCGTTGGTGCTCACCGGCGGCGGCGACCTGGATCCGGCGCTGTCGGGGGTGCACTCAGAAGCCGCCGAAGGGGTCGACCGCGCGCGTGACGACGCCGAGCTGGACCTGGTGCGAGCAGCGGCGGCACGTCGCCTCCCGGTTCTCGGCTGCTGCCGCGGCCTTCAGGTCATGACAGTTGCACTCGGCGGGAGGCTCCAGAAGGTGAGCGGCCACCTGCTGCCAGGACCTGGGCACGACGTCCGTACACGACCGGGATCGCTGATCGAAAGTCTCTTAGGACCTGTCGCACGGACCACCGCCCTGCACCGGCAGGCAGTGGCTGACCCGAGCACGTTCTGGTGTCCCACAGCATGGGCCGACGGCACCGTCGAGGCGATTGAACCGGTCGACAAAGGGTGGCTGGCACTTGGTGTGCAATGGCATCCCGAGCTGAGCGCGGTCCCCGGGTTCGTCGATGAGACCGGCCCAGCACTGTTCAGGTGGCTCGCCGAAGCGGCCATGTCCAAAGCTGCGAAATTTCAGGAGATTCGCTGCGCGACGTAGTCGTCGACAGCACGAGGCGCGAGAACCGCGTCGATGACCATGGCACTCGCACCGAGGATGCCGCCCTGACTCCCTGCAGCAGTCCCGACAATGCGCAGGTCGTGCGTGGCCAACGGCAGCGAGCGGCGGTAGACAACCTCCCGAACGCCCGCGAGCAGATATTCGCCAGCCTCCGACAACTTGCCGCCGATCACGATGACCGATGGATTGAGCAGGTTCACGCAGGTCGCGAGAACGGTCCCGATGTCTCTCCCCGCTTCACGTACGGCCTGCAGCGCTGCAATGTCACCCGCCGCGACTGCATCCACAATGCCCTGCGAGCCGTCGACGTCTACACCTTTTGCCCGTAGCTTCGCTGCGATTGCCGGGCCGGCAGCAATCGCTTCGAGACATCCGGTGTTTCCGCAGCGGCACACGATGTCCGCCGGTGCGCCCGCCACCTGCACATGTCCAAGATCCCCGGCGGAGCCGAGCGCCCCGCGCAACAGCCTTCCGTCGGCCACGAGACCAGCACCGATTCCGGTAGCAACCTTGACAAGCAGAAGGTGCTGAGACGACTGCCACGACGTGACGAACTCGCCGAGTGCCATCAGGTTGACGTCGTTGTCGACCAGTACCGGACCGTTGAAAGTCTTGCCCAGGTGCTCAGGGATGTCGTAGTCGTGCCACCCCGGCATGATCGGCGGGTTTGCCGGACGACCCGTCGCATGCTCGACCGGGCCAGGAACGCCGATTCCGACACCGGCAACCTCGCGTACGGGACGATCGATGGCTTGGAGCAGTTCGGTTCCGATCCGAGCGACACGCTCCAACACGATCTCAGGACCGTCGGCAATGTCACTGTCGACAGTCTGCTCCTTCAGCACCCCTCCGCCGAGGTCCGTGACTGCGACGCTGGCATGTGAAGCACCCAGGTCGATCGCGAGCACCACGCGGTTGTCACGGTTGAGGGCAAAGCGCGTCGGTGGCCGACCTCCGGTCGAGGCGGCCTCGCCGACCGGAGCGAGCAGGCCCGACGCCAGCAGAGCGTCGACGCGAGCGGTGACGGTCGACCGGGCGAGAGACGAAAGTTGCGCGAGCTCAGCGCGCGTACGGGGGCTGCCATCGCGTAGGAACTGAAAGAGGTCTCCGGTGCCGGCGAGCGTGGGGGGAAGCCCGGCAGGCACAGTCATGGCCATGAGTAAACCATGCCTCCTTCACGCTTCGGCAGACGCCAAGTATGTCGGTCAACATCATACTTATGCTTGACGAACGACAAAAGAGGTGACTAAGGTCACGCCATGCCCACCCCCCTGCTGGAGATGCGCGGAATCGTCAAGGAGTTCCCGGGCGTCCGCGCTCTCGACGGTGTCGACCTCGTGGTTCGCGCCGGCGAGGTGCATTGCCTGCTCGGCCAGAACGGTGCCGGCAAGTCAACGCTCATCAAGATCCTCGCCGGGGCACATGACGTCGACCGGGGCACGATCCTCTGGGAAGGCGAGCCCGTCACGTTCGCCGACCCGCTCGCAGCGTTGGCTACCGGAGTGGCCACCATTTACCAGGAGCTCGACCTCATCGACGGCCTGAGCGTGGCAGACAACATCTTCCTCGGCCACGAGATGTCGCTCGGGGGTGTCACCCGCATCTCCGACATGAACAAGGCAGCACGGGGGCTCCTCGCCAGGCTTGGCCATCCCGAGATCCGCCCAACACGCGAGGTTGGCAGCCTTTCAGCCGCTGGTAAGCAGATCGTCTCCATGGCACGCGCTCTTTCACACGACGCACGGGTGATCGTGATGGACGAGCCATCAGCGGTCCTCGACTCCGACGAGGTCGACGGCCTGTTCAAGGTCGTGGAGGATCTCCGCTCCTCCGGCACGGCCATCATCTACATCTCACACAGACTCGAGGAGATTCGCCGCATCGGAGACCGGCTCACCGTGCTCAAAGACGGCAAGACTGTTGCAACCGACCTCTCCGCCAAGGAGACCAAGACCGCCGAGCTGATCACGCTGATGACAGGCCGCGAGGTCTCATCGGTCTTTCCACGACGCACGACCGAGATCACGGATGGAACTCCGCTGCTCACGGTCGACGGCATCACTCGCGAAGGTGAGTTCCACGATGTGTCATTCTCCGCGCGCCCCGGTGAGATCGTCGGCATCGCCGGGCTCGTCGGTGCAGGGCGCAGCGAGATCATTGAAACGGTCTTCGGTGCTCGCCGGGCTGCCGGCGGAACTGTCACGGTCGACGGAAAGAGGCTGCGCAACGGCTCCGTCGATTCAGCTGTCGACGCGGGTCTCGGACTCTGCCCGGAGGAGCGCAAGTCGCAGGGCCTGATCCTGGATGACGCCGTTTATCGCAACATCTCGCTCGCCAGCCTCGAGCGATTCTCACGCTACGGAATATCAACCGAATCAGCCGAGCGCCGCGCAGCACACGAAGCGGCGAAGTCGGTCGACGTACGACCTGACGCGCCTGACCAAATCATCCGCACACTCTCGGGTGGCAACCAGCAAAAGGTCGTCTTGGCCCGTTGGTTGCTGCGGTCGTGCAAGGTGTTGCTGCTCGACGAGCCGACGCGCGGTGTCGACGTCGGTGCGCGGGCCGAGATCTACAACCTGATCCGTGAGCTCGCTGACTCAGGTGTGGCTCTGGTGATCGTCTCCAGCGACATCGACGAAGTGCTCGGGCTGTCGGACCGCGTCCTCGTCGTCGCCGATGGTCGCGTCATACACGAAGGCCCCAGCAACGAGATCGACCCGTCCGGCGTGCTCGATCGCATCCTTGCGACCCACGACGCCCAGATCACAGGAAACGGAGACGCCGCATGAGCGAGCGCCAGCGAACAGACGGCGTGGCAGCAAGCACGCCAGAGCCCTCATGGCTCATCCCTTCATCGGAGATGCAGGCATGAGCACGGTCGAAACCGTGAGCCCGGTTCACGGGAAGACCAGATCCCTCGGATTTGCCCGCAACCTCGGACTCGTCATTGCACTGATCGTGCTGTGTGTCGTCGGAGTGGTCACCAGCGGCGAGCGGTTCGCGAGCACCGACAACATGGTGACGATCCTGCGTCTCGCCGCTGTCCTCGGCGTCGTCTCAATCGGCATGACTTTCGTGATCACCGGCGGTGGCATCGACTTGTCCGTTGGCGCGATCCTCGCGCTGGCGTCCGTCTGGGCAACCACCACGGGCACCCAAGCCATGGCCGACAACATCGGCTGGATAGCAATGGTGTTCGCTGCCGTGGTCGTCGGTGCCGCCTGTGGCGTGATCAACGGCGTCCTGATTGCGTACGGCAAGATCGTTCCATTCATCGCGACGCTGGCGATGCTGGCCTCGGCGCGCGGTCTCGCTGAGCTCATCGCGGATCGCAAGACCCAGATCATCGACAACCAGGGTTTCACTGAGTTCTTCGGAGCCGAGCCATTCGGCATCCCGGTGATTGTCATCATTTTCGCCCTGGTGACACTCGCAGGCTGGTTCCTGCTCAACCGCACGACGTTCGGACGGCGTACGTTCGCGGTCGGCGGTAACCCGGAGGCAGCGCGACTCGCGGGCATCAAGGTGCAGCGACACACCGTCTACCTCTACACACTGCTCGGGGCCACCTGCGGCATCGCCGCGGTGATGCTGATGTCGCGCACCACCACCGGATCGTCGACGCACGGCACCCTTCTGGAGCTCGACGCGATCGCCGCCGTCGTCATCGGCGGGACGCTCCTCAGCGGTGGCCGCGGCACGGTCGTCGGCACGCTGTTCGGCGTCTTGATCTTCACCACCCTCACCAATGTCTTCACGCTCAACAACCTCTCGACGTCGACCCAGAACGTCGCGAAGGGCGTGATCATCGTGGTCGCTGTGCTCCTCCAGCAGCGCATCGCGAACCGCAAGACCTGACCCCCCACAAGTTCCACCCACCACAACAGGAGTTACACATGTCCACCTTCCATCCACGCAGGCGCCGCGCCTTCGCCCTCGTCGGCGCTCTCGCGGCCGCGACGCTCGTACTCGGAGCGTGCACCAACGGTTCGAGCGACGACGGCGACACCAGCTCAGCCATTGGCAAGAGCAACACCGACAACGACAAGTCGGGCGACAAGGTCGTCATCGGCTTCTCGGCACCCGCTGCCGACCACGGCTGGATGGGATCCATCACCAAGTCGGCCATCGCCCAGGCCGAGCAGTACGACGACGTCGACCTGCGTGTCGCCGAAGGCACCAACGACGTCAACCTGCAGATCTCGCAAGTGGAGACGTTCATCAACGACAAGGTCGATGCAATCGTGCTGCTGCCGTTCGATGGTGCAGCCATGACGGCCGTGGCTCGCAAGGCCATGGATGCCGGCATCGTCGTCATCAACGTCGACCGTGAGTTCAACTCGCCGTTCGCCGCCCGCTCCACCGTGCTGGGTGACAACTACGGCATGGGTGTCTCAGCCGGAACGTTCGTCTGTGACGACGCCAAGGGTGACAAGAACAAGGTCGTCACCGAGATCGCCGGCATCGATTCCTTGCCGCTGACACAGGATCGTTCACGCGGGTTCGCTGACGCGCTCAAGGTCTGCGGTCTCTCGGTCAAGAACCGCGTCGCGGCCGAGTTCACCGTCGAGTCGGGCGAAAAGGCAGCATCCAACTTGCTGCAGGCCGCACCCAAGATCGATTACCTGTGGAACCACGATGACGATCAGGGTGTTGGCGTCCTCGCCGCCATCAAGAACGCGAACCGTGACGAGTTCGTCATGATCGGTGGCGCCGGTTCGGCCAACGTCATGCGCGACATCAAGGCTGACAACACGGTACTGAAGGCGACCGTCATCTACCCGTCGACTCAGGCCGCTGACGGCGTCAAGCTTGCCCGCCTGCTCGTTCAGGGCAAGTCGATGTCTGACCTCGCCGAGGTCGAGGTGCCGAGGCAGATCAAGCTGTCGGCTCCCGTGGTGACCAAGGACAACGTCGACACGTACATCAAGTCGGCATTCGAGTCCTGACAGGCCGGGACCTGCGCACCAGCTGCCTGGTGCGCAGGTCCCATCACACCCGCTTCCCCCATCTGAGACCCACCCGGAAGGCAAGGCACATGACTGACGTCGGACGTACCGAACTCGGGATCGGCATGGTCGGCTACGCCTTCATGGGCGCTGCCCACTCCCAGGCGTGGCGCACCGCCCCCGCATTCTTTGACCTTCCGCTGCACCCGCGCATGGCCGCAATTTGTGGTCGCAACGAGGAAGCCGCTGACAAAGTAGCTCGGCGATTCGGCTGGGAGTCGGTCGAGACCGACTGGCGGGCGCTGCTCAAGCGCGATGACATCAACGTGATCGACATCTGCACCCCCGGGGACACCCATGCTGAGATCGCCATCGAGGCACTCAAGGCTGGCAAGCACGTGCTGTGCGAGAAGCCGCTGGCCAACACCGTCGCCGAGGCGGAGGCCATGGAAGCCGCAGCTGCCGATGCTGCCAAGAACGGCGTACGCGCCATGGTCGGTTTCACCTATCGACGCACTCCTGCCGTCGCTCTGGCACACAAGCTGGTCGCTGAGGGACGCATCGGCACGATCCGTCACGTCCGCGCGCAATACCTCCAAGACTGGCTGAGCGACGAGAATGCCCCGCTCAACTGGCGTCTCGACAAGGACAAAGCCGGATCGGGATCGCTCGGCGACATCGGCGCCCACATCATCGACATGGCTCAATTCGTGACCGGTTCGCAGATTCAGTCCGTCAGCGGTCTGATGGAGACATTCGTCAAGACGCGACCGATCGCGGGAGATCACGCGACGCTCGGAGGGTCTGCCAGCTCCGAGACCGAACGTGGACCGGTGACCGTCGACGATGCGGCCGTCTTCACCGCCCGCTTCGTCGGCGGCGCCATCGGCGTCTTCGAGGCCACTCGCTTCGCAACGGGACGCAAGAATGCCCTGCGGCTCGAGGTCAACGGCTCCAAGGGTTCCTTGGCATTCGACTTCGAGGACATGAACGTCCTCGAGTACTTCGACGGGACCGAGGATCCGTCAATCGCCGGATTCCGACGGATCATCGTGACTGAGTCTTCACACCCGTACATCGCTGCGTGGTGGCCGCCCGGTCACGGGCTCGGCTACGAGCACGGTTTCACCCATCAGGTCGTTGACTTCGTCAACGACATCGCCGCAGGCAACGACCCCGTACCGTCATTTGCCGACGGTTTGGCCGTCCAGCGCGTCCTCAATGCCGTGGCAGCGAGTTCAGCCGACGGCACCACCCATACGACAGGAGCTTCGACATGACTCGACCGATCACCCTTTTCACCGGGCAGTGGGCTGACCTGCCGTTCGAAGAGGTAGCCAGACTCGCCGGCGAGTGGGGCTATGACGGGCTCGAGATCGCGTGCTGGGGCGACCACTTCGACCCGTGGGCCGCAGTGGAGGACCCCGGCTACATCCAGACTCGTCACGACATCCTGGAGAAGAACGGACTCAAGGTCCACGCCATCTCCAACCACCTGACGGGTCAGGCGGTATGCGACGACCCGATCGATGCTCGCCACCAGGGGATCCTGTCGCCGCGCATCTGGGGTGACGGAGATCCCGAAGGCGTCCGTCAGCGTGCTGCTGAGGAGCTCAAGAACACCGCACGTGCGGCCAAGCTGCTCGGCGTCGACACCGTCATCGGTTTCACCGGCTCAGCCATCTGGAAGTACGTCGCGATGTTCCCGCCGGCGAGCGAGGAGATGGTCGCTGCGGGCTACCAGGACTTCGCCGATCGATGGAACCCGATCCTTGACGTGTTCGACGAGGAAGGGGTGAAGTTTGCGCATGAGGTGCACCCCAGCGAGATCGCGTACGACTACTGGACGACTCACGCCGCTCTCGAGGCAATCGGCCACCGTGAAGCATTTGGTCTCAACTGGGACCCGTCGCACTTCGTGTGGCAGGACCTCGACCCGCTCGGCTTTCTGTGGGACTTCAAGGACCGGATCTATCACGTGGACTGCAAGGACGCCAAGAAGCAGGTCGGCAACGGGCGCAACGGGCGCCTCGGCTCGCACCTGCCTTGGGCGGATCCGCGGCGCGGGTGGGACTTCGTGTCAACCGGACGCGGCGACGTGCCGTGGGAGGCATGCTTCCGCATGCTCAACACGATCGGCTATGACGGGCCCATCTCGATCGAGTGGGAGGACGCAGGCATGGACCGCCTGCTCGGTGCGCCAGAGGCATTGGCATTCGTGAAGGCCAACCTGTTTGACGCCCCGGACGCAGCGTTCGACGCCGCCTTCTCATCGGGCGACTGAGCCTTCGGACTACCTAGGCGCGAACTAGGCGGCCTGACCTCGGCGCCAGCGGATGCCGGCCTCGATGAAGTCGTCGATCTCGCCGTCGAGCACGGCCTGGGTGTTGCCGGTCTCGTGCTCGGTGCGCAGGTCCTTGACCATTTGGTAGGGGTTGAGCACGTAGTTGCGCATCTGGTCGCCCCACGATGCCTGTACGTCCCCGCGCATCTCGTCGAGCTGGGCCCGCTCCTCGGCCTTCTTGAGGGCGAGGAGCTTGGCCTTGAGGATCACCATGGCGCTGGCCTTGTTCTGCAGCTGGCTCTTCTCGTTCTGGCAGCTCACAACAGTGCCGGTGGGGATGTGCGTCAGGCGTACGGCGGAGTCGGTCGTGTTGACGCTCTGACCGCCGGGGCCCGACGAGCGATAGACGTCAACGCGGATGTCTTCTTCGGGGAGGTCGATCTCGTCGGTCTGTTCCAGCACCGGCACGACCTCGACGGCCGCGAATGACGTCTGGCGGCGGCCCTGGTTGTCGAACGGCGAGATGCGTACGAGGCGGTGGGTGCCGGCCTCGACCGACAGAGTGCCGTAGGCGTAGGGCGCCTTGATCGCAAAGGTCGTCGACTTGAGTCCTGCCTCCTCGGCGTAGGACGTGTCGTAGACCTCGACGGTGTAGCCGTGGCGCTCGGCCCAGCGGATGTACATCCGCTGCAGCATCAGCGCGAAGTCAGCGGCATCCACACCACCGGCGCCGGATCGGATCGAGACGAGGGCGTCGCGAATGTCGTACTCGCCCGACAGCAGCGTGCGGATCTCGAGGGCGTCGATCGCCTTCTGGATGCGGACCAGCTCGTTCGAGACCTCGGTCTCGGCGCTGGCGTCGCCTTCTTCCGTGGCCATCTCGTGCATGAGCTCGACGTCGTCGAGTCGCTGGCGCAGACCGGTGACACGTTCGACCTCGGCCTGCAGCGCCGAGAGACGGCTGGTGACGCGCTGCGCGTTGGCCTGGTCGTCCCACAGTCCGGGGTCGCCGACCTCTTCCTGCAAGGTCGCAATCTCGGCACGAATCGAGTCGAGGTCGAGGACCTTCTCGATCGACGTCAGGGTCGCGTCGAGGGCCTTGGTCTGTTCTGCAAAGTCAGGTGTCGCCACCCGTCGAGGCTACAGGGGCAGATCAGATGCTCTTGCGGCGGAACTCCGGTGCCATGGTCGGGCCGTTGGCACCGTGCGACTTCTCGCTACCGTCGTGCTCGACACCTTCAGCCGAAGCGTGCTTGCTCGCGCTCTTCTTCTCCAGCGCCTCGCGGAAGCGGGCCTTCATGTCCGACTCGCCGCCCTCCGCCTTGGATGCGCCCTTCCTGGCCGGGGCGGCCTTCTTGCCGGGTGCGCTCTTCCTTGCATTCTTCTTGGCAGCCATGACCCCACCCTATGCCCCACCTGTGATCTGATCGACCCATGACGGAGGACTGCCTGTTCTGCAGCATCGTGGCCGGTGCGGCCGACGCGCACGTGGTGCTCGAGGACGAGCACGTTGTCGGTTTCCTCGACATACGGCCGGTGTTCAAGGGCCACGTGCTCCTGGTCCCCCGCCAGCACCTCGTCACCCTCGCCGATCTGCCCGAAGACCTGATGGTGCCGCTCTTTGGCGCCGCCCAACGAGTCGGCAACGCGATCACGTCAGGGCTCGGCGCGCAGGGCACGTTCGTAGCGATGAACAATGTCGTCTCGCAGAGCGTGGCCCACCTTCACGTGCATGTCGTGCCGCGTACGAAGGGTGATGGACTGCGCGGCTTCTTCTGGCCCCGCACGAAGTATGCCGACGGCGAAGCCGAGACGTACGCCGCGACGATCCGCGCCGCGCTGTAGCGGTGACTTTGCGTCCACGCCGCCTGGAGCGGTGACTTGCGTCCACGCCCGCCCTGGAGCGGTGACCTTGCGTCCACCGGGCGGGTCGCGGTGGACGCCAGGTCACCGCTCACTCGTTGAGCCGCAGCTGCGCTGTCGCCTCAGCCACGATCGTGGTTTGCGAGGCCCAGCCGGGCGGGGCGATGGCCAGCGACACCGACCGCTCAAGACGTACGTGCACCTCGTCAGCCGTGGCCGTCACGGCCACGCGACCGACCTGCTCACCCGAGGCGGCCACATACTGCGCGACGAGGCGGCTCGCCTCGGCTGGATCGAGCTCGAGGTCGCCGTCGGCGCCGTCGCGATAGAAGGCGTCCTTGCTCAGTCCGTCAGCGGCGGCAAGAGCGGCACCGTCCGCGAGGTTGCCGAGCTCCTGACGTTGGAGGAACGCCGCCGATGAGTTGATCACCACGACGGAGAGCAACCCGAGCAGCACGAAGAACCCGATCGTCACGACCGTGATCTGACCTCGTTCGCGACTCAACGCGCCGCCCTGAAGCTGCCGTAGGGCTCGGTGTGCACGCTGTCGACGGTGATGCCACCCAGCTGCGGACCCAGTGCGCTGGGAGTCAGCGGCAGAGGTTGCGTCGTGCTGATCCGCACACGCACCGAGGAGCCAGGTTGCAGGCAGTCTGCCGGACTCGGCAGACAGGTGATCCGGACGGCGGCACCGACCACCGTCAGGTCGTCGAGTGCCACGGCAGCCGCGGCCCTCGCACGGCGTTCGCCGGTGACGACGTCCGGAGCCTGAATGAATGCGCGGGCCGCGGCTCGGCTCGCTGTGGATGCGCCGTACGCGGTGCGTTGGGTGTCGAACACCGCGATGAGCACGTAGACGAACGGCACGAGCAACAAGATCGTGAGCCACACGAACTCAATTGACGCCGTGCCGTCGGAAGTGTTCTTCATGGAGCCACTTCGCGCACGGCATGACCTCGGACGGTCAGAGCAACTCCTGGCCCGAACAGCCCGAGAGCCGGCACGCGCGCATGAACGAGCACCTCGGAGCCCGCCATCCCACTGACGGTGGTCCACGAGGCCGTCACGTCGTCGGCATATTCGTCGGCGAGCGCCTGGCGGATCATCGTCCGCGCGCGTGCGGCACCGTCATCAGGTGTGGCTCCAAGCGGCGCTGCCGCGCGGGCACCTTCGGATGCGGCCGACGCGAGTGTGTTGCGTACGTGGAGCACGAGGGCCACCTGTGCGATACCGAGCACCAACGGGACGAGCAGCATCATCACAAGCACGAAGTCGACGACAGCAGCGCCGTCATCGGCATGGCGCCTCAACGCGGCTCACCCTCCGACGGCCGACAATGCCTGTTCCAGCATTCGTCGCAGCTGAGGCGCGGCTACTGCGCCGAGGACGGCCACCAGCCCCGCGCTCATGACGGTGATCATGACCCAGCCGGGCACATCACCCCGCTCGTCGTGCCGTGCCAACAGATGCGTCAACAGTCGATCCATGTCGTTCCTCTCTCCCAATCCGTCACATTCCCGACGTCAGATGAAGCCCGATATATCCGGGGAAAAACGCGAAGACCACAGTCACCGGCAGGATCAGGAAGACGACGGGGATCATCATCGCGACCTCCTTGCGCCCGCCGACCTCCATCAGCTCCCGGCGCCCGGACTCGCGTACGTCCGCGGCCTGAGCATGTAGCACCTCGACCAGCGGTGTGCCGCGTTCCACGGCGATCGCGAGTCCTTCAGCGAACCGCGCGATGCTCGCAACACCGGTCCGCGCAGCGAGGCCATCGAACGCGCTCGCCATCGCCGTGCCGGTGCGGATGTCAGCCAACACCTGGCCCAGCTCATGCGAGAGCGTGCCGGTGCACACGCGGATGATCCGCTCGAGCCCGGCGATGGGACTCTCGCCGGCTGCAACAGCCAGTGCCAAGAGATCTGCGACCACAGGGAACTCGGCTTGCAACTGTTTTTCGCGAGTCCGCACCTGGCTCGACAGGTTGTTGTCGCACCAGAGCACACCGACGACCATGCCCACGATGCAGATGAACACCAGCCACGGCACCGCAGCGCCACGGGTCGACCAGAGCAGCGCTGAGACCGCCGTGCCGAGCGCGAGCCCCAAGCCTCCCCACGTCATCTGCCGAATGCGGAAGTCCTCGATCGACATGGGCGAGCCAAGTCGTACGAGCCGTCGCGTCACGCTCGCCGAGCCACCCAGAACGTCGCCCAGCATCGAACCAGCCCGTTGCACGGTCGGACCGAACACGGCACCGACAACACTCGTCGACGGACCAACAGAGGCATAAGGGTGCACGTCGCGGACGTATGGGAGGACTCGCTGGTCGAGCGCGGGGCGCCGTGTGCGCGCCCAGCCGGACACCACCAGTAGCAGACCTGCGGAGCCGATCAGGCCGATCATCGCGCCGGTCATGCGAGGATCCTTCGTTCGGTGGGGAGCCGACCGATCCACATCATCAACCGATAGGCGATCGCGCACAGTGCACCGCCTACGCCGAGAACCGCGAGTCCGGTCGTGGTCGCGAACCGCTCAATCACTTCGCCCTGGAAGCTCATGAACAAGAGCACCAGCCAAGGGGCTGCGACCGCGAGTCGTGCGCCATTGACCGTCCACGACTGACGCGACTCAAGCTCACCTCTCGTCCGAAGGTCGTCGCGCAAAAAGCCCGACAGGGACCTCAGCATGCGACCCAGGTCGCCCCCGCCGACCTCACGTGCGATGCGTAGCGCTTCGACGACTCGATCGCCGACCGGATCAGCCAGTCGCGCCTTGAGCAGGTCGAGGGACTCGTGGAACCGGCCAGTCGCCTGGTAATCACGGCCGAATTGCGCGAACGACGCCCGCAGACCCTCGGGTCCGCGATCACCCAGCTGCATCAGTGCCTCCGGAAGCGAGAGCCCTGCCCGGACCGCTGACGAGAGATTGTCGACGACATCGGGCCAAAGGGCGGCATGCTCCCGGAGGCGCTTGGCGGCGCGCCCGCGAAGAACAGCAATCGGCACCCAGCCAGCCATCACGCCGAAGACGACGCCAACCGCCAGGACCCCAGAGATGCCCAGCATCACGAACGCCGCAAGCAAAAACGATCCCGCACACAGCGCACCAACCTGGGCAGGCGACACACCTTCGATACCCGCCGCCGAAAGCAACGCTGCAAGGCGTCCTGCTCGACGTTCGGGCCGCGGCACTCTCGCGGTCGGCCGAGTGAACGCAGCGAACACCAGGAGGGTGCCGACCCCGAAGCCGAGACCGATCAGGGAGCCCATCGACCTGCACCCAGGATGTCGTCGAGGTTGATGCCGATCAGCTCGAACGCTTCGCGCCGCAACGGTGCGCCATGCCCACGCTCGAATCGGCCCTCTCGGCGTGTGAACACCGGCTCGGACTCAATGAGCCCGTTCTCGACCCTCCCGGTCACGGTGGCGATCTCGCGTACGGCACGCGACCCGTCGGCGTCGATGCCGGTGTGGACCACCAGGTCGACCGAGGCTGCCACGGTCGGCACCACAAATCGTGACCCGATGTTCTCACCTGCGAGAAGCGGCAAGGTGCACATCTTGACGAGCGCCTGCTTGGCGGAGTTTGCGTGGATGCTGGCCATGCCCGGAAGCCCGGCGTTGAGGGCCAGCAAGAGGTCAAGGCACTCGGCGGCTCGCACCTCACCGACGATGATCCGGGACGGGCGCATCCGGAGCGCTTCCTTGACGAGTGTCCGCAGCTCAATGCCACCCGTACCCTCCAGGCCCGCTTGCCGGGTCTGCATCGCCACCCAGTCGGGGTGCCCGCACTGCAGCTCGAAGACCTCCTCGACCGACACGAGACGCTGGGATCCCGGTATGGACGCGGCGAGACAGTTGAGCAGCGTCGTCTTGCCGGCCTGCGTCCCGCCCGACACCACGATGTTGAGCCCGGCCAACACGCACGCGTCAAGGAACGCGGCGGCCCTCGAGTCCAACGTCCCAAGCGTGACCAGGTCGTCGAGCGAATGCGCTCTCGCCACGAACTTGCGGATGTTGACCGCGGCGAAGCCTCTGGCGATGCCATCAAGAACGACGTGCAGGCGGTGCCCTCCCGGCAGCATCGCATCGACGAATGGCTGACTGATGTCGAGGCGACGCCCCGAGGACGAAAGCATGCGCTCGATCAGCTCACGCACCTGCTCCCCCGTCAGGATCACCGGCGTCAGCTCATGACGCCCGGCGCGAGCAACAAACACTCGTGACGGCTCGTTGATCCAGATCTCCTCAACCGTGTCGTCATCGAGGTAGGGCTGCAGCGGGCCGAACCCCGAGACGTTGGCGACGATGTGCCCCACGACGAGCTCGGGCTCTACGAGCGTTCGGACGGCGCCGGTCAGGCTGCGCGACTCGTGCTCGGCGATGACGTCGAGCGCGGCACGGCGTACGGAGTCGGCATCCGTGCGCGGGTCGATGCGACGCTCGCGCACAAGATCGCGTACGCGCTCGGCGAGCGCAGGTGCCTGCGAATCCACTCCCTGTACCTCTTCCCCCGAAGAGTGCTGTTCGCAAGATCCTGCCCAATCACCGTGGGTTTGTGAACCCCCATCCGCCGACGGTGTGGAAACCGTCGCTCACTCGGCGGCTTCGGGCACGTCCCTGGTTGCGAGTGGCTGGGTGGCTGGGCCTTCCAGCACTTCGCCGTCGACAGAGAAGCGCGACCCGTGAAGGGGACAGTCCCAGCTGCGTTCGGCGTCGTTCCACGAGAGGATCCCGCCCAGATGGGTGCATACAGCCGTGACTGCACACGTACGCCCGTCGACGGTCGCGACACCGGTGGGAACGAGCGACCGCTGGCCAACCTCCCCATGACCCTCGCGAGGCGCCTCCGGGGCTCGGCGCATCTCCGCCGATACGAAGGCGTTCGTCCCGGCTGCGGCAACGCCGAGGTTGATCGACGCGCCATGGATGATCCCGGCTGGACGGGTGATGCGCCGACCCAGCACCTTGGCCCACGACGCAGGCTGTCCGAGGATCTCCGCCGAGATGCTCCGAGCAGCAGCGACTCCGTTCGTCATGCCCCACTTGGCGAAGCCCGTGGCGACATAGACGTTGCCCAAGCCACGCGGCAGCTTGCCGACGTAGGGGATGCCGTCGTGCGACTCGTAGTCCTGCGCCGACCACACGTGCGTCTCACGAGCCTGCGGAAAGTGCTGTGTCGTCCACTCCCGCAGCTCGTCAACGTGTGCCAGCTCCGAGTCCGTGCGGCCCACCGGATGGCCGCTACCGCCAACGAGCAGCAGGTTGCCACCATCACCCGGCGCATCACGCACCGAACGGGTCGAGTCGCCGGCCGACAGATACATCGCCTGCGGCGGATCAGGGAACTCAAACGCCAGGGCGTATGAGCGCAACGGCTCGAGCTTGGCGAAGTAGAGCCCGCGATCAAGAATCGGCGTTCCCGTTGCCAGCACGACCTTGTCGGCATGGATGACGTCGCCACCGTCCAGCTCGACCCGCGGCCGGCCGAACTTCGAGACACCCACGACTCGGCGACCCTGGTGGATCGTCCCTCCGTGGGCGCGGAACTGTGTGGCCAGGGCGGCGAGGGCGTCCATCGGGTCGAACTGCGCCTGATCGGTGAGAACCGTCGCGGCGTGCACCGGGAACGGCGCATCGAGCGACTCCTCCCACCGCACATCCAGACCCAGCGTCCTGGCCGCGTCGTGCTCGGCGCGCACCTCGTCGACGTGCTCCGCAGCCCCTGCGTACGTGATCGCATCCCGGCGTTGAAACGGGACGCCATGGTCGTCACAGAAGCGCAACAACCATTGCTGGCCCTCACGATTTGCCTCCACGTACGCCCGCGCGACGTCCTCCGACTGGCGTCCGAGGATCGTGGACAGCCGGGTCCCCTGCAGCAACGAAACCTTCGCCGTCGTGTTGCCGGTCGCCACGGCACCGATCGTCCGCGCCTCCACCAGAGCGACGCGACGACCAGCCCTTGCGAGCAGAAGGGCCGTCGTCAACCCGGTGATGCCACCGCCGACCACCAGGTCTTCGACCTGACCGTCTTCCGGCAGCTCGTCGTCAGGGATGGGCTGGGCGCGATCGAGCCACAAAGATGTCATGTGGACGACGTACCCGACGGGCCGAGGGACAAACCGGCCTAGGCTGGCGGTCATGGACCTCAGCGAGATCGCCCAGGACCTGTATGCCGTGCCGCCGGAAGACTTCATCGCGGCCCGCAAGGACAGCGTTGCCGAAGCTCGCGCAGCCGGGGAGCTGGCGCTGGCCAAGGCGATCGGCGAGCTGCGCAAACCCAGCGCCGCCGCAGCAGTCGTCAACCTGCTCGCCCGGCACGCCGACGAGCTGCTCGACGAGGTGGCCGACCTCGGTGAGGAGCTCCGCGACGCTCAGGAGCAGGGTGATGGGCGCCGCCTACGCGTGCTCAACGAGGAACGCAAGGCTCTGCTGAGACGGGTGGCTGCCGAAGCCATCGAGCTGGCCGAGGAGTACGACCTCTCACGCGCACCAGCGGTGATCGCCGGGGTGGACGAGACGATCAAGGCGGCGTTGGCCAGTCCGGAGGCCGCGAACGCCGTACGGGCAGGCCTGCTCGTCACCGCATTGTCCGGAGCAGGCCTTGGTTTCACCGACCTCACCGACAGCCTGGCGCTGCCGAACGTCGAGGTGAAGCCGCGCGAGGCACGCCCCAAGGAGCGCACCCTCAAGGCTGTCCCCGATCTGCCTGATCCACGAACCGCACGCATTGACGCAGCGCGCGAACAGCTCACCGAGGCGACGGAGCTGGCCGATCAGGCCGACGCCGACCTCGAGCAGAGCGAAGACGCGCGTGACGCGAACGAGTCAGCCCGAAGCGACCTGCACCAGCGCATCGATGCGCTCAAGCGCGAGCTCCACGAGCTGCAGGACCAGGCGTCAGAGGCCGACGCGAACGCTCGCGGTCTCGACCGTGCCGTCACCCAGGCCACCAAGGCGCAGGAAACGGCACACAAGGAGCTGACCCGCGCCAAGGAGCGGCTGGATCGGCTCACCTGACGTCAGGCGCGGCCCTCCACGACGTACGCGAGGCGACGCAGGGTCTCGGTGTTGCGCCACTTCATCGCTGCCGCCTCAATCGGCGGAGGTATCAGCGAGGCCGGACCATCCACGACGTTCTCCTCGATCGTGATCCTGGTCTGTGCGCCCTCGGTCTCGAGCGTGATCACGACCTCAGCCGCACCGGCGGGAAAGGCGCGCGCCTTGAGCTTGAGCAGCTGTCCGGTGACCGACTCCAGCACCTCGGTGTGGTCATCGAGCACGGCGGGCCACACGCCGACCGAGTGATGCAGCTTCGCGCCGACTTGTGGCCAGTCGTCGGTCACCTCACGCATACGGGTCGCACCGACGACCCACACCGGGTAGAGCCAGCCGTCTGCGAGCACATCCCAGACCTCGGCACGCGAGGCATCAACCAACCTGCTGTTGCTAGTCATGGGCGTGGTTTACCCCCTGACCAGAGTTCAAAGCGTGACGTCAGACACCGTCTCGCTCGTTGTCGAGCGAGATCCAGTCATCGTCGGACGTCTGGGTCTCCGACTTGCCACCCTTGGTGACCACCAGCGAACCGTTGTAGGCGAGCACGGCGTAGGACGTGCCGTCCTTGCTGGCGACGAATGCGTCGCGCTGCGGGTCGTAGCTGGCAGCCATGTCGACCACCTGACCACCACGCGCCCTGGTCACCATGCGGAAGTTCTCGCCGGTGGCATCGGTGCCGCAGATCGACGTCTTGGCCGCACTCGTCGTCGTCTTGTAAAGGATGACGGGATAGGTGCCACCGCAGCCGAGGCCGAGGCCGGACTTCTGCTGCTCTTCCTTGGTCACGACGGTCGCGCCACAGTCGGGAAGCAGACTGTCCTCGGGTGCGTCCACGAACGACGTGTTGGGCCCTTCGCAGCTGGGTGCCTCGGTCGGCGTGGGCGACTCGGTCGGTTGTTCGGTCGGCGCGGTGCTGGTCGAGCTGGTGCTGGGCCCTGACGCATCATCGGTGTCGTCGCCACCGGCGGTGAGGCGCCAGAACGCAAACACGGCCACTGCCGCGACACCCAGGGCGAGCAACGCAATCAGGACGCGCTTGTTGCGCGGTGACGTGGTCTCACTCACGGTGCGGCCCTCCGATCGACTTTCGAGAGCCTAACAACTACTCCCATTCGATCGTTCCCGGCGGTTTGCTGGTGATGTCGAGGACCACGCGGTTGACCTCGTCGACCTCGTTGGTGATGCGGGTCGAGATGCGCTCGAGCACGTCGTACGGGAGGCGGCTCCAGTCGGCCGTCATGGCGTCCTCGCTGGAGACCGGCCGCAGCACGATGGGGTGTCCATACGTACGGCCGTCGCCCTGGACGCCGACCGACCTGACATCGGCCAGCAGCACGACCGGGAACTGCCAGATCTCACCGTCGAGGCCCGCCGCCGTGGTCTCCTCGCGGACGATCAGGTCTGCCTCGCGCAGGATGCGTAGACGATCGGCATCGACGGCGCCGACGATACGAATTGCGAGGCCCGGACCGGGGAACGGGTGTCGGCCGACAATCGCCTCGGGTATGCCGAGCTGGCGCCCGACGTCGCGCACCTCGTCCTTGAACAGCGTGCGCAGCGGCTCGATCAGGCTGAACTCGAGATCATCGGGCAGTCCGCCGACGTTGTGGTGGCTCTTGATGTTGGAGGTGCCCGCTCCCCCGCCCGACTCGACGACATCGGGATAGAGCGTGCCCTGCACGAGGAACTTCACCGGCGGACCGGGTGTCGCCAGCACTTCACGTTCGGCCGCCTCGAACACCCGGATGAACTCCCGACCGATGATCTTGCGCTTCTCCTCCGGGTCGGAGACCCCGGCGAGGAACCCCAGGAACTGGTCCTTGGCATCGACGACCTTGAGGTCGACGCCCGTCGCCTCGACATAGTCGGTCTCGACCTGCTCGGCCTCTCCCTCACGGAGCAGCCCGTGGTCGACGAACACCGCCGTGAGCTGGTCACCGATCGCGCGATGAACGAGAGCCGTCGACACGGCCGAGTCGACGCCACCGGACAGAGCCGAGATGACCCGGGCTTCGCCCACCTGATCGCGAATGAGCTTGACCTGCTCCTCGACGATGTTGCTGCTGGTCCACGTCTGGCGACAGCCCGCGATCTCGACGAGGAACTGTTCGAGGACGCGCTGGCCGTGCTCGCTGTGCATGACCTCGGGGTGCCACTGGACGCCGGCGAGCCTGCGTCCGGTGTCCTCGAACGCCGCGACGGTTGCGCGCGGCGAGTTGGCGTTGACCGTGAATCCTGCGGGGGCACCAATCACCTCGTCGCCGTGTGACATCCATGAAGTGAGCGTGTCCGGAAGTCCGGCGAGGAGCGTGCCTCGGTCGAGCACCGACACGGTCGTGCGGCCATACTCGCGCTGCCCCGTCTTGGCGACATCACCACCAAGCGCCTGCGCCATCGCCATGAAGCCATAACAAATGCCGAACACCGGCACATCGCCCTCGAGCATCGCCGGATCGAGCTGAGGTGCACCCTGCTCATAGACCGACGACGGACCGCCCGAAAGGATGATCGCAGCGGGCCTGCGGGCCATCATCTCCGCCACCGGCATGGTGTGCGGAACGATCTCGGAATAGACCCGAGCCTCCCTCACACGGCGGGCAATCAGCTGCGCGTACTGCGCCCCGAAGTCGACAACGAGTACCAGGTCATGTTCAGGGGTCACGGGAGCAGTCTACTGAGGGAAAAATAGTTCAGTAACGTCGTAACCATGTGGGTTTCGCCTCGTTTTACACAGTGGATCTAACAAACTCCCTCCCGTTAGATCATGTGCCGGAATCTGGCACAACAGAGCCCGACCCGTGAGCTCCCTCCCGGTCGGGCTCTGTGCATTCCGCACGGCTACGCCGTGCCAGCGACTTCGTCGCTGCGGGCTCCGCCCGTGGAACTCCCTCGCTTCGCTCGGGACATGGTTACGTCGCGGCCGGGCTTCGCCCGTGGAACTCCCTCGCTTCGCTCGGGACATGGTTACGTCGCGGCCGGGCGGCCTAGGTGACGTCGATGATGGGGAGTCTGAGCGCTGCCGGGGCATCCGCGGGGACAATTGGGCTCTTGGGCGCCACCGCAGCAACTCGGCGGTATGCCTCGCCGACTGCGGGCCGTACGTCCGGCTCACCCTTGTTGGGCCAGTAGGACATCGCGCGCTCCGCCTGGGCGGTGATCGTCAGCGACGGATTGACGCCGAGATTGGCGCTGATCGCCGAACCGTCGACCACGTGGAGCCCCGCATGGCCGAAAAGCCGCTGATAGGGGTCGATCACGCCTGTCTCGGGTCCGTCGCCGATCGCACAGCCGCCCATGAAGTGGGCGGTGAGCGGGACGTTGAACGGCTCACCGATCGTTCCACCAGGCGTGCCGTCCATGTGCTCCGCCATCCGCTGCACGGCTTCGTGCGCCGGCGGGATGAACGACGGGTTGGGCGCGCCGTGACCCTGGCGGGAGCTCAGCTTGCGCTTGCCGGTCAGACCCCGCTTCGTGTACGTCGTGATCGAGTTGTCGTGGGTCTGCATCACGAGCGCGATGACGGTTCGCTCCGACCAGTGCCGCAGGTCGTACAGCTTGAAGATGCTGAACTTCTGCTTCCACATCTCCTTGAGCCACACCCGCCAGCGCGGGGTGTCGGTGCTGCCGTCCGTCAGCACGGTCTGCATCAGCGACATCGCATTGGAGCCCTTGCCGTAGCGAACCGGCTCGACGTGGGTGTGCTCGTCAGGGTGGAACGACGAAGTGATCGCGGCGCCGTGGCTGTAGTCGATGTCACGACGATCGGCGATCGCGCCGAGCAGAGCTTCGGAGTTCGTACGGGTGAGCAGCCCCAGTCGCTCTGAGACGTTGGGGAGGAGGTCACGGTCCCGCATCTTGTGCAGCAGCTTCTGCGTGCCCATCGTGCTGGCTGAGAACACGACCTGCTCGGCCGTGATGCGCTTGTGCCGGCGGAATCGCTTGTTGGTACGACGCGTCTCTATCTCGTAGCCGCCGCCGGACATCGGACGTACGGCTGTGACCGTGGTGAGGGCGTGCACCTCGGCTCCGCCCTTCTCGGCGAGGTAGAGGTAGTTCTTGACCAACGTGTTCTTGGCGTTGTGCCGGCACCCGGTCATGCACTCGCCGCAATGCAGGCAGCCAGCGCGATCCGGTCCGGCGCCACCGAAGTACGGGTCGGCAACTGTCTTGCCGGGCTCACCGAAGAACAGTCCGACCGGCGTGTGGTGGAACGTGCCGCCAACACCCATGTCGTCGGCGACCTGCTTGATGATGCGGTCGGCTGCCGTCTCGATCGGATAGACCTCGACACCGAGCATGCGCTTGGCCTGGTCGTAATAGGGAGCCAGCTCGGCCTTCCAGTCCGTGATGTGACCCCACGACGCGTCCTTGTAGAACGGGTCGAGGGGTTCATACAACGTGTTGGCATAGACGAGCGATCCGCCGCCGACACCGGCACCCGACAGGATCAGCACGTCCTTGAGCTTGTCGATGCGCTGGATGCCGTAGCAGCCGAGCTGCGGCATCCAGAGGAACTTGCGCAGCCGCCACGAGCTCTTGGCGAAGTCGGCGTCCTCAAAGCGTTTGCCGGCCTCGATCACGGCCACCTTGTAGCCCTTTTCGGTCAGCCGCAGCGCCGAGACGCTGCCGCCGAACCCCGAGCCGATGACGATGACGTCGTAGTCGTAGTTGCTCATGCGCGCGGCGTCCGACGCAGGCCCTTGAGCCCGAGCGTGAGCAGCTTGGCCCAGGTTCGTGACTTCATCGCGGCAGGACCGGCCATCGGCATGAGGCGTTGCACGCCGACCGACTGCGGGTCGGTGTAACGCAGGATGCCCTCCACGCCCTGTCGACGGCCGAGCCCGGACTGGCGCATGCCGCCCATCGGCGCATCGACACTGCCGAATGTCGCCGAGAAACCTTCGTTGATGTTGACCGTGCCGGCCTTGATGCGGTTGGCGATCGCCTTGGCCTCACGCGGCTTGCCCCACAGGCTCGCGTTGAGCCCGTACTCACCCTGATTGGCGAGCGCCACCGCCTCCTCGGTCGAGGAGTACGGATAGAGCGACACCAGCGGTCCGAACGTCTCACCGGCGTAGCACTCGGCCGACTCGGTGACGCCCTCGAGGACGGTGGGCTCGTAGAAGTAGGGACCGAGGTCGGGGCGCCCCTTGCCGCCTGCGAGCACGGTTGCACCGTTGGCCACCGCGTCCTTGACGTGCGCTGTGACGGTCTCGAGCTGCGCCTGCGACACCAGGGAGCCGATGTCAGCGTCCCAGTCGAGCGCCGCGCCCAGCGCGAGGTGCTCCACGCGGGACACGAACGCCGTCTTGAACTCGTCGTAGCGCTCCGCGGGGACATACAGCCGCTCGATCGAGACGCACAGCTGACCAGCCGACGAGAAGCACGCCTCGACGGCCCCTGCTGCGGCCTTGTCGATGTCGGCACTCGGGAGCACGATCAACGGGTTCTTGCCACCAAGCTCCAGTGAGCAGCTGATCAGGCGGGCGGCGGCCTGCTGGGCAATGAGCTTGCCTGTCGCAGTCGAGCCGGTGAAACAGATGTAGTCGGCGCGCTCGATGATCGCGGTCCCGACGACTGATCCGGCGCCGCTCACGACCTGCCAGATGTCTGCCGGGAAGCCCGCCTTGCGCATCAGCTCGATGCCGGCCAGCGCGATCAGCGGGCTCTGGCTGTCGGGCTTGTGCACGATCGCATTGCCGGCCGCGATTGCGGGGATGCCGTCGGAGATCGCCATCGTCAGCGGGTAGTTCCACGGGCTGATCAGCCCGACGACGCCCTTGGGCTGTGGGGTGACCGTGACGCTGGTGAGCAGCGGCAGCGCGCCGTTGCGGCGCTGGGGCTTGAGCTGCTTGTTGAGCCGACGGGCATAGAAGCGCGCCGTCAGCGCCACGTGTGCGACCTCGTCGAAGGCGTGCGCACGGCTCTTGCCCGACTCGATCTGGATCAGGTCGAGCAGCTCGTCCTGGTGCTCGAGCACCAGGTCGTGCAGCCGAAGGAGCGCCTTCTTGCGCTCACGCAGGGTCGTCGTGGACCACGACTCCTGGGCCGTCCGAGCGGCAGCAAAGGCCGCGTCGACATCCTCGATGCTCGAGACCGGGATCTCGGCGACGGCTTGGCCGTTCAGCGGCGAGACCGTCGTACGCGACTCACCCGAGGTGGTGCGAATCAGCGCGGTGAGCTCGGCGATCCGTTCGGGTGTGACGAGTCTCGAGGTGGTCTTCGGTGCGGCTTCAGCAACAGACATAAGGGCGAGCATACCGCTGGTATGACGGTATGCGGCGTGATCGTGCTCTCCCCCACCTCAGGCGAAGAGCTTTTCGCCCCAGAAGCCGTTCTTGGTCACCCCGGGCGGACAGGCGAACAGTCCGGAGCTGACATGGACGATGTACTCGTTGAGCAGATCGTTCTGCAGACCGGCCAACGAACGCTGAATCTGGACGAACTGCTTCTCCGGATCACGCTGATAAGCGATGAAGAACAATCCCGCCGACAGCTGGCCGAGGCCGTTGGATCCGTCGACGAAGTTGTAGCCACGCCGCAGCAGCTTGGCGCCCTTGTTGAAGTCGGGGTGCGCGAGGCGTACGTGCGACTTCAGGTCGATCACCGGCTCACCCTCATCGGTCTTCTTCTTGAAGTCGATCTCGTCGAACTCATCTCCGCCGGACAGCGGACCACCCGAGCCCTTGGTTCGGCCGATGATCACCTCTTGGCCGTTGAGCGGCTCGCGGTCCCACGTCTCGATGCGCATGTCGATCTTGCGCGTCACGAGATAGGACCCGCCAACCAGCCAGTCAGGGCCGTCCTCGGGGTGCACCCAGACGAAGTCGTCGACGTCCTTCTTGTCCTCGACCTTGATGTTGGCCGTGCCGTCCTTGAAGCCCAGCAGATTGCGCGGAGTGACCTGCGCCGACGAGGTCGACGACGTACGACCAAAGCCCATCTGGGAGTAGCGCACCGATGCGCGACCGAACGCAATGCGTACGAGGTTGCGCACGGCGTGCACCGCGACCTGCGGATCGTTGGCGCATGCCTGGATCGCGAGATCGCCGTCGGAGATGGCCTGGTCGAGACGATCGCCCGAGAACGAGGGAAGGTCCTTGAGGCGCTCGGGCAGCTCGCCGTCGAGACCGAACCGCGCCTTGCCCGCGCCATCGACGAACATCCCGCGACCGAATCCGACGGTGATCGTGAGGTTGGACGGCGGCAGGCCCAGCGCCTCGCCGGTGTCTTCCGGCGGTGCGAACGGCGACCCGGCCACCGCGCCGAACTCTCCGACGTCATTGCCGTGGGTCATCTTGCGGGCCGCCTCGGTCCACTCCCTGAGCAGCGCAATGAGGTCGTCGCGACTCTCGGTCGTCAGGTCCAGAGCCACGAAGTAGAGCCGGTCCTGCGCCGGGGTGACGATGCCGGCCTGGTGCTTGCCCTCGAACGGAACGGGAAGCGCCGCAGGGTCCGGAAGAACCGCGTCGTGCTTGTCGCCGACCGCATAGCCGGCACCCGCGCCGGCAGTGCCAGCCGCCAACGCGCCAAGTCCAGCCGCTCCCAACAGCTTTCTGCGGGAGAAGCCAGACCTGACAGGGTCAGCCGTCGAGCGGTTTGCGTCAGTGCTCACGTGCGCACCATCAGGCGGAGGCGGCGATGACTGCCGCCACCTTGCTGATCGGCTCACTCAGGGCAGCGACGGCATCCGAGAGCTTCTTGATCTGATCGGCTGTGAGCTCGTCGTAGAACTTCCAGTCACCCGTCGACTTGTCCTGGTGCTGGCCGAGCTCGGCGTCGACAGCCTTGAACTTGGCATCGATCTCCTTGACCAACGACGGGTCCTGGGCCTCGATGACCGGCCGAAGGGCGGCAATCGCTGCCTGGGAGCCCTCGATGTTCGCCTTGAAGTCCCACAGGTCGGTGTGGCTGAACTCGTCCTCCTCGCCGGTGATCTTGCCGGTTGCGACCTCGTCCAGCAGACCCTTGGTGCCCTGGGCGATCTCGAGTGCGGTCAAGGGTGCGTCATGTCCGAGCTTGACGATCTCCTTGACGTTGACCAGGAGCTGGTCGGCGTACTTGTCCATGCCGTCGGTGTTGCCCGAGACCCAGAGCTGCTTCTCGATGCGGTGCCAGCCAGTGAAGTCGACGCCCTCGGCGATCGCGTCCGGCTCGCGGCCGTCGGTGATCGGGTCGAGGTCACCGAACTGCTCGGCAACGGGCTCGATGCGCTCCCAGTGCGTACGAGCGATCGGGAAGAGTCGCTTGGCCTCGGCAACCTTGCCGGCCTTGACGGCGGCGACGAACTCCTCGGTCTTGACGATCAGCTCCTCGGCCTCCTCCTCGACGTAGTGCGCGTAGGTGGCGGCAGCGGCCTTGAGCTCTTGGGAGTCAGAGAGCTTCTTGGATGACTCGCCGGTGACGGTGAAGGTCTGACGGATGCCATCGCCGACCATGCCGGGCTTGCAGGCGCCCTCATAGGTGCCCTTGGTCAGGTCGATCACGAGGTTGCGTGACAGTCCGGGGCCGATGTTCTCGACCTCACCCATGATGCTGTCGCCCTCGCCGTAGATGTAGAACTCGGTGACCTTGCTGCCGGAGTTGGTGACCTTGAAGGTCAGCGGCCCTGCTTCGAGCTTGGTCGAGGACATCTCACAGGCAGTGTCGGAGGCCTTGACCGTCAGCTCGTCGGTGGACGAGGGGTCGGAGGCGCAGGCTGACAGGCTGAGGGCGACACCGGCCAACATGCCGACGGCCGGAAAGGAAGAACGAAAGGTCACGGGGAAATCCATCTGCTCACGGTGCGTGGTAAGGCTAGCCTCACCAATGCTAGGGCATCCTCACCTGCGGACGCGAACCCGGGTCGTGGGGCGAGACGCTACTCGGCGACCACGTCGTCGCCCACCGAGATCGTGCCGGTGCTCACCGGAATGATCCGGATGCCGAACCATGTCCTGCCGTCCCACTTGCGGTGGCGTGCGAGCGTACGGATCGGCTCCTTGCTGTGGTGAAGCGTGATCGGGTCGATCGTGGTCACGACACACCGATCGCAGTGTTCGGCGAAACGGTAGGACACGTCGCCGATGCGGACGTGCCGCCAGTCGTCCTCGACAAATGGCACCGAGTCCCCTTCGATCACGACATTGGGACGGAACTGTCGCATCACGATCGTCTCGGGCTCATGATCTGCGGCGATCCACTGATTGAGCTGGTCAAGCGACGCCGTGGTGGTGAGCAGCAGCGGCGCCACGTCGGCGAGGCTGACCGAGTCGTCGGCGAGGCCACCATGATGCTCGCCGACGCTGCGGTTGGCCGGATCGTCCTGCCACACCAGTCGTACGGGCTGACCGACGATCGAGCTGAACCATCGGGCAGCGGTGTCACCTGCATCCACGGCGGTCGAAAGCCGGGAGACCGACACATTGATGCGCGGTCCGTTGATCGGCAGGTCGACGGCGAGGTCGGCCTGGCCGTTCGCCGACAGCCGCAGACCGCCCACGGCATCCACGGCTGCCGTCACGCCGAGCAGCGCATCGCACCTCGAGGCGGTCACCCTGTCCCCAGCCTCGGTGACCACCATCCAGCGGCGGTCATGGCGTAGACCGGCGAGCTCGACCGCGGCCGAGGTCAGGGACGTCGGCGCGGTCGACTTCACCGGATAGACGTGCAGCGACTCGACCTTCACGTCAGGACCTTCTCGAAGCACAGCGAATAGGCGAGCTGCTCGTACGGCGGGTAGACGTCGATCGGCGTGTAGCCGTGGCGCTCGTAGAACGACCGCGCAGCATGCTGTCGTTCGCCGGTGTGCAGGATGAGCCGCGGGGCACCCAACGATCGCGCTTCCCGTTCGACCTCGGCCAGCAACTGGTCGGCGAGGGTGCCGCCCCGGCGCTCCGGCACGACATACATGCGCTTGACCTCAAGATCGTCACCGAGTCGGCGCAGGGCGATGTGGGCAATCGCCTCGTCGTCGTCGCGGATCAGCACGGTGAGGACGATCGATGCGGGGTCGATGTCGAGTCGGCCGTCGCGGTTCTGCGAGGTCGGATCATCGGAGTAGAGCTCGGCGATCTCCGCGGTCATCGCGCTGCGGAGTCGTACGGCGTCGACATCGTCCCAGCCGACCTTCACCGTCGAGATCAACCGACGACAACCTCGACCCGCTGGAACTCCTTGAGGTCGCTGTAACCGGTCGTGGCCATGGCGCGGCGCAGCGCACCGATCAGGTTCATGGTGCCGTCGGGCACCGAGGACGGGCCGAAGAGCACCGCCTCCATGTCGCCGACCGTGCCGATCTCGACGCGCTCACCGCGCGGGAGCTCGGGGTGCCACGACTCCGCTCCCCAGTGAACCCCTCGCCCCGGGGCCTCGACGGCGCGGGCGAACGGCGAGCCGATCATCACCGCGTCGGCGCCACAGGCGATGGCCTTGGCGATGTCACCGCTGCGCCCGATCGAGCCGTCGGCGATGACGTGCACGTAACGGCCACCCGACTCATCGAGATAGTCGCGCCGAGCTGCTGCGACGTCGGCCACCGCTGACGCCATCGGCACCGCGATGCCGAGGACCTCGCGGGTCGTGTGCGCCGCGCCGCCGCCGAAGCCCACCAGGACACCGGCGGCGCCCGTACGCATGAGGTGCAGGGCAGCCTGATAGGTCGCACATCCCCCGACGATGACCGGAACATCCAGCTCGTAGATGAACTCCTTGAGGTTGAGCGGCTCGGCGTTGCCCGACACGTGCTCGGCCGACACGGTCGTGCCGCGGATCACGAACAGGTCGACACCGGCCTCGACGACAGTCGAGGCGAACTCCTTGGTGCGCTGCGGCGAGAGCGCGGCCGCAACCGTGACTCCCGCGTCGCGGACCTGCTGGAGGCGGGCGCTGATCAGCTCGGCCTTGATCGGTTCGGCGTAGATCTCCTGGAGCCGCTTGGTGTCGGCCGGTCCGTTGGCGACTTCGTCGAGAAGCTTCTCGGGGTCCTCATAGCGGGTCCAGAGGCCCTCGAGGTCGAGCACGCCCAGTCCGCCGTGCCTGCCGAGGGCGATCGCGGTGTCGGGGCTCATGACCGAGTCCATGGGAGCCGCGATCAGCGGCAGCTCGAAACGGTAGGCGTCGATCTGCCAGGCAGTCGAGACTTCCCGCGGATCGCGCGTACGACGGCTCGGCACGATCGCGATGTCGTCGAACGAATATGCCCGCCGACCGCGCTTGGCGGTGCCAATCTCGATGTCCATGAGGCCTAGCCTAGTGGGCTACTGAACGCCTCGTTCGATGTCGTCGAGCGAGAGGTCCGCGAGCATCCCCGGCGGGTTGTTCTGACGCCTCACGAGCACCGGCTGGACGTCGTCGCTCTCACGGGCCAGCGCGTACTGCGTGTCAGCGAGAGCAAACCGAAGGGCTCGTGACAACGTGCTCACGCGTGCGTCCGAAGGGCTCAGCTGCGGCGCTGCGGCCTTGATCGCCATCGCGAGGATCGGCAGTGTTCCACCCTGGTTGGCGAGCTTGTCGCAGAAGCTGCGGACCTTGGAGTCGGTCAGCACCTTCTTGACGATCGCCTTGTAGTCCTCGGGCGATGTCGCCCGTCCGGCGTGGACGACCGGTATCTCCTTGGCCATCTCGTGCCAGTTGGACTTGCCGGTCGATTGCTTGGCAGGAGTCGGCGACTTCTTGGCTGTCGACTTCTTGGGCGGCGCATCCTTGGCCTGAGCCTGCTTGGCGGCCTTGGGCTTGTCTGCCTTTTCGACCTTCTTGGCCGGTGCCTTCTTCTCAGCCTTGGGTTTGTCAGCGGCCGGCGCCTTCTTGGCGGCGCCTTCTTGGCCGGGGCCTGCTTGGCGGAAGCGAAGGGGTCGGCGGAGAAGACCGCTTGAAGGTTGACGGGCGGCTGCGATGCGAGCTTCAGCGGCACGTAGTGGTCGACCTCTTGCTCCAGCACGTTGTTGACGTTGTGGGTCGCGAGAGTGGCGCCGACGACGTACTTGTCCAGCTCGTGGAGGCGGCGGACCAACGGCACGAAGTCGCCGTCGGCCGAGACGATGACAAACACCTCAAGGTGCTCGAGGTCTGCGGCGGCCCGCAGACAGTCGACCACCAGGACGATGTCTGCGGCGTTCTTCTCCGCCTTGCTGACCGAGAAGACCTGCATCGTCTGAACGCCGGCGCGCTCGACCTCGCGGCGGTATTCCTCGAGTCCGAGTGCACTCCAGTCGGCGTACGCCCTGGCGAGCGCAATGCTGCCGGCGCCCGCCTCGCGCGCCGCAGCCGACTCGAGCTGCTTGAGGATGTCAGACATCGGCACGTCCGGGATCTCGAGCTTGCCGTACCCCTTGAACAGGTTCTCGGCGTCGATGAAGACCGCGACGTTACGTGTGGCCACCGGGTCAGCGGAAACTGTAGTTGGGAGCTTCGGCGGTCAGCTGGATGTCGTGCGGGTGGCTCTCCTTGAGCGAGGCCGACGTGATCCGGACGAACCGGCCCTTGTCCTGCAGCTCGGGGATGGTTCGCGCACCGACATAGAACATTGACTGACTGAGGCCGCCGATGAGCTGGTGAGCCACCGCCGAGAGCGGACCGCGGAACGCGACCTGACCTTCGACGCCCTCCGGCACGATCTGGTCGTCACTGGTGACCTCGGCCTGGAAGTAGCGGTCCTTGGAGTAGGACTTCTTGCCTCGGCTGCTCATCGCGCCGAGCGATCCCATGCCGCGGTAGGCCTTGAACTGTTTGCCGTTGACGAACACGACCTCACCGGGCGACTCCTCGACACCGGCCAGCATCGAGCCGATCATGACGGTGTCTGCGCCCGCAACGAGCGCCTTGGCGATGTCACCTGACTGCTGGAGGCCACCGTCGGCGATGACTGGAACTCCGGCCGGCTTGCACGCCAGGGATGCCTCATAGACCGCGGTGATCTGCGGGACGCCGCAACCCGTCACGACGCGCGTGGTGCAGATCGATCCCGGGCCGAAGCCGACCTTGACCGCGTCGGCGCCGGCGTCGACAAATGCCTGGGCACCTTCACGCGTGGCGACATTGCCGCCGATGACCTGCACGTGGCGGGTGGCCGGATCGCTCTTGAGTCGCTCCACGATGTCGAGGAGCATGCGTACGTGGCCGTGAGCCGTGTCGGCGACGAGCACATCGACCCCGGCCTCGATCAGCGTCGTCGCGCGCTCCCAGGCATCACCGAAGTATCCGATCGCGGCACCGACCATGAGGCGGCCGTCCGCGTCGTTGGAGGCATGGGGGAACTGCTCGGACTTGACGAAGTCCTTGACCGTGATGAGTCCGGCCAGGATGCCTGCATCGTCAATCAGCGGGAGACGCTCGCGCTTGTGCTTGCGCAGCAGCAGCGTCGCCTCCTCGCGCGAGATGCCGACCCGGCCCGTGATGAGCGGCATCGGAGTCATGACCTCGTCGACCTTGGTCGAGGGCCACTCCGCAAGAGGCGTGAACCTCAGGTCGCGGTTGGTGATGATGCCGAGGAGACGGTTGTCGGTGTCGACGACCGGCAGGCCCGAGACTCGATATTCGCCGCAGATGCGGTCGAGATCCTCAAGAGTCGCGTCGGGGCCGATCGTCACGGGGTTGGAGATGATCCCGGTCTGGGTGCGCTTGACGAGGTCGACCTGATAGGCCTGATCCTGCAGCGAGAGATTGCGGTGCAGCACGCCGATGCCACCCTGGCGTGCCATCGCGATCGCCATGCGTGACTCGGTCACGGTGTCCATCGCAGCGCTGATCAGCGGGACCTTCAGCTCGATGCCGCGGGTGAGGCGGGACGAGGTGTCGATGTCGGCCGGGTTGAGGTCGGAGAGACCCGGCAACAGGAGCACGTCGTCATAGGTCAGCCCAAGAGGCGCGAACTTGTCTGGGATGCCCGTCTGCTCCATGCGGAAATTGTACGCGGTGCATTGGGGCGGATTCGCACGCTCTCCCGTCACGGCGAACACCCGCTGGATGCGGAGACTTCACCGGCTCGAAAGCGGTCCAAACGAAGAAGACGGATGGCTCACCCGAGCCATCCGTCTCACTTCACTGCTTGGTCCGGTCTAGTGGTTGTGACCGGCGTGCGCGTCGTCGGCCTCCTCGGCCGGCTTCTCCACGATCAGCGTCTCGGTCGTGAGCAGCATGGCCGTGATCGACGCGGCGTTGGCGAGCGCGGAGCGCGTCACCTTGACCGGGTCGAGGACACCCTGCGCGACCAGGTCGCCGTACTCGCCTGTTGCGGCGTTGTAGCCGTCGCCGCTCTCGCGGACCTTGTTGACGACAACTTCGCCGGAGACTCCGCCGTTGCGGGCGATCCACTCGAGCGGGGCGTCTGCGCCGAGGCGGACGATGCGGACACCGATCGCTTCGTCACCGGTCAGTCCGAGGCCGTCGGACAGGACCGAGACTGCGTGCACGAGGGCCGAGCCACCGCCGGCGACAATGCCTTCTTCGATGGCGGCACGAGTGGCCGACACGGCGTCCTCGATGCGGTGCTTCTTTTCCTTGAGCTCAACCTCGGTGGCTGCGCCGACCTTGACGACACAGACGCCGCCGGCCAGCTTGGCGAGACGCTCCTGGAGCTTCTCCTTGTCCCAGTCGGAGTCCGAGAGCTCGATCTCGGCCTTGATCTGCTTGACCCGACCATCGACCTCGGCCTTGTCGCCGCCGCCGTCGATGACCGTGGTGGTGTCCTTGGTGACGACGATGCGGCGAGCCGTACCGAGCACCTCGAGGCCAACCTGGTCGAGCTTGAGACCGACGTCAGGGGTGACGACGGTTGCGCCGGTCAGGGTCGCAATGTCCTGCAGCATCGCCTTGCGACGGTCACCGAACGCAGGAGCCTTGACGGCCACCGAGGTGAACGTGCCGCGAATCTTGTTGACGACGATCGTCGAGAGCGCCTCACCGTCAATGTCCTCGGCGATGATGAACAGGGTCTTGCCGGCGGCCACGACCTTCTCCAACAGCGGAAGGATGTCGCTGACCGAGGAGATCTTGCCCTGGTTGACGAGGATGTAGGGATCGTCGAGCACGGCTTCCATGCGCTCGGTGTCGGTGACCATGTAGGGCGACAGATAACCCTTGTCGAACTGCATGCCCTCGGTGAACTCCAGCTCGGTGCCCATCGTGTTGGACTCTTCGACCGTGATCACGCCGTCCTTGCCGACCTTGTCGAACGCCTCGGCGATGAGCTCACCGATGTGGGCGTCACGCGAGGAGACGGTGGCGACGTCAGTCATGTCCTTGACGGAGTCGACCGGACGAGCCAGCTCGTGGAGCTTCTCGACGACAGCCGCGACAGCTGCCTCGATGCCCTTCTTGAGGCCCATCGGGTTGGATCCGGCTGCGACAGCGCGCAGTCCTTCGTGGACCATCGCCTGGGCGAGGACGGTCGCGGTGGTCGTACCGTCACCGGCGACGTCGTTGGTCTTGGTGGCAACTTCCTTGGCCAGCTGGGCGCCGAGGTTTTCGAACGGATCATCAAGCTCGATCTCGCGGGCGACGGTCACACCATCGTTGGTGATCGTGGGCGCGCCCCACTTCTTGTCGAGCACGACGTAGCGACCCTTGGGGCCGAGCGTGACCTTGACGGTGTTGGCGAGCTTGTCGACACCGCGCTCGAGGGCGCGGCGGGCGTTCTCGTCAAATTCGAGGATCTTGGGCATGCAGGTGACTTCTTTCGAAAGATGGGGGATTTCGTGGGATGCTCCGGCGCCCCTGAGGGCGCCGGAGCGTCACATCACGAAACGACAGCGAGGACGTCGCGAGCGGAGAGGATGAGGTACTCATCTCCGTCGTACTTGACCTCGGTTCCGCCGTACTTGCTGAAGATGACCTTGTCGCCGACGGCGACATCGATCGGGACGCGGTTGCCGTTGTCATCGACCCGACCGGGGCCTACTGAAATGACAATGCCTTCCTGCGGCTTCTCTTTGGCGGTCTCTGGAATGACCAGACCCGACTTGGTGGTCTGCTCGGCTTCGACAGCCTGGATGACCAGACGATCTTCGAGCGGCTTGATGGTGACCGACACGTGTCGACCTCCCCTTTCAGGCGGTGGAACTCTGGACTCTGGTGGGCACGCCGTCGCGGGGGTCATGCACACCTTTGCTGGCACTCTCAATGCGAGAGCGCCAATACGAAACCTAGCACTCTCCACCTTGGAGTGCTAAGGGTGTTCGCGCTCCGCTGAACTCCTCACTCGGTGCGCACGGCAGAATCTCCACATGGATCTGGCGACGTTCGAGAAGCTGCTCTCCCCCGCGGGCCAGCTACTGCTCGACGAGGTCGCCCAGCACGCCGGCAAACAGTCCGATCTGGCCCTCGGCACCCGCCTCCGCAAGACGTACGCGCCGGGACTGGTGGCCGCTGCCGTGACGCAAAATCACCTGCGCGGCAAGGCCGTCGCGAAGTTCGGCGATGACGCGGCCCGGATGTACTTCACCCACGACTCCCTGGAGCAGTCGACCCGCCAACGCGTCGCCGCGCACCGGGCGTCGCGGCTGGCCACCACCGGCGCCGAGTCAGTGGTCGACCTCGGCTGCGGCATCGGCGGCGATCTCATCGCGCTGGCTCGCGCCGGGCTGCGCGTACGCGGCGTCGAGCTCGAACCCGTACGAGCTGCCATTGCAACCGCCAACCTGCGGGCTCTCGCCCTGGACGGCGAGGTTCTCTGTGCCGACGTCCGTTCTGTCGAGATCAGTGCGGACGAAGTTGCCTTCATCGACCCGGCGCGACGCGACGGGCGGGGCCGTACGTTCTCGACCGCCGACCTCCAGCCACCGTGGGACTGGGTGCGCCAGCTGCTCCAAGGACGGGCCGTCGCCAAGGTGATGCCCGGGCTGGCACACGATGCCGTACCTCACGGTGTCGAGGCCGAATGGGTCAGCGACAGCGGCTCCCTCGTCGAAGCGTGCCTGTGGGGCGCACCCTTCGCCACCGCCACCCGCAGGGCGACCGTGCTGCCGTCCGGCGAGGGGCTCGTCGCTGTCGGCGAGCCCGTGGCCCTGGGCCAACCGGGCCCGTACATCTATGAGCCGGACGATGCCGTGATCCGCTCGGGTCTTGTGGGCGAGTTCGCGGCCACGAACGGTGGCTGGCTCCTCGATCCCCACATCGCGTACGTCAGTTCCGATCTCGCCGAGTCGACGCCGCTCGCGCGGGGCTTCCGGGTCATCGACGAGCTGCCGTTCAGGGAGAAGCCGCTCAAGGCTGCGCTCCAGGCACGGCGGATCGGCACCCTCACGATCAAGAAACGCGGCGTGGACATCGTTCCTGAGGAAGTCATCAAGCGGCTCAAGCTCAAGGGTCCTCACCCGGCAACTGTGATCATGACGCGCGTACGCGGCGAAGGCAGGGCATTTCTCGTCGAACGGCTCTGAACGCGGCGCCGAGCGACGCACCGCACACATAGTTGGCAAGTTCGGGCCACATCGCGCTGGAATACGCAAGGATCACGACATGAAAGATCTCCGCAAGCTGGTCGTGCGTCTCGTCATCGTCTCGTTCTCCATCGCCGCACTGATGGGCATCGTCGCCCTGCTCGGCGGCGGAGAGTTCGGCAGCACCCAGATCAAGGTGCTGCTCACCACGGTGATCGTGGGCGTCGAGTCGATCGCGGTGCTCAGCTACCTCGCCGTCGCAGGTCGTTCGACGGCGATCGTCGGGCTGCTCGGCGGCGTGACGTCTCTCGTCCCATTCGGCATTGCACTGTGGATGACCTGGAGCGAGGGAGACGGAGGCGGCGCACTCTGGGACACGTTCGGTGTCGGTGTCACGATCGCTGCCTCACTGGCGCAGGTGTGCCTGCTGCTCGCGCTCGCGGGACGCCACAAGGTCGGGGTGGGCCTGGCGCTGACCCTCGTCACGATCGTCATCGTTGCCGTCATGATCTCCGTCGCCATCATCGACGGAGACGGGCTCAACGACAGCTTCTGGCGGACCTTCGGCGTGGTCGCGATCCTCGACGTTCTGGGCACGGTCGTGCTGGCAGCGATGAGCGCCTTCGGCCGCGGCAATCAGGCCGAGGCCGAACCAAAGCTCATGACCACTGCGCTCGAGTCACGCATCACGAGCGCAGCCGCTGAACGCGGCGTCAGCCCGAGCACCCTGATCAACGATGCTCTGGATGCCTTCCTGAAATAGCCGCTAGCTGGTCTGGAAGTCGACCACCAGGCGCGCTGGGCTCTCCAACGTGGTGACCCTGAACGGCACCTCGTGTCGCAACCCGACGGCCCAGCTGAGCACCGCCTCGAAGTCTCCGGAGCTGACGACGCTGGTGATCTCGACCGTCGATTCGCTCGTCAACCTCTTGGGCCCCTTGTATGTCGCCTCGCCGGCGTCGATGTCAAAGCCGGATGCCGGGGTGAACGTGATCTCCACTGCCGCGTCGGCAGCTGGAAGCTCGACGGGCTCACCCGAGCCGTCCTGGACGATCGGAAGCTTCGCGAATCGAACCGTGTAGCCGGGCAGCGCATCGGCGAACTCGAACACGACGCGGTCATATCCGGGGTGTTGGTCGACCCTGACGCCAATGAGCTGACCGAATGAGTCCGACGTCTCGCTGACCTCGGTGGCCGCTGCGCCGGGCAATGTCGCGGTCGGCGTGGCCGATGGCGCCGTCGTCGTGGGGGCGGGAGTCGGATCGGCCGGCGGGTCGTCGCCGCACGCCGACAGCAGTGCGGCCGTTGCCACGACAACTGTCAGACCCCGAAGAAGCTTGACCATGACCGCTCACCCACCGATCTGCCGGAGAGCTGAATCGTAGCCCCGTTGCGCCCCCGAGCGCTGAAGCTGGCGCCGCCTACGCGGCGAGGATCTGCGTGACGGGCATGCTCGAGTCGACCGGGAGATCCAGCGATGACGGCGGCAGGCCCCTGCGTACGACCTCGGCTCCGAGCGCGGCAACCATCGCACCGTTGTCGGTGCACAGGCCGAGCCGCGGCACCCGCACCGTGATGCCCGCCTTGGCGGCGCGCTCTTCGGCGAAGTGGCGAAGACGCGCGTTGGCCGCGACACCGCCGCCGATGATCAGCGTGTCGACGTCATGGTTCTTGCACGCCGCGATGGTCTTCTTGGTCAGCACGTCACAGACCGAGTCCTGGAACGCTGCAGCAACATCGGCGACGTTGAACGTTCGGCCCATGCGCTGCTCGTGCTGGACCAGCCGCGCGACAGCGCTCTTGAGCCCGGAGAACGAGAAGTCGTAGCGATATTTCTCAACGTCGCGCCCGGTCGTGAGACCGCGCGGGAAGTCGTACGCGCTCGGGTCGCCTTCGCGCGCGACCCGGTCGATGTGGGGACCGCCCGGATAGGGCAGCCCCAGCAACCGGGCGACCTTGTCAAACGCCTCCCCCGCAGCATCGTCGATCGTCTGGCCCAACAACGTGATGTCGGTCGCGATGTCGTCAACCAACAGGATCTCGGTGTGGCCGCCACTGACCAGCATCGCCGCCACGCGCCCGTCGAAGCGGCCGTGCTCCAGCTGGTCGACCGCCACATGAGCCGCCAAGTGGTTGACGCCGTAGAGCGGCTTGTCGTGTGCCAGCGCCAATGCCTTGGCCGCCGCCACTCCGACCAGCAGCGCACCGGTGAGCCCTGGCCCACTCGTGACAGCGATCGCGTCGACGTCCTGCACCCGCACGCCGGCCTCCGCATATGCCTGCTCCAACGTGGGGACCATCGCCTCGAGGTGTGCGCGGCTGGCGACCTCGGGCACGATGCCACCGAACCGTACGTGTTCTTCCATGCTCGACGAGAGCGCATGCGCCAGCAGCTCGGTGCCATGAACGATGCCAACACCGGTCTCGTCGCAGGATGACTCGATGCCGAGTACAAGGGGTTCGCTCACCGGGTCATTGTGTCAGGGCACACTGTTGTGCCGACAGCAGATGGCCACGTGCAAACAGTTCCGTCAGCACAGCCAACCGTGAAAAGGTGAGCGCATGGTCCGCACAGACACCCCTCCTGCCGGTGACGAACGATCCGTGATGATGCAGATGCTGGAGTACGTCCAGCAGACCGCTTTGTTCAAGGTTCGAGGTTTGACCGAGGAGCTGGCACGCACCGCGCCGATCTCCACCTCGCCGCTGACCAACCCTGCATCGCTGCTCAACCACCTGCGCTGGAACGAGCACTATTGGATCGAGGTCGTCATCCTTGGCCGCGAGGACCGGGCGCCGTGGAGCGAGCAAAATCCCGACGGCGAGCTCGAAATCGGTCTGGAGCTGCCTCTGCAGGAGATCATCGACGGCTACTCCGAACAGGTGCAGCTCACCCGTACTCTTCTGGCCGACCTCGACTTCGATGCCGAGTCCGACAGCCCGCTGAGGGACTTCCATCCCAACGTGCGCTGGGTCGTGGCGCACCTGATCGAAGAGACGGCCCGACACAACGGCCATCTCGATCTGCTGCGCGAGATGGCCGACGGGTCGGTCGGCGACTAGTCCTTCGCGCCCTTGGCCGCGCGACGTGCGGCGCGGGCGATCTGCTCCTGCTCGTCGAGCCTCTTGGCCTCCTCGGGCGTCGGCGCAGTGCCACCGTGACGCGCGGGTGCCCACCACTGGCCCTCAGGACTGATCGGGTATTCATCGATCGCCTTGTCGAGCAGGGCGCTCATGGCTTCGCGCAGCTTGGCGGTCTCGGCGATCGGGTCGTCGCCGGTGACCTCCAGTGGCGCGCCGACATGTAGGCCGATCGTCTTGCCACGACCTTTGAGGTCGGACTCGTGGTCCTTGGTCTTGAGCAGCTGGGTGCCCCAGGTGACCATCGGGATCAGCGGAACCCCGGCTTCGGCGGCCATGCGTACGGCACCCGTCTTGAGCTCCTTGATCTCAAACGAGCGGCTGATGGTCGCCTCGGGAAAGATGCCGACGATCTCGCCGTTGCGGGCGTACTCCACGGCCTGGTCGTACGAGGCCTGACCATTGCCGCGATCAACGGAGATGTGGTGCAGCGAGCGCATGATCGGCCCGGAGATCTTGTGGTCGAATGCGTCCTTCTTGGCCATGAAGCGCACCAGCCGCTTGTTGGGATGCGCTGCGAAGCCGTCGAAGACGAAGTCGACGTAGCCGATGTGGTTGGCCGCGAGGATCGCGCCACCCTTGCGCGGGATGTGCTCGGTGCCCGACATCTGGAAGGTGAGGCCAAGCACCTTGAACAGGGTCTTGGCGGTGAGGATGACCGGCGGGTAGGTGATGTCACGCATCTGGAGAGCCTAGTCGCACGGAGCTCGCGGTTCGGTCGACCGAGACGAGGCTCACTAGCCTTGCTCTCCGTCTTCGGGAATCACGTGCACGGCCGCCTCTTCGGCACTTGCGCCGGCACCGTCGATGCCAATGTCCTCGCCGAACAGCTCGGAGTCGACGTCCTCGCCCTGTCCCCCGTCCGGAGCGACGAGCCGGCCTGCGCGCTCGGCACCAACTTCGCCGTCGTCGAGGTTCTCGCCGTCACCCTCGGCGTAGGGATCAACGTCGGGCTCCTCCTGCGCGATGCGCTGGTCAAGGCTTTCCCCCTCGAGCGCCTCGTCGGCGGTCGAACCGAACCCTTCGCCGGCTGACCACTTTTCGGGAGGCGAATAGCCCTCGTCGAGCACGTCGTCGACACCTCGGTCGACCAAGGTGTCCTCGGGCTGGAGCTGGTCCAGGTTGTCCGACTCGTCCGGCAGTCCATCTGGTGTCTGGGTCATGCCTCCAGCGTGCCACGCCTGTCGTGAGCACGCTGGGCGTCGATCTCGATCTCCACCAGATGCTCGGGCAGCGCCAGCCGCGAGACCTCGACCATGGTCGCCACGGGCCGTACGTCGTCGAACACCTCGTGATGGGCGCGGCCCACGTCGTCGAAGTGGGCCATGTCGGTGACGAACATCCTGGTACGTACGACGTCTGCGGCGTCGAATCCCGCGCCAACGAGCGCGTCGATCGCGATGCCGAACGCGACGCGCGCCTGCTCGTACGGATCGCCTGTCCCGACCACCTCGCCTTCCACGGTCGCCGTCGTTCCGGCGACCCATGCCGAGTCACCGACCGTCACGACACGCGAATAGCCGACGATGTCCTCCCACGGCGCCCCCGACCCGTAGTTCTCCCTCATGGCCCCTCCTCGATCTTGAGCTCCATGATGAGCGCGTCGACCCCGTCCGGGTAGTAGCGCCTGCGTGTGTTGATCGTCGAGAAGCCGTGAGACTCATACAGTCCGATGGCCGCGTCGTTGCTGGCGGCAACTTCCAGGAGCATCCGTGCGGCGCCGTTCCCGCGCGCTGCCTCGATCAGCTGGCCCAGCAAATCGCCCGCAATGCCACGACGTCGCGCAAACGGCATGACAGCGATGCGGTCCAGGTCGGCGACATCACCCAGCACGGAGACGACGCCGTAGGCGATGTCGTGCGCGAGCAAGACGTTGCGGTGCTCAGCGGTGAGCTGCTCGCCCACGAGTTGACTGCTCCAGGCTTCCGCTCCGAAGCACTCCCCCTCGATCGCCGCGATCACCGCGGCATCAGCCTCAGTCGCGCGCCGGATCATGTGCGTGGTTTGACGATCTGCGGCACCGCGTCGGGTCGGCGGAGATAGAGCGGTTCCAGCGGCAGCTCGATCGCCCTCCCGGAGATCACGGCTGATGCGAGGGCAGCGGCGCGTGGATCCTGGGCCTCGCCGGCTGGACGCAGCACGCCGTCGTACAGCTCTCCGCCGCGCCCGTACGTCGGCAGGTCCGGGTGCTGATGCGCCAAGTCCGCCGGCAGCGACACGTGAGGCCCGTCGAGGCGGGCGCCATCGGCGGCGTAGCGAGCCCAGTAGACCTCCTTGCGGCGGGCATCGGTGGCGACGAGGAACTCCGAGGACGCACGGACGTCGAACGCCACGATGTCGAGCGTGCACACACCGTGCGCCACGAGCCCGAGGGTCGAGCCAAGTGTCAATGCCGTGACCACGCCGACCCGCAGTCCGGTGAACGGGCCGGGCCCGACGCCGACCGCAACGTCGGTCAGATCGGCCATCGCCGCGCCGGCCTGGGCCATGGCGTCACGAATCGCGGGCGCGAGCAGCTCGCCGTGCGCCATCGCACCGTGTCCGGATGCCTCACCGACAACTGAGTCACCGTCGTGAACAGCAACCGTGATGGCCGGAGTCGCGGTGTCAAAAGCTAGGAGGAGCACGCGTCGACCCTATTCCCCGATGAGTGTGGAGCGGAGCGGGACGCCGACCCAGCGGGGCCCGCGTGGCTTGACCGTGACGACCCTCGACTCGGCGTCGTCCGGGGCCTCGTCGGCGGGAGTGCCGAGCGGATCGCCGGGACGCGCGCCGCGAACTTCGATGCGGACGTGCAACCAGCTGTCGCTCAGCTGCTCCGCCAACCCGTCACCCCACTCGACAACCGTCACGGCGTCATCGGTCGTCGCATCGAGGTCGATGTCATCGATCTCGGCAGCATCGCCCAGCCGGTAGGCGTCGACGTGCACCAGCGGAGGCCCGTCGACCAGCGACGGATGTGTGCGGGCGATCACGAATGTCGGCGAGGTGATCGGACCGCGTACGCCGAGACCGTCGCCGAGACCCTGGGTGAAGGTCGTCTTGCCGGCACCGAGATCGCCGGAGAGCACCAGCAGGTCACCTGCCTTCAGCAGGGTCGAGAGTCGGCTGGCAAATGCCTTCATGTCCTCGGCTGCGGGGATTTCTCGCGAGAGCCACAGCGTCTTGCCGAGCTCGATCATCGGACCCTCTTGCGCATAGGGGTGGTAGAACCGCCGGGTCCAGAACCGAACCGTCTCCGGCAGCTCCTCCCGGACGTACAGCCAGATGCCGTCCTTGCCGCGCTCCTCGGCGGTGTCTTCTGCGACACCGACCATGGCAGAGGCAACGCCACGGTCCTGCAAGTTGGGGTCAACGGCGACTCTGCGCAGTCCGAGGAGTCCGGGCCGCGAATCGTCGAACAGGAGGGCTCCCATGGGCAGGCCACGACGCTCCACCAGCAGACCACCGGACTGTGCCAGGGCGGCACCGATGGACTCCGCCGTCTCGTCCATCGCCGACGACGGCGGGTCAAGTGCGGGACGCGCCCCGAAGGAGCGATGAATGATGTCGACGACCTGCTCGGCATGCTCCGGGCCGGCCTCGATCACATTGAGGGAAGCCGTCATCCGATGTCCTCGAGCAGGGTCTCGATGGCTTTGGTGACCTGTACATGGCCTTCGAACGGAATCATGTGACCAGCATCCTCCACGGCGATCAGACGGGCGCCGGGGATGCGATCAGCCAGCCGGCGGCTGTGCTTGAGCGGGGTGAGCTGGTCATGCGTGCCGCCGATCACGATCGTTGATGCCTCGCCCACCGTCTCGAGCGCGTGCCGCAGGTCGAGATCGATGAACAACGGGGAGAAGTCCATCAGAACGTGGGTCGGCGCCTGCAGGATCATCTCGTTGGTCATGTCGACGTGTCGTTCGAGCGCATTCGGACCGAGTCCCCAACGCCTGATCACCGAATAGCTGTTGAACGCACGACCCCAGTCGAGCACGGGCGACGCAACGCGTACGAGCGGCAGCAGTCGCCGCAGCGCCGGGCTCGAACGCGCCAGCTCGCCGCTGCTGGTTGCCACCAGCACAACACCCTTGACCCGCCTGCCGAAGAGTCCGGGGTTGGCCGCGGCGAGCTCCATGATCGCCATCCCACCCAGGGAGTGACCCACCAGAATGATCGGACCTCGTGGCACCAGATCGGCGATGACGGTGTTGAGGTCGTCAGCCAGCTGGTGGATCGATGAGTTGTCGACGTGGGAGCGTCCCGACAATCCATGCGACCGTTGATCGAGGAAGACCATTCGCACCGTGTCGCGCAGGGCGAGCCGCTGGTAGTGCCACACGTCGAGCGTCTCGACCCACCCATGGATGAACACCACGGTGGGCGTCTTGCGCGGTCCCTCGTCGACCTCGGCGTGGATGCGCACCCCGTCACTGGCCCTGACCGTCAACTTCGCGCTGTGGACCGATCCGAACTCGACGTCCTCGCCCCGGCGTTGTCGGCGCTTGTGCCGTTGCCGGCCGTTGAGGACCGTCGCTGCAACACCTGCCGCCACGAACGCCCCCGCAGTGGTTGCGACACGTGTCGACCGGTTCATCGCTCTCCTCGATAGGTGCGCTCGATGCGGCCGCCCAGACGGGTCACCACTTCATACGCAATGGTTCCTGCGGCAAGCGCCCAGTCGTCGGCCGTCGGCCCACCTGGACCGAACAAGGTGACGACGTCACCGCGCTGCGCGTCATGGTCGCCGAGATCGACGACGAACTGGTCCATGCAGATGGTGCCGGTGACGGAAGCGAGATGACCGGCGTGTGCCACCGATGCGCGATTGGAAGCGGTGCGCAGAATGCCCTCCGCGTAGCCGATCGGGACAAGACCGAGGGTGGTCTCTCGCTCAGCGGTCCAGGTGTGGCCGTAGGAGACGCTCGTACCGGCGGAGACCCGTTTGACCGCGGCAAGTCGCGCCTGAAGCGTCATCACCGGCAGCAAGGCCACGTCGTGGGTCAGATTGCGGTCGGGATTGATTCCGTACGACGCGATGCCGACCCGGACCAGGTCGAAGTGGGCTGACGGTCTGGTCAAGGTCGCAGCCGAGTTGCTCAGGTGACGCAGCGCGGGGGTGACACCGGCAGCGGCAAGCTCGTCGACGGCCGCGAGGAACGCCCGCTCCTGCAGATCGTTGGCCGGGTGGTCCGGCTCATCAGCGCAGGCAAAATGCGACCAGACACCGGTGATCTCGACATGACCAGCGGCTTGAGCGCTCGCGGCTGCGGCGGCGAGCGCTGTCCACTGTTCGCCGTACGCTCCGTTGCGCGACAGCCCCGTGTCGACCTTGAGCTGCACCCGTGCCGACGGTGAACCGGCGGCGACGATCTCGGCGAGCTGCTCCGCCGAGGAGGCTGTGACCTCGATGCCGGCGTCGATCGCCGACGCAAAGTCAGCCCCCGGACTTGCCAGCCAGCAGAGCACGTCGCCGGTGTCGCCCCCAGCCCTCAGCTCCAGCGCCTCCGCGATGGTCGCGACCCCGAGCCACGTGGCACCCGCGTCACGCGCCGCGCGGGCGCACTGCAGCATTCCGTGCCCGTAGGCATCGGCCTTGACCACCGCCATCAGCGCGGCATCGGGAGCGCAGGACGCGAGGGTCTCGAGATTGGTACGGTAGGCGTCGAGATCGACGATCGCTTCGGCTTGAGGGGACATCTCAGCGCCTCCGATCGTTGATGAATGCCGCAATCGTTGCGGGCAGCGCCGCCGCCACAGCCGAAGCGGTGACCGGTCCCCCAGGGTTGGCCTTGACGCTGGCTGCTCCGTGCAGGAAGGCCGCCAGCGACCCGGCATCGTGCGGATCGGCTCCGGCGGCCAGCAACGACCCGGCGAGCCCCGCGAGCACGTCACCCGCCCCGGCGGTGCCGAGCCACGGCGAGCCGGTGAGATTGATGCGCGTCGTACGACCGGGAGTCGCGACGAGGGTGCGCGAGCCCTTGAGGAGCACCGTCGCGTTCCACCTCTTGGCAGCCGCGGTGACGTGGCCCAGTGGATCGGCCTCGATCGTGGCGCGGTCGACGCCGAGCATGCGTGACAGCTCCCCAGCATGCGGCGTCAGCAGTGCAGGCACGTCAAACGAGTCGGGCAGGTGATCGAGCGCCGTGGCATCCAGCACCACGGGGACGCCGTCGCCCAGCGCCGCGGAGATCAGCTCCCGCACGCCGTCATCGCCGCCGGGACCGACGACCCAGGCCTGGACCCGCCCAGGTGACGCCACGACCTCGGGCGCCCGATCGACGATCCGTGCCGAGAGCGCCTCGGAGCCGGCAAACCGCACCATTCCGGCCACGCCCGCTTGCGCACCAGCGACGCAGAGGTGTGCCGCACCGGCGTACCTCTCAGAACCGGCCGAGATGCCAACGACGCCGCGCGAGTACTTGTGGCTCGACGGATCATCGAGCCAACCCAGCAGGTTGGCCAGCAGGTGACCGTCGCCGGCCTCGATGGCTTCGAGCGACGGATCACCGAGGTGGTCCTCGAGGCCGATGTCGACGAGGTGGGCAACTGCTCCTGCGTGGCCGGACGCCGTCGATGCGGGCGTGCTGAGCAGCGCGTTCTTGTAGGTGCCGAAGGTGACGGTCGAGTCGGCCCCCACGTATGACACGGGCAGCGTTGCGCCGTCGACGTCGACCCCGGACGGCACGTCGACCGCGATCGTGACGGCGTCGCTCTCGGCGATCCAGGCGGCCCACTCGGCAGCCCTGCCGGTGAGACCTGGACGGGCGCCGATGCCGAACATCGCGTCGACACAGAAGCGCTGTCCCGACGGCGCATCAACCACCTGCGCTCCAGCCGCCAATGATGCCGCGAGGCCGTCGGCGTGCACCGTGGTGTCGTCGAGCAGGCAAAGATCGACGCGAACGCCACGATCCAGCAGATGGACTGCGGCAAACAGGGCGTCGCCGCCGTTGTTGCCGGGTCCGATCAGCATCAGCACCAGCTCACCGGCCGGTATGAGCTCCAGATGATCGGCGAGACCGCGCGCGGCTCGACGCATGAGCTCGCCGTCCGGGAGCGTTGCCGCAAGGGACTCCTCGGCCGTTCGGATGTCTGCGACGAGGTGAGACGTCAGCATTCAGTCACCACAAAGGCCGTGGCCACCGTGGTGTCGTGCGAGATCGACAGGTGCACCGTGACGATGCCCAGGGCTTCCAGGCGTTCGGGCGCCGCGCCATGAAGGAGGAACGACGGCGCGCCACGGGCGTCGTTGACGACTTCGAAGTCCTGCCACGACAGACCGGCCGGTGCCCCCATCGCCTTGGCCAGAGCCTCCTTGGCGGCGAACCGACCCGCCAGCGACTCGACAGGTAGGCCGCGCTCGGCCTCGGTGAACAGTCGGCTGCGCATCGTCGGCGTTCGTTCGAGTGTCTCGGTGAACCGCACGAGGTCGACGACGTCGACGCCAATGCCCAGGATCGTCATGCCTACTCGACCGTGACGGACTTGGCGAGGTTGCGGGGCTGGTCGACGTCGTGACCGAGCTGGCTGGCGAACTCGCAGGCGAAGATCTGCAGTGGCACGGTCGCGACGAGCGGCTGCAGGAGCGTCGGCACCTTGGGGAGGCGGATCAGGTGATCCGCGTAGGCCACGACGTCCTCATCGCCGTCTTCGGCGAGCACGATCGTGCGAGCACCCCTGGCGCGCACCTCCTGGATGCTGCTGATCGTCTTCTCCTGAAGCTGATCTCTGCCCTTGGGTGGCACGATGACGAAAACCGGCAGTCCCTCTTCGACCACGGCGATCGGGCCGTGCTTGAGCTCTCCTGCGGCGAAGCCCTCGGCATGGATGTAGGCGAGCTCCTTGAGCTTGAGAGCACCCTCAAGTGCCACCGGAAATCCGACGTGTCGGCCCAGGAACAGGATCGCCCGCGACCCAGCCAGCTCAGTGGCGAGCTTGCGGACCTGGTCACCCTCGTCGAGCATGCGCTGGATGCCTGCCGGGATCTTGTCGATCTCGGTCAGGATCGCTGCGATCTCGTCGCCGTACTTGGTGCCCTTGACCTGCGCGATGTACAACGCCAGCAGGTAGCACGCCACCACCTGGGCGAGGAAGCCCTTGGTCGATGCGACCGCGATCTCGGGTCCGGCGTGGGTGTAGAGCACGGCGTCTGACTCGCGCGGGATCGTGGAGCCGTTGGTGTTGCAGATCGAGAGCACTCGAGCGCGCTGCTGGCGGGCATACCGAATCGCCATCAAGGTGTCCATCGTCTCGCCGGACTGGCTGATCGTGACGACTAAGGTGCTCTTGTCGAGGATCGGGTCGCGGTAGCGGAACTCCGAAGCGAGCTCCACCTCGCACGGGACGCGTGCCCAGTGCTCGATCGCGTACTTCGCCACCATCGCGGCATAGAACGACGTCCCGCAGGCGATGACGATGATCTTGTCGACCTCGCGCAGCTCGTCATCGGACAGCCGCATCTCGTCGAGCTGCAGGAGACCGTCGGGCGCGTGTCGACCCAGCAGTGTGTCGGCGACGGCCTGTGGCTGCTCGTCGATCTCCTTGAGCATGAACCACTCAAAGCCACCCTTTTCGGCAGCGGAGACGTCCCAGTCGACGTGGTAGTCCTTGGTCTCGGCAGGATTGCCGTCGAAGTCGGTGACGACGATGTCGTCGGGCGTGATCGTGACGACCTGGTCCTGGCCGAGCTCGATCGCGTCACGGGTGAACTCGATGAAGGCGGCAACGTCAGATCCGAGGAAGTTCTCGCCCTTGCCGCGGCCGACCACGAGCGGGGAGTTGCGGCGGGCGCCCACGACGACGTCGGGGTGGCGCGCATCGGCGATGACGAGGGTGAACGCGCCTTCGAGCCGGCGGCACACACTGCGTACGGCATCCGGCAGGTTGTCGGTCGTCGTGAGCTCGTCCTGCAGCAGGTGGGCGACGATCTCGGTGTCGGTCTCGGAGACCATCTCGTGTCCGGCAGCCTCGAGCTCGGCGCGCAACGTCGCAAAGTTCTCGATGATGCCGTTGTGCACCACCGCGACCTGACCGGACTCGTCAAGGTGGGGATGCGCATTGCGGTCGTTGGGCGCTCCGTGGGTCGCCCAGCGGGTGTGGCCGATGCCGGTGTTGGCGAGGGGCAGCGGGTTGGCCGCCAGCTCGGCGTCCAGGTTGGTCAGCTTGCCGGCCTTCTTGGCCGAGACGATCGTGCCGTCGAGCACCAGCGCGATGCCGGCAGAGTCGTAGCCGCGGTACTCGAGCCGTCGCAAACCACCGATGACAACCTCTTCGGCTGAGCGTTCTCCGACGTAGCCAACAATTCCGCACATGGGGTCAAGACTACTGGCGACAGAGCATGCGGGGAGAATGGTGGCATGACACGCGACCAGTCACCGTATGTCGAGCTCGAGCGCGCGGCATGGGCCGAGCTCGCGGGCGACGCTCCGCAGCCTCTCAAGCCGGCGGAGATCGAGCGGGTACGTGGACTGGGTGACGAGCTGGATCTCGAGGAGGTGCGCCAGGTCTACCTCCCGCTCACCGACCTGATCAGCATGCGCATTCGACACGCCGGCGAGCTGTATGAGTCGACTGAGGCGTTCCTGCACGAACCCCAGTCACGCCGCACGCCGTTCGTCATCGGCATCGCCGGGTCCGTCGCGGTCGGCAAGTCGACGACCGCACGACTCCTTCGCGAGCTGCTGGCTCAATCACCTGAACATCCAGTCGTCGAGCTGGTGACGACCGACGGTTTCCTGTTCCCCAACGACGAGCTCGAGCGACGCGGTCTGCTCGACCGCAAGGGCTTCCCCGAGTCGTACGATCGCAAGGCGCTGCTCCGGTTCGTCATCGACGTGAAGTCGGGCGTCGAGGTGGTTACCGCCCCGATCTATTCGCACCTCACCTACGACCGCACCGACGAGGTCGTCACCCTCAAAGCTCCCGACATCGTCATCGTCGAGGGGCTCAACGTGCTCGCCCCGGCTCGAACGCGTGGCGACGGCTCCCCCGGCCTCGCGATCAGCGACTTCTTCGACTTCTCGATCTATGTCGACGCATCAAGCAAGGACATCCGCCGTTGGTACATCGAGCGATTCCTCACACTGCGCAAGACCGCGTTCGCCGACCCTGCGTCCTATTTTCACCGCTACAGCGCATTCACCGACGATGAGGCGAGCGCCCGGGCCAGCGAGCTGTGGGACACGATCAACTGGCCCAACCTGCGCGAGAACATCCAGACCACCCGGGGGCGCGCCTCATTGGTGCTGCGCAAGGGCCCGGACCACCAGGTCAGCTGGGTCCGACTCCGCAAGCTCTAGAGGTCACGGATGTACTCGCCGAGCCAGGCGATGGTCCAGCGAGAAGCCGAGCTTCTCGACGAGTTGTCTCGCGGGCGCGACTTCGTCAACCATGCCCCACCTGGCCTCGAGCATCATCCTCGTGCGCCCGGCATCACGGCACGCGGTCATCAGTGCCTCCGTGAGCGCCGTGCCGTGGCCCTCGCGGCGCCGCCCGGGTACGACGAAGACGTCGCCGAAGGCGAAGGACCGGTTGGCCTGCCGTGGCAGGCCTGCCCACGCGCCTCCGACCACGCCGCGCTCGTCACGCGCCATCAGGACAATCGACTCCGTGTAGTCATCCGGCAGCAGGTTGAGCGCCAGCTCGTCGGCCGAATAGGGCTGGTCGAAGTCTCGGTCGAGAGATTGCATAGGCGTCGTAGAACTCCGCAAACGTCCGCGAATCCGCCGGATCAAGACGCTCGAGGGTCGTCATGCCGCGAGTTTACAAACGGCCTAGAGCGCGAGGTTGACGCGGACGACCTCGGCCAGGTGCTCCGCGACACTCGCGGCTTCTTCGTGAGTTGTCGCCTCGACCATGACGCGCACCAGCGGCTCTGTGCCTGACTGACGCAGCAAGACCCGGCCGGTGTTGCCGAGCTTGGCCGCAGCAATGGCAACCTCGCCACGCAGGACCGGATCGGTGTCAGCACGGGCCTTGTCGACGTCCGGGACGTTGATGAGCACCTGCGGAAGCCGCTTCATGACGGCTGCCAGTGATGCCAGCGACTCACCGGTCGCGAGCATTCGCGCGGCAACGTGGACCGCTGCGAGTACACCGTCACCGGTGGTCGCGAAGTCGCTCATGATGAAGTGGCCCGACTGCTCGCCGCCGAGGTTGTAGCCGCCGCTGCGCATGGCCTCGAGCACGTAGCGGTCACCCACGGAGGTCTGGATGACCGTGATCTCGGTCGCTGCGAGTGCCTGCACGAAGCCGAGATTGCTCATCACGGTCGCCACGACGGTGTCGTCGGGCAGTCGCCCGGCGTCGCGCGCGGCAATCGCGAGGATCGCGAGAATCTGATCGCCGTCGACGACCTGACCGGTGGCATCGACTGCCAGACACCGATCGGCATCTCCGTCCAGGGCGAAACCGGCGTCGGCGCCGTGACGTACGACAGCCTCCTGCAGATCTTCGATGTGCGTTGATCCGCAGTTGTGATTGATGTTGAGACCGTCGGGCTCGGCGTGGATCGCTATGACGGTGGCCCCGAGCTGCTCGAACACGCTGGGACCGGTCTCGTACGCAGCGCCGTTGGCGCAGTCGAGGACGATCTTCAGTCCGTCGAGGCGTCCGGGGGCGGATTCGACGAGGTGCTTGATGTAGGTGCCGAGGCCCGCATGGCTGTCACCGATCCGTCCAACACCGGCACCGATCGGACGGTCCCACGGCTCCCGCAGACGCTTCTCGATCTGGATCTCGAGGTCATCGTCAAGCTTGAGGCCGCCCCGGGAAAAGAACTTGATGCCGTTGTCGGGCATTGCGTTGTGGCTGGCGGAGATCATGACGCCCATGTCGGCCTCGAGGAACGAGGTCAGATAGGCGGCGCCAGGAGTGGGAACGATGCCGAGACGATGGACGTCGACACCGGCAGACGCAAGACCCGCGACCACCGCTGCCTCCAGGAACTCTCCTGAGGCGCGGGGATCGCGGGCTACGACTGCTGTGGGGCGTCGATCGGCAAATGCGCCGACCTCACCCAGGATGTGGGCCGCCGCGACCGCGAGGTCGACGGCGAGCTCGGCGGTCAGATCACGATTCGCAACTCCGCGAACGCCATCGGTGCCAAATATGCGGCCCACGAGCCAGCTCAGCGCTTGCTGTACTGCGGAGCCTTACGAGCCTTCTTGAGTCCGGCCTTCTTGCGCTCCTTGATGCGCGAGTCGCGCGTCAGGAGTCCGGCCTTCTTGAGCGAGGGGCGGTTGGCCTCTTCGTCGATCGCGTTGAGCGAGCGGGCAACGCCAAGACGCAGCGCGCCGGCCTGGCCCGTCATGCCACCACCGGTGACACGAGCGATGACGTCGAAGCGGTCCTGCAGACCCGTCTCTGCGAAGGCCTCCTTGGCAATCTGCTGGTGCAGCTTGTTGGGGAGGTACTCCTCGAGGGGCTTGCCGTTGACGGTCCACACGCCGGTGCCGGGGACGATGCGCACGCGCGCAACAGCCTCCTTGCGGCGACCGGTGGCAGCACCCGGAGCGATGGTCGCGGGCTTGTCGGGCGTCGCCGACGAACCAACGGTCTCGGAGGTGTAAGCAACACCTTCGGAGTTGGTCTCGAAGTCGGTTTCGGTCTCGGTCACTGTTGCGGTGGTTTCAGTCACGTGGTGCTTCTTCTTTACTGGGAGATCTGCGTGATCTCGAACGGCTGGGGCTTCTGGGCGCTGTGCGGGTGCTCGGGGCCGGAATAGACCTTGAGCTTCGTGATCAGCTGATCACCCAGACGGTTCTTGGGGAGCATGCCGCGGACGGACTTCTCGATCGCCTTGCGGGCATCCTTCACGAGCAGGTCGCCGTATGCGATGGACTTGAGTCCACCCGGGTAGCCGCTGTGACGGTAGGCGAGCTTGTCGGTGCGCTTGTTGCCCGACAGGGCCACCTTCTCGGCGTTGATGATGATGACGAAGTCGCCACCGTCGACGTGCGGAGCAAAGGTCGGCTTGTGCTTGCCGCGGAGCAGCGTCGCAGCCTGGACGGCGAGACGACCCAGGACAATGTCCTCGGCGTCGATGACGTGCCACTGACGGTTGATGTCAGACGGCTTGGGGCTGAACGTGCGCACGGCGTGACCTTCTCGTTCTTGGGTTGGGTCTTGATTCGGTGTTTCGGCGGTCGTTCCCGCGGCGTGAGCCGTCGGAGACACGACACACAAGGTTAACCGCCGAGGCATGCCTCGGTCAAAACGGGGGCCGGGCGTCCCCCCACGGCGCAAGGGTGACCACGTCGGCACTAAGTTGGTAGAACGTCGCAATACCCCGCGGCGCCGCACGTTCTTGACACAGAGCACACGTCACAGGAGACCCATCGTGACCGACAAAGAGACCCTGACCGTACGCGACAACCGGACGGGCGAGGAGCACGAGATTGCGATCGTCGACGGCGCAGTCCGCGCCGCCGACCTCGGCATGATCGGCAAGGGCGAGGACACACCCGGCCTTGCGGTCTACGACCCCGGCTTCCTCAACACCGCCTCAGCCCGCAGCGCCGTCACGTTCATCGACGGCGACAAGGGCATCCTCGAGTACCGCGGCTACCCGATCGAGCAGCTCGCCGAGAGCTCCACCTTCCTCGAAGTCGCCTATCTCCTGATTCACGGTGCGCTGCCGACCAAGGAGCAGCACGAGAAGTGGGTGCACGAGATCACCTTCCATACCTTCGTGCACGAAAATCTCAAGTCTCAGCTGCAGGGATTCCGCTACGACGCGCACCCCATGGGCATGCTGCTGTCGAGTGTTGGCGCGCTCTCGACGTTCTACCCCGAGGCCCGCAACATCCATGACCCCAAGGTGCGTCACGACCAGATCGTGCGCCTGATTGCCAAGATGCCGACCCTCGGCGCCTGGTCCTTCCGGCACGCGCAGGGCAAGCCGTACGTCTATCCCGACAACGAGCTCTCCTACACCGAGAACTTCCTGTCGATGCTGTTCAAGATGAGCGAGCAGAAGTACAACCCCGACCCGCGTCTGGCCAAGGCCCTCGAGGTGCTCTTCATCCTGCACGCCGACCACGAGCAGAACTGCTCGACCAATGCCGTACGCGCCGTCGGCTCGTCTCAGGTCGACCCCTACTCGGCCGTCAGCGCCGGCGTTGCCGCACTGTTCGGGCCGCTGCACGGTGGCGCCAACGAGGCCGTCCTCAAGATGCTCAAGCGCATCGGCACGCCCGACAAGATCCCTGCGTTCATCGAAGGCGTCAAAAAGGGTGACGAGAAGCTCATGGGCTTCGGACACCGCGTCTACAAGAACTTCGACCCTCGCGCCACGATCATCAAGAAGGCCGTCGACGACGTCTTCGAGGTCACCGGCGTCAACCCTCTGCTGGAGATCGCCCAGGAGCTCGAGCGGATCGCGCTCGAGGATGACTACTTCATCAGCCGCAAGCTCTACCCCAATGTCGACTTCTACTCGGGGCTGATCTACGAGGCCCTGCGGTTCCCGCCCGAGATGTTCACGGTGCTGTTTGCCATCCCGCGTACGGCCGGCTGGCTCGCCCAGTGGCTCGAGCACGTGGACGACAAGGAGCAGAAGATCGCCCGCCCCAAGCAGATCTACACCGGCGACCGCCGCCTCGACTTCGTGCCGGCCGAAAAGCGCTGGGCCTGACGGCTTTTCGTGAACTCGTAGAAACTCGTTCCCTGGACGGCTTCCTGGCTTTACCCTGAGGGAATGGTGAAGGGGATCGCCGTACTCTCGGGCTTGGTCGGCTCGCTTCTCCTTGCCACGTCATTGGCGATTCTGGTCCCCGCCGCCGCCGTCGAGGCCCCGAAGCTGGAATGTTCCTTCGACGCTGAAGATCCCCTATAAGGGTGCGTTGTGGATCTGGGGCCAACGCGCCAACGCGGCAGACACGATCCAGATCGAGACGCGCGACGGCCGCGAGTTGGCCTGTGCGAACGAGGTCGAGCCCGGCGATACCTTCGGTATTTCGAATGCATCGTCAATGACTTCTAACCGATCCCGATCAGGCCGGGCATTTCCGAAACCATCGTCGTCAACGAGTTGGACCGACAGGAGAATCTCGTCGGTTCCGCGGAGATCGTGGTCGACGTTCGAACATTCCCGGTTCCGACGCTCCGATCAACCTCCGCACATTCCCGGCAGCAACAGCATCGTCATCGCCGGCGAGACGGACGAGGAACCCAACCTCAGCATCGTGTGGACCCTGGAGAAGGACGGCCAACTTCTCGTCGAGGACGCGTGCTGACGACTGGTTTGACGACGAGGACGAGACCTACTACTTCAAGTGCGAGTACACGGAGCCGAGCTCCCGCAGGGATCGCCCCCAATAGTTCGACCCGCGGCGCATGCGACATGTCCGGCATGCCGCCATGATCCTTCCGGCCGCCATCCCGAACGGGTCATACACAGCGACGGTCGAGGAATACCGCAACGGGACACAGCTCCTCGACACGATGATCTACAGCTTCAACGTCGGAACGTCGACTCCTCCCCCGGGCCCGACACCGCCGGACACTACGCCTGAAACACCGAAGGAGCCAACGACGCCCCGGACGCCCACGTACGTGCCGCTGGCCCTCGCGCCGATCATCGAGCGTGAGGTGATCTCTGACGACACCACCCCGGACGAGGAGGAAACCGCAGCTCCCAGTGAGCAGGAGATTGAGCAGCTGCCCGCACCGCTGCCCCAGGACGACAAAGTCCTCACCACCCTCTTGCTGGCCGTGACCGCCATGACCCTCCTGGCCTTCGTCGGACCACGCGGCCTGGCCCATCCTCGACGGCTGAACCAGCTGACACCCGCCCCTGCCGGCGCACACTCAGGTGGCGACGTCTCATCGGCCACCGCATCCGCCGCAGGGGGTGGCGGCGAGCTCGCCGAGTCCGACGATGACGCCGGGCGGGCCCGGACGTTTGGCAACGCCTGGGGCGACAAGTCGATCACCTGGAGATTTCCCGGCTGGGCGCGTATGGACGCGATCAGCACTCTCGTCCCAGCGCGCCTCTCCGCAACGCTCCCTCTCGCCGCGCGCGGGCTCGGCGATGCGGCCTACCTGCGCGCAGCCATCGGCGTGCTCTGGCTGGCAGTCCCCCTGGCAGGGGTCATCCTGGGGTTCGCAGCGGCAAGCGGCGACTCGGCACTGTCACCGGCATGGGTCGTCGCCGCGATCCTCCTCGTGATCGCCGTACTTGACGCCACGGCCGGGCTGGCGGCGGTCACAGCGTTCGCGATCGTCACGCTGTCATCCGGCGGGCTGACCGCTGAAGGACTCAGCCTCGGTCCGGGCTTACGCGGCCTCCTCGGCCTGGCCGCCCTGTGGTTCGTGACCCCGCTGGTTGCGGCAGCAGCGCGACCCGTCCGTCGACCCCGCGAGCCCGGGAAGGTCTACGGATGGGACCGTCTGGGCGACACCGTCATCGCCGCGCTCATCAGCGGATGGGCGGTGCAGGGCATCGTCAGCAGCCTCCCGGACCTGACAGGACGAGACCTCGCGATCGCTGAGCGGGCCGACACGCTGGCGCTGACCGCCATCGGGGCCGTCATGCTCCGATTCCTCCTGGAGGAGCTCGTCGCCACGGGCTATCCCCGACGGCTCGCCACCACCGACGCCGAGAGCGCGATGCGCGAGCCGTCGACGTTCCATGCCGTGCGCGGCGTACTGATCCGAGCGGGCCTCCTCGCGTTCTTCGCGGGCGCCGTGATCGGCAACTGCTGGCAGCTCTGGGCAGGGGTGGCGATCTTCACGGCGCCGCAGCTCCTCGACCTGTTCGGAGTGAAGCCCTCTCGACTCGCAGCTCTGGGCCACATCTCACCACGTGGCGTGCTGCAGATCTTCGTGCTCGTCCTCGCGGGGGCCGCCATCGCCTATCAGATCGAGGCGGGGCCCGGCGATGTACGGGTTGAGGCATTGCGTACCGGCTTCGTCCTGCTCGCGATCCCAGGGGCGCTGCTGGAATTGCTCTCCACCCTCGGCGAGACACCTGACGAGTCCCGCTGGACCTGGCCACGTCAGCTGGCCGGCGCCGCGTTGGTCGCCGCGACCGTGGCGTCAGTTCTCGCCTTCGGTTGAGAACTCGTACGGGCCCTTCGGTAGCGTTGCGCGCATGCGCCTGCGACTCGACCTCTCCTACGACGGCGCCGACTTCAAGGGCTGGGCGGTCCAACCAGGACTCCGCACAGTTCAGGGCACGATCGAGACCGCCATCGCGACGATCCTGCGCCTCCCCAAGAACCCCTCACTGACCTGCGCCGGCCGCACCGATGCCGGCGTCCACGCGCGCGGCCAGGTCGCCCACGTTGACCTGGACAAGGTCGATCCGGCGGTGCTCGAGAGGCGATTGCGCAGGCTCCTGCCCGCCGACATCAGCCTGCGGTCGCTCAGCGTGGCCACCGAAGGATTCGACGCCAGGTTTGCCGCACTCGAACGCCGCTACCTCTACCGGATGACCGACTCGACCACCGGCCCCGATCCGCTCGAGCGTGGTTCGGTCGTACGTTGGCAGCGCCACCTCGAGGTCGACGCGATGAACTCCGCCGCCACCCACCTGCTCGGTCATCATGACTTCGCGTCGTTCTGCAAGAAGCGCAAGGGCGCCACCACGATCCGCACCCTCCTGGACCTGCACACCGTGCGCGACGGCGCGCTGCTGGAGACAACTGTTCGCGCTGACGCGTTCTGCCACTCGATGGTGCGTTCGCTGATGGGCGTCCTGGTCGCGGTCGGCGAGGGCCGGTTCGAGCCGCAGTGGGCGGGCGAGGTGCTCGCACACGCCGAGCGAAACGCGCGAGTCACGGTGATGCCACCGCACGGACTGGTGCTCGAAGAGGTCGTCTACCCCGACGCCGCAGGCCTCGCACGCAGAGCCGAGGAAGCCCGCCGACGCAGGGACGAGTGAGTGACATGGCCGTGACCTGGGAAGAGATCATCGCGTTCGCGTCAGAGCTGCCCGCATTCGAGGAGTCCACCTCCTACGGCACCCCGGCACTCAAGGTCGCCGGGAAGCTGATGGGCCGTCTACGCACCGATGCGGACGGTTCGTTGGCCCTCAAGACATCCGACAAGGACGCCTTGGTCGCCGGCAACGACCCGGCCTACTTCACGACGTCGCACTACGACGGCTACAACTACATCCTGGTCAACCTCGAGCTTGCAGACGCCCAAGAAGTGTTCGAGCTGGTCGACGACGCCTGGCACATTGCCGCACCCGCCAAGGTCCGGGCACAGCGAAACACGTGAGCGCTGAAAGACTGACCCCGTGACCGATCACTACTTCAGCGGCGAACCGACGTCCGCGGACCGACGTCGCACGATCAAGACCCGCATCTGGGACCACGAGATGTCGTTCACGACGTCGGGTGGCGTGTTCTCCCACGAGGGTCTCGACAAGGCCACCTCCGTGTTTCTCCAACACTCCACGCCACCCACCAGTGGCACGATCCTCGACCTCGGTTGCGGCTGGGGTGCGATCGCCTGCGCCATCGCGATGCAATCCCCAGACGTGACCGTATGGGCCACCGACACCAATGAGCGCGCCCTCGACCTGACACGGCTCAATGCCGAAGACCTCGGGCTCACCATCCACACGGCCGCGCCGGACTCGGTGCCCGATGACCTCATGTTCGACCAGATCTGGTCCAATCCACCGATCCGCATTGGCAAGGCTGCGCTGCACGAGCTGCTGTTGCGATGGCTCCCCCGGCTCACCCCCGATGGGTCAGCCCGTCTCGTGGTGGCCAAGAACCTCGGGGCCGACTCGTTGCAGTCGTGGCTGATCGCCCAGGGCTGGCCAACTGAACGTCTGACCAGCGTCAAGGGTTTCAGGATCCTGCAGGTCAAGCGGGCCTAGATGCAGGAAAGCCCGCCACCTCACGGTGACGGGCTTCCTGAACGTGCTTGGACTACTTGGCGTCGTCCTCGGCGGACTCCTCTGCAGGAGCCTCCTCGACCGGTGCCTCGACAGTTTCGGCTGCTTCAGCAGCGTCCTGCGCAGCGTCGACCGGAACGTCGGTGCCCAGATCGTTCTCGGGCGCCTCGTCAACGACCTCAGCCTCGTCGGCCGGAGCCTCAACAGGTGCGGCAGCCTTCGGCTCGGCCTTGGCCTTCTTGGGGGCCTGGTTCTGAGCGGCGAACGTCTTGGCCTCGACGATCTCGATCACGGCCATGGGGGCGTTGTCGCCCTTGCGAGCCGCGATCTTGGTGATGCGCGTGTAGCCGCCGGGACGGGTCGCCATGGCGGGACCGATCTCGGTGAACAACGTGTGCAGGATGCTCTTGTCACGAATGACCTTGACGACCTGTCGGCGGTTGGCCAACGTGTCGTTCTTGGCCTTTGAGATGAGCGACTCCGCGTACGGACGCAGACGACGCGCCTTGGCCTCAGTCGTGGTGATCTTGCCGTGCTCGAACAGGTTCTGTGCGAGGTTGGCAAGGATCAGCCGCTGGTGCGCTGGGCTGCCGCCGAGGCGGGGTCCCTTGGTGGGCGTAGGCATGATTTCTCCAGTTTCAGATCAGTCAGGCGAGCAGTATTAGTACTGCTCGTCCTCAGCGAAGCTTGCGTCGTCGTCATAGGCGTCGATGACGGCCGACGGGTCGAAACCAGCCGGGCTGTCCTTGAGTGCAAGACCCATCTCAGCGAGCTTGGCCTTGACTTCGTCAATCGACTTCGAACCGAAGTTGCGGATGTCGAGCAGATCCTGCTCCGAGCGGGTGATGAGCTCGCCCACGGTGTGGACGCCCTCACGCTTGAGGCAGTTGTAGGACCGAACCGTGAAGTTGAGGTCCTCGATCGGCAGGGCCAGGTCAGCAGCGAGCTGCTCGTCGACCGGGCTCGGGCCGATGTCGATGCCCTCGGCCTCGACGTTGAGCTCACGGGCCAGGCCGAAGAGCTCGACCAGGGTCGAACCGGCCGACGCGATGGCGTCACGCGGCAGGATCGACTTCTTGGTCTCAACATCGATGACCAGCTTGTCGAAGTCGGTGCGCTGCTCGACTCGGGTCGCCTCGACCTTGTAGGTCACCTTGAGCACCGGCGAGTAGATCGAGTCAACCGGCATACGGCCGATCTCTTCGTCACCCGACTTGTTCTGCACGGCCGAGACGTAGCCGCGGCCACGCTCGACGACGAGCTCGATCTCGATCTTGCCCTTGGAGTTGAGCGTGGCGATGTGCAGGTCGGGGTTGTGGACCTCGACACCGGCCGGGGGCTGGATGTCGGCGGCGGTGACCGCACCGGCACCGTCCTTGCGGACGTACATCACGACGGGCTCGTCGTTCTCGGAGGAGACGACAAGCTCCTTGAGGTTCAAGATGATCTCGGTGACGTCCTCGGTGATGCCGGGGATGGTCGAGAACTCGTGCAGGACACCGTCGATCTTGATCGACGTCACTGCGGCGCCGGGGATCGACGAGAGCAGCGTACGGCGAAGCGAGTTGCCGAGGGTGTAACCGAAGCCGGGCTCGAGGGGCTCGATGACGAACCGCGAACGGAACTCGTCAACGACCTCTTCTGACAGGGCGGGGCGCTGGGCGATCAGCATGTGTTCTTCCTTTCCGAACCAACCTCTATTTGAAGGTCCGGGTTGTGCTCTGGTTGTTCAGAGGCGGTGGTGGGATCAGATCTTGGAGTAGAACTCGACGATCAGCTGTTCGTTGATCGGAACGGTGATCTGCTCGCGGACGGGCTGGGCGTGGACGAGGATGCGACCGCGATCGGGCGCAACGTCGAGCCAGGCGGGAACCGTGTCCTTGTCGAAGGTTTCGCGCGCCACGATGAATGGCGTGGTCTCCAGCGACTTGGTCTTGACGTCGATGATGTCGTGCTTGCTCACCTGGAACGACGGGATGTCGGTCTTGATGCCGTTGACCACGAAGTGACCGTGGTTGACGAGCTGGCGGGCGTGGCGACGCGTACGGGCGAAGCCGGCACGGTAGACGACGTTGTCGAGACGTGACTCGAGGATCTGCAGCAGGTTGTCACCGGTCTTGCCGGGACGGCGCGATGCGAGCTCGTAGTACTTGCGGAACTGCTTCTCGAGCACTCCGTAGGTGTAACGCGCCTTCTGCTTCTCGAGCAGCTGGTTGCGGTACTCCGACTCCTTGACCCGGGCGCGGCCGTGCTGGCCGGGAGGGTAAGGACGCTTTTCGAATGCAGCGTCACCACCGACGAGGTCGATGCCGAGGCGGCGCGACTTCTTGGTGAGAGGTCCGGTGTAACGGGCCATGTTGGATAACTCCTAAAGAAAGGTGAGCGTCAGAGACGACGGTGCTTGGGGGGACGGCAGCCGTTGTGCGGGCTGGGTGTCACGTCGGAGATGGTGCCGACCTCGAGGCCGACTCCGCTCAGCGACCGGATTGCCGTCTCGCGGCCCGAACCGGGGCCCTTCACGAAAACGTCAACCTTCTTCATCCCGTGCTCCATCGCCTGGCGCCCAGCCGACTCAGCGGCCATACCTGCGGCGAACGGCGTGGACTTGCGCGAGCCCTTGAATCCGACAGTTCCGCCGGAGGCCCACGCGATGACGGCGCCCGAGGGGTCCGTGATCGTCACGTGTGTGTTGTTGAACGTGCTCTTGATGTGGGCTTCGCCCTGAGCAACGTTCTTCTTCTCCTTGCGGCGTGTCTTCTTGCCGGCTGTCTTAGGAGGCATGCGCTATCACTTCTTCTTTCCGGCGACGGTGCGCTTGGGGCCCTTGCGGGTACGCGCATTGGTCTTGGTCCGCTGGCCACGAACGGGCAGGTGCGCACGGTGGCGACGGCCCTGGTAGCTGCCGATCTCCATCTTGCGGCGA
>CAVXBP010000013.1:0-17616 GCA_963760105.1 uncultured Actinomycetota bacterium
CCTGCTGAAAGACTGACCCGGTGACCGATCACTACTTCAGCGGGCAACCGACGTCGGACGACCGGCGACGTGACATCACGACCCGGATCTGGGATCGCGACATGACGTTCACGACCTCCGCGGGGTGTTCTCGCACGACGGTCTCGACAAGGCAACCGCCGTATTCCTGCAACACAGCACGCCACCCACAGGCGGGACGATCCTCGATCTCGGCTGCGGCTGGGGTCCGATCGCGTGCGCCATCGCCACGTCGGCACCCGATGCGACCGTCTGGGCCGTCGACACCAACGAACGTGCACTTGACCTGACGCGCACGAATGCCGAGCGCCTCGACGTCACAGTGCACACGGCCCTGCCCGATGATGTACCGGCCGACCTGATGTTCGACGAGATCTGGTCGAACCCACCGATCCGCATCGGCAAGGAGGCCCTGCACGAGCTGCATGTTGCGATGGCTCCCCCGGCTGGCACCCGACGGGTCGGCCCGCCTCGTGGTTGCCAAGAATCTCGGCGCCGACTCGCTGCAGTCGTGGCTGACTGATCAGGGCTGGCCGACCGAACGCCTGGCCAGCGCCAAGGGTTTCAGGATCCTGCGGGCGACCCGCAGCCAGGAACGCAGAAGGCCCGCCACCTTGCGGTGACGGGCCTTCCTGAACGAGCGTGGACTACTTGGCGTCGTCCTCGGCGCTCTCTGCGGAGCCTCCTCGGTGCCTCGACGTTCTCGGCTGCCTCGGGGGCATCCTCGACTGCCTCGGCGACATCGACATCCGTGCCGAGGTCGTCGGACGGAGCGTCCTCGACTGCGACTTCGGGTGCTCGTCAAGACGTCAGCCTCAACGACCTCAGCCTCGTCGGCCGGAGCCTCGACGGGTGCTGCAGCCTTCGGCTCAGCCTTGGGCTTCTTGGGAGCCTGGTTCTGAGCGGCGAACGTCTTGGCCTCGACGATCTCGATGACGGCCATGGGGGCGTTGTCGCCCTTGCGAGCCGCGATCTTCGTGATGCGCGTGTAGCCGCCGGGACGGGTCGCCATGGCGGGACCGATCTCGGTGAACAGCGTGTGCAGGATGCTCTTGTCACGGATGACCTTGACGACCTGGCGGCGGTTGGCCACCGTGTCGTTCTTGGCCTTCGAGATGAGCGACTCCGCGTAGGGGCGCAGACGGCGAGCCTTGGCCTCAGTCGTCGTGATCTTGCCGTGCTCGAACAGGTTCTGTGCGAGGTTGGCAAGGATCAGCCGCTGGTGCGCTGGGCTTCCGCCGAGGCGGGGTCCCTTGGTGGGCGTAGGCATGATTACTCCAGTTTCAGATCAGTCAGGCGAGCAGTTAGTACTGCTCGTCCTCAGCGAAGCTTGCGTCGTCGTCATAGGCGTCGATGACGGCCGACGGGTCGAAACCAGCCGGGCTGTCCTTGAGTGCAAGACCCATCTCAGCGAGCTTGGCCTTGACCTCGTCGATCGACTTCGAACCGAAGTTGCGAATGTCGAGCAGGTCCTGCTCCGAGCGCGTGATGAGCTCGCCCACGGTGTGGACGCCCTCGCGCTTGAGGCAGTTGTAGGACCGCACGGTGAAGTTGAGGTCCTCGATCGGCAGAGCCAGGTCAGCAGCGAGCTGCTCGTCGACCGGGCTCGGGCCGATGTCGATGCCCTCGGCCTCGACGTTGAGCTCACGGGCGAGGCCGAAGAGCTCGACCAGGGTCGAACCGGCCGACGCGATCGCGTCACGGGGCAGGATCGACTTCTTGGTCTCGACGTCGATGACGAGCTTGTCGAAGTCGGTGCGCTGCTCGACTCGTGTTGCCTCGACCTTGTAGGTCACCTTGAGAACCGGCGAGTAGATCGAGTCAACCGGCATACGGCCGATCTCTTCGTCACCCGACTTGTTCTGCACGGCCGAGACGTAGCCACGGCCACGCTCGACGACGAGCTCGATCTCGATCTTGCCCTTGGTGTTGAGCGTTGCGATGTGCAGGTCGGGGTTGTGGACCTCGACACCGGCCGGAGGCTGGATGTCGGCGGCGGTGACCGCGCCGGCGCCGTCCTTGCGGACGTACATCACGACGGGCTCGTCGTTCTCCGAGGAGACGACAAGCTCCTTCAGGTTCAAGATGATCTCGGTGACGTCCTCGGTGACACCGGGGATGGTCGAGAACTCGTGCAGGACACCATCGATCTTGATCGACGTGACTGCCGCGCCCGGGATGGACGAGAGCAGCGTACGGCGGATCGAGTTGCCGAGGGTGTAGCCGAAGCCGGGCTCGAGGGGCTCGATGACGAACCGCGAACGGAACTCGTCAACGACCTCTTCTGACAGGGCGGGGCGCTGGGCGATGAGCATGTGCTTTTCCTTTCCGAACCAACCTCTATTTGAAGGTCCGGGTATGTTTCGGTGTTGGTGAAGAGCAGGTGGATCAGATCTTGGAGTAGAACTCCACGATCAGCTGTTCGTTGATCGGAACCGTGATCTGCTCGCGTACGGGCTGGGCGTGAACGAGGACGCGACCGCGATCGGGCGCAACATCGAGCCAGGCCGGAACGGTGTCCTTGTCGAAGGTCTCACGCGCAACGATGAATGGCGTGGTCTCCAGCGACTTCGTCTTGACGTCGATGATGTCGTGCTTGCTCACCTGGAACGACGGGATGTCGGTCTTGACGCCGTTGACCACGAAGTGACCGTGGTTGACGAGCTGGCGGGCGTGACGACGCGTACGGGCGAAGCCGGCACGGTAGACGACGTTGTCGAGGCGGGACTCGAGGATCTGCAGCAGGTTGTCACCGGTCTTGCCGGGACGACGCGATGCGAGCTCGTAGTACTTGCGGAACTGCTTCTCGAGCACTCCGTAGGTGTAACGCGCCTTCTGCTTCTCGAGCAGCTGGTTGCGGTACTCCGACTCCTTGACCCGGGCGCGGCCGTGCTGGCCGGGAGGGTAAGGACGCTTTTCGAATGCAGCGTCACCACCGACGAGGTCGATGCCGAGGCGGCGCGACTTCTTGGTGAGAGGTCCGGTGTAACGGGCCATGTTGGATAACTCCTAGAAAGACTGAATAGAGGGTGAGCGTCAGAGACGACGGTGCTTGGGCGGACGGCAGCCGTTGTGCGGGCTGGGTGTCACGTCGGAGATGGTGCCGACCTCGAGGCCGACTCCGCTCAGCGACCGGATTGCCGTCTCGCGGCCCGAACCGGGGCCCTTCACGAAAACGTCAACCTTCTTCATCCCGTGCTCCATCGCCTGGCGCCCGGCCGACTCAGCGGCCATACCTGCGGCGAACGGCGTGGACTTGCGCGAGCCCTTGAATCCGACGGTTCCGCCGGAGGCCCACGCGATGACGGCACCCGAGGGGTCCGTGATCGTCACGTGTGTGTTGTTGAACGTGCTCTTGATGTGGGCTTCGCCCTGAGCAACGTTCTTCTTCTCCTTGCGGCGAGTCTTCTTGCCGGCTGTCTTAGGAGGCATGCGCTATCACTTCTTCTTTCCGGCGACGGTGCGCTTGGGGCCCTTGCGGGTACGCGCGTTGGTCTTGGTCCGCTGGCCACGAACGGGCAGGTGCGCACGGTGGCGACGGCCCTGGTAGCTGCCGATCTCCATCTTGCGGCGAATGTCTGCCGTGACCGCACGACGCAGGTCGCCCTCGGTCTGGTAGTTCGCTTCGATGTGATCGCGGAGTGCGACGAGGTCGGTGTCGTCGAGCTCGTGGACGCGCTTGTCCGGGCTGATGCCGGTTGCGGCGAGGGTCTGGGCGGCGCGGGTGCGACCGATCCCGAATACGTACGTGAGTGCGATCTCGATGCGCTTTTCGCGCGGGAGATCTACTCCAACGAGGCGTGCCATCTAGGCATTTCCTTCCGTTCGGCGAGGTTTGGCCACCTGATGCATCCCAACTGCCTCCGGATCTTGCGATCTGGAGCTGGGCCCCGGCCTACGCTTCCGGGGGTGACCCGCCGCGATGGTGCGTGCGGCGGGAGCGATCAGATGTTGCGTGTTGCTTCTGCTGTGAAGAAGTCTGTTTTCAGCCCTGGCGCTGCTTGTGACGCGGGTTTTCGCAGATCACCATGACGCGGCCGTGGCGACGAATCACCTTGCACTTGTCACAGATCTTCTTCACGCTCGGGTTGACCTTCATCGAGATTCTCTCTTTGGGATCTGAACGTGTGTAGGTGTTTAGCTATCTCTACTTGTAGCGGTAGACGATGCGCCCGCGTGAGAGGTCGTACGGCGAAAGCTCCACCACGACCCGGTCCTCAGGGAGGATTCGGATGTAGTGCTGGCGCATCTTGCCGCTGATGTGGGCGAGTACCTTGTGCCCATTGGCGAGCTCGACGCGGAACATCGCGTTGGGCAGCGCCTCAACAACAGCGCCTTCCATCTCGATGACGCCTTCTTTTTTCGCCATAACCTCTTCTTTGTTTGCTCGTCTTACTGTGTGTCAGCCTCGTCCGGCGCACTCGAACCACGCCGCCGAAGCGGATGCTGTGGCATGGGGAATGCGGACCAGAAAAGGCCGACTCCCAATTCTACGCCCACACAGGCGGCAGACTCAAATTGCCGGCTGTCGAAATCGCGCCGTGAGGCCGAGAGCCGAGTGCCGGTCGATCGAGCCGCGAGAGCACGATCGAGGTCTCGGTGTGGTCGATCTTGACGATCTCGGTCCGTACACGCTCCAGCGCACGCTCGAGATCGCGTACGTCCTTGGCCACGATCCGCAGCATCGCATCGGCCTGACCCGACACCGTCGCGGCCGAGTGCACCTCGGGGACCTTGGCGAACGCGTTGCGCAGCTCTTCGGGGGAGATGGCTCCCTTGCAGTGCACTGCGACGTATGCCTCGGTGCTCCAACCGACGAGGTCAGGATCGAGGACCGCGGTGAATCCGCTGATGACGCCGTCGGCGAGCAGCCGATCGGTGCGCCGCTTCACCGCGGGTGCTGAAAGGCCGATCCTGTCGCCGATCGCGGCATAGCTGGCGCGGCCGTCCTCGAGCAGGCAGCCGATCAGTTGACGGTCGATGTCGTCCATGAGCCCATCCTTGCAAGAAACGGTCGCGAATGCTGCGCATCACACAACAAATCTCCAGGTTGATGCACAGTTTCGGCTTCGTCAGTGCGCCCAGTGGCCAACTAGCATTGATTCATTGCATGGAAGTTCACCACCCCTGGAGGCCACGTTGACCGTCATCGACACTCGGGCGCAGCCTGCACCCGCCCGCCCGATTCGAACGGCGCGTACCCGGCACTACCTGATGTGCCCTCCGCAGTACTTCGAAGTGACCTACGCGATCAATCCCGTGGATGAACACCCAGGTCCCTGTCGATGTCGATCGCGCCCACGTGCAGTGGGAAGTTCTCCGCAACACCTACCTCAGCCTTGGCCACAGGTCGAGCTCATCGAGCCCATGGCGGGCCAGCCCGACATGGTGTTCGCCGCCAACGGTGGACTCGTCGTCGGCGAGCGCGCCTACGGCGCGAAGTTCCGCTTTCCTGAGCGAGGCGCCGAGGGCGTCGCGTACGGCGACTGGCTCCGCGTCAGCCGGGATCGACGTCATCGAGCCGGCTCAGATCAACGAGGGTGAGGGCGACTTCCTGGCGCTCAGGACGATGATCCTGGCCGGCACCGGATTCCGTACGTCACTCGAGGCGCACATCGAGGCAGCCAACGCCCTCGATCGTCCGGTCGTGTCGCTCGAGCTCGTCGACCCGCGGTTCTATCACCTCGACACCGCCATCGCGATCCTCGACGACGGCAATGGCGACGCGCCGCCGACATCGCGTACTTCCCGGGCGCGTTCAGCCGCCACAGCCAGCGCACGCTGCGTGACCTGTTCCCGCAACGCGATCATCTGCCGCGAAGCCGACGCCCTGGTGCTCGGACTCAACTCCGTCAGCGACGGTCACAACGTGATCGTGCCGTCAGCGGCGAGGCGATTTGCCGAGCAGCTCCGCGAGCGTGGCTACACGCCCGTGCCGGTCGACCTCAGCGAGTTCCTCAAGTCCGGCGGCAGCGTCAAGTGCTGCACCATGGAGATGCACCCGCATCTCCCCGTCGACGCGCGCTAGGCAGCTGAGTCGAACACGACGAGCCACGTTCCGTCGACCCGCTGCACCTCGATCGACTCTGGCGGCAGGTCCGGCTCCAGCTGATCGTGACGGTGGAGCTGTCATCGGCTAATCTCGAACCCGCCTTGTAGCCCACCGCGTCCAGGTCGACACCTTCGGCGTTCAAGCATCCCGGCGCTTCGCCGATCTGGGCGCAGTCGATCTCGGATGGGGTGACGACGACGGGCTTGACCGCCTCGCAGTCGCCGTCCTCCAGGGCCCGCATCAAGGTGTCGACGACCCGTTCCTGTCTCGTGAGAGCACATGCGTCGGTACCGGCGTCGTGGACGCGACGGTCTTGTCGGCGCGTTCGTCCCCGCCACTGCAGGCCGCCAGCGAGCAACAACAGGCAGACCGCAGCGAGGCGACGCATGCATCAGTGGCCGCCGTACGGCACTCCGAGCGCCTCGAGCCGCGCCTTGCCGCCGTCGATCGCCGTGAGCACCCATGCGCCAGTGTCGGTGAGCGTGAACGTGTGCTCGTAGTGCGCCGCCCACGACCCGTCAGTCGTCACGACAGTCCAGTCGTCCTCGAGCGTACGAGTGTTGGGCGTGTCGAGGGTGACCATCGGCTCGACAGCAAGGGCAAGACCGTTGACGAGCTTCGCTCCACGGCCCGGACGGCCGACATTGGGACGTTGGGCGGCTGGTGCATCGCCGAACCGATCCCGTGGCCCGTGAAGCCCTCGACGATCCCGTAGTCGCCCGCGCCCCTGATCGACGTCTCCACGGCATGACTGATGTCGGAGACCCTGCCGCCGAGTCGTGCGGCGGCAATGCCGGCCCACAGCGACTCCTCGGTGACGCGCATCAGCTCGGTGACCTCGTCGGGCACGTCACCGATCGCCACCGTGATCGCCGCGTCACCGTGCCAGCCGTCGACGATCGCCCCGCAGTCGATCGAGATGATGTCGCCGTCCTCGAGCACACGGGTGCCCGGGATGCCATGCACGACCTCGTCGTTGACCGACGTGCAGATCACGCCGGTGAACCCGTGGTAGCCGAGGAAGTTGGAGGTCGCGCCGTGCGACCGGATGTGGTCGTGTGCGATCACATCGAGCTCGGCGGTTGTCATGCCGGACCTGACGCAGTGCGCGCAACAGAAGCTCGAGCGTCGATGCCACCACGAGGCCGGCGTCCCTCATCGACTCGATCTGAGCCGGGGTCTTGATCTCGATGCCACGATCAAACATCAGCGGAGCCAGATGTCAGCGGGGCAGCGCGTCGACGATCCGTCGCCCGACCTCGTCGGCGTCGCCCATGCCGTCGACCTCGATCACCAGACCGCGGCTTCCGTAGACCTCAAGCAGCGGCGCAGTCTCGTTGGTGTAGACGTTCTGGCGGTGCCGGATGACTTCTTCGGTGTCATCGGCGCGGCCACTGGTCTCAGCACGCTTGAGCAGGCGCTGGATCAGCTCTTCGGGATCAACGACGAGTTAGATCACACCATCAAGCTTGGTGCCGAGGCGGCTCGAGGATCTCGTCGAGGGTGTCGACCTGGTCGATCGTCCGCGGATAGCCGTCGAGGATGAACGCATCACGCGCGTCGTCCTGCGCCAGCCGGTCCTTAACCATCGCATTGGTGATCTCGTCGGGTACGTACTCGCCGGCGTCCATGAAACGCTGAGCCTGCCTGACCGAGGTCGGTCTGTCTGCTCGACATTGGCCCGGAAGATGTCACCCGTCGAGATGTGGGCACCACCGATGCAGCTTCGCGAGCTCGACGGCTTGGGTGCCTTTGCCCGCGCCTGGCGGGCCCATGATCAGCAGCCGCATTACTTCAGGAAGCCTTCGTAGTTGCGCTGCTGCAGCTGGCTCTCGATCTGCTTGACGGTGTCGAGGCCGACTCCGACGATGATCAGGATCGTCGTGCCACCGAACGGGAAGTTCTGGTTGGCATTGAGCAACGCAATCGCTATCGACGGAATCAGCGCAATCAGGCCGAGGTAGAGCGCTCCCGGAAGCGTGATGCGGCTCAGGACGTACGCGAGGTACTCCTGCGTCGGCCGGCCCGCACGGATGCCCGGGATGAAGCCGCCGTACTTCTTCATGTTGTCGGCAACCTCTTCGGGGTTGAACGTGATCGACACGTAGAAGTACGTGAAGAAGACGATCAGCAGGAAGAACGTCGCCATGTAGTAGGGGTGATCGCCCCTGACGAAGTGCGCCACGACCCAGTTGGCCCACGGGGCCTCGGGGTTGAACTGCGCCATCAGAGCGCGGGAGATACATCAGGCTCGAGGCGAAGATGACCGGGATGATGCCGGCCTGGTTGACCTTGAGCGGAATGTACGTCGACGATCCGCCGAACATGCGACGGCCAACCATGCGCTTGGCGTACTGCACCGGGATGCGTCGCTGAGCCTGCTCGATGAAGATGACGGCTGCGACGACGACCAGGCCGACCAGGATGACGAGGACGAAAGTCGCCCATCCCTTCTGCTGCTGGATGCCCCACATGGCGCCGGGGAACGTCGCGGTGACCTGGCAGAAGATCAGGATCGACATGCCGTTGCCGATGCCACGGTCGGTGATGAGCTCGCCGAGCCACATGATGACGGCGGTGCCGGCGACCATGGTGAGAACGATCAGCAGGAACGCCCAGATGCTGTCGTTGTTGTAGAGAAGGGGCTTGCCGGTGTCAGCTCCACCGAAGAGGTTGCCGCTGCGGGCCAGCGCCACGATGCCGGTTGCCTGCAGGATCGCGAGGCCGAGCGTGAGGTAGCGGGTGTACTGCGTGATCTTGGTCTGTCCGGACTGGCCCTCCTTCTTGAGGGCCTCCAGACGAGGGATCACCACGACGAGCAGCTGCAGGATGATGCTCGCGGTGATGTAGGGCATGATGCCGAGCGCGAACACCGTCAGCTGCAGCAGCGCACCGCCGGAGAAGACGTTGATCAACGAGAACAGGCCCGCTATTGTCACCGCTGGACGCAGCGGTGACCGCGTCCTGCACGTTGCCGACGTTGATGCCGGGGGCCGGGGTCGTCGAGCCCAGGCGGAACAACACGATGACGAAGAGGACGAAGAGAAGTTTCTTCCTCAGGTCAGGCGTCCTGAACGCGTTGACGAAGGCGCTGAGCACCGCGAGCCTCCTCTGCACCGGAGTGCGTATATGACGGTGTAACGGACAAAAGCGGGCTTTCGCCCGCGCTGAGAACTCTAACAGTGAAGAAGAACCGCCGGAGCAGGACAGGTGTCCCGCTCCGGCGATCATCAGCCGAGGACGGTTACGCTGCCGCCGGCTGCTTCGATCTTGGTCTTTGCGGATCCGGAGAACTTGTTCGCGGTGACCTCGACCTTGACCGTGATCTCGCCCTGGCCGAGCACCTTGACGGGGCGGCCCTTGCGGACTGCACCGTTGGCGACGAGAGCCTCGACGTCGATCGAGCCGCCCTTGGGGAAGAGCTCCTCGATGCGATCGAGGTTGACGACCTGGTACTCCTCGCGGAACGGGTTCTTGAACCCCTTCAGCTTGGGCAGGCGCATGTGGATCGGAACCTGGCCACCTTCGAAGCCGACGGGAACCTGGTAACGAGCCTTCGTTCCCTTGGTACCGCGACCAGCGGTCTTGCCCTTGGAGCCCTCACCGCGACCCACGCGGGTCTTGGCAGTCTTGGCTCCGGGAGCCGGGCGCAAGTGATGCAGCTTGAGCGCCATGTCAGTCAACCTCCTTGAGGTCCACGAGGTGCGGGATGGACTCAGCCATGCCACGGAACTCGGGACGGTCTTCCTTGACGACGACATCGCCGATGCGCTTGAGACCGAGCGAACGCAGAGTCTCGCGCTGCTTGGGCTTGCGGCCGATGGCCGAGCGGAGCTGGGTTACCTGAAGCTTCTTGGCCATCAGACACCTGCCCCGGCTTCAGCCTTGGCCTTGGCCTCGGCGATGCCTTCCTTGCCGGCACGAAGCAGGGCCGCCGGGGCGACCTGCTCGACCGTGAGGCCACGACGCGCGGCAACCATCTCCGGCGACTCGAGCAGCTTGAGGGCTGCGACGGTCGCGTGGACGATGTTGATCGCGTTGGACGAACCGAGCGACTTCGACAGGACGTCGTGGATGCCAGCAGCCTCGAGCACTGCACGCACCGGGCCACCGGCGATGACGCCGGTACCGGGCGATGCGGGACGCAGGAAGACGACGCCAGCCGCCTTCTCGCCCTGCACCGGGTGCGGGATGGTGCCCTGGATGCGCGGGACGCGGAAGAAGGACTTCTTGGCCTCTTCGACGCCCTTGGCGATCGCTGTGGGAACTTCCTTGGCCTTGCCGTAGCCGACGCCGACCTGACCGTCACCGTCGCCGACGATCACCAGGGCGGTGAAGCTGAAGCGACGACCACCCTTGACGACCTTGGCGACACGGTTGATCGTGACGACCTTCTCGATGTACTGGGACTTCTCGGCGCCGCGATCATTGCCGCGACCTCGTCCGCCCGCTCCGCCTCCGCGGCGCTGCTGGTTGCTCATCAGAACTCCAGTCCTCCTTCGCGAGCACCGTCGGCAAGAGCCGCGACGCGTCCCGCATACTTGTTGCCCGCGCGGTCGAAGACGACCGTCGAGATGCCTGCTGCCTTGGCACGGTCGGCCACGAGCTCGCCGACCCGCTTGGCCTTGGCCGACTTGTCGGCGGAGAGACCACGAAGATCAGCTTCCATCGTCGACGCCGAGACCAGCGTGCGGCCCTCGAGGTCGTTGACGACCTGCGCGACGATGTGCTTGCTCGAGCGCGTGATGACGAGACGAGGCCGGTCGGCCGAGCCTTCGATCTTCTTGCGTCCGCGCACCTGGCGACGCAGACGCGACGCAGTGCGAGGCGCCGTGTGCTTGGCGTGCTTGATCGAGATTGCCATTTACTTACCGGCCTTTCCGACCTTGCGGCGTACGTGCTCGCCGGCGTAGCGCACACCCTTGCCCTTGTAGGGCTCAGGCTTGCGGATCTTGCGGATGTTCGCTGCGACCTCACCGACGGCCTGCTTGTCGATGCCGTGCACGGCGAACTTGGTGGGTGACTCGACCGAGAACGTGATGCCCTCAGGAGCCTTGACCGGGACGGGGTGGCTGTAGCCGAGCGCGAACTCGAGTTCTGCCGGACCCTTGGCCTGGACGCGGTAACCAACGCCGACGATCTCGAGCTTCTTCTCGTAACCCTCGGTGACACCGATGACCATGTTGCTGATCAGCGTGCGTGAGAGACCGTGAAGAGCCTTGCTCTTGCGCTCGTCGTTGGGACGCTCGATTGCGAGCGTTCCATCTTCGGCCTTGAAAACAGAGAAGCGACGTCGATCGAGCCGCCCTTGGGGAAGAGCTCCTCGATGCGATCGAGGTTGACGACCTGGTATTCCTCGCGGAAAGGGTTCTTGAACCCCTTGAGCTTGGGCAGGCGCATGTGGATCGGAACCTGACCGCCTTCGAATCCGACGGGAACCTGGTAACGAGCCTTCGTACCCTTGGTACCGCGACCAGCGGTCTTGCCCTTGGAACCCTCACCGCGACCCACGCGGGTCTTGGCAGTCTTGGCTCCGGGAGCGGGGCGCAGGTGATGCAGCTTGAGCGCCATGTCAGTCAACCTCCTTGAGGTCCACGAGGTGCGGGATGGATTCAGCCATGCCGCGGAACTCGGGACGGTCTTCCTTGACGACAACATCGCCAATGCGCTTGAGACCGAGCGAACGCAGGGTCTCGCGCTGTTTGGGCTTGCGGCCGATGGTCGAACGGAGCTGGGTGATCTGAAGCTTCTTGGCCATCAGACACCTGCCCCGGCTTCAGCCTTGGCTTTCGCCTCGGCGATGCCTTCCTTGCCGGCGCGCAGCAGGGCCGCCGGAGCGACCTGCTCGACCGTGAGTCCACGACGCGCGGCAACCATCTCCGGCGACTCGAGCAGCTTGAGGGCTGCGACAGTCGCGTGGACGATGTTGATCGCATTGGACGAGCCGAGCGACTTCGACAGGACGTCGTGGATGCCAGCGGCCTCGAGCACTGCACGCACCGGTCCGCCGGCGATGACGCCGGTACCGGGAGATGCGGGACGCAGGAAGACGACGCCAGCCGCCTTCTCGCCCTGCACCGGGTGCGGGATGGTGCCCTGGATGCGCGGGACGCGGAAGAAGGACTTCTTGGCCTCTTCGACGCCCTTGGCGATCGCTGTGGGAACTTCCTTGGCCTTGCCGTAGCCGACGCCGACCTGACCGTCGCCGTCGCCGACGATCACCAGGGCGGTGAAGCTGAAGCGACGACCACCCTTGACGACCTTGGCGACACGGTTGATCGTGACGACCTTCTCGATGTACTGCGACTTCTCGGCGCCGCGGTCATTGCCTCGACCCCGTCCGCCTCCGCCGCCACGGCGCTGTTGGTTGCTCATCAGAACTCCAGTCCTGCTTCACGGGCGCCGTCGGCAAGTGCCGCGACGCGTCCTGCGTACTTGTTGCCCGCACGGTCGAAGACGACCGTCGAGATCCGGCCTTCTTGGCACGGTCGGCCACGAGCTCGCCGACGCGCTTGGCCTTGGCCGACTTGTCGGCATCAAGTCCACGCAGGTCAGACTCCATCGTCGAGGCGGAGACCAGTGTGCGGCCCTCGAGGTCGTTGACGACCTGCGCGACGATGTGCTTGCTCGAACGCGTGACGACGAGACGCGGCCGGTCGGCCGAGCCTTCGATCTTCTTGCGTCCACGCACCTGGCGACGCAGGCGCGACGCAGTGCGAGGCGATGTGTGCTTGGCGTGCTTGATCGAGATCGCCATTTACTTACCGGCCTTTCCGACCTTGCGGCGTACGTGCTCGCCGACGTAGCGAACGCCCTTGCCCTTGTAGGGCTCTGGCTTACGGATCTTGCGAATGTTCGCTGCGACCTCACCGACGGCCTGCTTGTCGATGCCGTGGACGGCGAACTTGGTGGGTGACTCGACTGAGAACGTGATGCCCTCAGGAGCCTGGACCGGGACGGGGTGGCTGAACCCGAGCGCGAACTCGAGTGCTGCTGGGCCCTTGGCCTGGACGCGGTAACCAACACCGACGATCTCAAGCTTCTTCTCGTAGCCCTCGGTGACGCCGATGACCATGTTGCTGATCAGCGTGCGGGAGAGACCGTGAAGAGCCTTGCTCTTGCGCTCGTCGTTGGGGCGCTCGACTGCGAGCGATCCATCGTCTGCCTTCGAGACCGTGATGGGCTCGGCGACGGTGTGCGAAAGCTCGCCCTTGGGGCCCTTGACGCGTACGTCCTGGCCTTCGATCGTCACCTCGACACCGGACGGTACGGCGACGGGCATCTTGCCGATGCGTGACATGTCGTACCTCCCTTTACCAGACGTAGGCGAGGACTTCTCCGCCTACGCCCTTCTGGTTTGCCTGACGGTCCGTGAGCAGACCCTGGCTGGTGGAAATGATGGCGACGCCGAGTCCGCCGAGCACCTTGGGCAGGCCGGTGGACTTCGCGTAGACGCGGAGGCCGGGCTTGCTGATGCGGCGGATGCCGGCGATCGAGCGCTCGCGATGCGGTCCGTACTTGAGCGTGATCGTGAGCGACTTGCTCACCTCACCCTCCTTGGGCTCGGTCACCTCGATCGAGGTGATGTAGCCCTCCTGCTTCAGGATCTCGGCTACGCCGGCCTTCAGCTTGGAGTACGGCATCGTCACGCTGTCGTGGTATGCCTGATTGCCGTTGCGAACACGCGTCAGCATGTCGGCGATCGGATCGGTCATTGTCATAGTTCGTGTGTTCCATTCCTGCCCCGGTTTCATCCCCGCGATGTGCAGGGTGACCTGTGGCGTTCAGTGGTTGAAGGTGATTACCAGGAGCTCTTGGTGATGCCGGGCAGCTCGCCGCGGTGTGCCATCTCGCGAAGGCAGATGCGGCAGAGGCCGAACTTCTTGTAGACCGAGCGCGGGCGTCCACAACGCTGGCAGCGGGTGTAGCCGCGGACAGCGAACTTGGGCTTGCGAGCGGCCTTGACCTTCAGTCCAGTCTTCGCCATGTCAGTTCTCCTTGTAAGGGAACCCGAGCAGCTTGAGCAGCGCGCGTCCCTCGTCGTCGTTGGTCGCCGTGGTGACGATCGTGATGTCCATGCCGCGCGAGCGATCAATCTTGTCCTGATCGATCTCGTGGAACATGACCTGCTCGGTCAGACCGAACGTGTAGTTGCCACGACCGTCGAACTGCTTGGGCGAGAGCCCACGGAAGTCGCGGATACGAGGAAGTGCGAGCGTCAGCAGACGATCGAGGAACTCCCACATACGGTCGCCGCGCAGTGTCACGTGCGTACCGATCGGCATACCTTCACGCAGCTTGAACTGCGCGATGGACTTGCGGGCCTTGGTGACCTGCGGCTTCTGGCCCGTGATGGCGGTGAGGTCGCGAATCGCGCCCTCGATCAGCTTGCCGTCGCGAGCAGCCTCGCCGACGCCCATGTTGACGACGATCTTGGTGAGGCCTGGAACCTGCATGACGTTGGCGTAGTTGAACTCCTCGCGCAGGGCCGGAAGGATCTCTTCGCGGTAACGCGCCTTGAGGCGTGGTGCTGTCTGTGTGTCAGCCATGTCAGATCTCCTTTCCGGTCTTCTTGGCAACGCGCACGCTGCGGTGCGCGGAGTAGGTGGAACCGTCGGGACGGGACTTGGTGACCTCGTCACGGCGGAAGCCGATGCGCGTGGTGGTCTTGCCACCCTTGTCATCGACGAGCAGCATCACGTTGGAGATGTGGATCGGTGCCTCGCTGGTGATGATGCCTCCCGTGCTCCCGCCACCGGCCTGTCCGGCCTTGGTGTGACGCTTCACGCGGTTGACGCCTTCGACGATGATGCGGTTCTGCTCGCTGATCACTTCGATCACCGAACCAGTCACACCCTTGTCCTTGCCAGCGATGACCTTGACCTGGTCACCCTTTTTGATGCTGATGGAACCTGCGTTGCGGGCCATCTCAGAGCACCTCCGGTGCGAGAGAAATGATGCGCATGAACTTCTTGTCGCGAAGCTCGCGCCCAACGGGACCGAAGATGCGCGTACCGCGCGGGTCACCATCGGCCTTGAGAATGACGGCTGCGTTCTCGTCGAACTTGATGTACGAACCATCCGGACGACGACGCTCCTTGACGGTGCGTACGACGACAGCCTTGACGACCTCACCCTTTTTGACGTTTCCGCCGGGGATCGCGTCCTTGACAGTGGCGACGATGGTGTCACCGATGCCGGCATAGCGCCGACCCGAGCCACCGAGCACACGGATGCAAAGGATCTCCTTGGCACCGGTGTTGTCGGCGACCTTGAGTCGCGACTCTTGCTGAATCATCTGTCGTCTCCTACTTGGCCTTCTCGAGGATCTCCACGATGCGCCAACGCTTGGTGGCCGAGAGCGGACGGGTCTCCATGATGAGAACCCGGTCGCCGATGCCAGCGTCATTCGCTTCGTCGTGAGCCTTGAGCTTGATGTTGCGACGCAGAACCTTGCCGTAGAGCGCGTGCTTGACGCGATCTTCGACGTTGACCACGACGGTCTTGTCCATCTTGTCGCTGACGACAAGACCCTCGCGGGTCTTGCGTGCGGTGCGGTCGGTCACTGCTTCGTCCTTAGTTCTTGTCGGTCATGCCTTCGCCACCTCATCTGATACAGACTCGACGATGCCGAGCTCGCGCTCACGCATGACGGTGTAGATCCGGGCGATGTCCTTGCGCACTGCCCGAAGACGGGCAGTGTTGTCGAGCTGTCCGGTCGCGTTCTGGAAACGCAGGTTGAACAGTTCTTCCTTGGCTTCTGCGAGCTTGAGCGCCAGATCATCGGCGCCAACCGTACGCAGCTCAGCGGCTGTCGACTGTGGCATCACAGCTCACCTGTCTCTCGGCTGATGAAGCGTGCCTTCATGGGCAGCTTGTGGATCGCGCGGCGCATGGCCTCGCGAGCGGTGACTTCGTCAACACCCGACAGCTCGAACATCACGCGTCCGGGCTTGACGTTGGCGACCCACCACTCGGGCGAACCCTTACCGGAACCCATGCGGGTCTCGGCCGGCTTCTTGGTCAGCGGCCGGTCCGGGTAGATGTTGATCCAGACCTTGCCGCCACGCTTGATGTGGCGCGTCATGGCGATACGAGCGGACTCGATCTGACGGTTGGTCACGTACGCAGGCGTGAGCGCCTGGATGCCGTAGTCACCGAACGCCAGCGTGGTGCCGCCCTTGGCTGCACCGCGACGGGTGGGGTGGTGCTGCTTGCGGTACTTGACCCTACGTGGCATCAACATCAGCTCTTCCCTCCTTCGGGTGCTGCGGCGACGGCCTCGACTGCGACAGCCTCGGCCGCGGGGGCCTCGGCAGCCGGAGCAGCAGCGGTCTCCGCTGCAGGAGCGGCGTCTTCACGTGCGGGGCGACGCGGGGCGCCAGCGCCACCGCGTGCCGGGGGACGACGGTTGGCCGGGTGCAGCCGCACGCTTGGCCGCTTCGGCCTCGCGCTCGGCGCGGGTGCCCGCAACCTCGCCCTTGTAGATCCAGACCTTGACGCCGATACGACCGAATGTCGTCTTGGCCTCGTAGAAGCCGTAGTCGACGTCGGCACGGAGCGTGTGCAGGGGCACGCGGCCCTCGCGGTAGAACTCCGAGCGGCTCATCTCGGCGCCACCGAGGCGGCCCGAGCACTGGATACGGATGCCCTTGGCGCCGCTGCGCATCGTGGTCTGCATCGCCTTGCGCATCGCACGGCGGAACTGGACACGACCCGACAGCTGCTCGGCAACACCCTGGGCAACCAGCTGAGCGTCCATCTCGGGGTTCTTGACCTCGAGGATGTTCAGCTGAACCTGCTTGCCCGTGAGCTTCTCGAGGTCGCCGCGGATGCGGTCGGCCTCGGCGCCACGGCGGCCGATGACGATGCCAGGACGGGCGGTGTGGATGTCGACACGTACGCGGTCACGCGTGCGCTCGATCTCCACGCGGCTGATGCCGGCGCGGTCCATGCCCTTGGTGAGCATCTTGCGGATCTGCACGTCTTCACCGACGTAGCTCTTGTAGAGCTTGTCGGCGTACCAACGGCTCTTGTGATCCGTCGAGATGCCCAGTCGGAACCCGTGCGGGTTGATTTTCTGTCCCACTATCGGTTCCCGCCCTTCTTCTTGGAGTTCTTGATGTTGGCCGCATCGCGCTTGGCAGCAACGAGGTCTGCCGGCTGTACGACCACGGTCAGGTGGCTGCTGCGCTTGAGGATGCGGTTGGCCGCACCCTTGGCGCGCGGACGCCAACGCTTCATCGTCGGGCCCTCGTCCACGTGGACGACGGTGATGACGAGCTGCGAGCGGTCGAGACCTTCAGTGGTCTCGGCGTTGGCAGCGGCGCTGTCGACGAGCTTGTAGAAGTCCTGCGCGACGGCCTGCGGAGCAAACTGCAGGATCGCGAGGGCGTTGTCCACGGACTCGCCACGGATCAGGTCGCCGATGCGGCGTGACTTCTGCGCGGTGACGCGCACGAAGCGTGCCACGGCGAACGAGCCGGGCTCGTCGCCGAGCAGGCGCTCGCGGCGCGCGCTCACGTTTTCGCGGGTAGCTGCACTCA
>CAVXBP010000014.1:0-440970 GCA_963760105.1 uncultured Actinomycetota bacterium
CGAGCCCGTCCTGGATGAACGGTGCGATGCCCGGAGCGGGAACAACCGGTGGGATCCCGGAGAAGCCGTCCGTGCCGTGGGTGATCTTGTCGAGGCGACCGGCCGCGCTGTAGCCGATCTCGCCGATCGCCAAAGTGATCATCAAGAACGGCACGCCGCGTGCTCGTACGGCTACCGGACCGGTGATGGCAGCCGCGATCGCGCCGGCCGCCGCCGACAGCACGAGCTGCAGGGGCCCAAGGTCCGACATGGTGGTGGCGACGATGGCTCCGGTGTAGGCGCCGACGCCGAAATAGGCCGATTGACCGAGAGTCGGCAAACCGGTCACGCCGGTCAGCAGGTTGACGCTGATCGCGAGCAGGCCGAACGTCAGGATGCGCGAGAGGGTCGAGATTGCGTAGGCGTTGACGACCCACGGCATGACGCAGAGGGTGACGATGACGGCAGCGCCCACCAGCCGCCGCATCATGCGCGGACCTTCAGTGATGCCAGGCCTTGGGGGCGCCACGCCAGAACGACGACCATGGCACCGAAGAGCAGGAACGGCGAGTAGTCCGGTAGCAGGGCAACGCCCAGTGTCTGCACCTGCCCGATCAGCAGGGCGCCGATCAACGCCCCGCGCACCGAGCCCAGACCGCCGATCACGATGACCACGAGCGAGAGCACGAGAACGTTCTCTGCGACACCGGGGCCGGGCGCGATGATGGGTGCCCCGAGCACGCCACCGACAGTCGCCAGAGCCGAGCCGGCGGCGAAGACTCCGAACAGCACCTTTCGGGTGTCGATGCCCATGGCCTGCACCATCGTCCGGTCGGCAACTGTCGCGCGTACCAGCGCGCCGATCGAGGACCGCTCAAAGAGCAGGTAGACGCCGACGGCCAGGATGCCGGCGATCGCGATGAAGGCCAGCCGATAGACCGGATAGCTGTGACCGAGGATGGAAGCGGTCCCGTCCAGCCCTCTGGGTGGCTGGGTGCGCAGCACCTCGCTGCCGAAGATCGCGAACATCAGATCGGCGGCAATGAACGCGATGCCCAGGGTCAGCACAGCCTGGTCGAGGTGACCGCGTGATGCCAGCGGCAAGGTGACCGCTGACAACACGAATCCCCCGACCACGCCGACCAGCACGCCGACGATGAGGGCCAGCACGAAGCCGACCCAGCTTCCGTCGGAGAGTGCGTAGCCGACATAGGCTCCCAGCAGGTAGAGCGCACCATGGGCCAGGTTGAGCACATCCATCATCCCGAAGACGAGGGACAGCCCGACCGCCAAGGTGAATAGCAGGAGCCCATAGGCAATCCCGTCGATCATGCTGACGAGATTGCCGTCCAGCCAGGTGAGCACCGAGTTCCGATCCGCTCCAGCTGCGTTTCAGCCGAGCTTGCCGAGGTCTTCGATCACGACGTTCTTGAACGATCCGCCGTCAGCCTTGACCTCGCGCAGGTACCACATCTGCACGGGGGTGCCATTGTCGTTGAACGACCAGGCGCCGCGCGGGCTGTCGATCTCTCCGACCTTGGCGATGGCCTCGTTGATCGTCTTGGACGTCACCTTGTCACCGGCTGCCTTGATCGCCTTGTCGAGCACCTGCGCGGCGTCGAACGAAGCCATCGCGTACGTGGTCGGCAGGTTTCCGGTCTTGGCCTGGTAGGCCTTGACGAAGGAGGCATTGGTGGAGTTGTCGAGATCTGCGGAGTAGTTCATCGCGGTGAACGTGCCCTCGGCTGCGTCTGCCTGCGCCGCAAGCACGCCGCCCTCGGTCAGGAAGCCGGCCGAGTAGTGAGCGACCTTGCCCTGCAGGCCGAACTGCTTGTACTGCTTGACGAAATCGACGGCAGCTCCGCCGGCGTAGAACGTGAAGACGGCCTTGGCGTTGGACTTCTGCAGGTTGGCCAGGAAGGGCTGGAAGTTCTTGGTCGTGGGGAACGGCGTGTAGACCTCGTCAGCGATCTCGCCGCCGGCCTTGACGAACGTCTCCTTGAATCCCTCGACCTCGTCCTTGCCGGCCTGGTAGTCAGCGGCCAGCAGGTAGACCGGGCCGTCGACGTTCTCGGCGACGTATGCGCCCAGTGCCTTGCCCGGCTCGTCGTTGACGTAGGAGGTGCGCCAGATGAACTCGGCGTCGTTGATGTTGGTGGGAGACGCGTTGGAACCCACGAGCGGGATGCCTTTGGTCTCGAACAGGTCCTTGGTGCCATTGAGAACAGCAGAGCTGACGACTCCGGTCACGGCAGCGACCTTGTCCTGCTTGACCAGCTTGTCGGCGGCGGCCTTGCCCGAGTCGGCGGTCTCGCCCTCGTCGGCCAGCACCACCTTGATGTCGCGACCGCCGAGCTTGCCGTCTTGCTGTTCGACGTAGAGCTCGAAGCCGGCTTTCATGTCGTCGCCGAGAGATTTGTAGACGCCGGACTGGGGTACGAGCAGACCGATCTTGACGGGTCCGTCGTTGGCAGCGTCGTCGCCGCCGAGGCTACCGCCGCCGCCGCAGCCAGCGAGGATGAGTGATGCCGAGGCCGCAAGGGCGAGAGCGGCACGCATTTTCGAGGTGTGCTTCATGGACGATCCTCCGAAGGTGTGGTCCGACACGAGATGTGCCGCGACCTTATACTGTATTTTCGACGATCGTCAAGAGATCGTCTCAGACTTGCTATATCGAACTGTTGACTGTCGTCACCAGCGGTGCATATGATCGAAGCACGCTTGGGAAGAGGGGCCCTGATGACTTTGTCGTCTTCTGCACACGTCGATACGTTCTGCCGCGACAACCTTCCGCCGGCCGATTTGTGGCCCGAGCTTCTGCTCGACAACCCGGACGTTCACTACCCCGATCGCCTCAACTGCGCCTCGGCGCTGCTGGACGACGTCGTGGCCGAACATGGCGGACAGCGCGATTGTCTGCTGGCCCCCGGCGCGGAGGCCTGGAGCTACCAGCAGCTCCTCGACACTGCCAATCGCATCGCCGGATTGCTGAGCACTGAGCTCGGCATCGTCCCGGGCAACCGCGTGATGCTTCGAGGGCCAAACAATCCCTGGCTCGTCGCATGCTGGTTCGGTGTGCTCAAGGCGGGTGCGGTTGTGGTGGCCACGATGCCATTGCTGCGGCCAGACGAGCTCCGCAGCATCCATGACATCGCCAAGATCGACCTGGCTCTGTGCGATCACCGATTCATGAGTGATCTGAACGCGGCCGCCCTCGACGGTGTGGAGGTCGTCGCATACGGGGGCGGCGATGACCAAGACCTCGCAGCACGCATCGGTTCGCAACCCGCAACATTCGCCGACGTGCAAACAGCCGCTGACGACGTCGCACTCTTGGCCTTCACCTCCGGTACGACCGGCCGGCCCAAGGCGACGATGCACTTCCATCGCGATGTCCTGGCGATCGCAGACACCTTCTCCAAGCATGTCCTCAAGCCGAACTCAGACGATGTCTTCGCGGGCACCCCGCCGTTGGCCTTCACCTTCGGACTCGGAGGTGCCGTCATCTTTCCGCTGCGGGTCGGCGCCAGGACGCTGCTGATCGAGAAGGCGACACCCGTCGAGCTCGCCGGTCACATCGCCGACAGCGGGGTGTCGATCTGCTTCACGGCCCCGACGGCATACCGGGCGATGATTGCTGCCGGTTGTGCCACCAAGCTCAGCACGCTGCGTCGAGCGGTGTCGGCGGGCGAACACCTCGACGAGACGACGTGGCACGCCTTTCTCGAGGCGACCGGCGTCAAGATCATCGACGGCATCGGCGCGACCGAGATGTTGCACGTGTTCATCTCGGCCGCTGACGACGACATACGTCCAGGCTCGACGGGCCGAGCCGTCCCGGGCTTTCGCGCACGGATCGTCGACCTCGCCGGTCAGCCCGTCGAGGACGGAACGCCCGGTCGCCTGGCCGTGCAAGGCCCGACCGGGTGCCGCTATCTGGCGGACGATCGCCAACGCGTCTATGTCGAGAACGGCTGGAACATCACGGGCGACACCTTCATCCGCGATGCGGACGGCTACTTCTGGTACCAAGCACGCAGCGACGACATGATCGTTTCGTCCGGTTACAACATCGCCGGACCCGAAGTCGAGGAAGCGGTCCTGGCGTACGAGGACGTGCTCGAATGTGCGGTCGTCGGTTGGCCCGATGAGGCTCGCGGCAGCCTCGTCACCGCGTTCGTCGTGCTCAAGGACGGGGTCATTGGTGACGATGCGACTGCCCTCGCGATCCAGCAGCACGTCAAGGCAAAGATCGCCCCGTACAAGTACCCACGACAGATCCGATTCGTGACCGAGCTGCCCCGAACCCAGACCGGCAAGCTCCAACGTTTCCGCTTGCGTCCAGACGCTGTCTCGCAGTGACCCACCCCTAGGATTGCGCCATGCCGGAGACCGCTCCTCGCCAATTGATCCTCACGCTGTACGGGTTGTATGCCCGCGACGAGCACAACTGGCTCTCCGTCAACTCGGTCGTCAAGCTGCTCGGCGATCTCGACGTCGATTCGGCCGGGGTCCGGTCGTCGATCTCCCGGCTCAAGCGGCGTGGTGTTCTCGGTTCGTTGCGGGTCGACCAGTCGGCCGGCTACACGCTCTCGGGTGAGACGCTCGAGGTGTTGCGCGAGGGTGACACGCGCATCTTCAGTCGCGTTCGAGCGTCCGAGGCGGACGGCTTCGTGCTGGTCGTCTACTCGATCCCCGAAGCCGAGCGCGAGAAGCGCCACCAGTTGCGCACGACGCTGACCCAGATGGGATTCGGTACGACCGCGCCCGGCGTGTGGATCGCGCCCGGTCACCTGCATGAACAGGTTGCCAACACGCTCACCCGCCTCGAGATGCAGTCGTACGTCGATCTGTTCCACGCGCGCTACGAGGCTTTCGGCGATCTGCGCGAAAAGGTGACGACGTGGTGGGACCTGGCAGCCATTGATCGCGAGTATGCGCAGTTCATCGAGCTCCATCGAGACGCCGGCACCCGGTGGAAGCAGTCAGGCAATGCGGCGCGGACAGCCTTCGAGATCTATGTGCCCCTCTTGACGCATTGGCGCCGGCTTCCCTACCTCGACCCGGGTCTGCCGCTGAGCCTCCTGCCGGCCGAGTGGAACGGCGGCAAGGCCGCCGACTTGTTTGCCGATCTGGATGCGCTGCTGCGTACGCCAGCCCGCGAGCACGCAATGGCGGTCATCCACGGCTGACCCCATGCAGGCGCCGGCGACGCTCAGGCGGTGGGTGCCTCGATGGTGGCGGTGCCCTGCACCTCGACGAGGGCCTCGATGTCCCACAACCGGGACACGCCGATGCCGGCCATGGCTGGGTATTCGGTGCCGGCCAACCGACGCCACACAGCGCCGATGTCGCGGGCACGCGCAAGGTAGTCGTCCATGTCGACGATGTAGATCGTGACGGTGGCGAGGTCACTCGGTTGCCCGCCGGCTTCTTCGAGGGAGCGCAACAGGTTGGAGAACGCCCGCTCGAACTGATCGACGATGTCGCCGTCGATGATCTTTCCATCGGCATCGAGCGCCGTCTGCCCGGCCAGGTAGATCGTCACGGGCCGGTCGGTGCGTACGGCGTGGCTGAAACCTCGCGGCTGTGCCAGATCGGCGGGGTTGATACGTTCGAAGCTCATGACTGGACTGCTCCTCCGTCGACGTTGATGCCCTGCCCGTTGATGCCGCCATTGGCGACACACGCCATGACTGCGGCGGCGACCTCGGAGGGCTCGACGAGGCGGCCGATCGGCTGACGCCGGGTCAAAATCTGTGTGGCCTCGTCGGTGCCGATGTCGAGGCGATCGCTCATCGCAGCGATCGTGGTGTCGGTCATCGGCGTGTTGACGTAGCCGGGGCAGACCGCGTTGACCGTCACGCCGGAACGGGCGACCTCATCGGCCGCTGCACGCACCAGCCCCAGCACGCCGTGCTTGCTCGCCGAGTAGGCACTCACCTGACGTTCACCGCGTTTGGCCACCACCGAGGCAATCACCACGATGCGCCCCCAGCCCTGGTCGATCATCGAAGGAAGCGCCCGACGTATGCAGCGGAAGGGCGAGGTCAGGTTGGACTCCAGCATGTGTTGCCACTGCTCGTCGGTGGTCGCGACCAGAGGCGCGGCCAGCGAGGCGCCGGCATTGGCGACCAGGATCTCGGCGGATCCCCAGGACGCCTCGATCGTGTCGAACAGCTCGAGGATCGCGTCTGGATCGGTGAGGTCGGCCGCCAGTGGGAGCGTCTCACCGGGGAGCTCATCAGCGACTGATTGGAGCTTGCTGAGCGTTCGGCCGACCAGCACGACACGGTCACCGTCGGCAGACAGCTGTTGGGCGACGGTGCGACCGATTCCTTGGCCGGCGCCGGTCACCACGGCGATCCGTCCGCTCATCGGAAAGCCGGGATTCCGGTCAACGCCTGGCCGATGCTGAGCTCATGCATCTCCTCGGTTCCTTCGTACGTGGACACCGTCTCAAGGTTGTTCATGTGGCGCATCACCGAGTGGTCGAGGGTGATGCCTGCCGCGCCGAGCATGCCTCGGGCGGTCCGGGCGACGTCGAGCGCAGCGCGTACGTTGGCGAGCTTGCCGTAGCTGACGTGCACGGGCGTCAGGGCGCCCTCATCCTTGAGGCGGCCCAGCTGAAGGGCGACGAGGGCGGCGTTGTTGACGGCGATCGTCATCTGCGCGAGCTTGCGCTGGGTGAGCTGGAAGCTTGCGAGCTGTCGGCCGAATTGTTCACGCTCCATCGTGTAGGCCAAGGACTCCTCGAGGCAACTGCGTGCTGCCCCGACGACTCCCCACAGGATCCCGTAGCGGGCCTCGTTGAGGCACGACAGCGGTCCCTTGAGGCCGCGAACATCGGGGAAGACCGCTGATTCGGGCAAGCGAACGTTGTCGAGCACGAGCTCGGCGGTGATCGAGGCGCGCAGCGAGAGCTTGCGGCCGATTTCGTGGGCCGAGAAGCCCGGTGTCGACGTCGGCACGGCGAAGCCGCGGATGCCGTCGTCGGTCTGCGCCCAGATGACCGCCACATCGGCGAGCGTGCCGTTGGTGATCCACATCTTGGTGCCGTTGATGACCCAGTCGCCTCCGTCACGCCGGGCGGTCGTACGCATGGAACCCGGATCGCTGCCAGCGTCGGACTCGGTGAGGCCGAAGCAACCGATCGCCTCACCGGCTGCCATGCGCGGCAGCCATTCGGTGCGGTGCTCCTCGGTGCCCCAGCGGTGGAGCGCGAACATGGCGAGCGATCCCTGGACGGAGACCAGGCTCCGTAGACCTGAGTCGACGGCTTCGAGCTCGCGGCACGCGACACCGTAGGCCGTGGCGCTGGTGCCGGCGCATCCGTAGCCTTCCAGGTGCATGCCGAGCACGCCGAGCTTGCCGAGCCCGCGCGCGATGTCCGATGGGATCGTGCCCTGCTCGTACCAGTCGGAGACGTGAGGCGCGAGCTCGCTCTTGGCGTAGTCGCGGACGGTCTTGCCGATGGCGCGCTCCTCGTCGCTCAGCTGGTCGTCGGCGGAGAGGAAGTCGAGAGGGTTCATCTAGCGGCCCTTCCAGGCAGGCGGTCGTCCGGCATTGAACGCCGTGTGGAACTCGGTGTGGTCATCGGTGGTCATCAACAACGCCTGCGTCATGGCGTCGAGCTCGACTGCGGCACCCAGTGGCATGTCGAGCTCGCGGGTGAGCAGCGACTTGGTCTGGGCGTAGGCGAGCGTGGGGCCGGTGGCGATGCGGTTGGCCAAGGCGGCGACTGCGGCATCGAGCTCGTCGTCGGCGACGAGCTCGGACACCAGGCCGTAGCGGTCGGCGGTGGCCGAGTCGATGGTGTCGCCGAGCATGAGGAGCTTGGTGGCGTTGCCCAGTCCCACGATGCGTGGCAGGAGGTAGGCGGCGCCCATGTCGCCCCCGGAGAGGCCGACCTTGGTGAACAGGAACGCGAAACGACCCGAGGTGCCGACGACGCGGAAGTCTGCGGCTAGGGCGATCACCGAGCCGGCGCCGGCCGCAATGCCCTGCACCTTGACGATGATCGGTATGGGGCACTCGCGCATCGCCCGGATGACGTCGCCGGTCATCTTGGTGAAGCCCATCAGCTCGTCTGCCTTCATCGTGAGGAGCTCGCCGATGATCTCGTTGACATCGCCACCCCCGCAGAAGCCGCGACCTTCACCCTGGATGACCAGCACCTTGACGCCGTCATGATGGGGAAGCTCGAACAGCAGGTCGCGCAGGTCCGCGTAGGACTCGAACGTCAGCGGATTCAGCTTTTCGGGCCGATTGAGCGTCACGGTGGCGACCGAGTCGGTCACGCTGAAGTCGAAGTGATCCCACTTCGTGGTCAGCGCAGCGGAGGCGCGAAAGCGACTCATGAAGCGTTCCTTCCCTTGAGGATTTCGCGGGCGATGATCGTACGTTGGACCTCAGACGCGCCCTCGTAGATTCGCGGAGCCCGCACGTCGCGATAGAGGTGCTCGAGCAGGTGCCCACGCTGCAGGGCCCGGGCACCGTGCAGCTGGACGCACTGGTCGACGATCTGCTGGGCCGCCTCCGTGGCGAAGAGCTTGGCCATGGCAGCGGTGCGGCCGATGGTGCTGCGATCGGATCCGGCGTCGTAGGCGGCCGCAGCCGAATAGACCAGCAATCGTGATGCCTCGAGCTGTGTGGCCATGCTCGCCAGGGCGTGAGCCACCGACTGCTGCTCCACCAACGGGCCGCCCTGGACCTCGCGCGTGGTCACGTGGTCGATGGTGGCATCGAGCGCCGCGCGGGCCATGCCCACCGCGAAGGCGCCAACACTCGGGCGGAACAGGTCGAGAGTTCGCATCGCCACCCGGAAGCCCGCATCGATCTCACCGAGGACATCAGCGCGCTCAACGCGTACGCCGTCGAACGCGAGCCGGCCGATCGGGTGCGGGGAAAGCATGTCGAGGTGCTCTCCGCTGAGCCCGGCCGCATCTCCGGCCACGGCGAATGCGGTGACGCCGCGCGCGCCGGCGCCGATCGTCGTACGCGCAAACACCGTGTAGACGTCAGCCTCGGGTGCGTTGGAGATCCAGATCTTCTCGCCGTTGAGCCGCCACCCATCGCCATCGGCCTCGGCGTTGAGCGAGAGCGCGGCCGCGTCAGAGCCGGCGTCGGGTTCGGTCAGCGCGAACGCCGCAACTGTCGTGCCGTCGACGACGCCGGGAATCCAGCGGTCGATCGTCTCTGGTGATCCTGATTGAAGAATGGGGTAGCTGCCCAGTCCTTGGAGTGCCAGCGTGGTCTCTGCCTCCGGGCTCACGGCGGCGATCGTCTCGCGAAGGAGGCACAGCTGCATGGCTGCAGCGTCTCGCGGTGGCGTTCCGGCGTCACCCCCGAAGAGGTCGCGAAGCAAGCCGAGCTCGCCCATGGCAGACAACAGCCGTCGGTTGACCCTGCCTGGTTCGCCGGCCGCGGCCAGATCGATCAGGTGCTCGATGGCGAGCTGGCGCACGCGAGCCGTGTAGGCGATTTGCTCGGCGCTCAGAGCGAAGCTGGACATCGCATCCTCCTCATCGATGGCTGAGGCACAGAGTATATCGCCTTGACAACGAGCGTCAAGCAAACAGTATACTCGCCGAACGGAACGCCAAGGAGGAACTGTGCGCATTGCTGTGATTGGTGGAGGACCCGGCGGCTTGTACTTCGCTGCGCTCGCCAAACAACTGGGTCCGGACCACGACATCACCGTCTGGGAGCGCAATGCGGCCGATGACACCTTCGGTTTCGGCGTGGTCTTCTCCGACGAGACGCTCGGCGGGATCGAACATGCCGACCCAACCGTGCACGGGCTCATGGAGAAGGAGTTCGCCATCTGGGACGACATCGACGTGCACTTCCGCGGCGAGGTCATCACGAGTGGTGGGCACGCATTTGCCGCCATGGGGCGCAAACGACTCCTGGAGATCCTGCAGGACCGGTGCCGCGAACTGGGTGTCGAAGTGCGGTTCAGGACCGAGGCTCCGCCGGCCGCCGAGCTCAAGGCCGACTACGACCTCGTGATCGCCGCCGACGGGCTCAACTCCGCTGTCCGCACCGCGTACGCCGACCATTTCAAGCCGACCCTCGACACCCGCCGCTGCCGCTACATGTGGCTCGGCACCGACAAGGTGTTCGAGGCCTTCACCTTCGACGTGCGCGAGACGCCTCACGGAGTCATGCAGATCCACGGTTACCCGTTCGACGGGCACGAGAGCACCTTCATCGTCGAGATGACCGATGAGGTCTGGCGACGGGCGGGCTTTGCGGACAACGATGCGGGAACGTTTGCGCCCGGTGAGTCCGACGAGGCGTCGATTGCAACCGTCCGCGAGCTCTTCGCCGATCTCCTCGATGGTCATGAGGTCCTCGCCAACAATTCGCGCTGGATCAGCTTCACCACCGTGCGCAACGAGAACTGGGTCCACGACAATGTGGTGCTGCTCGGAGACTCTGCCCACACGGCGCACTTCTCCATCGGCTCGGGCACGAAGCTCGCGATGGAGGACGCGTTGTCGCTGGCCGCCTGCCTCCACGAGACCGACGACATCGCGGCGGCGCTCGCGGCGTACGAAGAAGAACGCAAGGCAGTGGTGCTGTCGACGCAGCGAGCGGCCCAGGCCAGCCTCGAGTGGTTCGAGAACATCGAGCAGTACGTCCACCAAGAACCGCTGCAGTTCGCGTTCAACCTCCTGACCCGCAGCCGGCGCATCACGTACGACAACCTGCGGTTGCGCGACCCGGAATTCATCGCCGGAATCGATGAATGGTTCGCCGAGCACGAAGTACGAGCAGGTCGCGGTGACGGGGAGGTCCGCCCGCCGATGTTCCAGCCATTCCGTCTCGGAGAGCTCGACCTGGTGAATCGCGTCGTCGTCTCGCCGATGGACATGTACGTCGCGGTCGACGGCGTGCCGGGCGACTTCCACCTCGTTCATCTGGGTGGCAAGGCCCTCGGTGGCGCGGGTCTGGTGATGACGGAGATGGTGTGTGTCTCGCCTGAGGGCCGGATCACGCCCGGCTGCACCGGTCTGTGGACCGAGGAGCAGGGCGAGAGCTGGAGACGCATCTGCGCATTCGTGCACGCGTCCTCGGCCGCCAAGATCGGCGTCCAGATCGGTCACTCCGGACCGAAGGGGTCGACCAAGCTGATGTGGGAGGGGATCGACGAACCACTCGAGGCCGGCAACTGGCCCGTGGTGGCTGCGTCCGAGACGCCCTATCGTCCGGGGGTCAACCAGACTCCGCGAGCGCTGGATCGCCAGGACATGGACACCATCAAGGCGGAGTTCGTCGCCGCCGCACGCCGTGCCGATGACGCCGGATTTGATCTCGCCGAGCTGCACTGTGCGCACGGCTACCTGCTGTCCAGCTTCCTGTCGCCCGTGACGAATCAACGCACCGACGAGTACGGCGGAGACATCGCCAATCGCCTGCGATTCCCGCTCGAGGTCTTCACCGCGATGCGCGAGGTGTTCTCCGCGCACAAGCCGATGACGGTGCGCATCTCGGCAGCAGACTGGGTCGAGGGTGGCATCACGCTCGACGACACCCTCGAGATGTCACGCGCCTTCGAGGAGGCCGGAGCTGCCGCGATCGATGTCTCGACCGGTCAGGTCACGGCTCGGGAGAAGCCGGCCTTCGGACGGTCATATCAGACCCCGTTCGCCGACTCGATCCGCAACACACTCGGCATCTCCACGATCGCCGTCGGGGTCATCTCGTCGGCCGACGACGTCAACACCATCGTTCTCGCCGGGCGCGCCGACCTGTGCGCGCTGGGGCGGGTCCACCTCTACGACCCGAGCTGGACGCTGCATGCGGCGGTCGAGCAGGACTATGACGGTGACGGAGCTGTCTGGCCGGACGCGTGGCGCGCCGGGAGGCGCAAGCCGCAGACCGGCCGCGGAGATGAGGTCAAGCCGCGACTGGAGCTCATCCGGGCGAACGGCGAGGTTGACGGCCACCGTCGCTGGCGCCCCGTGGCCCGACGCTAGAGGCTGGTCGGGCACGCAACGGGCAACTGACCGAGCCCGGCGTACACTCCACAAATGGTGGCCAGCAAAGATCACGCGATGCCGCTTGGGGCTGATCTGGCGTCACTCTCGCGTTATCTGAACGAGGCTCACGACGAGTTCGTGAGCACGGGCCACGCAGACCCTGCGCTACGCCAACTGGTGCTGGACTCCTGGCGGCGCAGCCTCGATGGCGGGCTCGACCCTGAGCAGTCGATGGCAGCGATCCGGCTCGACGACAGCGCCCTCGCCGAGATTCGTGACACGCATCCGCTGGCGGCAGGTATGCCGGTCATTCGGCGACTGCTGGTCGAGAGTGCCGCGGACGCAGGCCTGCTCGTGGCTGTGAGCGACGCCGCTGGACAGCTGTTATGGGTTGAGGGGTCAGCGTCGCTGCGGGGTCGCGCCGAAGCAATGCACTTCGTCCCCGGAGCCGACTGGAGCGAGGGCAGCGCCGGCACCAACGCACCCGGCACGGCACTCGCCCTCGACCGACCGGTGCAGATCTTCGGGCCCGAGCACCTGGCCAGGCAGGTGACGCCATGGAGCTGCTCGGCGGCCCCGATCCACGACCCTGACACCGGAGCCGTGCTCGGTGTGCTCGACCTCACCGGTGGTGTTGAAGTGGCGACACCGCAGAGCCTGACCCTCGTACGCGCAACCGTCGCAGCAGTCGAGGCAGAGCTGCGCATCGAACGACTGAGCCCGTCCAAGCCGGCATCAGTCGCGACAAGTGGGTGGGCCCTCCCGGCGCTGGACGTCCTGGGTGGACACTCGGCGACGCTCCGTCACGGGGCGACCACCACCCGCCTCAGTCTCAGGCACAGCGAGCTGCTGCTCCTGATTGCCGAGGCCCCCGACGGTCTCACGACTGCCGAGCTGGGCGTGGCACTGAGCGACGACGAGCAGGCACAGGTCACGATTCGTGCTGAGATGTCGCGACTTCGCTCGGTCCTCGGACCGCTGGAGCTGTCTTCGCGGCCCTACCGTCTCAAGAGTGCTGTCGAGACAGATGTCGCACGGGTGCGCGACGATCTGGCCAAAGGCCACCTACGTCGCGCTGTCGCCACCTACCGCGGTCCGATCCTGCCCACGTCGACTGCTCCGGCGATCGAGCGCGTACGCGACGAACTCCACATGCACATCCGTTCGTGCCTGCTCGGGAGCGACAACGCGGATGCGCTGTTGTCATTCGCCGACACACCACATGGACGGGACGACTTTGAGATCTGGCAACGCATCCAGGACATTCTTCCGCCGACCTCTCCGCGTCACGCGCAGGTTGCGGCCCATGTCGCACACCTCGACGAAGAGCTCCGCTAGCGCCTGTCCCAGCAGCAACCTTTGTGCAACGTGGCTGTGACTACGGTCACAGCATTCGACACAAAGGAGCACTCATGACTGTCTTCGCCCAGCCGGGAACCGAAGGAAGCCTCGTCACCTACAAGCCGCGCTACGACCACTGGATCGGCGGCGAGTACGTTGCGCCGGTCAAAGGCCAATACTTCGAGAACGTCTCGCCGGTCAATGGCAAGGTCTTCACCGAGATCGCCCGCGGCACGGCCGAGGACATCGAGGCCGCACTCGACGCCGCCCATGCCGCCGCGCCCGCGTGGGGCAAGACTTCCGTCACAGAGCGCGCCAACATCCTCAACCAGATCGCCGACCGCATCGAGCAGAACCTCGAAATGCTGTCGGTCGGCGAGACGTGGGACAACGGCAAGCCGGTCCGCGAGTGTCTGGCCGCCGACCTACCACTGGTGGTTGACCACTTCCGCTACTTCGCCGGTGCCATTCGCGCCCAGGAAGGTGCACTGTCGCAGCTCGACGAGAACACCGTGGCCTACCACTTCCAGGAGCCTCTGGGCGTCGTGGGACAGATCATTCCGTGGAACTTCCCGCTGCTCATGGCTACCTGGAAGCTCGCTCCGGCGCTTGCTGCGGGCAACGCGGTCGTGCTCAAGCCGGCCGAGCAGACACCGGCCTCGATCATGCTGTTGATGGAGCTGATCGGCGACCTGCTCCCGGCGGGTGTGCTCAACGTCGTCAACGGCTTCGGCGTCGAGGCGGGTGCCCCGCTCGCATCGAGCAGTCGTATCCGCAAGATCGCCTTCACCGGCGAAACGACAACGGGTCGGCTGATCGCGCAGTATGCGAGCCAGAACCTGATCCCCGCGACCTTGGAACTGGGAGGAAAGAGCCCCAACATCTTCTTCGAGGATGTTGCCAGCAAGGACGACGCGTTCTATGACAAGGCGCTCGAGGGATTCGCGATGTTCGCACTCAACCAGGGCGAAGTCTGCACGTGCCCGAGTCGCGGTCTGATCCAGAACTCGATCCTCGAGCAGTTCCTGCCGGCGGCGACAGACCGGGTCAAGGCAATCGTCCAGGGCAACCCGCTCGACACCGACACCATGCTCGGTGCGCAGGCGAGCAACGACCAGCTCGAGAAGATCCTGTCCTACTTCGACATCGGCGTGAAGGAAGGTGCGCGCATCATCACCGGTGGTGAGCGCGTCGACCTCGGCGGCGACCTGTCGGGTGGTTACTACGTGGCGCCGACGATCTTTCAGGGGCACAACAAGATGAGGATCTTCCAGGAGGAGATCTTCGGCCCCGTCGTCTCGGTGACCGGCTTCGATGACTACGCCGACGCGATCGACATCGCGAACGACACGTTGTACGGACTGGGCGCCGGCGTCTGGTCGCGTGACACCAACACGGCATACCGTGCGGGCCGTGACATCCAGGCGGGTCGCGTGTGGACGAACTGCTACCACCAGTACCCGGCGCATGCCGCGTTCGGCGGCTACAAGTCATCCGGCATCGGTCGGGAGAACCACAAGATGATGCTCGACCACTACCAGCAGACCAAGAACCTGTTGGTGTCCTACGACCAGAACAAGCTCGGCTTCTTCTGATGGTCGATCGTGTCGCGATCACCCCGGAGGCTGCGGAACTGCTCCGCAGCCTCCGGGCTTCGCACGGTTTGCCCCTGATGTTCCATCAGTCGGGCGGCTGCTGTGACGGATCGGCGCCGATGTGCTTCACGGAGGGCACCTTTCTGACCGGCCACCAGGACGTACACCTCGGCGATCTCAACTACGGCGCCAACGAGGTTGCACCCGTGTGGATCTCACGCGAGCAGTTCGCGTACTGGTCGCACACCCACATCACGATCGACGTGGTGCCGGGTCGCGGCGCTGGGTTCTCGATCGAGGGACCGACCGGCAACCGTTTCATCATCCGTTCACGCATCTTCACCGAGGAGGAGACCGCTGGGCTGGCGCTTCAGGGCGTCGACTGATCGGTTGTGGAGGTGCGGTCTCACAGGTGGCCGCGGCGTCGGAGCCAGTGCAGTGCGACCAGCCCCCACAACGGTGGGAGGTACTGGGTGCCGAGTCGTTGGGTGAGCGTGATCGCGAATGCTGTCTCCGCGGGTACGCCGAGCGCCACCAAGGCGCCCGTGAGGGCGGCTTCCGCTCCGCCGATGCCGCCTGGTGAGGGAATGAAGCTGGCGAGGATCGAGCTGGCGGTGTTGGCGGCGATGAGCTCGATGGGGGAGAGGCCGACGTCAAACGCCTGGGCGAAACACCCGAGTGACGCCGCATAGATGAGCTCGGTGGCGAAGGCCCCACCCAGGATGCCGATCTGTCGGCTCTGCTGGCCGCTCAGGATGATCAGGTTGGCCCACGTGCGGGCTGCGAGGGTTGCGATCGCCAACCGGGTGCGCGGGAGGAAGGAGATCACGCCGCCCGCAACGGCCAGTCCAGCGACGACGAGGAGCGCCGTCTGCGCTGGTGGGGCACTCACACCGTTGAGCTTGATGTCCACGAATGGGAGCACGAGCAACAGCAGGACGATGCGCGAAAGACCCCGCGCCACTTCTTCTATCGACGCAGTCAGGACAGCCTCGGGCGCCTCGACGCCGAAGCTGTTGAGGAATGGCACATCCGTCGCGACTCGGCTGGACGAGCCGGGAAGGATCAGACCGAACACCTTGAGCGCGGCCTGCAAGGCGATCGCCGGACGCCACGGGATGCGGGCGGCCGAAGCTCCGCGGAGCACGATCGCCTGCGTGAGGAACATCAGCTGCGCCACGAGCAGCCCAAGCAGCAGCCACGCAGGGTTGGCGGAGCGGAGCTGGCGCCAGATCGTCGTGAAGCCGACGTCGCCGAGGAGACGTACCAAGATGATCAGGCCGAGGACGACCAGGACCAGCATCACGATGTCGGTCCAGCTCCATCGGGGCTTGACCCGGGCCTTCACGATCGGGTCGTTCACGCCTTTCAGCCTAGTGAAATTCCGCCGGGGGTCGAGGGGTCAGTTACCCCGAGCGTCCCGGGTTGGATCAGTGGCCTGAGACCTTTCGACCTTCAATGGCGTTGACAGAAACACGCATCACCATCGGGCGTACGCCACCGGCCCACGGCTTCAATCGTCGGTGACTCAGAACGGTGTTGATCGTGGCTCGATCCTCGACTTGCCCGACGGTGCCCTTGACGGTGACATTCCACCCGTCGCGGTACACGTCCTGGTGGTGATCCACACCGAACGCCACATCCTGATTGCCGCGAGCAAGCTGTGAGAGAAATCCGTCCGGGAGGGTCCGAAAGTAGATCGCATCCTCGATGAACGCGAAATTCACGGGTACGAGCTGTTGTCCTTCGTCGTTGACGAACGCGATACGGCCCACGGTGGTGGTGCTCAGCAGCTCGCGGCACTCCGATTCGGGCAGCGTGCTGATCCTGCCGGTCTGGTCGTCCGATTTGATTGACACGTCGGCTCCCTTCCCAATGTCTGCAAAGGCAATCCTTTCGGATTGCACGTGTCGACGACATGGTCATTGATCACGGCCAGCCAGGGACCTTGGTCCCGTGTGGTTTCAGCACTAGTTGGCGTGCACGGCGACCAGACCATCGTCGTCGGGGTGATCGTCGAGTCCCTGGTTGATGCGGTCTCTCAGCGACGGCCTCAGCCACAGCTCGAACAGGTCCTGGGTCGTGCGGTCACGGTAGGCGTACGTCTCGCCGCTCATGCTGAAGATCCCGCGTGATTCGAGACGATCCATGCGTGCCTCGATCCGCATCCGACGACTTTCACTCCGCCGTCCGCTGCCCACTATGCCGGTGATCTCGGCCGCCGAGGCGGGACGGTCGAGGACGGCCATCACCTGGCAGATCTCGAGCTCGGCGGGGGTGAGCTGTTCGGCGAGCACGCGGAATGTCGCGGATGCCGCCGGTACGACCGTCGAGGTCAACGAGTCACTGACCAGGCCAACCCCTCTGACAGTTGAGATGACCTGTCCGGTCGAGACCCAGTCGCGGAGAATTTCGACGGCGGCTCCGGCCAGACCCTTGCTCTCGGACGCGAGTGCTGCGAGGAGGTCAGGGGCAGGTGGGCCCGCCAGGGTGGTCTGGGCCAGGTGAGCCAGATCGAGCTCATCCATCGCTGGTGACTCGATGGCCAGTGGTTCGTAGGCCGAGCTTCGGTCCATCGCCAGGAGGTCTGCGGTGGCCTGCGTGGTGATGATCACGAGTACCCGCCCGGGCTGTGGGGGAATGATCGAAAGCAGCTCCGCGATGGCGGCGTGGGCTCGATTGGGGGCCAGGTCGACCGGGCCCATGACCGCCACATCGATCAAGTCGGTCCCCTGGACAACGCGTTCTGCAGAGGTTCGGCGCGCGTGCTCGGGACGTACGGGTCGCAGGTAGGTGCGCGGCACGCGTTCCGTCGCCGCCTGAAGCAGCGACTCGCGGCCCGAACCGGGCATACCAACCACACAGATGAGCTGGGTGCCGTCGCCCGCGGCGCTGTCGCGGATCGACTCACTCAGCTCGACGACGCTCGGCTCGCGACCCACATAAGGGTGAAAGCTGCTCGGGTTGTGTGGTGGAGCGGCCAGCTTGAAGTGCAGCGCCTCGGTGCGGGCGGATGGCGGCACGCCAAGTCCACTCATCAGGTTGCGGCGGCATCGCTCGTACGCGTGGACGGCCGAGTCGGGTTCGCCGACACCGGCGTATGCAAACATCAGCGCCCGGTGAGCGCGCTCGAATGACGAGTCGAGACTGATCGCGAGGGTCGACATCTCGATCGCGTCGCGCATCCAGCCCAGCTCGATCGCGCTCTCGGCGGCGTCGACCAGCATCAGCTTGCGCTGCGCCCGTAGCTGGTCGCGCATCGCTGCAGACCAGTCGCCGTCATCGCCGTGTGTGTGAAAGTCGCCGACGTACAGTGCCTCGGCCTGCTTGGCAGCGGAGATGACACGAGCAAAGTCGCGGGATCGAATGGCGGCGCGGATCTCGTCCGCGAGCTGCCGGTGGGCGACTACGTCAACCCAGCAGCCATGAAGTTGCAGGCCGCTCACGTGGCGGGTGATGCTCTTTGAGCCGAGCACCTTGCGGATCAGTTTCGTCCCGGCCTGCAGGCTCGCGGAGGCTCTCGCAGCCGGAACGTCGGGCCAGACCTGCTGGATCACGTCGGCGGAGCTGGTGAACTGATCTGCCCTGGCAGCCAGATATCGGAGGAGTTCGTTGGCTTTGCCGGCGGTCAGCTGTGACTCTGGCACGACAGTGCCATCGCCAAGGCGGACCCACATACGGCCGAGCAGGCGAATTTCAATCTCATCGTTCACAAGTCCTCCCAAACGTGTGATCGGTGCTCCCTACTGATCACGGTACGGCCTTGGGGGGTCACTCAGTGATCGACGAGGGACCTTTCCACGATGGGGTCGAGGTCCAGCCCGGGTGGCAGCGTGCCGAATGCGCCGCCCCAGTCGCGGTCGAGCCGCGAGGCGCAGAACGCGGTTGCCACGGCATCGGGAGCATGACGCAGCAGCTGGGAACCCTGGAACACCAACGCCATCTGCTCAACGATCCGGCGCGCACGCATCTCGATGTCGTCGAAGGAGGTGAACTCCTTCTTCAGCCGTGCCAACGCGTCGTCGTACCTGTCGTCAGCCCCCGACGCCAGCTCGGCTTCGCGCATGAACGCGTCAAGGGAGTGCGGCTCTCGCGAAATGGCCCGGAGCGCGTCGAGGGCGGCGACGTTGCCCGTGCCTTCCCACACCGACATGAGCGGCGCCTCCCGGTAGATCCTGGGCATGCCGGAGTCCTCGATGTAGCCGTTGCCGCCAAGACACTCGAGCGCTTCGCCGACGGCCATGGGTGCGCGCTTGCAGACGTAGTACTTGGTGACGGCCAGCGCGATGCGTCGCAGGGCCGCCTCATCGGCATCGCCGCGTATGGCTCGGTCGTTCGCGCCGGCAAGTCGCATCATGGCCGTGGTCGCGGCTTCCGACTCGATCGTGAGGTCAGCGATGACATTGCGCATTAACGGCTGATCGAGCAGGACCTTGCCAAAGGCTGAGCGGTGGCGGGCATGGTGCGACGCCTGGACGAGAGCGGCCCGCATGGCGCCAGCCGAACCGATGACGCAGTCGAGGCGGGTCATGTTGACCATCTCAACGATCGTGCGGACGCCGCGGCCTTCTTCGCCGACGAGCCAGCCGACTGCACCTTCGTACTCGATCTCGGAGGAGGCATTCGAGCGATTGCCCAGCTTGTCCTTGAGACGGATCAGTCGCATGGGGTTGAGCGAACCTCCGGGCAGGACGCGCGGCACGAGGAAGCATGACAATCCACCCGGCGCCTGGGCCAGCGTCAGGAACATGTCCGACATCGGGGCGGACGTGAACCACTTGTGACCGTCCAGCGAATACGTCCCATCTGTCTGCGGGGTCGCTGTCGTGGTGTTGGCGCGGACGTCGGAGCCACCCTGCTTCTCCGTCATCGACATACCGGCGATCAGCCCACCCTTGGTGGCCGGATCCTTGAGCTCGGAGTCATAGACGCGGTTGGTGAGCAGGGGTTCGAACCGAGCTGACAGCTCCGGGTTTGCGCGTAGTGCCGGCACGACGGCGTACGTCATGGAGATCGGGCAGCCGTGGCCAGCATCGACATTCCAGACCATGAACTTCGCGGCCCGTGCGACATGTGCGCCGGGGCGGTCATCAGCCCACGGTGCCGCGTGCAGTCCGTTGGCGACGGCTGTCTGCATGAGCTGGTGGTATGCCGGGGTGTACTCGACCTTGTCGATGCGGTGACCGTAGCGATCGTGGGTGTGCAGGATCGGCTTGTTCTGCTCAGCCAGCCGGCCCAGCTCCTGAGCCTCGGCGGTGCCGGCGAGTGTGCCGAGCACGGACAGATCGTCGAGAGCCCAACCGGCGCCCTCGCGTTCGAGGGACTCGCGCAGGGCGGCGTCGTTGCTGGTGTCGTGCCCGACGAGCGGCGGCACCTGGTTGGTCACTTCGTGGGTAGTGGTCATGTCATTCATCCCTTGTTGGTGGACGGTCCGAAGTCGCCGTATGGCAGGTCATCTCGTTCGCGGACGGCTTGGCGGAAACCGGATTCAGCAGCGCGCTGCTGGAACGCATATCCCTCACGGGTGTGTCGCGAGACTCCGTCGAACACCGTGCTGATCATCTGGCTGTTCTGCACGCCTTGGGCGAGCAGTGCGGAGTTGAGCGCGAGCTTGACCATCATGAGCTGGTTGAGGGGCATCGCGGCGATGCGCTGGACCAAGATCTCGGTGCGTTCGTCGAGGTCATCAGCATCTGGTGCCTCGATGGCCAGACCCCATTCGGCCGCCTCCCGTCCGCTGAGGCAGTCTCCGGTGAGGAGTAGTCGCTTGGCACGCTGGTCGCCGAGGCGATGCGCCCACATGCCGGCAGAGGGGATGCCCCAGACGCGGGTGGGCGGGTACCCGATCTTGGCGTCGGCGGCGATCATGATCTGGTCGCAGTGCAGCGCGATGTCAGTGCCGCCGGCAACACAGAATCCGTGGATCTTGGCCACGGTCGGCTTGTTGGCGTGGAGCAGGCTGGCAAAGCCCTTGGTGAATCGACTCATCATGGCGAAGTCGATCATGGGGTCCCAGGTGCCTGCGGGGTCGTGATTGGTCATCTGGACGACGGGATCGAGGACAGTGCCTTGGGCTCCGCTCGAGATGCCCGTGCCGCTGTCCATCAGGTGCTCTGCGGACGCTGCGAGGTCGTACCCGCCACAGAATCCCTTGCCTCGGCCGCTCAGGACGATGACATGCACGCGTGGGTCGAGATCAGCCCGCTCGACTGCGTGGGCAAGATCAGACGGCGTCTCAGCCGTGATCGAGTTGCCCTGCTCTGGGCGGTTGAACGTGAGTCGAGCGACTCGCCCATCGACTTCATAGGTCAAGGTGCTGTAGTTCGGCCCGTCATCGATCGGCTTCTTGGCATGCGCGTACGGGGAGTCGTCGCCCTCGGTCGCGGAGCGGCGCCACATGGCTTCGTTCGGCTGAGGAGCCTGTTCCGTCATGCACAAGACATTACAGTTGTGGCTACAACTGTGTCTAGATCTGTAGTATCTAGGTATGTCCGTTGCGAGTGACGCCGCGATTCGCGTCGAACAACACCGGCCGCTTCCAGCGCGTTCGGTCGCACTCAGCCTGCTGCTCGGTTCGCATCCCGACCGGATGAGCTCACGGGGCATCACCCGCGCCGGCGAGCACTTTGGCATTCCCGCCTCGACCATGCGGGTCGCTCTGACCCGGGCGGTGGCTGCTGGTGATCTGGTGCGCGCGGATGGCGACTACGTGCTCGGCGAGAGACTGGTGGCACGGCAGCGCCGCCAGGACGAAGCCGTCGAGGATGCCGCCCAGCCATGGAGTGGCGAGTGGGAGATGGCGGTGGTCGTGGTCGCCGGTCGATCGGGCTCTGATCGAGCCACGCTGCGCGAGACCCTCACTCGTGCCCGGCTCGGTGAGCTGCGTGAAGGCGTCTGGACCCGTCCGGCCAACTTGCGACGCCCCGCGCCGTACGCGCACCTCCCCGTTCTCGCCTGCTTCTCGGCGCAGCCGGAGGGCGACCCCGCGACGCTCGCCGGCACGTTGTGGGACCTGAGCAGCTGGGCTGAATCCGGCCATCATCTGCTCGACCAGCTCGAACGGACAGTTGAGCCCGCCTCCCGCCTGGCCGTCGCCGCCCACATCGTGCGTCACCTGACAACCGACCCGTTGCTCCCCTCGGAGCTGCTGCCCCGCGACTGGCCCGGGACCGAGCTCAGGTCGGCATACGCCGACTACCAGGAGGAGCTCAGCACGCTGGACTAGGGCTGGCTGACGATGGTTCCGACGACCTCGCCCAGCTCGAGCCGCTCGCCGTCAGCCAACTGTGCAACGGCCGAGATCGCGACGGTGTCACCATCCTCGAGGAAGGAGCGCGTCGACCCGTCGGCCAGGCTGATCGGCTCGGTGCCATTCCACGACAGCTCGAGCAGTGAGCCACGTTGATCGGGGTTTGCCCCGCTGATCGTGCCGGAGGCGAACAGATCGCCCGTACGCAGGGACGCGCCGTTGACCGTCATGTGCGCGAGCATCTGGGCGCCGGTCCAGTACATCGAGGCAAATGGGGGCCGCGAGACCTCGGTGCCGTTGATCGTGACGACGAAGTCGAGGTTGAGGCCCCACGCCGCGTCGGTCCGCAGGTATGGGAGCGGCTCCGGCGACTGTGTCGGCGGATCGACCCGTGCGCCGTCGAGCGCGGCGAGGGGCACGATCCACGGCGACACCGAGGTGGCGAAGGACTTGCCCAGGAACGGTCCCAGCGGGACGTACTCCCAGGCCTGGATGTCACGCGCCGACCAGTCATTGACCAGGCAGATGCCGAACACGTGCTGGTCGAAGTCATCGATTGGCACGGGGGTGCCAAGGGTTGATGGCGTGCCGACGACAAAACCGAGCTCGGCTTCGATGTCGAGCTTGAGGCAGGGCCCGAAGGTGATCTCGCCGTCGGGCGATCGCCGCTGGCCCGACGGCCTGACGATCGAGGTGTCCGAGACGACAACTGTTCCGGCCCGTCCGTGATAGCCGATCGGAAGGTGCTTCCAGTTGGGGGTGAGCGCGTCGCCGTCGGGACGAAAGATGGTGCCGACGTTGGTGGCGTGGTGCTCGGACGCATAGAAGTCGACGTAGTCGGCGACCGTGAACGGCAGCACGAAGTCGACATCGTCGTGCAGATGATCAGTGGGTGAGTGTGCGAGGAGTGATTCGCGTACGGCGTGCCAGGTGCCCGGGCCCGCGGCGAGGAGCGGGTCGAGCGATCCATCGGCAAACAGTGCTGCGTGCTCGGGGATGATCGTTGCGGCCGCAGCGGTCAGGTCGAGCACCTGCGTGCCGATGCCGACGCCGACGCGACGCTGCCCGCCGACGGAGAACGAGCAATAGGGAAGAGTTGTCCGGCCGAAGTCAGTCACAGTCACGCGATCATTCCGAGCGTTCGTAGGTCGTCGAGCGGTTCGTCGATGCTGCAGGTGCCGATCGAGCGGAACAGTCGCCGCACGGCCTCGGGGTTGGAGACCTTGAGGGCTGCCGGGTCGCTTTCGAGCAGCGTTGGCACCGGGTCGCTGCCGTCGATCGCGGCATTGACTGCCGCGAGGATGTTGAGGAAGCCAAGGTCGCGCTCAGTGCGTACGGCGTGGTGCAGACCGGCGGTGAGCTTGAACGGCAGGTCGCGCTCGACGCAGTGCTCAATCGCGTCGCCGAGCTGGCACGCCGAGGGGGTGTCGCGGGTGTCGGGCCCGCCGCATCGGAGCTTGAGCATCGCGCCCTCGGGCACGTCGAGGGACTCGTGCCAGGTGCGTTCGACGTAGACCCGCAGACCGTTCGGCGTCGTCGGCAGCGCGGTGACGGGACCCTTGAGCTCGACCGCTGTCAGCGTGAGGTTCTGCTGAGCCGCGAGGCCGCTGGCCACTGCGTTGAACTCGTCGACCGTCGCGACGAGGGCAAGGTCGAGATGGCCGTGCCCGAGGGTGGCACTGAGCTCGTCGAGTCGGGCGGCACTGCAGATGAACGGGCCGACGTACTCACCGTTGGGCGTGCCCCGGCGGGCGAGGTGAGCGCGTACGGCGTCATCCATCGCCATGTTGCCTGGAGGGAAGATCGCGGCGTCGTCGAGGAACTGACAGAACAGGTCGAGCGCGGTCATCAGCGGATCCACGAGAGGGCGTAGGCGCCGTCGTCGGACGCGGTGCCACCCTCACCCAGCTCGAGCGGACGGAACGTGTCGACCATGACGGCGAGCTCGTCGAAGTACTCCGCGCCGAGGCTGGCCTCGATCGCCGAGGGTTGCGGGCCGTGCGAGTGGCCGCCGGGGTGCAACGAGATCGAGCCCTTGCCGATGCCGGATCCCTTGCGTGCCTCGTAGTCGCCGGCGACGTAGAACATGACCTCGTCGGAGTCCACGTTGGAGTGGTAGTAGGGCACCGGGATCGCCAGCGGGTGGTAGTCGACCTTGCGGGGCACGAAGTTGCAGATCACAAAGTTGTTGCCCTCGAACACCTGGTGCACGGGAGGCGGCTGGTGCACACGCCCGGTGATGGGTTCGAAGTCGGCGACGTTGAATGCGTAGGGGTAGAGGCAGCCGTCCCAGCCGACCACGTCGAACGGGTGCATCGGCACGACGTGGATGCTGCCGCTGAGCCCGCCGGGGCCGGAGCCGCGATGTTTGATGTAGGTCTCGACGTTGGTTTCGTTGGCAGCAGTTTCCAAGACTTTCTCCACGCCTTGGAACTCAGGACCTCGGAGGTCTCGCTCGCAGTAGGGAGCGTGCTCGAGGAGCTGGCCGAACTTCGAGAGGTAGCGGCGGGCCGGACCGATGTGGCTGTTGGCCTCGATCACGTAGGCCCGCACCCCGGTCCCTGAGCCTGTCGAAGGGTCGGTCACCCATCGATGCGTAGTGGCTCGCGGGATGATCAGGTAGTCGCCATCGCTGAACGGTATGTGGCCGAACACCGTCTCGAGCGTGCCGGTGCCCGACTCGATGAACACGCACTCGTCGCCGGTCGCGTTGCGATAGAGCGGTGACGTCTCGGCGGCCACGACATAGGAGATGCGAACGTCAGCGTTGCCGAGCACGAGTCGTCGGCTGGTGACGATGTCGTTGCCGGCGCCGCCGTCGAAGAGATCGTGCAGCTTGAGGTGCCTGGCCAGCAGTGGTTCATTGGGCGTCGTCGACTGATCGGGGAGCTCCCACGTACGGGCTTCGGTGATCGCCGAGGGCACACCGACGTGATAGAGCAGGGACGAGTCGGAGGAGAAGCCTTCCTCGCCCATGAGCTCCTCGCGGTAGAGGTTGCCCTGCGGGTCGCGGTGCTGGGTGTGGCGCTTGGGCGGGATGTTGCCCGCGCTCCGGTAGTGGGCCATCGACCCTCCTCGTCAGAAGTTTCCGCGCTTGGCCTGCTCGCGTTCGATCGCTTCGAACAGGGCCTGGAAGTTGCCTTTGCCGAAGCCTAGTGACCCGTGGCGTTCGATGAGCTCGAAGAACACCGTTGGACGGTCGCCGATCGGCTTGGTGAAGATCTGCAGCAGATAGCCGTCCTCGTCGCGGTCGACCAGGATGCCGCGCTTCTGCAGCTCTTCGATCGGCACCCGCACCTCACCGATTCGGGCCCGCAGCGCGGGGTCGGTGTAGTAGGTGTCGGGGGTGTCGAGGAACTCGATGCCGGCGACCCGCAGACGGTCGACGGTGTCGAGGATGTTGTTGGTTGCGAGCGCGAGGTGCTGGGCGCCGGGGCCGCGGTAGAACTCGAGGTACTCGTCGATCTGTGACTTGCGCTTGCCGATCGCCGGCTCGTTGAGGGGGAACTTCACCCGGTGGTTGCCGCTGGCGACGACCTTGCTCATCAGGGCGCTGTACTCGGTGGCGATGTCGTCGCCGACGAACTCGGCCATGTTGGTGAAGCCCATGATCCGGTTGTAGAAGTCGACCCACTCGTCCATGCGGCCGATCTCGACATTGCCGACGACGTGGTCAAGAGCCTGGAAGATCCGCTTGGGCGCATCGGCAGGACGCTCGAGAGTGGAGCGGCGCTCGACGAAGCCCGGCAGGTAGGGCCCGGTGTACTTGCTGCGGTCGACGAGCGAGTGACGAGTGTCGCCGTATGCGGCGATCGCCGCCATGCGTACGGTGCCGTGCTCGTCGGTCAGGTCGTGCGGCTCCTCGAGGATCGTTGCGCCCTCGGCGCGGGCGTGCTCGATGCAGACGTCCACGTCGGGGACTTCAAGGGCGATGTCGGTGATGCCGTCGCCGTGGATGCGGTGGTGGTCGAGCACGAAGCTGTCGGGGTCGACGCCACCCTTGAGCACGAAGCGCACGGCGCCGCTCTCCAGCACGTAGGCGTGGTGGTCGCGATTGCCCGTCTCGGGGCCGGAGTAGGCGACGAGGTCCATGCCGAAGGCCGACATGTAGAAGTGGGCCGTGTGCGTCGCATTGCCGACCGCCCACACGACGGCGTCCCAGCCGGTGACGGGGAACGGGTCGGACTCGGTGTCGTACTCCACCAGGCCGACGAGCTGCTTGAGCTGGTCGAGGTCGAGCTCGGCGAGGCGTTCAGAATCGGTGAGATCGATGGTCATGCCCCTAGGTCACCGCACTTCGACGCGATGGGCAAGTGCGCCAGCCAAAGGTGGTCAGTCATGACACTTGAGCGGAGTAGAGTTTGCTCCAGATAGACAATCTGACTAGGAGTCAGCCAAATGGATCAACTGGATGTAGCGCTCGTCGAGGCGATGCGCGCCAACCCTCGCGTGGGTGACCTCGAGCTCTCGCGCATCACACGCGTTGCCCGGGCCACCGTCCAGTCGCGGCTCGCCAAGATGGAGGCTGCCGGCATCATCACCGGCTACGGGCCCGACATCGACCTGGTCGCTGCCGGACACCCGGTCCTCGCGTTCGTCACCCTCGAGATCGCGCAGGGTGCCTTGGATGCGGTGACCGCAGAGCTCGAGTCGTTGCCCAATGTCCTCGACGCCTATGTCACCAGTGGCACGGCCGACGTGGTCTGCAAGATCGGCGCCACCTCGCACGAGGACCTCCAGGCGGTGCTGCTGCACATCAGCCAGGCCGGCACGGTCGTCCGCTCCACCAGCGTCATCGTGCTCTCAGAGCTCGTACGTCCTCGGGTGCTGCCGATGCTCCGCAAGGGAGCAGTGTCGACCTCTTCGCGCGCCCCCGCGTATCGCGGCTGAGCGCAGCGCAGCCACGTCCTGCCAACCTCAAAGCACCGACCGAGGCGCTGTGGCTATTGCGTCAGTACCAGGCGTTGGTGTCCGTCAATGAGTTCTCGCGTGGCGTCGGCATGGCCGGCGTGAGTCGCAGTTTCAACGAGGACGTGATGAAGGACCTCGCCGACGGTCTTGTATGGCGCGTCTGCGAGGCCACTCGGCCACCACGTGAGCTCTGAATCGGCCTGACAGGAGCGCAATATGTCGTCAGCGTGCTCGGCCTCGGCGCGGTAGAGATCGAGGACGTCGACCAGAGACGCCTCGGGGTGAACATCCCATGCTTCGGTTTCTGGAAATGTCGCATCCTCGCCTGCGACAACGGCGTGAAACCAGAATCGCTCCACATCGATCGCGAGATGATTCACCAATCCAAGGAGTGACCAGCCAGAGGGGAGAAGGCCGCGCCGGAGATCGGCGTCACTGAGTCCGTCGAGCGTTTGAATGACGTGTTGTCGCTTCGCCCCCAGCCACTCATGAGTCGCGTGCAGGCCAAGGTCGTAGCTCATGGTGGAAACGGTAGGCGAGTTCGCTGCCAGAATCGAGTGGAGCCGGGAGCGGCGCAGGCTATGCGGAGAACTCGTGGTTGACGATCCAGTGGGCGAAGTCGTGCTCCATGCGGGTTGGCTTTCGCTCCATGGAGAGCGCGACAACGTCGGCATCGAGATGAGTTTTGATGCGGTGATGGCTGCGGCACAAGGACCGGAGGTTGTCGCCAGAGGTTGGGCCCCGGGGATGTGGCTGCTCATGATCGAGATCGCACTCCATCGCAGGTCGTGAGCAGGTGGCGACGCGGCACGTGCCGTCGCGAGCATTGATGGCGATGCGGAGCTTGCGGGACGGAAAGCGTCCCAGCTCGGAGACGTCGAGGATCTTGCCGAGCGGGTCGGTGATGATGCGATGGAACAGGGTGCCGGGCTCACGGGCCAGGTCTCGTACGAGATCGGCGGGCAAGGCGAACTGACCATCGAACGACTCTCCTGGCGCATCGCTCATGCCGGCCAGCGTCGTGACCGGAACGGTGACGGCGATGATCGCGCCGGCACGAATCTTGCCGGTGCCATCGCGGCCCAGGAGGAGATCGGCGAGGTGGTCGGCCCGCTTGTGGTCGAGGGTGCGGTGGTCGGACGGAAGCTGCTTGGCCTGGTGGGTCAGCGCCTGTTCGATACGGACGGCGTCGACGGTTGGCATCAACGCATGGAGCCAGGACACCCCGTCATCGTCATGGTCGACCCAGACGCGGCGGTCGGACAGAGCACGACGGGTGCGGGTCTGCTGGCAGTCGGGCTCGACGCGAGCCACGAACCGGCGCAACCAGGCCTTGGTCTGAGCGGCGGTGTGGTCAGCCGCATAGGCAGCGACCTTGGTGTCGAGCTCCACCAGCGAATCGGGCTGGCGAAGATGCAGGGCTGTCGAGGAGATCAGCCGTATGCGCCAGCCATCAAGCTCGCCACGAAGGTGAGCGAGCCACGTGTGGGGGAGAAGTCCGCGTACGCGGCGCGTCTCGGCGAGCCGGTTCTGCACGGTCTGGGCCGGCTGTCGAAGGACGGCTCCGAGCTCGTCAGCCGCGAATGACAGCTCGATGCGGCGCAGCTCGAGGTCATCGGTCCACTCTGACTCGACCCGACGGCGGTCCTCGAACGCCAGCATCTTGGCTGCGATCTTGGCCTCGATCCGAGCCCGCTCAGCTTCCAGGGCGGCGAGCTCATCGAGCTCTACCTGGGCGGGATCGAGGACTGACTGCACAGTTCGAATCTAGCCGTCGCCACCGACACGAGATTCTGATGAATCGGGCGTGGTGGACGTCGAGTTCTCAGCGGCGGCCCGAGGGTCAGAATCGTTGCAATCCCGGCGCTTTTGAGTGATCCGGTCGAGGAGCGCTTCGGCTCGTTGTGCGGCTGTCTCCATACCCCAAATCTAGCCGTCACCGCCGACACAAAACTGCCACAAATCAGCCCAATACGGACAGCCGATCGAGAGCCTCGGCGATGACCTCCGGACGCTTGCAGAACGCCCACCGTACGAGCGGCGCTCCGGCCTCGACATCGTCATAGAACACCTGGTGGGGGATCGCCACGACACCGGCCAGCTCGGGCAGTGCGCGGCAGAACTCCAGGCCGTCGGCAAACCCGAGCGGCCGGATGTCGGTGGTCGCGAAGTAGGTGCCCTCCGGGACGAACACCTCGAAGCCGAGGTCAGCCAAGCCCGAGCACAACAGGTCGCGCTGCGCCTGCAGCTGCGCGGCGAAGGATGAGAAGTACGCATCATCGAAACCGAGCGCCTCGGCGATCGCCGGTTGGAGTGGCGACCCCGACGTGTAGGTCAGGAACTGCTTCACGCCGACCATCGCGGCGATCAGCGAAGCCGGACCGGTGGCCCAGCCGATCTTCCACCCAGTGAACGAGAAGCTCTTGCCGCCGCTGGAGATCGTCAGCGTTCGGTCACGCATCCCCGGCAGCGTCGCTATGGGGATGTGAGGGACCCCGAATGTCAGGTGCTCGTAGACCTCGTCGCTGATCACGACGAGGTCATGCTCCAGCGCCACCTCGGCGACGGCTTCGAGCTCTTCGGGGGTCAGCACGGTGCCGGTCGGATTGTGCGGCGTGTTGAGCAGAATGGCGGTCGTACGCGGCGACACCGCGGCCTTCAGCTCGTCGATCGGCAGCCGGAAATCGGGTGCTCGCAGCGTCACGGGCTTGCGCACGCCGCCGGCCATCTGGATCACCGCGACATAGGAGTCGTAGTAGGGCTCGAGGACGATGATCTCGTCGCCTGGATCGACGAGTCCAAGCACTGCCGCGGCGATGGCCTCGGTCGCTCCGGTGGACACGGCGACCTCGGTGTCGGGGTCAATCGTCAAATCGTAGAACCGCTGCTGATGCGCGACGATCGCAGCGCGGAGCTCGGGCACGCCATGGCCGGGCGCGTACTGGTTTCGGCCCGCACGCAGAGCATCGGCGGCAGTCTCGATGATCGACGCGGGGCCGTCGGTGTCGGGGAAACCCTGGCCAAGGTTGATCGACCCCGTGCGCACGGCGAGTGCACTCATCTCGGCGAAGATCGTGGTGCCGAGACCGGCGATGCGAGCGCTTGAGGTCTTCATCGTTCCGACCCTAGCCCTGACCTCGGGCACGCCTCCGATTTGCGCCACGACTCCAGCTGCACATGGACATAAGTCGCCCCACCGTTCTCGGGGGGTGAAACGGTGGGGCGACAACAGGCGCCAACGACCAAAGGCCCTTGACCCTGCTGAATAAATGCTACGCGACTTGGACAAGTGGGTCGGACGTTTTGCGGAAATTATCGCGCTCAGTATCAAGATGCGAGAATTGTCACCATGACCACGACTCTGACCCCGCAGAGGCCCAAGAAATCTGTCGGACGCAAGGCCGTCTCGGCATTTGGCATTCTGATGATCCTCGCCGGACTCGGCATGCTCGCCTACATCGCATGGCAGTACTTCGGCACCAACATCGTCTCCAAACACAAACAGGACGAGGTCAAGCAGAGCATCGCCGAAGACTGGGGCAAGGGCCTCGACAGTGATGCGATCGGCCTGCTGCGGGTCCCGCGATTCGGCGACACGTACGAGGCGCCCATCGTCAAGGGGTTCAGCGACGACGCGCTGGCGCGCGGAGTCGGCTGGGACACCAAGAGCGCCGAGCCTGGCGAGATCGGCAACTTCGCCATCGCGGGTCACCGGGTGACACACGGTGAGCTGTTCTCGAAGTTCCCCAAGCTCAAGCGCGGCGACCTCGTGTACGTCGAGACCCGCACCGACATCTACACCTATCAACTGCGCAACAGCGGCACGAGCATCAAGGTCGACTTCACCGTCGGCTGGCCCCTGCAGCGCGTACCCGACCCCAAGGCCGCGGGTGAAAGGCCGACCAAGGCAGTCATCACGATGCTGACGTGCTCGGAGCTGTTCCACACCCGCAACCGCAACGTGGTGATCGGTGACCTGATCGACACCAAGCACAAGGAAAATCCAGCACCCGCCCCGGCGGCCGGCTGACGAATGCACGACTACCAGCGCGAGTTCATCGAGTTCGCCCTCGACCAAGACGTCCTCCAGTTCGGTGAATTCACCTTGAAGTCGGGGCGCACCTCCCCGTACTTCTTCAACGCCGGCCTGTTCAACACCGGTGAGCGGCTCGCAGAGCTCGGACGGTTCTATGCAGCGGCGATCGTCAGCAGCAACGTGGAGTTCGACGTCCTGCTCGGTCCCGCCTACAAGGGCATACCGATTGCGTCGGCCACTGCCGTCCAGCTCGCCATGCAGCACAAGCGCAACGTGCCGTGGTGCTTCAACCGCAAGGAAGCCAAGGATCACGGCGAGGGTGGCCTCATCGTCGGCTCGCCACTGGAGGGTCGGGTGCTCGTGGTCGACGACGTCATCACGGCAGGCACAGCAATCCGCGAGGTCATGGAGCTCGTGAACGGGGCGAGGGCCCAGGTCGCCGGCATCGTCGTGGCCGTCGATCGACAGGAGCGCGGCAAAGCAGACCTGTCGGCGATCCAGGAAGTCGAGCGCGACTTCGGCGTCACGGTCACCGCCATCGTCACGCTGAGTCAGATCATCGAGTACGTCGAGGAGACCGGGCGTCACGACGAGCACCTCGATGCCATCCGCGCCTATCGTGACGAGTTCGGCGTCGCGTGACCGAGGTCGACCAGCCGGGAGTTGGACCGTGGGAGGGCGAGCTTCCGACCGGTGATCACTACGACGCCGAGCTGCTGCGGGACGGCGATCGTCGCAACGTCGTCGACCGCTATCGCTACTGGTCCCTCGAGGCGATCGTCGCCGACCTCGACCTGCACCGTCACCCGTTCCATGTGGCGATCGAGAACTGGCAGCACGACTTCAACATCGGCTCGATCGTGCGGACGGCCAATGCGTTCGCGGCGGCCGAGGTGCACATCATCGGCAAGAAGCGGTGGAATCGACGCGGCGCCATGGTGACCGACCGCTACCAGCACGTGCGCCATCACGAGACCGTCGACGAGTTCAGCGCGTGGGCGCGCGACGCCGACCTGGCGGTCATCGGCATCGACAACGTGGACGACTCCGAACCGATCGAGACGGCCGAGCTGCCGCGTGACTGTGTCCTCGTGTTCGGCCAGGAAGGGCCGGGGCTCAGTGCCGAGGCGCGCAAGGCCTGCGAACGTACGCTGTCGATCGCACAATTTGGCTCCACACGCTCGATCAACGCAGGCGCTGCCGCAGCGATCGCCATGCATGCGTGGATCCGCACCCACGCAGGGTTGTAGTACCTGCCATTGCAGCCATTGACCGGCTCGGCGCACCGAGCGTACGCTGCGGAACGCGTGGCGATCACGGGAGCATGACCTGCCGCCGGGAAGGCACTCATGCGATCGTTCCGCATTGCATCTCCGGGTTTTGGCAAGAGCCTCTTTCGAGTGCTCGTCGTGGTCGTGTGCATGGCGATGCTTGCCACTGCGTGCTCAAGCAGTGGCTCATCGTCCAAGAACTCCTCGTCCGATGCGGCGCAGGGCGCGTTCAATGCGAAGGATGTAGACGCCACGATCACCAAGCTGGCCGCGGCCGGAATCGGTGTGTTCGACAATGCGGGCGCCAAGCCCGAGGTGAAGCCGGTGGCGCCAATCTCTCCGGTGAAGCTGTCGAAGTGGCAGGCAACGAACCTTGCGCACGAGGCGTGGGCTGGCAACGGATCGCTCGGGGCCGACCTCGACGCACTTGAGCGTGGCCGACCGGAAGGCGCGCCGACGGTCTCGCAGTGGCTGGCCGCGTACGTGAGTGGCGCCAAGACCCCGGGAGGTGACTTCGCCCGCGAGCTCATGGGATCGCAGGACCTGCACCGGTCGGCGGAGGTCTTGTTCCCGCAACTGGTCCTCACCCTGTACGCCTCCGATGTGAGTGTCCGGTTGCTGAAGGATCCGGAGGTAGGCGCGACGAGTGGGGCCATTGCTCCGGTGGTCCCTACGGGTGGGACGACGGCGCTCCCCGTCGTCACCGCGGGTCTACGGATGGCAGACGGCGGGCCATGCGGCGCCTTCTCGAACCTGATCAACGAGGTGGTGTCGGGCGTGTTGAAGGCTGTCCACATCCCACCTCCGCGTATTGGGGACACCGGAAGCACCTTGCTCAACCAGATCCTCCAGGCCGGCGCCAGTCTCACGGTGGGCTTTCTCAATTGGGCGATCGGGGGAGTCATCAGGATCGCGGTTGGAGCTGCGAAGGTGGGACTCAAGGCGGTCCTCGATCCGATCGCGAAGGCGGCCGGTCTGGTTGCGGTCGTGTCCCAGGTCGTCTCGGCGCTGCGGCCTTGGGCGGTCAAGATCAAGCCTGAGCAGGATGTGGTGCATCGGTCGGTCGACGGCAAGAACGTCTATGACGTTGTCACGGCAGTCGTTGACATGCAGGGGTTGAAGGAATGGCCTTCTGAACTCCAGGCCTGCGCGAAGTTGCTGGATGTGACGCTGCCCGAGTTGCGGCCGCTCGGGACCCCGGTGACGTGGGTCGTCGCGGCAGTGCCCAAAGGTGTGGCGACCGACTTTCGACACGAAGACACTCTCAAGAAGGACCCGGCCGGAGCAGCCGCTGACCTGACCCTCCGCACAGGTGCCGAGACCGAAGAGGAGCACACGAAAGGCGCGGAAGCCAGCGGCCTCGTGAACGTATCGGTGACCATTCGGCGCAAGGAGTTCACCGAGCTGAAGGAGTCCATCCTCGCGTTGGCGATCAAGTTCCTCGGGCAGCTCCCGCCGATCATCAACACGATCGCCCAGAAGCTGTTGAACTATCCGATCCAGGTCCTGTTGGAGGAACTCATCTCGCTCATGGACGAACACGGCGCAGGCTATGTGACGGTCTCGTATCACGGTCCACCCCCGCCACCCGCGCCATCCGCGCCCAGTCCGTTGTCGGGGACCTGGGCTGGAACGCTAACCAGCTACCGAGGCGACGTGGCGGCCTTCACGGTCGAATTGCAGCAGAAGGGGCAATCGTTCGTCGGGAAGCTCCATGTGCCGACTGCCAACTGCAACAAGGAAGCGACGGTCACCGGGAGCCTTACGGGCGGCAAGGTCGACTTTGGTGTGTCCCAAGGCGCAGATCTGACCGGCAACTTCACGGGCACCGTCAGCGGCACCACCATGTCTGGAACGTGGTCTGGACCGGCCGGCGGGATCTGCGGTTCCGATCACGGAACCTGGACTGGCAAGAAGGTCTCCTAGCCGCTGCGTTCTCCGTCGGGATCAGCCCGTCGCTGACACAGGTGGCTCGACCGCGCCCGGGACTGGGATACTGGTCTCACAACCGCAATCCATCAGGAGTACGAATGCCCGTCGCGACCCCCGAGATCTACGCCGAGATGCTCGACAAGGCCAAGCGCGAGTCGTTCGCGTACCCCGCGATCAACGTCTCGTCGTCGCAGACGCTGCACGCTGCGCTCCAGGGATTCGCCGAAGCCGGAAGTGACGGCATCGTCCAGGTGTCCACCGGCGGCGCCGAGTACATCTCCGGCCCGACCATCAAGAACATGGTCACCGGGTCGATCGCCTTCGCCAAGTTCGCCGAGGAAGTTGCGGCCAACTACCCGATCAACGTCGCACTCCACACAGATCACTGCCCCAAGGACAAGCTCGACGGTTTCGTCCGTCCGCTGCTTGAGCTGTCGACCGAGCGGGTGAAGTCGGGTGGACTGCCCTACTTCCAGTCGCACATGTGGGACGGCTCGGCGATCGACATGGACGAGAACCTCGAGATCGCGGTTGAGCTGCTCGCCAAGGCGACCGCGGCCAACGTCATCCTCGAGGTCGAGATCGGCGTCGTCGGCGGCGAGGAGGACGGCGTCGTCGGAGCGATCGACGAGAAGCTCTACACGTCGCCCGAGGACGCCCTCGCGACAGCCGCGGCTCTCGGCATCGGCGAGAACGGTCGCTACATGACCGCATTGACGTTCGGCAACGTCCACGGTGTCTACAAGCCAGGCGGGGTGAGCCTTCGCCCGGAGATCCTCCAGCAGGCACAAGAGGTCGTCGGCCAGAAGTACGGCGTCGACAAACCATTCGACCTGGTGTTCCACGGCGGCTCGGGGTCGTCGCCGGAGGAGATCTCGGCAGCCGTCGACTATGGCGTCATCAAGATGAACGTCGACACCGACACCCAGTACGCCTTCACCCGTCCCGTCGCTGCGCACATGTTCGCCAACTACGACGGCGTGCTCAAGGTCGATGGCGAGGTCGGCAACAAGAAGCTCTACGACCCGCGAGCCTGGGGCAAGGCCGCTGAAGCCGGTATGGCCGCACGCGTCGCCGAGGCCTGCGCCAACCTGCGCTCGGCCGGCACCAAGCTTTAGGCGGCGGGTGCGAGGATGGCGCCATGACCAACCTGTTCGGTGAACCGCCCGAGACCCTCCTGCCCGAAGACCCAGGCGCAGCCTCGCTGGCCGCCGGTGACAACCCCAAGAATGTCGCCGCGCTGCATCCCGAGTCCGCGCAGGCGTGGATCGTGCTGGCAGATCTGGCTCTCGCCGACGGCCTGGACCTCGAGGGTTATGCATTCGCCCGCACGGGCTATCACCGATCGCTCGACCTCCTGCGCCGCAACGGCTGGAAGGGTCACGGTCCGCTGCCGTGGGCGCACGAACCCAACCGACCGTTCCTTCGCTCCCTCGCCGCCCTGGCCGAGGCGTCCGAACGATTCGGCGATGCCGCCGAGGCGCAGCGCTGCCGCGAGTTCCTGCACGAGTCGAGCAAAGAGGCGTACGAGGAGCTCGTCAGCCCCAAGGGCTGAGCGGGCTGAGAGCTAACGCCACATCCGGAATGCGGCCGGCTCTAGGTGCCAGGAATGCTTGGCGGCTGGCTCGGTGAGCTCACCGTCGCTGGTGCAGGGCAGCGGGTCGCCGGTCACCGCGACCTGGGTGCCCTGGCGATAGACGACGTCAACGTGTTGATGCTGGACTCCCTTGCTGAGCTTCCACGCGTACACGATGCGCCGATGTCGGCGACCCGCGTACGTGATCATCACGTCGAGTTGCCCGTCTGACGGGTCGGCCTCTGGAAGCAGCGCGGCACCGCCTCCGACGAATCGACCGTTGCCAACGGCCAGCTGGATGACGGAGCGGCGCGGGGACAGCCGCTCGCCATCGATCGTGATGGCGAGCTTGGCGCCGGGAGTCGCGAAGCCCTTGACGCTGGCGATCAACGCCCCAGCGACGTAACCCACAGGCCCGAGGAACTTCTTGAGTGGTCGGGCGGCGATCGCAGCCTCGGCGCCGATGCCGATGTGTGCGACGTTGACGACGACGTCGTCATGGCCGTCGATGATCAGGTCGATCGGCACGTGGTTGTCGGCGACGATGACACCTGCCGCGAGCACCGGATCGTCGGGCAGTTCAAGCGTGGCCGCGAAGTCGTTGCCGGTGCCGAGCGGCACCAGCCCCACGATGACGTCGAGGCGGTCGGCCTTGCGCAGCGCGGCGATGACCGCGTGCACGCTGCCATCGCCGCCGAGAACGACGACGCCGTGGAGGTCGGGGTGAGAGGCCAGCGCCGCGTCGAGCTCGTCGGGTGTCGACGTAGTGACCAGCTCGACGTCGTGGGCCTCCCTGAGCGCCGCGATGGCATCTGCCACGGATGTTTCGTCGGTGCTTCCGGCGTCTGCGTTGGCGATGGCGAGCAGAGATGTCATGGGACTGTCAGGGTAGGGCCACCTCGGGTAGACTGCACCAGTAAGAGCCCCGCGAAACCGGGGCTTGTCGCATGTGAGAGTGGTGCATCCCATGCCTGCTGTTGTGATCGTCGGGGCCCAGTGGGGCGACGAAGGCAAAGGCAAGGCCACCGATCTGCTCGGTAGCCGCGTCGACTATGTCGTGAAGTTCAATGGCGGCAACAACGCCGGACACACCGTCGTCATCGGTGACCAGAAGTACGCCCTCCACCTGCTGCCCAGTGGCATTCTCAGCCCCGGCTGCGTCCCGGTCATCGGCAACGGCGTCGTCGTCGACCTGGCCGTGCTGTTCGAGGAGATCGACGGGCTCGAAGCGCGTGGCATCGACACGTCGCGCCTGGTCGTCAGCGCCAACGCGCATGTCATCGCCGACTACAACCGCACCCTCGACAAGGTCAACGAACGATTCCTCGGCAGCCGCAAGATCGGCACGACGGGGCGCGGTATCGGCCCGACCTACGCCGACAAGATGAACCGCCTCGGCATCCGCATCCAGGACCTGTTCGACGAAAAGATCCTGCGCCAGAAGGTCGAAGGCGCACTGGAGCTCAAGAACCAGATCCTCACCAAGGTCTACAACCGTCGCGCCGTCGAGGTCGACGAGATCGTCGAGGAGCTGCTGTCGTACGTCGACCGCCTCCGACCAATGGTCGCCGACACCGCGCTCGTGCTTCACGAGGCTCTCGCCGACGACAAGACGGTGCTGCTCGAAGCCGGCCAGGCCACCCTGCTCGACGTCGATCACGGCACCTACCCGTTCGTGACGTCGTCGTCAGCGACGACGGGTGGAGCGTGCACCGGTTCGGGCATTGCGCCGACCGAGATCACCCGCGTCATCGGCATCGTCAAGGCCTATGCGACCCGTGTCGGCGAGGGCCCGTTCCCGACCGAGCTGTTCGACGCCGATGGTGAGCAGCTGCGCAAGAACGGCGCCGAGTTCGGCACCACGACCGGCCGTCCCCGCCGCTGCGGTTGGTATGACGCTCCGATCGCGCGGTACGCCGCCCGCATCAACGGGGTCACCGACTTCGTGCTGACCAAGCTTGACGTGCTGACCGGCTGGGAGCAGATCCCGGTGTGCGTCGCCTATGAGGTCGACGGCGAGCGGGTCGACGAGATGCCGATGACCCAGACCGGCTTCCATCACGCCAAGCCGATCTATGAGTTCTTCCCCGGCTGGTCCGATGACATCTCGGGGGCGCGTACGTTCGCCGACCTCCCGCAGGCCGCCCAGGACTACGTGACCGCGCTCGAGAAGATCTCGGGTGCGCGGATCTCGACGATCGGCGTGGGCCCCGACCGCGAACAGACCATCGTCGTCCACGACCTGCTCTGAGAGGCTGTCCCCTGTGAAGACACTGGTCATTGGCACTGGCGGCCGCGAGCACGCTTTGGCGCTTGCGCTGTCACGCGACAGCCAGGTCACCGAGGTGCACGCCGCCCCGGGCAATCCCGGCGTCGCTGCCGTTGCGACGCTCCACGACGTCGATCAGCTCGACGGTGCTGCCGTGGCCGCGCTCGCCCAGTCGCTCGACATCGACCTCGTCGTCGTCGGGCCCGAGGCGCCACTGGTTGCCGGCGTCGCCGACGCCGTACGTGCGGTCGGCATCGCGTGCTTCGGTCCGAGCGCCGAGGCAGCGCAGCTCGAGGGTTCCAAGGCGTTCGCCAAGCAGATCATGGCCGCCGCCGAGGTGCCGACGGCGATGGCCCATGTGTGCGACACCCCTGATCAGGCGGTGGCTGCACTCGATGCCTTCGGGCCTCCGTATGTCGTCAAGGACGATGCTCTCGCCGCCGGCAAGGGCGTCGTCGTCACCGATGATCGGCAAGCGGCGATCGACCACGCCGCAGCGTGTGGGCGGGTGGTGATCGAGGAGTTCCTCGACGGGCCCGAGGTCTCGCTGTTCGCCATCACCGATGGAGAGACCGTCTTGCCGTTGCAGCCGGCGCAGGACTTCAAACGTGCCCTCGACGGTGACGCGGGACCCAACACCGGCGGTATGGGTGCCTACACGCCGCTCGACTGGGCACCTGACGACCTGGTCGCCGAGGTCTGCCGTCGTGTGCTCCTGCCGACCGTTCAGGAGATGGCTCGGCGAGGCACGCCGTTCCAAGGTCTGCTCTATGCCGGTCTCGCGCTCACCAGTCGTGGCACCCGAGTCATCGAGTTCAACGCCCGCTTCGGAGACCCGGAGACGCAGGCACTGCTGGCAGTGCTCAAGACGCCGCTGTCGGCGCTCCTCCACGGCGCCGCGACCGGCACGCTCGGTGAAGTCGGCCTCCCGCAGTGGCACACCGAGTCCGCTGTCACCGTCGTGATGTCGGCTGACGGATATCCGGAGTCACCCCGCAAGGGCGATGTGATCACGGGCATCGACGCAGCCAACGCACTGGACCACGTCGACGTCATCCACGCCGGCACCGCGCTGGTCGATGGCGAGCTCGTCACCTCCGGTGGCCGCGTGCTGTCGGTGACCGCGACCGGCCAGGACCTCGCCGAGGCGCGCGACCGGGCCTATGCCGGGGTGGCCGAGATCAGCTTCAGCGGCGCCCACGCCCGTACGGATATCGCCCGCGCAGCCGTAGATGGGACAATGAACGGGTGACCACACCCAACGTTCTGGCCAGCCGGTACGCATCGCCGGAGCTCGCGCGCATCTGGTCGCCCGAGCACAAGATCGTCCTCGAACGACGACTGTGGATCGCCGTCCTCATGGCCCAGAAGGATCTGGGTGTCGAGACCCCTGACGGCGTCATCGAGGCTTATCAATCGGTCATCGACCAGGTCGATCTCGCGTCGATCGCCGAGCGCGAAAAGGTCACCCGTCACGACGTCAAGGCCCGCATCGAGGAGTTCGCCGCCCTGGCGGGCACCGAGCACATCCACAAGGGCATGACGTCGCGTGACCTGACCGAGAACGTCGAGCAGCTGCAGATTCGTGCATCGCTGGAGCTGATGCGCGATCGCGGCGTTGCCGCGCTTGCCCGGCTCGGGCGACTGGCTGCCGAGCACGCCGAGCTCGTCATGGCGGGCCGCAGCCACAACGTCGCCGCCCAGGCCACCACCCTTGGCAAGCGATTCGCGTCGGTCGCCGATGAGCTGTTGGTCGCGATGGAACGGCTCGACGACCTCATCGCGCGCTACCCGCTGCGTGGGATCAAGGGGCCGGTCGGCACCTCCCAGGATCAGCTCGATCTGCTCGGCGGTGACGAGGCCAAGCTCGCCGAGCTCGAGCAGCGTGTCGCCCGGCACCTCGGCTTCGACCGGGTGCTCACCAGCGTCGGGCAGGTCTATCCGCGCTCGCTCGACTACGACGTGGTCACCGCTCTGGTGCAGCTCGCCGCGGCGCCGTCCAACCTGGCAACGACGATCCGGCTGATGGCCGGCAACGAGATCGTCACCGAGGGCTTCAAGCCCGGTCAGGTCGGTTCCAGCGCGATGCCGCACAAGATGAACACCCGCTCGTGCGAGCGAGTCAACGGGCTCGCCGTGATCCTGCGGGGCTACGCGTCGATGGTCGGCGAGCTGGCCGGTGACCAGTGGAACGAGGGCGATGTCTCGTGCTCGGTCGTACGCCGGGTCGCCCTGCCGGACGCCTTCTATGCCGCCGATGGTCTTTTCGAGACGTTCCTGACGGTGCTCGACGAGTTCGGGACGTTCCCGGCGGTCATCCAGCGAGAGCTCGACCGATATCTTCCGTTCCTCGCCTCGACCAAGGTCCTGATGGCGGCGGTCCGCAATGGTCGCGGGCGCGAGACGGCCTACGACGCGGTCAAGCAGCACGCGGTCGCCGTGGCGTTGGAGATGCGCGAGAAGGGTGCCGCCGAGAACGACCTCTTCGTACGCTTTGCCGGCGACGAGCGACTTGGCCTCTCCGAGTCCGACCTCGCCTCGCTGGTCGCCTCGCCGATCGACTTCACGGGCGCCGCGGTGAGCCAGGTCGCCGCGGTCACCAAGCGCATCGAGGCACTGGTCGCAGCCAACCCCCACGCGGCCTCGTACGCACCCGGCTCCATCCTCTGAGCGAGCCGGGCTGAGTCGCGCGACGGGCGCACTAGGCTGACGTCGTGCCTTTAGACATTCCCGGAGCCCGCCACATCCACTCGGGGAAGGTGCGCGATCTCTATGACACCGGCGACGGCAATCTGTTGATGGTTGCGTCCGACCGGATCTCGGCGTTCGACTTCGTGCTCAACCCCGGCATCCCCGACAAGGGCGAGCTGTTGACCCGCATGTCGCTGTGGTGGTTCGACCAGCTCGAGGACCTCGTGCCCAATCACATGGTCTCGACGCAGGTGCCGGACGCCGTACGGGGCCGCGCGGTGATCTGCGAGAAGCTCGAGATGTTCCCGGTCGAGTGCGTGGCACGGGGCTACCTCACCGGCTCGGGACTGATCGACTACCTCGAGACCGGAGAGGTGTGCGGCGTGGCGCTGCCGGCTGGCCTGGTCGACGGTGACCGGTTGCCCGAGCCGATCTTCACTCCCGCGACGAAGGCCGAGATGGGCGAGCATGACGAGAACGTGTCATTCGCCGACATCACCGAGACGATTGGTCCGGAGTCGGCCAGTGCTTTGCGCGATCTGACGTTGCAGATCTATGCCCGTGCCGAGGCCATCGCTCGCGAGCGCGGCATCATCCTCGCCGACACCAAGCTTGAGTTCGGCACCCGACCTGACGGGACGATCGTGCTTGCCGACGAGGTGCTCACGCCTGACTCCTCGCGCTTCTGGCCCGCAGACGAGTGGGTGCCGGGGCAGACCCAGCCTTCCTATGACAAGCAGTTCGTCCGCAACTGGCTGCTGTCACCCGAGAGCGGTTGGGACCGCGCGAGCAACACCCAGCCACCTGAGCTGCCGGATGACATCGTGAGCCGGACGCGCGAACGCTACGTGCAGGCGTACGAGCAGCTGACCGGCCAGACCTTCTGATCGGTTGATCAGCGGATCAAGTACATCGTCGCCGCGGTCGCCACGCCGAACGTGAGCACGGCCAGCGTGATCAACAGTGATGGTGACACCTCGCGGCGCAGACGCTTGACCTCCGTGGCCCGGCTGCCGGCCGCGACCTGTTCCAGCGCGTCGGCGAACGCTGCCGCCGAGGCGGGGCGATCGATCGGGCGAGTGGCCAGCGCCGACGCGAGGACGTAGTCCAGACCTCGCGAGATGCCACGAGGACCGTCGAGGCGTTCGGGCCGGCTGTCAGGGGTACGACTGAGCAGTGATGCGGGATCGCTGACGTCGAACGGCTGCTTGCCCGACATCAGCTCGTACGTGACGACCCCCAGCGCGTAGACGTCAGAACGCGCATCGACCGGCTCGCCGCGCGCCTGCTCAGGTGCCATGTAGGCCGGGGTGCCGGTCGTGACGGTCACCCCGCTCGCCTCGGCGAGCCGCTTGGCGCTGCCGAGGTCGGCCACCAGGACGCGCTCGTCCTCACCGACCAGGAGATTGCTGGGCTTGATGTCACGATGCACGACACCCGCCTCGTGGAGCACCTGGACTGCCCGCGCTGAGTCGATCGCGAGCTGGAGGGCCTGCTCGGGGGGAACCGGCGGCGTCACCCGGTCGGCGACGGTGCCGCTTGGCACGAAGTCCATGACGAAGTAGGGACGATCCTCGTGCGTGCCGATGTCGTAGACCCGGATCACCCGGGGGTTGTCGATTCGGCGCAGGAGGCGCGCCTCGGTCAGGAACCGTTCGCGCACGTCGGCATGGTGCGACCAGTTCTCTGCGAGGACCTTGACGGCGACGGGAATGTCGAGCTCGGTGTCGAATCCGCGCCACACGGTCGCGAACGCCCCAAAACCTTGTACGCCGTCGAGCCGATATCGGCCGATCTGCTTCATAGCGGTTCAGTATGGTCGATCCATGGACGCTGAGGGCGACTTGGTCGCTAGAGCTCAAGCCGGCGATGCGTGGGCGATGGAGGAGCTCCTCGCGCTCATTCGGCCACAGGTCCTGCGGCGCTGCGCTCGACTGCTTCCGCACACCCTCGATGCCGAGGAGGCGGCGCAGGACGCGCTGCTGTCGATCGCAACGCATCTGAAGGACTACTCCGGCGAAGGTTCGTTCATGGGCTGGGTGACGGTCATTGCCTCCAACTCGGCTCGGCAGACCTATCGCACGCTCAAGCGCCGGTTCGCCGAGCGGTCGGTCGGTGAGCTGCCGACCGAAGCCGATCCGAGGACGACCAGCGTCATCGCCGGAAGTCGGCTTGACCTGCTCGATGCGATCGAAGCGCTCGAGCTGGTCCACCCCGAGACCGCCGAGGCATTCGTGCTGCGAGACATCTCATCGCTGTCGTACGACGAGATCGCCGTGCTGACGGACACCCCGCTGGGCACGGTGAAGGCGCGCATCCACACAGCGCGAAAGTTCGTCCGTGGAAAGTTGGGGGTCGATGTCGACAACTTTTGACGCACTCGGCGCATCTCTGTTCGTGACCGGCGCTCCATGGGGAGCGCCCATGGGCAGGAGATTGTCATGAAGCAACAGATCGCCGCCGGCATATTGGCGGTCAGCATGGTCGGCGGAGTCGGAACGGGCGTGGTGGCCAACCAGCTGCGTTCGGACGACGCCAAGCAGCCCCCCACGGCCGGCTCCACCGCCACGGCGACCACGCCGGCAGGTGGGGAAACGCCGACGCCGACCGCCACGGCGACCACGGCGCCGGCGAAGCCCGTTCTCCAGCCCCTTGACTCGTTGCAGATCCTCCCCGGAGCGGTCGGCACCGTGAAGGTGGGGATGAGCAAGAGCGAGGCCGTTGCGACGGGCTACCTCAATCAGGACGTGGCGGGGGTTGCCTGCGACTCGGTCGACCAGCTGGCGTGGAAGCCCGCATACAGGGATGCACTCGACATCTTCACGCTCGACGACGGCGAGGTCTCCGCGATCGGCATCTGGAAGCCGGGGCCGCGGACGCGATCGGGACTCCAGGTTGGAAGCACCTACGCGAGCGTGAAGGCTGTGCTTGGTCCAGAATCGGAGCCCACGGCTCTCGGCTACGGGCAGGTCGGGCTGCTCGTCAACCAAGGTGACAGCTGGATCGGCTTCCTGTTCGACGCGTCACCCACGACGGTGAAGGACTCCTCGAAGGTCACGTTCATCGAGGTGACCCGCGGCCGTATGCCCGACTTGGTGCGCGACGGCTGCTGACTGTCAGATCAAAGGTTGCCCGCGGTCCGCCGATCGACGGATAGGGTGAAGGCCCCGTCTCACCCAAGGAGCGCACCGTGGGCAACCTCGCCACCCTGTTGGAGAAGTCAGCCGTCGAATTTCCCGAGCGCACGGCAATCGTGTTCGGCGACACCCGGCTCAACTACGCGCAGGTCAACGGCGCCGCCAACCAGGTCGCCAATCTGCTGGTGTCACGGGGGATCAAGCCCGGCGACAAGGTGGCGCTGTCGTGTGCCAACCTCCCGTACTTCAGCACGATCTACTTCGGGATCCTCAAGGCCGGCGCGACCGTCGTACCCCTCAACATCCTGCTCAAGGGTCGTGAGGTCGCGTACCACCTGAATGACTCCAACGCGAAGGCCTACTTCGCCTTCGAGGGCACCCCTGACCTGCCGATCGGCGATGCGGCGTGGGAGGGCTTTCAGGCCACTGAGTCGTGCACCGAATTCTTCCTGATCAAGCTCGACTCAGCCCAGCCCGCACCGCTGAGCCCTCCCGAGTTCTTCTCGCCGCTCGTCGCCGAGCAGCCGCCGACGTTCGACACGGTCGACACCGATGACGACGACACCGCGGTCATCCTCTACACCTCCGGAACGACGGGTCAGCCCAAGGGCGCTGAGCTCCGCCACCGCAACATGCGCGACAACGCGCTCAGCGGCGCCGAGTTGTTCGGCGCCGACTCGGCGAATCCCGACACCTACCTGTGCGTGCTGCCGCTGTTCCACTCGTTCGGCCAGACGGTCATCCAGAACGGCGGGTTCGCCTTCGGCGGCACGGTCGTGATGCTGCCCCGCTTCGATGCCGGCGCGGCACTCGGACTGATGCTCAAGGAGAAGGTGTCGTTCTTCGCGGGCGTGCCCACGATGTACTGGGGCCTGCTCGGCGCGCTCGACGACAGCGGTGTCGACGTCAAGGAGATCGCGGCCAACCTGCGCGTTGCGGTAGCCGGCGGCTCGGCCCTGCCGGTTGACATCCACAAGCAGTTCAAGGACCGCTTCGGCGTGACGATCCTCGAAGGCTATGGCCTGTCGGAGACGTCACCAGTGGCGTCGTTCTCGCGCTTCGGTGAGGAGCCACGAGTCGGCTCGATCGGTCTGCCGATCCCGGGTGTCGAGATGAAGCTGATCAATGATGACTGGTCCGACGTCGAGGACGGCCCCGATGCCGTCGGCGAGATCGCGATCAAGGGCCACAACATCATGAAGGGCTACTACGCCCGGCCTGAGGCGACCGACGAAGCAATCAAGGATGGCTGGTTCCGTTCGGGCGACCTCGCCAAGAAGGACGAAGACGGCTTCTACTACATCGTCGACCGCTCCAAGGACATGATCATCCGCGGCGGATTCAACGTCTATCCGCGCGAGCTCGAAGAGATCCTGATGGAGCACCCGGCGGTCTCGCTGGTCGCCGTGATCGGTGTCCCGCACGAGTCGCACGGCGAGGAGATCAAGGCGTACGTGGTCAAGAACAAGGACCACGACGACGTCTCCGAAGCCGATTTGGTGGCTTGGGGCAAGGAACAGTTCGCCGCTTACAAGTACCCGCGTGAGGTCGTGTTCATCGACGAGCTGCCCATGACGAGCACGGGCAAGATCCTCAAGCGCGAGCTGTCCTGACCCTGCCAGTAGGATTTGGGTATGCCCCGCGTCATCGTTGATGTCATGCCCAAGCCCGAGATCCTCGACCCGCAGGGCAAGGCGGTGCACGGCGCTCTGCCGCGGCTCGGCTTCACCGCGGTGACCGACGTACGCCAGGGCAAGCGCTTTGAGCTCGAGGTCGCCGACGCCGACGAGGCAACTCTCGCCGAGGTGCACAAGATCGCCGAGACCCTGCTGTCCAACCCGGTGATCGAGGACTACTCCGTACGGGTTGATTCATGAGGATCGGTGTCGTCACCTTTCCCGGGTCACTGGATGACACTGATGCGCAGCGGGCCGTCACGATCGCCGGCGGTGAGGCCGTGGCTCTGTGGCACGGCGACCACGACCTCAAGGGCGTCGACGCGGTCATCCTGCCGGGCGGCTTCTCCTACGGCGACTACCTGCGTTGCGGCGCAATCGCCCGCTTTGCCCCGGTGATGACCGAGGTCATCGCCGCAGCCGAGGGCGGTATGCCGGTGCTCGGCATCTGTAACGGCTTCCAGATCCTGTGCGAGTCACACCTGCTGCCGGGTGCGCTGATCCGCAACGACCACCGCCACTTCATCTGTCGCGATCAGACGCTCAAGGTCGAGAACGCCGACACTGCCTGGACGTCAGAGCTGAGCGTCGGCCAGGAGATCGTCATCCCGCTCAAGAACGGTGAGGGCGGATTCGTCGCCGACGCCGACACGGTCGCCCGTCTCGAGGGTGAGGGGCGCGTCGTGTTCCGCTATGTCGACGTCAACCCCAACGGCTCGGTCAACGACATTGCCGGCATAACCAACGAACGCGGCAATGTCGTCGGCCTGATGCCGCACCCCGAGCACGCGGTCGAGGAGCTCACCGGCCCCGGCATCGACGGCCTCGGCCTCTTCACCTCAGCCCTGAAGTCCCTCACCTCCGCCTAGGGCGCTCTGAGCGGTGACTTGGCGTCCAGCACCTGGGGCGAGCGGTGACCTGGCGTCCAGCACCTGGGGCGAGCGGTGACTTGGCGTCCAAGACTGGGCGTGCCGTGGACGCCAACTCACCGCCCGGTCCACCGACGGGCGCCGCATGGCGCTACGCGCAACGCTCGTCGCTGTGGACCTCGACCAGATGCCGCGACCGCTTGAGGAGCTGCTCGCGTGCGCCTGACAGGATCGGTCCATGGATCTCCCCGTTGCCTGGTCGTTGCTGCTGCTCGTCTCCGCTGGCTGGAGCTTGGTGATCTGGCCGCCATTCCTTCGCCGGGTCCTCAAGGACGAGCGGGCCCGCGATGCTGCCGGCAATCCCACGACCTTCCTGCGTGTCCACGTGATCCTGATCAGCATCTCGATGTTCATCGCCGCCGCAGTCGGTGTGCTCGGAATCCTCACGCTGACCTGAGCGTTGCACCAAGCATGACCAACACCATTGACTTCAACACCGACAAGCAGCGCTATGAGATCCAGGTCGACGGCACGCTGGCCGGGTTCTCCGAGGTCCGCGAATCCGACGACACCGTGGCGTTCACCCACACGAAAGTGTTCGACGAGTTTGGTGGTCAGGGGATCGCCGGCGAGCTCGTGTCACACGCCCTCGACGACGTCCGCGGGCGCGACAAGACGGTCGTCGCGAAGTGTGAGTACGTGGCGGGTTACATCGACAAGCACCCCGAGTACGCCGACCTGGTTGGCTGAGAGCCCGCTCACACCGGGCTCCAGGATTCGTTCGTCACGGTGACCGACTGCTAGTATGTGAATACGTGAACGCGCTGATCACAGCGCAGTTCTGCCCGGCGAAGTAGCGCGATCCCGCGTGAAATGGACTTTCGGGCAATCATCCGAAACGTCTGTGAGTACTTCTCTGTGAGCAACACCATGAACAACGCTGTCAACAGCCCTGCGCTGACCACCTTTTCCGCGCTCGACCTGCCGGCCTCGCTGGTGTCGACCCTGGCTCGCCAGGACATCGTCAACCCCAGCCCTGTGCAGCTTGCCGTCGTCCCTGATGCGCTCGCGGGCCGCAACGTGCTGGGCCGCGCACGCACCGGCTCCGGCAAGACCCTGGCCTTCGGCCTCCCGGTCCTCGTCCGCCTCGCCGGTCGTACGAGCCGCTCCAAGGCTCCTCGCGCCCTCATCCTGCTGCCCACCCGTGAGCTTGCAACGCAGGTGCGTTCGGCCATGGAGCCGCTCGCCCAGAAGATGGGCCTGCGCCTCACCACGGTTTATGGCGGTGTCCCGATCAACAAGCAGATCAGCACGCTGCGCAACGGTGTCGACGTCGTCATCGCCACGCCGGGTCGCCTGACCGATCTGCTCGACCGTCGCTGCATCTCGCTCGACGACATCGAGATCACCGTGCTCGACGAGGCCGATCACCTGTGCGACCTGGGCTTCTACAAGCCGATCGACGCGATCCTCGCCAAGACGCCCCCCAACAGCCAGCGTCTGCTGCTGTCGGCGACGCTCGACGGCGACGTCAACAAGCTCGTCAAGCGCCACCTGCCGCAGCACGTCCTCCACGAGGTCGACTCGGCCGACAGCCACGTCGACACGATGGAGCACCACGTGCTCGTCAGTGCCGCGACCGAGAAGTCCAAGGCGGCGTTCGACCTGCTTCGCGCCAACCCGCGCAGCATCGTCTTCACGCGTACGCGTCGCGGAGCCATGCGTCTGGCCCGCCAGCTCACGCTCAACGGCATCGAGGCCGTCGACATGCACGGTGACCTGTCGCAACGCCACCGCGAGCGCAACCTCGCCGCCTTCAGCAGCGGCAAGGCCAGTGTCATCGTCGCCACCGACGTCGCCGCCCGCGGCATCCACGTCGACGGCATCGGCATGGTCGTGCACTACGACGCTCCCGCCGAGCACAAGGCATACCAGCACCGCTCGGGTCGTACGGCTCGTGCGGGTGAGTCCGGAGCGGTCGTCACGATGACCACGCCCGAGGCTCTGCGCGACGTGATGGCACTGCAGAACAAGGCAGGCGTCACGGCTCGCCACCACGAGGCACGCACGGCTCCGTCACCGATGACGGTCGCCAACCTTTCGGGCGCCGGCACGGATGCTCCGCACCCGTCGTCGGTCCGAGCCGGAGCGCGTACCGCCAGCAGCAACGGTGGCAACCGCGGCAACGGCGGCGGACGCCCCAGCGGCGGCGGATACCGCGGCAACAATGGTGGACGCCCCAGCGGCAATGGCAATGGTCAGCGCCGGCGCGGCGGCTCCTCCGGTGGTCGCAACCGCAGCTACGCCTCGTAGCCCCAGGCAACCAGCAACAACCCAACGCCATCTCCGTCATGGAGGTGGCGTTGTGCGTTGATCAATCCTGTCGCGGATGAGCGATAGGTTGGGGTTCCGTTCGCTCAGAGGGGGGATGCTTCCGTGTTCCAGAAGATTCTCGTGGCCAATCGCGGTGAGATCGCGATCCGTGCGTTTCGCGCGGCTCATGAGCTGGGAGCGCGCACAGTAGCTGTCTTCCCGGTCGAGGATCGCGGTTCGGAGCATCGCGTACGCGCCGATGAGGCCTACGAGATCGGCGAGGCGGGCCATCCGGTACGGGCCTATCTCGATCCGCAGACCATCGTCGAGACTGCGGTCAAGGCTGGAGCCGATGCGATCTATCCCGGCTACGGCTTCCTGTCGGAGAACCCCGATCTTGCCGAAGCATGTGAAGCGGCAGGAATCACGTTCATCGGGCCGGCCAAGGACGTGCTCGAGCTGACCGGCAACAAGGCTCGGGCGATTGCGGCGGCCAAGGCGGCGGGCGTGCCGACACTCGACTCGGTGGAGCCCTCGGCAGACGTCGATGAGCTGGTCACAGCCTCTGATGCGCTCAGCTATCCACTGTTCGTCAAGGCTGTGGCGGGTGGTGGTGGCCGGGGTATGCGTCGTGTCGACGACCCCGCCAAGCTGCGGGAGTCGATCGAAGCGGCCATGCGGGAGGCTGACGGTGCGTTCGGCGATCCAACCTGTTTCATCGAGGAGGCTGTCGTCGATGCGCGCCACATCGAGGTCCAGATCCTGGCCGATCAACTCGGCAATGTGGTGCACCTGCGCGAGCGCGACTGCTCGGTGCAGCGGCGCCATCAGAAGGTCGTCGAGATCGCGCCGGCTCCTGACCTCGACCGCGACATCCGCAAGGCGATGTGCGCCGATGCCGTGACATTCGCCAGGTCGATCGGCTACTCCTGCGCCGGCACGGTGGAGTTCCTGCTCGACGCCCACGGCCGGTACGTGTTCATCGAGATGAACCCGCGGATCCAGGTCGAGCACACCGTGACCGAAGAAGTGACCAATGTCGACCTGGTGCAGGCGCAGATGCGCATCGCATCGGGGGCGTCGCTGGCCGATCTCGAGCTTGACGTGCAGGAGAACATCAAGGCACGCGGTTTTGCGTTGCAGTGCCGCATCACCACCGAGGACCCGTCGAATGGTTTCCGGCCGGACACCGGCACGATCACCTCCTACCGCTCACCCGGTGGCCCTGGCGTACGTCTCGATGGTGGCACGGTCTACACCGGTGCCACCATCAGCGCCCACTTCGACTCGATGCTGTCCAAGCTGACCTGCCGCGGCCGTGACTTCGCCACGGCGGTTGGCCGGGCCGAGCGGGCACTGGGCGAGTTCAACGTCGGGGGTGTCTCGACCAACATCTCGTTCCTCAAGGGCGTCCTTGCCAACGCCGACTTCCGGGCCGGCGGCGTGACCACGACGTTCATCGACGAGCACCCCGAGCTCCTCGAGGCCCAGGTGACCACCGAACCGGCCGACAAGATCCTGCTGTGGCTCGCCGACGTCACGGTCAACAAGCCCCATGGTTCGTCGCCGACCAAGGTCAACCCGTCGTCGAAGCTTCCACCCATCGACCTCGGGGCACCGCCGCCTGACGGTTCGCGTCAGCTGTTGGCTGAGCTGGGTCCTGAAGGGTTCGCCGCGGCGCTTCGGCAGCGCGACACTGTCGGCGTCACCGACACGACGTTCCGTGACGCGCACCAGTCGCTGCTGGCGACCCGCGTACGGACCCGCGACCTGGTTCGAGTGGCGCCGCATGTTGCGCGCATGACCCCGCAGCTGCTGTCGATCGAGGCATGGGGAGGTGCGACGTACGACGTGGCACTGCGGTTTCTCAAGGAGGATCCGTGGGAACGGCTCGCCGCCATGCGGGAAGCGGCGCCCAACATCTGTCTGCAGATGCTGCTGCGAGGACGCAACACGGTGGGCTACACGCCCTACCCGACTGAGGTCACAGCTGCGTTCGTCGAGGAGGCCGCTGAGACCGGCATCGACATCTTCCGCATCTTTGACGCACTCAACGACGTCGACCAGATGCGCCCTGCGATCGAGGCGGTGCGTGAGACCGGCACCACGATCGCGGAGGTTGCGCTCTGCTACACCGGCGATCTGTCCAACCCGGCCGAGAAGCTCTACACGCTCGACTACTACCTGCACCTGGCCGACCGCATCGTCGACGCCGGAGCGCACGTTCTCGCCATCAAGGACATGGCCGGCCTGTTGCGGGCGCCGGCCGCCCGTACGCTCGTCACCGCGCTGCGCGATCGCTTTGACCTGCCGGTGCACCTGCACACCCACGACACCGCTGGCGGCCAGCTGGCGACATTGATCGCCGCGATCGAGGCGGGTGTCGACGCGGTCGACGTGGCATCGGCTGCGCTCGCCGGCACCACCAGCCAGCCCCCCATGTCAGCGCTCGTCGCCGCGACCGACTATTCACCGCGCACAACCGGTCTCGACATCGACGCGGTCAACGCTCTCGAGCCCTACTGGGAAGCCGTGCGGCGCCTTTACGCACCGTTCGAGTCGGGGTTGCCGGCACCCACAGGGCGTGTCTACCGCCACGAGATTCCCGGCGGTCAGCTCTCCAACCTGCGGCAGCAGGCGATCGCCCTCGGTCTCGGCGAGAAGTTCGAGCAGATCGAAGACATGTACGCGGCCGCCAACGACATTCTCGGCAACATCGTCAAGGTGACGCCGTCGTCCAAGGTCGTCGGCGACCTTGCCCTGCAGCTCGTCGCGATCGGCGCCGACCCTGCGGCCTTTGCCGACGATCCCGCGTCGTTCGACATTCCCGAGTCCGTGATCGGATTCCTGTCCGGCGAGCTGGGTGACCCTCCGGGCGGATGGCCCGAGCCGTTCCGCACCAAGGCGCTCGAGGGTCGCAAGGGCAAGGTGCGCATCACCGAGCTCGATGATGACGATCGCTCAGGACTCGCGACCGATCGCCGACACACACTCAACCGCCTGCTGTTCCCCGGGCCGACCGACGACTTCGATGCAGCCCGGCAGCAGTACGGCGACCTCGCGGTCATCCCCACCAGGGCTTTCTTCTACGGTCTTCGGACCGACAAGGAGACCGAGGTCGAGATCTCCGAGGGCAATCTGCTGCTGTTCGGCGTCGAAGCGATCGGTGATGCCGACGAGCGCGGCATGCGCAATGTGCTCGGAACGATCAATGGGCAGCTCCGTCCGATCGAGGTACGCGACCGCTCGGTCGACTCCAAGGTCACGTCGGCAGAAAAGGCTGACTCCGGCAATGCCCAGCACGTCGCCGTGCCGTTCGCGGGCGTCGTCAGCCCGTTGGTGGCCGAGGGCGACAAGGTCGAGGCCGGTCAGACCGTCGCCACGATCGAGGCAATGAAGATGGAAGCCGCGATCACCGCCGCGACGGCCGGCACCGTCGAGCGACTTGTCATCACCGAGACCCGTCAGGCCGAAGGCGGAGATCTGTTGCTCGTGCTGGACTGAGCCTGGGTCACGAAAAGTGACTCACGCTGGGTGACCCCGGGTGTGCAATCCTGAAGAGGCGTAGTCAGCCTGCGGCGTTGGGTCGCGACGATGCGTGCAACGGTCCGCCGGAAGGGGCCGCACATGACGCCAAAAGCGCAGATCAATCCCGCGTCGAATGAGCAGTACGTCAGCCACTTCACCGAGCTCATACAAGACGTCAAGGATGCTGGCCTGCTTGAGCGTCGGCACCGCTACTACTGGTTGCAGATCGGCGTGCACGTCGCCGCGTTCTTTGCGATCTGGGTGGGATTCTTCCTGCTCGGCAACTCGTGGTTCCAGCTGATCCTCGCCGGAGCGCTCGGCGTCATCGTCACCCAGTTCGGATTCCTGGGCCACGATGCCGCCCACCGGCAGATGTTCACCTCCGGCACGTGGAACTCCTGGACCGCCCGCATCTTGGCCAGCGCATTCGCCGGGCTGAGCTTCGCGTGGTGGCGCACCAAGCACAACATGCACCACAAGGGCCCCAACCTCGAGGGCTACGACCCTGACATCGGTCCGGGCGCGATTGCGTTCACGCCGGGCATCGTCGAGCAGCGTACGACGGGGTTTGCCGGGTGGTTCGTCAAGCGCCAAGGCTGGCTGTTCTTCCCGCTGCTGACCCTCGAGGGGCTCAACCTGCACGCTGAGAGCATCCGGGCGGCGCGCGACACGACGTCCAACCAGCCGTGGCGACGAGTCGAGCTGGTCCTCGTGGTCAGCCGATTGACCGCATACGTCGCGATCCTGTTGCTGTTCCTGCCGTTGGGCAAGGCCGCGGCGTTCTTCGCGATCCAGATGGCAGTCTTCGGATTTTGTCTCGGCGCCTCGTTCGCGCCGGCCCACAAGGGCATGCCGATCATCCCGCCGGAGATGAAGCTGGACTTCCTTCGACGTCAGGTGATGGTGTCGCGCAACGTCAAGGGCAACCCGGTTGTGGACTGGGCGATGGGCGGGCTCAACTACCAGATCGAGCACCATCTGTTTCCCAACATGCCTCGCTGCAACCTCAAGAAGGCGCAGCCGCTCGTCCGCGCACACTGCGAACGTGAGGGCATCGACTACATGGAAGTTGGGCTCTTCCACTCCTATGCGATCGTCGTCGACTACCTCAACAACGTCGGGTTGCGCGCCCGCGACCCCTTCGACTGCCCGCTCTCCGCGCAGCTGCGCGGAGGTGGCTAGGACCGCTTCTTGGTGAAGGCTCCGCGTCGGCTGCGGGCAATCAGCGCTGCCGTTGCCCTGACCTTGCCGCGATCGAGGTCGGGCTCCTTGCCCTGACCGAGTCGGTGCAGCTGATCCTCGTGCCACGCGAGCTCAACGGCACCGTTGATCGCCTTGATGTCGATCGCCTTGCTGAGCAGGCCGGTGCGGCTGTAGGCCACGCTGTGCGACTCGATCCGTGAGTCGGCAGCATCGAGCAGGACTGTGCCGGCATCGGGAGTTGTGCACGACGGTCGACCGATGCCGATCAGGTCGCAGTCGCCGGAGGCCAGTGCTGCCTCCATCGCAACACGGGTGCGGTTGCCGCCCGTGACGGCGAGGGGCACCTTGCCGGCGACATCGCGTACCGCGCGGGCGTACTCCAGGAAATAGGCCTCGCGGTCGCGGGTGCTCTTGGCTGCGCTGCCCATCATGGCCGGCGCCTCGTAGCTGCCGCCGCTGACCTCGATCAGATCGAGCCCTTCGGTGGAGAGCTTGGCGACGACGTCGCGCGACTCCTCCTCGGTGAAACCCCCGCGTTGGAAGTCTGCGGAGTTGAGCTTGATGCCGACGGCAAAGCCGGGAGCGACCCGTGACCGGATACGACGGACGATCTCGAGCACGAAGCGCATACGACGCTCGGCGTCTCCGCCCCACTCGTCGTCGCGCAGGTTGGACAGCGGCGACAGGAACTGGGCCACGAGATAGCCGTGCGCGCCATGTACCTGTACGCCGTTGAACCCTGCGGTCTCGGCGACCACTGCGGCGGTCGCGAAGCGTTCGATGATGTCCTCGATCTCTGCACCCGTGAGCTCGCGAGGGGTGGAAGCGCCGGGCACCTTGAGGGCCACCGCGCTGGGAGCGACCGGTTGCTGACGGAACGCCGCGAGGTTGGCCTGGCGGCCGGGGTGGTTGATCTGCATCCAGATCGGCGTGCCACTGTCCTGCGTCGTCTTGGCCCAGCGGGCAAGTCCGTCGAGATCACGCTCGTCCTCGATGACGACGTTGCCGGGCTCGCCGATCTGTGTGCGATCGACCATCACGTTGCCGGTCACCAGCAGTCCATAACCGCCGTCGCTCCACGTGCCGTAGAGCCGCTCCAGCGCAGGGGTGGGGGCGTGGGACTTGTCGCCTAGCACCTCGCTCATCGCCGACTTCATCAGTCGGTTGGGGAGCACCTGGCCGCAGGGCAGTGTGAGCGAGTCGTGCAGCGTGGTCATGGGAGTCCTGTCGCGGTGATCATGCGTGGAAGTCAGATACCGATGGTATCTCAAATCCAGCCCGGCGTCAGTTGACCTGGCGTTCGTGGCCTTCCCAGAACGGCTGGCGGAGCTTGAACTTCTGCAGCTTGCCGGTGGCCGTACGCGCCAGCTCGTCACGAAACTCGATCCGCTTGGGGCACTTGTAGCCCGCCAGGTGCTTGCGACAGTGAGCGATCAGCCCGGCCTCGTCGACGGCGTCTTCCTCAGGATCGAGCACGATCAGCGCGGTGATCAGCTCGCCCCACTTCTCGTCGGGGATGCCGATGACAGCGACCTCCTTGACCGCCGGGTGCGACATGAGGGCGTCCTCGACCTCGATCGACGAGACGTTCTCGCCGCCGGTGATGATGACGTCCTTCTTGCGATCGGCGATCGTGATGTAGCCGTCGTCGAAGGTGCCCCCGTCGCCGGTGTGGAACCAGTTGCCGGCCTGCGCCTCTGCCGTGGCCTCGGGGTTGTCCCAGTAGGACTCGAGGTTGTGGTTGGACTGTGCCAACACCTCGCCTTGGTCGTCGATCTTCATCCGTACGCCGATCGCGGGCGCCCCGGCACGGCCGAGGTTGAGAGCCTGCTGGTGTGGATCGAGGTCATCCCACTCGGCCCGCATCCGCGACATCGTGAGCAAGGGCGCCGTCTCGGTGAGCCCGTAGATCTGGATGAACTCCCAACCCAGCTCCTCGCGTACGCGCTCGATCGTGCGGGTCGGCGGGGGAGCGCCGGCGACGATGATGCGTACGCGGTCGCGTCCCGGGATCTCGCCCTCCCAGGTCTTGGCGCCGTCGAGTGCCGCCGCCACGACGGCCGGTGCTGCGCACAGATAGGTGACGCCGTGCTTCTCGATGCGGTTGAGGATCTCGGTCCCGTCGACCTGACGCAGGATGATGTGGGTCGCCCCCATGCCGGTCGCCGTGAACGGGTGGCCCCAGCCGTTGGCGTGAAACATCGGCAGCGTGTGGAGGTAGACGTCACGGTCCGACACCGAGGCCTGCCAGCCGAAGACCGTCGCATTGAGCCAGTTGTTGCGATGGGTGAGCTGCACGCCCTTGGGTCGTGCCGTGGTGCCGGACGTGTAGTTGATTGTGGCGGTTGCGCCTTCGTCGCCTGCCCACGGCTGGGGGTCTGCGGTGGAGCCCCAGATCTTGCCGTCGTCCTCGCCCAGCACGAACGTCCGCTTGCACTCGACCTCGTCGATCAGGTGGCGAAGCTCGGGGTCGACCATCAGCACCTCGGCGCCGGAGTGCTCGACGATGTAGCGGATCTCGGCAACGGCGAGCCGGAAGTTGATCGGCACCAGTACCCGACCCCAGCCCGAGACGCCGAAGAACGACGTCAGCATGCGTGCCGAGTTCTGCGACACGATCGCGACCCGTCCGCCAACCGGAACACCCATCTCGTCGAGCGACGCCGCCTGAGCACGGGCTCGGCGCCCAAGTTCCGCGTACGTGACCTCGCCCCATGACTCCGCGGGCTGGTTGGGCTCATCGATGACGGCGATGCGCTCGGGGTAGACCGTCACGGCGCGGTCGAGGAAGTCGTTCACGGTGAGGGGGTAGAACACGTATGCCTCCGGGTGACAAATCTTGGTGAAACGCAGTCGTCCCATTCTTACTCGCACTGAATCACACATGCAGGGCCGAATGACCCTACGGTGATGCGATGACCTATTTCGTCACGGGCGCCACCGGATTCATCGGCCGCCGCTTTCTGGTTGAGCTCGTCGCCACTCGCAGGGGCCCGATTCACGTCTTGGTGCGGCCCGGTTCAGAGCACAAGCTTGAGCGCTACGCCTACCAGTGGGGCCGCTCATCACGGGTCAAGATTGTCTCCGGGGAGCTGACTGAGCGCCGCCTCGGCGTGAGCGATGACTGGATTGCCGAGCACGCAGGCAAGATCAAGCACGTCTTCCACCTCGCGGCGTCCTACGACATGACGGCCTCGAAGGCCGAGAACGACCGGCTGAACCTCGACGGCACGCGTCACGCGCTCGAGCTGGCCGAGGCGGTCAACGCCGGCACGTTCCACCAGGTCTCGTCGATCGCCGCTGCCGGCGACTTTCACGGCACGTTCACCGAGGAGATGTTCGACGAGGGCCAGGGTTTTCCGTCCGACTACCACCGGACCAAGTTCGGCTCCGAAAAGCTCGTACGCGAGAGCGCGACCATGCCGTGGCGGGTCTACCGACCTGCCGTCGTGGTTGGCGATTCCGAGACGGGCGAGATCGACAAGATCGACGGACCCTACTACTTCCTGCCCATGCTGAAGGGGCTACGCGATCACCTGCCTGCGTGGCTGCCACTGGCCGCTGCAGGACTCGGCCGCACCAACATCGTCCCGGTCGACTTCGTGGCCAAGGCCATGAATGAGCTGGCGCACCAACCGGGTCTCGACGGCCGCGCCTTCCACCTGGTCAATCCGACTCCACAGTCCAACCTCGACGTCATGACGACACTTGCGGGGGCGGCGGGAGCACCTCAGATCCGGCTCTCGGTCGACAACGTCGTGACCGACAGGGTCACTGACACCCTGCTCAGCTCGGTCGTCGCCAGGGTGGTCAGCTCAGGGCCCGGCCACGCCATCGCGCAGGCGACCGCCGGCCGTCTCGGCGTGCCCCCAGAGGTGTTGGCGCATCTCAATCTCCCGACGACGTTCGATTCCACCGCGACGATGGCCGCGCTGGCCACGTCCGGCATCGAGGTGCCTGCGCTGGCGACGTACGCGCCGGCTCTCTGGGACTACTGGGAACAGAATCTCGACCCGACGATTCGTGCGGATCGCGGGACTCGTACGGCGGTCAAGGGCACCAACATCATCATCACCGGGGCAACCTCCGGCATCGGCAAGGCCTCGGCCCTGCGGCTCGCAGCCCTGGGCGCCAACGTGATTCTGGTGGCCCGCGGCGTCGAGGCGCTCGAGCTCTGCGTCGACGAGATCCGGTCCCGCGGCGGAAGTGCGACGGCCTACCCGTGCGACCTCGCCGACCTCGATGCGATCGACAGCCTGGTGAAGCAGCTCGAGGTCGACTTCGAGGGCATCGACTACGTGATCAACAATGCGGGACGGTCAATCCGTCGCTCGCTGCGGCTGTCGTACGAGCGGTTCCACGACTTCGAGCGGACGATGCAGCTCAACTACTTCGGCGCCATCCGACTCGTCATGGGCCTGACTCCCGGCATGGCCAAGCGACGGCGCGGCCATGTCGTCAACATCTCGTCGATCGGTGTGCAGACCAACGCCCCGCGGTTCTCGGCCTACATCGCCTCGAAAGCAGCCCTGGATGCGTGGACGCGTGTCGTCAGCTCAGAGCTGCACGATCGGGGCGTCACGTTCACGACGATCCACATGCCGCTCGTGCGGACCCCGATGATTGCGCCGACCAAGCTCTACGACCGGTTCCCGGCGATCAGTCCGGCTCAGGCGGCCGAGATGGTGTTGAAGGCCATCCGTGACAAGCCGCACGAGATCAACACGCTCGGCGGCACCGCGGGCGAGATCGGTCACGCGCTGGCGCCGCGAGCAGCGTTCAGCGTGCTCAACCGCGCGTACAAGCTGTTTCCTGACTCGACTGCGGCCCGTGGTGAGGAGGCGGGCAGGGAAGCAACCCGCGAGCAGCTGACCTTGGCGCGCATCCTCAAGGGCGTGCACTGGTAGGTCGGGGCTAGCGTGGAGCACATGACGATCACCGCAACACTCCAAATGCGATTCAAGCCTGATCTCCTGGATGAGGCCAAGACTGTGCTGGCTCGGGTGCTTGCCGAGACACGTGCCTTCGACGGCAACGTGGGCGTTGACGTGCTCGTGGACCTCGAGGACGCCGGCCACTGGGTCGCGAACGAGATCTGGGAGTCCGTCGAGCACGATGACGCCTACCGGGCGTTTCGCGCGGGCGAAGGCAAGATCACCGATCTGGGGCCCCTGCTCGCCGCCGCGCCCGTCCTCACCCGGTGGGCTCCGATCGACGGAGTCTGACCTCGCCCTCTGGCGCGGCTCCGGCTTCAGTCACTCGTATCCGTAGAAGCCCTGGTGACTCTTCTTGCCGAGCAGTCCGGCGTCGACCATGCGGTCGAGCAGGGGCGGCGGCGAGTAGAGCGGCTCCTTGAACTCCTCATACATCGAGACGCCGATCGCGCGAATCGTGTCGAGGCCGATCAGATCGCTGAGAGCGAGCGGGCCCATCGGGTGACCGCAGCCGAGCACCATGCCCCGATCGATGTCTTCGGCGGAGGCATATCCGGCCTCGTACATGCGAATGGCGGACAGCAGGTAGGGCACGAGCAGGCTGTTGACGACGAAGCCCGCACGGTCAGTGGCGTCGATCGGCTTCTTGCCCAGTGAGTCGGTGACCCAGGAACGCATCCGATCGAGCGTGTCCGGCGACGTGGTCAGCGACGGGATGAGCTCAACGAGCTGCATGACCGGCGCCGGGTTGAAGAAGTGCACGCCCATCACATGGTGCGGGCGTCCTGACACGGCTCCGAGCTTCACGATCGGGATGGATGAGGTGTTGGAGGCGAGGATCGCGTCATGCTTGGTCAGGATCTGGCCGACGCGGCGAAACAGCTCCAGCTTGATCTCCTCGACCTCGGACGCGGCCTCGACGACCAGGTCGCAGTCGGCAAGTGCCTCAAGGTCTTCGCTGAAGGCGATGCGCGTGAGTACGGCGTCCACCTCGATCGAATCGATCTTGCCGCGCTGCTCGGCGCGACGCAGCGATGACTCGACGCGTTCGGCCGCGGCCTTGGCGGCGTCGGCGCTGACCTCGACCACCACGACGTCGAGGCCTGCGCGAGCAGCGACCTCGGTGATGCCGGACCCCATCAGCCCTCCGCCGATGACGCCGACTCGTTCGATGTTGCTCATCTTTGCCCCCTGCAAGATAGTAGGACGTCATACTATCTGGTTGCCCCTATTCTCCATTGCGCGCCTCCGCAGGCGTGGGAGGGCCGCGTGATGGGATGTGACCATGCGAGTGCTGGCGGTCGTGGTCATGCTGGTGCTGGCGGGTTGTGGCGGGAGCGAAGCGGCCAAGAAGCCCACGGCCAAGCCCACTGCGACGGTGACCACCACCAAGGCGGCGCCCAAGCCGACGGTCGCCGCGCCGATCGGCACCCCGGCTCCCGAGTCCCTGTCGCAGTTTCTGTGCGCCAAGGACGCCAAGGGTGTGTGGAATGCGTCGGGCACGATCTCCAACTCCGGCAAGAGCAAGGCGACCTACCAGGTCACGGTCCACGTCGGTGAGGCCGCTGGCAGCGCCGAGCAGGCGATGACCAAGCAGCTACCCAACATCGAAGGACGAGGCTCGGTGAAGTTTGCGCTCGTGAAGGTTCCCGCGCCCAAGGCCGGTGGCACGTGTCACGTGCAGGTCCTCCGCCGGTGATCGTTCACTGCTGACACCTCACTAAAGTGGCGTCATGACCACCGCACCTGTCACCTGGACCACCGTCGGCGAGTACGACGACATCTCGTACGAGACCTCGCCCGAAGGCATCGCGAAGATCTCCATCTGCCGCCCCGAAGTCCACAACGCGTTCCGCCCACAGACCATCATCGAGATCGGGCACGCGCTGAACGTCGCCCGTGAGGACGAGAGCGTCGGTGTCATCATCCTCACCGGCCAGGGCGACAAGGCATTCTGCTCCGGCGGTGACCAGCGCGTACGCGGCGACAGTGGCTACAAGACCGACGAGAACGCGGTCGGTCGCTTCCACGTCACCGACCTGCACGTGCAGATGCGCCGCCTGCCAAAGCCGATCATCGCGCAGGTGGCGGGGTGGGCCATCGGCGGAGGTCACGTCCTGCACCTCGTCTGCGACCTGACGATTGCCGCCGACAACGCTGTCTTCGGGCAGGTGGGTCCCAAGGTCGGTTCGTTCGACGGCGGCTACGGCGCCAGCGTGCTCTCCGACCTCGTCGGGCCCAAGAAGGCCAAGGAGATCTGGATGCTGTGCCGTCAGTACGACGCCCAGCAGGCGCTCGACATGGGCCTCATCAACACCGTGGTCCCGCTCGCCGAGCTCGAGGCCGAGACGATTCAGTGGTGCCGCGAGATGCTCGAGCTGTCGCCGTACGCGTTGCGCTTGAGCAAGGCGAGCTTCCACGCCCACGAGGACGGCTACGCCGGCATCCAGCAGCTCGCCCACGACACCAATCTGCTGTTCTACGGCAATGCCGAGGCGCAGGAAGGGCGCGAGGCCTACAAGGCCAAGCGCAAGCCCGACTTCAGCCAGTTCCCCAAGCGCGCCTGAGCCATTCCGCTCGCAAGGCCGACGAAGGAGGCCGTGAGGGAGCGAGGACTGGCGGCCTCCTTGGGGGACGCTCAGCTGCGGGAGATCTCGACCATCTCGTCGCGGGGAACGACCTTGATGCGCGGGCGGCCGGCCGCCTCGCCGAGGGCGATCTCGTGCTCCTCGAGCTTCTCGAAGCCGTCCCACGTCGTGTACTCGAGTCCGCGACCCTCGAGGTAGCGGTCGACCGCCTCGCGCTCGGGGTTCTCGGGTGCGGGGAGCTGGTCGACGTCGGCCAGCAACAGCGCAATCGTCTGGGCGGCGTCAGACTTGGTGTGGCCGATCAGGCCGACCGGGCCACGCTTGATCCAACCCGTGACATAGGCGCCGGCAAGTGGCTCGCCGTCGATGTCGATCACCCGGCCGCCGTCGTTGGGGACCGTGGCGCTCGCGTTGTCGAACGGAAGCCCCGCAAGGTTGTCCGAGCGGTAGCCGACGGCGCGGTAGACCGCCTGCACGGGCCAGTCCTTGAGCTCGCCGGTGCCGCGCACGTTGCCGGTGCCGTCCAGCTCGGTGACTTCAGTTCGCAGACCCACAACCTTGCCGTCATCACCGAGGATCTCGACGGGGTTCTGGCAGAAGTGGATGTGAATGCGGTGGGCGGCGCCGGTCGGCTCCTTGGCGAGGTAGTTCTGCAGCACGTCGACGACGAGCTTGACCGACTTGGACGCCCGGATCGCATCCATCGATCCCTCGTCGAGCTCAAATCCCTCGGGGTGAACGATGACGTCGACGTTGGGGGAGTGCGAGAGCTCGCGCAGCTCCATCGGGGTGAACTTCACCTGCGCGGGTCCACGGCGTGCAAAGACGTGCACGTCCTTGGTCGCGTTGGCGCGCAGGCCGCGGTAGACGTTGTCAGGGATGTCGGTTGAGAGCTGCTCGTCTGCGGTCTTGGCGAGCATGCGGGCAACGTCGAGGCCCACATTGCCGACGCCGAGGACGGCAACCGACTCCGCGGCGGGGTCGAAGGGCCAGTCGCGCGGGACGTCGGGGTGACCGTCATACCAATAGACGAAGTCGGCCGCGCCGAATGAGCCCTTGAGGTCGATGCCCGGTATGTCGAGGTCGCGGTCGGCGCGCGCGCCGGTGGCGAAGATGACGGCGTCGTAGAACTGCTGCAGGTGATCGAGCTTGAGGTCGGCGCCGTAGTTGACGTTGCCGAAGAAGCGGATGCCGTCGTGGGAGAGCACACGCTTGAGCGCCTTGATGATCTCCTTGATGCGGGGGTGGTCCGGCGCGACGCCGTAGCGGATCAGCCCGAACGGCGTGGGATCGCGATCGATGAGGTCGATCGTGACATCGACCTCGGACTTGGTCAGGATGTCGGCGGCATAGATGCCCGCCGGTCCTGCTCCAATCACCGCGACGCGCAACTGCCTGGTCATGCACACTCCTGGGGGAAGGGAAACCGCCTCTTAGGTGAGCCTAAGCGCTTGGTTCAACCCTCTCTCGACCCGTCTTGCCATGCGAACATCCAGCGTGTGGCATCGGTCACAGGCTTGGATGGGCCTAGTGTTCGGAGCCGGGGCACGTCGAAGGACTGTGAAGGAGCACCATGGGTCTGATCTCGCCCACTCTGCCAACTTTCGACGTCGATGCGTGGCGGGCCATGCCTCGTGCCGATCGGACCAAGGCCCTGCAGCAGCACTGGGCGGTCTACGGATTCGGCACCCCTTACGCGATCTATCTCCTGTACGCGGTCAAGATCGGCCTCTACATCCTTGGTGGCCTGCTGTTCGCCGCCTCGACTCCCGGCATCGGTTCGCTCGGCAATGTGAGCGACTGGTGGTTCGAGCCGGTGGTGTTCCAGAAGGTCATCATCTGGACGCTGCTGTTCGAGGTGCTCGGCTTCGGCTGCGGATTTGGGCCCTTGACGATGCGGTTCCTCCCGCCGGTGGGCACGATCCTCTATTGGCTTCGCCCCGGCACGATCCGCCAGCCACCGTGGCCTGACCGGGTGCCCGGCACCCGGGGTTCGCGCCGCACGCTCGTCGACATCGGGCTGTACGTGGCAGTGATCGCCGCGGCGGTCTACGTGCTGCTCTCGCCCGCCGATCGGGCCGTGACCGGACTTGGAGCAGATGCGTTCGACCTGATCGAGCCCGCGCGGTTCCTGCCGCTGCTGATCGTGCTCCCGGTGATGGGCCTGCGTGACAAGACGATCTTCCTGGCCGCCCGGTCCGAGCACTACTGGGTCACCGCGATCGTGTTCCTGTTCCCCTTCGTCGACCTGATCGTGGCTGCCAAGCTGCTCATGGTCGCGATCTGGTGGGGAGCGGCGACGTCCAAGCTCAACCGGCACTTCCCGTACGTCGTGTCAACCATGATGAGCAACGCCCCGCTGGTGCCGAGGGCATTCAAGCGTCGGTTGTGGCGAGACGCAGAGTTCGACGTACGACCGAGCATCGTGTCGCGCGGGTTGGCGCACGGCGGCACCGTGATCGAGTTCAGCGTGCCGCTCATCTTGCTGTTCTCGCGGGGCGGCTGGGTGACGACGATCGCCTTGGTGGTCATCCTGCTGTTCCACCTGCAGATCCTCACCGCGATCCCGATGGGAGTGCCCCTGGAGTGGAACGTCGTCATGATGTTCGGCGCGGTGTTCCTGTTCGGTCACTACCCCGACTACGGTCTCACCGACGTCACGGAGCCGTTCCTCGTCTACGGCCTTCTCGCCTTGGTCGCGGCCACGATCGTCAGCGGCAACCTGCGACCGGACAAGTTCTCATTCCTCCCGTCGATGCGCTACTACGCCGGGACGTGGGCGACCTCGGTCTGGCTGTTCGGCGAGGGAGCCGAGCAGACGTATGCCGACAAGGTCACGAAGTCGGCCCAGCTCCCACACCGTCAGCTCGCCAAGCTGTACGACGAGGACACCGTCGACCTGATGATCGGCAAGCTCGGGGCCTGGCGGGGTCTGCACACCCACGGCAGAGCCATGGTCGGGCTCTATCCGCACGCGGCCGACGATCATGAGGAGCGGTTCATCGTCGATGGCGAGATGGTCGCGGGATCGGCGATCGGCTGGAACTTCGGCGACGGGCACCTGCACCATGAGGCGCTGCTGGCCGCGATCCAGGAACAGTGCGACTACAAGCCCGGCGAGCTGCGGGTCATCATGATGGAGTCGCCCCCGTTCTTCCACGCGGTTCAGCGCTATCGGATCATGGACGCTGCGACCGGTGTGGTCGAGACGGGCGAGGCGAGGGTTTCCGAGATGGTGAGTCGACAGCCGTGGGACGGCTCGATGCCGTTCAACAACGTGCGTCGGACGTCATGACGTCAGCGGTCGTGGTGGGTTCTGGACCCAACGGGCTCGCCGCCGGCGTCGTGCTCGCCCGCGCCGGCATCGACGTCACCGTGCTGGAGGCCGAGGACGAGATCGGTGGTGGCACCCGCTCGGCAGAGCTCACGATCCCCGGACTCACCCACGATGTCTGTTCGGCGACCCATCCAACTGGTGTCGCATCGCCGTTCTTCCGCTCACTGGAGCTTGAGCGCCACGGGTTGGAGTGGCTCTGGCCAGAGGTCGACGCAGCGCATCCCATCGACGGTGGGCGAGCCGGCGTCATGTTCCGCGACCTCGACCGTACGGCCGAGATGCTCGGAGAGGACGGCGCCGCATGGCGCAAGCTCTATGCGCCATTGGTCGAGCACAGTGATGCCCTGATCGACGAGCTGTTCCAGCCCATCGTCCACCTGCCGAAACATCCGATCATGCTGGCGGCGTTCGGCGCCCGCGCGATGCAGCCCGCGTCCTGGATTGCCCGACGATGGAAGACCGACGAGGCTCGCGGGCTGTTCGCCGGACTGGCGGCGCACGCGATCTATCCACTCAACAAGCCCACGACCGGTGGTCTCGGCCTGATGTTCGGCATGACCGGACATGCGTACGGGTGGCCCGTCGCCAAGGGAGGCTCGTCAGCGATTGCCCATGCGCTGGCTGCCGAGATCACCGAGCACGGCGGCACGATCGAGACCGGGCACCGGGTGACTGAGCTTCCCCAGGCCGACATCGTCATGTTCGACACGACGCCCGCCAACGTCCTCAAGATCGCGGGCGATCGGTTGCCCGGACGCGTGCGTCGCCCGTTCAAGAAGTGGCGACATGGCCCGGGGGTGTTCAAGGTCGATTTCGCGGTTGACGGTGGTGTGCCGTGGACCAACGAATGGGCTCGCAAGGCCGGCACGGTCCATGTCGGGGGCACCTTCGAACAGCTCAACGCCGCCGAGAAGGACGTGCACGCCGGGCGTATGCCCGAGCGACCGTTCGTCCTGGTGTGCCAGCAGTACCTCGCCGACCCGGGCCGATCGGTTGGCGATGTCCACCCCGTGTGGGCCTACGCGCATGTTCCGCACGGCTACACCGGCGACGCGACCGAAGCCGTGATCGCGCAGATCGAGAGGTTCGCGCCGGGCTTTCGTTCGTCGATCGTCGCGACCTCGGTGAGTGGGCCGGCTCAGCTCGAGGCGCACAACGCCAACTATCTCGGTGGTGACATCGCCGGTGGCGCCAACGACGCGTGGCAGGTCGTGATGCGCCCTCGGTTGTCGCCCAATCCGTACTCGCTGGGGGTCAAGGGGCTCTATTTGTGTTCCGCCTCGACGCCCCCGGGTGCGGGTGTTCACGGGATGGGCGGATATCGGGCGGCTACCCACGCTTTGGCCAACCTGTGAAGATGTCTCCACAGCAATTGGCTGCCCACATCTCTGACAACAGCGTCACTGACAGCCCAGTTCAGGAGTCCGACCGATGAAGCTTCCATCCCACCACAAGGTTCTTTCCGCGACCGCCGCCTCGATCCTGTTGCTCACGGCTGCCTGCGGAGGAAGCGATCAGTCGGCAGACGCCACGCCGACGACATCCGCGACCTCCTCCGGTGCGGCGACGGACGGCACGTCGACCGGTACGTACGTGGACGGCGAATACGCAGGCAGCGGCGAATACTCCAATCCCGGAGGTCAGTCCTCGGTCAAGGTGGAGCTGACGTTGTCGGGTGGCAAGATCTCCGACATCGTGGTGACCCCGGAGGCCACGAACGGTACGTCGAAGGGCTTCCAGGCGAAGTTCGCCGGCGGCATCGCCGGCGAGGTCGTCGGCAAGAGCCTCGACGAGCTCAACGTCACCAAGGTTTCGGGGTCGTCGCTCACGTCGCAGGGATTCAATCAGGCGATCGATCAGATCAAGGCTGATGCCCGGGCCTGACGCCTGGCAGTTCGAGGCGATCGGCACGGCCTGGCAGATCGACACGGCTACTCCGCTGGGCGAGCCGATCCGCGCCGCGGTGCTTGATTGCATCGATCGCTTCGACCGGGTGTGGTCGCGGTTCCGGTCCGACTCCGTCGTCAGCGAGATGGCGGCTCGCAGCGGTACGTGGGACCTGGGGGAAGCCGACCACCTTCTGGGCTTCTACGACGAGCTGTATGAGGCGACGGACGGTGCGGTCAACCCGCTCGTCGGCCAGACCTTGGCCGATCTCGGTTACGACGCCGACTACTCCCTGACCCCGACCAGGCAGATCGCCGACGTCCCGGATTGGGACACGGTGGCGCGCACGGGGTCGGTGCTGACGACGACTGAACCGGTCGTCCTCGATGTGGGCGCAGCAGGGAAGGGTCTGCTCGTCGACCTGATCGCCGGCGTCTTGGTGAGCTCGGGGCGCAACGAGTTCACGATCGATGCGAGCGGCGACATCTACCACCACGGCACCACACCGATCCGGGTCGCGTTGGAGCATCCCTTCGACCCGAGTCGTGCCCTCGGCGTGGTCGAGCTCGATCCCGAGGATGCGCTGTGCGGATCTGCGACCAATCGCCGGGCGTGGGGCGACGGCCTTCACCATGTCCTCGACGGACGCACCGGACGGCCGACCAACGACATCGTGGCGACCTGGGTCGTCGTTCCCCAGTCCTGCATGCGGGCGGACGGTCTGGCGACGGCCCTTTTCCTTGCCGAACCGGCCCAGCTCATGCCACGTTTCAGCTACGAGTTCGTACGTATGCACGCCGACGGCCGGGTTGAGTGGTCGCCGCAGTTCCCCGGAGAGGTGTTCGCATGATCGCAACCGTCAGGGATCTGCTGGACCGCCAGCTGGGGCGAGTCACGATGTACCGGCTGGTCACGATCGTGCTGTGCGTGCTGGCAGCGATCTACATCACCTACTCGGCCATTGGCGTGATCGAAGGGGTTTCCGCTGGCCATGAGGTCCTCTCGCTCGTGGTGCTTCTCGTCGCGTCGTATGCGTCCAACCGGCTGCTCGCTCTGCTCTGGAGGATCAAGCCGCACGGCGAGTCGTCGATCATCACCGGGCTCCTCCTGTTCTTCCTGTTCGTGCCGATGTTCACCACCGCGGTTGCGGACTACGCCTGGCTTGCCTCGGCGGCTGTGCTCGCCAACGCCTCGAAGTACGTGCTCGCGTGGCGTGGACGACACGTCTTCAACCCGGCCGCTGCCGGAGCGTTCCTCGTCTACGTCGCCCAGGAGATCGTGGGCCGCGAGTTCGCGACGTTCGCGATCTGGCAGGCAGCGGCAACCGACAAGATGTTGCCCTTCGTGGCGGTCGGAGCGTTCCTCGTCCTGTGGCGGACCCGCCGCCTCGATGTGGGCTTGCTGTTCATCGCCCTCACCGCGGTGCTGGTTGTCCTCGGCCTCAACGACCGCGGCACCGATCTCGGAGACGCCCTGCGGACCACGTTCTACTCCTACCCCGCGGTGTTCCTTGCGGGGTTCATGCTCAGCGAGCCGCTGACGCTGCCCCCACGCCGCAAGCAGCAGCTGGTCGTGGCCGCCGTCATGGCGCTGGTCTTCTCCTACCCGACCTGCATCTCGTTGCTGACCGACAGCCCTCCCGATCTGGGCTGGTTCGGCCCGACGCCCGAGAGCGCGCTCCTGGTCGGCAACCTCGTCGCCTTTGCCTTTGCCCGAAGGCGCGGGGTGTCACTTGACCTCGTCTCGCGCCGCCAGATCACCCCCGAGACGCACGAGTTCACGTTCCAATCCCGGCGTCCGGTCTCGTTCCGACCCGGGCAGTTCGCCGAGCTGACCCTGCCCCACAAGGGCGTCGACGGGCGCGGCGTGCGGCGGTCATTCAGCATCAGCTCGCCCCCCGATCCCGACGGCCAGGTGACGTTCGCACTGCGGATCCCCGAGAAGTCGTCAACCTTCAAGCGGGCGATGGTCGGTCTCGAGCCCGGAGCGCGAGTGCACTCAACCGGCATCTCCGGTGACTTCCTACTTCCCGACGATCCGGCGATCCCGGTGGTGCTGGTCGCCGGAGGCATTGGCATCACACCGTTCATCAGCCAGCTCCTCGACGAACCCGAGCGTGAAGCCGTCATCGTCTACGGCGTCACGGGACCAGACGACATTGCCTACGCGGATGTCTTGGCAGGGTTCAGGGTCGTGATCGTCTGCCCGGTTGAACCCGACAACCTGCCGACCCAGTGGCGCCACGTCGAGGCGCCGTTGGTGTCGGTCGACATCATTGCCGCAGTCGTGCCCGACCTTGACCAGCGGCTCGCCTACATCTCGGGCCCGCCGGCCATGGTCAACGCTGCCCGCGCCGGACTCGTCAAACGGTGCAAGCGCGTCAGGACGGACTACTTCACGGGCTACTGAGTCGGCGAGACCAGCGCTCCTCGATCTTGCCGAACCGCCAGATCGCGCTGCTCACCGCCCACGTCAGCCACGAACAGCACCACGATCGCGTAGCCGACGCGATCAAGATCGATGCCTCCGATCCACGCAATGGGACCGGAAGTGAGGCCGAGCTTGTCGCTGAGCAGCCCCACCAGCTCGACGCCGCCGATGGCCAACGCCACGACGACCGACAGGCCCGTCACGGTGATGTTGTAATAGACCTTGCGGACGGGCCGGAGAAACGCCCAGTCGTACGCGAGGCCCATGAATGCGCCGTCGATGCTGTCGAACAGGCTCATGCCTGCGGTGAACAGGATCGGCAGCACCAACAGCGCATACCAAGGCATGTGGAACGCGGCCGCGCCAGCAGCAAGGACCAGAAGTGAGACCTCGGTTGCCGTGTCGAATCCGAGCCCGAACAGCAGTCCCACGCCATACATGTGCCGTGGTCTGCTGACTGATCTGGTGAACCGTCCGAGCAGTCGGTTGAGCAGGCCACGGTTTTGGAGCTGGCGTTCGAGCTCGGCCTCGTCATAGACACCTGCGCGCATGTTGCGCGCGACCCGCAGCACGCCGACGAGAACCACGGCGTTGATCAGACCGATCGTGATGAGGAACAGTCCGGAGACGCTGGTTCCGATCACTCCGGCCGACTGCTGCAACGTCGAGGACTCGTCGGAGACCTGGCCACCCAGGGCGCGAACGCCGAACGACAGGAGCAGACACAGACCGAAGACAACGCTGGAGTGTCCCAACGCAAACCAGAAGCCGACCGACAAGGGGACGGCCGGCGTCGGGGTTGTCAGCCAAGAGCTTGCGGGTGACGTTGTCCACTGCTGCGATGTGGTCGATGTCGAATGCGTGGCGCATGCCCAGTGTGTAGGCGGTGACACCGAGCCCGATGCCGAACAGCCCGGTCTTGCCGAGCTCAAGCTGCTGTGCGGCGACCACGAACAGCAGACCCCAGCCGATCACGTGCAGCATGACGACCGCCACGGTCATGCCACCGAGGGACCGTCTCTCGGTGTGGGTCAGGCCGCGCATCGCTGTCGTCGACATGGATTCTCCGGTGATCTGGATATCAGCCACCGTACTCAGATGCGACGATGTTGCAACAGGGCCGAATGATGATTCAGGCCTGCGCGGCACACTCCGCACACATTCCGAGGAAGGCCGCGTGATGGACGGCGACTCGAAAACCAATGTCATCGCGCAGCGTACGAGCCAGAGGCTCCAGCACTGACTCGTCGATGTCGATGATCCGATTGCAGGTCGTGCACTGGACGTGCGCGTGGCCGGGCTCCGGGTGGTCTTCACCCGGCAGCGCGAGGTGATAGATCGTGGCGGATCCGGCCACATGCGTGTGCGAAACCAGGCCGAGGTCGCCCAAGGTTGTCAGGGCGCGGTAGACCGTGGTGCGGTGCACTCCGGGCGCCGAGGCGGTCGCCCGCAACGCAATGTCGTCGGCCGTCAGATGCTCTGCGGTCGAGTCGAGGACCTCGACAACGGCGCGCCGGGCGGCCGTTACGCGTTCACCCTGACGCCGCAGCATGGCGATGGCCTGGTCGGCTCGACCCGTCGTGTCCATGCGTCCATTGTGCGCTCTGGGGTGCCCGACATTCCTTGCGTGTGGGTGGGGCCCGACCTATCGTGGCGTTGTCCGGAGGTGTGTATGCACGAACTCTCCATCGCCGAGGCGGTCGTCGAGGCAGTTCTTGATCGCACCGGCGACCAGCAGGTGACTGTCGTCCGGCTCGACGTCGGAAAGCTCTCGGGGGTGGTGCCCGAGGCGTTGTCGTTCTGCTTTGAACTCGTCACCGCCGGCACGTCGCTTGAGGGCTCTGCTCTGGAGATCATCCACACCGCAGGTCTGGCGCACTGCCGCGGTTGCGACCGCGACTTTCACAAGGACGACCTGATCTTGCTGTGCGAGTGTGGAAGTGCCGATGTCGAGGTGGTGGCCGGACAGGAGTTGTCGGTCACCTCAGTGGAGGTGGCGTAGATGTGCGCAACATGTGGATGCGGCGAAGCCGAGGTGCGGGTCGACGGGGCGACGGGGGATTACCTTCACGTGCACGCGGACGGCACCGCGCACAGTCACGGCCCCGATCACGAGCATCCGCACGATCACGAGCACGAGCACGAGGTGCCCGCCCCCCATACGCACTCGATCGACCTTGAAGTTGCCGTGCTTGCCAAGAACGACCAATTGGCCGGTGACAACCGCACGTGGTTGCGGGAGCGCGGCATCGCGGCACTCAACCTCATGAGCTCTCCGGGCGCCGGCAAGACCTCGCTGCTGGAGCGGACAATCCGCGAAGCCGGACCTGACCGCCAGATCTGTGTCATCGAAGGTGACCAGGAAACGGCATATGACGCCGACCGCATCAGAGCCGCAGGTGCCCGAGCCGTCCAGATCAACACCGGCTCCGGGTGCCACCTCGACGCCTCGATGGTGCGCCGCGGGCTCGACTCTCTGGGACCAGACGATGGCGATCTGGTCGTGTTGGAGAACGTCGGAAACCTCGTCTGTCCGGCCCTGTTCGATCTGGGCGAGACCAAGAAGGTCGTGGTCATCTCGGTGACCGAGGGGGACGACAAGCCGCTGAAGTACCCCCACATGTTCGCGGCCGCCGACCTGGTCGTCGTCAACAAGACCGACCTGCTGCCCTACGTCCAGTTCGACGTCGACCGGTGCGAGAAGGACGCCCGCAGCCTCAACCCGGACGTCACCTGGATGCCCTTGAGTGTCCAGACTGGCGAGGGTCTGGACGCCTGGTACGGCTGGCTGCGCGAACTTTAAACCTCATGGACGACCCCCGCAACCGGTGACGGTGCTTGTACCAGAAATCGACAAGATTTCGCAATTTCTTCTGTGTGATCCTTGACACGCCGAGGGATCGAGGATGGTAATGGGATGGAGGTTGCGCAGCGCATCCATCCAGTGCACTGGCAGCCAGGAGGCATTCTTCGCCTCCGGAGAGGCCGGCCAAGATGCCAACTGCCGAGGCGATCAAAGCGGAAGAAACCCTGATTCACGTCCTGTGGATCAACGCCGGATTGAGTTGCGACGGGGACTCGGTCTCCCTGACAGCCGCAACCCAGCCCAGTATCGAAGAGATTGCGATGGGCGCCCTCCCGGGCCTCCCGCAGATCGCGGTGCATTGGCCGCTGATCGACTTCGAGTGTGGCCCAGAGGGAGGTGCAGACGACTTTCTTGAGTGGTTCCACAAGGCAGATCGTGGCGAGTTGGAGCCGTTCGTCCTTGTCGTGGAGGGATCAATCCCCAACGAGGCACTCCACGACGAGGGCTATTGGTGTGGCTTCGGCAACGACCCCGCGACCGGCCAGCCCCGTACGACGAGTGAGTGGCTTGATCGACTCACCCCCAAGGCGACGGCCGTTGTCGCAGTCGGCACCTGTGCGACATACGGCGGCATCCACGCGATGGCCGGCAACCCCACCGGCGCGATGGGTGTTCCTGACTATCTCGGCTGGGACTGGAAGTCCAAGGCCGGCATCCCGATCGTCTGTGTTCCCGGTTGCCCGATTCAGCCCGACAACCTGTCCGAGACCCTGACCTACCTGCTTTACATGGCCACCGGCCAGGCGCCGATGATCCCCTTGGACGAGGCCCTGCGACCCACGTGGTTGTTCGGCTCGACCGTCCACGAAGGTTGTGACCGCGCGGGCTATTACGAGCAGGGTGACTTCGCGACCGAGTACGGCTCGCCCAAGTGCATCGTCAAGCTCGGCTGCTGGGGCCCGGTCGTCAAGTGCAATGTGCCCAAGCGTGGCTGGATGAACGGCATGGGTGGTTGTCCCAACGTGGGCGGCATCTGCATCGGCTGCACGATGCCGGGCTTCCCCGACAAATTCATGCCGTTCATGGACGAGCCGCCGGGAGGCAAGTTGTCGACCGCTGCGGTCCAGCCGTATGGCAAGACGATGCGTTTCCTGCGATCCAAGACAACGGCAACGCTCAACAAGGAACCCAAGTGGCGCAAGCCCGGCAAGACGCTGACCACCGGCGCCAAGAAGACCTGGTAGTCCCACTCCCACAAGCAGAAAGGCGGCGTCATGACGTCGACCATCCCAAGTCCCAGCAGCAGGAGCGTCAACAAAGATGGCCTGGTCGAGATGGCGTGGGACCCCATCACCCGCATCGTCGGCAGCCTCGGCATCTACACCAAGATCGACTTCGAGAACAAGACGGTCGTGGAGTGCCACAGCACGAGCTCGATCTTCCGTGGCTACTCGATCTTCATGAAGGGCAAGGACCCTCGCGACGCGCACTTCATCACGAGCCGCATCTGTGGCATCTGCGGTGACAACCACGCCACCTGCTCCTGTTACGCGCAGAACATGGCCTACGGCGTCAAGCCGCCGAACATCGCGGAGTGGATCGTCAACCTCGGCGAGGCCGCCGAATACATGTTCGACCACAACATCTTCCAGGAGAACCTGGTCGGCGTTGACTACTGCGAAAAGATGGTCTCCGAGACCAACCCCGAGGTGCTTGAGCTGGCCAACAACACGCCAGCACCGCACGGCGGTGATCACGGTTACAAGACGATCGGCGACATCATGCGCTCGCTCAACCCGTTCACGGGGGAGTTCTATCGCGAGGCGCTCGTGGTCAGCCGCTACACGCGCGAGATGTTCTGCCTGATGGAGGGCCGCCACGTTCACCCGTCGACCCTCTACCCGGGCGGAGTGGGCACGGTCGCGACGATCCAGCTGATGACCGACTACATCACGAGGCTCATGCGCTACGTGGAGTTCATGAAGAAGGTCGTTCCGATGCACGACGACCTGTTCGACTTCTTCTACGAGGCGCTCCCGGGCTACGAGCAGGTGGGCAACCGCCGCATCCTCCTTGCGTGCTGGGGCTCCTTCCAGGATCCCGATCACTGCAACTTCGACTACAAGGACATGACCAACTGGGGTCGCAAGATGTATGTCACGCCGGGCGTCGTGGTCGATGGCAAGCTCGTCACGACCGACCTGGTGGAGATCAACCTCGGCATCCGCATCCTGCTTGGATCGTCCTACTACGACGACTGGGAGGACCAGGAGACATTCGTCAAGAACGACCCGCTGGGCAACCCGGTCGACCGTCGCCACCCGTGGAACCAGCACACCAACCCCAAGCCGCAGAAGCGCGACCTCGATGGGGGCAAGTACTCCTGGGTCATGTCGCCGCGCTGGTTCGACGGCAAGGACTACCTCGCGCTCGACACCGGTGGTGGACCGTTGGCGCGCCTGTGGTCCACCGCCCTCGCCGAGCTGGTGGACATCGGCTACGTGCAGTCCACCGGGCACAGCGTCAAGATCAACCTGCCCAAGACCTCGCTCAAGCCCCCGATGGAGCTGGAGTGGAAGGTCCCACGGTGGAGCAACACGATCGAGCGCAACCGCGCCCGCACCTACTTCCAGGCCTACGCGGCGGCGTGTGCCCTGCACTTCGCGGAGAAGGCACTCGAGGAGATTCGGGCCGGTCGCACCAAGACTTGGGAAAAGTTCGAGGTGCCGGACGAGGGCATTGGCTGTGGCTTCACGGAGGCAGTTCGCGGCGTTCTGAGCCACCACCTGGTCATCCGGGACGGCAAGATCGCCAACTACCACCCCTATCCGCCGACTCCGTGGAACGCCAACCCGCGCGACTCCTACGGCACCCCCGGTCCGTACGAGGACGCGGTCCAAGGCCAGCCGATCTTCGAGAAGAACGACCGCGAGCACTTCAAGGGCATCGACATCATGCGTACGGTGCGCAGTTTCGACCCGTGTCTGCCCTGCGGTGTGCACATGTACCTCGGAGAAGGACAGACCCTCGAGAGACTGCACTCGCCGACGCAGTCTGCCGGCACCGAATAGGTTCGCGATGACGCAGCACGAGCTGCTTGATCACGGACCGGACCTGAGCCAGACCGGCGAGCGCATCGACGCCCTTCTCACCGCCAGCGCGACCGGCGGGACCGTCGCCCGCGAACGAGCCGAAGAGCTCGTTCGGCTCGTCACCGATCTCTACGGGGCGGGGCTCGAGCGCATGATGGAGATCTTGTACGAGACCGGCCGCCTCGGTGACGACCTTTTGGCAGCCTTGGCCGGCGATGAGCTCGTCTCGGGCCTGATGCTGGTTCACGGGCTTCACCCCTACAGCGTGATCCAACGCGTCGAGGATGCCCTCGAAGAGGTTCGCCCCTACCTCGGGACGCACGGCGGAGATGTCGAGCTGCTCGACGTGACCGACGAGGGCGTTGTGCACCTGCGTCTGCTCGGCAGCTGTGACGGGTGTCCCTCGTCATCGGTCACGCTGAGTCTCGCCGTCGAAGGCGCCATCATGGCTGCGGCACCCGAGGTGATCTCGATCGACGTCGAGGAGGCCACCGCATCAACGCAGGAGTCGAACGGCGTGATCTCGGTCGACTCGTTGATGTCGCGGCTCAAGGTCGACACCCCCACGGGCGCCGACTGGCATGTCCTGCCTGAGCTCTCCGCCGGCGAGGTGTCGTCGGTCGCCGTTGGCGGTCTGCAGCTGCTGGTGTGCCGCATCGCGTCTGACCTGTTCGCGTTCGTCGACCGTTGCGCCAGGTGTGAAGCAAGTCTCGCGGACGGATCGCTCGCGCGGCGCCTCGGCGGTGGCATCGGCGATGCGCTGCTCAAGTGTCCGTCGTGTCAGGTGCACTACGACGTACGCAAGGCAGGGTCGTGCGTCGACATCCCTGAGCTGCACCTCAAGCCCTTGCCCGTGCTTGCCGATGGCGGCATCATCTCGGTGGCAGTTCCGGCGACTGAGGTGGCATGAGCACGCCGGGCCGCGGGCAGTCTCCGCTGGCGAGTTTGCGGCGCATCTCCACGACCAGACCAGCACCGACGGCCGACGAACGGTGCGAGATGTGCGCCAAGTCGATCGGCCACGACCATCAGCACGTCGTGGGGCTCGAGAGCCGAACCCTGATGTGCACCTGCAGGCCGTGCTACCTGTTGTTCACCGAGCAGGACGCCAACATCCGCTACAAGGCGGTGCCCGATCGCTACCTGAGCTTCCCCGACTTCGCGTTCGATCAGGGTGCGTGGGACGACCTGCAGATTCCGGTCGGGTTGGCCTTCATCTTCCGCAACTCGGTCGAGGATCGCGTGGTGGCGTTCTATCCGAGTCCGGCCGGCGCAACGGAGTCTGAGCTGTCGTTGGAGGCCTGGGACCGGATGGTCTCGACCAACCCGCAGTTTGATCTTTTGCTCTCGGACGTCGAGGCGCTGCTGATCTATCGCGGCGATCACGGCCGAGGCGACTTTCATTGCGCTCTCGTCCCGATCGACATCTGCTACGAGCTCGTCGGCACGATGCGGATGACATGGCGTGGCTTCGACGGTGGGTCGGAGGCCCACGCCGCGATGGATGAGTTCTTCGCGACGGTCGAGGGCCGCAGCAAGCTGGCGCCGGCGGTGTCGGTATGAGTCGCTACGAGTTCAGCATCCTCGACGTGTTTGCGGAGCCGTACGCCGCGACGCCGCAGCTGACTGCGCGCCTGCGCATCCAGGAGGACACCGGCACGATCGTGCATGCCATTGCGCTGCGCTGCCAGGTGCGCATCGATCCGCAGCGACGCGGCTACGACGACGATGAGGCCACCGATCTGCGGGCCCTGTTCGGTTCGCGTGAACGGTGGTCGGACACCCTGCGTCCGTTCCTGTGGATGCAGTGCAGCACCACGGTCCAGGGATTCTCCGGCGTCACCGAGGTCGACCTGCCGATGCCGTCAACCTACGACTTCGATGTCGTCGGGTCCCGCTACATGCACGCCGTTGGCGAAGGTGCCGTGCCGCTGTCGTTCATGTTCTCGGGTGTCGTGTTCACCAAGGGAACCAACGGTTTCGCGGTCGAGCAGGTGCCGTGGGACTGCGACACGAGTTACCAGATGCCGGTGGCTGTCTGGCGACAGATGATCGAGATGTACTACCCGGGCACCGGCTGGATGCGTCTTGATCACGACGTGATGTCGGCTGTGAGCGCCTATCGGACCGACCATGGTCTGACTTCCTGGGAAGAGACGCTCAACCACCTGCTCGAGGCGCGCAGGGAGGTCCCATCATGAAGCTCGACCTGGCCCGATCAGTCGCCGATGCGGTGCTCTACGAGGGCTACCTCCTCTACCCCTACCGAGCGAGCTCGAGCAAGAACCAGTCGCGCTGGCAGTTCGGCGTCGTCAGCCCGGCGGACGCGGAGGCCCGCGGGCTGGGCGAGGCGTCGTCGATGTCGATGCAGTGCCTCGTCGCGGGTGAGCTCGACGCCGACGCATCATTCGTGCTGCACGTGCGTTTCCTTCAGCTGCAACGTCGTCAGGCGCTCAACACAGCCGGACAACCTGTCGCGGAGATCGTCCTGGGTGACACGACCTGGATGAGCTGGGACGAAGCCGTTGACCAAGAAGTTTCGTTCACGATCGCGGCATCTGAGCTTGCCAACGGGGTGAGCCTGCAGGTCGAGGTGGCTGCGGGCGAAGACCTCGAACCACTGGTGGATGGGTCGGGCGTGACCGCCGGTACGATCGCGCGCCGCCGCCAGCCCATCTCGGCCGAAGTCCGCGTCGGCATGGAGCCGGTCGACGGGTTGCAGCGCCTCAGCCTCGAGCTCGAGAACGTCAAGGCGGGCCCGACGATCGACAAGAACGATGCGATCGCACACTCACTGATCGGCACCCACGTCATCATCGAGGCCCACGGACCGACATTCGTCTCGCTCCTGGAGCCGCCCGACGACGTGAGCGCCGCTGTCGCGGCCGGCTGCGAGCAACGCAGATGCTGGCCAGTCCTCGGCGGAGCGCCCGGCGACACCGACCTCCTACTCGGCCTGCCGATCATCTTGTACGACTATCCCGAGATCGCCGAGCAGAGCACAGGTGCGTTGTTCGACTCGACCGAGATCGACGAGATCCTGACCCTGCGCGTGATGACCATGACCGACGAGGAGAAGGCGGAAGCCCGGGCCACCGACCCACGAGCTCGCGAGATCATCGATCGCTGCGACGAGATGTCGCCCGAGTCGATGCAGGCCATGCACGGCATCCTGCGCGATCCCGGTGCGCTCGACGGCGCAGCGCCGTCGCCGATTGCTGAGCCCGACTGGCCCGTGCTCAGCGACATACGCGACCTCGATCCGCCCAGCTTCGAGACCGGGGACTCTCCGTGGTGGGACCCCGAGCAGGATGCCGCCGTCGCCCCCGAGACCGATGCTGTCGTCATCGACGGAGTCACCGTCGCCAAGGACAGCCTGGTGCGGGTGCACCCCAACCGGCGCGCCGATGCGCACGACATGTTCTTCGACGGTCAGATTGCCAAGGTCACTGCTGTGCTGAGCGATGTGGACGGGGGCACGCACCTGGCCGTCGTGCTGGTCGACGACCCGGCCGCCGACATGCACGAGTGGTACGGCCGCTACCTCTACTTCGCGCCGGACGAGCTCGAGCCCATGCCGATCGACTACGCCCACAACGCAAGAGAGGAGATTCGCCCATGAGAACAGTTGGCCTCATCACCACAGGCGTCGGAGTCGTGATCCTCGCGGCCGCCGTGATCGTCCTGCTGATGTCACTTTCCGACATCTCTCGTTACCTCAAGATCCGCAAGATGTGACTTCTCCCAACAGATGAAGGTGGATGAACCCTGAGCATCTCGATCCTGGTTGCCGGTATCGGCAACATCTTCCTCAGCGACGACGGCTTCGGCTCCGAAGTCGCCCGGCTGCTGCTCGCGGACGCCTCGGACCTGCCCGACGGCGTCGAGGTGGTCGACTACGGCATCCGGGGCATGCACCTCGCATACGACCTGCTCGACGGTTGTGAGGCACTCGTCATCGTTGACGTGCTTCCTGGAGACGGGGCGCCGGGTGATGTCGTCGTGATGAGCGTCGGCCCCGATGACATCGGAACCGGCGAGCTCGACGCTCATGGCATGGATCCCCTCGCGGTGCTCGGCAGTCTGCAGGCACTCGGCGGCACCCTCCCTCCCACCTATGTCGTCGGGTGCCAGCCTGCCAACCTCGACGAGGGCATGGGCCTCAGCACCGAGGTGGCCGCGGCGGTGCCGGTTGCCATCGACGCCGTCCTGCGCGTCATCCGCGAGCGCATTCACACCCCAACCACCCAGATGAGTGAGGCCTGATCATGTGTCTTGGCATACCGGGACAAATTGTCGAAATCGTGGAGGGCTTCGCCGATCAACTTGCCCTCGTCGACGTCGAGGGCGCGAAACGCAAGATCAACATCGGCATGCTCGAGGAGAAGCCGGTGGCCGGCGACTGGATCCTGATCCACATGGGGTTCGCATTGGAGCTGATCGACGAGACGAAGGCCGAAGAGGCCATCACAGGGCTGGAGATGATGGGACAAGCGCGCGAGGACGCGGAGCCGGAGGTGCGCCGTGGCTGACACGATGATCCGCCCTCCCCGCGTGCCCGTGTCAGGCCCCGTGCTGTTCGCGCGTTATGCCTTTCCGCCCAACTCGCACGGTTACTGCGGCCCCGCAGATCACGGGTCCTTCTTTGAACAGAGCGCCGTGGGTGCGGCAGCCGGCACGGTGAGCAGCGACGTCGACACGGGATTGAGGCACCTGTCCCAGCAGTTCGAAGGTGCCTGGCCATACCTTCAACTCATCGCGGCGGAGCTCGGAATCGATGATCCGCTGGACCGCCGTGTCGTCGACGCCTACTGGGTCGGCAATTCGCGTCTCAACCAGGTCTCGACCCGCGCCATCGGCGACTCGATGGAAGAACGGTTCCGTTTCCGCGCCGGGCCCGGATTCGATGCCCTCACAGACAGTGTGGTCGCCGGCGGGGTGCCGCACCACAGTTTCGTCGTGTTCTGCATCTACCCGTGGACCGGACTGCTCAGCGACGGTCGAAAGGCTGAGCAGGCGCTGACTGTGCTTGACCAGTGCCGCATCCGCTGGGGCAAGGTGATCGCCGTCCAAGGTGACCAGGTGGTCGTCGAGTCGACCCCCCTCGTGTGGGACGGACACCTCCTCGCACTGGGTGACCGGATCACCGAAACCGTCACCCGCGCCGTCGATGGCACCAGCCTGATAGGTGACGTCATGCCCGGTGACTGGGTCTCCCTGCACTGGGAGTGGGTCTGCGACGTGTTGAGCCAGCGTCAGGTCCGTTACCTCCGCGACTTCACGGTGCGTCACCTGCGCATCGTCAATGAAGGCAATTTGCACAAAGGACCGAGCGCCCTCCTGGGCACCTGACGAAAGGAAAAGCGATGACCCCCCAGCCGGAGGCACTGCCCCGCAGAACCCTATTGAAGGGGGCTGTCGCACTGGGCGGCGTCGCCTTCCTGTCCGCGTGTGGTTCGTCGTCGTCGGACGCGGGCTCCGAAGCGATTGCCGTTACGGACCAACGAGGCAAGAAGTTGACACTCGACGGACCGGTCAAGCGCATCGTGACGCTGCCGATGCCTGCCGCGTCCATAATGATCGCGGTCGATCGCAGCGCAAAGCATCTCGCCGGAGTGCACGATGCCTCCTACGCCGCGGCCGAGCAGAGCATTCTGGGCACGATGTTCCCGGAGGTGCTCAAGGTTCGCCACGATGTCGGCTCACAGGACTTCGCCCCCAACGTCGAGGGCATCCTGTCGCTCAAACCCGATCTCGTGGTCCAGTGGGCGAGTCAGGGCGACGAAATCATCCAGCCTCTCGAGAACGCCGGGTTGACTGTCCTGGGAGTCAACTACGGCAAGCTGGAGGATGTCGGAGACTGGTTCAAGATGTTCTCCGCCGCGCTCGGCAAGCCATCGCGGGGCACGGAGATGGCTGGCCGGCTGGCGTCCGACCAGGCAGTCATCAAGACTGCCGCGGTCAAGAGGGGAGCGCGTGCGCCGCGCACCCTCTACTTCAACCGGTTCGCCGAGAGCCTGACCGTGGCGGGCGGCGGGACCTTCAACGATGCGTACATCCAACTGATCGGTGCCGAGAACGTCGCAACTGGGGTGAAAGGGCTGATGCCGGTTGACCTTGAAAAGGTCCTGGACTGGGATCCGGAGATCATCGTGCTGGGCAACTTCGACAAGTCCATGCCGGCCGATGTCTACGGTGACCGCCGTTGGCGCGATGTCGCGGCAGTCAAGGAGCGGAGGGTCTACCGAGCGCCGCTGGGCGGTTACCGCTGGGACCCTCCCAGCCATGAGTCACCGTTGATGTGGACCTGGCTCTCGCAGGTCGCGTTCCCGGACGGCACGGACGGCGGACTGCGCGACAAGATTGTCGACGACTACAAGTACTTCTACGACCACAGCCCAACGCAGACCGAGATTGACACCATGCTGTGGACGGAGGAGAACGGTGCCTCCGCCGACTACGACCAGTTCTCGGCCTGAGGACGTAGCGCCGAGGTCAGCCCCCGTCACAGGTCGAGTAGGAGGGCCGTTGGCCGTCGTCGTTGCCGGGATCGTCCTGCTGGCGGCAATTGTGGTGGCTGTCTCGCTCGGTCGCTACACCGTGTCGGTTCCGCATGTGCTGCAGATCCTGGCATCAGGGGTTCTCCCCGACGGCGGGGTCACCGACACGGAGCGGACTGTTGTTGAGCTCGTACGCCTTCCCCGCGTCATGCTCGCCGTGCTGGTGGGTGGTGGCCTGGGCGTCGCCGGGGCGGCCCTGCAGGCGACCTTCCGCAACCCGTTGGTCAGCCCCGACATCATCGGGGTCTCCTCGGGCGCATCCCTCGGCGGCGCATTGGCGCTGTTGTTTGGCCTCGGCACGGCGTTTCTCGTCGCCGGCGCGTTCGTGTTCGGACTCATCGCACTTGGCCTCCTGTTCGCGCTCACGGCCGGCCGGGCCTCGTCGATGCTCATGGTGGTGCTCGGTGGTGTCGTACTCGGTTCGTTCTTCTCCGCACTGGTCGGGCTGGTGCAATATTTCGCCGACCCTTATTCGTCGCTGCCCGCGATCGTGTTCTGGTTGCTCGGCAGCCTCGCCACAGCCACCTGGGCGAAGGTCTTCGTGGCCGCGGTGCCGATCCTGCTCGGCACGACGGTTGTCCTGCTGCTTCGCTGGCGCCTCAACGTGCTTTCGCTAGGGGACGAGGAGGCGTCATCGCTCGGGATTCGCCCCAACCGGCTGCGCTGGGTGTTCCTGCTGTCCTGCGCACTCATCGTCGCCGGAGCGGTCGCGGTGAGCGGTGCCGTCGGTTGGGTGGGTCTGGTGATCCCGCACCTGGCTCGTATGTGGGTCGGACCTGATCACCGGGTCCTCCTACCGGTCAGCTTCCTGCTCGGAGCCACCTTCCTTATCCTGATCGACACGATCGCCCGGACGGCAACGGCCGGCGAGATTCCGCTCGGTGTGCTGACGGCGCTGCTCGGTGCGCCGGTGTTCTTCGTGCTGTTGCGGCGCAACCGGGACAGGATTTGGGACCATGCTTGAGTTGGACGCGGTGGGGTTCAGATATCCCGGGTCCGACTGGGTCTTCCGCAACGTCAGCCTGACTGTCGCGGAGGGGGCCGTCACGGCTGTGCTCGGTCCCAACGGCCGCGGCAAGACGACTCTCATACGATGCGCGGCAGGCTTGGCGAAACCGCAGGAGGGTCAGGTCAAGAACGACGGATCCGTCGGGTTCGTCCCCCAGACACGAGCCGGTGCATTCGCCTATCGGGCCATCGACATGGTCGTGATGGGCAGGGTGCGGCAGGTGAGCCTGTTCGGCTCGCCGACTCGCGGTGATCACGTTGCCGCGATGGATGCGATGGAACGCATCGGCATCGGTCACCTTGCCGATCGACAGTTCCCGACGTTGAGCGGAGGCGAGCAGCAGCTCGTCCTGATCGCACGGGCGATCGCCTCGGAGTCCCCGCTGCTCATTCTGGACGAACCGACGACGGGACTTGACCTGCACAACCAGGCACAGATCCTGTCGTTGCTGCGCAAACTCGTCGCAGACGGCATGGGTGTGCTTCTCACGACCCATCACCCTGACCACGCGCTTTATCTCGCTGACGTTGTCGTGCTGATGGGTGGCGGAGGCGACGTCCGAGCGGGCCCCGCGGCAACGATGCTTTCCGATGTCGAGCTGAGTCGCCTCTACGGCATCGACGTGCAAACGATCACGTACGGCCACCGCGGCGACTCGCGGCGCGCCATCATCACGAGGTATGACGACGTGCTGGGGTCAGGTTTCATCGACACCTGACGGAGCCCTCGATACCGGTGTGGTGGGATGAACTAATGAGCGTTCCGCGTCGACCACCCTCTGTGACGATGGCGAGCGTCTTCGTGGGGTTGACGGGTGTTGTCGTCTTCTTCGGCGTCACCTCGGCCCTTGCCGACTGGGGCTCGATCGAGCTGCAGGAGGCCGTGCGCGAAGCCATCGACAATCCGGCCCTGAGCAGCGCCGATCTCACGGTCAGCGAGGTCTTGCGGTGGCTCCGGTGGGCCGCGTTCGGTGTGGTGTTCCTGTCGATCGCGGGCGTCGTCCTCGCGGTCTTCACAGGCGCTGGGGCACCGTGCCTCGCGGATCTGGCTCACGGTGATGTGTGGTGTGGCGTTCGTCGGATTCGTGGTGGTCGGTGGTCTCGCGGGGCTGCTGCCAGCCGCGCTGGCGGTGGTGTGCGCGATGCAGCTGTGGTCGGCGGACTCACGCGCCTGGTTTGACGCCAAGAACGGTGTCGCGCCGAAAGCGGCTGCTGCTGGCGACCCCTTCGCACCCGACGCAGTCGCCGCGTCGCCAGCCCCCACCACGCAGACCGGTGCGTCACAACCCAAGCCGGTACGCGTCGCGGGTCTCATCACGCTCATCTCGTCGTGGCTCGTCGTAATGTTCTCCGCCTACTACGCGTTGGTGTACGCGACGGCGCGGGACTCCTATGTCGAGTCGCTCGCCAAGGAGCCGACCAAGAGCATGCTCGACGACTACGACCTCGCTGCGGCCGACGTCGCACGATGGATGTTCATCGGATTCGGCGTGCTGGGCGTGCTGGCCCTGTTGGCCTGCTTCGCGGCCGTCCTGATGCTGGTCGGCAAGCCATATGGTCGCGTTGCGACCATGGTGCTCGCGGCCGTGACGGTGCCCGTGTCATTCGTCGTGGTCGGGATTGGCTGGCCGTGGACCATCGCCGCGGTGATCGTCCTGATCAAGCTGAGCAGGCCCGAGGCGCGCAGTACGGCCTAGATCACACCTCGCGGATTACGGTGCAGCCCGGTGCACCGATAAACTCAAGGTATGGCAAAGAGTTCACCGTCCCAGCGTCCGCACGTCGTCGTCGTCGGAGGCGGATTCGGTGGCATTGCCGCTGTTCGCAAGCTCAAGCGCGCCGATGTCGACGTCACCTTGATCGACCGTCACACCTACAACACCTTCCAGCCGCTGCTGTACCAAGTCGCCACGGCAAGCCTCAACCCCGGCGACGTGACGTGGTTCCTCCGAGCGATCCGGGCCAAGCAGAAGAATGTGCGCTTCATGAAGGGCACGGTCCTGACGATGGACCACGCCAACAAGACGTTGGGCCTCGAGAGTGGGCTCACGGTCTCGTACGACCACCTGATCGTGGCGGCCGGTGTCACGACCAACTTCTTCGGCGTTCCGGGCGCCGAAGAGTTCTCGATGCCGCTCTACAAGCGCTCGCAGGCCCTGGCCGTACGCGACCGGATGTTTGCCGCGCTCGAGAACGCCGTCATCAACCGAACTGACGAAGACCTGCGCATCGTCGTCGTCGGTGGCGGCGCGACCGGCGTCGAGACCGCTGGCGCCTTCGCCGAGCTGCGCAACAATGACATGCCGACGACCTACCCGGAGCTTGACCCCAAGCGCATCCACATCACGCTGGTCGAGATGGGGCCGCACGTGCTGGCGCCCTTCCACCCCAACCTGCGTGAATATGCCCGCAAGGCGCTGGAGAAGCGCGATGTCGACCTGCGTCTTGAGACGACGGTCAAGGAGGTCCGCAGCGACGGCGTGGTCATCGCCAAGGGCGACGAGGAAGAGTTCTTGCAGGCCGGCATCGTGGTGTGGGCCAGTGGAGTCACGGCCCACAGCACGCTCCAGGACTGGAATGTGCCGCAAGGCCGCGGTGGCCGCATCGTGACCGGCAACCACTGGGATGTCGAGGGTCTCGAGGATGTCTACGCGATTGGCGACATCGCGATCAGCCCAGAGGCTCTGCCTCAGCTGGCGACACCGGCCATCCAGGCGGGCAAGCACGTCGCGAAGCTGATCGACCGCGCCCAGGACGGCAAGTCGATCAAGGCGTTCAAGTACCGCGACAAGGGCACGATGGCGACGATCGGCCGCGCATCGGCGATCGCCCAGATCAAGGGCCTGCCCCGACTCAAGGGATTCCCGGCATGGTTCATCTGGGTCGCCCTCCACGTCGCAACCCTGCTCGGCAACCGCAACCGGTTCGCCACGATGATCAACCTGACCGCCAAGTACCTTTCGTGGGGTAGCCACAATGCGATTGTCGGAGAGACCCCGCTCGTGATCGCCAACCACCCGACGACCGTCAGTGCACTCGAGCAGCGTTACGGCGAGGGCAAGTCGCGTGCCGGCGCCAAGAAGGCAGCGGCCAAGAAGGCAGCTTCGGCGAAGCCTGCCGCCAAGAAGTTGGCGGCCAAGACTTCGGCCAAGAAAGCTCCTGCCAAGGCTGCCGCCAAGAAGGCCCCGGCCAAGCCGGACACGACGCCGCCGGCTCCCAAGAAGGCCTCCGCCAAACGCTCCTAGATCGCTACATCCAGTGGGAGCCGGTGCGTCAGCCGATGGCGGCCATCAGATGCTCGCGGGCAGTGAGCATCGACGGCCCATACCAGGTGAGATCGCGCCCGGAGACCAGAGCTGTCGGCGCGTGAGTGAACGACTCGGGCCCGTCGTCGGGCGTGAACACGTACGGCTCGTCGGGCAGCAGTACGAGGTCGATGTCGGTGCGATCGATCTCCTCGAGCTCGACGTGTGGGTAGCGCTCGGGTGACTCCGCGAACGCATTGGTCAGGCCGAGCCGCTTGATGAGATCGCCAGTGAACGTACGTGATCCGACAACCATCCACGGATCCCGCCAGATGGGAATGGCGACTCGGCGATCCTGGTCGGGCGCCGGCATCGCCCATACGTCCCGCGCCTCACCGAGCCATGCCGGCACATCCCAGCGAAGTCCCTCGGTGAACAGCCGCGTCATCGAGGTGAATGCCTGATCGACCGTCTCGATCTCGGTGACCCACACGCTGATGCCGGCCTCGCGCAGGCGTCGCACGTCGAGCTCCCGGCTCTCCTCCTTGTTGGCGAGCACGAGATCAGGCTTGAGTGCCGCGATCGCTGCTCGATCGGGGTTCTTGGTGCCGCGAACCCGTGGCACGTCGAGATCGGTGGGGTGGGTGCACCAATCAGTCGCACCGACCAGAGCCTCTGGCCGGGTGGCGGCGATCGCCTCGGTCAACGAGGGTACGAGCGAGACCACCCGTCGCGCGGGGGCCTGCCGCTCGACCGGGTGGCCGAGGTCGTCCTTCATCGCCGGCGGACGCCCATCGCGCCGCAAACCGGTGCATCCCAGCCGAGGGCGTCGCCGTCCGCGATCAGGGTGTCGAACGCAGCGGCGATCGATTCAGGGATGTCCATCGTCGAACGGGTCGCTGTGCTGACGTGGACCAACGTCGCCTCCTGCGTGCATGCGAGGGCGCGCTTCTCCTGATCGACGACGAATGTCATGCCATGGACCACGCGCGCCGAGCGTTCGATCAGCCGGGTGTGCACGGTGAATCGCTGGCCCAGACGGAGCTCGCCGTAGTAGCGCATGTGCTGCTCGACCGTGAACAGGCTCTGTTGGTGCTTCTCGATGTAGTCGTCGCCGACCCCGGCGGTGATCGTGGTCTTCCACATGGCGTGCGAGCACAGCCGGAAGTAGTCGCCGATGTTCATGTGACCGTTCTCGTCGATGAACTCGTCGGGTACGACTTGGTCGAACAGTGCCGGTAGCTGGACGATCTGCTCGTATGTGGGAATTGCGTTCACGCTGCGACGATACTGGCTGGCTCAGCCGCCGAGGGACCCGACTGCGCGGGCGATGACCAGCAGCGATGTCAGCAGGGCGGCGGTCGCCTCGATTCCCATGAGCGCCTTGGCGCGGATCGACAGCGGCATGGTGTCAGTGGGGCTGAACGCGCTGGAGTTGGTCAGGGAAAGGTAGAGGTAGTCAGGGAACGTCGGGATCCAGCCTGACGTGGTGCTCGACGTAGCGGCGACCTCCGCAACGGCGTCGTGGTTCTCGTCCTGCGAGAAGCGCCAGTCGGCAGGCTGCATGTCTGCATGAGTCTTGACCCGACGGGCCACCGGGCCGCCGCGATCGAGTTCCCAATAGAGCAGGCCGAAGCCGATCACGCCAGTCACCCACACCTGACCGGCAGCGATCAGGAGCTCACCACCGGCAGTTCCCCGGTCCGTCATGGCGTTGACCAGCATGCCGAGGGCCACAAGATTCGAGGCGATCACCAGAGACGACAGCACGATTGATGCCTGACGCGACCAGCGGGTCTGGCGCGTCATCCTGGTCGGGTTGGTGACGATCAGTGCGACCAGCAAGGCCAGCTCGATCGCCGGGATGACGTAACGCGGACCGATCAGCAGCGACTTGGGCAGTAGTGCATAGGTGGCACCGGCCAGGACGACGGCAATGGCAGGAGGCAGCCGGTGCTCACCCTTCGCATTGCGTCGACGCGCCAGCTCGTCTTCGGCCTTGGACATGACAAAACGCTAGACCCACTTGGCGCGCGCCGCCTGTCAGACGTTGCGGCGATACTGGCCGCCGACTTCGAAGAACGCCTCGGTCACCTGTTGGAGTGAGCACACGCGTGCCGCGTCCATCAGCACGGCGAAGACGTTGTCATCATTGATCGCGGCCTGGCGGAGTCGCTCGAGTGCCTCTGCAGCCTCGGTCGTGTGCGCCGCCTGGAAACCGCGCACCCGGCTGAGCTGGGACTCCTTCTCGGCTTCGGTCGCCCGGGCGAGCTCGACAGTGGGCGGTTCTGCGCCCTCCACCTCGGGCTTGCGGAACGTGTTGACGCCGATGATCGGCAGCGAGCCGTCGTGCTTCTTGTGTTCGTACAACATCGACTCGTCCTGGATGCGCCCGCGCTGGTAGCCCGTCTCCATCGCACCCAGCACGCCGCCGCGCTCGTTGATCGCGTCGAACTCGGCCAGGACGGCCTTCTCGACGAGGTCGGTGAGCTCGTCGGTGATGAACGCGCCCTGGGTCGGGTTCTCGTTCATCGCGAGTCCCCACTCCTTGTTGATGATCATCTGGATCGCGAGCGCGCGGCGTACGGACTCCTCCGAGGGTGTCGTGACGGCTTCGTCGTAGGCGTTGGTGTGCAGGCTGCTGGCGTTGTCGTAGATCGCGATCAGAGCCTGAAGCGTCGTACGGATGTCGTTGAAGTCCATCTCCTGTGCGTGGAGCGACCTTCCGGACGTCTGTACGTGATATTTCATCTTTTGCGAGCGCTCGTTGGCGCCGTACTTCTCCTTCAGCGCGATCGCCCAGATGCGACGGGCAACCCGGCCGAGGACGGAGTACTCGGGGTCCATGCCGTTGGAGAAGAAGAACGACAGGTTGGGGGCGAAGTCGTCAATGTCCATGCCGCGCGCGAGGTAGGACTCGATGTAGGTGAACCCGTTGGACAGGGTGAAGGCGAGCTGGCTGATGGGGTTGGCTCCGGCTTCGGCGATGTGATAGCCCGAGATGCTGACGGAGTAGAAGTTCCGTACTCCCTCGTTGATGAAGTATTGCTGGATGTCGCCCATCATCCGCAGGCTGAACTCGGTGGAGAACAGGCAGGTGTTCTGCCCCTGGTCTTCCTTGAGAATGTCGGCCTGCACGGTTCCGCGAACGTTCTTGAGCGCGTACGACCTGAGCTCGGTGTACTCCTCGGGAGTTGGTTCGCGGTCGTTCTCCGCGCGGAAACGGTCGACCTGCTGGTCGATCACGGTATTGAGGAAGAACGCCAGAACGGTCGGTGCCGGCCCGTTGATCGTCATCGAAACCGAGGTCGAGGGTGCCACGAGGTCGAATCCGTCGTACAGAGCCTTCATGTCGTCGAGCGTTGCCACCGAGACGCCAGACGTACCGACCTTGCCGTAGACGTCGGGGCGCGGGTCGGGGTCGCGGCCGTACAGGGTGACTGAGTCGAATGCCGTCGAGAGACGGGTGGCCTCGCCGTCGTGCGACAGCAACTTGAACCGACGGTTGGTGCGGAACGGGTCGCCCTCGCCGGCGAACATTCGGGCGGGATCCTCGCCGTCGCGCTTGAACGGGAAGACGCCGGCGGTGAACGGGTAGCGGCCCGGGAGGTTCTCCTTGCGCCAGAAACGAACCAGCTCGCCGTGGTCGGTGAACTTGGGCAGCGAGACGCGGGGGACCTTGGTGCCTGACAGCGACTCGCGTGTCAGCTGGGTGTGGATCTCCTTGTCGCGTGACGTCACGACCATCTCGTCGCCAGAGTAGGCGTCGATGACCTCCGGCCAACCCTTGATCTGGTCGGCGATCTCGCTGGGCAGAGCCTTGCTGGCCTCCGTGACCAAGTCCTGGAGCTCGCTCTTCGCACCGGTCGAAAGGTCCTCCGCTGCGGTCAGCTCGAGCCGCTGAGCACGGCTTGCGGCTTGGGCCAGTGTCTCGGTCTCGGAATGGAAGTCACGGATCGTCTCGGTGATCTCAGCGAGATAGCGGACCCGGTCGGACGGGACGACCTGGCGGATGCCGCTGGAGAACCTGACGTCGACCTGGGGGAGGACGCCATCCTCAATCGGCAATCCCTGCTCGGCGAGCGAGTCGCGCAGGTGCTGGTAGAGCGCGGTCACGCCGTCGTCGTTGAAGGTTGCCGCGGACGTGCCGAAGATCGGCATGTCTTCGGGCTTCTTGCCGAATGCCTCACGGTTGCGAACCATCTGACGACCGACGTCGCGCAGCGCGTCCTTGGCTCCTCGGCGCTCGAACTTGTTGATCGCGACAGTGTCAGCGAAGTCGAGCATGTCGATCTTCTCGAGCTGCGAGGCAGCTCCGAATTCGGGCGTCATGACGTACATGGAGGAATCGACGAACGGCACGATGGCAGCGTCGCCCTGACCAATGCCGGGGGTCTCGACGATGACGAGGTCGAAGCCTGCGGCCTTGACCACCGCGATGACGTCAGAGAGCGCATCTGGAAGCTCACGGGATCCGCGCGTCGCAAGGGAGCGGAAGTAGGCGCGTTCGCCGTCGAGGGAGTTCATGCGGATGCGGTCACCAAGGAGTGCACCGCCGCCACGTCGCCGCGTCGGGTCGACGGCGATTACTGCGATACGCAGCTTGTCCTGCTGGTCGACGCGGAAGCGCCGCACCAGCTCGTCGGTCAAAGAGGACTTGCCGGAGCCGCCGGTGCCGGTAATGCCCAGCACGGGAGACGTGTACTTGGTGGCGGCGGTGCCGATGCGCTCCAGCTGAGCGGTGCTGAGAGCACCCGCTTCGGCGTAGGTGATGGCGCGCGCGATCGACGCGCGATCTCCGGCCACGACGGCGTCTATGTCGAGTGTGCCTAGTTCCTTGAGGTCGAAGTCGCAGTCCTTGACCACCGAGTTGATCATGCCGACCAGGCCGAGGCGCTGGCCGTCCTCGGGGGAGAAGATGGTGACGCCGCTGTTGCGAAGGCGGGCGATCTCGTCCGGCACGATGACGCCGCCGCCACCACCGACAACGTGGATGTGCCCCGCGCCCTGCTCGCGCAACGACTCCACGAGGTATTCGAAGTATTCGACGTGACCGCCCTGATAGGACGAGACCGCAATCCCCTGTACGTCCTCCTCTATCGCAGCGTCGACAACCTCTTTGACCGAGCGGTTGTGCCCGAGGTGGATGACTTCGGCGCCCTGCGACTGGAAGATGCGACGCATGATGTTGATCGAGGCGTCGTGGCCGTCGAACAGGGCGGACGCGGTGACGAAGCGCACCGGGTGGGTGGGAACGTGCAGGGTGTCGTTGCTCATCGTGCCTCGGTCCGTCGGCGAACGTACTTACTAGGTCCTAAAATAGTCGGTCGTCCTACTAAACGCGAATATCGCCTAGTATGTGGGCATGCCGACGGACCCGAAGTTGCCGTTTGACCCGATCGAGCGGGCTGGTGAGATCTGGTCCGAGCGGGTCGGCGAATCCGCTCCCATGAAGCTCGCGACCTCGATCATGCGGGTCCAGCAACTCATCCTCGCCGAGCTCGACGGCGCCCTGAAACCCCATGGCATCACATTTGCGCGCTATGAGGTGCTCGTCCTGATCTCATTCAGTGCCACCGGATCCCTGCCGCTGAACAAGATTGGCGAGCGGTTGATGGTGCATCCGACGTCAGTCACCAATGCGATAGACCGCCTTGAGGCGCAGGGCCTGGTCACCCGACTGCCAGATGCCGCAGACCGCAGGCGCACTCTCGCCGAGCTCACCGCCACAGGCAAGGATGTCCTCGCCGCCGCCACGGACGCGTTGATGGCGATCGACTTTGCGATCAAGGGGCTGGGCGACAGGCAGCAGGAGCAGACGTACGAGCTGCTGCGAACCCTGCGCTCATCCGCTGGAGACTTTGCCTGAATCGGGGTCGCCCGCGGCTGTGATCACGGTGCGGGTGAAGATGCCGTCGGACTCGGGGTCACCTGGGTGGTTGCCGTTGCCGATGGAGTTGGTGTTGGAGAGGTGGAGCTGGGAGACGGCTCGCCGGTCGTCGGTGTCGGCTCAGACGTGGGTGTAGCGGAGTCAGTGGGAGTCGGCGTCGCGGAGGGCTCCGCGAGCTCGCCCTGTTCCTTCTCGATGACCTCCAGGATGCGTCGCTCATAGTCGCTCAGACGTTGCTGAATCTCCGAGAGCGGAACGTCGGACAGCTGGCTGCCGAACGTTGCCAGCTCCTCCCAAAGACCCACGATCTCCTCGGTCGCCGCATCGCTGAGGGGGCCGTCGAGCGTCACGAACAGCTGGGTGGCCAGCGCGTAGGTCAAGCAGCTGGCGCAGTCGTAGTTGACCGCCGCTGCAATGTTCTGAGGTGCTGCGACGTGGTTGTCCCCGGTCACGAGCACGACTTGGAACGCCACCGAGACGGCCGCGCATTTCGAGCAGCTCGCGAGGGCGTACGACTCGTTGCGTTGCAGCGCGGGCGTGTCATCGGTGACCCATACGAGCGCGAAGGCGACGTCGTACTGGATCGTCCCGTCGGTTGTGTTGACGGCCATCGCCTGGTTGTCGCCCTTGCCGGGCTTGAGGGGTTGGTTGAACGGGAAGACCCAGGGCTGGCCCGCTTCGCCCTCGCGTGGGACCAGGATCATGGCGAGCTGCGGGTCCTCGCGGGTGGGGCGCGCAACGGAGTCATCCCAAGCGGTCGAGATGCGGCCCTGTGCTCCTTCCGCCAGCCCCGGCTTCGGGCTACGCAGTGGTGTGCTGTTGGCCACGTCGACGAGGGTGCCCCGTTCGTAGGCCATGATCGGTCGATATGTCTCCTGATCTGGCCACCACGTGTGAACCAAGCCCGCCACCAACACCGCGGCTATTAGCAGCGTGCCGGTTCGGCGAACTGGACGGCCCTCGGTGCGGGACCACGCGCTTGCTGTGACACGGCGCACCAGTCGGCCGACGATGAGCACGATGGCCAGCAGGGGGAAGGCCAAGGCGATGATCGCCAGCACTCGTGTGGATGATTCGACGAAATCACCGTCGCCGAGAGCTGCGGAAAGAAGCGCACGCTGCTTGTTGACCCCGGCCCACGCCGTGCCGACCAATCTGGGGAACGCGACGATCATGGTGAACAACGAAAACGCCAGAAGCGGAACGACGATCGCCACCCACAGTGTCACGACCGCTCGCGCCCACGGCTTGAGGATCTTCGACTCGGCGGACCCCCATCGCCACGGGAGGACACCGAGCAGGGTCGGCTTGATGCGGTGGAACAGATCGGGCACGCCGGTGAGGTCGGCCAGGACGTGGTAGCCATCGAAGCGAACCAGAGGCGTCAGCTGGCGGATCATCTGCAGGATCTGGGTGGCGACGACGAGCAGCAGGGCGTCATAGCCGCTGGCTCTCCAGATACCAACCGTGACGAGCGCGACGATGGCGTTGAAGTAGAGCCCGCCGAGGTCGGTGCGAAGCCGTCCTCCGCGACCAAGCCTGTATGAGTCGGTGACGTCGGTGTAGAACGCCGGCCACACGAGATAGAGCCCCGCGCCCATGACGCCCGGTGTGGCGCCTCCGCGCCGTGCGGCCGCGGCGTGGCCGAACTCGTGGAAGCCGGCGGACAGCACTGTCACGGCCATCACGATGAGCAGTAGGCCCGGCTTGTTGAACGCCTCGTGGGTGGCGGAGGCGAGTCCCTTCTCCAGCAGCAGCCACCAGGACAGCACGAAGAAGGCGCCGAGCACTGCCACGACGACCAGCGGGTTGAACAGGACCGTGAAGGGCTGGGTCAGCCGACGGGTTCGATCGGGATCCGTCACGGCGTACTTGAATCGCAGGCCAAGGAGCGGTTGCGACTTCTGCACCTGCGGTTGGGAGCCGTCGGCCTCCGTCAACAGCCCGGTGTGCCGCAGCTTCGATTCGACGAGAGTTTGGACGTTCTCGGCCGTGACGTGCTTGCCGATCTCGGCGCCGACGATCTCCGCGATCTCGGCATAGGCTCGCCGGCCGTCGATCGCCGACAGGACCGCGTAGAGCAGCGGAGTGAGCTGGACGACCTGGCCGTCGCCGCGACGAGCCATGGCCGGCGGGACGCGGTAGCCCGATCCGGCCATCTCGCCGATCATCTCGACGCCGTCCGCGCGCGACGGTACGTCAGGGCGTGCGTCAGGACGCGGCGTCCCTGGAGCGCCGCGTCCTGACGAGGTGGTGGTCATCTAGGTGCTGCTACTGCTGGATGTCGGACGCCTGGTCCGAATTTGCCTCCGCAGAACCGGTGACGTCCTGGTTGATGATCGCGTCCTGTTGTGCCACGGCCACGGCGTCGCTGTCGATCGATCCGATGTTGGCCGCAACGGCGGCATCGATGGGTGCCGCGACATTGGCGTTGGCGGCGACCGCACCGTTGATGGGGGCAGCGATGTCTGCGTCCGCGTCGACGTTGACGTCGACGTTGAGAAGGTCGCCGTCGAGTGATCCGAGCGTGCTGCCGACCGTCCCGGCTGGATCGGTGGGCACGCCGGGAACCTCAGGAATGCCGCCAGCATCGGGAGTCCCGCTCACGGGTGCGGTGGCGGCCGGATCTGCCGTCGCATCCGCGTCGGCCGGTGCTGCTCCTTGGTCAAGTGCGCTGTCCTGGGTGGCATTGGCAGTCGCGTCCGCATCAATGCCCTGATCGATCATGACGCCTTGATCGGCCATGGCCTGGGCGGTCGAGCCCTCGGAAAGGACGTTCGCGCCGACTGCAGCGTCGATCGGCGCGGCGACATTGGCGTTCGCGGCAACGGCGAGATCGATCGGTGCGGCCGCGTCGATGGCGAGGTCGATGTCAGCATTGAGGTCGAGAATTGAGACGACTTCCTTGTCGGGGAGAGCTGTCGCGCCCTGCGCCTCAAGCTCGTCCGCGGTGAGTCCGTCCGGTTGCTGCTGATTCATGGGAGTGCTCCAATCCTGGGCGCAGGCGTCTGCTCCGCGCGTCATGGGCACGTCGAAGACGTGCGCTACCCAAAGGGCTTACCCCGTCTGGCGGCAATCAACCGTTTCGGTCGAATTAGGGGGAATCAGCCCTCGAGCATGACGGCGCCGAGGGACTCCTCGGGGACACCGAAGCCTTCGATCAACGTGAGCGTGTGGGGGCGGAGCTTGACGAGCAGCTCGTTGACCAGCGTGGTGACGGTCTTGGCCCGGGTGTCGGCGAGGCGGTTGTGCCCCATGAACCACGCGAGGTCCTCCTCGATCGTGGTCAGCGCATAGAGCGAGCACACGTCACGCAGCAGTTCCTGCGCCTCCTCGTTCTCGCATCGTGCGATGCCCGCCGTGAACGCCTCGAGCACGATGCGGTCGATGTGGACCCGGCCCGCACGGATGACGTGGTCCTGCGCGGCGTTGAACACCTCGAACGCGGCCGCGGGATCGTCCTTGTCGGCTCGGCGCAGACGACGCGCAGCCGTCTCGAGCACGTGCTGCTCGCGGTCCTCGAACAGGTCGAGCTGCGCCCCGCGGTCGAGCAGATCGTGGTCGTCGTCGCTCTTGCCGGGTCGCGCGTCGATGAGCCGCTGGATCAGCTGCGATGCGGCGGTGCGTTCCTTGACGACATCGGCGACGGTGCCGGCCGCAAAACGTACGAGTCCGACGGGGTCGAGACCGCCAACTTCCTGGGCGTAGGCCGTGAGCAGCTCCTTGGCGACGAGCTGGAACAACACATGGTTGTCACCCTCGAAGGTGGTGAAGACATCGGTGTCGCCCTTGAGCGTGGTGAGTCGGTTCTCGGCGAGATAGCCCGCCCCGCCACATGCTTCGCGCGCTTCCTGGATCGCCTTCGTGGCGTGCCAGGTCTGCGCTGCCTTGAGACCGGCGGCGCGCCCCTCGAGCTCGCGGGACAGCAGCGGATCGGGCTCGTCGGTCGTCTGCAGGCGGTGCATGCGGGCGGTGAGCTGGTTCTGAGCGAAACGGTAGGCATACGACTTGGCGATCAGCGGCAGTAGGCGGCGCTGATGCATCCGGTAGTCCATGAGCAGCACCTCGTTGTCCGGCGAGGGGCCGAACTGACGGCGCTGCAGGGCGTACCGACCGGCGATGCTGAGCGCGACCTCGCACGCGGCACTGGCCGAGCCGCCGACGCTGACCCGGCCGCGCACGAGCGTGCCGAGCATCGTGAAGAACCGGCGATTGATGTTGTCGACCGGTGAAGAGTAGGTGCCACCCTCGTCGACGTGCCCGTACTTGTTGAGCAGGTTGTCGCGCGGGATGCGGACCTCGTCGAACATGATGCGCCCGTTGTCGACACCGCCGAGACCACCCTTGTGGCCGCAGTCGGACGTCGTGACACCCGGCAGGTCCTTGCCCTTCTTGTCACGCAGCGGCACCACGAAGCAGTGGACGCCATGGTTTTCGCCCTTGGTGATGAGCTGTGCGAACACGGCGCCGACCTCGGCGTGCAGAGCCGCGCCGCCGATGTAGTCCTTGCGTGACGACGGAGTCGGCGAGTTGAGCACGAACTCCTGCGTCGCGAGGTCGTACGTCGCGGTCGTCTCGATGCTCTGCACGTCGCTGCCGTGGCCTGTCTCGGTCATCGCGAAGCAGCCGATGATGTCGAGGTTGATCAGGTCCTTGATGTAGAGGTCGTGGTGCTTCTTGGTGCCGAGATTCTCGATCGCACCACCGAAGAGGCCCCATTGCACGCCGGCCTTGACCATCAGCGACAGGTCGAACTGCGCGAGCATGCCGATGCCAGTGACAGCCATGCCGGGATCGCCCGTGCCACCGCTCTCGACCCGGAAACCCGCTGCCGGTATTCCGGTCGCCACGAGCTTGCGCATCTGCTCCAGGCCGCGCATCCGCGCTTCCTCGAGGGTGAGGTCATGGTCGTATGCCAGGTCAAACGTGGGCAGGTCCTTGCGGGACTGCTCGCGCACGTGGCGCCACTTGCCGTCGAGGGCTATGCGAACTTCGTCACCGAGGGTCATGCCCACACGCTACTCGGAGCAGGGCCGGCTGGCTGGTGAGAGAGAGCATTGGTCCGGTCTCACTCGCCCGGCTGCCGCACGTGTTCAACGGCACAACGCTGTCGTCATCCGGTGCGATCATCAGGTGATAGATTCGCTCTGCCCAACCGGGCTAAAACTCAACACGTCCTTCATGTCAGGGGAAGCCGGTCCAATTCCGGCGCTGACCCGCAACCGTAGGCCACACGACGTGGCGAGCCGGAGCACCTGCTGCAGGACAGACCAACTCACGCTGTCGAGGAAAGCACGTGACGACCCTTCCGGGGCCGCGCGTGTGTGCAGCCGGAAGGAATCATGAAAATCACACTCCATCGTGCGAGCGTTGCCATCGCGACCATCGCCGTCACGGCCGGATTGGTGCTGGCCCCCAGCGCCGCCCAAGCTGCCCCGAGTCCCCAAGCGGCGGCGGCCGCGCAATGGTTGGCCGCTCAGGTCCCAGCAGGGACCCATCTGTTCGAGAGCGCCTATGACGGCGGTTCCTTCGTCGACTACGGGCTCAACCTGGATCTCCAGTACGCGTTGGATCAGCTCGGCGATTCCGCGACGGCCGACCAGGTCTACGACGCGGTCGTTGCCGACACCGAGGCGTACACCGACTCCTGGGGTACGCGTTATGCCGGCGCTGTTGGCAAGCTGGCCACCTACGTCCAGCTCCACGGCGACGACCCCGCTGACATTGACGGACGCGATCTGATCGAAGCCCTCGAAGGTCTCATGGTCGTGGACGGTGCCGAGGCAGGCCGATTGAAGGACTCACCGGACGGCGACTACCAGTCGGCCAACACGGTGGGCCAGGCCTGGGGCGTTCGCGCTCTGGTTGGCGCAGCGAGTGGCGCGGCTGATCCGGCGGCGAGCTTCCTCGCTGACCAGCAGTGCGACGACGGCGGCTTCCGCCTGTTCCAGACCGGTGCCAGCTGTGACTCGAGCGTCGACGCGACCGCGTTCGCCATCACCGCGCTGAAGGATGCCGGCGGATATGGCGGAGAGGTCACCGAAGCCACAGACTTCCTCCTCGACGAGCAGGCCGACAACGGATCGCTCAGCGACGCCGCGGCGGCCAACTCCAACAGCACCAGCCTGGCCGCGCTCGTCTTCTCGGCGTCCGGCAACTCCGCGGCAGCCACGAAGGCTGCCGACTGGCTCGTGCCGCTCCAGGCGACCTCGGCGTCGACACCCGGCCTCGACGACGAGGTCGGCGCTGTGGCGTACGGTCCGACGGAGTTCGCGTCTGGCAAGGCCAACGGCATCAGCACGATCGGTCGCGACCAGTGGGTCCGCACTTCGGTCCAAGCGGCGCTCGCACTGAACTTCGCAACCCCGCCGGAGCCAGAGCCCGAGCCGGGTCCGGTGGCGTCGATGACGCTCAAGGTGTCCGACTCGACCCCCACCCAAGGGGACACCATCACGATCACCGCGAGCGGCAAGGACGCTGACGGTGTCTCGACGGGAGACGTCTCCAAGGACCTGAGCCTGACGTCATCCGTTGCCACCGACACGGTCGACGGCAACACCGTCATGTTCAACCACGCGTCGCCTCACACGATCACGGCAAGGCACGTGCCGACCGGCACGACGGCATCGATCACGGTCCAGGTCGCGCCGAAGGCTGCCAGCACACCGTCCAGCGGCAGCGGAACCGGACCCAGCACGGGTGCGGACAGCGGCGACGCACTTCCTGACACCGGATCGCTGATCGCGCCGTGGCAGCTCGCTGCAGTCGCGGGTCTGCTCCTTCTCGGTGCGGGACTGGTGTTCGGCGCGCGTCGCAAGCCCGTCTCGATCTCGATCGACCAATGACCGGACGGTCGCGGATCGCCCGTGTCCTCACCGCACTGATGCTCGGTGCGGTGGGCGGCACGGTGGCGATGACAAGCGCTGCAAACGCGGCGGCCTGCCCGGCCGGCACGGGGGTCACGGTCGTCGTGAACTCGTCGGTGTCGTGCGATCGTGATGGCGGCGGACCAGCGATGTCGAACTTCGGCGATGCCGGTCATTCGTTGTCCAGCTATCGGGGCTTCGTGTGCAGCATCGACGGATTCCCCGATCCCGCGAAGGCGTGCCATTCGTATGCGCCGGCGGACGCCTACTGGGCTTTGTTCTGGGCGAACGGCAAGGGCGGCGGGTGGAACTACGCCAACACAGGAGCGTCGGGGTTGAACGTTCCCACCGGTGGTTGGGTGGCGTTCAAGTTCCAGAACTCAAGTGCTCGCTCATATCCGACCGTCAACCCGTACACCGCTCCTCCGGCCCCGGCGCCGGCTCCCAAACCGGCCGCCACGACCAAGCCGAAGCCCAAGCCGAGCGCGTCCGCAGCGGCCAAGCCCGGAGCGTCGGCCAGCGCGACGGCAACAGCGAAGGCATCGGAGTCAGCCGAGCCCTCGGCGTCCGCCTCCGCCTCCGCGAGTGCGTCGGCGAGTGCTGAGGCCGAACGCGATGACTCGAGCGCCGCGGCGGCCGCAGCCACGGCTGACGGCTCGGGCGGCATGGTGTGGATCGCTGCGGGCATCGCAACGTTGCTGATCGCCGGTATGGGTGTCGCACAGTGGCGTCGACGGGCAGCAGGTCGGTCATAGCCAACGTGTTGCCGCGTGACCTGCACCCAGGAGCCTGGTGGATCTGGGCGCTGGGTCTTGCCGCGGCGGCATCGCGTACGACCAACCCGTGGCTGATCGGCCTGATCGTGCTGGTGGCAGCGTTCGTGGTCGTGATGCGGCGTACCGAGGCGCCGTGGGCGCTGTCGTTCCGGTTCTACCTCTACCTCGGCCTGCTGATCATCGTCATCCGAGTGGTGTTCCGCATCATCTTCGGTGGTGCCGACGGCGGAACGGTGCTGTTCACGCTCCCGGAGATTCCGCTGCCGTCATGGGCCGCGGGCATCCGGCTGCTCGGCCCGGTCAGCTCCGAGTCGGTGCTCGCTGGGCTGTACGACGGTATGCGCCTCGCCGCGATCATCATCTGCGTCGGAGCGGCCAATGCCCTCGCCAACCCCAAGCGACTGCTCAAGTCGCTGCCCCCAGCGCTGTACGAGGTGGGGACGGCGGTCGTCGTCGCACTGTCGGTGTTCCCCCAGCTGGCGGAGAGCGTGCAGCGTGTGCGTCGGGCACGCCGTCTCAGGGGCGACCCGGGCAAGGGTGTCGGCGCACTTCGGCGCATCGTCGTGCCCGTTCTCGAGGATGCGCTGGAGCGATCGATGACGCTTGCCGCCGGTATGGATGCCCGCGGCTATGGCCGATCTGGCACGTCGACCCCGCGTGAACGGTTCGTCACCGGCACGCTGATGATTGCGGGGCTCCTCGGGCTGTGTGTCGGAACCTACGGATTCCTCGACTCGACGGCACCACGGCTGCTGGCCTGGCCGATGCTCATGGTCGGAGGCGCGCTGGCAGGGCTCGGATTCATTGCCGCCGGGCGCCGCGTGGAGCGCACGCGCTATCGCCCAGACCGCTGGCGTGGAGGTGAGATCGTCGCCGCCGCGTCTGGACTTGCCGTGGCAGTCCTGATGTATGTCGCGGCCGACCGCTCGCCTCTGGTGATCTATCCACTGCTGACCACGTGGCCGGCATTGTCCTGGCTGCCTCTGATCGCTGTCATGATCGGTGTGGTGCCGGCATTCCTCACCCCTGAACCCGTGCTGGAGACAACTGGCCCTCAAACGACAGCGGAGGTGCGGCGATGATCGAGCTCCGCGATGTCAGCTTCCGCTACGACGGCGTCTCCCGGCCTGCGCTGACGGACGTCAACCTCGTGCTCCCCGAAGGCGAGCTCGTGCTGGTCGCCGGCCGTACGGGTTCGGGCAAGTCCACACTGCTGGGGACGATCAACGGCTTGGTTCCCCACTTCAGTGGTGGCTTGCTCGAAGGTGACGTGCGGGTCGACGGCCAGAGCATCCGGCACCGCGCCCCGCGGGAGCTCGCCCATCTGGTGGGCTATGTCGGGCAGGATCCTCTCGCAGGATTCGTCAGCGATGTCGTCGAGGACGAGCTTGCGTACGGCATGGAACAGCTCGGCCTGGACGCCCAGACGATGCGGCGCCGGGTCGAGGAGACACTCGACCTGCTGGGCATCGCGTCGTTGCGAGCCCGACCGTTGCGCACGCTTTCGGGTGGACAGCAGCAACGGGTCGCGATCGGGGCGGTGCTGACGATGCACCCGAGGATCCTCGTGCTCGACGAACCAACATCCGCACTCGACCCGACCGCAGCAGAAGAGGTGCTCGCCGCTCTGGCCAGGCTCGTCGATGACCTCGGGCTGACCGTTGTGCTGGCAGAACACCGCATGGAACGTGTGATCCCGTTTGCCGACCGGTTGGTGCTGGTTGATCGCGGCGTCGTGCGGGACGGTCCTCCCGCTGAGATCCTCCGTGACTCGACGGTGGCACCTCCTGTGATCGAGCTGGGCCGTCTCGCCGGCTGGTCGCCGCTGCCCCTGTCGGTCCGCGAGGCTCGGCGGCAGGTTGGCTCGCTCGGCACACTGAGTTCACCCGATGCGGTGGCGCTCCCGTCGGTCGAGCCGTTGCTGCTGGCCGAGGGCATCTCGGTGAGATACGGATCGATCGTTGCCGTACGACATGTTGACCTGCAGGTCTCTTCTGGTCAGGTCGTGGCGCTGATGGGTCGAAATGGCTCAGGCAAGTCGTCGTTGCTGTGGGCCGTGCAGGGGACGGGGCGCCGCCAGGCGGGCAAGGTTTCGATCGCGGGCGCCGACCCTGGTGATCTGTCGAGCTCGAAGGCCCGCGCCCTGGTGGGCCTGGTGCCACAGACAGCCAGCGATCTCCTCTATCTCGAGACCGTTGATGAGGAGTGCGCTGCAGCTGATCAGCAGGCCAGCACAGCGTCGGGCGTGTGCCGGTCAATCCTGGATCGTCTGGCTCCCGGCATCGACGGATCGGTGCATCCGCGTGACCTGTCGGAGGGCCAGCGTCTCTCGCTGGTGCTCTCGATCATCCTGGCTGCACGCCCACGAGTCATCGCCCTGGATGAGCCGACACGCGGGCTCGACTACACCGCCAAGCATGAGCTGGCCGCGATCCTGCGCGATCTGGCCGCCGAGGGGCACGGCGTGATCGTCGCGACGCACGACGTTGAGTTCGTCGCGGGGGTGGCCGACGAAGTGATCGTCATGGCCGATGGCGATGTTGTCTCTGCCGGGCCAACGAGTCGCGTGCTCGCGGAGTCGCCGGCGTTCGCTCCGCAGGTGTCGAAGATCCTCGGCAACGGCTGGCTCACGGTCGACCAGGTTGCGGCGGCGTTGGCATGACCACGTCCGCCGTCCGACTCGGTCCCCGATCTGTCGCCGTGCTTGCGGTGGCATCACTGGCGGGTCTGATGATGTTTGCCTGGCCGCTGATCCTCGATCCGGACCAAGATGCCGCTCGTGTCGACCCGCCGTTCTTCTTCCTGATACTGCTGCCACTCATCGTCGGCGTCGTGATTGCCGAGCTGACCGAGGGCGGCATGGACTCCAAGGCTCTTGCCATGCTCGGCGTGCTCACCGCGATCAACGCGGCGCTGCGCACCCTGGGTGCGGGCACCGCTGGGGTCGAGCTCGTGTTCTTCCTGCTGATTCTCGCGGGCCGCGTCTTCGGTGCGGGCTTCGGCTTCGTGCTGGGCTGCACGTCATTGTTCGCGTCGGCACTGCTGACCTCCGGAGTCGGGCCCTGGCTGCCGTTCCAGATGCTCGCTTCGGCGTGGATCGGCATGGGCGCGGGCCTGCTGCCTCGCCGGGTCACTGGCAAGGCCGAGATCGCCATGCTGGTCGTGTTCGGGGTCTTCTGTGCCTACTTCTTCGGCCTGCTGATGAATCTCTCATCATGGCCATTCATCCTCGGTATCGAGGTCGCTGGTCATACCGGATCGCTCTCGTTCGTGCCGGGTGCGCCGTTGCTGGAGAACCTGCACCGTTTCGGCATCTACACGCTGCTGTCATCGACGGGAGGGTGGGACACCGGGCGGGCGATCACCAACTCGGTCGCGATCGTCGTCCTCGGCCCAGCGATCCTGGCCACATTGCGGCGTGCCGCGCGCAGGGCCTCGTACGGGGTGGTGCCTGAGGATCAGGGCGCTCCTACTCTGGTCACATGACCCAGCCCGTGACCGTGTCGATCACGCGACATGTCGATCCTTCGCAGGAAGACCAGATGCGAGCGTGGTTGCGCGCAGGATTTGAGCTGGCGGAGCGGTTTGACGGCTTCCTTGGTTCTGGCTGGGTCCGCCCCGCACCGGAGTCCGGGGAGTGGCACGTGCTCTACCGGTTTTCGTCGCAGGAGGCGCTCGAGGCGTGGGAGCTGTCACCCAAGCGCAGGTGGTGGCTCGACTCGGCCCAGGGCTTGGTCGACGAATCGTCACGTGAGCATCGGACAGGCATCGAGGGCTGGTTCGACGAGCCGTCGAGTGTCGACGTGCAGGACCTGCGTGCGCCTTCGGCGGTTGCTCCGCCGCGCTGGAAGCAGATGTGCGCGATCTTCCTGGTGTTCTTCCCGCTCAGCCTGGCCGCGAACTACGCCGCCAAGGACCTGCTGGCCGACTGGTGGCTGCCGTGGCGCGTGCTGGCAACTGTCGTGGTGATGACGCCGATCATGACCTACTACGCGCTCCCCTGGATCACGAAGTTGCTGCACCCGTGGCTCACCCGGCCTCGCCGGTCATGACCGCATCGCTCCTGGTGGCTGGCACGACATCTGATGCCGGCAAGAGCATTGTCACGACCGGGTTGTGTCGGGCGTTTGCACGCCGCGGCATCAAGGTCGCACCGTTCAAGGCGCAGAACATGTCCAACAACTCGATGGTGTGCGCCGACGGCGCAGAGATCGGCCGCGCGCAGTGGATTCAGGCGCTGGCCGCCGGTGTCGAGCCGGAAGCGGCCATGAACCCGGTGCTTCTCAAGCCCGGCGGCGATCGTCGAAGCCACGTGGTGGTGATGGGTCAACCTGCTGGCGAGATCTCGTCGGCCGAGTTCGTCGGCGGACGTTCACATCTGGCTGACGCTGCCCACAGCGCGTACGACGAGCTGGCGGCTCGCTTCGACCTGGTGATCTGTGAAGGCGCGGGGAGTCCGACCGAGATCAATCTGCGAGCCGACGACTACGTGAACATGGGGCTGGCCCAGCACGGCAACATCCCCACGATCGTCGTTGGTGACATCGACCGTGGGGGAGTGTTCGCAGCCCTGTACGGCACCGTCGCGCTGCTGTCACCGGACGACCAGCGACTCATCGCGGGATACGTCATCAACAAGTTCCGGGGCGACGAGAGTCTGCTGAAGCCGGGTCTCGATCAGATCGAGGAGCTCACGGGTAGGCGGGTGTTCGGCGTGCTGCCGTGGAGCCCGGACCTGTGGCTGGACTCCGAGGACGCTCTGGATGTGGGGGGTCGACGAGCCGATCGGTCGAGCACCCGGTTGCGGGTCGCGGTCGTACGGCTTCCACGCATCAGCAACTTCACGGACCTCGACGCATTCGGGCTCGAGCCGGACGTGGACGTCGAGTTCACCGCCGATCCGGATGTCGTTTCCGGAGCCGATCTTGTCGTGCTCCCAGGTACGCGCGCGACGATCGCCGATCTTGACTGGCTCCGATCCCGAGGTCTTGACGCGGCGATCCGTGACCACGCCGCATCCGGGCAACCGGTGCTCGGCATCTGCGGCGGTTTCCAGATGCTGGGCACGAGGGTGAGCGATCTCGAACGTGTCGAAGGTGAGACCAGGGAGGTGGACGGCCTGGGCCTGCTGGATGTCTCCACGAGGTTCTCTTCCGCGAAAGTGCTGCGGCGATCAACGGGCTCGGCACTGGGTGCTTCCGTGTCGGGCTATGAGATCCACCACGGCCAGATCGAGCTCGGGGACGACGACGAGTTCCTTGGCGGCGCGCGAAAGGCCCACGTCTTCGGCACGATGTGGCACGGCGCATTCGAGTCCGATGAGTTCCGCCAAGCGTTCCTGATGGAAGTGGCCCGGCTTGCAGCGGTGGGCCGGGAGCCATCGCAGATCAGCTTCGCCGCAGCTCGCGAGTCCCGGCTCGAGCTGCTCGCCGATCTCGTCGAACATCATCTCGACGTGGATGCCCTGCTTGAGCTCGCGAATGCGGGCGTCGGGGATGTTCCGTTCATCCCCAGCGGGGTTTGACGGACGAGCTGAGCATTAGCCGGCGGGTTTCGCCAGAGCGGCTATGCCGACCATGAGCACGGCCAGAACGGCGTAGGCCGCCTTCGCCGGGACGCTCGAGGACGTGCGCAACGCAATCACTGCCTGGATTGCGTAATAGGCAGCAAACGCTCGGGACGCCACCGCAATGATGGCGAACGTGCCAACTGTCGCGGCGAGCGCGACTGCAGCCGTCCCACTGACCAGATAGGGACGAGCGCCTTTCATCCACGACGACAGCGTGCGCAGGTTTCCGTCGGCGGCAGCCGTGTCGGCGACCGCGGCGCTGAACTGGCTCAGCACGGCTGAAAGGACGAGCGGCAACGCGAGCCACGGCGCCACCCGTGACGTGATGTCGAGCAGGGTCTTGTCGGCGCCGGCGTCCGTGCCCAGTCCCATGACGGGTGTGGCCACGGCGACGAACCCCAGGTAGAGCACCGCAGCGGTGATCTGGGCAACCCGCGACGCCCAGATGCGGGTACGCGCGTCGTACTCGTCCTTGAGATAGCGCACGGTCTCGAAGCCCTGGACTGTGATGACGATTCCGCCCAGCACCAGCAGCACCTGCCATGCGCTGGCATCAGGAATGGGAGGAAGGTCGAGGCCGCCGTTGCCGAGCTGCTGCCAGTCATGGAACAGCAGCGTGCCGCCGAGCACCATCGTGAGCGCCAGGACCGCTATGACGGCGATGTCATCGAGACGCTCAAGCCCCGCGAAGCCACGGAAGATCCCGATACCGACGATCAACACGACGGCAAGGCAGGCCAGCACTTTCTCGGCGGCGGTGCCACCCCACCCTGCGTAGCCGAACACGTACTCGGCCATGATCCTGAGATACAACGCCACCGAGATGACGTAGGCGACGACGATCACTCCGTCGCCGATGCGATCGAGGCGACCGGTGAGCTGATCCAGGTCGCCCGACTCCTCCAACGGCTCAACGACCCGAATGTTGTGACGAACCGCCGATCCAACCCACCACGCCGCCCCGGAGACCAGGACGACGCCCACCAGCGCCAACGCTCCGAGCGTCCGCTCCAGGACCGGAACGATGATCAGCAGGCCTGAGCCCAGAATCGAGGCCAGCGGCGTCACGGATGCGAACACGACCGTGCGCAGGCTGAAGGTCTTGGGTGAGGCTTTCATCGATTACTCCTCGGGGTCTACGGGAGGGGCGGCGCCATCGCTCTCATCGCGATCGGCCCATTCCAGCAGCGGTGCGATATCGAAAGACGTCTGATCGATGGCTTCGTGGAGGTCGCCAAGCTTGGCGAAGCGCTCCGGCACCGAAGCGATCGTGAAGTCGTGCGGGGAAGCGTCGTCGATCTCGTCCCAACGGATGGGCGTCGACACCCGCCCGTCGGCGAACCCGCGTACCGAATAGGCAGCGGCGATCGTGTGGTCGCGGGCATTCTGGTTGTAGTCGACGAACAGCTGCGCCGGATCGCGGTCCTTGCGCCACCACGCGGTGGTCACGTCATTGGGTGAGCGCCGCTCGACCTCGCGGGCGAAGGCAAGCGCGGCGCGGCGTACGTCGGCAAAGCCGCGATCGGGCGGGATGCGCACGTAGATGTGCAGGCCCGATCCGCCGGAGGTCTTGGGGAATCCCGTGGCACCGAGCTCATCGAGGATCTCGTGGGCGACGTGGGCCACTCGACGTACGGTCGCGAAGTCGCACTCCGGGCCGGGGTCGAGGTCGATGCGCCACTCGTCTGGCTTCTCGACGTCGTCGCGCCGACTGTTCCACGGGTGGAACTCGACGGTCGACATCTGTACTGCCCAGATGACCGCGGCGAGCTCGGTGACGCAGACCTCGTGGACCGTCCGGTTGAATCGCGGGAAGTGGATGGGCACCGTCTCCAGCCACGGCGGAGCGCCCGACGGCACCTTCTTCTGGTGCACCTTGTCACCGGCCAGGCCCTTGGGGAACCGGTGCAGCATGCAGGGCCGCTCATACAGGGCGTTGACGATGCCGTCGCCCACCGCGAGGTAGTACTCGATCAGGTCGAGCTTGGTCCACCCGTGGTCCGGAAAGTAGACGCGGTCAGGATTGGTGACCCGGATGACCTTGTCGTCGACCTCGATCTCGATCGCAGGTGTGGACGCCTTCCCCATGCCACCACGCTACTGCGGAGTCTCAGTTCCCGTCGGGTTCGGGAAGGCGATAGCGCCCGACTTGAGCACGCCGCGGGCCAGGGCACGTACGCCGTCCTCAACCGTGATCGTCCGCCCGGTGGCCTCCTTGTCCATACCTGCCGCGCAGACGCGATCGGTGGCATCCTCGATCTGCTGTCGCGCGGATCGACCCGAATCGGTGATCGTCCCGTCGGCCTCGACCCATCCGCGGGTCGCGAGCTCCGCATAGCCCGCGGCCCACTCGTCCTCGGTCCAGCCGCGCATGTTGCGCTGTTCGCCGACCGTGAGACCAGCAGCGACGGCGAGGGTGTTGGCGGCGACGCCGTCGAGGCCGGCAGCGGTGAGCACCGCGATGTGGCAGTCTCCGCGGTACTCGCGGATCACCGATGCGGCCCACCACAGCAGGCCGGTGTCATCGGACGGCTTCTCGAGTGAGGCGTGGGCAGCGGCGAGCGGCTTGCCGGCAAAGGTCAGCCCATCGACGATGGCCACGAGGTCCTTGGCGATTCGACCCGTGGAGGCTTCGTCGGCGGTGGTCACGGGTGTCAGGGTGGTGCGCGCGAGGTCGAGCCGCGCGTTGAGGATGTCGTCGCGCGAGGCCAGTGCCCAGGCGTCCGGCAGCGCACGACTCACCATGGCGGGCGCAAAACCGTGGAACGTGGCGACGACCAGCTCGGGTGAGGGGGTGCCGAGAGCCGCGGAACGGGAGGCGAAGTAGCCCATCCAGTAGCCCTTGAGCCCGATGGCCTCATATCGCTGCTTGGTGTCTGGTGCGAAGTAGACGACATCGTGCAGGACTTCGACCGACCGCCAGAACTTGGTGCTCATCTGCCCAGTCTGTCCGACGGCTCGGGTGGCGTGCACCCCGGCGGTAGTGTCGAACGGGATGACTACATCTGAAAACACCCGCGTCCTTCTCGCCTCCCGACCGCACGGAGAGCCGACCCACGACAACTTCAGCATCGAGAAGGCGCCCACGCCGGCGCCCGGCGATGGCGAGGTGCTGCTTCGTACGATCTACCTCTCGCTCGACCCCTACATGCGCGGTCGGATGAACGATGCCAAGTCGTACGCCGCGCCCCAGCCGCTCGGTGAGGTCATGCAGGGCAGCACCGTCGCCGAGGTCATGGAGTCCAACGACCCGTCGCTCGCACCGGGCGACTTCGTGCTCTCGTATCATGGGTGGCAGTCACATGCCGTGCTGCCGGCCAAGTACACGCGCAAGCTCGACCCGTCACAGGCACCGCTCTCCACAGCCGTCGGCGTGCTCGGCATGCCCGGCTTCACGGCCTACGCCGGCTTGCTGCAGATCGGCAAGCCGCAGCCCGGCGAGACCGTCGTCGTCGCCGCTGCCGCTGGACCGGTCGGTTCGGCCGTCGGCCAGATCGCCAAGATCAAGGGAGCGCGCGCGGTGGGCATCGCGGGTGGGCCCGAGAAGGTGGCCTGGCTGACCGAGCTCGGCTTCGACGTCGCCCTCGACCACCGCTCGCCGACGTTCAAGGACGACCTCAAGGCTGCCGTGCCTGATGGCATCGACGTCTACTTCGAGAACGTGGGCGGACATGTCTGGGACGCCGTGCTCCCACGCCTGAACACGTACGCCCGGGTGCCGTTGTGCGGTCTGGTCGCCAACTACAACGCCACCGAGCTCCCGAGCGGCCCCGATCGCACCCCGCGCCTGATGGCGTCGATCCTGACCAAGAGCATCACGGTGCGTGGCTTCATCCAGGACGAGTTCGTCAAGGACCACTACAAGGACTTCCAGCGCGATGCCGCCGCGTGGATCGCGTCGGGCGAGCTGCGTCACCGTGAGGACATTGTCGACGGGCTCGAGAACGCGCCGGAGGCATTCTTCGGCCTGCTGACTGGCAAGAACTTCGGCAAGCTGTTGGTGCAGGTCGGCCCCGATCCGACCCGATGAAACCGCCGTCCCGGCCACCATGCGGTGGCCGGGACGACAGTCACATCGACGTGGTGATGACTACTGCAGCGTCATCTTGGGCTCGCCGAGCGACGTCAGGCCGGTGCCCGTACGCGCGCAGCTGCCGCTCTTCGGAACGCCCGCGTTGTACGCCTGACGCACGCACGAACGTGTCGCCATCTGACCCCAGTAGTTGGGGTGCAGTGACTCCTGGATGTAGTACGGGCTGCTGCCACCGGTGGTCACGGTGCGGATCTGGTTGACCCACTCCGTACGGTCGACCGCGGTGGAAGCGGTCCAGTTGGCCAGTCCGACCTCTTCGTACAGACCGACGGTGTTCTCGCACAGTCGCCGACCGTTGAAGGTCGACGAGAGGTTGAGCGTCTTGGCGTTGGTGATGCCGGCCTGGCTGATCGCGCCGGTCACCGCGCCGTTGATCGTCGGCAGCGCGGTGGCATTGGCCCAGTTGGCGTCGGCGTCCCAGAATCCGCAACCACCCGTGCTCTGCCGGGTGTAGCCGCTCTGGCTGTAGCGGAAGCCCGAGGAGTTGGGGATGGGCGACGGATAGTTCTGCACCAGCAGGGTCCATGAGCTGTCGGCATAGCCGGCGTTGCGCATCGCGGTGCGGATGTTGGTGTACGCATTGGCGATCTTGGTCTTGACCGCGGCCACGTTGCTGCTGGTGAAGTTGGCCGTGACGCTGCTGTCGTCGTAGCAGTAGTCCTTCCACCACGACGGCGACCCGAGGAAGTCGACGACACATGACTGCACGATGTCGGCGAAGTTGAAGTCATTGCCTCCGATCGACACCACCACCATCTTCACGTTGTGCGTTGCGGCGTACTGCTGCAGCATCTTGGCCTGACCGAGCTTGCCGGCCCCGTTGTCGAAGAAGTCCAGACCGGGCTTGAAATTGCTGCCGTCCGAGGTGGCGGTCTCTGCACCGGAGCATGCGAGATTGAGTCCCGTCACGCCGCCACCGAGGTAGATCTCGGCGGACTTGCTGCGGTGACAGCGGTCGATCTGCTCGGCGTTGTTGGCTGCATTGTCGAAGTACGCGGTGCTCCCGAGGCGGTCGGCGCGGGAGGCGCTGTCGTTGGACGATCCGGCCCACCGACCGGCCTCGCCGGAGATGTAGGAGTCTCCGACTGACACCACGTGGGGTGCCCCGGAACCGGGGCCATCGGCGTGTGCTGCGATGGGTGCGAACGTCAGTGCAATGAGTGCGAGACCCACCGCTCCGACAAGTGGACGTGCTCGAGTGACCAGCGACATGCAGTGCCTCCTAGGCGGACGGTGCTCCCTCCGACCCAGCGGGCCCGGACTGAACCTAGTGGCGCAGGTCACATTTTGTATATAGCCCGGGCGCTCGGAATTTTGTCAGCCCTTGGCGTGTGACAGCAGCCAGTCGATCAACGGTCGCAGCTCGCGCCAGTCGGTGCGCACCCGATCGAGGAGCTCGGGCGTGTGGATGAACGGCTCGAAGCCGTACTGCTTGCTGAGCGTCATGGACTTGTGCCGGAGCAGGGTGATGCGCGGATGGTCGGCGTCGTAGCCGCGGGGTGCGGTCTTGAGGGTGTCGCCGCCCAGGGTCCATCCGGCGGACTGCAGGGTGGCAAGGATGGCCTCGAGCTCAGGGCCGTGTCGGTCATGGATGATCGCCTCGCGCAAGCTGGACAGTCGCGCCGGTGAGGCGTCGTAGAACCCGGCGCCCACCATGACCCCGGGCGCCGCGACCTGGATGTACCACCCGGTGGAGGGACCCGCGGCGATGAATGCACCCTGAGCAGTCTTGTAGGGAGTCTTGTCCTTGGCGAAGCGGACATCGCGGTAGGGGCGGAAGATCTTGGCCTCGCCGAACTCGGTCGACAGCTCTGCCATCAGCGCCTTCATGGGCGCTGCGACTTCCGACTCGTACGTGTGTCGGTGCGACTCCCAGAACGACTTGGTGTTGTCCATCTCCAGGTCGTCGTAGAAGTCGAGCGCGGCGACGGAGAAGCCCGCGAACTCGGTCACGCCGTCAGTGTAGGCGTATCAGGAACCGAGGAGTCGGCTGAACCAGCTGCGTGAGCTGGGCTCAGACGCGGCCTCGGCCTTCGTATGCCCCTTGCACCAGTCTGCGGCTGGCACCTGAGCCTTCACCTGTGCAACATGGGATCCACATCCCGCCCAGGTGGTCTTCTTGCAGGTCTTGCAGCGCACCGCGTGGCACATTGGTCGTTCCCTTCGTCGTCGTGGCTTGCATATACCCTAGGGGGTATCTAGGATGAAATCAAAACACCCCCAGGGGTATCCTTCGAGCAGTACCATCGGGAGGCAATGATGAGCACCACGTTCACACTGACCACAACCGTCAATCAACCATTTGATCAGGCGGTGGAGTCGACACGCGCTGCCCTGGCCGACGAAGGCTTCGGCATCATCTCCACGATCGACATGGCGGCAACTCTCAAGGAAAAGCTCGACGTCGACATCCCACCTCAGCTGATTCTCGGCGCCTGTCGGCCACAGCTGGCCCACCAGGCCGTTGAGGCGGACCCCTCGGTCGCGACGCTGCTTCCGTGCAATGTCGTCGTTCGGCAGACTGACACCAACACCTGCGTCGTCGAGGCATTCGATCCCGAAGCCATGACACGCATCTCCGACAATGAAGCCGTCAAGAGCGTCGCCGATGACGCCCGTACGCGCCTGATTGCGGCACTCGGCACCCTCACCCGTGAGACACAGGAGCAGCACTGATGGAACTCAACCCCCACGAGATGATCCCGGTCATCAATCGCATCAAGCGCGCTCAGGGGCAGCTGGCAGGGGTCCTGCGCCTCATGGAAGAGGGCCGTGACTGCGAGGAGGTCGTCACCCAGCTCGCCGCCGTGTCGAAGGCGCTGGATCGAGCAGGATTTGCCGTCGTCGCATCCGGTCTGCAGCAGTGCCTCGTGGCCGGCGACGGGGTTGACAGTGTTGACGTCAAGAAGATGGAGAAGCTCTTCCTCTCCCTCGCGTGACACGCTCGGAATACGCGGGCGGAAGAAGGTCGCCGAACAGAGCGACCAGCGTGGACTCGACCTGTTCGCGGGTGAGCGCTGGGTCGGCGGCGTTGGCGATCATGAGCGCCCCCTCCACCACGGAGCTGAGGACCATCTGGGCGAGCAGCGGTGCCGGCCGTGACGAATCCACAGCGGGAGACTCCGCGAGCAATGCTGTGAGGAGCCCGAGACCATACTGCGCCTCGAGCTCGCGCCACGTCTGCCACCCGAGCACGGCGGGCGCGTCAGTCAGCGCGACTTGGCGTACCTCTGGTCGTTCGCAGATGTCGAGGAAGGCCGCGAGTGCGCGCGGGAGCAGGTCGTCGTCGACCATGACGACGATCGCGGCGAGCTCCTCGGAGATCTCGAATTCCACCTGCTCGAAAACGGCTCGGAACAGCCCCGTCTTGTCGGTGTAGTGATGGTGCAGCGCGCCTCGGGTGACGCCGGCCGCACGGACGATCTCCTCGGCAGAGACATCGGCGAATCCACGCTCGGCGAACAGCGGGCGAGCGGCGACGAGCAACGCGGTCTGGGTCGCCAAGCGGCGATCCTCTTGGCTAGGCGCCAACGCGAGTCACGAACTCGACGACGTGCGCGGCAAACTCGGCCGGCTGATCCTCGGGGATGAAGGTGTAGGAGTCGGCAATCTCAACGATCGATGACTGGGGCAACTCGTCGGCAAGCCGCTCGGCGAGTGACAAGGGGAACAGCTTGTCCTCGGTCGCCCAGGCCAACAGGACGGGCTTGTCGAACGCTGGAAGCTTCTCGGCCGCCTCGAGGGTGTGCCGCTTGTTGACTGTCTTGAGGAAGCGGGTGAGGTCCTTTCGGATCGCGCGATTGTGTCGACTTGGCGCGAGGTAGGAAATGACCTGCTCCGTCGGGATGGCGCGTTTCGCCACCCAGCCAAATGCCAACGGAAGGTTCTGTACGACCTTGAGGCGGACCGCCTGTGTGAGGACGGCGAGGAAGCCTGGTACGTGGGCAAGCTTGGGCAGCGGCGCGAATGTCGGCGGGAAGAATCGCTCGAATGCATCGCATGAGGCGAGCACGACCCCACCGATGCGCTCAGGGCGCCGGGTCATCAGGATCTGAGTGAGCGCCCCGCCGGTGTCGTTTGCGACGAGTGTGACGTCACTCAGGTGAAGCGCCTCGAGGAATTCGGCGATCAGGTCAGCGACGCCGGGCGGCGTAAGGTCCGCGTTCGGTACGGGTATCGAGTGCGAGCCGAGCGGCCAGTCCACCGCGTACGTATGTGCCCCGGACTCGACGACGGGAGGGATGACGTTGCGCCAGAGGTCTGCGTTGACAAGAAGCCCGTGCACGAACACGACGACAGGCCCCTCGCTGGGGCCGCTCTCGAAGTAGCGGAGCGTGGCCGTGGGGAGCGTGATCTCACGCATCGTGCCGAGGGTCGTGGGGCGAGAACGAGTCATAGGGTCAACATACATACGGTATGTACGTAAGTCAATTGACGCTACGGAACGAGGAGCACTTTGCCGGTGGCCCGGCGTTCATCGAGGGTGAGCAGCGCCTGGGACGCCTCATCGAGTGGGAAGGTGGGACCAACCACCGGCTGGAGCGCTCCGCTCTCAAGATGCGGCTCCAGGGCGGCCCACTCCTTGGCGATGTGGCCGGGACGCGTGAAGACGTAGGCCCCCCATCCGACGCCCACGACCGAGACGTTGTTGAGCAGCAGGCGGTTGACCTTGACCGTCGGGATCTCGCCTGCGGTGAAGCCGATGACGAGCAGCCGGCCATCGTCATTGAGGCATCGCAGGGAGTCGGTGAACCGGTCGCCACCGACCGGGTCGACGACAATGTCGACGCCCCCCTGCGCCTTGACGGCATCCTTGAAACCATCGGCCAGGACGAACTCGTCGGCACCGGCCTCCAGCGCAACGGCGCCCTTTTCGGGGGTTGAGGTCACGGCAATCACACGCCCGGCCCCGAATGCCTTGGCGACCTGGATAGCGGCCGTTCCGACGCCACCGGCCGCGCCCTGCACCAGAACGGACTCGCCTTCTTGGAGCTGGCCGCGCTCGACCAGCGCGAAGTAGGCAGTTCCGTAGTTGAAGATGATCGAGGCGCCCTGCTCGAACGTCATGGTGTCGGGCAGCTTGAAGGTGGTGTCGAGGGGAGCGACAGCTTCTTCGGCGAACCCCCCGAGGAGGCACAGCGACGCGACGCGATCTCCGGGGGCAAAGCCGGAGCCCTCGGGAGCACTGATGATCTCGCCGGAGATCTCGGCGCCTGGTGTGAAGGGCAAGTCGGGCTTCAGCTGATAGAGACCACGGCTCTGCAGCACCTCGGGGAACGCGACGCCGGCCGCTCGTACGCGAATCAGGACCTGTCCGTCGCCGGCTTCCGGACTGGGGAGCTCTCGGACCTCGAGTGCCGAAGGGCCGTCAAGCGTCGTGATCTGCACAGCTTTCATGGCCGCGACACTACCTCAGGACTAAGCGCACGCTTAGGTCGCTCGCATACCGTTGCAGCATGCCGCGCGGAGAGTCCTTTGACGAACGGCTCCTCCACTGGATCGCCGAGCACCGGGTCGACACCCTTGACTCCATCTCGACCACCCTGATGCACCTCAGCGAGACCCCGTGGGTCTTGCTGGTGGTCGCATTCGTTGGTCTGGCGGTGGTCATTCAGCAGCGTGCGTGGAGGGTGGGGCTGGCCGTTGGGCTGGCGAGCCAGCTCGGCGGATTCGCTTCGGGCCAGCTCAAGCTGCATTTCGAACGCCCTCGGCCCACCTTTCCCGACGCGTTGGTGCAGGCCAGTGGCTATGCGATGCCCTCCAGTCACGCTTCGCTCACCGCTGCGGGTGCGGTGGCGCTGATGCTCGTCGTCAGGTGGAGATCACGTCGCGCGTCCGTGCTCGCAGCAACCGTTCTGGCACTCGGTCTCGTGCTCGTGGGAGCAGCGATGGTCTATCTGGGTGCTCATTGGGCGACGGATGTGGCGGCTGGTTGGGTCCTCGGCGTTCCGATCGGCGCAATGGTCGGCTTGATCTTCAAGCAGCGCCGTCCGTCGCGGGCGCCCGTCTAGAGAACTGGGAGCCGGGAGACAATGGCGAGATGCGCCTCATTGACCTCCTTCCGGACGGCGCAACCGAGGACGTTGTCCATGACGCGATCACCCGTTGGGTCGAGAGTCGTGGCCTGACGCTCTATCCAGCGCAGGACGAGGCGATCCTTGAGCTGGTTGCGGGATCGAATGTCATCCTCGCCACGCCAACAGGCTCGGGCAAGAGTCTCGTGGCGACCGGTGCGATGGCGGCCGCATTGGCACGCGGAGAATGCAGCGTCTACACCGCGCCGATCAAGGCGCTCGTCAGCGAAAAGTTCTTTGACCTGTGCGAGATCTTCGGGGCAGACAACGTCGGCATGATCACCGGTGACGCAGCCGTCAATGCCGATGCGCCCATCATCGCCGCCACCGCGGAGATCCTGGCCAACATCGCACTGCGGGAGGGTGAAGGCGCCGACATCGGTCTCGTGGTGATGGACGAGTTCCACTTCTACGCCGACCCCGACCGGGGATGGGCCTGGCAGGTGCCGCTGATCGAGCTGCCCCGAGCCCAGTTCCTTCTCATGTCGGCGACGCTCGGCGACACCTCGACGTTCGAGGCCGATCTCGCCCGACGGACAGGTCGCGAGACCACGGTGGTCAGCTCGACCGACCGTCCGGTGCCACTGGTCAGCGAGTACGTCACCTCGCCGGTCCACGAGACGCTCGAGCAGCTGATCGAGACCGGTCAGACTCCGGTGTACGTCGTCCACTTCACCCAGCTCTCCGCGCTGGAGCGCGCCCAGGCGCTGACCAGCATCAAGGTCGCGACGCGCGCCGAACGCGACATCATCGCCGAAGCGCTCGGTGACTTTCGGTTCTCCTCGGCCTTCGGCAAGACGCTGTCGCGACTCATCCGGATGGGAGTAGGTGTGCACCACGCCGGGATGCTGCCCCGCTATCGCCGCCTCGTCGAGACCCTGACCCAGCAGGGGTTGCTCAAGGTCGTGTGCGGGACCGACACCCTCGGGGTGGGCATCAACGTGCCGATCCGCACGGTGTTGTTCAGCGGCCTGTCGAAGTATGACGGGAAGCGCCAGCGCCAGCTCCAGGTGCGCGAGTTCCAGCAGATCGCCGGGCGGGCCGGCCGCGCCGGCTTCGACACGATCGGGCACGTCGTCGTCGAAGCACCCGAGCACGACATCGAGAACGCCCGTCTGGTCCGCAAGGCCGGGGACGATCCCAAGAAGCTCAAACGGGTCAACCGCAAGAAGGCCCCTGAGGGTTTCGTCTCGTGGGGTCAGGGCACCTTCGAGAAGCTGTCGACGGGAACGCCGGAGTCGCTCGTCTCGCGCATGAAGGTCAGCCACGCCATGGTGCTCGACGTCATCTCCCGACCGGGCAACGCACGGGCATCCCTTGAGCACCTGTTGAACGAGAGCGGCGAGACCGAGGACTCCAAGGTCAAGCTGCTGGCCGAGGTCGACGAGATCATCGAGGCGCTGCTGGCCGGCGAGGTCGTCGAATCGATCGACCCGCCCGATGCCGAGGGACGTACGCTGCGGCTGACGATCGACCTGCAGGCGAACTTCGCCCTCAACCAGCCGCTGTCTCCGTTCGCGGTGGCCGCGTTCGAGCTGTTCGACCGCGAGTCCCCGACGTACGCACTCGACATCGTCTCGGTGGTCGAGTCGACACTGGACGATCCCCGACCGATCGTGAACGCCCAGCGCCACCGCGCCCGCGGCGAGGCGATCCACGAGATGAAGATGGACGGCATCGAGTACGACGAGCGGATGGAGCTGCTCGAGGAGATCACCCACCCCAAACCGCTCGAGGAGCTGCTCACCGCGGCGTACGAGACCTATCGTGTCGGCCACCCGTGGGTCGCCGACTACGAGATCAAGCCCAAGTCGGTCGTCCGGGAGATGTGGGAGCGGGCGATGACGTTCTCTGAGCTGATCGGCGACTATCAGCTCGCCCGGTCCGAGGGGATGGTGCTGCGCTATCTCTCAGATGTCTACAAGACCTTGGGCCGAACCGTCCCCGAGCGGGTGCGCAACGAAGAGCTGGAGGACCTGACCGAGTGGCTCGGCGAGCTCGTCCGGCAGACCGACTCGAGCCTGCTCGACGAGTGGGAAGAGCTCATCAACCCCACCACGGACCCGGCAGAGGTGCGCGCCAAGGCCGAAGGCAACGCACCCCCACGGCCGGTCACCGGCAACGCGCGGGCCTTTCGGGTGTTGGTCCGCAACGCGATGTTCCGCCGCGTCGAGCTTGCGGCGTTCGGTCGCTGGACGGCGCTGGACGAGCTCGACTCCGACGACGGGTGGGACGCGACGGCGTGGATGGAGGCGATGGCCGCATACCGCGAGGAATACCCTCCGACAACACCCGGACAGACGACGATCGGCACCGGCCCGGGCTCACGGGGGCCTGAGCTCTTCATGGTTGAGGAAGGTTCGTCGACCTGGACAGTGCGCCAGACGTTCGACGACCCGGAGGGTGATCGTGACTGGGGCATCACGGCGCAGGTCGACCTCGCAAAGAGTGACGAGATCGGCGAGGCGGCCGTCACGGTGCTTGCGGTCGGCCCCCGCTGAGGCCTTCAGGAGCCGGCGAGCGAGCCGCCGAAGATCTGCCAGGCCAAGGCCGACTTTGCCACGAGGCTGAGCACGAGGTAGACCTTCTCGCCGAATGCGTAGCTGCTCCACGGACCGATCTCGCGGTACTGCAGCCACTGGTTGACCGCGAAGGTCGAGAAGAACACCAGCAGGCTGGTGAAGATGGCGATCACGAAGCCCGGTACCTCTTCAGACCCCATGAAGTTGACCACGATGGCCGCCCACGGTGCCGTACCGGCGACTGTGCCGAACCAGAACGGCAGCATGGTGGTCGTCTCGCGTCCGGGAGGGTTCATCCGCTCCTGCAACCAGCCGAACAAGATCATGGCCACGTTCGCGCCGGCGACGACGATCACGGTGGTGATGTCGGTGAGGCCGAAGTAGAACCCGATCAAAACGATCATGATCGTTGCGCTGATCGAGTACTCAGCCCAGCGGATGCGGTTGATCCCGCCGCGGAGATCCGACTCGTACGTGTCCCGTGCCACGGTCGCCGTCACGAGGTGGTTGGACGCGGCGAGGAACAGGAACACGGCGATGGCGACGCCGATGTTGACGTCGAACAGCGTTGAGGGCGCTGGCGGCGTGGTGCCGGGCGGGCCTGTGGGGTACGTCGACGTGACGGCGATCGAGAAGCCGTTGGCGAGCAACAGGATCGCGACGGCCTGAGCCGCGTGCAGGACGGTCAGCCCGAGGTTCCAGCGCCGCAGACCGGCCAACGCTGCGTCGGTCACGCCCTCGGCCTGAGGTGAAATTGGTGTCGCGCTGGCATCGGTCATGCCGCGACCCTACCGACGAACGTCGACAGCGGGGGCGATCAGCGACTGGTCAGGGTGACCGGTGCCTTGTCGCCGGGCACGTTGGTGATGTTGCGCAGCTTGTTGGGTGCCGGCTGGGCAGCCGAGACCCGATAGCGCTGCAGCACCTCACGCAGCACGATCGTGCCCTCCATCAGGGAGAACGCGGCACCGATGCAACGGCGTACGCCACCACCGAAGGGCAGCCACATGTTGGGCGAGATCTTCTCGTCGATGAAGCGCTCCGGAATGTACTCGTGGGCATTGGCCCAGTTCTCGTCGCGGCTGTGCGAGAGGATGATCGACGGTGCGACGGTGACGCCTGCAGGGAGCAGCCGACCGGCCACCACCTGATCGCTCTGCAGTGTGCGCGCGACGAAGTCGATGATCGGGTGCACCCGCATTGACTCCTTGAGGCAGGCTTCGAGGTAGGCGTCGTCACCGTTGTCGGCCGCAGCGACGGCCTTGGCGAGGATCTCCGGATGGCGCCCGAGCTCGTGGAGCGTCCAGGACAGCGCCGATGCCGTGGTCTCATGTCCCGCGAGCAGCAAGGTGACGAGCTGGTCACGCATCTCCTCGTCGGTCAGGGGGGCTTCGCCCTCTGAGTCGCCGACCCGGAGCAGGCGGGACAACACGTCGTCGCGCCCGTCGAGGTCGTGAGCTGCTCGACGCTCGGCAATCTCGGCGTACAAGAGCTTGTCGACCTCGAGCTGGTTCTTGAAGTAGGTGCTCCACGGCGGGAGCTTGGCGAGCCTGGGATATGACCACGCCAGCAGGGTCATCGGGCCGATGTTGACCATGGTGTTCACCTTGGGTCGCAACACCGCGAGGCGTTCTTCGTCGGTCACTCCGAACACCACCTGCAGGATGATGTCGAGCGTGACGGCGTTCATCCGATCGAGGGATGCAACGGTCTCGCCGTCGCGCCACGAGTCGATCTCGGCCTTGGCGATGGCTTCGATCAGCGGCTGGTAGCCACGCATCGACGGCCCGGTGAAGGCGGGCATCAGCAGCTTGCGAGCACGCATGTGCTGGGCGTCATCGGTGAGCAGGACTGAGTGCTCGCCCATGACGGACTTGAGGATGCTGTTGGCTTCACCGGCATGGAACTGCGCGGGATCAGCGGCGAAGATCTCCTTGATGTCAGCGGGATCGCTGTAGACCACCAAGGTCGCCGGACCCGGCAGGATCCGTACGGAGAACGTGTCGCCGTACTCCGCGTGATATTTGGGCATGTCGTCGTAGCGGGTTCGCAGGAACTTCCACGTCATCAGCCATGCCGGCGCCTTGGGTCCGACGGGGATGTCGTACGCCGCGGAGGTCATGCTGCCTTTTCCCACTCAAAGTCCGATGCCTTGATCTTGCGAGTCTCCCACCAGTACTGGAAGGTGAACTTCGGCCAGATCGTACGGTTCTTGCCCTGGCTGTCGAGATACCAGCTGGTGCATCCGCCCTGGGTCCAGATGCCCTTCTCGACCAGCTTCTGGATCTCGGCGTTGAACTCGGTCTGGGCCTGCTGGGTCGCGTCCGCCGCGACCGCTCCACGCTGGTCCATCTCGTCGAGCATGTTGATGATGTATTTCGTCTGCTGCTCGATCATGAACACGACCGAGTTGTGTCCGAGGGCCGTGTTGGGGCCGAGCATGAAGTAGAGGTTGGGGAAGCCGTTGATCGTCATGCCCATGTAGGTCTCGGTGCCGTGCTCGCGGAACTGTGCGGCGAGGTCGACACCGCCCTTGCCCTTGACCTCGAGGTAGTCGAACGCATCGATGACGTGGAACCCCGTGCCGTAGATGATGATGTCGGCCTCGTGCTTGACGCCGTTGGCGTCGATGACGCCGTCCTCGACGATCTCGGCAACACCGTCGGTGCTGAGCGTGACGTTGTCGCGCAGGTAGGTCTGGTAGTACGTGTTGGACTGCAGCACCCGCTTGCAACCGAGGCGGTAGTCCGGTGTCAGCTTGGCGCGCAGCTCCGGATCGGGGATCTGCTTGGCGAGATAGCGCTTCACGATCTTCTCGGCGACCGGCAGGATCTTGATGTGACCGTTGAATCCGACGGCACGCGCCTCGAGCGACCAGTAGAGCGCGTTCCGGTAGGCCCGCTGGGCACCTGGCACCTTGGCGAACACCTTCTTGCGCCACTCCGGCGTGGGCTTGTCCTTCTTGGGCAGCACCCACGCAGGCGTGCGCTGGAAGACCGTCAGATGACCGACTTCCTGGGCGATGATCGGGATGAACTGGATCGCGCTGGCGCCTGTTCCGATGACGACGACCTTCTTGTTCAGCAGGTCGACGTTGTGGTCCCACTGGGCGGAGTGGAACTTGGGGCCCTTGAACGTGTCGGCGCCGGTGATCTCAGGGACGTTCGGAATGTGCAGACCGCCGACGCCCGCGACGACGACCCGTGCCTCGTAGTCCTCGCCGCTGGTGGTCTTGACGGTCCAGACCTTGCGGTCCTCGTCCCACGTTGCGCCGGTGACCTCGACGCCGAAGTCGATGTAGGGCCGGATGCCCTTTTCGTCGGCCACCTTGCGCAGGTAGGCCCAGATCTCTTCCTGACCCGAGAAGCTCTTGCTCCACTGGGTGTTGAGCTCATAGGAGAAGGAGTACATGTGGCTCGGGATGTCACATTCGCAGCCGGGGTAGGTGTTGTCTCGCCAGGTGCCGCCGACGTCGTGAGCCTTCTCGAGGACGACGAAATCCTCACGGCCCGAGTCGCGCAGCTTCATGGCGGCGCCCATGCCCGAAAAGCCCGTGCCGATGATGACGATGTCCTTTTTGATCACCTTTCGGATACTATCGGTATCTGGAATACTTGCCAATGTGACGCAGGCCGCGTCGGCGAAGAGGGGGAGCAATGACTGTGAACGAGGCTCGCGCCGTCAGCAGGGCCCAACGTCAGGCACAGACCCGTGAGAGCTTGATCGCCGTCGCCCGGCAGATGTTCCTCAGCGACGGCTATGCCGCGACGTCACTCGACAAGGTCGCGTTGCAGGCCGGTTTCAGCAAGGGCGCGGTCTACTCCAACTTTGCCGGCAAGGAAGAGCTCTGCATGGCTGTCCTCGACAGCATCCACGAGGAGCAGATCAACGGAGTCGTGTCGGCGTTCACCCAGCGCACCGACCTCGAAGGTCGCATCGACGCGTTCGCGGCGTGGGCTCAGGAGGGTGTGGGCCGGCCGAGCTGGACCGCGCTGGAGGTCGAGTTCGCCGCCGTCGCGCGGCAGAGCCCGTATGTCGCCGGCGAGCTCAAGAAGCGGCACCGCGAGATCGTCGCCGCGGCGGCCGACCTGGTGCGTCAGGTGACCCGTGAAGCAGGACTCGAGCTGAAGATGCCGGCCGAACAGGCCGCCACCGTCCTGCTGAGCCTCGGCATCGGCCTGGCCGCGCTGCGCTCGCTCGACAGCACGGTCGACATCGGTGTCCTCGCCGACACGATGCGAACGCTGCTCAGTGGTGGCGCGACGGCTCAGTAGCCGCCGTTGTCCTTGAATCGCTGGAAGCTCGCTGCAACCTCGGCCTCGGCCTCGACGCGGCCAACCCAGTTGGCGCCTTCGACCGACTTGCCCGGCTCAAGGTCCTTGTAGACCTCGAAGAAGTGCTGGATCTCGAGGCGATCGAACTCCGGCACGTGGTGAATGTCGCGCAGGTGCTCTTGGCGCGGGTCGGATGCCGGCACGCACAGCACCTTGTCGTCGCCACCGGCCTCGTCGGTCATGCGGAACATGCCGATTGCGCGACAGGCGATGACGCAGCCGGGGAACGTCGGCTCGGACAGCAGGACGAGGGCGTCGAGCGGATCGGTGTCGAGGCCCAGCGTGTTGTCGATGAACCCATAGTCTGCGGGGTACTGGGTCGAGGTGAACAGCGTCCGGTCGAGCCGGATGCGATGCGTCTCGTGGTCGACTTCGTACTTGTTGCGATTGCCCTTGGGGATCTCAACGGTGACGTCGAAAATCACGGGATGCCTCCGGCTGGTCAAGAGCGTCGTCGAGCGCAGGGCGCGCGTCGCTACGGTGTCTCTATAGTCTGGCCCATGTGGAAGACCGGGGCACAAGCAGGGTGACGCAGCTGCGTCGGGCCGCAGTGATTCTCGGTGTCGCGGTGACAGTGCTGGCCCTCGTCGGCACGTTCGCATGGTCCAAGGGCAGCCTCAACGCGCTCATCTGTGACGGCGACTGTGGTCCTGCCTATGTCACGGCGCCGGCGGCGCTCACCTCCAACGCCGCGCCGGGCGATGCTGCCACAGATCCCGCGCCGGGTGGCTCACTCGACGGCACCAAGGTCCAGGCCGCGGTCAACCAGGCCCTCGAGGCGTCCGCGCTCGGCGATCACGTGGGGCTGGTTGTCATGGGTCGCACGGGTGACGTGCTGGTGTCCCACGGATCAGGTGAGTTCATACCGGCGTCGACCACCAAGCTGCTGACCGGATTTGCCGCGTTGTCCCTGATCGGTCCGCAGCAGCGGTTTGCGACCCGCGTCGTCCTTGCCGGGAAGCAGCTCGTCCTGGTGGGAGGCGGCGACCCCTACCTGCTCATCAAGAAGCCCGCACGCCGTGATCGCGCGGTGGGTGCAGATCTCACGACGCTCGCGACGCGTACGGCGGAGGCACTCAAGCGCGATGGTGTGGGCGACGTCGAGCTCGGTTTCGACTCATCGCTGTTCACGGGACCGTCGGCGAGTGCCGGTTGGCCCAAGAGCTATGTCACCGGCAACATCGTGACTCCCGTCAGTGCGCTCTGGGCCAATCAGGGCAAGGCCAATGGCATCCGCTCGGCCAACCCGGCTCTCAGCGCGGGACGCATCTTCGCCGACCTCCTCGCCGACCGCGGCATCAAGGTCAAAGGCGAACCCACCGCAACCAAGGCTCCGGCGGAAGCGACCGAGCTGGCCTCGATGGAGAGTGCCACCGTGGCGCAGATCGTTGAGGCGCTCGTCCGAACGAGTGACAACCAGGCCTCTGAGGTGATGCTGCGCCACACTGCCATCGCCGGAGGGCGGCCGGCGACGTTCGACGGTGGCGCCCAAGCGGTGGTCGAGGCGCTCAAGCAGGCCGGCATCGACACGGCCGGTCTGCGGCTCCGGGACGGAAGCGGGCTGTCCCGCGACAACCGGGTGACGCCGACGACGTTGGCGCAGACCGTGTTGGCAGCGGTCGCTGGTCTGCCGACCTCGTCGTTGCTGTCGGATCTGCCGGTCAGCGGCTTCAGCGGCACACTGTCGGAACGCTTCTCGACGACCAAGGCTGCCTACGGATGGGTGCGCGCCAAGACCGGAACGCTCACCGGAGTCCACTCACTTGCGGGCTATGCCCTGGAAGCCGGCGGGCTTCCCGTCGTCTTCGCGCTGCTGTCCGACGGGGCGCCGAAGATCGACCCGCGGTCGGCCGAGGCCGCGCTCGACCGAGTGGCTGCCGCGATCGCCGCCTGCTCGTGCGGGAGCTGAGTTCTCGAGTCGGGTCACCGCGCTCCGCGTAGGTTGTTTTCATGATCGATTGGAAGCTCGCCCTGTCGACGGCGAACCGGCTGACCAAGCCCGGACCCGAGATGGCGCCCGCTCAAGTGGCCGAGGCGGTGGCCGAGCTCCGTGAGGGCGCGGCCCGATCCGAGGGACCCGTACGCGAGTTCAGCCGATTGCACGCCACCTCGGCGACCGCACCCGTGCTCATCGTCGATCGCCCGCGCTGGATCGAGGCCAACCTCGACACGTTCCAGCTCCTGATGGATCCGGTGATGGACAAGCTCATCGAGGCGGACAAGATGCCGTCCGGCCTCGGACGGGCGGTTGGCAGCAAGATCGGCGGCGCGGAGGTCGGCGCGCTGATGTCGTTCATGTCCAGCAAGGTGCTCGGACAGTTCGACCCGTTCTGGAACGGACCCAATGGCGAGGGCGGACGGTTGCTGCTCGTCGCTCCCAACATCGTCCATGCCGAGCAGCAGCTCGGGGTCGATCCACACGACTTCCGACTCTGGGTGTGCCTCCACGAGGAGACCCATCGGGTGCAGTTCACGGCCGTGGAGTGGATGCGCGACCACATGCGGTCACTGCTCGACGAGTTCATCGATGCCACCGATCTCGAATCGGGGGCGCTCTCGTCCATGGTCAACGAGTCGTTCAGCGAGGTCGTCAAGATCCTGCGCGGCGAGTCCGAGTCGTCGATCAACGAGCTGTTCCAGAACCCGCGCCAGCGAGAGATCGTCGACCAGCTCACCGGCATCATGTCGCTGCTGGAGGGTCACGCCGACGTCGTCATGGACGGTGTAGGTCCGGAGGTGATCCCGAGCGTCGCGGAGATCCGGCGCAAGTTCAACGAGCGCCGCAAGGGCACGGGCAGCCTCGACAAGCTCCTGCGACGCCTGCTCGGCCTCGATGCCAAGATGCGCCAATATCGCGACGGTGCCGCGTTCGTGAATGCCGTGATCGCCAAGGTCGGCATGGACGGCTTCAACGCTGTCTGGGACAAACCTGCCAACCTGCCGACCAAGGCAGAGATCCTCGACCCACCATCCTGGGTCTCCCGCGTCCACGGCTGATCAGCGACCGACATGACGGCACTTGACCCGGCGACCGCCGCAGGGCGCAACCTCGTACGCAGTGTGCTGGCCGATCTGGGGCCCGGCAGCCGGGTTGTCGTCGCGGTCTCCGGGGGTGCGGATTCTCTGGCGCTGGCGGCAGTGACGGCGTTCGTCGCCGATCACGAGTCGTGGGACCTGAGAGCCGTCATCGTGGATCACCAGCTGCAGTCCGGCTCCGCTGAGGTGGCGGCGGCGGCAGCCGCACAGCTCGCCGCGATCGGCGTTCACACTGACGTCGTCGCGGTCGACGTGGGTCGCGCCGGTGGGCCCGAAGCGGCGGCGCGCTCGGCACGCTACGCCGTGTTGGACGCGCAGCACGCTGACGCAGTCCTGCTGGCACACACGCTCGACGACCAGGCCGAGACGGTCCTGCTCGGCCTCGGCCGGGGCTCGGGTCCGCGCTCGATCGCCGGTATGGCCGCGGTCAACGGCGCGCTCCGCCGGCCATTTCTCGCGCTGCGCCGAGCCGACACCGAGCAGATCTGTCGAGCGGCGGGCCTCACCTGGTGGGTCGATCCGCACAACAGCGATCCTGCCTACCGCCGAGTCCGGGTCAGGTCGGAGGCACTTCCGCTGCTCGAGGACGTGCTCGGAGGTGGAGTGGCCGAAGCCCTCGCACGGACCGCCGATCAGGTGCGGGCCGACTCCGCCTACCTCGACGACCTTGCCGCGTCGGTCGCCTCTCCGCTTCTCGTCGACACGTTGCGCGAGCTGGCGCCCGTGCTGCGCTCGAGGGTGCTTCGACGGTCAGCGCTGGAGGCGGGAGCAGACCCGTCGGCCCTGAACGCAGCACACCTCGCCGAGATCGATCGCCTCGTCACCGACTGGCACGGTCAGCTGCGCATCGAGCTGCCCGGCGGGGTCGCCTGCGTACGGGTGGGGGATTGCCTCGCCTACGTCACCACGCCTGTGGGAGGCTGAGCACGTGGATCAGACGCATGTTGACGGAGAGATCGAAGCAGATCAGGTCCTGCTGACCGAGAAGCAGATCGTGGATCGCCTCGGCGAGATGGCCGCTCAGATCGAGGCCGACTACGAGGGCAAGGACCTGCTACTCGTGGGCGTGCTCAAGGGCGCGGTGATGGTCATGGCCGACCTCGCCCGTGGCCTCAACCGGCACGTCGAGATGGACTGGATGGCGGTCTCGTCCTACGGGTCGGGCACCAAGTCATCGGGTGTCGTGCGCATCCTCAAGGACCTCGACACCGACATCAAGGACCGCCACGTGCTCGTGGTCGAGGACATCATCGACACCGGGCTCACGCTGTCGTGGCTCATCACCAACCTCAAGTCACGCGGCCCGGCATCGGTCGAGATCGCGACTCTGCTGCGCAAGCCCGAAGCCGTGACGATGGACGTCGACGTGACATATGTCGGATTCGACATCCCCAACGCCTTTGTCGTCGGCTATGGCCTCGACTACGACGAGAAGTACCGCAACCTGCGCTGCATCGGCACTCTCTCGCCGCACGTCTACTCCTGACGTTCGCCCTCGACCGCTTCGATTGCCTCGCGCAATGACCCGTCGTGTCGGTCCCCAGGCGATGCAGTGGGACGGCTCATCTGGCGGACACAGGGGAACTAACGCCGATCCCGGCTACGTTCACAGGGTGTACCAGTCGGCGTGTACCGTCTAGTCACCCACTATTTACCAGGGAGAAGTGGACTCGTTCCGCACTGTCATGAATTTCAAACGCCTCTTCAAGGGTCCATTGCCATGGATCATCCTGATCACCGTGATCGTCTTCGCCGTGCTCGGATTTTCCAACTCCGCTGACGGATTCAACGAGGTCAAGACGGCCACGATGGTGTCCTACCTCGACGACAACAAGGTCAAGGATGTCACGTTCGTCGAAGGTGACCAAGAGGTCAGGGCGACCCTCAAGGACGGCAAGAAGGTCAAGGCCAAGTGGCTGGGCGATCAGGGATTCGGCCTGGTCGAGAAGGCCCAGGCGGCCGTGACCGACAAGACGCTCAAGACCTACAACGTCGAGGTGCCGCAGGGAAGCCTCCTCGGCTCGATCCTCGGCTCCCTCCTGCCACTGCTGCTGTTCGTGGGCATCTTCCTGTTCATCATGAGCCGGATGCAGGGCGGTGGCGGCGGCGTGATGAAGTTCGCCAAGTCCAAGGCCAAGCTGATGAACAAGGACACCCCCAAGACCACGTTCGCCGACGTCGCCGGGTGCGATGAGGCGATCGAGGAGCTCGGCGAGATCAAGGAATTCCTCCAGGCGCCCGCGAAGTTCCAGGCCGTCGGCGCCAAGATCCCCAAGGGCGTCCTGCTCTACGGACAGCCCGGCACCGGCAAGACGCTGCTGGCTCGGGCAGTCGCCGGCGAAGCGGGTGTGCCGTTCTACTCCATCTCCGGATCCGACTTCGTCGAGATGTTCGTCGGCGTCGGCGCCAGCCGTGTCCGTGACCTGTTCGAACAGGCCAAGGAAAACGCGCCCGCCATCGTGTTCATCGACGAGATCGACGCCGTGGGTCGCCATCGCGGCACCGGAATGGGCGGCGGCCACGACGAGCGGGAGCAGACGCTCAACCAGCTTCTCGTCGAGATGGACGGATTCGACGTACGCGGTGGTGTCATCCTGATCGCCGCGACCAACCGACCAGACGTCCTCGACCCCGCGCTGCTGCGTCCGGGGCGATTTGACCGTCAGATCGGCGTCGAGGCACCCGACCTCAAGGGCCGCACCCAGATCCTCAAGGTGCATTCGCGTGGCAAGCCGATTGCACCCGAAGTTGACCTCGAGGCGGTCGGACGCCGTACGCCCGGTTTCAGCGGTGCCGACCTGGCCAACGTCCTCAACGAGGCCGCGCTGCTGACGGCCCGCAACGGCGACAAGACGATCACCAACATTGCCCTCGACGAGGCAATCGACCGGGTCATCTCCGGTCCGCAGAAGCGCAGCCGCCTGATGAACGAAAAAGAGCGTCTCATCACGGCCTATCACGAGGGCGGACACGCTCTCGTCGCCGCGGCGCTCCCGCAGAGCGATCCGGTCCACAAGATCACGATCCTGCCTCGCGGCCGTGCGCTCGGCTACACGATGGTGCTTCCGGACGAGGACAAGTACTCCCAGACTCGTGCTGAGCTGCTCGACAAGCTCGCCTACATGATGGGCGGCCGAGCCGCCGAGGAGCTGGTGTTCCACGACCCGACGACGGGCGCCGGCAACGACATCGAGAAGGCCACCGGACTCGCGCGAGCCATGGTCACCCAGTACGGCATGACCGAACGTCTCGGTGCCGTACGCCTCGGAGAGAACGAGGGCCAGCCATTCCTGGGCCGCGACATCGGCCACGCCCGCAACTACTCCGAATCAGTCGCGGCCATCGTCGACGAGGAGATCAACAAGCTGATCACCTTCGCGCACCAAGAGGCATTCGACATCCTCAACGAGAACCGCGACGTGCTCGATGAGCTCGTCATGCAGCTGATGGAGCGCGAGACTCTCAACAAGGCGGAGGTTGCCGAGATCTTCGAGCCGTTGCGACGACGCAACGTTCGGCCGCCGTGGACCGGGTCCGAGACGCGCGTTCCGTCCACCATCCCGCCGGTGGAGGGTGCCCCACGCCCGAGCACCAACGGTCATGCCCCCGAGGTCGGCGTCGTCATCGGCCCCGACACCGGACCGGATGCGCCGCTGCCCAGTGACCCGGACACCGCGTGACGGTCGACCTGCCGCGGGCCGAGGCGGCCATCCGTGAGCTACTCCATGCCGTGGGTGAGGATCCAGATCGCGACGGACTGAAGGACACCCCAGCTCGTGTCGCGCGGTCCTACATCGAGCTGCTGGCGGGCATGGACCAGTCGCCCGAGGACGTGCTCACAGCCGTGTTCGAGGTCGGTCATGACGAGCTGGTGCTGGTCAAGGACATCGAGATGTGGTCGATGTGTGAGCACCACCTGGTGCCGTTCTTCGGCGTGGCCCACGTCGGATACATCCCGACCGAGGGAGGCCGCGTCACGGGCCTGTCCAAGCTGGCCCGTCTCGTCGACGTGTTCGCTCGCCGACCGCAGGTGCAGGAGCGGTTGACGACCGACATCGCCGATGCGCTGGTCAAGCACCTCGAGCCGCAGGGCGCGATCGTCGTGATCGAGGCTGAGCACCTGTGCATGGCGATGCGGGGCGTGCGCAAGGGCGGCGCCAAGACCGTCACCAGTGCCGTACGCGGCCAGCTGAGAGATCCGGCCACCCGAGCCGAGGCAATGGGCCTCATCACCGCGCGTTAGCGATGCTCCCAGGACTGGCCGACGACAGGTGCCTCGTGATGGGGGTCGTCAACGTGACACCTGATTCGTTTTCAGATGGCGGCAAGTGGCTCGACCCTGCCTCGGCCATCCGGCACGGCATCGAGCTGGCTGAGCACGGCGCCGACCTGGTCGACGTCGGGGGAGAGTCAACCAGGCCGGGTGCCATTCGGATCGACGGCGACGAAGAGCTTCGCCGCGTCGTGCCCGTCATTGAGGGACTGGTGGCTCACGGCATCACGGTCTCGGTCGACACGATGCGATCCTCGGTCGCCGAGCGCGCTCTTGATGCCGGTGCGGCGATCCTCAACGACGTGTCGGGCGGCCGCGCTGATCCAGACATGGTGCGCATCGCCGCCAAGGCAGCCTGCCCGCTGGTGCTGATGCACTGGCGACAGCACTCGGCCGTCATGCAGGACAGGGACCACACGACGTACGGCGACCTGATCCCAGACATCGTCAGTGAGCTGCTCGAGCAGGTGGATGCCGCGCTCGCCGCGGGGGTCGACCGCAACCACATCATCATCGATCCCGGTCTCGGCTTCTCCAAGACCGGTGACCAGAACTGGACCGTGCTGGCCAACCTCGATGCATTCACCACGCTCGGCTATCCCGTTCTCGTGGCGGCGAGTCGCAAACGATTCCTCGGCGAGCTGCTCGGCGCCGACGGTGAGCTGAGGTCGACCGACCAGCGTGAGGACGCGACGACCGCAATCACGACCATGGCTGCTGCGGCCGGGGTGTGGGGCGTTCGGGTCCACGAGTCCGCCGCGTCAGCCGACGCAGTGCGCGTCGTTGCGCGCACGCGACGCGAGCCGACCGGCCTGGGAGCCTTCGGTTGAGTGATCCGCTGGCCACTCACCGGGCGTTCTACGACGCCGTCGAGACCGGAGACGTCGACCTGATGGCATCGCTGTGGGCCGACGACCCGGACACGTTCTGCGTGCATCCGGGCGCGATGCCCGTGCGGGGCACGCCCGCGGTGCTGAGGTCGTGGACGGTGCTGATGGCCAATGTCGGCTACATCCAGTTCTTCCTGACAGATCAGGTCGTCACGACACTTCCGCGGACCGGCAGTGACCCGGTGGCTGTCGTCATCACCTGCACCGAGAACATCCTGTCCGGCGACGAGACCTCGGGCGACCAGACCTTCACCGGAGGCAAGGCGGTGTGCACCAGTACCTTGATACGTGACGCGAGCGGGTGGAAGTTCTGGTCCCGCCACGCGTCACCGGTCGCCGAGCTGGGCGTCCACGATGCGGAGGGCCCATGACGATTCCTGAAGGACTCGATCGCATCGAGCTGCGCGGCATCAGCGCCCACGGGCATCACGGCCTGTTCGACTTCGAGCGCGAGAACGGTCAGCTGTTCAGCGTGGACGTGACGCTCGGACTCGACCTCGGGCCTGCCGCCCGCGACGGTGATCTGAGCGCATCGGTCCACTACGGTGAGCTGGCCCAGGCGGTGCATGATGCCATCGTCAACGACCCGGTGGATCTCATCGAGACCCTCGCGCTCCGCATCGTGGACACGTGCCTCGCCGAGGAGTCGGTGCAATGGGTTAGCGTGACGGTGCACAAACCAGAAGCGCCCATAGCGGTGACGTTCACAGACGTTGCCGTCACAATCGAGCGGAGCAGACTGTGACCGAAGCGCCCACCCCGTACGAGCTCGACGCCGACACGATGACCGGCGGCATGCGGCCCATCCGTCAGGCTGTCCTGGCTTTCGGGTCCAATCTGGGCGAACGTCACGCTCGGCTCCAAGGTGGTGTCTCGACGCTTGAGGACACCCCTGAGGTGACTGTCGTCGCGATCTCCTCGGTCTACGAGACCGAACCAGTTGGTGGCCCCCCGGATGCCGGCAAGTTCCTCAACGCCGTCGTGCTGATCGACACCACCCTCACGGTCCACACGTTGCTCGACCGGGCCCTGGCGATCGAAGACGCCTTTGGCCGCCAGCGCTCCGAGCCCAACGCACCCCGCACCCTTGACGTCGACCTGATCGTCGTCGGCGGCCGGGTGGCCGATGACGAGCAGCTCGTGCTGCCGCACCCGCGGGCGCACGAGCGTGCGTTCGTCCTGGTGCCGTGGCTCGAGATCGACCCCGAGGGTGAGATCCCGGGCAAGGGCTTCATTGCAGACCTCATCGGGGACCTGGACACCTCGGGCGTCGTCAAGCGCGAGGACCTCGAGATCATCTTGTGATCGCCCGGCGAGACCGCGCGTGAACACGTCAAAACGGACCTCCGCCCTGTGGGTCACCTCGCTCATCGGCATCGGGCTGGTGTTCGGACGGTTGATACCCGAGCTCATCCTGCGGGCCGATCGCAATGTACCCGTGGTCGGTTGGGGAGCACCGCTGCCATTCCTGCTGGGGGCGGCCGTCCTCGGCGCCATCGCCTGGAGCACGTGGCAGAGCCTGCACAAGAAGCACCAGCGCATGACCTCAGATCGCGGCGTGGCCCTCCTGGCTGTCGCCAAGGCGAGCGGGGCGGCGGCAGCGCTGTTCGCGGGTGCTTATGGCGGCTATGCGGTGGCCTACCTCGACGCGCTCGACTCGCCTCTGGGCAAGGACCGGGTGATTCACTCGGGTGCAGCCGCGGTCGCGGCGATCTTGATGATGGTCGCGGCGTTGGTGCTGGAGCGATCGCTCCGAATCCCCGGAGATGATGAGCCTCGAGGCGGCAAGGCTGTTCCGGGCGCGACGCCTGCCTAGTGTCGCCGCTGAGTCGTACGCTCCCTCACATGGTGACGGTCGAAGACGTCCGCAAGTTCGCGCTGACACTCCCACGGGCGTACGAGGTGCTCGTGCGGGACCACATCAAGTTCCGCGTCGGCAGCCTGGTGTTCGTCGCGTTCTCGCGCGACGAGGAGCTGATGGGGTTCGGCTTCCCCAAGGCTGAGCGTGCAGATCTGGTGGACAGCCGACCCGACACATTCCTGATGCCGAGGGCCAGCGACATGCGCTACCAGTGGGTCGTTGCCAGGATGTGTGAGCTGGGGCTCGACGAGATGCAGGAGCTTGTTCTCGATGCGTGGCGGATGTGCGTCCCGAAGTTCGTCGCCCGCGACCAGCTTGAGCAGCGAGAGGACTAGTTCCAGTCGCGCCGGCGGGCGATCAGTCGATATGCGCCGTAGAGCACGATCGCGATGCCAGCCCACGGAAGTGCCATGCCGATGAACTCAACGGTGTTGTTGAGCGTGTTGACGAGCGCGTTCCAGCCGTCGATGACGCCACCCTTGAAGCCACCTGCCGAGACACTGTCTGCCTTGGTCTTCTCGGTGAGCTCGATCGACAGCGTCGACAGCTGCACCTGATCGGCGATCGACGCGCGCTGAGCCGTCATGCTCTCGAGCTGCTCCTGACGCTGGGTGAGCGCCGTCTCAGCCTTGATCAGCTCATCGCTCGAGTCCGTCTCGGCCATGATCTTCTCGAGTCGTTTGATCGACACGTTCAGCGCATTGATCCGAGCGTCGAGGTCCTTGGTCTGCGTGGTGACGTCACTGTTCTGCAGCGACACGTCGGTGACGGTGCCGTACGTCTTGAGCTGGGCGATCGCCTGGGTGACCTTGGTGCTCGGGACGCGCACCTCGAGATAGGCAGCCTCGAAGTCGTCTCCGGTGGTCTCGGTGCGGGCGTCGACGCGCCCATCGATCGAGTCGACGTAGGCGCTGACCTTCTGCGCCGCCTCACGCGGATCGCCGACCGTGACGCTGACCGACCCGGTCGTGATGATCTCGCGGCCCTGCGACTCGTCGGTGCTCGGAGCCACCTCAGCAATGCCGGCACCTCCGACCTGGCCGCCGTCAAACGTCTTCGGGTTCTCGACGGCGTCGATCGCCGCGACGTCCTGGCCGCCGTCTGAGTTGTCGAGGGCCGCGATGCCGAACGTGCCGATGCCGACGACCAGAACGCTGGCGGCGGCCATCCCGATCACTCGACGCGTGCGGGTGCCCCGCCGCCTGATGTCGGTGTCGACGCTGTTCATGACAGTCGATCGCATCGATTCGACGCGATCATCAGTGAGTGTGGCGTTCATGCCGTTCTCCTTCATGGCAGTTCTCTCATGGAGCGAAGGTCGGCGCGTAGCCTGCTTCGAAGTCTGGACAAACGGTTGCGAACGACGGCATGAGTCACGCCGAGCTCACGAGCTGCGAGCTCATAGGTGTGGTCGCCGACGACGCAGAGGTCGTACAACTGGCGATCCGTTGGCGACAGCGCCGCGACGGCCTTCTCGATCTCGGCCCGCACCTGGGCACCCTCGACCTCGTCCTCGACAGAGCTGCTCGCATCGTTGAGATCGGCGTCGAGCTCGACCTGGTGTCGGCGAGTCTTGAGGGTCCTTCGTCGGGCGTTGAGCGCGGTGAAACGAGCCGTGACGAGCAGCCACGGCAACGCCGACTCATCGACGAGGTTGATGGCACGGATCTTGTTCCACGTCGTGATGAACACGTCCTGGGTGATGTCCTCGGCCTCGTCGGCATCGCGCACGACGGCATAGGCCTGCCAATAGACGGGACGTACGTGCCGGTCGTAGAGCTGGCCGAACGCCGCCCGATCTCCGGCTGCCGCGCGCGACAGGAGCTCACCGTCTCCGCGGGGAGGGGCTTGTGTCGTCGGTGGTGTCACCGTGGCTCCGATCTGTTCAGTCGTCCAGACGCCTCACCAATAGATGTCGAGACGGGCCAGAACGTCTCAGAAGAGTAGAAGAAGGTTCCCGGAGGTGCCATGCATGCGTGCGGTGATCGTGGGCTCCACCGACCCTTACGGGCGTTCGGCGGTGCCACGGCCTGGTGGCGGCTAGCGTGGGACGAGGTGCCAATTGGCATGCCATGAGCCGAGGGAGCGGACATGAACAACATTCGTGCAGAACGTGCACCTTGCGACGAGCTCGGCGTGACGTCGATCGAGTATGGCCTGATCGCCACCGCGGTGGCGGTGCTGGTTGCGGCAGCCATGCTGGGGCTGGGACCCAAGATCCTGGAACTGTTCCAGGCGATCGGCTAGCGGAGCAACCCCGCGCGGGATTTTGTCTGCAGAGTCAGCATTCGTACATAGCTCGTTGTGACTAGCAATAACCATCCCAAAATTCGCGCACTTCGTACATACAGGTACCTACGTTGACGGTAGGGAGAGTCGCTCAACTGAGTGACTTAAATCGTATGAGGGAGTAATTCACATGTCGGCATTCAACAAGATGTTCGCAGTGCTTTCGACGTTCCAGGCACGCCTGGAGCGCAAGGATGAAGACGGCGTCACCGCGATTGAGTACGCACTCATGGCCGGCGGAGTCGCCTTGATCATTGCAGCTGCGCTGCTCGTGCTGGGCCCGAAGATCAACGGCCTGTTCACGGGCATCAGCCTCTGAGTCGAAGCAGCCACTTGGCGCTCTCGGGGCGCCTGTGTCGCGCCGTGAATCCACCCGGGTTTGCGGCGCGACGTGGTTTCGGCCGACATGATGACACGTCATTCACGGGACAGCCGCGGAGTCGCAGCAGTCGAGTTCGCGCTCATCGTCCCCCTCTTGTTGCTACTGGTCTTTGGAATCATCGACTTCGGTGAGCGCTACAAGACCGTGGCCCAGTACAACAACGCCGCTTTCGTCGCAGCCCGCTCGATGACCATCGAGAACAACGTGGCGAAGGCCAAGACCGCCGCCGTCAACGCCGGCATGCCGAGCTCGTTGACCCCGGTCGTCACGTTCACCTCCGGCTACAGCTCGTGCGCCCAGGCGGGCGACGGAACCTTTGGGAACGTGACCGTGACGATCACCAATTCCTCCAAGGCGACGGCCACCAAGTTCTTCGGAACGACCTACACCGTGACCGGAAAGGCGGTAGCGCGATGCAGTGGAACCTGACGAGACGAGCTAAGCGCGACGAGCGTGGGCTCACCGCCATCCTGGTCGGCGTCTTGGCGACCACTTTGATCGCAGCTGTTGGCATGAGTGTCGACGTCGGCAATGCATACACGCAGCGACAGAAGCTGCAGACTGCCACCGACAATGCCGCCCTGGCGATCGCCCAGGACTGCGCTCTTTATCGGTCGACCTGCTATTCGGCGAACGGCAACGCCCCGAAGTCGACGGCGAACTTCGTCGTCGGCCAGAACATCAGCGGCGCGGATACCGGTGTGCAGGGGACCATCACCCCATCCTCAAGCTCAGTCACGGTCACGTCGACCAAGGTCGTTCCGTTCACGTTCGCCCGCCTCGCGGGCGTCTCGTCGAAGACGGCAAGCGTCAGCGCAACGGCAACCTGGGACAAGGCGCCGAACGAGGGTTACCCGCTGCTGCCGATGGCGGTCGGCTACTGCCAGTACAAGGCCAACGCCTACCCGGCCACCAACCACATCTTGATTCGCACCGATCTGCTCAGCGCCACACTGAAGGGCCTGATCGGGACGCTGAACCTGCTGGGCATCCCGCTCACCAACTACTTCGCCAACACGACCTGCACCGGCAGTAGTGGCAACACGCTCAACATGAGCAACGGTGCGGTGTGGCTGACGGCACTCGTGGACGCCCTCGATCTCTTCGACATCAGCAACATGTCGATGTGCAACATGAAGGTCAAGGTCTTCACCACGATGCTCGTCACGACTGTCACACCCGTGATCGCGCCGACTGCCTGTGTCAACAAGCTCAAGCTCGGCACCGTGGCGATGATGCCGATCTATGAGTCGTCGTCGCCTCTGACAGTTCTGTCGTCCTCCATCACGCTGCGCATCGTCGGATTTGCGCCGTTCAAGATCACCGGGTGGCAGGAGCCGGGCAACGCCAAGAACGACTCGAGCGCTTCCCCGTCCTGCCTCAACATCCTGACGCTGACGTGTCAGGGAATTCAGGGCTACTTCGTGCGATCCGTGGTTCAGGATCCCGATCAGGTATTCGCCTACGACAGCGCTGCGCCGGACCTCGGCGGCGTCAAGCTCTCCACCCGGCTGAGCAACTAGAGACTGAGAAGGGAAAGAATCGTGAAACGGAAACTTGTCGCGATCATCAGCGCTGCGATCCTGGCGCTCGTCGGCATCATCGCGCTGGTTGGATATGCGCAAGGTGCGGAGGAACGCGCGTTTGCCGATGCCAAGCTGGTCGAGGTGCTCGTCGTGGCAACCGAGATCCCGCCGCAGACGCCGGCCAGCCGCATCGGCTCGGCCGTCAAGCTCAAGAAGGTTCCCGTCTCCGTGCGAGTCAAGGGTGCGCTGACGAGCCTTGACGCCGTGAAGAGCTTGTCGACCAACTCGGTGCTCAAGCCGGGCGAGCAGCTCATCACCGAGCGGTTCGGCACGTCCTCCGGCAAGGACGGCGCGTCGTCGCTCCCGCCGGGAATGCAGGAGGTCAGCATCGCGCTGTCGGCGCCACGCCTGCCGACTGGCGTCCTCAAGGCCGGCGATCGAGTGGGACTGATCGTCAGCTACGCCAAGCAGGGCGGAGATGGCGGCTACACGAACGTCGTCATGAACGATCTGCTCATCACCCGGGTGTCTGAGTCCGTCCTCAACAAGGTTGGCGCCGAGGAGGCGGGTGTCCCCGTGCTGGTGACGTTCGCCGTCAACCCCCTGAGCGCCGAGAAGATTGTTAATGCTTCAGAGTTCGGCAAGGTCTGGCTGACGTTGCAGAACACGGAGACCGAGACCGCTGGGTCTCGGCAGATCGAGTCGAAGGATGTGATCAAATGAGCCGGATCATGCTGCTCGGCGGCGATGGTGGGCTGGAATACCGACTGAGCCAGTTCCCTGGCAATGTCCTGGGTCCGGTGGCGGCGGCCGTGGTCGAACGACCCGATTTCGACATCCGATCGATTCTGACCGAGGATCATCTGCCCGACATTGCGGTGTTCGGCCCGCAGGTCAGCCGGCAGACGTCGATGTCTCTGGCCAGTCTGTTGGAGGCCATGCATCCGCAGATCAGCGTCGTACTGGTCGCCGAGCCGACCAGCGATCTGGTGCTTGAAGCGATGCGTTCTGGTTTCCGCGACGTCTTGTCGCCGGAGGCCAGCGACGAAGAGTTCCGCATCATGTTGCTCAAGGCGCACGACAACTCCTCACGGCGCAATCTGAAGCGTCGATCCAGTGATCCTGAAGTTGAGCGCGCAGTCGAGAGCAGGGTGGTGGTGGTCGCCTCCCCCAAGGGCGGCGTGGGCAAGTCCACGATTGCCGTCAACCTCGCCGTCGGGCTTGCTCGGCAGGCACCAATGGATGTGGTCCTGGTCGACCTGGACCTTCAGTTCGGTGACGTCGCGACCCATCTCGACCTCAAGCCGGCGCACTCATTGGCTGACGTCTTTGCGAGTCAGGGCGGCGTCGACTCACTCCTGCTCAAGACCTTCCTCACCGCACACCCCAGTAACTTCTATGCGCTGTGCGGTTCGGAGTCGCCGGCGGCGGCCGACAAGGTCGGACCCAAGCAGGTGCGGGCACTCCTCAGCTCGTTGGCGGCACAGTTCCGCTTCGTCATCGTGGACACGGGCGCGGGGTTGGACGAACCCACGCTCGCCGCTCTCGAGGAGGCGAATGACGCGGTGTTCGTGTCGAGCATGGACGTGGCCAGCGTTCGCAACGTCCGCAAGGAGATCGAGGTGCTCGCAACCCTGAACATCCTCCCGGGCGAACGGCACCTGGTGCTGAACTTTGCTGATCGTGACTCCGGGCTGACCGTCCGTGACGTCGAGGCCGTCGTCGGGTTGCCGGTCAATGTCGTGGTTCCCCGAGCATCCGAGGTTGCCCTCGCATCAAATCGGGGTGTGCCGGTCCTGATGGAGAAGAAGGGCGGCCCGGCCGCAAAGGCATTGAACAATGTCGTCAAGCGCATCGAAGGTGATGGTGCGAACGCCAAGGCCACCTTCGCGCACAAGGGAGTTGCGCTCACATGAGCAGCCTCAGCGACCGCCTCGAAGCCGTACGACTCAACGCCGATCCGGCTGAGTCGTATGAGCGGCAGCGTCCATCACAGAAGCGGGTCGCCGAAGACGTCGAGCCTCCGAAGGTTGACGCGTTCGCGGCGGTGAAGGCGCGTGCGATCGGAGCATTGTTCGAATCGATCGGCTCGCGCATCAGCGATGCCAGCCTCACCGAGGAGCAGCTGCAGGACTTCGTACGCGAGGAGCTGTCACGCATTGTCGCTGCCGAGCAGCTCTTGCTGACGGCAGAGGAGCGAAGCCGCCTGATCCAGGAGATCGAGGACGATGCGCTCGGTCTTGGGCCGCTCCAGCGTCTGCTCAACGACGAGAGCGTCTCCGAGATCATGGTCAACGGCCACGAGAGCATTTACGTCGAGCGGGGTGGCAGGCTCATCGAAAGTGGGATGCGATTCGGTTCCGAGCAGCATCTACGGCGGGTGATTGAGCGCATCGTGGCCAATGTCGGCCGCCGCATCGACGAGTCTTCCCCGCTGGTCGACGCGCGACTGTCGGATGGTTCGCGAGTCAATGCCGTGATCCCGCCGCTGGCCGTCAACGGTTCCTCACTCACGATCCGAAAGTTTTCGACCGTCCCGTTGCAGGTGTCGGACCTGGTGCGCTTCAAGTCGGTCACCGAACCGATGGCGGAGCTGTTGAACGCGTGCGTGCAGGCGAGGCTCAACATCATCGTCTCCGGCGGTACCGGCACCGGAAAGACGACCCTGCTGAACGTCCTCTCGTCATTCATTCCGTCAGATGAGCGGATCGTGACGATCGAGGACGCGATCGAGCTGAAGCTGCAGCAGGACCACGTGGTGAGTCTGGAGAGCCGCCCGCCCAACATCGAGGGCACGGGCGAAGTCTCGATTCGTGATCTTGTCCGCAACTCGCTGCGCATGCGGCCCGATCGCATCGTGGTGGGCGAGGTGCGAGGCGGTGAGAGCCTCGACATGCTGCAGGCCATGAACACCGGCCACGACGGTTCGCTGTCGACCGTTCACGCGAACTCACCGCGCGACTCGATCGCTCGACTGGAGACCCTGGTGCTGATGGCCGGTATGGATCTCCCGCTGCGCGCCGTACGTGAGCAGATCGCCTCCGCGGTGGACGTCATCGTCCAGCTGACGCGCATGCGTGACGGCACCCGTCGGGTGACCCACGTGACAGAAGTGCTGGGGATGGAGCAGGACACGGTCGTCCTGCAGGACATCTTCTTGTTCGACTTTGCGGCCGGCACGGATTCTGAGGGCAACTTCCTTGGCACACCGAAGTTCACGGGCATTCGTCCACGTTTCATCGACAAGTTCGAGGAGTACGGCATCCCGTACTCACCCGAGTCATTCATGACGGCACTTGCGGGAGGTGGTCGCTGATGTTGCTTCTCGGTGTCCTGGCTGTCATGGCCGCACTCGGCCTGGCAACGTACGCCGCGCTGGCGCCGAACGTCGGCAAGCTGGAGCTCTCGCGCCGTCGCCCCACCGGCACGGCACCGAAGTCGCAGCTGACGATCCTGGCCGACAGCCTGGTGAGTCTGGTCGACTCGGTCCTCAAGACCCGGGGGTGGGTGCCGTTTCCGGCGGCCGAGATCGAGATGGCCTCGATCCGCATGACGTCCGGCTCACTCGTGGTGATGATCTCGGCGATGTCCTTTGCGGCGTTCGCGTTCGTGGGTGCCCTGGCGGGCAGCGTCATCGTGGGTGCCGTGGCCGCCCTGTTCGTGCCGGTCATCGCGAAGCTCGTGCTTCGCAGCCGTGGCAACAAGAGGCGCCAGGCGTTCGCCGACCAGCTGGACGAGTCACTGCAGATGATCGCTTCGGCGCTGAGGGCAGGTCACAGCCTGGTCCGCGCTCTGGACACCGCCTCGCGTGAGGCGCAGGTACCCACGTCGGAGGAGTTCGCGCGAATCGTCAACGAGAACCGGATCGGTCGCGACCTCGTGGAGGCCATGAACGTGACCGCCGACCGGATGGACAGTCAGGACTTTCGCTGGATCTCCGAGGCGGTCGCCGTGCAGCGCGACACCGGCGGCAACCTCAACGAGGTGCTGGACGGTGTCGGCACGACGATCCGCGAGAGGAACCACATCCTGCGGGAGGTCCAGACGCTGTCGGCCGAGGGGCGTATGTCTGCTGTGGTGCTGATGATCCTCCCGGTGATGGTCGGAGGGGGCATGACCGTCATCAACCCGGGCTACATGGCCCCGCTGTTCGCCGGGGCCACCGGCTTCATCGTCATCGGTGTGGCCATCACCCTGTTCACCCTGGGCGGCCTGTGGATGCGGGCCATCGTGAATGTGAAGGTCTGAGTCATGAGTCCTGGTTTGTCGCTCGCAGTTGGCGTGTTCTGCCTGTTGATGGCGGTGGGATTGCTCTTCCCCGCTCTGGAGCTCGGTCCGTCCAACAAGAAGGTGATGAAGGCACGGGTCAGAGCCATGCAGGCTCGTTCGGTCAAGACCGATGCCCCGGTGTCAAAGCGTCCAATCGCCGCGAAGAACACTGATCTCGGCGTGCTGCGTCTCGTGGCCACCCGCGGCGGCATCACCCGTCTCGAGCGCCACCTTGCGCTGGCCGGCAAGAATCCGGACCGACTTCCGGTCGCACTGCTGGCCAAGGTCATCGGGCCGGTGCTGGTCCTGCTGCTCGGTGGTGCACTGGTCCCGTCGGTCGGGTCGGCCATTGCGTGGCTCATCTATGTGGTCGCCGTCGTGGTCTCGTACTTCGCTCCGGACATCATCATTCACGGTCGCGCGGTCGAGCGGCAGAACAAGATGATGTACGACCTGCCCGACATCCTTGACCAGATCGTCATCTCCATCGAAGCCGGCATGGGATTTGAGACGGCGATGGCCAGGGTCGGCGCCAACAACCACGGCCCGATGGGGGAGGAGATCGTCCGTACGGTGCAGGACATGACGCTGGGCATGGGGCGTCGTGACTCGTACCTCGCGCTGGCAAGCCGCAACGACGTCGAGGACCTCAAGCGATTCACCAAGAGCATCGTCCAGGCGGAGGAGTTCGGCGTGCCGATCTCGCGCGTGGTCCGGCTCCAGGCCGATGAGATGCGTGACAAGCGACGTCAGCGCGCTCGCGAGACGGCGATGAAGGTGCCGGTCAAGCTGCTGTTCCCGATGCTGATCTGCATCATGCCGGTGCTGTTCATCGTCATCCTGACCCCGGCGATCCTGTCGCTCGGAACCGTCCTCTAGGCGCGTTGGGGCCAAACCCTTGTCACCACGCTTTACATTTGTTACCTTTTTGTAAAGCACGCCCGCCGCGGGTGCGCGAGGAGGACACCATGACGATCGAGGCAACTGTCGACGGAGTCGACATCCAGTGGCGCGACAGCAAGCGTTATCTGTGGATTGTGGGTGCGCTCGTACCCCTGATCCCGGTTGGCATGTGGGGGCTCTTCGCCCTCACCGGCTCGGACCTCGCGTGGTACTTCGGTCCGTTCTTCGTCTTCGTGATGATCCCGATCGCCGACATGCTGGCCGGCATTGATCCCGACAACCCGCCGGACGAGGTCATCGAGGCGCTCGAGGAAGACCGCTACTACCGCTGGGTGACCTACGCGTTCATCCCGGTGCAGATTGCGGGCCTCGTCTGGGGCGCCTTCCTCCTGGGCGGCGGCACGCTGCCTGGCATCGAGGACCCGCTGACGGTCGTGCAGAAGATCGGCCTCGCACTCGGCCTCGGCATGGTTGCCGGCATCGGCATCAACACCGCCCACGAGCTCGGGCACAAGAAGGAGGAGTACGAGCGCTGGTTCGCCCGCGTCGCCCTCGCCCAGACGTTCTACGGGCACTTCTTCATCGAGCACAACCGCGGCCACCACGTACGCGTCGCGACCCCCGAGGACCCGGCGAGCGGTCGCCTCGGCGAAACCGTCTGGGAGTTCATGCCGCGCACCATGTGGGGCAGCCTCAAGAGTGCGTGGGGACTGGAGAAGAAGCGGTTCGCCCGACAGAAGAAGACTCACTGGTCGATCAAGAACGACCTGTTCAACGCCTGGATGTTCTCGGTCGTGCTGTGGGGCGGCCTGACGATCGCCTTCGGTCCGGAGATCCTGCCGTACCTCGTGCTCCAGGCCCTCGCGGGCATCTGGCTCCTGGAGTCGGTCAACTACCTCGAGCACTACGGCATGAAGCGCGCCAAGCTCGAGTCGGGCCGCTATGAGCGGGTCAACCCCAGCCACAGCTGGAACAGCAACAACATCGGCACGAACGTGCTGCTCTATCACCTCCAGCGCCACAGTGACCATCACGCCAACCCGACCCGTCGCTACCAGGCGCTCCGCGACTTCAAGGAAGCTCCGGTGCTGCCGACCGGTTATGCCGGCATGATCGTGCTCTCCTGGGTTCCGCAGATCTGGCGTTCGGTGATGGATGACCGCGTCATGGACCACTACGACGGCGACCTGAGCCTCGCCAACGTTCACCCGCGCACCGCGGCGAAGTACGAGCGCAAGTACGCCAAGGCGACCTCATGAGTCAGTTCATCTGCCCCAACTGCGAGTACCTCTACGACGAGGACAAGGGCGATCCGCGGGAGGGCTGGCCTGCCGGCACGCCGTTCGCGGACGTCGACGCCGACTGGACGTGTCCTGACTGCGGCGTACGCGAACAGGTCGACTTCGTGCCGATCGAAGAGTTCGAGCGCAACGACCAGGACGGCAACATCATCGCCGCCGAGACGCGCGGCAAGCCGGCACAAGGTTCTGAGGGGACACCGTCATGAAGCGTTGGGAATGTCAGCAGTGCGGATTCATCTACGACGAGGCCGAGGGCTGGGCCGAGGAGGACATCCCGCCGGGCACCAAGTGGGAGGACATCCCCGACGACTGGACCTGCCCCGACTGTGGCGCAGCCAAGGCCGACTTCGAGATGCTGGAGCTGGTCTGAGCTCATGACACAACCTTCGGGGGCTGCTCGGACGGTGATCGTCGGCGCCGGCATCGCCGGAGTGAGTGCTGCGAGTGCGATCCGTTCGGCAGGTGGAACCGGCGAGATCGTGATCATCGGCGAGGAGCCCGAGCTGCCCTACCGACGCCCGCCGGTCTCCAAGGAGCTCATCCGCGGCGAGAAGTCGACCGACGACATCCGCATCAAGAAGGCCGCTTGGTTCGACGACCAGCAGATCACGCTGCGCACCGGCACCCGGGCCGCCTCGATCGACGCCGGGGACCAGATCGTCCGCCTCGCCGACGGCGAGGAGGTGCCCTACGACCAGTTGCTGCTCGCCACGGGTGGCCGGGCGCGAAATCCCTGGTCCGCCGCCGGCATCCGCACGCTGCGTGCGGCGGCCGACGTGCCGCGCCTGGGTGCTGAGATGGCCGCCGGCCAGCGACTCATCGTCGTCGGTGCGGGTTTGATCGGCTCGGAGATCGCTGCCAGCGCGCGCGGTCTGGGCTGCGATGTGACCCTGCTCGAAACGGCGCAGACCCCGTTGCCCCGGCTGCTCCCACCGGAGCTCGCCCAGATGTATGTCGACATCCACAAGGACGAGGGCACTGACCTGCACGTCGGCGTCACGGTGTCCTCGGTCACCACCGAGGGCGAGACTGTCGTCCGGGCCAGTGACGGACGCTCGTGGTCCGGGCCTGTGGTCGTCGTTGCGATCGGCATGGATCCCAACATCGAGCTCGCCGAGCAGGCGGGCCTCGCGATCGCACCCGCGCACGAGGGTGGCGGCATCATGGTCGACGAGTTCGGCCACACCTCGGCGCCGGGAGTCTTCGCCGCCGGCGATGTCGCCAACCAGCCCGCGCCGCCCTTGATGGACGGGGTGCTGGGCGGACGCCATCGCGTCGAGCACTGGCAGGGTGCGCAAAACCACGGCACGGCTGTCGGCAAGAACATGGCTTCCCACGAGATGGAGCACGGCGAGACACCATTTGCCGAGGTGCCGTGGTGCTGGTCCGACCAGTACGGCCTCACCCTGCAGGTGGTCGGTTGGCCGCTGGCCACGCACGACCTCGTCGTCCGCGGGTCGCTCGAGCGATCACGACTTCACCGCCTACCTGCTCGAGGACGGTGTCGTACGCGGCGCTGTCGGCATCGGCCGACCACGCGAGATCCGCACCGCACGTACGTGGATCGCCGAGCATGCGCGCCTCGACGAGGTGCTCACATGACCGACGATTGCCGTACGCCCTCCCGTCCGCGCTCGCCTGCTCGATGCCGCGCAGGAGGTCATCGAACGGTCCGGCTGGGCAAGCCTGACGATGGCCGGCATCGCCGATGCTGTTGGCGTCAGCAGGCAGACGGTCTACAACGAGTTCGGCACCAAGCACGGCCTGGCGCAGCAGCTCGCGCTGCGGGAGCTGCAGCGGTTCCTTGACGTCGTGAATGAGCGGATGGCCGACCAGACCGAGCTGATTCCCGGCATCCGGGCGGCCTGCGAAGGTGTGCTCCTGATGGGCGAGCAGAGCCTGATCGTCCGCACCTTGGTCGGCTCGCTGCCCGAGGAGCACGACCCCGAGCTGCTGCAGATCCTCACCACCGAGTCGGGCGACATCATCGACTCGGCCGTGGCTGGGGTGAAGCAGACCATCATCGAGCGTTATCAGCAGCCGTTCACCGACGCCGAGCTGGCCGTTGCGGTGGAGGTCGTCGTACGGCTGGTGCTGTCGGCCATCACCCGACCGTCCAAGCCGGCCGGCGAAGCGGCAGCCGACATCGCCTGGGTGGTCGGGCTCGCCTTCAAGGGGGCAACGCTCTGAGGGGTCAGCGCGCGGTCACGCCGTCGATCGCCTGTCGAAGGATGTCTGCGTGACCGTTGTGGCGCGCGTACTCACCGATGAGGTGCACGTAGGTCATCCGCAGCGACATCTGCTGGCCTTGATTGTCGAACGTGTCATCAAATGACATGCCTTCGACCGCCGCGTCGCCACGTCGCTGCTCTTCCAGGAGCTGCTCGAACGCCGACGGCGCTTCTTCGGCAACCAGGTGCTCAAAGTCGTGTTCCTTGCCGAGTGCCGGGTCGTACAGCGGCTCGATCCCGGTGGCTCCTGCTCGCTGCCGCAACCAGATGCGCTCCACCTTGGCCATGTGTCGTACGAGTCCGAGAAGCGACAGCGTCGTCTGGGGGACAGGCCGCAAGACCAGCTGTTCACCGGTGAGGCCGGCGCAGATGTTGACCAGCGTGGCGCGCTCCCACGTCAGGAATGCTTCGAGCATGGGCCGGTCAGGTCCGGTGAGCGGACCATCCACTGGATTGATCGACGGTGCTGTCCAAGACGAGGGCATTGACTCATCGTTACACGCTCGGCCACGGCCTAGATCCAGCGGTCGAACCACATCCGGCCGCGCCACGCGTCGTAGCTGATCAGATCGTCGGTGTAGATCGGGTGGAAGTACCAGAACGCCACGATGACCGACGTCAGCAGTGCGCCGACGATCAGCCACAGCGCGTAGCGCTGGCGCGGCGTCTCGGTGGCGGCGGCAAGCCCGTTCACGACCAGCGAGATCGCGATGATCGTGAACGGGATCGTCGCAACGGCATAGAACGAGAAGATCGGACGGCCCGACGAGATGAACCATGGCAACCACGTCGCCGCCACACCAAGGAGCGGAAGTGCCCAGCGCCAGTCGCGGGTCTTGAACGCCGCGACGACTGTGGCGATGAGTGCGAGCAGACCGGACCACCACAGGATGGGATTGCCGAGCAGCAGTACCTCACGCATGCAGGTGGAGTCGGCCGGCGCCCCGCAGGATGCCGCCGACAGGTCGTTCTGCGCGTCGACCCCGACGGGGCGCTCCATGACAAGCCAGCCGAGCGGATTGGACTGATAGGGGTGGGTCTTGCCGGCCAGGTAGCTTCCGGTGTGGAAGTCCCACGTCAGCACGTGGTAGTGCCACAGCGACCTGAACGCATCAAGGACGCCACCGAATGTCCCGGCCGGTCGGGTGGGTGACATACGCCCCCCACCCGCCTGTGTCGCCCGATCCGAGGCCGAAGCGTTGCTCATACAGGTCGTGGTGGATCAGCCACCCGGTCCAGGTCGCGAGGTAGACGATGAACGCGACGCCGACGATCGAGAAGAATGCCGGTACGCCGACGGCGAGGGTCGTGCCGACCCATCGCTCCTTGAGCCCGCGATCGTGGGCGTGGGCGCGACGGGCCAGCACTTCCCAGATCACGGCCAGAACGCCGAACGCGGCCAAGACGTAGACGCCACTCCATTTCGTGCCACACGCCATGCCGAAGCAGACTCCGGCGAGCAGCTGCCACGGGCGCAACAGCCGGTAACGGTTGATGCGGTCACGGATCCAGTCGCGATCGGCGACCAGGCAGGCGACACCGCTGACGAGCCAGAAGGCGAGGAATCCGTCGAGCAGCGCAATGCGTGACATCACGAAGTGGAGACCGTCAAAGCACAGCAGGAGCCCGGCCAGACAGCCGATCACGGTCGATCCGGTCAACCGGCGGACGAGGCGCGCGAGCACCAGAACCGTGAGTGCGCCGACGACGACAGCAGAGATGCGCCAGCCGAACGAGTCGAGGCCGAAGATCTGCTCGCCGATCGCGATGAGCCACTTGCCACCGTCGGGATGGGTGATCTGTGTGGGTGATCCGTTGGTCAGGCCGTCGAGGTCGCCGCGAACGACCTTGTCATTGGCCTTCTCGACGAACTCCTGGACATAGCCGTGCTGCAACAGCGACCAGGCGTCCTTGGCGTAGTAGGTCTCATCGAACATCAGGCGGTTCGGGTAGCCGACATTCCAGACCCGAAGCACGAGCGCGAGGGCGGCGACTCCGATGGGGCCGATCCACCCCCAGGCGCGCTCTGACACGCGCTGCAACGGTTGGAATGGAGCTGGCACGCATCGATCGTAGGCGAGGATGGGAAGCATGCTGATTCTTGCCGCCACACCCATCGGTCAGGTCGCCGATGCCAGCGGTCGTCTCGGCGAGGCCCTGGCCACCGCCGACGTGGTCGCCGCCGAGGACACCCGTCGACTCAAGCGGCTCACCTCAGAGCTGGGCGTCGAGATCAGCGGGCGCGTTGTCTCGTACTTTGAGGGCAATGAGGAGCGCCGCACTCCCGAGCTGGCGACGATGTTGCGTGACGGACTGACCGTGGTGCTGGTGACAGATGCCGGCATGCCGAGTGTGTCGGATCCCGGCTACCGGCTGGTGGTCGCCGCGATCGAGGCGGACATCGCCGTCACGGCCATCCCCGGGCCTTCCGCGGTGCTCACGGCGCTCGCAGTCTCGGGTCTGCCGGTGGACCGTTTCTGCTTCGAGGGATTCCCGCCGCGCAAGGCGGGGGAGCGCACGCGTGCGTTCACCGAGCTCGTGGCCGAACGACGCACGATGGTGTTCTTCGAGTCGCCGCACCGTACGGAGGCGACGCTGCGCGCCATGGCTGAGGTGTTCGGCAGCGAGCGTGCGGCCGCGGTGTGCCGTGAGCTGACCAAGACGTACGAGGAGGTTGCCCGGGGAGGCCTGGGCGAGCTCGTCGAGTGGGCGGCCGGCCAGGAGCAGGGCATCCGTGGCGAGGTCACGATTGTCGTCGGCGGAGCGCCCGCCGATGCGCGCACGTACTCCGCTGACGACCTCAAGGCCCTCGTCGCCGAGCGTCAGGCCGAAGGGTTGTCGCGCAAGGACGCCGTCGAGCAGGTGGCCGGCGAGACCGGGATGCGCAAGAAGGACGTCTACGACGCCGCACACTCCTGATCGGGGTGCGTCGGGAGGTGACTGGGCCGAAGTGGCACGCCCTAGGATTGACGACGTGTCCGCCCAAACGTTCTACGTCACCACCCCGATCTACTACGTCAACGATGCCCCGCACATCGGGCACGGTTACACGACGGTCATGGGTGACATCATCACGCGCTGGCACCGTCAGCGGGGCGAGAACGTCTGGTACCTCACCGGCACCGACGAGCACGGCCAAAAGGTCCTGCGCAAGGCCGAGGACAACGGGGTCAGCCCGCAGGAGTGGGTCGACAAGCTGGTCGAGGACGAGTGGAAGCCCTTGTTGGCGACGCTCGACATCGCCAACGACGACTTCATCCGGACGACCGACCAGCGCCACATCGACGGCTCCAAGGCGTTCTGGCAGGACCTCTATGACTGCGACGCCGTCTACAAGGGCACCTTTGAGGGTCATTACAGCGTGGGCAGCGAGGAGTTCGTCGGCGATGACGATGTCGCCGACGGTGAGGGTGAGGACGCAGGGTTCAAGGTGTCCAAGCTCGACGGCAGCCGGGTCGAGCTCGTCGCCGAGGAGAACTACTTCTTCAAGCTGAGCGCCTACCAGCAGAAGCTGCTCGACTTCTACGACGCCAACCCTGATTTCATCCAGCCCGAGTCGGCCCGCAACGAGGTCATCTCGTTCGTCAGCCGGGGCCTGCGGGACCTCTCGATCTCGCGGTCCACCTTCGACTGGGGCATCGGTGTCCCGTGGGACGACAAGCACGTCCTGTACGTGTGGATCGAGGCACTGCTCAACTACGCGACGGCCATCGGCTACGGCACGGACTCGGAGCGATTCGACGAGGTGTGGCCGGCCAACATCCATCTGGTCGGCAAGGACATCGCCCGGTTCCACGCCGTGATCTGGCCGGCGATGCTGATGGCTGCCGGCAAGCCGGTGCCGCACCGCGTGTTTGCGCACGGCTGGTTGCTGGTCGGCGGGCAGAAGATGAGCAAGTCCAAGGCCAACGGCATCCGGCCCGACGAGCTCGTCAACACATTCGGCTCCGACGCCTACCGCTACTACTTTGCTCGTGCTCTGACGTTCGGCAGCGACGGTTCGATCTCGTGGGAGGACATCAACGCCCGCTATCACGCCGAGCTCGCCAACGGCTTCGGCAATCTCGCATCGCGCGTGGCGGCAATGATCGGCAAGTACTTCGACGGCACACTTCCCGCTGCCGGTGAGACGACCGCTGCTGAGCAGAAGGTCATCGATGTCGTCGCCTCGGCGGTGGCGGATGCTGACGCCGCGATCGAGGCGATCGCGCCGCACGAGGCGCTGGCTTCGATCTGGCGGATCGTCGATGAGCTCAACGGCTACATCACCGAGCAGGCGCCGTGGAAGGTTGCGAAGGACGCTGAGCTGCCAGGAGCGGGCGACTCTGACCGGCTCGCGACAATTTTGGCCACGGCCGCCGAAGGTCTTCGCGTGCTGGCGGTGGTGCTCAATCCGGTGATGCCCAAGGCCTCTGCGGTGCTGTGGGACTCACTCGGTGCCGAGCCGACCCTCGGCTCCTTGGCGACACAGCGCATTGACGGTGTGGCCGCGTGGGGTCAGCTGTCGGCCGGTTCCACGGTCACCAAGCCGGCGTCACTGTTCCCGCGCATCGAGGCTGCTGCCGAGTGAGCTGGCCCGAGACGCCCGAACGGTTGCCGTTCCCGGTGGTCGACAACCACTGCCACATGGACATGTCGCCCAGGGACGTGGATGGCATGACGGTCGGAGAGGCACTCGATCGTGCTGCGGCCGTCAACGTCACCCGCATCGTCCAGGTCGGCTGCGACCTGCCGGGCGCCCGGTGGGCCGTGGAGACGGCGGCGGCGTACGAATCGGTTGTTGCCGCGGTTGCGCTGCACCCGAATGAGGCACCACGTCTGGCCGAGACCGGCGAGCTCGACGCTGCCCTGGCCGAGATCGACACGTTGGCCGGGGCCGGCGATCACGTACGCGCCGTGGGCGAGACCGGTCTCGACTACTTTCGGACCGCTGACGAGGGCAAGGATGCGCAGCACCATTCCTTCCGTGAGCACATCCGCATGGCCAAACGGCACGGCAAGGCGTTGATGATCCACGATCGCGACGCGCATGCGGACGTGCTGGAGATCCTCGACGACGAGGGCATTCCGGAGCGCACCGTCATGCACTGTTTCTCCGGTGACGCCGACTTCGCCAAGGAGTGCGTCGATCGCGGAGCGTTCCTGTCGTATGCCGGGACGGTGACGTTCAAGAATGCCGCCAACCTGCGCGAGGCGCTGCTGGCGACCCCGCGCGACCGCATCCTGGTGGAGACCGATGCGCCGTTCCTCACACCGTCACCGCACCGCGGCCAGCCCAACGCCTCCTACCTGATTCCGCTGACGGTGCGCCTCATGGCCGAGGTTCTGGGGATTCCTGCCGAGGATCTCTGCCGCGACATCAACGCCAACACCGACCGTGCTTACGGCGGTAGCTGGCCGCAACGGATTTGACCTCCCACAAGCGCTCGCTATGGTTGAAAGACTGCCAATGACGTCAATTTCCGAGGATTAAGCTGTGCCCCACGCACATCGCCACGCCCATCGACGCCCCCGTAGATCCACTTCTCTGATCGCCCTCAACTTGGCGATCGTCCTGATCGTTGCTGGCGGAACCGCCGCATACGGCGCTTTCAGCAAGACCATCACCGTCACGATCGACGGCCAGAAGGACACAGTTCGTACGTTCGGCGGCACCGTCTCGGACGTGCTCGCCGCCCAGGAGATCACCCTCAAGTCGGCAGACAAGCTCAGCCTGTCGCCGAGCGCCGTCGTCAACGATGGCGACACGATTGACATCGCGTACGCCAAGCCCGTCACCCTCGCGGTCGACGGCACGGTCACGAAGCACACCGTCTTCGACCGCACGGTTGGCGACGCACTCGACTCGTTCGGTGTCGAGCCGGCACCGAACGCCTATGTATCTGACGAGCGTTCGGAGCCGCTGTCGCGCAAGGGGTCGGAGATCGTCGTCAGCACCGAGAAGACGCTGACCGTCGTCGCTGATGGCAAGTCCGAGACCGTGACGACGAAGGCGCCGACTGTTGCCGAGGTGCTCGACGCCGCCAATGTCACGTTGGACGACGACGACGAGGTCGACCCGGGCCAGGATGCCTTCGTGAAGCCTGACCAGAAGCTCACGGTTGTCCGCATCGAGAAGGTCACCAAGACCGAAGATGTTGACGTGAAGTTCCCGGTTGAGGTTCGCAAGGACCCCGAGGCATACCAGGGCGAAGTTTCGGTGCTGACGAAGGGCAAAGAGGGCAAGAACCGCGAAAAGGTCACCCTCGTCATGGCTGACGGCAAGGTCCGCGACCGCATCGTCCTGACCAGCGAGGTGCTGGAGAAGCCGGTGGGCCAGGTCGAGTCGCATGGCACCAGCACCACTCCGCCTGACAGCGTCTGGGACAAGATCGCCCAGTGCGAGTCGGGTGGCAACTGGTCGATCAACACCGGCAACGGCTATTACGGCGGTCTGCAGTTCAGCGCTGCCACCTGGCGCAGTGTCGGCGGACCAGGTCTGCCGCACCAGCAGAGCCGTGAGGTGCAGATCAAGTACGCCAAGATCCTCCAGGCCCGCTCGGGTTGGGGCCAATGGGGTTGTGCCCACGCGAGGTTCAACTGACGCCGCCCAAGCTCCTCGGTCCGTCTGACATCCGAGAGCTGGCTGGGTCCTGTGGGATTCGGCCGACCAAGCAGCGGGGGCAGAACTTTGTCACCGATGCCAACACGGTTCGCCGCATCGTCAAGACCTCAGGTGTCGGTTCTGATGATGTCGTGGTCGAGATCGGTCCCGGTCTTGGGTCGTTGACTCTGGGTCTGCTCGACGTGGCACGTCATGTCACGGCGGTCGAGATTGATGAGGTGCTGGCTGCGCAGCTGCCATCGACGATTGCCGCGTATGCGCCGGATCAGGTTGCGGCGTTTGACCTGGTGATCGCTGACGCCATGAAGGTCACCTCCTTGCCCGGCCCGGAGCCGACGGCGATGGTGGCCAACCTTCCGTACAACGTGTCGGTCCCGGTGCTGCTGACCTTCTTCGAGCGTTTTCCGTCGATCCAGACTGGTCTGGTGATGGTGCAGGCCGAGGTCGCCCATCGTCTGGCTGCCGGTCCTGGTTCGAAGACGTATGGCGTCCCGAGCGTCAAGGCCGCTTGGTATGCCGAGATGCGCCTTGCGGGTTCGGTCGGCCGAAACGTGTTCTGGCCGATGCCGAATGTCGAGTCGTCCTTGGTGGCGTGGAAGCGTCGTGCCGAGCCGGGCGATGAGGCGCATCGGTTGCGTACGTTCGCCGTCATCGACGCGGCCTTCGCCCAGCGCCGCAAGACCATGCGTGCTGCGCTGTCGTCGTTCGCCGGCTCGGGCGCTGCCGCCGAGGAAGCGCTGGTCAAGGCCGGCATCTCGCCCCAGGCCCGCGGCGAATCGCTCGGTATTACGGAGTTTGCCAAGCTCGGTGAATTTCTCTGAGCTGAACCCGGGCTCACGTCCGCGCGTAGGGCCGTGGTCGTTGTCGTGCGGTCTGGTGGTTGGCGATTCGTTGTCTGAAGGGTCGGGCGGGTGGTCTGCCGCGGCTGTTGGTGAAGGTGGGCTTGCGGTGCGTCTGGGTTGATGACGAGTAGTTCGCGGTGGACCAGGTGGTGGCACCGTGCACAAATCCGACGAGGTTGTCCAGATCTGTGGTGCCGCCGTTGGACCACCAGCGGATGTGATGGATCTCGAGGTGGGTGCCACGGCAGCCGGGTGCGGCGCATTCGTTGCCTTGGCGGGCCAGCACGGCACGGCGTTGACGAAGGGTCGCCAACCGGTGGGTGCGTCCGACGTCGAGGATCTCGTGGTTGCGGGTCCGGATGGGTGTGATGTCGACCGTGCAGGTCAGGTAGTCGAGCAGTTTGGGGCCGATGGACCCGAATCCGGCGAGCTGGGCTGGTGCGTCACCGGTGGTGTCGAGGATGACCGACAGATGTGGGCGGACGCCTTTGTCTGATGGCAGACCGGACTCGAGAACGACTCGTCAGCACCGTGTCGAACCCGTCAATCCGACGCTGGGCGCCGGTGCGGGTGTCGTCTGGGGTCGGTGGGCTTGGAGACGGAGTCGAGAACGGCTTTGAACTTCGCACCCGTCACCGCGTTGAGGAACCCGGTCACGTGGCAGCCATCGAACACGGCTGTGACTTGGATGTCTTGTCGGTCCATGCCTTCGGCCCAGGCCTTGTCGAGGTCATCGGGGAAGACCGCTTCCCGCAACGCCCGGACCACCTTGAACAACTCACCCGGTTCGTTGGCTTTGGCCACATCGAACAACCACTGGTTCGGACTCGCAGATCACATCAGCACCGATGTGCTTGATGCCGTAGGTGAACGCCGCCACATGCTCAGCGCGGATCAGACCCGCCTCAGCAGCAGCAGCCACGGCCGGCAACTGGGCCATCGTTGACGGCATCCGCACCAACGTGGTCGCCTGCTTCGCGCTGACCCGTAGCTCGTTGCGAACCCACACATTCAACGACGACGCACCCTCAGCTCATATGACCGTGACAACTCGATCGACGCGAGCCGTGCGGCTTTGGCGGTGTCAAGAGCATCCTGCGCGGCCTGAAAGGCCCGAACAGCGTCAAGATCATCACCAGAGGACAGCGCATCGGCTGCCGTCTGCAAAGCCTGAAGAGTCGCCCCCGAATCCATACCCCAAACCTACTAGAACATACGTTCGATGACCAGTGGAAAACCCTGTGAATTCAAGTATTTTTGGCCCAACGAGAGCCGCGGGTCAGACGATCCACAGGGCGAGTCGCGCCGTCTTCTTTGCGCTTTTCAAAGAGCAACCACATACCAAGGCGAGGGCCCAGGCAAGCCTCCAAGGTCGCGCCCCTTCGGTCGCTGCGCTCCCTCCCAGTCGGCCGCAGGCGGCCTCCTTAGGGGCCGAATCTAGGTAAGCCTCCAGGGTCGCGGCCCCTTCGGTCGCTGCGCTCCCTCCCAGTCGGCCGCAGGCGGCCTCCTTAGGGACCGACATTTCTCAGCAAGCCTCCAAGGGCACGTCCCTTCGGTCGCGAGCGGCCTCCTTGGGGGTCGAGCCGAGCAAGCCCAATCCGGGCGACCTCGGACATACCGACCAAAGGCTCGCACCCCACGCACTAGGTTGTGCGGGTGAGCATTGCCACCGTCCGGGTCCCCGCCAAGATCAATTTGTGTTTGGGCGTCGGTCCGGTCCGCGAGGACGGCTATCACCCGCTCGCCACCGTCTATCAGGCTGTTGGGCTCCATGACGAGGTACGAGCGACGAGTCGCGCTGACGACGAGATCAATGTCGCCATGCACACCGAGCTCGACGTGCGCGCGGAGATTGCCACCGTGCCCGAGGACGACAACAACCTCGCGGTCAAGGCGGCGAAGCTGCTTCGCGAACGTACGGGATTCGTCGGCGGCGTGGACCTCGCCATCCGCAAGGTGATCCCGGTCGCCGGTGGGATGGCCGGTGGCTCCGCCGATGCGGCCGCAGCCCTCGTGGCGTGCAACGACGCCTGGGGTACCGGTCTCAGCCGCACCGACCTGGAGCATCTGGCGGCCAAGCTCGGCAGCGATGTGCCGTTCCTGCTGCACGGCGGCAACGCCGTCGGCGGAGGACGTGGTGAGACGATCAGCCCAGTGCTTGCGAGGGGTTCGTACCACTGGGTGTTCGCCATCGCCGCCGAAGGACTCTCCACGGCTGCTGTGTATGCGGAGTTCGACCGGCTGAACGAGGGCTCCAAGGTCGCCGAGCCCACCGTGCCCGATGCGCTGCTCGCCGCACTGAGAGCCGGTGATCCCGAAGCACTCGGTGACGCGCTGTCGAATGACCTCACCGAGGCGGCCCTGTCGCTGCGCCCCGAGCTGCAGGACACCCTCGAGGTCGGCATCGAGGCGGGCGCGCTCGGTGCGCTGCTCTCCGGCTCGGGCCCGACGGCCATGTTCCTTGCCTCCGATGAGCAGCACAGCCTCGACATCGCCTTCGCCCTGACCAGCACCGCGGCGTGCGCGGATGTCGTGCAGTCGCACGGTCCGGTTCCCGGCGCCCGCCTGGCCTAGCGTCACGGTCCTTTCGACAGGCTCAAGGATCGGTGCTGGGCTCGCGCTCGGGAGTTGCTGGCCCGACGAACTAGGCGTCGATCAGCTCGGAGAGCTCGATCCACCGGTGCTCGTGGTCGGAGACCTGCTTCTCCAGCTTCGCGACTTCCTCGGTCAGCGCTGCGAGCCCGGGGCCGTCGGTCGGGTCGTGCTGGGCCATCTCGACGTGGAGTGCGTCGATTCGCGCCGACAGCTTCTCCATCTTGCGGTCGATCGAGGCGATCTCCTTCTTGGTGTTGCGCAGCTCAGCGCTCGACAATCCCGACACGGCGGCAGTCGTCGGAGCGCTGCCCCCGCTGGGCCGAGCATCCTGCTCCTTGCGCAGACGAAGGTACTGATCGACGCCGCCCGGCAGGTGACGAAAGTGGCCGTCGAGGATTGCGTACTGCTGATCGGTGATCCGCTCGAGCAGGTAGCGGTCGTGCGAGACGACCAGCAGGGTGCCGGGCCAGCCGTCGAGCAGGTCCTCCATCGCCGCGAGCATGTCGGTGTCGAGGTCGTTGGTCGGCTCGTCGAGCACCAGGACGTTGGGCTCGTCGAGGAGGATCAGCAACAGCTGCAGGCGGCGTTTCTGCCCGCCCGACAGATCGCGTACGGGGGTCGCCATCTGGGCGTTGGAGAAGCCGAGCCGCTCCAGCAGCTGTGACGGCGTCATCTCCTTGCCGCCGGAGACGTATGCGGTGCGCTGGCGCCCGATGACATCGCTGACGCGGTCGGCGCCGACTTCCTTGAGCTCGTTGAGCTCCTGGGTCAGTGCCACGACCTTGACGGTCTTGCCGCGCTTGACCCGGCCGGTTGTGGGCTGGCCCTTGCCGATCACGAGGTTGAGCAGGGTCGACTTGCCCACGCCGTTGGCTCCGAGGATGCCCGTCCGTTCGCCGGGTGCGATGCGCCACTCGACATGCCGGAGCACCTCGAGGTCGCCATAGGACACCGACACGTCATGCAGGTCGACGACGTCCTTGCCCAGACGGGCGGTCGCCATCTGCTTGAGCTCGATCGGGTTGCGCGGCGGTGGCTCGTTCTCGATCAGGGCGTTGGCGGCGTCGATGCGGAACTTCGGCTTGGCCGTACGTGCGGGTGCACCGCGACGCAGCCAGGCGAGCTCCTTGCGCATCAGGTTCTGTCGCTTCGACTCGGTCGCTGAGGCGTGCCGGTCACGCTCGACTCGTTGCAGGATGTAGGCGGCGTAGCCGCCCTCGAAGGGCTCGACGATGCCGTCGTGCACTTCCCAGGTCGCAGTGCAGATCTCGTCGAGGAACCACCGGTCGTGGGTCACGACGAGCAGGCCGCCGGAGTTGCCCGACCAGCGCGTCTTGAGGTGGCCGGCGAGCCAGGTGATGCCCTCGACGTCGAGGTGGTTGGTCGGCTCGTCGAGGAAGAGCACGTCGTCGTCGCCGATCAGCAAGGCGGCGAGCGCGATGCGTCGGCGCTGTCCGCCGCTGAGGGTGCCGACAACGGAGTCCCACGGGATGTCGGCGACGAGACCCGAGACGACGTCTCGAATCTTGGCGTCGCTGGCCCACTCGTACTCGGGGATGTCTCCGACAACCGCGTGACCGACGGTCTGTTCCTGGTCGAGGGTGTCGGTCTGGTCGAGCACGCCGATCGTGACGCCACCCCGTCGGGTGACGCGCCCGGAGTGCGGCTCCAGGCGGCCGGACAGGATCGACAGGAGAGTCGACTTGCCATCGCCGTTGCGACCGACGATGCCGATGCGGTCGCCCTCGTCGATGCCGAGCGTCACCGACTCGAAGACGGTTTTGGTCGGGAAATCCACGCCAACTGACTCGACGCCCAAGAGATGTGCCACTGCATGAGTCTAGGTGCGGCACGGTGGCCGGCGTGCACGTGCACCTGCGTACGACTCCTGCGAGATCTACGTGGTTACCCGTAACAGGACCCGGCGCTCGCGATGCACGATGACGTTGTTCGTCACTTAACAAAGGAGAAGCTCATGGCGCTATTCATGGATGTTCACGACAAGATCGAAGGACTCACTGCCGACGCCGTCGCCGGCGCTCACGCCAAAGATCTGGAGGTTCAGGGTCAGTACGGGGTTGACTATCAGCAGTACTGGTTCGACGAGGGCTCAGGCAAGGTGTTCTGCCTCGTCGAGGCTCCCGACGCGGAGGCTGCTGCACGCGTCCACCGGGAGGCCCACGGCCTCGTCGCCGACCGTTTGATCCCGGTCCAAGAAGGAGTCATCGCCAGCCACAGCCACGGCTGAGCCGAAAGGGTCATACTCAAGCCATGACGTCGAAGCCCGGCGTGCTCGAAACCAGAGCGACCAGCCGGCAACTGATTGGTCGTGAGGATGGCCTCGCACGCCTTGGCGCGGTCTTGGACACGGTCACGAAGAAACATCGGGTGGCCACGGTGTTCGTGGAAGGCGCGGCTGGCCTCGGCAAGACCCGAATGGTGCAGGAGTTCGCCTCCCGAGCGCAGGCTCGGGGGGCGGACGTCATGGTTGGTCGATGTGTCGCGCGCGGCCACCAGATTCTTCCGTTCGCGCCTCTTGTCGAGGTGTTCAGCGATCTCGTCCGACGGGAGGGCGCGACACGCGTGCTCGATATCGCGGGAAAGTCCGCCGCGGAGCTTGCTCGACTCGTCCCCTCCCTGCACACCGGGCAATCCTTGCCGGCCGCGACCCGGGCCAGCTCGAGCGGGCTCTTTCAGGCTGTGTGCGCTGTTCTCGATGGCATCAGCAGAGAACGGCCCGTCGTCCTCGTCATCGAGGACCTCCACTGGGCGGACAGCTCGACGCGGGAGATGCTCTCGCTTCTTGCCAACCAGCTGCGCGGAGATGTGCTCATCGTGCTGACATTGCGCACTGACGAGTCGCCACTGGACCCCGGGATCGTCCAGTTCGTGGCGGAGGCCGGCCGCGGGTCGGATCATCGCGTGGTGCTTGAACCCCTCAACCGCGATCAACAGGCCAGACAAATCAGCGACATTCTCGGTGTTCCTCCCGCCAAAGGTCTCCTCGACAATGTCTATGCGCGGGCCGAGGGCAACCCCTTCTTTGCCGAGGAGCTGCTCGTGCTCGGATCGTCAACGGCATTGCCTGCAACGGTACGAGACCTGTTGCTCGCTCGCCTGGAGGCGCTTGCGCCGGCGACTCGTCAAGTTCTGAGGTCTGCCAGTGTGGTTGGTCGTCGCGTCCCCCACTGGCTGCTAGAGGCTGTCACCGACGTGCACGGCGAACAGCTTGACCGCGCACTGCGCCCGGCGGTCGAAGGGCACGTTCTGGTCACAGACCATGCAGGCGGAGGCTCCTATCAGTTCCGCCACGCGCTTCTCCAGGAGGCGATCGCCGAGAGCCTGCTTCCAGGTGAGGCCGCCCGAATGCATGGCCAGGTTGCTCGGGCACTGGTTGACGCACCTGGACGACTCGTCGCTGGGCGGATCGCAGGTCATTGGCGTGCAGCTGGCGAGATGTCGAAGGCGCTCGTCGCCTCCGTCGAAGCGGCCCGGGAGGCGGAGCAGGCGTTGGCGTTCAGGGAGGCGCTGGAGCACTATGAACAAGTCGCCGTGCTGCTCGATGAGGTACCGGGCGGCATCGACCTGCTCGATGAGCCGCGCTATCGGTTGCTGTGGCGCGCCGCGGAGATGGCGCATCTGTCGGCCCACCCAAGCCGCGCCGCCGAGCTCATACGCTCAGCGATCGACGTCGTCGACCCCGCTGAGGCTCTGCACCACGGCTATCTTCACGAGCGGCTCGGAAGATATCTCTGGATGTCGGCAGAGGGTAAGGGTGCGCTGGAGGCGTATGAGACTGCGATGGCTCTCACGCCTTCAGATCCGCCGACATCCTGGCGTGCCGCCGTCCTCAGCGGATATTCGCAGGTGTTGATGCTCGCCAGTCGATTCGCCGAGGCAGAGGTGCTCGCACGCGAGGCGATCGAGATCGCCCGGAACCTTCCGGGTTCTCGGTCGATTGAAGGCCATGCTCGCAACAACCTGGGTGTGTCTCTGGCTCACTTGGGTCAGTTCGACAAGGGTGTCGCCGAGCTGCAGCTTGCACGGCGCATTGCCGATGAGGAGATGGAGGACGTTGATGACGTCGCGCGCGCCATCGTCAACCTTCACTCGACCTATTTCAATGCTGGGAGGTTCACCGAGGCTGCCGAAGTGGCGATCGAGGGGGTCGAGGTCGTCGAACGGCTAGGACTCAAGTGGCGCAAAGGTGTCTGGTGCCGGTGCGACGCCGCGGAAGCTCTCGTGTGCCTGGGCGAGTATGAGCGTGCGCGCACGCTGTTGGGCCAGGCATCGGAGCTCAGCCCGCAGGGCATCGACAAGGTGCGCGTAGACATGTGCTGGGGACAACTTCTCCTGCGCACCGGAGATCTCGAGGGTTCAAGGAGCCATCTCAACATCGCGCGCCGCGAAGGTGGCAAACTCCTCGATGGTCAGTTGATCGGTCCGCTCTACGCCGTCCTTGTGGAGGTACTGAACCGGCTGGGTGACACAGAAGGCGCCATTGCGTTGGCGGAGGAGGGCTGGTCAAAGCTGCCAGATGACGAGGATGCAACGTTCTGCGTCCCGCTCTTCGCCGCTGCTGCCGCTGCGAACCCGGCGTCAGCGTCACGTTGGGTGAAACTGGCGGAGCAGTCACTCAAACTGTGCCCCGGTGAGGTCCCCGTGGCGAGGGCATACCTGGCGGAGGCGCGCTGTGAGATGGGTCAGCGGGACGCTGCCGCCTGGACCGCTGTTGCCTCTGGATGGGACGAGCTCCACGATCCGTATCGTTGCGCGTACGCGATGTTGCGCGCGGGGCAGGCGCACCTTGCCGCAGACCGAGCCGAGGCAAGTAGAAGCCTCAACTCGGCGTGGTCGGTCGCCGACCGTATCGGGGCTGTCGACCTGCTCGGCGACGTCGAGGACATCGCTCGACGGGCCCGGATCAAGTTGGCCATCGCCACATCTCCTCATGGGGCGCAGCCTTTCGGGATGACCCCACGGGAGCGGGAGATTCTGCAGCTCGTGGCTTTGGGAAAGACCGATCGAGACATCGGCGCTCACCTGTTCATCAGCCATCGCACTGTGGAACGCCATGTCTCCAACCTGCTCGCCAAGGTCGGGGCCGCACGTCGCAGTGAACTGGCCGCCCTCGCGCATAAGTTTGGCTTGGTCGAATCGAACGCCTCAGCGGTCGAACGGGCGTGACAGCGTACGCAGCGCGTCGGCGAGGGCCGTCGCTTCGTCGGCGGACAGTCCGACGAGCAGGTTGTGCTCATGCTCCAGCAGCGAGTCGATCGCACCGTCCACCGCCTCGCGTCCCGGTGTCGTCAGCCTGACTTGAACACCGCGTCGGTCGGCCGGATCGGGCAGTCGTTCGACCAGGCCCTTGCGCACCAGGCGGTCGACGCGGTTGGTCATGGTTCCACTGGTTACCAGGGTCTCGTGCACGAGCTGGCCGGGGGAGAGCTGGTAGGGCTTGCCCGCACGCCGCAGCGCGGACAGCACGTCGAACTCCGACGACTCGAGACCGTGGTCGGCGAATGCCTGCTTGCGGGCCCGGTCAAGATGCAGGGCGAGCCGGGTGATGCGGCTGAGTACCTGCATCGGTGCGACGTCCATGTCGGGGCGCTCGCGCCGCCAGGCAGCGATGAGCCGATCGACGTCATCGTGCTGGGCGCTCATGTCTCCATCGTAGCGTCAAGATTCTTGATATCGAGATTGTTTCGTGCGCCGTGGCATAGATTCGGCACATGAATGCAGACGACGCCATTGCGGCCGGCCCGACCCGACAGTCCGAGCTCCTCGCCACCGGCGTGCTCACATCACGGCAGCTCACCGAGGCCACGCTGGCGGCCATCGAACGTGACAATCCCGCGATCAATGCGACGGTTGCCGTGTTCGCCGACGAGGCGCTGGCAGCAGCCGATGACGCCGACCGACGGCGAGCGGCCGGCGAGGCCGGGCCGTTCCTGGGTATCCCCATCGCGGTCAAGGACGACATCGAGATGGCCGGCAAGGTCACGGTGCGAGGCAGCAACGCCACGTCGGCCGTGGCGAGCGAGGACAGCGACCTGGTCGCCGCCCTGCGGGAAGCGGGCATGGTCATCGTTGCCAAGTCGGCCCTCCCGGAGCTCGCGATCTTCGGGTTCACCGAGTCCGACGCGCTCGGCATCACCCGCAACCCGCACAACCACGCGCACACGCCGGGCGGCTCGTCGGGCGGCTCGGCGGCCCTGGTCGCCGCCGGCCTGGTGGGGATCGCGACGGCATCGGACGGTGCGGGGTCGATTCGCATACCGGCTGCCTGCTGCGGACTGGTCGGCTTCAAGCCGACACACGACACGATGCCCAGCTCGGGCGGCTGGCACGGCTTGTCCACGCAGGGCTGCGTCGCGCGCCGGGTCGCCGACAGCGCACTGTTCTTCGACACATTCGGTACGTTCTCGACGGCACTCAGCGACGCAGCTGCTGTCGACCCCGAACCGCTCCGGATCGGCATCTCCTACAGCGCTGCCGCGGCGACCAAGGCACTGCCTCTGGACCCCCGCGTACGCGCCGCCCTCGAAGCCGCGGCCGAGACGCTCCGCGCCGCCGGCCACACCGTCACCGAGGTCAAGATTCCGTACGACAACGACTCCAAGGCGTTGACGATCCGCTATCTCGCGGGCATCCGTGATGCTGCCGATGGGACCGACGATCCCTCGAAGCTTGAGAAGCGCACCAAGGGGATTGCCCGACTGGGACGGCCGTTCGGCAAGAAGGCGGTCGACTGGGCCATCCGCAAGGGACAGGAGTGGGGCGAGGGCGTCCACGACAAGCTGGGCGTCGACGTGTTGCTGACCCCCGTGATGTCAGGACCTGCCGTGCCGGTCGAGAACTGGAAGGGCAAGGGTCCGATCCGCACCGTGCTGTCGATGAACGCGTTCTATCCATACACAGCGCAGTGGAATCACGCGGGGGTCCCGGCCGTGTCCATGCCGGCCGGAATGACTGCCGAAGAAGGGTTGCCGCTCGCGATCCAGCTGATCGCCCGCCGTGGTGACGATGCGCGCCTCATGTCGCTCGCCGGCCAGTACGAGAGGGCAACTGTGTGAGCTGGGACCCCTCGCACTACCTGAAGTTCGCCGATGACCGGTCGCGACCCTTCCTCGACCTGGTGGCGCGGATCCAGGGAGAGCCGCGCTCGGTCGTCGATCTCGGCTGCGGACCGGGACATCTCACGACGGTGCTGCGCGCGCGATGGCCCGAGGCGACGGTGCACGGTGTCGACTCCTCGGTGGAGATGATCGACCGAGCCAGCGCCGACAACACCGATCCGGAGGCCACGTACGAGCTCGCCGACGTCTCGACCTGGCAGCCAGCTGGCGAGGTTGACCTGATCGTCTCCAACGCGCTGTTCCAGTGGGTGCCTGATCAGCATGCTGTCATTGAGCGCCTCGCGTCGCACATCTCCCCGGGCGGCACCTTCGCGCTGCAGGTCCCCAACAACTACGCATCACCGAGCCACACGTTGCTGCACGAAATCTCCTCCCGCGGCCCGTACGCCAGCCACACCGAGGGCCTGCATGCCGATCGTGGGATGCCGGCCGCGTCATACCTCGAGCTGTTCAGTCGCCTCGGCTGGGACGCTGATGTGTGGGAGACGACCTATCTGCACGTGCTGCACGGCGATGACCCGGTCTTCGGGTGGATCTCCGGCACCGGTGCCCGACCGATCCTGCAGGCGTTGCCCGACGGGCTGCGCGAGGACTTCGCCGATGAGTACAAGGCGGCCCTGCGTGGGGCCTACCCCCGTACGGCGCACGGCACGGTCTTGCCATTCACGCGGGTGTTCGCCGTCGCTAGGCAGGACGACTAGTACCGGTACGCTTTGGAGAGCACCAAGCGACATTTCGATCGATCCCCGGTTGGTCTGCCGGCAGGGCCCGCCGCACTTTGAATGCGGATTAGCGACGTAGGTTCGACTCCTACCCGGGGAGCTCAACCCAAGGAGACAGCATCACAGGTTCAGCGCAGGCACAGTCTCAGCAGGTCACCGCGATCGTCCTTGCCGCTGGTGCGGGGACGCGGATGAAGTCCGCGCACGCCAAGGTCCTCCACGAAGTCGGCGGCCGCAGCATGATCGAGCACGCTTTGCGCGCCGTGAGTGGCGCCGGCGCATCGACCATGGTCGCCGTGGTCGGACACGATCGCGATCAGGTGTCGGCGGCCATCGCGGCGTTCAGCCCTGACGTCATCCACGCCGTCCAGGAAGAACAGCGCGGGACCGGCCACGCCGTCCAGATGGCGCTCGAGGCGCTCGACGAGGTGCCGACCGGCACGGTGCTGGTGACATACGGCGACGTGCCGCTGCTGTCCGCGCAGACGCTGGCCGAGCTGCTGGTCGACCACCGCGCCGCCGCACGCGCCGTCACGATCCTCACCGCCGAGCTCGACGACCCGACCGGCTACGGCCGCATCCTGCGCAATGCCGCCGGTGACGTCACCGCGATCCGCGAGCACAAGGACGCGACGGACGAGCAGCGCGCCGTTCGCGAGATCAACAGCGGCATCGTCGCGGTCGAGGCCGAGTTCCTGGTCGACGCGATCAAACGGCTGGAGTCCAACAACGCGCAGGGCGAGCTCTACCTCACCGACATTGCAGGACTGGCGTTCGACGAAGGACGTCCGGTTGGCGCGCACCTGCTCGAGGACGTCTGGCAGACCGAGGGTGTCAATGACCGCACCCAGCTGGCCCGCCTCGGCCGCGAGCTCAACCGACGTCAGACCGATCACTGGATGAGTGAGGGCGTGACGATCGTCGACCCCGAGACGACCTGGATCGACTCGGCCGTGTCCTTGTCGCCCGATGTCACCCTGTTGCCCGGCTGCCAGCTGTTGGGTGCGACCGCTGTTGCCTCGGGTGCCACGATCGGACCGGACACGACGCTGCGCAATGTCGAGGTAGGGGCCAACGCCACGGTCATCCGTACGCACGGCTCGGATGCCGTGATCGGCGCCAACGCAACCGTCGGCCCCTTTTCCTATCTCCGCCCCGGCACCGAGCTCGGTGCTGGCGGCAAGATCGGTGCATTCGTCGAGACCAAGAACGCGCGCATCGGTGACGGCGCCAAGGTGCCGCACCTCTCCTACGTCGGCGATGCGGAGATCGGCGAGGGCACCAACATCGGGGCCGGCACGATCTTCGCCAACTACGACGGCGTCAACAAGCACCGCACGACGGTCGGCAAACATGCCCGGACGGCCTCCAACAACACCTTTGTCGCGCCGGTCACGATCGGCGATGGAGCACACACCGGCGCGGGCACGACCGTTCGCAAGGACATCCCGGCCGGGGCACTTGCGGTGAGCAAGGGTGAGCAGAGGAACATTGAGGGATGGGTCGAGCAGAAGCGACCCGACACCACCTCCGCCGAGGCGGCGCGCGACGCAACGAAGGACACACCTGATGGCAAGTAGCAGCATCTCCAAGCGCGCCCCCACCAAGAACCTCATGCTGTTCTCGGGCCGCGCGCACCCGGTTCTCGCGCAGGAAGTCGCCGACCTCCTCGAGATCGACCTGGTGCCGACCACGGCCTATGACTTCGCCAATGGCGAGATCTACGTGCGCTTCGAGGAGTCCGTACGCGGCTGCGACGCCTTCATCATGCAGAGCCATGCGGCCCCCATCAATGACGCCATCATGGAGCAGCTCCTGATGATCGACGCGCTCAAGCGGGCGTCGGCCAAGCGCATCACGGTGATCCTGCCGTTCTACGGCTACGCCCGCCAGGACAAGAAGCACCTGGGTCGCGAACCCATCTCGGCCCGTCTGATGGCCGACCTGTTCCTGGCCTCGGGGGCCGACCGTCTGATGACGGTCGACCTGCACACCGCGCAGATCCAGGGGTTCTTCGACGGACCCGTCGACCACCTGCTTGCGATGCCGATCCTCACGCGTTACGTCAAGCGCAAGTACGGCAAGAAGCCACTCGCCGTCGTCTCGCCCGATGCCGGCCGCATCAAGGTCGCCGAGTCGTGGGCCTCGGCCCTCGGTGAGGCCCCGTTGGCGTTCATCCACAAGACCCGTGACGAGACCAAGCCCAACGAGACCAAGGCCAACCGTGTCGTCGGTGAGGTCGAGGGTCGCGTATGCATCCTGGTCGACGACCTCATCGACACCGGCGGCACGATCGTCCAGGCCGCCGAGGCGTTGATGGCTGACGGTGCCGAGGATGTCGTGATCGTCGCGACGCACGCGGTGTTCTCAGGTCCCGCCGTCGATCGGCTCAAGAACTCCACCGCGTGCGAGGTCATCGTGACCAACACGCTTCCTTTGTCGGACGAGCAGCGCTTCGACAAGCTCACGGTGCTGTCGATCGCTCCTCTGTTGGCCCAGGCCACCGCAGCGGTGTTCTCCGACGGCTCCGTCACCAGCCTGTTCAAGAACTGACGCCCCCTTCGGTCGCGACACCCCCTCGGTCGCTAGGCCGACGGAGGAGGCCGGGAGGGGCCGAGGAACGAGGCCCCGAAGCGTGGTGCGCCCCTTCGGTCGCTTCGCTCCCTCCGCGACTCCGTCGCTAGGGGTCGGGGTGGTGACATGTTCGGTCGCTAGGCCGACGGAGGAGGCCGGGAGGGGCCGAGGAACGAGGCCCCGAAGCGTGGTGCGCCCCTTCGGTCGCTTCGCTCCCTCCCGCGACTCCGTCGCTAGGGGCCGGGGGTCGCTTCGCTCCCTCCCAGCGACTTTGTCGCCAGGGTCGCTGGGCACGCGTGAATTTCACGCTTGGGTCCGGCTGGGATAAGATCGCTGAGTTGCCTCGGCGAGGGTCCTTCGGACCGTGATCGACAGGGTGCTCCACAGGAGTGCTGTGTTGAGCGCACCGTCTTGACCAAGATGGCGGGGCAGCCACCGACTTCGCCCAAAACGCATCGAAACGAGAATCCTTTCATGGCTGAAATCAAGATCGCCGCCGAGACGCGCACCGAGTTCGGCAAGGGCGCTGCCCGTCGCATCCGTCGCGCCGACAACGTTCCCGCCGTCCTCTACGGACACGGCTCCGACCCGGTGCACGTGACTCTGCCGGGCCACCAGCTCATGTTGGCGCTCAAGAACTCCAACGCACTGCTCACGATCGACCTGAGCACCGAGCACCACCTCGCGATCCCCAAGCAGATCCAGCGCGATCCGATCACGGGCTTCATCGAGCACGCTGACCTGCTGATCGTCAAGAAGGGCGAGAAGGTCACGGTCGACGTTCGCATCTACGTCGTCGGCGAAGCCATCAGCGGCAACCTCGTCGTCACCGAGAACAACACGATCTCGGTTGAGGCCGAGGCAACCCACATCCCCGAGTCCTTCGAGGTCTCGGTCGAGGGTCTCGACGCAGGCGACCAGATCCACGCGCGCGACGTCGTCCTGCCTTCCGGCTCGACCCTTGCCGTCGACGAAGACCTCCTCATCGTCAACATCACGGCCGCTCCGACCGTCGAGCAGCTCGAAGCCGAGCTCGCCGAGGCCGAAGCAGAAGCCGGCATCGAGCACGAAGTCAGCGCCGAGGACGAGGACGCGTCCGAGGGCGACGCCGAGGGTGCGCCCGCCGGCGACGCTGCGGAGTCCAACGAGTCGGAGTGACCTGGCTGGTCGTCGGGCTCGGCAATCCGGGCCCGACGTACGCCGCCACCCGTCACAACGTCGGTTATCTCGTGACCGACGTGCTCGCCGAACGGGTCGGCGGTTCGTGGAAGAAGGCCAAGTCCGGTCGCGCCGACCTGATCGAAGGTCGGCTCGCCGGCGAGCGGGTGGTCCTCGGGCGCTCGCGTTCGTACATGAACGAGAGCGGCGGTCCGGTGTCGTCACTGGCTGCGTTCTTCGACGTCGATCCTGAGCACATCATCGTGATCCACGACGAGCTCGACATCGATTTTGGGATGTTGCGCGTCAAGCTCGGCGGTGGCGACAACGGCCACAACGGGCTGCGCTCGATCCGTCAGTCGCTGGACACCGGTGACTACCACCGCGTACGGGTTGGCATCGGTCGTCCGCAGGGACGCCAGAGTGTGCACGACTTCGTCCTCAAGCCCTACTCGGCGGCCGAGCGCAAGGATCTGGCGACATATGTCGAGGAGGCGGCAGACGCTGTCGAGAGCCTGATCAGCCAGGGACTAGAAGCGACCCAGAGCGCGTTCAACCGTTAGATGCAATCCACAGACCAGGCCCGGTGACATGACGCTCCCCAGACTCGCGACACTGGTCGCCGCCGAACCGACGATTGCCGGCGCCCTGGCAGATCGGGCCGATGGCCTGGTCGAGCTCAACCTGCAGGCCCCCGAGCCGTTACGGCCGTTCCTGACCCAGTCGCTCGCGACGCAGTCGACCGTCCTCGCCGTCACGGCAACGGCCAGAGAAGGCGAAGACCTCGTCGCTCAGCTCGCTGAGCTGCTCGGCAAGGACGCGGTCGTGTACTTCCCTGCGTGGGAGACGCTGCCGCACGAACGCCTCTCGCCTCGCTCGGACACAGTCGGGCGACGACTGGCGGTGCTGCGCCGACTCGTGCACCCCACGAGCGTCAGCGAGCTCGACCCTTCGACAGGCTCAGGGGCCGGGGCGACAGGCTCAGGGGCCGGGGAGACAGGCGCCGGGACCGGGGGGACGGCGACGGGTCCGATCCGGGTGATCGTCGCGCCCGTGCGCTCGCTGCTCCAGCCGCAGGCCAAGGGTCTCGCCGATCTTGAGCCGGTTGAGCTGCACCAGGGCGACGAGTCCGGTCTCGACCAGACCGTCAACGACCTCGCTGCGGCTGCCTACTCACGGGTCGACCTGGTCGAACGCCGAGGTGAGTTCGCCGTACGCGGCGGCATCATCGACGTGTTCCCGCCGACCGAGGACCACCCACTGCGCATCGAGTTCTTCGGCGACGAAGTTGACGAGATCCGGCGCTTCGCGGTGGCCGACCAGCGCACCCTCGAAGAGGTCACCCACGTATGGGCGCCGCCGTGTCGTGAGCTGCTGCTGACGGGAGAGGTTCGCAGCAGGGCTGCCGACCTCGCCGTGCGACATCCACGCATGGCGGAGATCTTCACCAAGCTCGCCGAGGGCCACGCCGTCGAAGGCATGGAGTCGCTGACACCGGTGCTGACGGACGAGATGGAGCTCCTCGTCGAGCTGCTGCCGCCGAAGTCTGCCGTGCTGTTGATGGATCCCGAGCGCATCAGAGCGCGGGCCGCTGATCTCGTCGCGACCAGCGAGGAGTTCCTCCAGGCCTCGTGGGCCGCCGCGGCAAGTGGGGGCGAAGCTCCGATCGACCTCGGGTCGGCGGCATTCCGCACGCTTGACGACGTACGCCTCGACACCCTGGGTCTGGGTCACAGCTGGTTCTCGATCTCTCCGTTCGGTCTTGCCAGCCTTGAACAAGATGGTGACGAGAAGTTCCGCTCGGTCGAGATGGAGGCCGCTGCCGCATATCGCGGCGACACGACGGCAGCCCTGACCGACATCCGCCGATGGATCAGCGAGGGCAAGAAGGTCGTCTTCGTCGCGCCCGCGCACGGTCAGGCCCAGCGCGCCGTCGAGTGGCTCGCGGAGAATGATGTCGCGGCGTCCCTCGATGATGAAGTGACGCCGCCGTCCCCGGGCGTTGTGCAGATCATCCTCGGCGAGCTTGATCACGGCTTCGTTTCGCCGCCCTTGCAGCTTGCCGTCATGACGTACGACGACCTGGTGGGTCAGCGCGCCGCCGACCGTACAGAGCGCAAGATGCCGTCGCGGCGCCGCAAGCAGGTCGACCCGCTCGAGCTTGCGACCGGTGACTTCGTGGTGCATGAGCAGCACGGCGTGGGCCGCTACGTGGAGCTGATGCAGCGCGTCGTGCAAGGGGCGGCCCGCGAATACCTCGTGATCGAGTACGCGCCGTCCAAGCGGGGACAACCTGCCGACCGGCTGTTCGTGCCGATGGACCAGCTCGACCAGATCAGTCGCTATGTCGGCGGTGAGTCACCGTCGCTCGACAAGCTCGGCGGTGCCGACTGGACCTCTCGCAAGAACAAGGCCCGAAAGGCAGTGCGCCAGATCGCCGGCGAGCTGATCAAGCTCTACGCCGCCCGGCAGTCCACCAAGGGGCACGCGTTCGGGCCCGACACCCCGTGGCAGGCCGAGCTCGAAGATGCGTTTGCCTTCGTCGAGACCCCCGACCAGATGATCACGATCGACGAGGTCAAGCGCGACATGGAGCGCACCGTCCCGATGGATCGCCTGGTGTGCGGCGATGTCGGCTATGGCAAGACCGAGATTGCCGTCCGGGCGGCGTTCAAGGCGATCCAGGACGGCAAGCAGGTCATCCTGTTGGTGCCGACGACGCTGCTCGTGCAGCAGCACTATGCGACCTTCGCCGAACGATTTGGCCAGTTCCCGGTGACGATCAGGCCGCTGTCGAGGTTCCAGTCCGAGAAGGAGTCCAAGGAGACTCTCGACGGTCTGGCCGATGGAACGATCGACCTGGTCATCGGCACCCATCGCCTGTTGCAGCCGGGCGTGCGCATCAAGGATCTCGGTCTCGTCATCGTCGACGAGGAGCAACGCTTCGGCGTCGAGCACAAGGAGGCGCTCAAGATGCTCCGCGCCGCCGTCGATGTGTTGTCGATGTCGGCCACCCCGATCCCGCGAACGCTGGAGATGGCCATCACCGGCATCCGGGAGATGTCGACGATTGCCACGCCGCCGGAGGAGCGTCATCCGGTGTTGTCGTTCGTCGGGGCCTACGAGGACGGCCAGATCATTGCGGCGATCCGCCGCGAGCTGCTGCGTGAGGGCCAAGTGTTCTACATCCACAACCGGGTGCAGAGCATCGACAAGGCCGTCGCCAACATCCAGCGGCTGGTTCCCGAGGCGCGGGTGGCGTCAGCGCATGGGCAGATGGGCGAGCACCGGCTCGAACAGGTCATGGTCGACTTCTGGGAGAAGCGCATCGACGTCCTGGTGTGCACCACGATCGTGGAGTCCGGCCTGGACGTCTCCAACGCCAACACGATGATCATCGAGCGCGCCGACACGTTGGGCCTCTCCCAGCTGCACCAGCTGCGTGGTCGCGTCGGCCGCTCACGTGAGCGCGCCTACGCATACTTCCTTTATCCGCCCGAGAAGCCGCTGACCGAGACCGCTCACGACCGCCTCACCACGATCGCCCAGCACTCCGAGCTCGGCGGTGGCATGGCGGTGGCGATGAAGGACCTCGAGATCCGTGGCGCCGGCAACCTCCTCGGCGGTGAGCAGTCCGGCCACATTGCGGACGTCGGATTCGACCTGTACGTGCGACTCGTGGGTGAGGCTGTCGCGGAGTTCCGCGGCGAGGCCGCCCCCGAGCGTGAGGTCAAGATCGAGCTGCCGATCGAGGCGCACCTTCCCCATGACTACGTGCAGAGCGAACGACTTCGTCTCGAGATGTACAAGCGTCTTGCGGACGTGCGTGCGCTGACGGAGGTCGATGAGCTGCGCGCCGAGCTGGTCGACCGTTATGGCGAGCCGCCGGACGCCGTCGAGGTGCTGCTCGAGGTCGCCCGCCTGCGTGTACGTGTGCGGGATGCCGGGCTCACCGAGGTCACGTCGGCCGGACCGAACATCCGGTTCGCGCCGCTCAAGCTCGCCGACTCGGCGCAGATGCGGCTCGCGCGGGTCTATCCGCGCAGCACGTACAAGATGGCTGCCGAGGTTGCTCTCGTGCCGCGACCCAGGACCGCGCCGATCGGTGGCGAGCCACTGCGTGACCGCGAGCTGCTCGAGTGGACTCGTACGGTCATCGACACCCTCGCGCCGGCGCCGGCACCGGTGTCGAGCTAGGCGCCTTCCTCGCGGAGCCTGGGCTCAGTTGCATTCTTGGGCTTGATGCCGTGCTTGTCGGCGAAGAACGCGCGGACGATGTCCATGTCGGCGCGTACGTCGTCGGAGGCGTGGAACGTGGGGCCAAATCCCATGGTCTTGGTGGGCGGGTCGAAGAACGCCAGGGTGATCGGGAGCCCGGTGTCCTTGGACAGCCGCAGGAATCCCGACTTCCAGAACTCGCCTTTCCCGCGCGTGCCTTCTGCTGCCAGGATCAACCGGAAGGGCTCCCCGGTGCCCGCTTCGGCAACCAGGTCCCTGACGACGGTGCCGGCATTGTCGCGGTCGAGCGGCACTCCGCCGAACGCCTTGAGCACCCAGCCCAACGGCCCCTTGAAGAGTGACTTCTTGACCAGGACGCGCGGGTGAGCCCCGTCGTGCCACATCACCAGCAGCATCGTGATGAAGTCCCAGTTCGATGTGTGGGGGGCGCCGACGAGGATCCCGGTCTTCGGCACCTCACCGACCATCTCGTAGCCCATCACCCGCACTGCCGTCCGGGCCAATCGCTTCCGCATCATGGCGAGAGCCTACGGGGGTCCGTCCAGACCATTGGTCAATTCGGTGTTCCTCCACGCGTGACGTGGTGCTGTCGATGGGTCCCGAGCACCAAACCTTCGATTCCGTGGGTAGCCTTGTCGCGCATCGACTGAGAGGTACTTCCATGTGGACTCGTGTGCGAGCTGTCGCACTTGGCGCTGTGGCCCTGACTCTGGCTGCCTGCGGCAACATCCATCCCGGAGACGCCGCTGTCGTCGACGATCAAGCCGTCTCGATGGCGACGTTCGACAAGACGGCACGCATCTATTGCGAGCTCACGTTGATCGCGGCGAGGCAGCAGGGGATCGTGTCGGTGCCCAATGCCGAGATCCGCCGGCAGGCGATCACTGATCTCGTCAAGGTCATCGTGGCGCGCGACCTGGCGAAGGTGAAGGGCGTGACGGTGGCTCCGCGGGACTACGAGCTCACCGCTGCGCAGCTCAAGGAGATCACCGCGGCATTCCCTGACGGCGACGATGCCGAGACGGTCGAGCGGGCCATCGAGAACAGTCAGGAGATCGGTGCGATCGCTGTCGCACTGGGCTCGCAGGCGACCGGGGTCACCCCGACGGAGGAAAACCGCAACCAGCTCGGTTCCGAGGGCGAAGCGGCGATCAGCAAGGCCTTCAAGGATCACGATGTGACGTTCGCCCCCCGATTCGGGCTCAGCGGAGATCTCAAGGATCTCGGTCCGACAGGGTCGCTGTCCGTCGCAGAGGTGACCTTCGACGCACCCACCGACGACGAGCTACCGCCGGCCCAGCGCTGCGCCTGATGCGCATTGTCGTGCTGAGCCCCCGGGTCGCCCCGGGCATCCTGACGCTCGCGGCGTGGGACGCCCTGCGCGAAGCAACGGCAGTGCGCGCGGCGGTGGACGACCCGCACGTGCGCGCCATCGTCGCGTCCGGCGTCGCTGTCACGTTCGACTCGGTGCCCTCCTATGCCGACAACGAGGTGTGGATCGCGCCCACCGGTGACGCCGAGTGGGCCCGAACCGTCGCTGACGACCTGATGTCCGGCAGCGAAGAGGTCGGCGGTGTCGAGGTCATCTTCGGTTCGTACGACGTGCCGGGCGCAAGCCTGATCGATCTGGTCGACGTCATGGACCGGCTGCGCCGGGAGTGCCCGTGGACCGCAGAGCAGACCCACGAGTCGTTGGCCCCCTATGTGCTCGAGGAGGCTCAGGAGACGTTCGAGACTCTCGAGTCCGGCGACTCAGAGCACCTTCGGGAAGAGCTCGGCGACCTGTTGATGCAGGTCGTGTTCCACGCCCGCATCGCTGCCGAGGCCGAAGGCTGGGACGTCGACGACGTCGCCGCGGGGATCACGGCGAAGCTCATCCGTCGCAACCCGCACGTCTTCGCGCCGGAGACGCTTGAGCGAATCCCGACGACGTCGAATGAGATCGACGCACAGTGGCAGCGGATCAAGCAGCAAGAGCGATCCGGTGAGTTCTCGCCGATCCGCGACCACTGACGTCTGGGCGGTGACCCCGCGTCCACCACCGACGGTGCGCTGGACGCACACTCACCGCACAAGGTGACCGGTGGACGCTGACTCACCGCACAAGGTGACCGGTGAACGCTGGACCACCCGTCAGGGCGAGGCGATCCCCGTCGTTGGAGCGCGACGACTAGGCTGTGGACGCACGCTTATGGCTTTGTCACCACCCACGAGGAGCACGTCTTGGCACGCATCGACGCCGTCGGCGCACGGGAAATCTTGGATTCACGGGGCAACCCGACCGTCGAGGTCGAGGTCGCCCTCGACGATGGCACGATCGGACGCGCGGCGGTGCCCTCGGGCGCATCGACGGGCGCCTTTGAAGCGGTGGAGCTCCGCGATGGCGGCAAGCGCTACCTCGGCAAGGGTGTTCTGAAGGCCGTTGCCGGTGTCAACGACAAGATCGGCCCCGCGCTCAAAGGTTTCGAGGCAGACGATCAGCGCGAGATCGACCTCGCGATGCTCGACCTCGACGGCACACCCAACAAGGCCAAGCTCGGCGCCAACGCGATCCTCGGTGTCTCGCTCGCCGTCGCCAAGGCTGCGGCCGACTCGGCCAAGCTGCCACTGTTCCGCTACGTCGGCGGCCCCAACGCCCACGTGCTGCCGGTGCCGATGCTCAACATCCTCAACGGTGGCTCCCACGCCGACTCCAACGTCGACGTACAGGAGTTCATGATTGCTCCGATCGGCGCCGCATCGTTCTCCGAGGCACTGCGCCAGGGCGCCGAGGTCTACCACTCGCTCAAGGCCGTGCTCAACGCCGAAGGACTCTCCACGGGCCTTGGTGATGAGGGTGGCTTTGCGCCCAACCTCGACTCCAACCGCGCAGCGCTGGAGCTCATCTCGCGTGCTGTCGAGCAGGCCGGGCTCGAAGTCGGCACCGACATCGCGTTCGCGCTGGACGTCGCCGCGTCGGAGTTCTACGCTGACGGCTCCTACAGCTTCGAGGGCAAGCCCACATCGGCCGAGGAGATGTCGGCCTACTACGCCCAGCTCGTGGCCGACTTCCCGATCGTGTCGATCGAGGACCCGCTCGACGAGGACGACTGGGCCGGTTGGACGACGTTGACGACCGACCTCGGCAACGACGTACAGATCGTCGGCGACGACCTCTTCGTGACCAATGTCGAGCGACTCACCCGTGGCATCTCCGAGGGCGCGGCCAACGCATTGTTGGTCAAGGTCAACCAGATCGGTTCGCTCACCGAGACGCTCGACTCCGTCGACCTCGCCCATCGTCATGGATTCGCCTGCATGATGAGTCACCGTTCCGGTGAGACCGAGGACACCACGATCGCCGATCTCGCTGTCGCAACCAACTGTGGCCAGATCAAGACCGGCGCGCCGGCGCGATCCGATCGAGTAGCCAAGTACAACCAGCTGCTGCGCATCGAGGAGCTCCTCGGATCGGCAGCCGAGTATGCCGGCGTCTCTGCCTTCCCGCGGTTGGCCCTCTAGAACCATGGCTTCGCGCGCTCCACGCGGACGGCCGGCTCCACGCGGCCGCGCTGTGCCCGGCGGTCGGCGTCCGTCGGGTCAGACCAGTGCGCGTACGTCTGCTCGGTCCAGGAGTGCCGCCAAGAAGCCGGTACGCACTGGCAGCGGCCCCCAGCTGACGACCCGGGCGATCGTGTTGCTGTCGGTCGTCCTGCTGCTCGTGGCGTCCTACACCTCGACGTTGCACGCCTGGTGGGAACAGCGCGCCGACATCCAGTCGACCAAGGCCGAGATCGTCATGCGCACGCAGGCGATCGCTGACCTTGAGGATGAGAAGGATCGGTGGAACGACCCCGCCTATGTCAGGCAGCAGGCCCGCGCTCGGTTCGGTTGGGTGATGCCCGGCGAGGTGGGTTACCGCGTCATCGGCGCTGACGGAGTCGTACGTGGCGATGTGCCGACCCTCGATGAGCCGCCTGCCGCCACCACACCGCAGTGGTACGACAAGCTCTGGGGAAGTGTCAAGGAGTCGGGCAAGACTCCGGACACGCGCAAGCCCGAAGATCCCAACGCCGTGATCAAGAAGCAATGACGATCGCTCAGACCGACCTCGATGCGATTGAGGCGCAGCTCGGACGCACGCCGCGGGGCATTCTCGAGATTGCGTCCCGCTGTCCGTCGGGCCACCCCAATGTCGTCAAGACCGAGCCCCGCCTCGACGACGGCACTCCGTTTCCGACGATGTTCTACCTGACGTGCGATCGGCTGGCGGGGGAGATCGGCACGCTTGAAGCATCGGGTCTCATGCGTGAAATGACGGCAAGGCTTGCTGAGGATGCCGACCTGGCCGCTCACTACGCCCGAGCGCACGAGTCCTATCTCGCCGAGCGCGAGGCGATCGGTCACGTTCCCGAGATCGCCGGCATCAGCGCGGGCGGTATGCCGACCCGGGTCAAGTGCCTGCACGTGCTGATCGGCCACTCGTTGGCCAAGGGTCCGGGTGTCAATCCTCTCGGCGACGAGGCGTTGGCGCTGCTCGGCGACTGGTGGACCGGCAATGACTGCGGCCTCCCAAGCGATGACTGATCAGCGGATCAGGGTCGCCGCATTCGACTGCGGCACCAACTCGATCAGGTTGCTGATCTGCGACCTGCAGGGCTCCCCGGAGCGCCGATGGACCAAGACCGACCACCTGCGCGAGATGCGCATCGTTCGACTGGGTCAGGACGTTGACCGCACGGGGCACCTCGCCGACGAAGCGATCGGGCGGACCTTGAGTGCCACCCGCGACTATGCCGAGCTGATCCCGCTGCTGGGTGTCGAGCGGATCGTCTTCTGCGCCACCTCAGCGGTGCGTGATGCCGACAACGGTGAGGCGTTCTGCGATGCGATCGAGGGCATCCTCGGCGTGCGGCCGATCATCCTCGACGGCCCTGCCGAGGCGCGAGCGACATTCCTGGGCGCGACGCGTGACCTCGAGCCCAGCCGGACGCTGGTCGTCGACATCGGGGGCGGTTCGACCGAGATCGTCGTGGGTGTCGGTGAGGAGGTCGAGTCGGCGGTGTCGCTCGACATCGGGTCCGTACGTCTCACCGAGCGATTCCTGCGATCCGACCCACCGACCCCCGACGAGCTGGCCGAATGCACCTCACACATCGATGCGTTGCTTGCGCCCGTCGCCGACTTCACACCTGTGCCGAGGTTCATAGGCGTGGCCGGCACGGTCACGACCGTCACCGCCCATGCGCTCAACCTCCCGGCCTATGACTCGCGGGCGATCCATGGTGCAGAGCTCAGCCTCGATGCCGTTGGAACGGCCTGTGGCAGCCTCGCCCAGATGACTGTCGCCGACCGGCGTGCGCTCGGATTCATGCATCCCGGCCGGGCCGATGTGATCGGAGGTGGTGCGCTGATTCTCGAGCGCCTGATCGACCTACTGCCGCTCCGCACGGACACCATGATCGCCAGCGAGCACGACATCCTCGACGGGATCGCCTGGATGGCCGCCGACCCACAGTTAGGCTGACCCAGCGCTCCTGTAGCCCAATTGGCAGAGGCAGACGACTTAAAATCGTCCAAGTGTGGGTTCGACCCCCACCGGGAGCACGCTTATTGCAGGGCGACCGCAACGAGGGCGATGTCGTCGCTGGCGACCCCGTCCTGGAACTCCAGGACATCCGCCAGGACGCCGTTGACCATGAGCTCGGGCGTGCGCGCATGACGGCGGGCCGACTCCTGGAGTCGTTCGTCGCCGAAGAACGATGAACCGCGTCGCGCCTCGCTCGAACCATCGGTGTGCAGCAGCAGGACGTCCCCGGGTAGCAGTGGGAACGTCGTCGATGCGTAGGACGCATCGTCGAAGACACCCATCAGCGATCCGGGCTCGAACGGGACGTCGTCGGCCTGACCCTCGCGCACGAGCAACGGGGGCGCGTGACCGCCTGCTGCCATCGACACGGTCCACTCAGCACCGGTGTGAGTCAGTCGGATCAGGATCACGGTGCAGAACCGGTCCTCCTCGCGACTGTCCAACATCACGGCGTTCAGCGTGTGCAGCACGCGGGCAGGGTCCGTCTCCATGACGGTCACCGCACGCAGCGTGTGCCGGACGAGAGACGTGACCACGGCGGCCCCGACACCTTTGCCGCAGACGTCGCCGAGCACCACGACCCAGTCATCCGTGCCGACCTGGAACACGTCATAGAAGTCGCCGCCCACCTGTGAACCGTCACCGGCCGGTCGGTAGACGGCGGCCAGGTCGAGTCCGGGAATGGTCGGGAGCGCCGGCGGCAACAGGGTGTCCTGGAGGGTACGAGCGAGGTCGAGTGCCTGCTGCTGGGCCACTTCGGCCCGATGGCGAGCCGACACGAGTGCGCGCTCGTACTCGCGTCGCTCGGTGGCGTCCATCACGGCGAGCCGGACCAGTCTCGGCCGGCCGTCCTCGTGCCGAGCCAGCGTGGCGTTGATCAACACCGAGAGCGTGCCCTCCGTGGCTGTACGCACGTCGAGGGCGATTTCGCGAACCTCGCCCTCGAGGTAGAGCTGGGGGACGAGTTGGGTCTCGTAGTACTCCTTGCCGTCGGATCGCAGGAGGTCTGGAAACAGGCGACGGTCGACGAGGTCTTCGCGGGTGTGCCCGGTCCAGCGCAGGAAGGTCTGGTTGACCTTGACGATGACCCCGTCGGGCGCGACCGTCAGATAGCCGACGGGTGCGTGCTGGTAGAGCAGCTCGGCGTCGTCGTCGCGCAGTTGCTCGTAGCCGGCGGCCCATTCGCCCGCGGTGTGCACCATGGTCAAAACGTAACCCGCGCATGGTCCAACCGGCGAGGTGCGCCCCTGTCGGACGGCATACTTGGAGGCAGTGAGGTGACGATGGACGCGGAGTCGTGGTTCGACGAGATGGCAGCTGAGCACGGTCGTGCCCGACCATGATCTTCTCCTGCCCGGATCCGGCGCTCGATCCACACTTCGCAGCCAAGCTGCTCAGCCTGCAACGCGAGGCGTACGCCGTGGAGGCCGAGCTGGTCGGTGACGACCGATTGCCGCCGCTGCAGGAGGACGGCGAGGCGATCGCCGCGCCACGTGTGCAGTGGTGCACCGCCTGGGAAGGCGTCGACCTGCTCGGTGCGGTCAGCTGGCATGACCACGAGGATCACATCGACATCGACCGGGTCATGGTCAGCCCGGCGGCCCAGCGCCGTGGCATCGCCAGTGCGTTGTTGGGACACGTCCGCGATGACGCGCACGGTCGTGAGCTGGTGGTGTCAACAGGACGCGACAACGCACCTGCCGTCACGCTCTATCTCAAGCACGGCTTCGAGCGGGTCGAGGACCAGGAAGTGCCGCCCGGCATCTGGATCACCAGATTCCGCAGCAGCTGACGCGCGGGGTCAGGCCTGCTCGAGGCGTACGCCTGACCAGTCGTCGTCGAGCGGTACGTGCTCAACGCTGTGCCAGCCGTAGTCGGCGACGAGTGACCCGATGGCCTCGGCGTCGATCAGCGCACGGCCGCTGATCGGGAAGCAGATCCAGACCACTGGGATCGAGCCCAGCTGGGGCAGGAACTCGTCGAGGTCATCGATCATCTGCTCGCGGCTCTCGACGAACAAGATGGCGCCATCGATGAGATCGGTGTCGTCATCGTCGTCCTCGGTGGGACGCTCGATTGCGACGGCGCCCTCGGGGAGCGGGTCGAGCAGCGCGGTCTCCTCGACACTTCGACCGATGACCCAGACCACGTAGCCCTCGGTGATGCGGAGCTTCTCGGCGATGCTGGTGTCAGTCATTCACCCATCCTAGGGTGTGGCTCGTACGGCGCTGATGTCGCGAATTGCTCTCCCGACATCCAGCCCCTTCTGCTCGAAACGGGTGACGGGACGGCCCTCAAAACGCGGCGCCCAATCGGAACCGCTGAAGTCGGGTGAGCGCGAAATGACGTCGCGCATCTGCTCGGCGTAGCTCTCCCAGTCGGTCGCCATGCGCAACACGCCTCCCGGCTCGAGCACGCGCGCGGCCAGCGTGGCGAACTCCGGGGTGACGAGCCGACGCTTGTGGTGCCGCGCCTTGGGCCACGGGTCGGGAAACCAGATGCGCACCTCGCGGACCGAGCCGGCGGGCAACATCGTGGTGAGTGCCTCGGCCGCGTTGACGATCGCCATCCGGATGTTGGTCACGCCCTCGTGCCGCATCGTGACCAGGGTCTGCGCAACTCCCGGCACGTAGACCTCGAGCCCGATGAAGTCGTGGTCGGGTTGCGCCTTCGCGGCATGGACGAGTGCGTCACCGCGGCCGCCACCGATCTCGACGACGAGCGGAGCTGAGCGGCCGAACGCGGTGCCGGCGTCGAAGACATATGACGGGTCAACCGAGGTGCTGGATCCGTGGCGTGGAAGATCGAGGACGTAGGTGTCGGCGACTTCGTCCCAGGCATTCTGCTGACGCTCGCTGAGACGTCCGCCACGTCGGGCGAATGACACCGGACTGGTGCGAAACGCAGGTGGCTCGACACCGGTCATCTGGCATAGCGTAGACCGCGTGGCCATCGAACCTGACACCAAGGACTGGACCTGGGTCCTCAGCAAGCCGTGCCCCGAATGTGGGATGACGGCGGCAGATGTCGACCCGACCGAGATCGGCGCGCAGGTGCGTTCTGACCTCCCGCGGTGGGAGGCGGTGCTGACACGCCCCGACGCACGCGAGCGTCCGTCGCCGGACACCTGGTCGCCGTTGGAGTATGCCTGCCACGTGCGTGACGTGTTCCTGCTGTTCGCCGAGCGAGTCGAGCTCATGCTGGATCGTGACGACCCGCAGTTTGCCAACTGGGACCAGGACGCGACCGCGATCGAGACGCACTATGACGAGCAGGACCCGGCGGTCGTCGGTGAGGAGCTCGCCGCAGCCGGCGATGTCGTGGCTCGGGTGTTCGACAACGTCGCCTCGGACTCGTGGGATCGCACCGGACGAAGGAGCGACGGCTCGACGTTCACGGTTGCGACGCTCGGACAGTACTTCCTGCACGACATCGTCCATCACCTCCACGACGTGCACGGTTGAGGCCATGGGACGCGGTCGTGCTCGCCGGAGGTCGCGGCTCGCGACTTGGCGGAGTCGACAAGGCAGCCCTCGAGCTTGACGGCTCGACCCTGCTGAGTCGCACGCTCGCGGCAGTCGCGGGCGCCTCTCGGGTCGTCATTGTGGGAGACGCCGAAGTCCCGGGCGCGATCACCGTCCGGGAGGAGCCGCGCTTTGGCGGGCCCGCTGCCGCCGTCGGCACCGGCCTTGCCGAGGTGCGGAGCGCGTACGCGTTGCTGGCCGGCTGCGATCAGCCGTTTCTCGCCGATGCGGTCCCCGTGCTGCTCGCGGCCGTCCGAGGCGACGGTGTGATTGCCGTCGATGCAGACGGTCGCCGCCAATATCTGATGAGCATCGTGAAGGCCGATGCTCTCCGAACCGCCGTGCAGGCGCAGGCTTCGCTGACGAACTTGTCGTTGCGTGCGCTTCTGGCGCCGCTGGACCTGATCGACGTTGCCGTGCCACGTCGATCGACCCTCGACATCGACACATGGCACGATCGGGACTCTGCCCTCCTGATCGGGCAGGAAGGAGCGCCGGATGTCTGACGTCAACCTTGATGACTGGGTCGCCCACGTCGGCGCAGAGCTCGGTCTCGACCGGCTCGATGTCGACGTTGACGCGGTTCTCGACCTGGCCTCCGTGGCCGCGCACACGGTCATACGCCCGGCGGCGCCGCTCACGACCTTCCTCGCCGGACTCGCCGCCGGAAGGGCGGGAGGCTCGGCCGACGACATCCGTGACGCCATCGCGAAGGCGACGGCTGTGTGCGAGGCAGACTGATGGGGCGACTGACTCGGCGCACCTCCATCACCCGTCATGCGGCAGACGGCACGTCCGTGGTCCGTGAAGATGCCCTCGCGGTCGAGGAGCCCCTGGAGATTCGCGTCAACGGCTCGCCTTTGTCGGTGACCATGCGATCACCCGGAGACGATTTCGATCTGGTCGCCGGATTCCTGGTCTCCGAGTCGGTCGTGTGGTCGGCCGATCAGCTCGTGTCGATGCGATTCTGCGCCGGCACCGATGATGACGGATTGCAGACGTTCAACGTCGTCGATGCGGCGCTGAGTGCCGAGACGGTGGTGCCAGACCTCTCGCTGGAGCGGCACGTCTACACCTCGAGCTCGTGTGGCATCTGCGGAACGGCTTCGATCGAGGCGGTCCACAAGGCAGCGCACTTCGGGCACCTCGACGACGACGCGACCTTCTCGGCGGCTCTCCTCGGGTCGCTGCCCGACCGCCTGCGTGAACACCAGAAGGTGTTCGACCGTACGGGCGGGGTGCACGCTGCGGGGCTGTTCGACGCCGACGGTGAGCTGCTCTCCCTCCGGGAGGACGTCGGCCGGCACAACGCCGTCGACAAGGTCGTCGGCTGGGCGTTGCGCGAAGGGCGGTTGCCGTTGCGGGGGACGGTGCTGCAGGTGTCTGGTCGCGCATCGTTCGAGCTGGTGCAGAAGGCGCACCTGGCGGGCATCGCGGTCCTCGCCGCGGTGTCGGCGCCGTCGTCGCTCGCGGTCGAGCACGCCGAGTCGGCCGGCATGACGCTGATCGGCTTCAGCCGGGGTGGCGCGTTCAACGCCTACGCCGGCGCCCACCGCATCGTCTGATCCTTTCGACAAGCTCAAGGACCGGGTGGTGGCGCTCAAGGATCGGTGGAGGCGCTCAAGGATCGGTGGAGGCGCTCGGGCTTGGTCCTTGGCGCTAGGGATCGGTGGTGGGGCTCGGGCTTGGTGGATGGGGCTCGGGCTTGGTGGTGGCGCTCGGGTTTGGTCCTTGAGCCTGTCGAAAGGACGGCAACACGCTGGGCGGCGCACTGCACACTAGTGCGGAGTGCGTGGTACTGTCCCATCCATGGATGCGACTCAACTACTCAAAGGTGTGCTCGACGTGGCGGTGCTCGCCGTCGTCGAGGACGAGGACGGTTATGGCTATGACGTCGTGCGCAGACTGCGTGCGAGCGGTCTCGAGGAGGTCGGCGATGCGTCGGTCTACGGCACGCTTCGGCGGCTCTACACGGCCGGCGCCCTGACCTCGTACGTGGTGCCGTCGGAGGAAGGGCCGCATCGCAAGTACTACGGCATCAACGCACAGGGTCGGGCCATGCTCGACGTGCAGCGCAAGGTCTGGACCGAGTTCTCAACCACCATGAACAACCTGCTGGAGGCATCATGACCACCTCGACCGTCACCCCCGAGATCGCCGCATTCGCGCAGGGCGTGCGGGCAGCGCTCGCAGACCTCCCTGCCGACGAGGTCGACGACCTCACGGACGGGCTCGAAGCCGACCTGTCGGAGGCATACGCCGAAGACCTCCAGCGTGAGCTGCCCGACCCGTCCGCCTATGCGGCCGAGCTGAGGCTTGCTGCTGGACTGCCTGCGCGCGGCCGGGTCAAGTCAGGCGTCGTCGCAGGCATCCAGCAGAACTGGCGCGACACCCGCGCCGATCTCGCCACGGCCATTCGCCGCAACCCGGCGCTGTCGTCGGTTTCTGAGTTCCTGGGCGTCCTGCGTCCGGCCTGGTGGGTCTTCCGTGCGTGGCTGGCGACCTGGCTTGTTGCCGCGTTCTTCGGGACCGAGCAGGGTTACTGGTTCGATTGGACAGGTTGGTTCTTCGTCCTCGCCGCATTCGTCGTCATCAGCGTTCAGTGGGGACGAGGACAATGGCACCTCCCGCACGGGATGGGCGCGCTGCTGCTGGTGGGCAATGTCGTGGCGGTGGTGCTTGCAGTTCCGGTGCTGGCAAACGCGTCCGAGAGCCGCGTCGCCTATTACAGCCAGCCGCAGGTCGAGGAACGAGACCTCACGGGTGTCTACCTGAACGGCAACGAGGTGACCAACATCTTCGGCTATGACGCGCAGGGACAGCCGTTGAAGGACATTCAGCTGTTCGACCAGGACGGGAAACCGTTGGCCACGTCGGTTGAGGGGGGCAACGGCTGCCTCGACCCGCAGTGCGACAAACAAGGGCTGTGGGTCCCGGCGGCACTGGAGAGCGGGATCGCCGCGTGGAACGTCTACCCGATGCGAATGATCGAGGCGGCGGACGAGGCGGGCGAGTTCTACTTGCAGGCGGTACCTGGCGCAGAGCCGCAGGATCGGGTGTCGCCGTTCATCAAGGTTTCGGCCGTGATGACGCCGCCAACGGCGGCTGAGACAAAGCCCTGAAACGGGAGCAAACCGGAGCGGGGATGCGTTGTATAGAGTGAACGTGCCGACTCCATCACGGAGCCGATATCCCACGGAGGGAAACATGAAGAGCAGTAACCCCGTCTTTGCTCGCAGCGCCGAGTTCAACGGCAAGGGCACCGCGACGTCCACCGACCCGTCGCAGTGGCAGATCGACCTCAACGGCGAAGGTTCGCCCACCCACACGGGTCGCGGCACCGGTCGTATGACGATGGACTCCGTCGTCGAGAAGACCGCAATTTCGCTCGGCCTCCTCGTGGTGGCCGCCGCAGTCACCTGGTTCATGATCGGTGACCTCGGAGACCCCACCACGGGCGACGCCGCGTACGGCAAGGCGTTCACCTTTGCCATGGGCGGCGCGATCATCGGTCTCGTGCTGTCGCTGGTCAACTCGTTCAAGAAGGTCATCAGCCCCGCACTCGTCATCGCGTACGCCGTGGTCGAGGGTGTGTTCGTCGGTGCCTTCTCCAAGATCATCGCCAGCTACGTCGGCGATCCGACGGTCGTCTTCCAAGCCGTCCTCGCCACGATGGTTGCCTTCGGCGGAACGCTCGCCGCATACAAGTTCTTCAACATCCAGGTCACCGACAAGTTCCGCAAGGTCGTCACGATCGCGATCTTCAGCTTCGTCGGCGTCATGTTGGTCAACTTCGTGCTCAGCATGACGGGCGTGCTTGAGAGTGGCGGACTGCGTGGATTCAACACGCTCGGTCTGCTGGTCTCTGCTGCGGCTGTCGTGCTTGCCGTGCTCATGTTGATCATGGACTTCGACTACGTCGAGCGGGGCATCGCGGCCGGCATTCCCGAGCGCGAGTCCTGGCGTGCAGCGTTCGGCCTGACCGTCACCTTGGTCTGGCTCTACATCGAGCTGTTGCGCATCCTCGCCATCCTGCGTGGCGACAACTAAGACACCAGAACAACGACGATGGCCGGTCCCTCTGGGGCCGGCCATCGTCGTTGTCTAGGACTTCACCAGGCTCTGTCGCCGACGGCGTAGGACCCTGGCCCAGCGGCCGTCGCGGACGACCTGGGTGCCGGGATGCTCCGAGGCCTGGGTTGCGGCCTCGCCGAGCGACATGATGTTGATGGGCTCGCTCGAATCAATGACGTCCTGTTGAGGAGCGTTCAGGGACGCTGCGACGGCCGGTATGAGCACCGAGACCATGTTGGCGTAGCCCGCGGCGGACGGGTGGAATCGATCCTCGCCGAACATCAGTTCGCGGTGCTCGTTGAACAGGCCGCCGAGCAGGTCGCCGAGCGAGACGGCTCGGCCACCTGCGCCGACGACTGCGATGGTCTGCTGTCGGGCCAGGGTTCGACTCCACCGGCGAGCCACCTCACGCAGTGGTTGGAGGATGGGGCGCACCGTGCCGAGATCAGGGCAGGTGCCCACCACCACCTGGCACCCGTCGGCGGTCAGGTCGCGTACGGCTTCTGCCAGCAGCTTCGAGGATGTGCGAGGTGTCACCCGGTGAGTGACGTCGTTGGTGCCGACGACGATGACCGCGACATCTGGCTTGAAGTCGTGCGCCAGCTCGATCTGTGCGGTGAGGTCGGACGTCTGGGCGCCCACCACGGCGTGGCACCGCATCTCGACCTGGGCGTCCAGCACGTGGGCGAGCCCGACGCCGAGGAGGCCGGTGGGTGTGGTGTCTGACGTCTTCATCCCGTAGCCGACTGCGGCCGAGTCGCCGATCACGAGGCACCGGATCGTCCGTCCTGAATGCGCCTCGCCGTACAGCCCGTCCGGGGTCGGAGGACGCTCATCCGTGGTGCCGATGGCTCGTCGGGCGAGCAGCGCCTCGGCGATCAGGAAGGCGTAGAAGCCCGAAAACGTTGCACTGCTGCCCACCAGGGCGAAAGCAGCAACTTTGCGAGCACGGGCCATGGAGCCAATTTTACGGGGTGGGCATGACCGAATTCGCACATATGCCGAGGTCAGGTGGACTGAACGCCCATAGGGTGGAGGTATGCGCCGCGATTTCGTTCCCAACCTCCGAGACGTGGGCGGCATGGTGACCGGCACCGGTGGGTTGGTTCTCCCTGGACGAGTGCTTCGCAGTGCGATGCCGTCGGCCAAGGACAAGATTCCCGAGGGCATCGTCTGGCCTCCCGCCGTCGTGATCGACCTGCGATCCGAGGGCGAGTGTGAGCCCATCCATCCGCTCGCCCGTGAAGGCTCGCGCATCGTCAACCTTCCCCTGTTGAGCACGTTGCGCCCAGATCTCGCGCCGCCGCAAGACCTGCACGGTCTCTACCTGATGCTGCTCGACCATGCGTCGATGTACCTCGTCGAGCTGGTGCGCGAGGTCGCGACGGCACCCGGCGCGACCCTCATCCATTGCGCCGCGGGCAAGGACCGCACGGGCGTCTCTGTCGCGCTCCTGCTGCGCCTCCTGGGAGTCTCCCGCGATGACGTGCTGTTCGACTACCAGCTCACCGCAGATTCGGCCAAGGCCATCGGAACCCGGCTTCACACGTTGCCGGGGCGCCGTCACCGCGCAGCGCTTCCGCCGGCATTCCTCGAGGTGTCGACGGAGGCAATCGAAGGTGTGCTTGACGCCTGGGATGGGCACGCCGATGGCGTCCACGGATGGTTTCGAAGCATTGGCGGAGACGACGACCTCGTCGAGTCGCTTCACCGTACGCTGGTGCGATGAACGCGAGCCTCGGACTGCGAGACCGGCTCGTGGAGTCGCGCACAGTTCCGCTCGGCGGTGTACGCGGTCTGTCGGTGCATCGGACGCTGCCGTTGCGAGGTCTGCCGACGGTCGGCCCGTGGTGCTTCGTCGACCAGTTCGGACCGACGTTCTCACGCATGGACGTCATGCCGCACCCGCACACCGGACTGCAGACTGTGACGTGGCCGCTGGTCGGTGAGATCCGGCATCGTGACAGCCGTGGCAGTGATGTCGTGCTTCGACCCGGCGAGCTCAACCTGATGACCTCCGGTGATGGCGTGTCGCACTCTGAGGTGTCGGTCAGCTCCAAGCCGACGGTGATGCACGGTCTGCAGCTGTGGGTGGCGCTGCCCAACAGCCGCCGCCTCGGACCGTCCAATTTCGAGCATCACGCCAACCTCCCGACTGTTGAGCGTGAGGGCTGGAAGGCCACCGTGTTGATGGGCGAGCTGGAGGACGCGAAGTCCCCGGCCAAGACCTATTCACCCATGGTGGGCGCCGAGCTTCGCCTAGGTCCCGGATCGTCACGGATTCCGCTGGAGCCGGGCTTCGAGCACGCCATTCTTGCCGTGGACGGTCTTGCGCTCGTCGACGAGCAGGTCGATCTCGGTCACCGACAGATGTACTACCTCGCGCCCGGTCGATCCGAGGTGACGATCGATGTCCGCTCCGACACGATCGTGTTGCTGATCGGCGGCGAGCCGTTCACCGAGCAGTTGCTCATGTGGTGGAACTTCATCGGCCGCACCCACGAGGAGATCGTCGAGGCCCGCCTCGACTGGGAGGCGGAGAGCGAGCGCTTCGGTCTCGTCGATGGACACCAGGGCGTACGCATACCGGCACCGCCCATGCCCAATGTGCGTCTGACCCCGCGCCGCCGCTCGGCCTGAGACAGGCCTTCCGTCACACCCCGGGTTCCGTGTGCGCCGAGATTCAGATACTCTCAGTATCTGAAACTCGAGAGGACCCTCATGACTCACTTCACCGGCAAGGTTGCCGTCGTCACCGGAGCAGGCTCCGGCATTGGCCGTGCCCTTTCCGTCGAGCTCGCCCGTCGTGGCGCCAAGCTCGCCATCTGCGATGTCGACACGGTTGGGCTCGCGGAGACCGAATCGCTCGTCCGGGCGGAAGGCGCCGACGTCCTGGCAGATCATCTCGACGTCGCGCAGCGTGAGCTCGTGCTCGGGTACGCCGATCGGGTCGCCGAGCACTTCGGCAAGGTCAACATGGTGTTCAACAACGCCGGCATCGCCTTCACCGGCAATGTCGAGGAGATGTCGTTCAAGGACATGGACCGCGTCATGGACGTCGACTTCTGGGGTGTCGTGAGCGGCACGAAGGCGTTCCTGCCGCACCTGGTTGCCTCCGGCGATGGTCACGTCATCAACATCTCGAGCGTCTTCGGGCTGTTCGCCGTGCCGACGCAGAGTGCGTACAACGCCGCGAAGTTTGCGGTTCGCGGGTTCACCGAGTCGCTGCGCCAGGAAATGATCCTCAACAAGCGCCCGGTCAAGGTGCTCTGCGTGCACCCCGGCGGCATCAAGACCAACATCGCCCGCAAGGCCGAGCAGGTCGAGGGTCTCGACCACGATCATCTGGCCGCACAGTTCGACAAGATGGCGCGTACGTCTCCCGCCAAGGCGGCCAATGTCATCCTCAAGGCAGTTGAGAAGGACAAGGCGCGCGTGCTGATCGGCATCGATGCCTGGGTGCTCGACAAGTTCGTGCGCGGCACCGGCCCGGGCTACGCACGTGCAGTCTCGGCCTTCAGCAAGCGCAACGGCCTCTAGGGGCGGGGCAGCTCGTTGACGCCCGAGGGACGCGATCCCTCGGGCAGTGCCAGCAACGTGGCGATGAGGGTGTTGGCGATGAGGTCGCGGATCTCGTCACGAGAGATGTCGGGAGTGTCCAGCCACTCGCTCGTTGCATTGCGCAGAAATTGCAGCCAGCTGCGGACGGCGATCCTGGCGAGCGGCGATGGCTCGCGATGTGGCTCCACCGCGTCGAGGACGCGCTTGCTCTGAAGCCGTATGTCTTCCTCGACGATGGCCTGGATCTCGGGGTCGGCCGACGCAGCGCCGTGATAGACCGCTTTGACGCCCATCTTGTGGGCCGCGCAGTAAGCCAGATGACCCTCGATGCCAAGATGCAGCTGCTCGACGATCGGCAGGGCGGGATCGGGCTTGGTCAGCTCCGACATCCGACCGGCCTCGCGACGCACCATCGCGGCAAAGAATGCCCGCTTGGTCGGGAAGTAGTGATAGAGCAGTCCGCGGGAGACGCCAGCCTCCTCGGCCAGGATCTCGATGTGGACATCCTCATACGATTTGTCGGCGAACAGCTCGGCACCGAGGTCAAGAAGCTGGTCCTCGCGTGCCTCGCGGCTGAGCCGTGTGCGGGTTGCCATGGATGAACTCTACTTGGACTTGGGTTCAGCACCGGTTAGTCTGGCGAAACTGATACCAGTTCAATGCCCGTTTCCATGAACCATCTGCGAAGGATGTGCGATGCGCAACGATTGGGGCGGACAGTCCTTCCCGCACCCGAGCGGCCGCAAGCCCATCATCGGAGACGTCCTCGGTGCCGATGTCGACGCCCCGTTGCAGAGCACGATGCGCCGGTCCGCCGACCTCGGGCCGATCTTCGAGATGCAGATCTTCGACCAGAAGTTCGTGTTCGTGGCGGGAGCCGAGCTCACTGCTGAGCTCTGCGATGAGTCGCGGTTCGTGAAGGGTTTGTCACCCGCCCTGGTGGCGTTGCGCGAATTTGCCGGCGAGGGGCTGTTCACCGCCTACAACGACGAGACCAACTGGGCGCTCGCCCACGACCTGCTCCGCCCTGCGTTCACCAAGGCGGCGATGCAGAGCTATCACCCGATCATGTTGGCGGCGGCCCAGGAGCTGTTCGACCTGTGGGACTCCCGCGGCGAGGCGGTCGACGTCTCGGCGGACATGACGAAGCTGACGATGGAGACCATCAGCCGCACCGCTTTCAGCACGGACTTCGGATCATTCAGCCGCAGCGAGCCGCACCCGTTCATCCCGGCCATGATCGCTGCGCTCAAGGCCGGACAGCGCAAAGGCTCGCTCAACGCAATGCCAGGTGCATCGCTGCTGTCGAAGCGGATCGACAAGAAGAACGCCCACCATCGCGCGTACGTCGACACATTGCTGGACGACATCATCGCCGAACGTCGCGCCGGCGGCGCTGGCCCGGATGCCGAGGCGGACCTGCTGGGCATCATGCTGCACACGCCGCACCCCGAGACGGGGGAGCGCCTTGACGACCTCAACATCAGGCACCAGATCCTGACATTTCTCGTCGCCGGCCACGAGACGACGTCGGGCGCACTGTCGTTCGCGCTCTATTACATCGCACAGGATCCCGACATCCTCGCCAAGGCGCAGGCGGAGGTCGATCAGATCCTCGGCCCTGATCGCGATGTCGAGCCGACATTCGAGCAGGTGGCGAAGTTCCGCTATCTGCGGCGAGTGCTTGATGAAGGGCTGCGGTTGTGGCCGACCGCACCGGCATTCGCTCGTAGTCCACGCGAGACGACGGTCCTCAGCACGGGGCACACGATGCGACCCGAGGACTGGGCGATCGTGGTGCTGCCGATGATGCACCGCGACACCAGTGTCTGGGGTGAGGACGCCGATCAGTTCGACCCCGACCGGTTCCTCGCCGAGAACGCACGTGGTCGGCAGCCGCACTCGTACAAGCCGTTCGGCACCGGTGAACGCTCTTGCATCGGGCGCCAGTTCGCCCTGCACGAGGCGATCCTGGTGCTGGCGCGCATGCTGCACCGCTATGACATCGCGTCCGATCCTGATTATGAGCTGCACATCGCCGAGCGGCTGACGCTGATGCCCAAGGGCTTCGAGCTGACCCTGACGCCCCGCACGCCCGCGGCGGGCGACGACGTCACGGAGTCGATGGTCGGAGGCCAGCGCACCAAGCGCTGAGTCAGTCGTCGGGCGAGGGATCGCCGGTGCGTGCGCGTCTTCGGCATCAACAGCAAGGTGGGGCGCCGACGATACGACGCCCCACCCTCTGGACGATTCAGGCGCTGATGGCCTGATGATCGTTGGCGCCGCGTCCGATCTTGATCTTGCGCGGCTTCGCCTTCTCGGCGACGGGGATCTGCAGACTCAACACGCCAGATGCGTAATCGGCGGTGATCTCGTCCAGATCGAGGTTGTCACCGAGAATGATCTGCCGGCTGAAGACACCGCGTGGGCGCTCGGCCGCCAGCAGCTCATTGGTGGTTTCCTTCGGCGCACGGTCGGCGCGAACCGTGAGCACGTTTCGTTCGACATCGAGGTCGATCGAGTCAGCATCGACACCCGGCAGGTCGAACTCAAGATGGAATACATCGCCCTCGCGCCACGCGTCCATGGGCATGGCGGCCGGTCGGGCGGCCGTGCCGAAGATCTGCGTCGTCAGGCGGTCGAACTCCCTCAAGGGGTCAGTTCGCATCAACATGAACTATCACCTCCAAGGTCGGATCTGGACTGCGCCAGATCACATATTGATCTATATTGAGTGTTATACATAACGGATTTTCCCAGTTCAAGTCCCCCACGAAAGAAAATTTGTGCCATGAAAGATCGACCGTCTTCCGAAGCGGGTTTTGCGATATCCACTGCGGCCGAGATCGTGGGGACCAACATCCAGAACCTGCGGGTCTATGAGCGGCACGGCCTGGTCACGCCGGCACGAAGCCCGGGAGGCACCCGTTCCTACAGTGCGGCTGACATCGAGGTCTTGAACGAGGTGACCGCACTGCTCGGCGACGGTCTCAATCTCACGGGTGTGAGCCGGGTGATGCTGCTGACTGCGCAGGTGCGCCGGCTCGAGGCCGAGCTCAAGGAGCTCAGGTCTCAGTCGTAGGAGACGCCCGTGGCGTGGAGCGGGCAGTAGCCGTAGGGATTGCGGGCGAGGTACTGCTGATGCACTGCCTCGGCGTAGTAATAGGTGGACAGCGGCAGGATCGAGGTGGTGATCTCGCCATATCCCGCAGCGCTCATCTTGACCTGGTAGGCCGCGCGTGATGCCTCGGCGCGCTCCTGCTGCTCGGGCGTGGTCGTGAGGATGATCGAGCGGTACTGCGTACCGCGATCATTGCCCTGCCGCATGCCCTGCGTCGGGTCGTGGTTCTCCCAGAACACCTCGAGCAGCTGCTGGTAGGTCACCTTCGAGGGGTCGAAGATGACGCGTACGACCTCGGCGTGACCTGTGCGGCCCGAGCACACCTCGTCGTACGTCGGGTGGGGTGTTGAGCCGCCGGCATAGCCCACTGAGGTCGACCAGACCCCGGGTGTCTCCCAGAACGTCTTCTCCTCGCCCCAGAAGCAGCCAAGCCCGAACACGGCGACCTCGAAGCCCTCAGGCGCCTGCGTCTCGACCGGGTTGCCGAGCGTCAGGTGCGTGCCGCCAACCTGGTAGGGACGGCCGGAACGGCCCGGCAGCGCCTCGTCCGCTGTCGGGATCTCGGTCTTGCCCCGGTTGAAGATCATGTATGCCGCCTCTCAGGTCAAGTTTATGCAGCGGGCCACCGCCGCGCTCAGTAGAACTCCGTGACGAGCCATGATGTTCCGCCTCATGCCCTAGGCTCGCCGAAGGAGGCAACCTGTGGCCAAGAGTCAACCCGAACGCAGTGAGATTCCCGCTGGTGTCGAGATCGCCACCCAGTGGTCCTGGCGCCTGCTGGTCATAGCGGCGGCCGGCCTGGCCGGCATCTGGCTGCTGCGCTACTTCTCCGAGATCACCGTGCCGATCGCGATCGCCGTGCTCGGCACAGCCCTCACGGTCGGAGCCGTTGACTGGCTCGAGGCCAAGGGCATCCCGCGACTTGCGGCCACGGCGATGGTCGTCATCGGCATGTTGGTCGGCTTCGTGGGAATGCTGGCCCTGGTCGGGCAACAGCTCGCGACCCAGGTCGCTGATCTCAAGTCCAACGTCGTCGAGGGCATCTCGCAGATCCAGGACTGGGCGACGACCGGTCCGCTCAAGCTCACCGACACCCAGATCCAGTCATGGATCGACCAGGCCAAGGCGTCGATCACCCAGAGCGACGCATCGATCTTCACCACCGTCACCAGCGTCGGCACGACGCTCACCCACCTCGTCGCGGGATTCTTCATCGCCCTGTTCGCATCGTTCTTCTTCCTGTACGAGGGAGGGCGCATCTGGGGCTGGATCGTGGCACTGTTTCCGCGCGCCGCCCGGGACAAGGTCCATTCATCCGGCGAGACGGCATGGGCGTCGCTCACGGCCTTCGTCCGGGCGACGATCATCGTGGCGTTCACGGATGCCGTGGGCATTGCACTCGGCGCCTGGGCCCTCGGCGTTCCGCTGACCTTCGCCATCGGCGTGCTGGTGTTCCTCGGTGCGTTCGTACCCATCATCGGTGCGCTGCTGTCGGGCATGGTGGCGGTGCTCGTGGCACTGGTTGCGCAGGGCCCGTGGGTGGCTCTGGCCATGCTGGGCGTCGTCATCTTGGTCCAGCAGCTCGAGTCGCACGTGCTGCAGCCCTTCCTGATGGGCCGGCTCGTGGCGGTCCACCCGCTCGCGATCATCCTGGCGATCGCTGCCGGCATTGCCGTTGCGGGCATTGTCGGAGCGCTCATCGCCGTTCCTCTGGCTGCTTCGCTCAACGGCGTCGTGCGACATCTGGTCGCCGATGCACAGGAATATCAGGACGACCCGGAGCCCGAACCCGCATGACGGACGTCCACGCTCTGTGCAGCAGTCTGCCCGGAGCCGTCCTGACGTTTCCGTTCGGCGAGGACACGGCTGTCTATCGCGTTGGCGGCAAGATCTTCGCGCTCACCGGCGTGGATCGCTCCACCAGCATCAACCTCAAGGCTGAGCCGGCTGACGTCACGGGGCTGGTTGACACGTATGCCGCGGTCGAACGGGGCTATCACATGAACAAGAAGCACTGGATCACGGTGCAGCTCGACGGCTCGCTGCCCGAAGGCCTGCTCGAGGAGCTGATCGAGGACTCGTACGACCTGATCGTCGACAAGCTCCCGGCACGCGACCGGCCCTAGCCTTCGGTGGCCTCGGCCGGTACGGGAGTGCTGCGCGAGCGCAGTGGGAGCTCCTTGATGAACAAGGTGATGAAGAACGCGATCACCACGAATGGCAGCGCGGTGAGGAACACCTCGTGCAGGGACGAGGCGAAGGCATCGATCACCTTGCCCCGGACGGGCTCGGGCAGTCGCTGGATGGCGGTCGCATCATTGGTGTTGACCGAACCGCCGGCTCCGGCGCCGAGCGATGTCTCCAGGTGATGGGCGAGGCGGCTGTTGAGGACCGCCCCGAACAACGCCGTGCCGAAGGCGCCCCCGAGGTTGCGGAAGAACGTGACGGTGCTGGTGGCGACGCCCATGTGGCGTACGTCGACAGAGTTCTGCACGATCAACGTCAGCAGCTGCATCGTCAGGCCAAGGCCGAAGCCCAGCACGTACATGCCGATCCCGACGCGTAGATATGAGCTGTCGGCATCGAGCGTCGACAGCAGCAGCAGTGCCACCGAGACCACGATCGTGCTGGCGATCGGGAACACCCGGTAGCGGCCCGTGCGGGTGACGTAGTGGCCGGCCGGGATCGACGCCGAGAAGATGCCGGCCACCATCGGCACCATGCCGAGACCAGATCGTGTCGGCGACATGCCCATCACGATCTGCAGGTAGAGCGGGACGAAGATGATTGCGCCGAACATGGCGATGCCGAACACCATCGCGAGTGCGTTGGTGGTCGAGAACACCGAGTTGTTGAACAGGTCCATCGGCAGGATCGGCTCGCTGGCCCGCCGTTCGATCAGGATGAACAGGGCAGCGAGCAGAAGTCCTCCGCCGAGCAGGGAGAGGCTCGGCGCCGACAGCCAGCCGTGGTCAGGGCCGGCCCACGCCGTGTAAAGCAGCACCGATGACACGGCGGCGACGAGGAAGCCCGCGCCCATCCAGTCGATCGTGTGCTCGCGACGGGTGTGCGGCAGCTTGAGTGCGTATGAGGTGACGACCAGGGCCGTGATGCCGATCGGGACGTTCAACCAGAAGATCCACTGCCAGCCGGGACCGCCGGCCAACCAACCGCCGAGCACCGGCCCGAGAACGCTGGCGGTGCCGAAGACGGCTCCCATGTAGCCCATGTAACGACCGCGTTCGCGTGGCGGGACGACATCGCCGATCGTGGCGAGCGCCAGAGCCATCAGGCCACCCCCGCCGATGCCCTGGATCGCGCGGAATGCGATGAGCTCGTCGATGTTGCGCGCGAAACCGCACAGCAGTGATCCGACGAGGAAGGTGATGATCGCGGTCTGGAAGATCAGTCGGCGCCCGTACAGGTCGGAGATCTTGCCCCACAGTGGAGTCGCGGCGGTGGAGGCGAGCAGGTAGGCCGTGACGACCCAGCTGAGCTTGTTGAGTCCGTGCAGGTCGGAGGTGATGCGGGGGAGGGCCGTTCCGACGATGCTCTGGTCGAGCGCCGCCAGAAACATCCCGGTCATCAGACCGCCGAGGATCACCAGGATCTGTCGGTGCGAGAAGTAGGTCGGCTCGGTGGTGCCGGCCTGCGTGTCAGCCATCAGCGTTCTCCGAGTGCGGTGGCGAGCCGCGAGAGCTGGAGACGGAGCTGCTCGCGGTCGTCGGCGCTCCAGTCGGCAAGCGCTTCGGTGAGGACGGTGCGACGTTGCTCGAAGGCCGAGGTGAGACCGGTGCGGCCGGCGTCGGTCAGCTCGATGATGCTGGCGCGGCCGTCCTCGGGGTCGGGACCGCGCTGGATGAATCCCCGGTCGCCGAGCTGCTGGACGTGGCGACTCACGGTCGAGGCGTCCAGCCGCATGGCTTCGGCGATGTCACCGAGACGCAGGGCTCCGCGGCATTTGAGGGTGTAGAGGAGCGCCGCCTGTGAGGGATCGATCGTGTCGCCGTCTAGGCGGGCACGGAATCGGCGTCCCACCGTCATCATGAGCTGGACCAGCGCGTCTTCGGCGGTCGCCGGCTCCGTGGCGTCAGTCGAGGGATTTACTTGCATGGCGCAAACATATAACAACGTGGGCGATGCAACCAATTCGAGTGAGGCGCGGCGGCCGTTAGTCTGATCGGGTGGATCTGAACGATGTGAGACAAGCCCGCACGCTGCTCGACGGTGTCATCGAGGTGACGCCCATGGCGCACTCGCGCTGGTTGAGCACGATCGCGTCGACCCCGGTCTACCTGAAGACCGAAAACCTTCAGCGGACCGGGTCGTTCAAGATTCGCGGGGCCTACGTACGCATCGCGCGCCTCAGCGACGAAGAGCGCTCGCGCGGCGTCGTTGCAGCAAGTGCGGGCAACCACGCGCAGGGCGTTGCCCTCGCCGCGTCGATGCTCGGCACCAAGGCGACGATCTTCATGCCCGAGGGGGCAGCCCTGCCCAAGGTCGCGGCCACCGAGGGTTATGGCGCCGACGTGCAGTTCCACGGCTCGGGCGTGACCGAGGCGCTGGTGCCCGCGACCGAGTTCGCCGAGCGCACCGGAGCGGTGCTGATCCACCCGTTCGACCACGAAGACATTCTCGTCGGACAGGGAACCGTCGGACTCGAGATCCTCGAGCAGTGCCCCGAGGTCAAGACGATCCTCGTGCCAGTCGGCGGCGGAGGCCTCGCGGCGGGCATCGCGCTCCTGCGCACCGAGCGGCCCGACGTCCGCATCATCGGCGTGCAGGCCGAGGACGCGGCCGCCTACCCCGCATCGCTGACTGCGGGCCACCCGATCGCCTCGGTCATGGGTGCCACGATGGCCGACGGCATTGCTGTGGCCGAACCCGGCGGCATCCCGTTCGAGGTCATTGCCGATCTTCTTGATGACGTCATCACGGTCAGCGAGGAGTCCATGAGCCGCGCGCTGATCTCCTTGCTCGAACGCGCCAAGATGCTGGTCGAGCCGGCGGGCGCGGCCGGCGTCGCCGCGATCCTGGAGAAGCCAGACGCATTCGAAGGTCCGGTCGTCTCGGTGCTGTCGGGTGGCAACATCGACGCACTCGTGCTGCTGGACGTCATCCGGCACGGCCTGGCCGCGGCCGGGCGCTTCCTGATGTTCCGCGTACGCATCTCCGACCGTCCCGGCGAGCTGATGCGCCTGCTCAGCGATCTTGCCGAGATGCAGGTCAACGTCCTCAACGTCAACCATGACCGCGCATCGGAGTCACTCGGCGTACGCCAGGTCGACGTCGACATGCAGGTTGCAACCCGCGGACCCCAGCATCGTGCAGAGGTCAGGAAACGGCTCACCGATCTCGGCTACGAGCTCGTCTGACGTCCTTTCGACAAGCTCAAGGACCGCAGGGGCCAGCGCCGGTTGAGCTTGTCGAAACCCGCCGGTTGATGTTGTCGAAACCTCAGAAGGGCTTGGCGTCGACGATCTCGACCGTTATGGCCTTGCCGTTGGGCGCTTCGTAGGACACCGAGTCGCCCTTCTTCTTGCCGACCACGGCTACACCCAGAGGGGAGCTCGGTGAGTAGATGTCGATCTCGACGCTGGAGTCCATGCTCAGCAGCTCGCGCGAGCCCAGCAGGAACTGCTCGGTGTCGGTGTCGCCCTTGAAACGGATCGTGACGATCATTCCGGCTTCGACGACGCCGTCATCGGCGGGCTTGTCGCCCACCTCGGCGCGGCGCAGCATGTCTTCGAGCTGGCGAATGCGGGCTTCGGTCTTGCCCTGCTCCTCGCGCGCAGCGTGGTAGCCGCCGTTCTCCTTGAGGTCGCCCTCTTCGCGAGCGGCGGCAATCTTGGCGGTGATGTCGGCGCGGACTTCGCCAGCCAGGTGCTCGAGCTCCTGCTTGAGGCGATCGTAGGCCTCTTGGGTCACCCAGATCGTCCCGGTCTCAGTTGACTGAGTCATGACGAAGCTCCGTCCTTGTGATGGTGTTGGTACGTACTGCACCCCAGGCCGCTGCCTGGGGTGAATAGACCAGATTATCACCTATTGAGCCGCGACACACGTCCTCAGGACGCCGGTGACAGCCCGACGTTCGGTCTCGATGTCGATCGAGATGCGGGTCTGTTCTTGCTGTGATGCGTGGAGCTGAACGGTCTTCTCGCCGACGACCGAGTGGTCGGCGGCCTGCGCGTAGACGGTGCACTGCACGTCCAGCGGATCAGGGCGGACGACGTCGAGACTGACGGTGATCAGGTGGTCGTCCACGACGTCGTAGCCCCACACCCGCGCGGTGACCGGCTTGTCCTGGAATCCGACCCAGGCGGCGAAGACGATGCCGATCGTGATGCCGATCGCAGCGATGAGCGGCCAGAACCAGCCCGGCCGGTTGCGGGTGCCGTAGCGCGCACCAAGATCTGTCACGTCGACCAGTCTCTCAGCCTTTCGAAACTCCGCCGAGGACGGCCTTGTATCAAAGCTCCGGAACACCCGAGCCGTCACCGTTGTTGCGTGGGTGCGAGGATTTCCGCAGAGTCATCGAAGGAGAACTGTGGCTGAGAAGCTCCGCCTCATGCATGTGCACGCCCACCCCGACGACGAGTCGAGCAAGGGCGCTGCGTCCACGGCCAAGTACGTCGCCGAAGGCGTTGACGTTCACGTCGCCACCTGCACGGGCGGTGAGCGTGGATCAATTCTCAACCCCAGTTTCAAGCACCCTGGCATCGAGGACAATCCGGAGCTGATCACGGAGATTCGCCGCGAGGAGATGGACCGAGCCCGCGAGATTCTCGGCGTGACCCAGGACTGGCTCGGCTTCGTCGACTCGGGCTGGCCCGAAGGTGACCCGAAGCCGCCGCTGCCCGAAGGCTGCTTCGCCCTGGTGCCGATCGAGGAGGCCGCCGAGCCCCTGGTGCGGCTGATCCGTTCGTTCAAGCCGCAGGTGCTCACGACGTACGACGAGAATGGCGGCTACCCGCACCCCGATCACATCAAGTGCCACGAGATCAGCGTCTACGCCTTCGAGGCGGCGGCCGATCCGGCCCGCTACCCCGATGCGGGCGAGGCATGGCAGGTGTCCAAGCTCTACTACCAGCTGGGCTGGAGCTGGCAGCGCATGGACGCGATCGCCCGCGGCATGGAGAAGCACGGTCTCGACAACCCGTACGCCGAGCGATTCGCCAGCTGGGAGCGCAAGCCTGAGGACGAGGCACGCCTCACGACTCGCGTTGAGTGCGCGGAGTACTTCTCGGTGCGCGATGCGGCGCTGCTGGCCCATTCGACGCAGATCGACCCTGACGGATTCTGGTTCGCGATACCTCACGAGGTGCAGGCCGAAGCGTGGCCGACCGAGGACTACCAGCTCGTCACCTCGCACGTCGAGACCAGCGTCCCGGAGACTGACCTGTTCGCGGGTCTGCGCCAGCAGGGCCCGCGAAGCGACAAGTAGAGCGCGGGTCTGCGCTGATCGCTCGCTGGATTGCGGCGACTAGGATCGAACCATGAACTCGTACGTCTTTGCCGCCCTGGCCGCCGCCGAAGTGCCGCTCACACCTGAGAACGTCAGGCCGGGATGGATCGCCATGGTGACGGTTCTTTCGCTGTGTGTGGCGACGTACTTCCTGGCGCGGTCCTTCCTCAAGCATTCGCGCAAGGCGCAGGAGCCCTGGGAGGGCGAAGACCCCACCAAGCCCCAGCGCTGACGTCTGGTCCGCGCAGTGGGCACCTCGCCTCGGGGAGTGCGGCCTAGGCTGACGGCATGTCCAACCGTCTGGCGCAGGCCACCAGCCCCTATCTCCAGCAGCACGCCGACAATCCGGTCGAGTGGTGGGAGTGGAGCGACGAGGCCTTCGCCGAGGCGCGAAGGCTTGATCGGCCGATTCTGCTGAGCGTTGGCTATGCCGCGTGCCACTGGTGCCACGTGATGGCGCACGAGTCGTTCGAGGACGAGGTCACAGCGGCGTACATGAACGAGCACTTCGTCAACATCAAGGTGGACCGCGAGGAGCGCCCCGACGTCGACGCGGTCTACATGAGCGCAACGCAGGCGATGACCGGTCAGGGCGGCTGGCCCATGACGTGTGTGCTGACGCCCTCGGGCGAGCCCTTCTTCGCGGGTACGTATTTTCCGCCCGAGCCGCGTCAGGGCAGTCCCGCCTTCACCCAGGTCCTGCAAGCGCTGTCGGAAGCCTGGAGTGATCGACGCGACGAGGTGCTGACGGTGAGCAACGACGTGCTCGAGCACCTACGTTCAGGCGTCGACCCGATCGGCGGAGCACTCGGAGTCGAACAGCTGGATGCGGCGGTTGAGGGATTGGCCAAGCAGTACGACGCCGAGGCCGGGGGATTCGGCAACAGCCCGAAGTTTCCACCCTCGATGGTGCTGGAGTTCCTGCTGCGCAACGCCGCGCGTACTGGGTCACAGCAGGCCCTCGACCTCGTCGCCGGGACGTGCGAGGCGATGGCCCGGGGCGGGATGTACGACCAGCTGTCCGGTGGTTTCGCCCGCTACAGCGTCGACCGGTTCTGGCGGGTGCCGCACTTCGAGAAGATGCTGTACGACAACGCTCTGCTGCTGCGGGTCTATCTCCACTGGTGGCGTGAGACCGGTTCGCCGCTGGCCGCCCGCGTGGCCCGCGAGACGGGCCGATTCATCATCGACGAGCTCGGCACGCCCGAGGGCGGTTTCGCCTCGGCGCTGGATGCCGACAGCGAAGGCCATGAGGGCACGTTCTACGTCTGGAACCCCAACCAGCTGATGCGCACCCTCGGTGCGTCCGACGGGGCCTGGGCCGCCGAGCTGCTCGGGGTCACCGGCGGCGGGACCTTCGAACGCGGATTCTCGACACTCCAGCTGCTGAACGATCCTGACGACGAGGCGCGGTGGGACGACGTACGCACCAAGCTCTGTGAGGCGCGCTCTTCTCGTACGCGTCCGGACCGCGACGACAAGGTGGTGGCGTCGTGGAACGGCCTGGCCATCACCGCTCTGGCGGAGGCCGGCGTCCTGCTGGGCGAACCGGACTTCACGGCCGCGGCCGTTGGGGCGGCCGAGCTGCTCAACGACGTGCACCTCGGCGATCGGCTCGTCCGCACGTCGCGAGACGGCGTTGCGTCAAGGCATGCCGGCGTGCTGGAGGATCACGGCGCTGTGGCTGAGGCGTTCATCGCCGTGCTGGGAGTCACCGGCGATGCGGTCTGGCTTGACCGGGCACGCACTCTGCTCGACCGGGTGGTCGACCACTTCGCCGATCCGGCCGGTGGCTTCTTCGACACCGCTGACGATGCCGAGGCACTGGTCGTGCGCCCCAAGGATGTCTCTGACAACGCCTATCCGTCGGGCACCTCGGCGGCGGTCGCGGCGTTGCTCGCATGTGCCGCAGTCACCGGCGAGCACCGTTACCGGGCCGCGGCAGAGTCGGGCATCGCGTCGGCAGCGTCGGTGGCATCCCAGGTGCCGCGGTTCGCGGGTTGGACGCTGGCAGCTGCCGAGGCGGTGATGGCCGGCCCCCTCGAGGTCGCAGTGGTCGGCAGAGCTGCCGACCGTATTGATCTGCACCGAGCGGCGCTCAGCCTGACCTCGCCGGGAGCGGTGGTGGTTGCAGGTGACGTCGGGACGCCGATCGCGCTGTTCGAGCAGCGCGGCCTGGTCGACGGCAAGGCCGCTGCGTACGTCTGTCGCGGCTTCGTCTGCGAACGCCCAGTCGCCAGCGCCGAAGAGCTGCTCCAGCTCGGTGGTTGAGTAGCGCCCCGGTCCTTGAGCTGGTCGAAAGGACGTTTCGACGGGCTCAACGTGCGGTGGACGTTTCGACAGGCTCAACGGGCGCTGGACGTTTCGACAGGAGCGTGAGTCGACCTCAGTACGTTTGGTAGGCGAGCAGGGAGACGCCGATGTAGTGGACGATGAACGCGGCGATCGTCAGGGTGTGGAAGATCTCGTGGAAGCCGTACCAGTTGGGCCACGGATCAGGCTTCTTGAAGCCGTAGACGACCGCGCCGATCGTGTAGAGCAGACCGCCGGTGGCGAGCAGGACGATCACCGCAGTTGATCCGTTCTCGGTGAACTCCGGCAGCCAGAACACGGCCGCCCAGCCCAGCGCGAGGTAGATCGGGACGTACAACCAGCGCGGCGCGCCGACCCAGAACACCCGGAACAGCAGGCCAAGGATCGCGCCACCCCACACCAGTATGAGAAGGGTCCACGCGTCGCGGGTGTCCAGCAGCAGGAGGGCAAATGGCGTGTAGGAGCCTGCGATCAGCACGAAGATGTTGGCGTGGTCAAAGCGCTTCCAGCGGGCCTTCGCCACGTCGGACCAACGGCCGGCGTGATAGACGGCGCTGACGCCGAACAAGAGCAGGGCGCTGACCATGAAGACAGCAACACCGGCGCGGACCTTGACGCTGTCGGCCACGACGAGCATGACGAGGAAGCCGAAGAATGCCAGCGGCCAAGTAGCGGCATGGAGCCACCCGCGGAGCTTGGGCTTGATCTCTTCGACGGTCTCTCGGAGTCTGTCGCCAACCTCTTGGACCATGCCTTCAGGCTCGCGATCGCTCATGCCAGTGCCGTCACGAAGAAACAGCGATGCGAAGGCGACGGTATGAACCCCGTCTGGTCGGTGTGTTCGCTGCGCTCTCCCATGCGATTACCCTAGCGGCATGGCACTGAGCAACTTGGTCTACGGGGCGTACGAGAGACGCCTCGCCAAGCGCCTTGACCCGGCTCGGCTACCGCATCACGTCGGGGCCATCGTCGACGGCAACCGCCGGTGGGCCAAACGTGGCGGAGCAAAGTTCGAGGCCGGCTATCAGGCCGGTGCCGACAAGATCTCGGAGTTCGCGCACTGGTGTGACGAGCTCGGGGTCGAGATCGTCACCCTGTGGCTTCTCTCGACCGACAATCTCCAACGCCCCGACGAGGAGGTCGCCAGCATTCTGGGGGCCGTCGAGAACCTCATGGAACGACTTGCGGGCGAAAAGCGCTGGTCCTTGGCGATGATCGGCAATCTCGACATGCTTCCGCCGGAGTCCGCCGGCCGCATGAAGCGGCTCGCCGATTCCACGTCGGCTGTTGAGGGAATGCGGGTCAACATCTGCGTCGGCTACGGCGGACGTCAGGAGCTCACCGACGCGATGCGCTCGCTGCTCCTCGACCAGGCCGCCAACGGCAAGTCGCTCGAGGAGGTCGCCTCCACCCTTGAGGTCGATGACATTGCCGAGCACCTCTACACGAAGGGGCAGCCCGACCCGGATCTGGTGATCCGGACGTCGGGGGAGCAGCGCCTGTCCGGTTTCCTGCTGTGGCAGAGCGTGCACTCGGAGTTCTACTTCAGTGACGCGCTGTGGCCGGCCTTCCGTCACGTCGACTTTCTCCGCGCGATGCGTTCGTACGCTCTGCGGGAACGCCGCTTCGGGGCTTGAGCGCCTCGCCCGCAGAGTTAACGCGAGAGTCACACGACGTCGGGCGTGTCGTGCCGGTTTGGGTGCTTGCTCAGGCTTACGTTCGAGATGTGTTGACGCTCGCCCCTGAGCAACGAGATCTGGCCCTTTCCGCCGAGTAAGAGCCGGCGCAGGGCGCGCGCGGGCTCGTTTAGGGAGACAGTCGTGGCTGTTAAGAAGAGCACGAGCCCGGAGCGCCGCACCTACATCCTGGACACCAGCGTGCTGCTGGCAGATCCAGGGGCGGTCAATCGTTTTCACGAGCACGAAGTGGTGATCCCTGTCGTGGTGATCACCGAGCTCGAGGGCAAACGACACCATCCCGAGCTTGGCTACTTCGCGCGCAGCGCCCTGCGCTTTCTCGACGACCTGCGCATCCTGCACGGCTCACTCAACGTGCCGCTGCCGATCGGCGACGAAGGTGGAACGATTCGCGTCGAGCTCAACCACACCGATCCCGAGTCGCTGCCCGCAGGCTTCCGTCTCGGCGACAACGACACCCGCATCCTGTCGGTGGCCCGCAACCTGGCCAACGAGGGGTTCAATGTCACGATCGTGTCCAAGGACCTGCCGATGCGCGTCAAGGCGTCGGCCGTCGGGCTGGTCGCCGAGGAGTACCGAGCCGAGCTCGCCCTCGAGTCGGGTTGGACCGGCATGACCGAGGTCGACATCGAGAGCTCAGATCTCGACGAGCTCTATGAGTCCGGCACCCTCGACCTCGCCGAGGCGCGCGACCTGCCGTGCCACACCGGCATGGTGCTGGTCTCCGACAAGGGCAGCGGACTGGGACGGGTCACCGCTGACAAGCAGGTGCAGCTCGTGCGCGGTGACCGTGACGCGTTCGGAATCCATGGCCGATCAGCCGAGCAGCGAGTGGCTCTCGAGCTGCTCCTCGATCCCGAGATCGGCATCGTGTCGCTCGGCGGTCGCGCCGGCACGGGCAAGTCGGCCCTCGCGATCTGTGCCGGACTCGAGGCAACCATGGAACGCGGCCAGCACAAGAAGGTCGTCATCTTCCGGCCGCTGTATGCGGTCGGTGGACAGGAGCTCGGCTACCTTCCTGGAAGCGAGTCCGAGAAGATGGGCCCGTGGGCGCAGGCCGTGTTCGACACCCTCGGTGCCGTGACGTCGACCGCCGTGATCGAGGAGATCCTCGACAGGGGCATGCTCGAAGTTCTGCCTCTGACGCACATTCGCGGCCGCTCGCTCCATGACTCCTTCGTGATCGTTGACGAGGCACAGTCGCTGGAGCGCAATGTGCTCCTGACGGTCCTCTCCCGCATCGGTGCCAACTCCAAGGTGGTGCTGACCCACGACGTCGCCCAGCGCGACAACCTCCGGGTGGGTCGTCACGACGGTGTCGTCGCGGTGGTCGAGAAGCTCAAGGGCCATCCGCTCTTTGCCCACGTGACGTTGACCCGGTCGGAGCGTTCTCCGGTGGCCGCGCTGGTCACCGAGATGCTCGAGGACGTCACCTTGTAGAGGCGATTGCTGCAATCTGCCCTGAGCGAGGACCAGTCCTGTGGCAGAGTGAGCGAGTGAGCGTACGAGGGATGCGATTCGCGGCCTTCGGCCTGGTACTTGGCACGCTCGCAGCCTGCGGCAACGCCGTCGAGCCGTCCTCCACTGTGACGCTCAACTGGTACGCCGCACCGGAGCGCTTCGATGCCGATGTCGTGGCGAAGTCGTGCAGCACGTCGGACTATCGGATCGTCGTGAAAGAGCTGCCCACGGATGTGGACGACCGCCACGAGTCACTGGTGCGTCGACTTGTCGCCAAGGACACCTCGATCGACCTGTTGAGCCTCGACTCCGCGTTCACGGCAGAGTTCGCCGAAGCGCAGTTCCTGGCGCCGGTCCCCGAGGATCTCGCCCCGGAATACAGCAAGGGCGCAGTGCCGGCCGCCTTGGATGCAGCGACCTATCGTGATGCGCTGGTCGTGGCGCCGTGGTGGTTTGATCCTCAGCTGCTCTGGTATCGCGGCAAGACCGCCGAGCGCGCCGGTCTCGACACCACCAAGCCATCCAGCTGGGATGACCTGATCGCCGGTGCCCAGCGCCTCGGAGTCTCGGTGCAGATCGATGACACCGACGGCTCGGGCCTGGCGGAGTGGATCAGCGCGTTGATTGCCGGAGGCGAGGGCGCCCTCGTCACGGGCACAGGTCGTGATGCCAAGGTCGGCCTCGACACCGACGCGGGTCGCGCTGCCGCGGGCATCGTCGAGCTGTACAACGAGTCAAAGGTCGGCCCGGGGCCGTCCCGTGATGCCGTCGCCGCCTTCGCCGGTCCCACCGGAGGATTCCTGTTGGCGCCCAGCTCGGTGATCTCCGACCCGGCCATCGCAGCGGTCGCGGGCGACATCGGCTGGGCTCCCTACCCGGTGGTCGGGTCAACCAGTGTGCCGCCGCTGGCAGGCGTCGGGCTGGCCGTGCCGCTCTATGCCCCGCACTCCAACCTTTCCTACAAGGCGATCACCTGCCTGACGAGCGATTCGGTGATGCAGGTCCTGATGAGCAGTGCGGGCCACAGCTCGAGCCGACTCACCATGTACGACGACCCGGCGCTGGTCGCGTCCTATCCCATGGCGGGCGTCACCAAGCCGGCCGTGACGACGGGCCGAGCAGTCCCCAAGACGCCTTACTGGAACCTGGTGCGTTCGGCCCTGGACGAGTCGTGGAGCCCTCTTTCGGAGGTCACGGTCGACAACACCGCCGCACACTCCCAAGGCGTCGTGGCCGCTCGCCTGCGAGGTGAGCTGCCATGAAGAAGGTGACCTGGCTGCCCGGACGCAGACGTCCGAAGGGAGTGAGCTGGCTGGCCGGCTGGAAGTGGCTTGCTCCGGCTGTCATCGTCCTGCTGGCGATCACGGCATGGCCCATCGGGCGGGCGGTGTGGCTGTCGATGTCGTCCTACTCGCTGACCAACCCTGATGACCGCACCTTCGTCGGCTTCGACAACTACGCCGAGGTCGTTACCAGCCGAACGTGGTGGCTGGCCGTTGCGGTGAGCCTTGTGGTCGTGGTCGTGGTCGTGACGATGCAGCTGGTTCTCGGGTTTGCAGCCGCCCTCGCGCTGCGGCGGATGACCATCCTCTGGCCGGTCACACGGGCCTTGGTCTTGCTTCCGTTCGCGCTGCTGGCCGTCGTCTCGGCGGTCGTGTGGCGTGACGCAGCCACCACGGGCTTCCTGGCGAGCTGGTTCCGGCTCGATGACATCGGGCAGCTGGACTCTCTCGTGGTGGTGAGCATCGGCGAGGTCTGGCGTGGCACCGGCGTCGTCACGGTGATCCTGCTGGCCGGACTGAGTCAGGTCTCGGGACGGTTGTATGCCTCCGCGGTCGCTGATGGGGCGACGGGCTGGCAGCGACTGAGGCGGGTCGTCCTCCCAGTCATGGGGCCGGCCTTCGCGATCGCAGCGACCTACCGCTCACTCGACGCATTCCGTGCAATCGAAGGTCCGCTGCTCGTCGACGAACCCGGTGCCAACGTCCGTACAGCCCCGCAGCTCATCTGGGACACCACGTTCTCGTCGTTCGAGCTTGGTCTGGGTGCCGCCATGTCGGTCGTGCTGCTCGCGGTTGCAGGCTTGCTGGCTGTGTTGCTGGTTCAGCTGCTGCGGGTCAGGAGGGTCATATGAGCGCCGTTGCGCTGATCCCGTCCGTCCGTTCCCGGCTGTGGGCATCGGGACTCTCCTTCGTGGTCGGCTTCGGTCTGGCCAACTACGGCATCCTGATGATCTCGCGGCCCGATCAGTGGTTGTGGTTGGCCGCGGCGGCGATGCTGATGCTGACGGGTGCCGCCGGCATCTTGTTCGCCGACACCAACCGTTCGGTGTCGTTCTGGGCGGTGCTCGGGGTCGAGCTCTTCGTGCTGTTCACGCTGCTGCCCCTGTTGTGGACGTTCACCGTTGCGACAACGCCGGATGGCCTCGTCGCCAGGTCCCTGTGGCCGAGTGAGATCTCGTGGCAGACGTTCAGCGATGTCATCGGCGACGGTGAGATGCGTCGAGCCGCACTGACGTCGGTGCTGGTGTCGGGAGCCGCCACGGCGATCTCCATCCCCCTGGCGCTCGGCGCCGCCTACGCACTGGTTCGCGCGCAGGTGCGCGGGCGCCGCGTCGTCTACGCGTTCGTGATCGCCGTGCTGCTGGCGCCGTTGGTCGCGTTCGCCGGACCGCTCGCAGACCTGATGATCTCGCAGGAGCGCTACGGAACGCGGCTGTCGATGATTCCTCCCGCTCTGCTCATCACGTTGCCGCTGGCCATCTGGTTGTTCGTCACGGTGTTCAAGCGCGCTCCCTGGTCGCTCGGCGACTCGGTGCGGGCCGATGGCGCCACGCGCCGCCAGTGGTTGGTCCGGTTCGTCATGCCGTCGCTCGGACCGAGCACCCTGATCGTCGCGACGCTGGTGTTCGTCATCGGTTGCCAGGACTTCGTCCTCGGTGCCGCGCTCTCGTCCAACGGAGCACCACTGCCCGCCTCACTGATGATGGTGCGCGGCGACCTCGGCTCCTCACCCTCTGCAGCCATTGCCGCCGCTGGACTGCTGTGGTTTGCGCTTCCGGCGATGCTGCTGCTCGCACTACCGCGCACGATCCACCAACTTCTGGGAAGGTCATACCGATGACGTCGATCGAGCTCCGCAACCTGACTGTCGCCGGCAAGGGCGACCGTCCGCTGCTTGACGACGTCAGCCTCACGATCCCGTCAGGATCCACCCTGGCCATCGTCGGTCCGTCGGGCGCCGGCAAGACCCTGCTGCTGAGGGTTCTGGTCGGGCTTGACGAGCAGACCTCGGGCGACGTGCTGTTTGACGATGTCGACGTGAGCAAGGCCAGCCCGAGATCCCGGGACCTTGCCATGGTCTTTCAGGACTACGCGCTGCACCCGCAGCTCGACGCCTTCGACAATCTCGCGTTCGCGTCGACGCTTCGCCGCACGAAGGCCACCAAGAAGTTCCGGCGGAGCACCCTCGACAAGGTGGCGATCACCGATCGCGTCAACTCAGTCAGTGAGTTCCTGGCGCTCGCCGATTTGCTCGACCTGAAGGCTGCCGACCTTGACGAGGCCCAGCGTCAGCGGGTTGCCCTCGGGCGCTCACTCGTCCGTGACGCCGCCGCCTACCTGTTCGACGACCCGTTCTCCCAGCAGGCGCCCCGGGTGCGGCCGCATGTCCGTTCCGTCACCTCGCAGTGGCAGACCGAAGCGGGTCGTACGTCAATCTTCACGACGTCCGACATTGCCGAGGCGCTGACCCTGGCCGACCGGGTCGCCGTGCTGCACCAGGGATTCGTGCACCAGGTCGGCACGCCACGCGAGCTGTATGAGGCGCCCAAGGACATGTTCGTGGCGGGTTTCCTGGGTTCGCCGCCCATGAACCTGGTGCCGGCACGCCCCAGCGGCCAGCAGCTCATCATGCCGCTCGCGACGATGTACGTCGACGCCGACCTGCAGGACCGCATCGGCGACCGCGACCTGGTCGTCGTGGGCATCCGGCCCGAGGACTGCCAGGAATCGACGAGTCCCATCGCCGCAGCGGTGACCGATCGGCTGGAGTTCACGACCCGTATCGACGACGTCGAGTGGCAGGGCAGCACCCAGCTCGCCTACCTCGGCTTCGAGATCGACGCCGAGGTCGAAGCCCGACTCGGCGAGGTCGAGGATCTGCTGGACTTCGACTTGTTCCAGAGCTTCGTGGTTGCCGAGCTGGCGGCATCCAGCACGTTGAAGCCAGGCATGTCGATCCGTGTCGTCGTCCCGCGCTCCAAGGTTCACGTGTTTGATCCCGAGACTGGCGAGAACCTCACGCTCCCTCCCGGATCCTGAGTCGTTGAAAGACCTGGATCGCCGCGCGTGGCTTCCGGCCGGACTGCTCGGCACTCTGTTCGGGGTCGCATACGCAGCCATCTCGCTGACCCGGTTCGCACGGTTTGAGCTGACGTCGTGGGACAACGCGATCTTCGAGCAGGCGGTTCGCGGGTACGCCCACCTCGGCGCGCCGACGATCGACGTGCGCGGGGCCGGGTTCAACCAGCTCGGCGACCACTTCTCGCCGATCCTGATCCTGATCGCACCGTTCTACCGGCTGTTTCCGTCAGCGCAGACGATCCTGCTGGCGCAGTCGGTGCTGCTGGCGATCTCGGTCGTGATCATCGCGGCACTCGCGGTGCGTCACCTCGGGATGGTCGTGGGGATCGCGATCGGTGTGGCGTATGGCGCCTCGTTCGGCCTGCTCTCAGCGGTCGAGGTCGACTTCCATGAGGTTGCCTTCGCGGCACCGCTCCTCGCGCTGGCCGGCGCGGCGTACGTCGAGCGTCGCTTCGCCCGGGTCGTGCTCTGGTCGTTGCCGCTGCTGCTCGTCAAGGAGGAGTTCGGCCTGACGGTCGCCGTGATCGGCGGCGTCCTGTGGCTGGCGGGCGAGCGTCGCCGTGGCGCTGTGCTGGGTGCGGTCGGCCTCGCGGCGGCCGTCCTGATCATCGCCGTCATCATGCCGGCGTTGGCACCCGACGGCTCCTACACGCACGCGGGCTCGCTGGGTGGTGAGCGTGGGATCTTCACGACACTCTTCGACCAGACCGACCGCAAGGCTGCGACCGTGGTGCTGACGTTTGCCGTCACCGGTCTGGCGGCGTTGCTGTCGCCGTGGGCGCTGTTGGTCCTGCCGACCTTCGCGTGGCGGTTCGTGGGAGACAAGGCTTTTTACTGGGGCACCGAGTGGCACTACTCGCTGATCCTCATGCCCATCGTGTTCGTGGCGATGATCGATGTGATGAGGCGCTGGCCCACGCTGCGATGGGCCACGCTGCCGGCGCTCGTGGTCACCGGATTCATGTTGGTCAGCTCGCCGCTGACCGCCCTGGTGGACTCCGAGACCTATTCGGAGGGTTCCCGGGCAAAGGACGCGCGTGACGTGCTTGCTCTCATACCTGAGGGCGCGACGGTGGTCACCGACATCGGTCTGATGACCCATTTGACGACTGATCACACCGTCTACTGGCTGGGCAGCTCAAACAATCCCACGCCTGACTACGTGCTGCTGGACCTCGAGTCGCCGATCGGGTCACCGTCCGACGTCGTCGAATATGCCGAGACCACATTCGGGGACGACTACGAGCTGATCCACAGCGATGGCGGCTATCTCCTCGCGCAGCGCATTGGCGACGCGTCTAGAGGCTGAGATACATCACGTGCAGGCCGACGAGGCCGTGCACACGGTCGTCGAACGCTTCGGGCACCGTGCCGATGACCTGAAAGCCGAGATCCCGCCAGAGAGCCACGGCCGCGGTGTTCGTCTCGACCACGGCATTGAACTGGATGCCGCGATAGCCCTCGGCGCGGGCCCAGTCGACGGCGTAGGCACCAAGCTGGCGGCCCACTCCCTTGCCTCGGCCGGCCGGGTCGACCATGAAGCTTGCCGTCGCGACGTGGGCGCCGCGGCCGGGACGGTTGGGGCCCATCTTGGCTGAGCCGAGGACGGCGCTGCCCTCAACGGCGACCACGGTCTGTCCGGGCTCGCGCTCCATCCACCACGGCTTGCCAGTGTCGATCGAGAGGTCGTCGGGGAACGCGTACGTCTGTCCGTCGGCGATGATCGCGTCGAAGAACGGCCAGATCAGTGGCCAGTCGGCTTCTGTGGCCGGCCGAATGATCAAGGGTGCGTCATGGACATGACGTCGAGCGCCTTGTCCAGGTCGGCCTCGCTGATGTCACCGCGCTCGACGAAACCCATCTCGATGACGACCTGGCGGATCGTCTTCTTCTCCTTGACCGACTGCTTCGCGATCTTGGCCGCGTTCTCGTAGCCGATGAAGCGGTTGAGCGGTGTGACGACCGACGGTGAAGACTCGGCGAGCTCCAGGCAGCGCTCCTCGTTGGCCGTGATGCCGTCGATGCAGCGATCGGCGAGCACCCGCGACGAGTTGCCGAGCAGGCGCATCGACTCGAGCAGGTTGCGCCCGATCACCGGGAGCATCACATTGAGCTCAAAGGTGCCCGACGCGCCCGCAACTGCGATGGTCGCGTCGTTGCCGATCACCTGGGCGCACGCCATCAGCGTGGCCTCGGGCAGCACCGGGTTGACCTTGCCGGGCATGATGCTCGATCCGGGCTGCAGGTCGGGAAGGTTGATCTCGCCGAGGCCGGTGCGCGGCCCCGAGCCCATCCAGCGCAGGTCGTTGCAGATCTTGGTCAGGCTGACCGCGATCGTACGAAGCTGGCCTGACATCTCGACGAGCCCGTCGCGGGCCCCCTGCGCCTCGAAATGATCGACAGCCTCGGTCACCGGCAGGCCGCTGCCCTCGGCTAGCAGGGCGATCACGCGCTGCGGGAACCCGATCGGCGTGTTGATGCCGGTGCCCACGGCTGTGCCGCCGAGCGGCACCTCAGCCGTACGGGGAAGGGATGCCTCGATGCGCTCGATGCCACGACGGACCTGCATGGCATAACCGGCGAACTCCTGGCCGAGGGTGACCGGCGTGGCGTCCATGAGGTGGGTGCGCCCGGACTTCACGACCTGCGCGAACTCCCTGGACTTGCCCTCGAGGGACTGCGCGAGATGGTCGAGCGCCGGAATGAGCTCATTGCTGGCCGACGCCGTGGCGGCGACATGGATCGACGTCGGAAAGACGTCGTTGGAGGACTGCGAGGCGTTGACGTGGTCATTGGGGTGCACCGGCTTGCCGAGCCTCTTGGTGGCCAGGTTGGCGAGCACCTCGTTGGTGTTCATGTTGCTCGAGGTGCCTGACCCGGTCTGGAACACGTCGATGGGGAACTGCGAGTCGTGCTGACCGGTGGCGACCTCCTCGGCCGCGGCGACGATCGCGTCAGCCATGTCCTGTTCCAGGATGCCGAGCTCGGCGTTGGCCTTCGCACAGGCGGCCTTGATCTGGGCCAGGGCGCGGATCTGCGCAGACTCGATCGGGGTGCCGGAGATCGGGAAGTTCTCGACGGCGCGCTGGGTCTGGGCGCTCCACAAGGCGTCAACAGGCACCTTGACCTCGCCCATGGTGTCGTGCTCGATGCGGTATTCGGTCATGACTGCGACGATATCGCTGCGTCGCTGCGTGCCTTCAGGTGCCCGTCAGAACGCGGAGACGGAGCTGGGTGCACGCTGCGGTCGGCTGAGCGTACGGATGACCGCCGTCTGGCCATGGCGGCGAAGGGCGACGCCGGTGAGCAGGTGGACGACCTGCTCAACCACCACGTCGTCGAACTCCGGAGCTGGCAGCCCGACACTTGCGGCGAGGTCGTCGGAATGCACCAGAACCTCCATGGAACGGGTGATGAGGAAGTCATCGGTCGTCAGCGACCAGCCCTGCCACGGGATGTGGATCGTGTCGGGTGAGCGCGGAGCGCCCAGCACCTCTGGAAGATGCGCTAGCGAGCGTGCTGCTTGCGCCAGCACGGTGGCGTGACCGTCAGTCGCTGACCTGTCGGCCGCGACCCGGATCGACCGGTTCGACTCGTGGTCGTGGTCGTCGTTGACCCAGTCGGCTCGCTTGTAGTGGTCGAGCACGGGGATGGGGTGTCCCGAGGACGGCGGGGTGTCGAGCGCGTTCACCACATGACCGGCCTGGGCCAGGAGGTGATGGGTGAGTCCGCCGACCGTCATGTCGGCGCAGGCGCTCTCGTTGTTCCACGCCTTGGCCACTGCGCTGTCGCTCGCCAGCGAGAACGCGGTGTGGCAGGCGTTGACGAAGGCACTGCGGTCGAACCGTTCCATGCGCCGATCCTAGGACGCGTACAAAGCCACCTCGCTGGCCTTGACCGACAGGTGGATCGCCATTCCCGGCATCAGCCCGAGCTCGGCCACCGCAGAGACGGTGATGTCCGCGCTCAGCTCGGGTGTGCGTACGCGGACCTGGGCGCCGATGGGCTCAAGCTCGGTCACGGTCGTGGCGAACACGTTGCGCGGACTGCCCGATGGTGGCTGGAGGTAGACACCGACGGCGCTGGGGCTGAACACCGCAACGGCGTGCTCGCCGTCGGCGACAGGCTCGGCGGACAGCCCTTCGACGAGCGACCCGCTGGGCGTGCGGACCGCACCCTTCTCGGCGATGCCGGCGAGAAGGTTCAGCCCCGCGATGCTCGCACCGAACTGGCTCCGTGGCCTGGCCAGCACGTCATGTGTGGCACCGTCCTCGACGATGCGACCGCGATCCATCACGATGACGCGGTCCGCCAGCAGTGCGGCGTCGAGCACGTCGTGCGTCACGATGATCGCGGTCCGTCCTGCGAGCACCCGCTTCAGCATCTGGCGCATGGCCGGGACCACGGTGATGTCGAGCGCGCCCATCGGCTCGTCGAGCAGCAGGAGTCGCGGCTCGGCGGCGAGCGCGCGGGCCACTCCAACGCGCTGCGCCTGCCCACCCGACAGCTCGGACGGCCGGCGTGAGCCCAGCTCGGACGCCTCGACCTCGGTCAACCACCGCCGAGCCGTGTCGCGGGACTGCGCTCGACCCTGACCGGCGCTGCGCGGTCCGAAGGCGACGTTGTCGAGCACGCTGAGGTGGGGAAAGAGCAGGGCGTCCTGCGCGAGCAGCGCTGTGCCGCGAGCGTGCGCCGGCAGCCCGGCCCCTGCGTCGAACAGCACTCGGTCATCGAGCGTGGCCCGACCTGCATCTGGTCGCAGGATCCCGGCGATCATGGCGAGAACGGAAGACTTTCCGGCCCCATTGGGACCAAGGATCGCAACGGTCTCGCCGTCAGCGACGTCGAGCACGACCTCGATGTCTCGTTGGCTGATCGTCGCCTCGAGATGGAGGCTCACAGTGCTCTGCTCCGCGAGCCGTGGACGAGGCCGATGACCAGCACGGCCACGACGACCAGCACCAGCGAGAGTGCCACGGCGGCGTCGGGATCGACCTCACGCTGCAGGTAGATCTCCAGTGGGAGCGTGCGGGTCACCCCCTCGAGGCTGCCCGCAAACGTGAGCGTCGCCCCGAACTCGCCCAAGGCTCGGGCGAACGAGAGGACCGCGCCCGCGGCGAGCCCTGGCAACACCAGCGGGACGGTGACGCGGCGCAGGATTGTCGTTGGCCTGGCGCCGAGGGTCGCGGCGATGACTTCATACCTTTCTCCGGCCGTACGCAGGGTGCCCTCGAGGCTCACCACCATGAACGGAAGCGCGACGAACGTCTGCGCGATGACGACAGCCGTCGTGGAGAACGCAATCTGCAGGCCCAGCACGTCGATCGTCTCGCCGAGCAGTCCCTTGCGCCCGAAGGTGTAGAGCAGGGCGATACCTCCGACGACCGGAGGCAGGACCAGCGGGAGCAGGACGAGGGAGCGAACCAGCGTCTGTCCGCGGAACGACGTTCGCGCAAGGACCAGGGCCATGGGTATGCCAAGGCACACGCAGAGCAGGGTGCTCACCGCCGACGTACGAAGGCTCAACCACAGGGCAGCGCGTGACGAGTCCGAGCTGATCAGTGAGCCGAAGCTGGCCCAGTCAACCCGTGCGGCCATCGCCACGAGGGGCAGCACGATGAAGGCGGCTCCCACGGCGGCGGGGACGAACACCCAGCGCGGTATGCCGGACTGTCGTGGGCTCGCCATGTCAGGGCTTGGAGAATCCGGCCGCAGCGAGTACGGCCTGGCCCGCCGAACCGGCCACGAAGGCGACGAACCGGGTCGCGATCTCCGGGTGAGGCGAGCCGCTGAGCGCGGCAATCGGGTAGGTGTTCACGGCAGTCGCCGCCGCAGGAAGCTCGATGCCGTGGACCTTGTCGCCTGCCTCCCTCACATCGGTGATGTAGACGAGGCCGGCGTCAGCCTCGCCCGAGATGACCTTGCCGAGCACATCGGTCACCGACTGCTCCTCGCTGACGGGGGAGATGTCGATGCCGGATGCGTGTTCGATTGCTTGGGCGGCGGCGCCGCACGGCACCTCGGCAGCGCACAGGACGACCTTGGTGCCGGGCGCCGTGAGGTCGTCGAGGGCGTCGATGCCGGCGGGATTGTCCGGCGGGGTGGCGATGGCCAGCGTGTTGGCCGCGAAGTTGACCGGTGTGTCGATGATCAGCGTGTCGGAGGCTGCCTTGTCCATCTGCTTGGTGTCGGCGGACGCGAATACGTCGGCAGGGGCGCCTTGTTGGATCTGCGCGACCAGGTCGGCCGATCCGGCGAAGTTGAACGTGACGCGTACGCCTTCGTTCGCCGCCTCGAACTGCTTGCCGATCTCGGTGAAGGTGCCCCTGAGTGAGGCGGCCGCGAACACGGTGATCGTCGCCGGATCTGATGCTGTCCCCTCAGTGGGTGACTGCGATCCGCAGGCTGCGAGGCCGAGCGACATGGCGGCGACGGCGACGGTCCGCACCACTAGAGGCTCTCGACGATCACATTCGTGGACTTGATGATGGCGACGGCAACGGAGCCGGGTTCGAGGCCGAGCTCATCAACGGCTTCGCTGCTCATCAGCGAGACGACCCGGAACGGACCGCACTGCAGCTCGACCTGAGCCATGACGGCATCGGCCTTGACCGCGGTCACCAGTCCGACGAAACGGTTGCGCGCCGATGTTGCGGACCCTGCGTCCGGGAGCGACCGCGCCTGGTCACGCGCGAACTCGGCGAGCTCCCGGCCGTCGATCGCCATCCGGCCCGAGGCATCCTCGATCGATCCGAGCGCGCCACTGCTCACCCAACGGCGCACCGTGTCATCGCTGACACCCAAGAACTGGGCGGCGTCTGCGATCCGTATCTGCGGCATACCGTCAAGTCTAGAGCAGCATGTGCGGCTGTGTCTGCCAAATATGTCCGTGGATGCGGGTCAGTGCGAGGGGGCTCGCTTCGCCGTACGATCGATCGCGTCGATGAACGTGTCATAGAGCTCGGGCGGCAGATCGTGTCCCATGCCGGCGATCTCGAGGTGCTCGGCTCCGGCGATCGCCTTGGCAGTTGCCTTGCCGCCCGATCGGTGCACCAGTGGGTCCTTGAGCCCATGGATCACGGTGACCGGGAGGTCGAGAGTGGCCAGCTCCTTGGTGCGGTCGGGTTGGCCCAGCACCGCCAGCATGTGCCGAACCGTTCCGCTCGCGGACCATCCTCGGTCGTACGTCTCGCCTGCCCGCTCGCGAGCGGCCTGCTCGTCCCTCGGATAGGCCGGTGAGCCGATGACGGCGGTGGTCTTGAGTGAACGGTCGATGTAGGAGTCGCGGGTGCCGCCCGCCGATGCCAGCAGGGACGGGATCACCCGGGGGTTCTGCCAGCCGACGGTTCGCCTTCCCGTCGTCGACATGATCGACGTCAGGCTGAGCGCTCGTTGGGGGTGGTTGATGCAGATCGTCTGCGCGATCATGCCGCCCATCGAGACCCCGACCAGATGAGCCTGCTCAAGGCCGAGATGGTCCAGCAGTCCGAGTGCGTCCTCGGCGAAATCGCTGAGCGCATAGGGCGGCTTGGCGCGCCCGGCATACGCCTTGAAGATCGAGCTCATGGCGACGGGGTGCTGGCTGAGCTTGGTCGAGCGTCCGGTGTCGCGGTTGTCGTATCGGATGACGAAGTAGCCACGGGTCGACAACGCCTGGCAGAACGCGTGATCCCACCAGTTCATGGGTCCGCCCAACCCCATGATCAGCAGAATCGGTGGGTCACCGGCCTGACCGAACGTCTCGTGGCAGATGTCGATGCCCGAGGGCAGCGAGGCGATCTGCTCACCGGATGAGGTCATGCGCTTCCTCGCGATCGCTCGAAGTGGCTCAGTGTTCGTAGTCGATCGCGGAGTAGGCCTGGAGCTTCTCCAGGCTGTGCTCGCTGGTGATCTTGCGGATCGTGCCGCTGCGTGAACGCATGACGATTGACTCGGTGTAGGCCTTGCCGGCGCCATAGCGAACGCCGTGCATGAGCTCGCCATCGGTGATGCCGGTCGCCACGAAGAAGCAGTCGTCGGCGTTGACGAGGTCGTTGGTCTCGAGAACGCGGTCGAGGTCGTGGCCTGCGTCGATCGCGCGCTGGCGCTCGTCGTCGTCGATCGGCCACAGCTTGCCCTGGATCGTGCCGCCGAGCGCCTTGATCGCACACGCGGTGATGATGCCTTCGGGTGTGCCGCCGATGCCTAGCAGCAGGTCGACTCCGGTGTCGGGTCGAGCGGCGGTGATGCCGCCGGCGACATCGCCATCGATGATGAATTTGATGCGCGCCCCGGCCTTGCGGATCTCGTCGACGAGTCCCTGATGGCGCTCACGGTCGAGCACGCAGACCGTGACATCGCGGACCGAGATGCCCTTGGCCTTGGCCACGAGCGAGATGTTCTCGGCGACCGGAAGTCGGATGTCGACCAGATCGGCGGCCTCAGGGCCGGCGATCAGCTTTTCCATGTAGAACACGGCCGAGGGGTCGTACATCGAGCCCCGCGGTGCGACAGCCATGACGGACACGGCATTGGGAAGGCTCTTGGCGGTCAGTGTCGTGCCGTCGATGGGGTCGACGGCAACGTCGGTCTCGGCGCCCGTGCCGTCGCCGACCTGTTCGCCGTTGAACAACATGGGGGCTTCGTCCTTCTCACCCTCGCCGATCACCACGACGCCGCTCATCTGCACGGTGTTGATGAGCTTGCGCATCGCGTTGACGGCCACGCCGTCGGCGCCATTCTTGTCACCACGACCGACCCACCGTCCGGCGGCCATGGCACCGGCCTCGGTGACTCGGACGAGATCAAGGGCGAGGTTGCGGTCGGGAGCTTGGGCGTCTGGCTGGAGGCGGTCCACCACCGCATCTTAGCCGTATGCGGTGGGTGGCCGCGCGGCCCGGAACGTAGGCTGGCATCGCCCATAACGCCGCACCAGGAGAATTGTCATGAGCTCGACCGGATCGTCGCGCGGCAATCCGGCGATCGGTGACATCGTCCGATCGGTGGCCGTGATCGGTGCATTGATCTTGGGCCTGTGGGCGATTGGCCAGCTTTTCACCAAAACTCCGGACACCGCGGTCCAGGCAATCGACTATGAGTCGACGGTGCGAAGCGCCCGGCCGGCCGCAGAGTTCGACCTTCTGGCACCCAAGACGCTCCCAGAAGGCTGGGTCGCCACATCGGCGCGGTTCACGCCGACTTCATGGCACCTCGGTGTCGTCACGGACGACGAGGACTATGTGGGTCTTGAGCAGTCGATCGTCGACGCCAAACAACTGATCAGCAACTTCGCGAAGGACAGCAAACCGGCCGGCACCGTCACGATCGACGGAGTGTCGTGGGAGTTGCGCAAGGGTCCCGACGGTGACGTGACGTTCGTGCGCAGGGAGTCAGGGGTGACGACACTTGTCACCAGTGAGGCACCGCAGGCCGAGGTCGAGGCCTACGTGGCTTCGCTCTCTGCGTCCTGATCGGGCAGGCCTGCCGCTGCGGCGAGTCGCGTTCGGGCGCTGTCGAGCCACTGCTGGCACACCTTGGCGAGGAGCTCGCCGCGCTCCCACAGCGCCAGCGACTCGTCGAGGCTGGTGCCGCCGACCTCGAGCTGCTGCACGACTGAGATGAGCTCATCGCGGGCCTGCTCGTACGGGATCTCGGGTGTCTCAGTCATGGTCGACGTCCTTGGTGGGCTGGGTCTTCTGGGTCTTCTTGGTCTTCGTGGTCTCGGGGTTGTCGGCGATGGAGCGGACGGCGACATTGCCGTCCGCAAGTCTCACCGTGAACTCGGCATCAGGCACAAGCTGGGCGACCGAACGGATGACGGAACCATTGGAGAGCTGGGCGACGGCATAGCCCCGCTCCAGGGTCGCCAGCGGCGACAGCGCGCGTACGCGGGCCAGGTGGTGACCTATCTCGTCGCTCGACCGGTCGAGCCGGTGTGTCATGGAGCGGCGAGCACGGTCGCGTGCGTCGTGGATGACGCCCTGCTGCAGGTCGACGACCGTCAGCGGGTTGGCCATGACCGGTCGGGACCGGATGGCGGCCAGGCCGCGTGCCTCACGGTCGAGCATCGCCCGGATCGCCAGGCTCGCCCGCTCGCGCATCGAAGCGACACCAGCGAGCTCCTCTCGCACGTCCGGCACGATCCGCTTGGCCGCGTCGGTCGGCGTCGAGGCACGCAGATCAGCGACGAGGTCGAGCAGCGGGATGTCCGGCTCATGGCCGATCGCGCTGACCACGGGTGTGGCCACGGCGAACACCGCGCGGATGAGTCCTTCGTCGGAGAACGGCAGGAGATCCTCGACCGAACCCCCGCCCCGGGCGATCACGATGAGATCGATCGAGTCGTCGCGCGACAGCTCCTGCAAGGCCTGCATGACATCTGCCGCCGAGTTGTTGCCCTGCATGAGTGCGTGGCGGACCACGAACCGTACGTCGGGCCAACGCAGGCGGGCGTTCTCGAGGATGTCGCGCTCAGCGGCCGAGGCCTTGCCGGTGATCAGCCCGATGCCGCGGGGGAGCAGCGGCAGGGGCTTCTTGAGTCGGGGGTCGAACAGGCCCTCGGCGGCGAGCAGCTGTTTGCGGCGCTCGAGCTGGGCCAGCAGCTCGCCCTCGCCCTGGGGGCGGATCTCGCGCAGCTCCAACGACAGGGCACCGCGGGGTGAGTAGAACGTCGGCTTGGCGTGGACGATGACGCGCGCACCTTCGGTGACAGGGGCAGGCGAGGCATCGAGGATCACCGAGCTGCAGGTGGCGTCGATCGAGATCTTGGCGTTGAGGTCGCGCAGGGTCAGGAAGCACACACCCTGACGACGCGTGAGCTGGGCGATCTCGGCCTCGACCCAGACGGCGCCGAGCCGGGAGATGTAGCCGTCGAGGAGCTGCGATATCTGTCGCAGCGGTGCCGGCTTGTCCGCCGACGTCTCGAGTGCCATAGGCACACCCTAGGTGGCGGCAAGGACATCGTGACCGCGCGCCGCCGGCGAAGGTCGCTCACGTGGAGCCGTCCAGATCGGGTCGCGCCCGCAGGGCGGCGGATCGGCTATTGCGGGTCGCCTAGGATGGAGTCATGACTGAAGTGACGCTCGGCATGCCCACAATCGGCGGCAGTGTTCTGCTCGCCGACCCCCGTGGCTACTGCGCCGGAGTCGACCGCGCCGTGATCACGGTGGAGAAGGCCCTCGACCTTTATGGGGCGCCGGTCTACGTACGCAAGCAGATCGTGCACAACAAGCACGTCGTCAACGACCTCTCCGCCCGCGGCGCGATCTTCGTCGAGGAGCTCGATGAGGTGCCCGAAGGTGCCACGGTCGTGTTCTCCGCGCACGGCGTCTCGCCCATGGTGCACGCCGAGGCTGCCGAGCGCAGCCTCAAGACGATCGATGCGACCTGCCCGCTGGTCACCAAGGTCCACCACGAGGCCCGGCGTTTCGCCAGCGAGGGCTACAGCATCCTGCTGATCGGGCACGAAGGTCACGAAGAGGTCGAAGGCACGGCCGGCGAGGCTCCTGAGCACATCACGCTGGTGCAGACCCCCGACGATGTCGACACTCTTGAGTTCCCCGAGGGCACACGACTGTCGTGGCTCTCGCAGACGACGTTGAGTGTCGACGAGACCATGGAGACGGTGCGCCGCCTGCGCGAGAAGTTCCCCCAGCTCGAAGATCCGCCCAGCGACGACATTTGCTATGCGACCCAGAACCGTCAGGTCGCCGTCAAGGAGATCGCCCGCGATGCCGATCTGGTGATCGTCGTCGGCTCGGCCAACTCCTCCAACTCCGTACGTCTGGTCGAGGTCGCGCTCGAGGCCGGCGCCAAGGCGTCCTATCGCATTGACGACGTCTCCGAGATCGACGAGACATGGCTCGACGGCGTCGAGAACGTCGGAGTCACGTCGGGCGCCTCCGTGCCTGATGACCTGGTGCAGGAGGTGCTGGCCTACCTCTCGGAGCGCGGTCACCCCGGTGCCGAAGCCGTACGAACGGCCGACGAGAGCCTCATCTTCGCGCTCCCGCCGGAGCTCCGCAAGGACATGAAGGCTGCCGGAGTTCCCTACAAGTAGGGCGCCTCAGCTCGATCGTTCTCCGGTCGTGCTGGGTGATGACACACTCACCCTGTGGAAATTGCACTGACGATCGTCCCGTTGCTGGCCATCGCCGTGGCGGTGAGCGCTGCCGCCGGACGGCTGGGTATGTCGGCGCCGCTGGTGTTGATCGTCGTGGGGATCGGTGCGTCCTATCTCCCGTTCGTGCCCAACTTTGAGCTGACCCCCGATCTGGTGCTCATCGGCCTGCTGCCGCCGCTGCTGTATGCGGCCGCGATCCGTACGTCACTGGTGGACTTCCACGCCAACCGTCGTCCGATCGCACTGCTGAGCGTCGGCCTGGTGATCTTCACGACCGTCGGAGTGGGTCTGCTGGTGTGGCAGCTGCTCGACGTGCCACTCGCGGTCGGGTTTGCGCTCGGAGCGGTCGTGGCTCCGCCCGACGCCGTGGCGGCGACGTCCATCGCCCGCAGGGTCGGACTTCCGCGCCGAGTCGTCACCATTCTCGAAGGTGAGAGCCTCGTCAACGACGCGACGGCCATCGTCACGCTGCGCACCTCGATCGCGGCGATCGGAGGGACCGTGAGCGTCTGGCAGGTCGGTGGTGGGTTCCTGCTCTCGGCCGTGGGCGGTGCCCTGATCGGCCTGATCGTCGCCGTCGTGATCGGCAAGATCCGCAAGCTCATCGAGGACGAGGTCACCGACGTCGCGGTGTCACTGCTGACGCCGTGGATCGCCTACCTTCCGGCCGAGGAGATCCACGTCAAGGGGCTCGACTCTCAACCGTCCGGTGTGCTCGCGGTCGTCGTCGCGGGCATCATCCTCGGCCACAAGTCGCCGATCATCCAGTCCGGGTCGTCGAGGCTGTTCGAGCGTACGAACTGGGCGACGATCTCGTACGTCCTCGAGAACGCGGTGTTCCTGCTGATCGGGCTGCAGGTGCGGTCGATCGTCGACGATGTCGGGCAGAGCAGTGTGTCGGGCGCCCGCATCGCCGCCTCGTGTGTGGCCGTGCTCGTAGCGGTGATCGTCCTGCGGATCGTGTGGGTGTTCCCGGCGACGTACGGACCGCGGCTCATCCGCAAGGTCCGCGAGTCCGAGCCGAGCCCACCGCCCAAGGCGGTCTTCCTGGTGGCGTGGACCGGTATGCGCGGCGTGGTGACGCTGGCCGCGGTGTTCCTGCTGCCTGCGGACACGCCACAGCGCGAGGTCCTCGTGCTGATGGCATTCGTCGTCACCGTCGGCACGTTGATGATCCAGGGGCTGACGATCCCCACCCTCGTGCGGCTGCTCAAGGTGCCGGGCCCCGATCGGCACGAAGACCACCTGCAGGAGGCCACGGTCTACCAGTATGTGACGGATGCCGGCACGAAATATCTCGACGATGAGGTCGACGAGAACGTGTCGGCAGCGGTCATGCACCGGCTGCGCGAACGTGCCTCCGACCGTACGAACGCCGTCTGGGAGCGACTCGGAGGCACCGACACCCCGAGCGCCCAGTACTCGCGGCTCCGGGCGGCGATGATCTGGCATGAGCGAGAGGAGCTCCTGCGCCTGCGAGCGCTGGGCACGATCGATCAGTCCGTGCTGGCCAGGGTCATGAATGCGCTCGACGTGGAGGAGTCGATCCTCGAGCGCGCGTACGAGGACGAGACGACAGCCAACCGCTCGACCGAGCTGCGACCGACGTACGAGCAGGGCGGTCCGTGCGAGCACCTTGCCGAAGCGTTCGTCGTTCCGTTGCCCGTGACTCCCAAGGGGTGTGACGAGTGCCTGCGCGATGGTCTGACGTGGGTGCATCTGCGGCTCTGCATGAGCTGCGGTCACGTCGGGTGCTGTGACTCCTCGATCGGCCGGCACGCGAGCAATCACTTCAGGGAGTCGGGCCACCCGGTGATGCGAAGCTTTGAGCCCGGTGAAGCCTGGCGCTGGTGCTTCATCGACGAAGTCGTCGGCTAGTCGACCTGGGTTTGCGGAGGACTGTGTCGGTCTGGGGCCGTCATGATGCGCAGGGCGATGAGGACGAGCGCGAGTCCGTGACCGATGACGAGGGTCTTGCCGTGGTCGATCGTGGAGGCGATCAGCCGGGTGATGAACCCGGCCTCCTCGGCCATCCCGTTGACCTGGATCGCACCTGGCCAGAACATCGCGACGATCGCCAGCGAGCCGATCAGCAGGATCGGGGGAAACACGCCGGCGTGGAACAACGACTCGAGGTCGACGCCCATGGCAACGGTGATCACGATCAGCACGAAGCCGAGTGAGAACAGGAAGCCGAGCTGTCCGTCAGCAATCTCCAGGCCGATCACCAGGGCCATCGAGGCGCAGGCGATCCAGATTGCCTGTCGAGCATTCAGATCGCGCCCGGCCCATGGTGGCGAGGAGCGAGTCACCGCCTGTGACATGCCTCAAACGCTAGTCCATGGAACCGCTCGCAGCCGTGAGTGAGAGCGGTGTCGAGTGCAGCGATCGCGGCCATACGAGCAGCATGAACGCAGGCTCGGACAGTTTCATACGATGTCGACGTGACAATGCGGATCGAGACGGAGCGGCTGACGCTGCGCCCGTATGTCCACGCAGACGCCGAGCGCGTGCTTGACATTCACAGCAGGCTTGAGGTGATTCGCTGGCTGAGCGACCCGCCGTTCGTGCCGATGGCCGACCTCGACGAGGCTCGCACCTGGATCGACAACTGGAATGCCGGCGACGTAGGGCCGACCAGCTGTGGGCTTGCGATCGAGGTGCGTGCCACGGGTGTTGTGGCTGGCACGGTGATGATGACCAAGCTCCCGAACGCCGAACATGACGAGCGGCAGGTCGGCTGGCACCTGCACCCCGACTCGGTCGGCCACGGCTACGCCACCGAGGCAGCCGTGCCGGTGATCAACGAGGCGTTCGCGGCCGGACTCGACGAGGTCTGGTGCGGTATGTATCCCGACAACGAGGCCTCGGCGGCCGTCGCCGGCAGGCTCCGCCTCATCGATCGCGGCATCGTGCCGGATCCCTGGTACGAGGGCTGTTCCCACCTCTTCAGCGCAACTGCTGAGGAGTGGGCCAGCCGATGATCGCAACCGACCCACTCGCCTTGCGTGAGTTCATGCCGGCTGTCTGAGTGTGCCGAGCGGCCCCGTAGGCTAGTTCCTCGTGGCTCTCTCCATCGGCATCGTCGGACTCCCCAATGCGGGCAAGTCGACCCTTTTCAATGCCCTCACCAAGAACGACGTCCTGGCGGCCAACTACCCGTTCGCGACGATCGAGCCCAATGTCGGCGTCGTCGGCGTGCCCGACTCCCGACTCGGCAAGCTCGCCGAGATCTTCGGCTCCGCCAAGCAGCTGCCGGCGACCGTGCAGTTCGTCGACATCGCCGGCATCGTCCGCGGCGCATCGGAGGGGGAGGGGCTCGGCAACAAGTTCCTGTCGCACATCCGTGAGTCCGACGCGATCTGCCAGGTGACCCGGGTGTTCCGCGACGAGGACGTCACCCACGTCGACGGCAAGGTGTCGCCTGCTGATGACGTCGAGACGATCGCGACCGAGCTGATCCTCGCCGACCTGCAGACCATCGAGAACGCACTGCCGCGCCTCGACAAGGAGTCCCGCAAGGACAAGTCGCTGGTGCCTGCGTTCGAGGCGGCCAAGGCGGCGCAGACCGTGCTCGAAGGCGGCACCGGCGCGTTCCAGGCCGGACTCGACCTTGCGCCCCTGCGCGACCTGCACCTGCTCAGCGCCAAGCCGCAGATCTTCGTGTTCAACTGCGACACCGAAGAGCTCGGCGACGAAGACCTCAAGACTCGTATGCGCGACATCGTCGCTCCCGCCGAGGCGATCTTCCTCGACGCCAAGTCCGAGGCCGAGCTGGTGGAGCTCGGCGACGACGAAGAAGCGGACGTCATGCGTGCAGAGATGCTCGCCGACATGGGTGTCGACGAGCCCGGACTCGATGCGCTCGCCCGGGTCGGCTTCGACACGCTCGGCCTGCAGACGTACCTCACGGCCGGCCCCAAGGAGTCGCGTGCGTGGACGATCCCCAAGGGCGCCACCGCACCCCAGGCGGCCGGTGTGATCCACACCGACTTCGAGCGCGGGTTCATCAAGGCCGAGATCGTCTCGTTCGACGATCTCCTCGAAGCCGGCTCCATGGCCTCCGCCAAGTCAGCTGGCAAGGTGCGCATGGAGGGCAAGGACTACGTCATGGCCGACGGCGACGTGGTCGAGTTCCGCTTCAACGTCTGACCTGACGGACGCCGGGCCGGGGGTCGTGTGCACGCCGGAGAGCTCACTCACGTCCGCTGACTGGGTCGACAGACGCCAGGTGGTCAGCCTGCGCTTTCGGGAAGTCCCAGCTTCCGACGAATCTTCTCCGCATCGGACCCGCCCGCCTCTTCCGCTTTGCGAAATTCCGCTCCGAACGCGGCGAAGTAGGAGGCGGAGGTCTTCGCAGAGATGGCCGTCATTGTCGCGTCGAGAACCACCGCCGCCTGCTGTGCAAGATCTCTGACCAGTCCCGCAACTGATGGCGGCCATGAATAGTTCTTCAGACATCTGATCTGCTCGGCGACACCTTGTGCGTACACCTTGTTGGTCTTCTTCAGCGCTGACCAAGAGATCTCGCCGGCGTCGTATTTGCTGATCGCAGCGTTCGATGCTTCCCCCGCCTTGTTCGCGGTGTAGACACAACTGAGGTACTGAGCCCCCGCCGCCTTGTAATCGGAGACGAAGAGTTTCATCGGTGCTCCGCTTGCTGCCTCATGCGTTTGCGTTTCAGAGACTGTGGGGCGCACCTTCATCGCGCCGGCACCGGTCGTTGGCGCTCCAAGCGTGAACGAGCCGTCGCTGTCCGTCGTCACGGCGGCAACGGACCGCAACCCAGGTCGTTCCATCGGTCGATGTTTCGAGCGACACCACACGGCCTCGTTCTGCCGGCGAGACGGTGCCGACGACGGTGTCTCTCTCTCCGAGACCCACTTCGGACGTCCACTCAAGTGGGACTTGATGGCAGTTGCTTCGAGCACGGTGATCACTAGTTCGCGAGTGACGACCGGCTTGGCTCCATTGACAAGGACGACTCGAAGGTTTGTCTTGCCGGGTGAACTGGGCTTGTAGCTGAACGTGTAGGCGCCGGATCTGTCGGTGGTGGTCGCTTGTCCGGTGGGCTCGAACGCAGAACTGCCCGTCGACGACTGGAGCTCGACCTCCAGACCAGCCTTCTCATCACTGAACGCCCCAGACAGCGTGATCGTGTCCGCGGGTCCGACCTTGTATTTTGACGCCACCAATGACACAGATTGGCCCCCGCAGGCCGACAGCGAGAACATGAGGAGAAACGCCAAGAACCCGTTGACCGATCTGAGGTGCCGGGGGTTGCGGACTCTGCGGAGCAGTTCAAGCGAATGCGTCATGGACAGGTCCCCTACGAGTCGGGGCAACTCTACGCCGGGGCAAACGATCGTCCATCCCGAACTCGCGAATGTGATTCCACCTAGGGTTGTGCCATGGAGGTTGCCCTGAAGGTGCTCGATGTGCGGATTGACGTTGAGCTGCCGAGCACCATTGACCCGCGATTGAAGGATCGGGTCGAGTCGGCGTGGCAGCATTGCCTGGCATCGACCGGTGGGCGCGCGGCGCGGCGGGTGCCGTGGCGCGGACACAACAGCGAGATGGGCATGCACTTGCTGTCGCAGGACGTGACCCGCACCGCGATTGATGCGCGCGCCGGACAAGCGGTGATGCTGCACGCTGCAGCTGTCGCCGACCCGACGTCCGGTGCGGCCATCGCCGTCGTGGGCGGTTCCGGTGCAGGCAAGACGACGTGGGTGCAAGCTCACGGCCTCGAGAGGCGCTACATCTCGGATGAAACGGTCTTGATCACGAGCGATCTTCAGATTTTTGGCATTCCCAAGCCGCTCTCGCTAGGTCACGGGGGAGTCAAGGAGCAGGTAGCTCCAAGGGAGTTCGGACTACGTGCAGGCGAAAGGGAATGAGTACCTCGCTGGTCTTTGGATCCTCGATCGTGACGGCACCGCGACAACCCGGCTTGAGGACATCGAGCTCCTCGACGCCCTGCCGCTGCTGGCGGAGCAGGCTTCCTATCTGAGTGCGCTACCTCAACCGCTCCATCAGCTGGCTGCGGTAGGCCGCGGGCTCAGACGAGCCTGCTATCGCGAGGCGTCCGACCTGTCCGAGCTCGTGGCGGAGTCAATGGCATGAGAGCCCGCCGTGGTGCGCTCAGTGACGTCTTCGAGCAAGGGGACGAATCCGTCGTGATGGCCGGAACCAACGTGGTCCGGCTCTCCCCGCTTGCGACCTTCCTCGTCCGTGGGCTGACGGTCTGGCGTACGAGCGACGAGCTCGCCGCGATGCTTGTCGATCGGTTTGGTGAACCGGCCGACGCCAACGCTGTTGATGCTGGTCGAGAGCATGGTCAGCGAGCTCGCAGCACTTGAGATCGTGGAGATCGACGCGTGACGGAACGGCCACTGGCGACCAGCGAGGCACGGGATGTCTTGGCAGCGATGGTCGCTCGCGTGGCGCGGGACGCTCACCTGGATCTCTTGTTGATCAAGGGCCCGTCGATCTCATTCCACGGTCTCCGCGCCGAACGTGCCTGGGGTGACGTTGACATCCTCGTCCGACCTGACCATGTCGGCCCGGTACGTCGGGTGCTTGACGCGTCCGGCTGGGTCGCCTTCAACGAGCCGTCGCCGTACCCGTTGATCGCCCTTCCACACGCCATCACCCTGATCCATCCGCGCTGGCACACCGAGATCGACCTCCACACGTTCTTTCCCGGCTGCTACGCCGACGCCGAGGTTACGTTCACTCAGCTCTGGGAGGAGCGGACAAGTATTGAGCTGGCGCATCAGCCCGTGCCTTGTACTGGTCTCCTCGGCTCGGCCTTGATCGCGGCGGTGAACCTGGCCCGTGCACCCACCCACCCTCGGAGTCAGGCGGAGTTGGAGCAATGGAAAGACAGCGTTGCCAGATGGCCTGACGCTGACAAAGCTTCACTCGCGCATCTAGCTGCCGAATGTGGTGCTTCCGAAGTGTTGGCGCCGGTATTCGCCGCGGTCGACATCACGCCACTTCGTCGCGGCACCATGACTAAGGACGAACTGGGCAGACTGGCGAAATCGCGTGAACCGCGAAAGGCGCATCGGCTACGGGTGGTGGGTCGCCATTCGGCGGGCTCCGCTTCGGCGCAAACCGCGTCAGGTGATGCTGGCCCTGTCATTTGACCCGCAGGCCGCTGAAAGTGGGTTACCGCAGCCCACAGGTTGGTCGCGTTTAGCGCCACGTGGCGCGTCGGATGGGTCAAGGAATTGCGAGGACCGTCGGGTGGAGCTCGTGATCGATCCGATCGCCGAGTGGCGTATCCGAAGTGATGTGGCCTGGGTTGGCGATGAAGTCCGCGTCATTGCGGCACATACATCTCCGCCCGACGCTGACGGACCCCGCATCCTTGAGGGCGCAGCCTCATGGGTGTGGCTCCGCCTGGCTGGGCATGAAACAGATGCGCTCATCGATGGCTCGGCCGAGCAGGCTCTGATCAACCTTGCGCTGAAGGCACTCGCGGACGCGGCATTGATAGTTCCCGCCTAGCGACGGGCTTGCTGGAACCGGTCTGGTTTCACTTGGGCTTGAAGATCTTGGGTGGGACTCTTGTCCGGCAGTACGACCTCGGGCCTGCCGGGTCCCGGGGGGATGCCCGGGATGGGTGGTGGCACCGTTTTCAAGCCGGACGGCAGCGGGACCTGGGGGAGGTTGGGCTCGGGAATCGGGAGTGGATTCTGGCCGGGGAGGAGCGGGTCGTTGATCGTCAAGCTTGCGGCTGCTGCCGGCGGCGCGATGGTTGCCAGTGCGACAACCGGAGCCGTCCATGCCGTGGCGCGCAACACAGCGCGCCGAGACAAGAGGTGACGGTCGCTGGTCCCCTCGGATTTACTCATTGCACGTCACCCTCGATATCGTAAACGGCGCACCCGCACCTCGCCTGCCAACGGTTGGCTAATCCTAACGGATTCGGAAGAGTTTCCCATCTCAAATGTTCCGTCGCGGACGCCGCGGTTGCCTCTCGAGGATGAGTCTGCGATTGACGGTCAGGTGTGGGTGCCAACGTTGATCACGCGGCCGGACGAATCGCGATAGAAGAAGCGGCGCACGCCCCACCCTTCCGTGGAGAGTGGATGCACGATCTCGAGGCCTGATGCCACCGCTGCGTCGTGGGCGGCCTCGACGTCGTCGACGAAGATCGAGACGTCAGGATTGACCGATGCCGTGGCATCGGCAGTCATCAGTCCGATCTGTCGACCGGTGTCGTCGGCAAGGAAGGCTACCCAGTCCATGTCCATCACCACCTGCATCCCGAGCACGGCCGTGTGCTCGGCGATGGCGGTCGCGAGGTCGTCGACGGTCAGGATCGGGGCGCGTTCCGCTTCAACGTCTGACCCGACGGACGCCGGGCCGGGGGTCGTGTGCACGCCGGAGAGCTCACTCATGTCGGCTGACTGGGTCGACATGAGGTCAGGTTGTCAACCTGCGCTTTCGGGAAGTCCCAGCTTCCGACGAATCTTTTCCGCAGCGGACCCGCCCGCCTCTTCCGCTTTGCGAAAGTCCGCTCCGAACGCGGCGAAGTAGGTGGCCGAGGTCTTCGCAGAGATGGCCCTCATGGTCGCGTCGAAAACCACCGCTGCCTGCTGTGCAAGATCCCTGATCAGTCCGGCAACTGATCGCGGCCATGGGAAGTTCCTCAGGCATCTGATCTGCTCGGCGACACGTTGCGCGTACACCTTGCTAGTCGTCTTCAGCGTTGACCAAGAGATCTCGCCGGCGTCGTATTTGCTGATCGCAGCGTTCGATGCTTCCCCCGCCTTGTTTGCGGTATAGACACAACTGAGGTACTGAGCCGCCGCCGCCCGGTAATCGGAAACGAAGAGTTTCATCGGCGCTCCGCTTGCTGCCGCATGCGTTTGCGTTTCAGCGACAATGGCGCGCACCTGCATCGCGCCGGTACCCGTCGTTGGCGCTCCAAGCGTGAACGAGCCGTTGCTGTCCGTCGCCACGGAGGCAACGGTCTTCAACCCAGGTCGTTCCATCAGTGGATGTTTCGAGCCACACCGCACGGCCCCGTTCTGCCGGCAAGACCACGCCCACGACAGTGTCTCTCTCTCCGAGACTTACCTCGGACGATCCCCTTAATTGGGACTTGATTTCAGTTGCTTCGAGCACCGTGATCACTATTGCGTGCGTGGGAACCGGTTTGGCTCCACTGACAAGGACGACCCGAAGATTGGTCTTCCCGGGCGACTTGGGCTTGTAGCTGAACGTGTATGCACCGGATCTGTCGGTGGTTGTCGATTGTCCAGTGGCCTGGAACGCAGAACCTCCCGCTGACGACTGGAGTTCGACCTCGAGACCAGCCTTTTCATCACTCAATGCGCCGGACAGCGTGATCGTGTCGGCGGGTCCGACGGTGTATTTTGACGCCACCAATGACACAGATTGGCCTCCGCAGGCCGACAGCGAGAACATGAGGAGAAACGCCAAGAACCCGTTGACCGATCTGAGGTGCCGGGTGTTGCGGACTCTGCGGAGCAGTTCAAGCAAATGCGTCATGGACAGGTCCCCTACGAGTCGGGGCAACTCTACGCCGGGACAAACGACCGTCCATCCCGAACTCGCGAATGTGATTCCACCTAGGGTTGTGCCATGGAGGTCGCCTTGGAGGTGCTCGATGTGCGGATTGACGTTGAGCTGCCGAGCACCATTGACCCGCGATTGAAGGATCGGGTCGAGTCGGCGTGGCAGCATTGCCTGGCTTCGACTGGTGGGCGCGCGACGCGGCGGGTGCCGTGGCGCGGCCACAACAGCGAGATGGGCATGCACTTGCTGTCGCAGGATGTGACCCGCACCGCGATTGATGCGCGCGCTGGACAAGCGATGATGCTGCACGCCGCAGCTGTCGCCGACCCGACGTCCGGTGCGGCCATCGCCGTTGTGGGCGGTTCCGGTGCAGGCAAGACGACGTGGGTGCAAGCTCACGGCCGCGGGAGGCGCTACATCTCGGATGAAACGGTTTTGATCACGAGCGATCTTCAGATTTTTGGCATTCCCAAGCCGCTCTCGCTAGGTCACGGGGGAGTCAAGGAGCAGGTAGCTCCAGGGGAGTTCGGTCTACGTCAGGCGAAAGGGAATGAGTACCTCGCTGGTCTTTGGATCCTCGATCGTGACGGCACCGCGACAACGCGGCTTGAGGACATCGAGCTCCTCGACGCCCTGCCGCTGCTGGCGGAGCAGGCTTCCTATCTGAGTGCGTTGCCTCAACCGCTCCATCAGTTGGCTGCGGTAGGCCGCGGGCTCAGGCGAGCCTGTTATCGCGAGGCGTCCGACCTGTCCGAGCTCGTAGCGGAGGCATTGGCATGAGAGTCCGACGTGGTGCGTTCATTGACGTGTTCGAGCAAGGCGACGAATCTGTCGTGATGGCCGGAGCCCACGTGGTCCGGCTCTCCCAGCTTGCGACGTTCCTCGTTCGTGGGCTGACGGTCTGGCGTACGAGCGACGAGCTCGCCGCGATGCTTGTCGAACGGTTTGGTGAACCAGCCGACGCCAACGCTGTTGATGTGGTCGAGAGCATGGTCAGCGAGCTCGCAGCACTTGAAATCGTGGAGGTCGACCCGTGACGGAACGACCACTGGCGACCAGCGAGGCACGAGATGTCTTGGCAGCGATGGTCGCTCGCGTGGCGCGGGACGCTGACCTGGATCTGTTGTTGATCAAGGGGCCGTCGATCTCATTCCACGGACTCCGCGCTGAACGTGCTTGGGGTGACGTCGACATCCTCGTCCGACCCGACCATGTCGGACCTCTACGTCGGGTGCTCGACGCGTCCGGCTGGGTTGCCTTCAACGAGCCGTCGCCGTACCCATTGATCGCCCTTCCACACGCCATCACCCTGATCCATCCGCGCTGGCACACTGAGATCGACCTCCACACGTTCTTCCCCGGCTGCTACGCCGACGCCGATGTTACGTTCACGCAACTCTGGGAGGAGCGGACAAGAATTGAGTTGGCGCATCAGCCAGTGCCGTGTACCGGTCTCATCGGATCGGCCTTGATCGCGGCGGTGAACTTGGCCCGTACGCCTACCCACCCTCGAAGTCGCGCGGAGGCGGAGCAATGGAAAGACGGCGTTGCCAGATGGCCTGACACGGACAAATCTTCGCTCGCTCACCTCGCTGCCGGATGTGGTGCTTCCGAAGTGTTGGCGCCAATGTTTTCCGCAGTCGACATCACACCACTTCGACACTGCGCCATGACCAAGGACGACTGGGCAGACTGGCGAAGTCGCGTGAAGATCGGAGAAGGGGTCGGCTACGGGTGGTGGGTCGCCTTTCGGAGAGCTCCGCTTCAGGCGCAAACCGCGTCAGGTGATGCTGGCCCTGGCATATGACCCACAAGCCGCTGAAAGTGGGTTGCCGCAGCCCGCAGGCTGGTCGCGTTTAGCGCCAAGTTGTGCGCCGGATGGTTCAAGGACTTGCGAGGCTCGTCGGGTGGAACTCATGATCGATCCGAGCGTCGAGTGGCGTATCCGAGAGCGACGTGGCCTGGGTTGGCGATGAAGTCCGCGTCATAGCGGCACATACATCTCCGCCCGACGCTGACGGACCCCGCATCCTTGAGGGCGCTGTCTCATGGGTGTGGCTCCGCCTGGCAGGCCATGAAACAGAAGCGCTCATCGATGTAGCGGCCGAGCAGGCTCTGATCAACCTTGCGCTGACGGCACTCGCAGACGCCGCTCTGATAGTGCCCGCCTAGCGCCGGGCTTGTTAGAACCGGACTGGTTTCACTTGGGCTTGAAGATCTTGGGTGGAACTTTGTCAGGCAGCACGACCTCGGGCCTGCCGGGGCCCGGGGGGATGCCCGGGATGGGCGGCGGCACCGTTTTCAAGCCGGAGGGCACCGGAACCTGGGGGAGGTCGGGCTCTGAAAGTGGGAGTGGATTCTGGCCGGGAAGCAACGGGTCGTTGATTGTCAAACTCGCTGCAGCTGCCGGCGGCGCGATGGTTGCCAGCGCGACAACCGGAGCCGTCCATGCCGTGGCGCGCAACACAGCGCGCCGAGACAGGAGGCGAGGGTCGCTGTTCCCCTCGGATTTACTCATTGCACGTCACCCTCGATATCGTAAACGGCGCACTCGTACCTCGCCTGCCAACGGTTGGCTAATCGTAACGGATTCGGAGGAGTTTCCAATCCGAAAGTTCCGCTGCGGACACCGCGGTTGCTTCTCGAGGGTGAGTCTGCGATTGGCGGTCAGATGTGGGTGCCAACGTTGATCACGCGGCCGGATGAGTCGCGGTAGAAGAAGCGGCGCACGCCCCATCCTTCCGTGGACAGTGGATGCACGATCTCGAGGCCCGATGCCACCGCTGCGTCGTGGGCGGCCTCGACGTCGTCGACGAAGATCGAGACGTCAGGATTGACCGATGCCGTGGCATCTGCAGTCATTAATCCGATCTGTCGACCCGTGTCGTCGGCCAGGAAGGCTACCCAGTCCATGTCCATCACCACCTGCATCCCAAGCACGGCCGTGTGCTCGGCGATGGCGGTCGCGAGGTCGTCGACGGTCAGGATCGGGGCGATGCGTTCGATCTTCATCCCCCCAGTCGATCATCGCCAACGAAGCCAGTCCAGCCGATCGACGTCTGCACACTGGTCAGTTCCGCGAGGTCTGACCTTGGCCGGGCATAGCCTGCCATAGCATGAAGCAGTACGTGGATCGAGGCAGCGTCCTGGAAGGCGCGGAGTTCCGCGCAGGCTGCCGACCTCCGAACAACACTCGTCGCCTGGATCGGCGGTGAGCAGTGGATGAAGAAGGCCTGTGCAACCAGCACGGGCTGCGTGACCCAACCTCGTCGTGAACGGTGTTAGAAGTTCTTGGACGGTGTGCCCAGAGACCGACAGCGTTGAGGAGATCCCCGCGGTGGGGTGTCCTTCCAGGACGAGCTGCACCACCTCACGCTCGCGCCGGGTGAGCCCGTGCGCGGACATCACCAGGTCGAAGATCCTCGGCGGTCTGGCGGGCTCGACCAGAACTGCCACCCGCTGTTCCCCCGCGATGAGCGCGGCGGAGAGTGTGAGCCATGGGCCATCTGGCACGCGAACCCGTGCTTCTGCCGGTCGCCCGGAGGTGGCAGAGCGAGCCACGGCCAGGACATTCATCGGGATCGTCCGTTCGAGGTTGCCGCCGCCCAACGCGGTCAACCAGGCCATCCCGGCTTCCGTCATGGACTCCACGTTGCCGTCAGCCCCAACCAGGACCAGCCCGGGACCGTCTGGCCAGTCAGGGTCCGAGGCCTCGCCAAACACCAGTGCGCGGCGCGCCCCTTCAGCAAGCGGGACACTCACGGCTGAGAGGAATTGCTTCTCGGCAGCACTGAACATCGGCCGGTCCACTTCCCGGTAGAGGCCAAGAGCGCCCCAGACCTCGCCAGACCGGGTCCTGAGCCGCAGGAGCAGTTCTTGGTCGCCGCCGAGCTCGATGTTCGCCTGCCAGCGTGCCGTTCCGCTGCGGATCTCCACCAGTGAGCTCGTGAAGGGTCGAGATCCCAGGAGTCGGACCGGACCACGTCGAGGATCTGGTTGACGTCGTCGTCGAGGTACTCGGCTTCCAGCCAGGCATCCGGGTAGTCCGCCAAGCCCTCGTGGAAGTGGCTGGTGATGAGGTGCGACGCCGGATCCAACGTGTACCAGCACGGCACCCAATAGTGCGGCACGACCTCGCGGATCACCGAAGAGGACTCCTGCCAGAACGTGGCAAGGTCGAACTGGCGGGTCGCCAGCTCTCGGATCCTCTCTTCTGCTCGGATCGTCTTCGACTCCACATCTCGCACTGTAGCGATCCTGCGACTGCGCCGCACCCCCACAAACCTGGTATTCCGGGACGGTCGTACCGCACCTAACGTCGCGAGCATGAACCAGACACCCGCACCCACCCAGCCGTATCGCCTCCTCGGCCCGAGCGACGGCCTCGTCGAACCGGGCCCAGGTCAGGTGACCGACCGTTTCATGATCGACGGACCGGACTCGGACCAGCGCTTCGCGCTCGTCCAGCACCTGCTGGCCCCCCGGGCACTCGCTGCTCCCGTTCACCGTCACCACCTTGAGGATGAGTTCACCTACGTGCTCACAGGCAGAGTCGGCGTCCTGCTCGGCGAGGAGGAGGTCGTCATCGAACCGGGAGACCTCCTGTTCAAGCCGCGCAACCAGTGGCACACCTTCTGGAACGCTGACGACGAACCTGCAACGGTCCTTGAGTTGATCTCGCCCGCTGGGCTGGAGACCTTCTTCCGGTGGCTCGCGGAGCTCGACGAGTTCCCGGCCCCGGACGTTCTAGCGGTCAAGGCTGCGCCGTACCAGTGCGATGTCGATCAGGGCGCGACCGAGGCGCTCATGCTGAGGCTGGGGATCGCCGAATAGCTCGAGCCAGCGGCCAGCGCGTCGAACAAGTCGACCACGGCGCAATGGAGTTCCGCTTCAACGTCTGACGTTGCGGAGCCGCCCGTTGGCGGTTCTGCAGTCTCGAGGACGAGTCCGCGATCAGGTGTGGATCGGATGGCTAGAGCAGGTCGAGCATGTGGCGGAGGATCTCCACCTGCCGGACCAGGAACGTGCGCTCGTCCAGCTTCTTGCGACGCATCCAAGTGGTCACTTCGATATTGCACTTGCTGGCGTTGCACGATCCGCACGCCGGTACGACGTTGGTGGCTGTGTAGCGGCCACCGCGTGAGATGGGGAGCATGCAGTCCTTCTGGAGCTGCGCGTCGCTCTCGCCGCAGTAGGCGCACCCAGCCCAAGCTGTCTTGAGTCCATCCCACTGTGTGTCGGTCAGGTCGTGGTCGACCTTTGCCATCCGGCGCTGACGGCGACGGGCGTACGTCGCGGAGCGGCTGCGTGGAGGCACGCCCTGATCGTACGGCGCGTCCGCCTCGATCTGGGGGAACGTTGCAGGGCATGATGCATGGGTGAGTCAAGATGTCGTGGTCATCCACACCGACGGCGGGTGTACGCCGAACCCGGGCCCGGGAGGCTGGGGTGCCGTGCTGAGACACGGTGAGAGCGCGCGCGAACTGTTCGGTGGCGAGCCGGGAGAGACCACCAACAACCGGATGGAGCTGATGGCGACCATCATGGCGCTCGAGGCGCTGAAACGGTCAGTCACAGTCCACCTGCACACCGACAGCACGTACGTGCGCAACGGCATCACCAAGTGGGTGCTGGCCTGGGAGAAGAACGGCTGGAAGACCTCGGCCAAGCAGCCGGTCAAGAACGTCGATCTCTGGCAACGACTGCAGGCAGCCTGCGCTCAGCACGAGGTCGAGTGGTTCTGGGTCAAGGGCCATGTCGGCATACCGGACAACGAGCTGGCCGACGAGCTCGCCACCAGAGGGATGCTCGAGGCGATGGCGCGCTGAAACGTTGAAGAGCGCGAGGAGGCGGAGACATTTCCAGCTGTGGATACGTTCTCTGGGCGGCTCGCTCTGTGTGGGAAGTGTGGTAGAAAATAGCCTGAATTCACAGGGTTTTCCACTGGTCATCGAACAGATGTTCTAGTAGGTTTGGGGTCATGGATTCGGGGGCGACTCTTCAGGCTTTGCAGACGGCAGCCGATGCGCTGTCCTCTGGTGATGACCTTGACGCTGTGCGGGCCTTCCAGGCCGCGCAGGATGCTCTCGACACCGCCAAAGCTGCCCGCCTCGCGTCGATCGAGCTGTCCCGGTCATATGAGGCTGAGGGTGCGTCGTCGTTGAACGTGTGGGTCCGCAACGAACTACGGGTCAGCGCGAAGCAGGCGACCACGTTGGTGCGGATGCCGTCAACGATGGCCCAGTTGCCGGCCGTGGCTGCTGGCGGCTGAGGCGGGTCTGATCCGCGCTGAACATGTGGCGGCGTTCACCTACGGCATCAAACACGTCGGTGCTGAGGTGATTGCCGAGTCCGAACCAGTGCTGCTCGACGTGGCCGGACAGCCGAACCGAACGAGCTGTTCAGAGTCGTCCGGGCGTTGCGGGAAGCGGTCTATCCCGATGACCTCGACAAGGCGTGGGCCGAAGGCATGGATCGCCAAGACATCCAGGTCACACGCCGTGTTCGATGGCTTCCACGTGACCGGGTTCCTGGACGCGGTGACGGGTGCGAAGTTCAAAGCCGTTCTGGACTCCGTCTCCAAGCCCACCGACCCAGACGACACCCGCACCGGCGCCCAACGTCGGATCGACGGGTTCGACACCGTGCTCACCAGTCGTCCTCGAGTCCGGTCTGCCATCAGACAAAGGTGTCCGCCCACATCTGTCGGTCATCCTCGACACCACCGGTGACACACCAGCCCAGCTCGCCGGGTTCGGGTCCATCGGCCCCAAACTGCTCGACTACCTGACCTGCACGGTCGACATCACACCCATCCGCACCCGCAACCACGAGGTCCTCGACGTCGGGCGCACCCACCGGTTGGCGACTCTTCGTCAACGCCGTGCCGTGCTGGCCCGCCAACGCAACGAATGCGCCGCACCCGGCTGCCGTGGCACCCACCTGGAGATCCATCACATCCGCTGGTGGTCCAAAGGCGGCACCACAGATCTGGACAACCTCGTCGGTTTGTGCAGCAGGTGCCACCACCTGGTCCACCGCGAACTACTCGTCATCAACCCCGACGCACCACAAGGACCCACCTTCACCAACAACCGCGGCCGACCCCTCGCCCGACCCTTCAGACAACGAATCGCCACACCTCACCAGACCGCAAGACAACGACCGCGCCCCTACGCGCGGACATGAGCCGTCAGCGCGGTTCAAGCACCACGATCGGGATCTCGCGATCCGTCCACTTCTCATACTTCGCAAAGTCCGCATAGAGGTCGAGCATGTCCGCCCACAGTGCCTCGCGCTCCGCGCCCTCGGCTGCACGCGCACGCACGGGACGGCCACGCTCCTTGCGGAGGTGGACCTGGGTCTCCGGATGGGCCAGCACATTGGCAAACCACTGCGGGTTCTTGGGCAAACCTCCCTGCGAGGCAACCACGATCAGGTTCGGTCCGTTGACGCGATAGAGCAGCGGGGCGGTGAACGTCTTGCCCGACTTGCGGCCCACATGCTCCAGCAGCAGCACCGGCGGCGGGTTGTGGAACCCCTCACCGACACGCCACTTGCTACCCAGACGTCCATTGGTCAGCTTGAAGACCTTCACCTGAGCCCGCGACATGTACTTGATGATCTTCGCCGCCCGGGGTGAGTCCAGACCCTTCGGCTTTTCGTCCGGCAATGAGAAGCGGCCCATCTCAGGTTTCCTACCTTCGTCGTGGGGCGAGTGCCATGTCATCGGCCTAAGATCGAGACGATGACCAACATACTGCCGACGCGGCGCCTCTTCGGTCCAGGACCCACCAACCCCTACGCCGAGGCGACCGCCGCTCTCGGCCACCCGTTGCTCGGACACCTCGACCCCGAGTTCATTGCACGGCTGGATCGCACGTGCGAAGGACTCCGCCATGTGTGGGGAACCGCGAACAGCCGCACGCTCCCGCTCAGCGGCACCGGATCGCTCGGCATGGAAGCAGCGTTCGTCAACACCATCACGCCCGGTGACGTTGCGGTGATTGCCGTGAACGGGCTCTTCGGTGAGCGCATGTGCGACGTTGCGGCACGCTGCGGTGCCGAGGTCGTCCGGGTCGATCACGAATACGGCCAGCCGGTCAGTCCTGATCGGGTTGCCGACGCGCACCCCAACCCCGCGATCATCGCCGCCGTCCATGCCGAGACCTCCACGGGAGTGCTCTCCGACATCCAGGCACTCGGCAGCATCAAGGGTGATGCTCTGCTGATCGCAGACGCCGTCACCTCGATCGCAGGCAGCGAGCTCCGTGCAGACGACTGGGGCATCGATGTCGGCTACGCCGGCACCCAGAAGTGCCTCGGCGTCGCACCCGGACTCGCACCGTTCACGATCTCCGATCGCGCCTTCGAGAGACGTAACCAGCACCCACAGTCCTGGTACGTCGACCTCGGCCTGCTCGGCGGGTATGTCGGTGAAGCCAGCGGCGGGCGCACCTATCACCACACGGCTCCCGTCGCGATGATCGCGAGCCTCGAGGCCGCGCTCGACCGCGTGCTGGCCGAAGGGCTCGAGGACACCTGGGCACGCCACCGCGCGGCCGGAGAGTCCCTGCAGGCGGGGTTGCAGGCCATGGGCCTGGAGCTGTTCGCCGCCGAAGGCCACCGCCTGCCGCAACTGACCACGGTCAACGTGCCCGAAGGCGCCGATTCCGCCAAAGTTCGCCAGTACCTCCTGCGGAACTACGAGATCGAGATCGGCGGGGGAGTCGGAAAGTACGCGGCGACCGTCTGGCGCATCGGACTGATGGGACCCAACGCCAACCCCGCATCCGTCACCTTGATCCTGGGCGCACTCGAAGACGCCATCAAGAACGCATGACCGCTGACGCACTCGCCGACCTGCGCACGCGACTGCCGGAGAGCAGCGTGGTCACCGATTCGGCGCTGATCGAGAGCTACCGCACGGACCGCGCCATGTTCTGTGAGGCAGGTGTCCCAATCGCCGTCGTACGTGCCCGGTCGACCGCAGAAGTCTCGACGACCATGGAGATCGCCAGCGCCCATCGTGTGCCGGTTGTCCCTCAAGGGGCGCGCAGCGGGCTCTCCGGCGCGGCCAACGCGATCGACGGCTGCATCATCATCAGTCTCGAGGCGATGGACGAAATCGTACGCATCGACACCGCCAATCGTCATGTCGTCACCCAGCCGGGAGTCTTCAACGCCGTGCTCGCCCGTGCCGTGGCCGAACAAGGGCTGTTCTATCCGCCGGACCCCAGCAGCAAGGAGTTCTGCACGATCGGCGGAAACCTCGCCACCAACTCCGGAGGTCTGTGCTGCGTCAAGTACGGCGTGACGACCGACTACGTCCTGGGCCTCGAGGTCGTGCTGGCATCCGGTGAGGTCCTGCGTACTGGCCGCACCACCGTCAAGGGCGTCGCTGGTTATGACCTGGCGCGCCTGTTCGTGGGCTCAGAAGGCACGCTCGGCATCATCACCGAGGCAACGCTGCGGTTGAGGTCGAGCGCCGAACGTCCCAAGACGCTGGCAGCGACCTTCGCCAACGCCGGCGAAGCCGCCCAAGCCGTGACCGCGGTCGTCACCTCGACGATCGTTCCGAGCCTGCTCGAGTTCATGGATCAGACGAGCGTCAGAGCCGTCAACGAGATGTTCAAGCTGGGCTTCGCCGATGATGTTGAAGCAGTGATCCTCGCTCAGTCCGACGCTGCCGGAGGTGCCGGTGACGCCGAGATCGAGCAGATGGGTGCAATTCTCACGGCAGCCGGTGCGGTTGACGTCGTGGTCGCCGAATCAGAGCAGGAGGCCGACGCGCTCCTCGCCGCTCGTCGCGAAGTGCTGACGGCATTCGAGGCGATGGGCACGACGATGATCGACGACGTGTGCGTGCCGCGCGATTGTCTGGCCGACCTTGTTGCGGGCATCGAGCACATCGCCGACGCCAACTCGGTCGTCATCGGCGTCGTCGGCCACGCCGGCGACGGCAACTTCCACCCGACGGTCGTGTTCAACGGCGCAGACGACGACGAGTGCAAACGCGCCCACCGCGCGTTCGACGAAGTCATGCACCTCGGGCTCGACCTAGGGGGCACGATCACCGGAGAGCACGGCGTCGGTCTGCTCAAGCGTGATCTGCTCCCCACAGAGATCGGGGAGCTCAGTCTCCGCCTGCACCGCGACATCAAGGCCGCCCTTGATCCAGACAACATCCTCAACCCCGGCAAGGTGTTCTGACTCGCGATCTACTAGTCGGCGTCCTGCCTGACCACGTCGGGGTCGACATCAGGATCGGGGCCATCGGGCTCGTCCGGCTCCGGGATGTCATCCGGCTCAGGTGGGTTGCCGATCAGCGGACCTTGCGGGTTGCTCAGTGGATCGATCGTCATGTCGATCTCCCTTCGTCGTAGGCGTCATACCCCGACGGGCTCGACCTCAATCTCCGCCCTCGGTGCGAGCCATACGGCGATCGCCGTCGTCACCGGAACGGCGAGGACGAGTCCGATGGCGCCGACGAGCGTACGCACGATCTCCTGGGCCAGCTGTTCGGTCGTCGCCATCTCGGCGAGCCCGCGTTGGTACGCCGTGATGAGCAGCAAGACCGTCATGGCGGAACCCGCGTAGGCGAACACCAGCGTGTAGACGCTCGACGCGATGTGGTCACGTCCGATGCGCATCGCCGAGGCAAAGATCGACGCTCCTCGTGCCACTGGTTGCAATGCCCGCAGCTCCCACACCGCGCTCGCCTGGGTCACCGTGACGTCGTTGAGCACACCGAGACCGGCGATGACCATGGCCGCGGCGACGATCCCGCTGAGATCCAGGTCGGGAACGGTGGCGATCAGGGTCTGGTCGTCCTCCGATCCGACACCCGTGAGGTTGACCCAGTTGGTGGCGAGCACTCCCATCCCGGCCGTCATGGCAATGCCGAACAGCGTGCCGAACAGCGCTGAGGTCGTACGGATCGACACCCCGTGCGCCAAGTAGAGGACGGCGATCATGATCACCGTCGAACCGACCACCACGACGACCAGCGGCGACTCGCCGGCCAGGAAAGCCGGCAACATGAACTTCGTGAGTGCCAGCAGCGTCACGCCGATGCCGACGAGCGCGAACAGCCCACGCCAGCGAGCCACCGCAATGACCAGCGCCGCAAAGATCACGGCCAGCGCCGTGAGTGGGAAGCCGCGCTTGAAGTCGAGGAACTCATATGAGACCGGCTGACCGTCAGGGGCATAGCGGATGAGGCGGAGCTCGTCACCTTTGTTGATCCCAGCGCGATAGCGGGTGGCATCGAGATCGAATGTCCCACTACCGTCCTTGACCGTCACGCCGACGTGCGCACACGAGCCGGACACCTCGAGCTGGTGATCGGGCCCTTCGCCGCCGCTGTTGCAGTCGAACGGGGTCACCGTGGTGACAGTCCCGTCCACCGTGCTGACGCCTTCGCCGCTGTAGGGGTTGGCGTTGCGCGGGACAGCGTCGGCTGCGGGCCACAAAGCCACCATGGCGGCGAGGGCGCCGGCCGCAATGGCCATGACGACGACGGTCAACACCGTTGCAAGTCCTCGTCTGGGTGGTCCGTAGTCAGGGGCTGAGGAATGCGAGTGCGAATGTGCCACGATGAAAGCGTGCCACGCGATGCAGTGCCGGATGACACCGAGCCCGACCACGACGCGGAGCCCGAACACCTTCCCGGTGCGGTGGGTGGGGCGACGCGGATCGGGCGCACCGTGCGGCGTCCCGCCGGTCCCTGGACACCGGCCGTCCACGAGCTGCTGACCTATCTGCACGACAACGGTCTGCGGGGCATTCCGCAGCTGCACGGATTTGATGATGAGGGCCGTGAGGTCCTTGAGTACGTCGAAGGTCGCGGTGTCCCAGTTGATCAGGAGATCGTCCTCGACAACGTTCTCGTTGAAGCGGTGACCTGGCTGCGCGACTATCACGATCTGGTCGATGGATTCCGTCCCGCGGGGCCGCGCATCTGGCGGGCCGCCGGCGAAGTCGAGCTCGGAGCCGACGAGATCATCTGCCACCACGACCCGGGCGCCTACAACTGGATCATCCAAAGCGGCCACTTCGTGGCAATGATCGACTGGGACATGGCTGGCCCTGGCGCTCCGATCGACGATCTCGCCTTCCTCGCCTGGACCGCGATCCCGCTCTACCGCGAGATCCCGATCGACGATGTCGTACGCCGCCTCGACCTGCTGGTCGACGCCTACGGCGAGTGGGGGCCGCTGACGACGCTCGAGGCAGTTGTACGTCGGATGTCTGCGGCGAGCGACCGCATCGAGGCCGGCCAGGCCAGGGGCGACACCGGATTTCTCAACCTCGCCAAGGTCGGGGAGCCCCAGCGCACCCGCGATCGCGTCGCGGCGTTCAACCTGCGAATGCCGGAGATTCTCGAACGCCTCGGCTGACCCCGTTGGACGCCTAGGGTGTGCGCATGGATTCTGCGCTCACCACCGTCGGCTTGCCGATAGCCCTTGGCATCATCATGTTCGGCCTCGGCCTGTCGCTGACGCTCGATGACTTCCGTCGCGTGCGCCAACACCCGCGGGCCGTCGTCGTGGCCCTCGCCTGCCAGCTGATCCTGCTGCCGGCGATCTGTTTCGGCCTGGTGGTCCTGCTCGACCTGCCGGCACTGCTTGGCATCGGCATGATGCTGCTTGCGGCGTCACCCGGCGGAACGACAGCCAATCTCTTCAGCCACTTGTTCCGCGGCGATGTCGCGCTCAACGTCACCCTCACGGCGGTCAACTCGATCATCGCGATCGTCACGCTGCCGATCATCACGAGCCTCGCGATCAGCTACTACGACCGCCAGGACGACGTCACGGTGCCGTTCATCGAGGTCGTCAAGGTTTTCGTGATCGTTCTTGCGCCCGTGGCGGTCGGCATGTATGCCCGATCACGTCATCCCGATTTCGCCGAACGGATGGAGAAGCCCGTACGGATCGGCTCGGCGATTGTCCTGGCCGTGCTCGTCGCCGGGATCATGTTGGACCAGAAGGACAACCTCACCGACTATCTGGTGGACGCCGGGCTGGCCGCCGGCCTGTTCTGCGCGATCAGCCTTGTCGTGGGATATGTCGTGCCCAAGGCACTCGGCATCGTCGAGAGCCAGGCGATCGCGTCGTCGATGGAGATTGGTGTCCACAACGGGACGCTCGCGATCTTCATTGCCGTCGAGGTGCTCGACAGCACCGAGATCTCCATCCCCGCGGCGGTCTACTCGCTGATCATGTTCGTGTTCGCCGCGATCTGGGGTTCGATCCTGTCGCGCAAGATCAGGGCACAAGCCACCGCCGTGTGAGCTCGTTGGTGAACTTCCCGGTCGGATCTGATCGTCTGGTCAGCTCGCGGAACTGATCAAGCCTCGGGTATGCGGCGCGGAGGCGTTCGGGAGTTGTCTCGAAAAGCTTGCCCCAATGAGGGCGCGCGACGAAGGGTGCGAGGGCATCGGCGAGCGCTGGGAGGAATGCGTTCACCGCGGGGACGTCCTGGCGCCAGGTGAAGTGCAGCGCGACGCAGTCGGTGTCGTGGGCCGGGCTCAGCCATAGTGCGTCGGCCGCGATCGTACGGATCTCCGAGACGAGCAAGAGCGGTCGAACCCGCGGGGCGAGAGCGCGGACGGCAGCGATCGCGTGGAGGGCGTCGGCCCGCGGCACGAGATATTCGGTCTGCAGCTCCTCGCCGTTGCTCGGGGTGAATCCGAGCCGAAAGTGCGGCAGCCGGTCCCACCACGGCCCCGGCTGCCCGAGCTGCTCGGTCGTGAACTCGGCAGACAACCCCGGCAGCGGGTGCACGCCGGCGAGCGCGGGGGTCGCGTCGTACAGCTCGGTCCGTACGGGTTCGCCGACTCGCGACTTGAGCCAGACCGAGCTCGCGCCGATGTCGCTCCAGTCGGTGAACATGCTGACGCTGTACGCACATGAGGTGATCTCGTCGAAGTGCTCACGGATCGCCGCCCACGAGAGGTTCTCGTAGACGTCCTGGCGCACCTCGTACGTCGGCTCGACGTCGAGCGTCACCTGGGTGACGACGCCGAGCAGGCCCAGCGAAACGACGCTTGCATCGAAGTCGGGGTCGCCCCGCCGGATGTCGCTCACCTCGCCATCCGCGCTGACGATCTGCATGGCGGCGACGGCGGTGGCGAGGCTGCCGTTGCGATCACCTGACCCATGCGTGCCCGTGGCGATGGCGCCGGCGACGGAGATGTGGGGGAGTGAGGCGAGATTGTGCAACGCCAAGCCCGCCTGGTCGAGTCGCTCGACCAGCTCGCCGTACCGAACGCCGGCCGAGACCGTGACGGTCCGCGTCTGCTCGTCGATGACAAACACATCCGGCAGGCGGGCCACTGACATCTGCACGCCGTCGGTGTCGGCGATCCGGTTGAACGAGTGGCGACTGCCCAGCGCACGTATGCGCGGTGCCGAGGCCACGACGTCCTGGAGCGCAGCAACCGAGGTGGGCTCGACCAGCGCGCTGGCGCCGTACGTCAGGTTGCCCGCCCAGTTCGTGTGCGTCACCGCTCCAGTGTCCTCTACACCTCGATGAGCCTCGTCAGCTCAAGGTCAGCGAGAAATCGCTCGTCGTGGCTCACGACGATGACCGCGCCCGCATACGACCGCAGGGCATCCACCAGGTGCTTGACGCTGGCGAGGTCGAGGTTGTTGGTCGGTTCGTCCAGCAGAAGCAACTGAGGCGCCGGCTCGGCGAGCAGCAAGGCTGCCAACGTGGCCCGCAGGCGCTCTCCGCCGGACAACGTGGATGCCAGCTGATCGGCGTCCCGGCCGCGGAACAGGAAGCGGGCGAGCTTGGAACGGCGCTCCGTCTCCGACGCCTCGGGCGCCATGGCCGCAATGTTTTCAGCCACCGTGAGCTCGGGTCTGAGCACGTCCATGTCTTGCGGCAGGTATCGGAGCGGCACCTTGACCGCCACGGTGCCCGCCGCGGGCTCGAGCTCGCCGACGATGGTCCTCAGTAGTGAGGTCTTGCCAGAGCCGTTGCGACCGGTGAGTCCGATGCGCTCGGGACCTCGCACGTCGAGGTCAACCTCAAGATCCCCGTGCGGCGGCCGCACTCCCCTGAGGAGCAGGGCCTCGCGTCGCGGTGGCACCGCCGTGGCGGGCAGATCCACCCGGATCTCGCGATCGTCGCGGAGCAAAGCCTCGGCGGCGTCCAGTTGCGAAGCCGCTTCGGCGAGCCGGCCCTGGTGAACCTGTGTCACGCGGCCGGCGGTCTCCTGTGCGGCACGCTTGCGGGCGCCCACGACGATGCGGGGGATCCCGCCCTTTGCAGCTTGGGCACGGCCCTGGCGGGCGTGGCTGGCGAGCTTGGAATGCGACTCGACGAGGTCGCGCTTCTGCGCGCGCACCTCGGCCTCGGCGCTGCGTACGACGCGTTCGGTGGCGGCTTGCTCTGCAGCGACGGTGCGCTCGTAGTCGTCGTAGCCGCCGCCATACCAAGCCACGTCGCCGTCTCGGAGCTCGGCGATGTCATCCATCGTGTTGAGCAGCTCGCGGTCGTGGCTGACGACCAGAACAGTTCCTTTCCACGACGAGATGGCGTCGACCAGTTGCCTACGTGCCTCGTGATCGAGGTTGTTGGTCGGCTCGTCAAGCAGCAGGATCGACGGTCGCCGCAGAAGCAGGGCCGCAACCGACAGGAGGACGAGCTCCCCGCCCGACAGGCTCGCGACGATCCGGTCCAGATCGAGGTGTCCGAGGCCGAGACGTCCGAGCTCGGCGACCGTGCGTTCGGCAATGTCCCACTCGTCACCGATCAGCTCGAAGTCGGATTGCTGCACGTTGCCGGCCTCGATGCGCGCAAGAGCGGCCATGATGTCAGCGACACCCATGACCTCGGCCACGGTCCGCAGCGGCTTGTCGGCGGGATCCTGCGGCAGATATGCCAAGGACCCGTCGGTCGTGATCGCGCCCGACGCAGGCGTCAGGATGCCGGCCACCAGCTTGAGCAGGGTCGACTTGCCGGAACCGTTGATGCCGACGAGTCCGTGGCGACCGGGACCGACGGTGAGGTCAAGTCCGGCGAACACGGCAGAACCGTCAGGCCAGGAGAATGTGAGGTCGTGAACAGTCAGAGATGTACGCATGTGCGCTCCATGAGGTCGAAGAATGCGCAGACCACTGCGGGCTGCTGCGCGGGACTGACCTCAGAGCTTCAACGGACTGATGACCTCGTTGTCGGGGATGCGTGCCGGACCATCATACGATCTCCCCATGGCTCAGATCTACTTCGACTCAGACGATGATGCCGTCGAGCTGATCGGTGCCCTGGAGGCCGAGGGCTACACCACCTCGCTGACTCGCGAGGCCTTCGCGGGCGAGGAGGACTGGGACGACCGGGCGTGGGTGCTTCTCGTCGAGCCGTTCGATGACCGCGTCGTCGAGATGGTTGACGTCTATGGCGGTTGGATGCCAGGGGATGAGCAGCTGCCCGCCGAGCCATCGCCACTGCCGGGCGCCCCCAAGCGCCTCAAGGACTGATCCTGATTAACAGCGCTAGATGCCGAGTGATTTCTTGAGGAAGTCGACCTGCAGGTGTTTGAGGTTCTCGGCGACGACCTCCTGCGGCGTCATGTGGGTGACACCCGACAGAGGCAGGACGGTGTGCGGGCGGCCGGCCGCGAGCAGGGCCGATGAGAGCTGAAGGGTGTGTGCCGCGACGACGTTGTCGTCGGCGAGCCCGTGGATGATCATCAGCGGTCGCTCAAGCGCCGGCGCCAACGGGAGCAACGAGTTGCGGTCGTAGACCTCGGGTCGCGTGTTGGGATCGCCGAGATAGCGCTCGGTGTAGCAGGTGTCATACAGGCGCCACTCGGTCACCGGCGCGCCAGCAACCGCCGCATGGAACACGTCCGGCCGACGCAGGACGGCCAGCGCCGAGAGGTAGCCGCCATATGACCAACCGGTGATGCCGACGCGAGACGGGTCGACGTCATCGGGATAGGCCTCCGCGACAGCCGTGAGTGCGTCAACCTGGTCGTCGAGCGTGACACCGGCGAAGTCGTCCTGCACGGCCCGCTCCCACGCGTGGCCACGTCCGGGCGTGCCGCGACCATCGGCGACGATCACGCAGAATCCTTGATCCGCGAGCCACTGCGCCTCGAGGAACGCTCGGGCCGAGGCAATGACGCGTTGGGCGTGAGGTCCGCCGTACGGGTCCATCAGCACGGGCAGTCTGTGCGAGCCGGGCTTGTGGTCACGCGGGAACAGCACTGCCGCACGCAGCTCGTGCTTACCGGCCTTCATCAGTTGGACGACTGGCTGGTGCGGCGGTGTCTCGCTGACAACCCTGATCGGCGCCGGCTCGGCGCCCTCTCGGTGCACCATCACCGTGGTGCCGACCGTCTCGAGGCCGGAGCGGGTGATGACGGTCGTCGGTCCACCGATCAGTGCGCCGTGCAGGGCGGCGCCGTCGGTGATGGGGGTGATTGCGCCGTCGAAGCCAAAACGTACGACCTGCACCTCAACCGGATCTTGGGACGCAGAGGCGACGACGCAGTCCTCGAACACGTCGACGATCCCGCGTACCTGCCAGCCGTCGGGAGTGATGGGGGAGCCGTCGACGAGCACCCGGCGCCAGCCGTCGACGTCTTCGACGCTGACCAGAGCACCTCCCGGCGCGAACCGCGGTGCCGCGGAGAGCTCAACCCAGGCGGCATCGGTCAGGTCGCGGAGCATGGTTGTACGACCGGAGGTGACGTCGACCGACAGGATCTGTGACGACTTCTGGTCCCGGCTCAGCACCTGGATCACCGGGTCGCCGTCGGGCGACCAGCTCACGCGGCCGAGGTATTCGTGGGCGGCGCGATCCCACTCAACCTGGGTGCGGTTGCCGTCGAGGTCGATGTGCCACAACGTGACGTCGGAGTTGGGCGTGCCGGCGGAGGGGTAACGGCGAGCGACGGGTGCTCGCTCGGGATGTTCGGGGTCGGCGATGTGCCAGGTCTGGACGTTGGCGTCATCGAAGCGTTCGACGAGCAGCGACTGGCCGTCAGGTGCCCACCAGAATCCGCGGAAGCGATCCATCTCCTCGGCGGCAATGAACTCCGCCTGGCCCCAGACCTCGGTGTCGGACGATGGCGAGACCAGAGCGCGCTCGTCCTGGCCGTCAATGCCGATGACGCGCAGCTCGCCGCCGGAGGCGTACGCGATGAGCCGGCCGGTCGGGTCGAGTCGCGGATCGATGACCGCGCCCACACTCGGTAAAGAGTGGATGGCTTTGGCCCCGAGGTGCACAGCCCAGAGCTGTCCCGACAAGGCGAAGCACGCCCACCGTCCGGTCTTGTCGACGTCATAGCCGACCAGTCCCCCCGATCCTTCGCGGCTGCGTTCGCGGCGCGAACGCTCCTCGAGTGACAGCTGCTCGCTGCTCTCACCGAGCAGCGCGGCAGGGTCGACCAGCAGCGACTCGGTCCCGGTTGCGACGTCGTACTCCCACAGCTGCCCCAGGGCCGTGACGCCATCTGGAGTGCGGATGAAGCGGACGGTCGCGCCGTCGGGGGAGATCGTGACGTTGCGGGGAATGCCGAGCGTGAAGCGCTGGGTGCGCGCTGCCAGCCGCGGATAGGAGGTGGTCATCCTCCGATCCAATCACGGAGGTGGTCAGTCATCGCTCGCGCGGACACCGATGCCTTTGGCCTCCGCGATGAACACCGCCATGAGCGCAGTCAGTAGCCTTGGGGAATGCCTCTCAGCGACCGCCGGATCCTGTTCGTTCACGCGCATCCCGATGACGAGGTGATCAACAACGGCGCGACGATGGCCAAGTACGTCGCAGAGGGCGTCCAGGTCACCCTCGTCACCTGCACCGCTGGAGAGATGGGTGAGGTACTCGTACCCGAGCTCGAGCACCTCGCATTCGAGCGCGAGGGCGGACTCGGCGAGCACCGCAAGGGCGAGCTCGAACAATCGATGAAGGCGCTCGGTGTCACCGATCAGCGCTTCCTTGGCGGCCACGGCCACTTTCACGACTCGGGGATGTCGTGGGCCGAGGACGGATCAGCCACCGCCGCCGAAGATGTGCCGGACGGAGCGTTCTGGCACGCAGACCTGCTGGTCGCGTCGGACCTGCTGGTCGAGATCATCCGCGAGCTCAAGCCGCAGGTTCTGGTCACCTACGACCAGTTCGGTGGCTATGGGCATCCCGATCACGTACAGGCCCATCGGGTGGCGACGTACGCGATGGAGCTCGCTGGAGTGCGCTCATACAAGCCCGAGCTCGGTGAGGCGTGGGACATCCCGAAGGCCTATTGGGCGGCCATGTCGAAATCGCAGCTGAGCGAGGGCATCCGCAAGGTGCGCGAGGCTGGCGACGCGACGACGTTCGAGGGCTGGGACCCGGACAACCTGCCGTTCGGCGCGGCCGATGACGAGCTCGATGCCGTGATCGAGGCGAATGAGTTCGTCGACGCCAAGCTCGACGCCATGAAGGCCCACGCGACCCAGATCGCACTGGACGGACCGTTCTTCGCCCTGTCCAACAACCTCGGCAACCAGGTGTGGGGCAAGGAGTTCTACCGACTCGCCAAGGGCACGCTCGGGCCGGTCGGCGCGGACGGACTCGAAGAAGATCTGTTCGCCGGACTCTGAGTCGTGAAGCGTGTCGCTCTGGTTCTGATCGGGGCATATCTGTGCGTCTCGGCCGCCATCGCCCACCGTCACACCGTCGATGTGGGTTCCGTGCAGGTGCCATGGGGTCTGATGCTCGCCCTCGGTGCCACGTTCGCTGTCGTCCTGGCAGCGAGCCAGCTGGTTCGAGTCGGCGGTGCCTGGCTGGGACTGGGCTGGGCCGCGATGCTGACGGCGCTGCAGCTCTCGCCCGGTGGCAGCTACCTGGTGGCGACGGACTGGATGGGTCTCACCTTCGCGGGAGGCTCTCTGGGGGCAATCGTGTGGGGATCGCTGCGGACTCCTAGAGTTGACGAATGACGGAACGCCCTGACGAGCCAGTGCAGGACGGGGACCAACCCGCCGACGATGCTGGCGATGGTGCCGACGAAGATTTCGCCGCCGCGATCACCGAAGGCGTCGTCGAACCCGAGCCGGACGTTGAACATGCCGATGAGGTCCCGGCTGACGATCCGGTGGGAGAGCCGGCGCAGGTCGAGGAGTCACAGCCCGACGTCGTGGCGGAGCCCGACGACGAAGCTGACGCTGAGCCCGACGCGGCAGCCGAGCCGGACGACGACGAAGACCTGGACGAGCCGGACGACGCGGACGAGCCGGACGAGGCCGACGCTGAGCTCGACGAGGCAGACGAAGAGCCGGCGTCCGACGAAGCATCGGACGACGCTGACGAGGAGTTGGACGACGAAGCCGAGCCCGAGGATGACATCCCCGACGACGAGGGTGACGCGGCGGACTCAGAACCCGAGCTCGAGACCGAGGCCCTGCCCGCTGGTGCATTCGATCCTGACGCGCCCGACGAACCGCAGGACGATTTCGGCACCGACGTGCACCCCGCAGTTCCGTCCGCCGACGAGGACGAGGGCGGCTCCCATCGTGGCCGGCGAGTCCTCCTCGGCCTGCTCCTCCTCGTCGGGGCACTGTATGTCGCCGGCTACTTTCTGACCGGTGCCCGGATGCCGGCCAATGCGACGATCGGCGGCGTCGAGGTCAGCGGCATGTCCCCCTCGGCGGCGCGCGCCGCCGTCGACAAGGCGCTGACACCGCGCATCGCCAACGAGATCGTGCTCACCCACGGCAAGAAGGAGTTTCGCGTCAAGCCCGCCGACGCCGGGCTCGCCTTCGACCTCGACCGCTCGATCCAAGAAGCCGGCGGCAACCGCAGCTGGAATCCGTCGGACATGGTCGGCCTGTTGTTCGGCGACCACGAGTCGGCTCCCGCGCTCGACGTGGACGACGCCAAGCTGCAGAGCGTCATCGGGACGATCGGCGCATCGATCAATGTCGAGGTCGTCGAAGCGCAGATCACGTTCCCCAAGGGCAAGCCGACCCCGCGGGAGCCCGTTGCCGGTCTGGTGGTCTCTCGTGCCGACACAGCCCAGGCGATCGAAGCCGCATACCTCGTGTCGGACAAGCCGGTGGAGGTGCCGACCGTGGTCGTCGACCCGGCGGTCGACTCCGAGGGCTTGGCCGAGGCCATGACGTCCATCGCCGAGCCGGCCGTCAGTGCCCCGGTCACTCTTGCGGTGGGTGACAAGAAGGTGTCGCTGCCGGTCACGGCCTACACGCCGGCACTCGTCATACGCGTCGAGGACAATCAGCTCAAGCCCTACATCGACCCCAAGGCGCTGGCCAAGCCGCTCACCGACTCGGTGACCGGCATTGGCAAGAAGGCCGTCGACGCGACGGTGCGGATCGAGAAGGGCAAGCCGGTCGTGGTCCCCGGCAAGGAGGGCGTGGGTCTGCAGCCCGAGGAGATGGCGCAGAAGCTGCTGCCGGTGATCGACAAGACTGGCGAGGAGCGCACCGTCGCGATCACCGCGAAGGTGGTCGACCCGGCGTTCACGACCGAGGACGCCAAGGCGCTCAAGATCACCGAGCGCATCAGCAGCTTCTCGACCCAGTTCCCGTACGCCACCTATCGCAACATCAACCAGGGTCGTGCCGCAGAACTGCTCAACGGAACGATCGTCAAGCCGGGTGAGACATTCAGCTTCAACCAGACGGTCGGGGAGCGGACCGTGGCCAATGGCTTCACGACCGGCACCGTCATCAATGGCGGCGTGTTCCGTGAGGAGCTCGGCGGAGGCGTCTCCCAGGTGGCCACCACGCTGTACAACGCCGGGTTCTTCGGTGCAATGGACGATGTCGAGCATCACCCGCACGCGTTCTACATCAACCGCTACCCGGTGGGGCGCGAGGCCACGATCTATTTCGGGAGCCTCGACCTGCGCTTCAAGAACTCCACCAAGTACGGCGTCCTCATCCGTTCCTGGGTCGTCAAGAGCACGCCGAACTCGGCCGGACAGATGCACGTCGAGCTGTGGAGCACCAAGGTCTACGACATCAAGGCGGGTCAGTCGGCGCGCCGTAACTTTCGGTCACCCGGCAAGCAGTACGACGACACCGACCGCTGCGTCCCACAGAGCCCGATCCAAGGTTTCGACATTGACATCTACCGGACGTTCTACCAGGGCGGCAAGAAGATCAAGACAGAAACTGACACGGCGCGCTATCAGGCGGCGGACCACGTCATCTGCGGCAAGAAGCCCGACTGACCCAGCGAGCCCACTCCTTGGACGTTGAGCTTGTCGAAGCGTCCTTTCGACAGGCTCAAGGACCGACAGCAAGGCGACCTTCGGACGTTGAGCTTGTCGAAGCGTCCTTTCGACAGGCTCAAGGACCGACAGCAAGGCGACCTTGGACGTTGAGCTTGTCGAAGCGTCCTTTCGACAGGCTCAAGGACCGACAGCGAAGGCGGCTCAAGGGCCGGGAGTGAAGGCGGCTCAGGGGCCGGGAGGCGGTACCAGGGCGCGGTAGTCGTGGTGGTCGACGAATCCGTACGGCTGGTAGAGCCCGCGGGCGGCGACGTTCGACCGCATCGTCTGGAGGTAGGCCTTGTCAGCACCGTGATCGACCGCCCAGGCGAGCGCGGTGTCGACGATGCGAGACCCGAGGCCCCGGCGCCGCATCTCGGGGTCGACCTCGACACAGGCGATGCCGGCCCACTCGCCGGTGACGACGACGCGACCGATGGCGACGATCGGCTCACCGATTGACACGAACACGACCTGCGCCGGGCCCTCCAGAACAGCACGTGCGGCAGCCGGGTCGTTGACGCGTAAGTAGTGGCTCAGCCACTCGTCATCGACCGTGGCGGTGACGCGGGCCTCGGGATCGGCGTCGTACGACGGATCGAGATCGGCGACCTGAACGACGGCGTGGGCCGTGTCCTGTTCGTGGTCGCTCCAGCCGGCCGCAGTGAAGGCTGCCTCGTTGGTTGAGCCGACGACGACCTGAGCCAGCGGTGATTGATCACGTTCGGTGTAGAACGTCCGGACGGCGTCGAGCGCCTGATCGAATGGCCGCCCCGGCGATCCATGTGCCGCTACCGAGTTGGCGCGGCCGGTGAACTGGCGTGAGGACCGCAGCTCCCAGTCGCCCAGCGCCTGCGACTCAATGGCCGGCCATCCGCGTGAGGTGATCTTGGTGAGCTCCTCGGCATCGATGGCAGTGGCCGACCGGCGTCGCAAAGGGCGGTCCGGCACCGGCTTCCAGGTGACGATGTCGGCGAGGGCGACGACAGCAGTACGGCCATCGCGGCGCTGGACTGTCACCGATCGTTCGTCGACCTCGAGCACCCGGCCGACGACGTCATTGAGGGCGGGTCCGCCGGATGGGCCAGCGCCGCCGGCGAGGTGTCGTACGACGACGCGGGTGCCGACAACTGGGGCGTCTGAGGTCACGGCCCCAGCGTTTCATGTCACCCACTGGACCTGCTGCGCGGACATGTTGTCGGCACCGGGATAATGAGGGTGAACCTTCTAAGGAGACGCCTCGTGACTTATGTGATCGCCCAGCCGTGTGTGGACCTCAAGGACCTCGCATGCGTGGACGAATGTCCGGTCGACTGCATCTATGAGGGCAATCGCATGCTCTACATCCACCCCGACGAGTGCGTCGACTGCGGTGCCTGTGAGCCGGTCTGCCCGGTCGAGGCGATCTTCTACGAGGACGACACCCCGGTGGAGTGGAAGGACTACTACGCCGCCAATGTCGACTTCTTCAATGATCTCGGTTCGCCCGGTGGCGCCGCCAAGCTCGGCAAGATCGACAAGGATCATCCGCTCATCGAAGCGCTGCCCCCGCAGGAACACGACGAGTGACCCGCGCGCGGGTCGGGGGAGTCTCCGCACGGTTCCCCGACTTTCCCTGGGACACGATCGCTGACGCCAAGACGCGCGCGATGGCCCATCCCGAGGGGCTGGTCGACCTCTCGATCGGCACGCCCGTCGATGACACGCCCGCCGTGGCGCAGGACGCGCTCCGATCGGCCTCCAACGCCCCCGGCTACCCGACCGTGTTCGGTCCGGAGAGCCTGCGGCAGGCGGCGGTCGACTGGCTCGGACGACGCTTCGAGGTCACCGGACTGAACACCTCTCAGGTGTTGCCGACCATGGGTTCCAAGGAGCTCATTGCCAATCTGCCCACCCAGCTCGGCCTCGGAGCGGGCGACCTGATCGTCGTCCCCGAGCTCGCCTACCCGACGTACGAGGTCGGTGCCCGGTACGCCGGCTGCGACGTGCTCGTCACCGACTCCACCGTTGCTGTCGGTCCGCAGGCCCCGGCCATCATCTTCATCAACTCACCCGGCAATCCGACCGGCCGCATTCTCGGCCTCGACCACCTGCGCAAGGTCGTCGACTGGGCACGCGATCGCGGCACGCTGGTGGTGTCCGATGAGTGCTACCTCGAGTTCGCGTGGGAGGGTGCGCCCCACTCCGTGCTGCATCCTGACGTCTGCGGCGGGTCGTTCGATGGCATTCTTGCTGTGCACTCCCTGTCCAAACGCTCCAACCTTGCGGGCTACCGCGACGCCTTCGTCGCCGGGGACCAGGCGATCGTCTCCGAGCTGCTCGAGGTGCGCAAGCACCTTGGATCAATGGTGCCGACGCCGATCCAGGCAGCCATGGCGGCCGCCCTCGGCGACGACGAGCACGTCAACACCCAGCGCACCGCCTACGCGACCCGCCGCTTCGAGCTGCGCAAGGCGGTGGAGGCCGCAGGTTTCACGGTGGAGCACTCCGAGGGTTCGCTCTTCTTGTGGGTGACCCGCGGTGAGCACGGCCGCGACACGATCGACTGGCTCGCCGATCGCGGCATCCTGGCGGCACCGGGTGACTTCTACGGGGCAGCCGGCACCAATTACGTACGCCTGTCCTTCATGGCCAAGGACGAACGCATTGCCGCGGCGGTCGCCCGCCTCGCCGGCTAGTCGATCTCGCCTCGGCCCGAGCACAGAGGCGTGCGGCTAGTTGGTCGTGGCCCGCACCATGTTGGTCTCGCCCGGACCGGTGTTGGTCCACCCGCGGTCGGATTGATCGGCCGTCCATCTCATCGTCTTGAAGGTCACAGTGGTGATCCGCAGGTGTGAGGCATTGCCGACCAGGTAGTGCGCGATCGCCCATCCGCGCGCGTCTGCATCGGCCGGCTCGCCGTTCAGGGGGAATCGGGCCGTGTCGCGGTCCAACGCCGACTCGATCGTGCCGAATGCGGCCTGCACGTCTTCGACGACCACCTCGGCACTGCCAATGCCCTGCGGGTTGATCTGACACGTGAAGGCCGCTGGGCTGTAGCCGCGCAGCGCCGACGCAAGTGCCCGGGCATCGGTCTCGTGCTGCGCGTACGCACCGGGAAATCCTGAACGCTGAACCTTCTGGGCGGCCTCGGTGATGACCATCGACTCGTAGCCCTTGACCTTGGCGAGGGCGGCGTAGAACTTCTTGATCGAGTAGTGCGGATCCATGATCTGCTCGACGCTGCCCCAACCCTGGGATGGTCGCTGCTGGAAGAGGCCGACCGAGTCTCGGTCGCCGTAGTCGATGTTGTGCATCTTGGATTCCTGGAACGCCGTGGCGATCGCAATCGTCGTGGCCCGAGGCGACATCCCGCGTTCCTGGGCGATCGCCGCCATCAGCGACGCCCAACGACCCTGCTCGAGATCGACCTGCGCTCGTACGTCGCCGACCGTCGCGACGCAGTACTCGCTGCGCAGCGGCTCACGATCGCGCAGGGCTGTGGCGACGAGAACCCCCGCCATCATCAGCCCGATCACGACGAACCATCGCAGCCTCACGGGCGCCGCCTAGTTGGCGTGCAGGGCGGAGTTGAGCTCGATGCCGGTACGTTCGCCGCGGGGTCGAGCCTCAATGGCGCCGGTCTGGCTGTTGGTGAGGAACAGGATCCGGTCCTGACCGGACAGCTCGGCGGCCTTGACGGTCGAACCGTCAGGCATCGTGACCTTGGAACCGGCGGTGACGTAGGTGCCGGCCGCGACGACACAGTCATCGCCCAGCGAGATGCCGATGCCGGCGTTGGCGCCGATCAGCGAGTTCTCCCCGACGCTGATGACCTCCTTGCCGCCGCCCGACAGTGTGCCCATGATCGAGGCGCCTCCGCCGATGTCGGAGCCGTTGCCGACGGTCACCCCGGCGGATATGCGCCCCTCGACCATTGCGTGGCCCAGTGTGCCGGCGTTGAAGTTGACGAAGCCTTCATGCATCACTGTTGTGCCGTCGGCGAGGTGAGCGCCGAGGCGTACGCGGTCTGCATCGCCGATCCGCACGCCCGACGGGACGACGTAGTCGGTCATCCGCGGGAACTTGTCGACGCTGGTGACCTGCACGTGCAGACCCGCGGCCCGGGCACGTTGGCGCGTCGCCTCGAAGCCGTCGACGGCACAGGGACCCAGCGATGTCCAGACGACATTGGTCAGTGCACCGAACAGGCCGTCAAGGTTCTGCCCGTGCGGTTTGACCAGCCGATGTGACAGCAGGTGCAGTCGGAGGTAGGCGTCGTAGGCGTCCGCCGGCGGAGCCTGAAGGTCGGCGATCTCGGTGAGCACGACAGCCTTGACCACGTCGCGGATTGGATCGTGGCCCGCCAGAGCGGTCAGCTCTGCAGGTTCGGTCAGCCCATGGGGTGCCGAACCCAATGAGGGGGACGGATACCAGACGTCAAGTACCACGCCCTCTGGCGTGAGCGTGGCAACGCCGTAGGCGTGGGCGCCGGTGTCCGTGGTGTTCATGCCTCCAATCTATCGGGGCACGGTGAGATCACTGCTTGGGCAGGCCGTCCTTGGTGCAGAGATCGCCGATGTCGGCAGTGCGGTCGGTCTTGATGTAGTTGAACATCTCCGGCGCGCGTTCGGGATCCCAGGTCACGGCGAAGTCGCGCAGTGGAACGGTGCAGTTGAGCCCGTCGCCCGACATGGCGCCGGACAGGGCGAGGGCGAACTTGGCCAACGAGATCGGTCCGACGTTGTCGCCGATCTGCAGGGAACCCGATGCGCCGTTGGCCACCCGCAGGTAGCGGAACGGATTGAGGACGGTCCACGGTGACTTCGCCGTCGAGGCGATCGACCCCAGCACCTCTCGCTGGCTCTGCACGCGCTGGATGTCCTGCGTCGCATACGAGTGCCGGTTGCGTGAATAGGCCAGCGCTGTCTTGCCGTCGGCCTGTTGGCAGCCCTTCTTGACGTCGAGCCCCGAGTCCTTGTCCTTGAGGTCCTCCTTGGGGCAGATCTCGACACCGCCGAGCGAGTCGACCACCTTGACCAGGCCACCGAAGCCAACCTCGACGTAGTCGTCGACGTGGATGCCGGTGTTCTGCTCGATCGTGTTGACCAGCAGCGGAGCGCCTCCGAGGGCGTACGCCGAATTGATCTTGGTGCGCCCGTATCCCTTGATGTCGACCAGGGAGTCACGTGGCACGGACATCAGCAGCGTTGGACCGCTGCCGGTGTGCAGCAACATGATCGTGTCGGTGCGACCGCGACCGCCGGAGTCGCCGCCGGTCGTCAACTCCTTCTGCTCCTCCTTGGTCAGTCCGCGTCGGCTGTCTGAGCCAACCAGGAGGTAGGTCGTGCCGGGCTGAGATGCCGGGCGCTCCCCTTCAGGCTCTGCGGCCACCTTGTCGATCTTGCCCCACGCCCAGACGGGAACTGCGACGAGGAAGACGATCCACGCCAACAGCACGAAACCGAAGATCTTGCGCCCGCTGCGCTTCTTGCGGGGAGCCGTGGGAGGCGGTGGCCTGTACGCGCCCTTGCCGGCAGATCCCGGCGGCGGCAGCTTGGGAGGAGGAAGCTCAGAGGACTCCGGCGCTGCTTTGGCTTTCGGCTCCTTGCCGTCGCCATAGAGCCATCCGTACTCGCCCTCGGACCACTCACCTGGCATGCAGATGACCGTACCGGACAGGCCTTGGATACACGCCGAATGTCGAGCCCGTCCCACCTACAAAATTGCTGAGATGTTCGGCGCGCCCTCAACCACAACTTGAAGGTTGGCGGTAATACTGAGAAACGCCTCAGCTTCTTCCCCCCGTGAGGACCACATGTCTAACGAACGCTTGAGTGTGTTGGGTGGCTCCTACGCTCTCCCGGCCGATGCATCGGCCCGCATCCAGTTTCGGCGCGCGCTGACCCTCACGGCGATGACTCTTGTCATGCCCGGCTCGGCGCAGCTGGTCATGGGCAACCGCAGGATCGGGCGGTTGAGCGTGCGGGTCTGGCTGTCTTTCCTCGCCGTCGCCGCGCTTTTGCTGGTGCTCTCCATGACCTCGCGGACGGGACTCTTCTCGCTGTTGACCAATCCCCGGCTCCTCACCGTGGGCCGGTTTGTGCTGATGGCCGGCGCCATCGCGTGGGTTGCGCTGCTCATCGATGCATGGCGTCTCGGCCGCCCTCTCGAGATGGCCCGCAACCACAGATTGTGGATGACCGGACTCAACAGCGGATTGTGCTTCGTGACTGCCGGTGCGATGTTCTTCGCGGCCCACCTGGTCGCGGTCCAGAGCTCGTTCATCGGTGCGGTGTTTGCCTCCGAGACGGTCTCCTCGCCCGAGGACGGGCGTTACAACGTGCTACTCCTAGGCGGCGACTCCGGACCGGATCGCAGCGGTTTGCGACCTGACTCGCTGACGATTGCCAGCATCGACAAGGACACCGGTCGGACCGTGCTCATCGGCTTGCCCCGCAATCTTGAGAACGTGCCGTTCCCCAAGGGCTCCCCGATGCGCAAGGAGTTCCCCAACGGCTTTGACTGTGACGGTTGCTATGTCAACGCCGTCAACACCTGGGCCAATGACCACGCGTCACTGTTCGGCACCGAGGAACCAGGACTCGATGCGACGATGGGCGCCGTCGAGGAAGCCACCGGGCTCAAGCTCAACTACTACGCACTGGTCAACATGCACGGCTTCGCCAAGCTGGTTGACGCCGTTGGCGGCGTGACGATCAACGTCAAGGAGCGCACTGCGATCGGCGGCATTGGTTCACCGATCCGCGGCTACATTCCGGCGGGAACGCAGAAGCTCAACGGCGACCACACTCTCTGGTACGCACGCAGCCGTGTCCAGAACGATGACTGGTCGCGCATGGGCCGTCAGAAGTGCGTCATGAATGCGATGCTGCACCAGCTCAGCCCGCAGAAGGTGTTGCTGAACGTCGAGAAGATCGCCGACTCCAGCAAGGCCCTGCTGACGACCAACATCCCCCAGCAGGACCTGGACGTGTTCATGAACCTCGCGCTCAAGGCCAAGTCGGAGAAGGTGTCGACCGTGTCGCTGGTGCCTCCGCTGATCTACACCGGCAGCCCTGACTACGGCAAGGTTCGTACCGTCATCGCACAGGCGATCGCCAAGTCCGAGGGCAAGTCGACTGCCAAGGTCGGCATCACCCAGGCCAAGCTCTCGGTACCCAAGACCGATGCCGACAGCAACGATCCGCGCAAGGCCAACCAGTCGGCCGACCTCAACTCGTCCTGCTGAACCGCGAACCTGAGCGGGGCCTGAGATGGTCGGGGTAGATGTTCAATCTGGCGGGTTGGTCAGTGATAATGGAGTCTTCGTCGGCCGACGTACTTGATTCAGATCTTCGTGAGGGACCATGTCGCATCGCGCGAGTCTCCTGGGCCGCGGCTATCAGGATCGACATCTGGACTCGCCGCGTGTCAGGTTTCGTCGCGCCCTCACGCTGATCCTGATGACGATCATTGCGCCCGGCTCGGTGCAGTGGACGATTGGCAACAAATGGGTCGGACGGATCGCGCTCACCGTGTGGTTCCTTCTGCTGGGCCTTGGGGGCTTCTTGGCCTGGACCTACTTCTCCGACCGCGCCACCTTCTTGGGCTACTTCACCAACAGGGACAAGCTTGCTGTGGCCCGCATCGGCCTGGTGGCCGTCGTCGTGGGTTGGATGGGTCTGTTGGTCGATGCGTGGCGCATCGCCTCACCCGGCAGGCTCTCGTTCACACGCGCCGCCGTCATCACGGTCGTCAACGTCGCCATCATCGCTGGCGTCGCCGGTTCGACCGCCTACGCGTCACAGCTCATCAAGGTCTCGCGGGACACCGTGAAGGCGGTGTTCAGCGCCACCGAGACGTCCAAGCCACTCGAAGGTCGCTACAACATCCTGCTGGTCGGCTCGGACGCTCGCGAGGACCGCACCGGGGTACGCCCCGACTCGCTGACGGTGGCGAGCATTGACACCGACACGGGTCGCACAGTGCTTGTCTCATTGCCGCGCAACCTGCAGAACGTCCCATTCTCCGAGGACTCGCCCATGCGCCGGGTCTATCCGTATGGCTACAACTGCGGGCCGACGTGCCTGCTCAACGCGGTCCACACAGCAGCGGAGAATCGCACGGACCTCTACCCCGACAGCGACGACCCGGGCCTTGACGCGACGATCGACGCGGTTGAGGGCGCAACAGACCTCAAGATCAACTACTACGTCATGATCAACCTCAACGGCTTCAAGGGGCTCGTCAACGCAGTTGGCGGTGTCACGATGGACGTCAAGACCCGCATCGCGATGTTCGGCCATGACGACTCGTACAAGAACGTCTACATCGAGCCCGGGGTCCAGAAGCTCAACGGACAAAAGGCCCTCTGGTACGCGCGCAGTCGTTACCTGGCCGATGACTTCACCCGTATGGGTCGGCAGAAGTGTCTGATGGCGGCCATGCTCAGTCAGCTCAGCCCGCAGAAGGTGCTCGTCAACGCGACCAAGATCGCCGACTCGGGCAAGGAGCTGCTGAGCACCAACATCCCCGCAGTCGAGCTGGGTCAGTTCGCCGACCTCGCACTGAAGTCCCGCGGAGAGAAGATCGCGGTCGTCTCGTTGGTGCCGCCCGCAGTGTCGACGGCCAACCCCAACTATCCGGGGATTCACGCGATGATCCAGACCGCGATCGACAAGTCCGAAAAGGCCAGCACGACGCCTGCGACGCCGGCGGAGAAGGACATCACCCAGCGGGCAGCCAACACCACCGACGATCTGTCGGCGACCTGCTAGGGCGAGGCCTCGTAGGCCGCGATGACCTCTTCGGCGTCGCCATCCATCATCAAGGTGCCCTTGTTGAGCCAGATGACGCGGTTGCACGTGTCGCGGATCGACTGCATCGAGTGACTGACCAGGAAGATCGTTCCGGCGTTGTCGCGGATCTCCCGGATGCGCGCCTCGCTGCGGTCGCGGAAGTTCTTGTCACCGACCGCGAGCGCTTCGTCGACGATGAGGATGTCATGGTCCTGGACGGTGGCGATGGCGAACTTGAGTCGGGCCGTCATACCGGACGAGTAGGTGCGCATCGGCAGCTCGATGAACTCCTTGAGGCCAGCGAACTCCACGATGTCATCGAGTCGGGCCTCGATCTCGCTGCGGCTGAAACCGAGGGCGAGTCCGCCGAGGATGATGTTGCGCTCACCCGACAGATCCTTGATCAGGGCCGCACCGACGCCCAGCATGCTCGGCCGCGAGGCGGCGTAGATCGAACCGGCCGAGGTTGGTGTCGAGCCACAGATGGCACGCATCAGCGTTGACTTGCCTGAGCCGTTGGAGCCGATGACGCCGATGCTGTCGTTCTCATAGGCCGTGAACGACACGCCCTTGAGCGCATGAACCGAACGGGTTCGCCTCGAACGTTCAAGCAGCTTGCGGGCGCTGTCGGCGGCGGTTGCGCGCTTGCCGGTGGCCAGCACCTTGTACTCGACGTGCACGTCGTCGACGACGACGACGGCCTTTCGGTCAGTCTGTTCGGCCATAACGCTCCTCCGCAGCCCAGAAGTAGACGATCCCGATGGCCAGCACGCCGAACGACCAGACTGAGACGTAGAGCCAGTACTCGACCGGAACCTCGTATGACTCGCCCTTGAGCAGGATGCTGCGCGCGAGTGTCAGGAACTCGTGCAGTGGATGGAAGTCAGCGATGCGAAGCAGCGTCGGGTGATCGGCGAGCCGCTCGTTGATGCTGAAGAACAGTCCGCTGGTGTAGAACAGCAACCGCGTGACGAAGGGCAGCAGCTGCCCGAGGTCACGAAAATGAACGGTGAGTCGAGCCGTGACAAGGGTGAGCCCGGCGTTGAAGACGAAGAAGATCGCGATCAGCGGGATCAGCAACAACCAGTGAAGATGTGGCATGGTCCCGGTCAGCATCACCAGGATCACCATGATCCCGACGGTCGGCAGGAACAGCAGGAGTCTCTGGACAACGAGTGACATGGGAAGCGTCATGCGCGGAAAGCTCAGACTTTGGACCAGCGCGGTGTTGGACGTGATCGACTTCGCGCCGGCCGCAAATGTCGTCGAGAAGAACTGGAACATGAAGATGCCGATGATGAGGAACTCGACAAAGTTGGGCGGTTTGCTGCCAGCCAGCAGGAAGCCGAAGACCAGGCCGTAGACGGACGCCTCGAGCAGTGGCTTGAGAATGACCCACAACATGCCCAGGCGGTTGCGCTGGTTTTCGGCCTCGATGCGGAACTGAGCCAGCGAAATAATGAACTGGCGGCGTGCCCACACCTCGCGGAGGTAGTCACCAAGAGGTGGACGCGCACCGACCCGGGGGAGATCGCCCGGCGCCATGTCATCGGCGAGGTGCATCTGGAAGGAGTCCCAACTGTGAGGCCGGCCGGACGGTCAGACCCGACCGCGGCATCCTGAGTGTAGTGGATCGCACTAGGCGATCACGGCTGACTCCTGTTCGCTCACGCGTGCAATTTCAGCTGCTGTGGCGGAGGTCACGACGACCAACGACCCTCCTCCAAGACAGGCGGCAACCACGAGATTGGCATCGCGTTCGATCGAACCGGGTTGGACCGCGATCCGTCGATCATCGGGAGAGGTCGTCAGGACGTCTGCGTGGGTGCGTGATGCCCCGTCGATCTCGATCGCCATCGTCTCGGCGGACGGCGGATCGGACGAGAAGAAGTGGTCGCCGTGCCCCGGCACCTCGGCGCCCAGATCGAGAAAACCTTCGGGTTCGGTCGCGAACCGTCCGCCCAGGGGGCGCAGAGAAGCGGCGACCCGGTGGGGCTCGTCCGCCTCGAGCTCAGGCCCGCTCAGCCCGATGTCGGCGCCCGAGTCGACGACCGCCGCGCCAACCGTCCAGGCTGAAAGGATCCAGACGAATCGGAGCCAATGGCTTGGCAGGCCGATTCTGATGCGTGACTCAGACGTGGCATCGAGGTCGTCGACCAGAAAGTTGCTCGTCTTGGCGACCCAGTTGGCGGTCGTCGTCGCACTCAGCTCGACACGCTCGCCGGTGGACAGATCGTAGTAGGTCAACAGCGGTCGCGATGGATCGGCGACAGCGCCCAAGAGCTGATCGAGGGCCTTCATGCCGACTCGAAGGTGCGGGCCGCCTTGAGCACGGCCCCGGGTTCGCTGGGTACGACGTGTGGCTGACCGGGGTCGGGTTGCCCCAGACCGGACACGCGAATGAGCTCTGCGGGCGCATCGTCGGCGTGCTCGACGACCAGCACCGGCGTGATTGGGGCGAGCGCCTCGAGCAGGCCCGGCGTTCGCAGCACCGGATCGATCGCGAGCGTGCGACTCGACGGGCCGAGGATCAGCAGATCCGTCGACGTCATCCGCTCGGCGGCCTCGGCGGAAACTGTCCACGGGCCGGCGACCAGCACGACCTCCTGGAGGTCATGACTACTCGGTGCGGCGAGGTACTCGTTGATGTGGATGGCTCGGGCAGCCTCGGCGTCCGCCACGACGGCATGCAGCTCGGCGCGGTCGTCGCTCATCGGCAACAGCCTGAACGGGAGCCCGAGACGCGCGGCTGCGGCTTCGGTGGCCTGAGTGAGGGAGTAGCCGGTGTTGAGCAGCTCGGTCCGGATCAGCTGATGGGTGATCGCGTCATCCGAAGGTCGGTGCCAGTCGGGGGCGTATCCGACATCGCGCAGTCCGTCCGAGACAGCATGGGTGGCGTCGCCGCCGCCGGTGAGGAATGTGTCGAGGTCGGGACTTGCCTTGAGGCCGGTGAGCCACTGGTCCCGGACGATCGGCACGATCACCGCGAGCTCGTCGTCGGCGTCGAGCAGGGCGGCGAAGTCGAGGACGAAGGGGGCGCCATCGGCACCGGTGACGATCGTGATGCGCATGGAAGTCATTGTGTCTGGCGGCCCTGCTGACGCTGGCTGCACCCCAGAGCGGGGCGTTAACCAGCGAAGTGCTGTGCGGGGTGCGAGCGGCGGAACACCAGTTTTTGCTGGCGACACGCCGTGAATTTGATGAATCTTGCCATTCCACTTGACTTGTGGGAGTCACAGGTCTGTAATTTCAGTTATGTCATTCGATTTGGGTCTGCCGCCGGAGCTCGATGAAGAACTCATGTGGCAAGAGCGTGCACTCTGCGCACAGACAGACCCCGAGGCGTTCTTCCCTGAAAAGGGCGGATCAACTCGCGAGGCCAAGCGGGTCTGCCTGACCTGTGACGTCCGCGGCGAGTGCCTCGAGTACGCCCTGGGACACGATGAGCGGTTCGGCATCTGGGGCGGCCTGTCTGAGCGCGAGAGGCGCAAGCTCAAAAAGCAAGCCTGACCGGGTTTGCACCTCGTCCACTAGGGTCGATCCCTGTGGACGAGACGCAGCGCCATTGGCTTGATGCCCCACCGACGGTGGCGGCCGTTCTGGTGTCCCACAACGGGTCCACCTGGCTCCCCAAGGTCATGGCCTCCTTGGGCGACATGTTCTACGCGCCGGCTGCCTGGCAGGTCGTCGACGTGGCGTCCACCGACGGCAGCGCCGAGATGCTGCGCGACTCCTTCGGCGCCGAGCGCGTCTCACACGCGCCGCCCGGAACGGGATTTGGTGACGCGGTCCGGCTGGGGCTCGAGTCACTCCCGCGCACCGACTGGATCTGGCTCCTGCACGACGATTCGTCCGTGCTGCCCGGCACGCTGTCGGGGCTGCTCGACACCGCGACGTCGGCCGCGGACATCGCGGTCGTCGGTCCGAAGGTTCGCGAGTGGCCGTCCCTGCGCCGATTGCTCGAGGTCGGCCTGACGATCACCGCCACGGGCAGCCGGGAAACCGGGCTCGAGACGGGTGAGCCTGATGCGGGGCAGCACGACTGGGAACGTGATGTCTTGGCGGTCAACACGGCCGGAATGTTGATCCGTCGTGATGTCTGGGACGAGCTCGGCGGCTTCGACCCCGAGCTGCCGCTGCACGGCGACGACATCGATTTCGGCTGGCGGGTTGCTCGTGCCGGCTATCGCACGCGGACGGCTCCGACTGCGGTGCTGTTCCATGCCGAGGCGTCCAGACGAGGCACCCGCACCCGCGCCTCAGGTGACGTTCCCCACTGGGAGCCACGACGGGCAGCGCTCTACACGTTGCTCGTCAACACCGCGATGCCGATGTTCCTTTTCCAGTACGTACGCCTGATCGCTGGGTCGCTGTTGCGCGTCCTGGCCCTTCTGGTGGGCAAGGATCCTGAGGCCGCCAGCGACGAGCTGCTCGCGCTGCGTTCGGCCTACGCGCATCCGATCAAGCTGTTCAAAGGACGGCGAGACCGGGCCAGGACGGCCAAGCGGAAGCACAGCGAGATTCGCGGACTGTTCGCACCGTTCTGGCTGCCTTACCAGCACGGCTATGACATGGCTCGTGACACGATCACCGCGCTCGTGCGCCCTGAGGCGGTGCCCACGGTTGGTCGGCGATCGACTCGTCCGGACGAGTCGCCCGAGGAGGCCGACGACCTCGACGACGGACCATCGATGCTGGCACGCCGGCCGTGGTTCGCGGTCATCTTGGTGCTCGTCGTCCTGTCCCTGTTCGCCGGTCGCGGTCTGTTCGGCGGTGGCCTGCACGGCGGCGCTCTCCCGGCATCGCCCGAGACCGCATACGGGTGGTGGTCGCTGCTGTTCGATCGCGATCGCGAGCTGCACACGGCGACCGTCTTCGCGCCGGCGTTCGCGATTCCGTTGGCGGCGCTCGCGACATCGGTCTGGTTCAACCCGGGACTTGTGGTCTGGGTCATGATGCTGTTCGCCGTCCCACTCGCGGCACTCACAGCTCACCGGTTGGGCCGGCTGATCTCACCTCATCGGGGCGTACGGATCGTGTGCGCCATCTCGTACGGGCTCACCGTCGCGGCGACGGGCGCCGTCAACCAAGGCCGCTTCGGGACCGTGGTCGCCCTCGTCGTCCTCCCGATCATCGTCAACACCGCGATCCAGCTCGCCGAGACGCCGGGATGGCAGCTGGCGTTGCGGCTGGGCATCTGGATAGCCCTGGCTGCCGCGTTCGCCCCGATTGCGCTGCTCCTTGGCCTCGGCGGATTGGCGATCCTGTTGTACGCCGAAGGCAGGTGGGTGAGTCGCTATCTGCTGGCCTCAGCCGGAGTGCCGCTGATCCTGCTCGGACCGTGGCTCCTCCAGCGCGCTCTCCGTCCTTGGCGCATGTGGTGGGAGGCCGGGTTCCCGGTGCCCGGCACCGGTACGGCAGCTGATGTCGTCATGGGTCGCGCCGGCGGCGTGGCCGCTCCAGGGTGGTTCACGGTTGCACTCTTGATCCTCGCTGTCCTCGCGCTGTTGCCTCGACGCACGCGGTTGGCCGTTGAGATGGCATGGCTCGTCGCGCTGCTCGGCCTCGGCGTGGCCCTCGTCGGCACCCTCGTCACCTATTCGACGCACACCGGGCCGGCCGCCATCGCGCCCTGGGTCGGCGTACCCGTCGTCGTCTGGATTGCCGGCCTGTTGGTTGCGGTCCTGTTGGCAGCGCCTGAGGCGATGAGTCTGCCCAGGCCGGCGGTCATCGGGCTGGCCATCGCCGCGCTCATCCTCCCGCTCGGTTCGGCCGCCTGGTGGCTGGGTCATGGTGTGGCCGAGCCGCTCGACACAGGTCGTACCTCGTCCGTTCCGGTGTTCCTTGCCGAACGTCCCGGCAACACTCTCGTCCTCACCGGGACGATCGAACGCGGCGTCGACTATCAGGTGGTCGACGGCGACGGACCGTTCCTCGGCGAGGAAGCCATCGCGGGATCGTCCGCCGCCACCAGCAAGCTCACCTCAGCGGTGCGCCGGATGTTGGCGCAGGGCACGGCCGCGGATGTCCGCGCACTGAGCGACTACGGCATCGATGCGATCTATGCACCGAGAGTCGATCCCGATGTGGCTCGTCGTATCGATGCCACACCGCTCCTTTCGCCGGCCGGGAGCGACTCACCGCAATCGAGAGTCTGGACCCTGACGGTCGACCCGCAATCAGATCACGCGACCGCGCCGTCCTGGCACCCCGTCGTCGCCGGTGTGCAGGTGCTGGCGTGGCTCGTGGCCATTGTGTTCACCGCGCCGGTTCGCAGGCGCGAGATTGCGTCGGCTCTCGACGATGAGGAGGTCGCGACATGATTCACCTCCGTACACTCGTCCTGCCGCTGGTTGCGGGAGCGCTCGTTGCCGGCGCCTGGTTGGTGCCCACACCTTCCGAGGCGCCCCGCAAGCCGACCGGGGTGGAGGTCACCCAGACGTCGTACGCGTGCCCGGCGGGAGCAGACATCACGGTTGGCGCTGGGCAGATCGCTGCGGGCGAGACAAGCAGCGCCATCGTGGTTCCCGACAAGACGCCTGACAAAGCGCTTGGGGGTGCCTCGGCCTGGCGAACGTCGAAAGTTGACGGCAGCGGCGTGATCCTCGAGCAGCAGGGCCAAGGATCAGGGCCAGTCGGCTTCTTCGCAGCGACAGCGCCCAAGGCCAGCGGCAGTGGTCTCATCGTCGGTTCATGCCCAGGTGTCGTCGACGACGCCTGGTTCCTCGGTCTGGGTTCTGGTTCCAAGCACTTCTCCTCCGTCATCCTCACCAACCTCGGTGCCGCTCCGGCAGCGGTTGACCTCGAGCTGTGGGGCGCAGGCGGCACGATCGACGCGGTCGGCGCCAAAGGTGTCGTGATCCAGCCCTTCACGACCCGGCGCGTACGGGTCGACGACCTCGCAGCGGGTGAGCCCGAGCTGGCCCTTCGAGTGCTCCGCCGACGCGGGTCCGTGTCAGTTGTCGTCAACGACCTGTCCACGGCAGTTTTCGGCGGCACGGAGCCGATCAGCGCAACGGCCACACCGCGCCGAAGCCAGATCGTCGGTGGCCTGGTGTCCGGCGCCTCCGGGCGCACGCTGGCCCTGCTCAACCCGGGCACCACGACGGCCAGGGTCGAGGTCAACGTGATCGGGCCCAAGAACACCTTCAAGCCGACTGGTCTGGAGGCGATCAAGGTCAAGGCCGGCACACTGCAGCTGGTCGAGGTCCCGAGCACAACCGGCAGCGGTCGTCAGGCTCTCAAGATCACCTCGGACGTGCCGATCGCGGCGACTGTGCGGATGTCACCCGACAAGGCCGACTACGCGTACGCCGAATCGGTGCCGGTTCTCGATGGCCCGGCCATCGTGCCGGTGGAGCTGGGCAAGGGCGTTGGTCTGCCCGACCTGGTCCTGACGGCGCCCGCCAAGGTCGCGAGCGTCCGGGTGCTGGCCTACGACCGGAACATGAAACAGCTGGGAGAAGCCACCCTCGCTCTGGAGGCGGGCACGACCGATCACCTCGACGCCTCGAAGGCCTTCAAGCAGAAGGGGATTGCTTACCTCGTCGTCCAGCCGACGGGTGACGTCATCGGAGCCGCGACGTATCAAGACGGTGCGCGCATCAGCTCGCTGGCTCTGCTGTCAGCACCGATCACGGTGCTCGCCCCGCAGGTGCGTCCCGTCGACTGACCGCGATTCCGGCTCAGCGCGGGTCGAGCTCGTCGGGCCTCATGTGCCACACCTCCGCGAGTCGCTCGAGGACGACGGACCAGACCAGCTCCTCCAGCTCGGACCTGTTCTGGCAACGGTGGGACACGGGAAGTCTGAACAACACGACGCGGGTGGCACCGGGGCGGGCGACCACGATGCTCAGCGGAACCTCATCGGTCCACTCCGGCGGCAGCATCGGCGCCTCCTCGACCACGATGTCAACGTGATCGGGCTCGGCTTCAAAGTGGTGATCCAGCGCGGCCAGCACATCGCCGACCAACAGGTCGAAGCTTGCTCGCGACGAGCGATGGGCGGGGACGCTGCGCGGGGAGAGCGGTCCCGGCAGTGCCATGGGCCCGCGCCGTCCTGTGCCTCGACGATCGCGCATCCGACCGGGACGCGGACCACTCACCATTCCGCCGAGATGATCCATGCGGTGAGCCTAACGCGGTGACGACTTGTGGGCGGTTAGCCTCACCACATGGTCCGACGCTGCACCCGTTCGGCGTGCTCACAGCAAGCCGTGGCGACACTGACGTACGTCTATGCAGATCAGACTGCCGTGCTCGGCCCGCTGGCGACGTCTGCAGAGCCGCACACGTACGACCTCTGCATCGATCACTCGCAGCGGATGTCGGCTCCCCAAGGGTGGGACGTGCTCCGGCTCGCCCCCGATCCCGGAGCCGCACCGCCAAGTCGCGACGATCTCCTGGCTCTCGCCGATGCCGTGCGTGAGGCCGGACGCCCGGCCGAGCCGGTGCCCGAGGGACCTCCGACGCTGCGGCTCGTGAGGCCCGATTCGTGATCGACCCTCGGCTGGCAGCCGTGGTCAAGGCCTATGACGTCAGGGGCCGATCTCCCGAACAGCTCGACCCAGCCATGACGTTTGCGCTCGGCAAGGCATTTGCCTTCGAGACCGGAGTCGACGGTGGCGGCACCGTCGTGATCGGCCACGACATGCGCGACACCTCGCCGCCGCTGGCCGAAGCGTTCAGCGACGGCGTCCGCGCTGTCGGCGGCAATGTCATCGGCATCGGTCTTGCCTCGACCGACCTTCTCTACTTCGCCTCGGGTGACCTCGACCTGCCCGGCGCCATGATCACCGCGAGCCACAACCCGGCGGCATACAACGGGATCAAGCTGTGTCGCTCCGGCGCCAAGCCCATCGGCTACGACACGGGCCTGTCCGCGATCGCCGAGCACGCGACTGAGTTCTTGACTGCGCCAGGATCCCGCGAGCCGCTGGGGAGCCATGAAGAGCTCGACGCGCTGAGTCGCTACGCCGACTACCTCCACGAGCTGGTACCGATCCCGGCAGGTCGCAGGTTGAAGGTCGTCGCCGATGCCGGCAACGGAATGGCGGGTCACACCGTGCCGTCGGTCTTCGCACCGCTCGACATCGAGCTCATCGCCATGTACTTCGAGCTCGACGGCACATTTCCCAACCACGATGCCAACCCGCTCGACCACAGCACACTGGTCGACCTGCAGGCCACGGTGCGGGAGACGAGCGCCGACATCGGCCTGGCCTTTGACGGGGACGCAGACCGCTGTTTCGTCGTCGATGAGCGCGGCGAGGTCGTGTCACCGTCGGCGATCACGGCGCTCATCGCCTCGAGAGCGCTGATCACCACCCCCGGCGCGACCATTCTGCACAACGTGATCACGTCCAAGGCGGTCCCGGAGATCATCGCGGAGCGCGGTGGCACGGCCGTACGCACGCCGGTCGGCCACTCGCTGATCAAGGCCGAGATGGCGCGCACCGGTGCGGTGTTCGGCGGTGAGCACTCGGGACACTTCTACTTCAAGGACTTCTTCCTGGCCGACTCCGGGATGATCGCGGCGCTGCATGTCATGGCAGCGCTCGCCGAGACCGACGGCACCGTGTCGGAGCTCATGGCCCAGTACGAGCGCTACGTCTCGTCGGGCGAGATCAACAGCACGGTCGACGATGGGGCGGCCGTCATGGAGAAGCTCGCGGGCGCATACGCCGATCTGCCGCAGGACCGGCTCGACGGATTGACCGTGACGGCTGACACGTGGTGGTTCAACGTCCGCGCCTCGAACACCGAACCGCTGCTCCGCCTCAACGTGGAGGGCGACGACGAACCAACCATGGCGCGCATACGCGACGACGTGCTGGCCGTGGTGCGAACACCCATAGGATGACGTCATGAATCTTGACCCGGCCCTGCTTGAGATCCTCGTGTGCCCGCAGTGTCGGGCCACGCTGTTCGTTGACGACGAGGCGAACGAGCTCGTCTGCAATGCCTGTTCCCTTGCCTACCCGGTTCGTCGCGACATCCCCGTGATGCTCGTTGACGAAGCCCGGACCATCTGAGGCCGTGGCTACCGAGGGTGGGACCAAGGCCGTTGTCGCAGCGTTGCTGGCCAACACCGGTATCGCCATCACCAAGTTCATCGCATTCCTGCTGACCGGATTCTCATCGATGCTGGCCGAGTCGATCCACTCGGTCGCCGACGCCAGCAACCAGGGTCTGCTCCTGCTGGGCGGCAAGCGTTCCAAGCGTGAGGCGACTCCCGAGCACCCGTTCGGCTACGGCCGGGAGCGCTACATCTACGCGTTCGTCGTCGCGATCGTGCTGTTCAGCATCGGCGGCCTGTATGCGCTCTACGAGGCCTATCACAAGTGGCACGAGATCCACGGCGGTCACTCAGACGACGTGTTCGACAGCAAGTGGCGTTTCGTTCCCTTGATCGTGCTCGCCATTGCGATCGTCCTTGAGGGTCTCTCATTCCGTACGGCGGTCGTGGAGAGCAACAAAGTTCGTGGCAAGCAGAGCTGGTGGTCGTTCATTCGCAGGGCCAAGGCGCCCGAGCTCCCCGTCATCCTCCTGGAGGACTTCGCGGCGCTGCTCGGCCTGGTCGTCGCCTTCGCCGCGGTCTCACTGACCCTGATCACCCAGAACGCCTACTTCGACGTCGCCGGGACGGCGACCATCGGTGTGCTGCTGGTCGTGGTGGCGATCACGCTGGCCATTGAGGTCAAGAGCCTGCTGCTGGGCGAGTCGGCTTCTGCTGAGGCGATTTCCAGGATTCGTGGCGCCATCGAGTCCACGGCTGGGGTCACCCAGATCATTCACCTCAAGACACTCCACATCGCCCCTGAGGAGCTGCTCATCGCGGCCAAGATCGGTGTGTCGGCCAACGCGTCGGGCGCTGACATCGCCGCCGCGATCAATGCCGCCGAGCGCAGTCTGCGCGCTGCTGAGCCGATGGCCACGCAGATCTTCATCGAGCCCGACATCTTCCAGTCCGGTCACGTGCCCGACGAACGGCCCGAAACACCGAGCGCTCCCGGGCACTGACGTTCAGTCGACGGGCGGCGTCGACAACGGGTCCAGTCGGTCGGTGACCTCCGGATCGCCCGCATCGGCGAGGTAGTCGGTCGGATGGGTGTCGTCGGTTCCGGCGTCGATGCTCAACGCTCGGCAGGCGTACGTGCCGATGACCGCGACGAGCAGGTTGAGGACCAGTGCCGTGATGCCGAAGTAGATCAGGTTGTTGCTGATCTCGATGCCGAAAACCTCAAGGGGGCCGACGGACCCGCCGAAGTGGGAGCCGGGATCGCCGACCACGGGCTTGTTGTAGGCCGCGATCGTCCCCCACAGCATGCCGACCGCCCAGCCGGCGAACAGCGCATAACGGTGCAGCCAGCGGGTGTAGAGGCCGATCACGATCGCCGGGAGTGTCTGCAGGATCCAGATGCCGCCGAGCAGCTGCAGGTTGATCGCGAAGTCCTTGGGCAGTGCCAGGACGAACAGCAGCGCGCCGAACTTGACCAGCAGGCTGGCCAACTTGCTCTGCTTGGCCTCCTGCGCATCTGTGGCGTCGGGGTTGATGAACGCCTTGTAGATGTTGCGTGTCCACAGGTTCGCGGCGGCGATCGACATGATCGCGGCCGGTACGAACGCGCCGATCACGATCGCGGCGAAGGCGACTCCGGCGAACCACGGCGAGAACTCCTGCTCGAACAGCTGGGGGATGGCCAGCTGTGGGTTCTTCACCTGGATGCCGGCGGCGATCGCGACGATGCCGAGCAGCGCCAGCAGGCCGAGCAGGAATGAGTACGCCGGCAGCAGCGCGGCATTGCGGCGGATGATGTTGCGGTTCTTGGTCGACAGGACCGCGGTCACCGAGTGCGGGTACATGAACAGGGCGAGTGCCGAGCCGAGCGACAGCGATGCATACGCCCACTGCGAGGCCCCGACCGACGGGACAAGGCCCTTGCCGCTGGCCTCGCCGGCGGCGATCTTGTCGGCGTTGTCGGCATTGAACGTGTCGAACGCCTTGCCGGCCGAGTCGAAGATGTTGCCCCAGCCGCCCAGCTGCGTCGGGATGTAGATCACCGCGACGATGATGACCAGGTAGATCAGGGTGTCCTTGACGAACGCGATCAGCGCGGGCGCCCGCAGGCCCGAGGAGTAGGTGTAGGCCGCCAGGACGGCGAACGCCAGGAACAGGGGCAGGTCCTTGCGGAACCAGCCGGCGTCCTCGCCGCCGCCGAGCCCGATGACGTCGAGCACAGCCTGGATGCCCACCAGCTGCAGTGCGATGTAGGGCAGCGTCGCCAAGATCCCCGTGAAGGCGATTGCCAGCGACAACGACTTGGAGTCGAATCGGCCCTGCACGAAGTCCGCCGGCGTGACGTACGACCGGCGGTGCGAGACCGACCACAGTCGCGGCAGGAAGATGAAGATGATCGGATAGAGGATGATCGTGTAGGGCACCGCGAAGAAGCCGATGGCATTGCCGGCGTACAGCAGTGCCGGCACCGCGATGAACGTGTAGGCGGTGTAGATGTCGCCGCCGATCAGGAACCACGCGATGAAGGTGCCGAAGCTGCGACCACCCAGACCCCACTCGTCGAGATTGTCGAGCGTGCCGACCTTGCGCCACCGTGCGGCCATGAACCCCATCACGGTGACGAGCAGGAAGAAGAACAAGAAGACGGTCATTGCGACCGGATCGACATCGTTCATCGGGACTCACCGCCCGTACGTCCCTCGGCGGCCCGTCGCTGTCGCTCGTGGCCGATGACCAGCTTGTAGGCGATCGACGTGAGAACGACCGACACCATGACCAGCAGGAACTGGTACCAGAAGAAGAACGGGATGCCCCACAGGGTGGGATCGGTCTTGGCGTAGGTCCACACCAACAGCGGAACGACGATGGCCGTGGCTAGTGCGATGCCGGCAAGCACCAGTGGCCCCTTGCCGGGCGGATCGATGGATCTCTGGTCTGTCATGTGCATGCCCCCTGAAACAGTTCCAGCTCTGCGCGATGCATTCGCAGGCCGATCGCCACATTACGCCGAGTTGCGGGAACCGCCAGTTTTCGTGGAATCGCCGGAGGTGACCGGGAGAAGGACCACGGCCGATTCGGTGTCTGTGAGGGACCGCCGGTACGCTGTGAGCATGGATTTCAACGTTGCAGACCTGTCCCTCGCTGACTACGGCCGCAAGGAGATCGAGCTGGCCGAGCATGAGATGCCGGGCCTCGTCACCATGCGTGAGCGCTATGGCAAGAGCAAGCCGCTCGCCGGTGCCCGCATTGCCGGTTCATTGCACATGACGATCCAGACGGCCGTGCTGATCGAGACCCTCGTGGATCTCGGCGCCGATGTCCGCTGGGCGACGTGCAACATCTTCTCGACGCAGGATCACGCGGCGGCTGCCGTCGTGGTGGGTCGCGACGGAACCGTCGATGACCCCAAGGGCACACCCGTCTTCGCGTGGAAGGGCGAGACCCTCGCCGAGTACTGGGACGAGGCCGAGAAGGTCTTCGACTTCGCCGAGGGCGGACCCAACGTCCTGCTCGACGACGGCGGTGACATCACGATGCTGCTGCACCTTGGTGTCGAGTACGAAAAGACCGGCATCGTCCCGTCACAGGACAGCACCGACAACGAGGAGTTCAAGGAGGTGCTGCGCGTGCTGGCGCGTTCGGTCGCCAACAAGCCGCAGCACTGGACCAACATCGCCAAGGACATCAAGGGAGTCTCCGAGGAGACCACCACCGGCGTCCTGCGCCTGTACGACCGCTTCCGTGAGGGCACGCTGCTCTTCCCGGCGATCAACGTCAACGACTCGGTCACCAAGAGCAAGTTCGACAACAAGTACGGCTGCCGCCACTCGCTGATCGACGGTCTCAACCGTGCGACCGACGTCATGATCGGCGGCAAGGTTGCCGTCGTGTGTGGCTACGGCGACGTCGGCAAGGGATCTGCTGAGTCACTGCGTGGCCAGGGCGCTCGCGTCATCGTCACCGAGATCGACCCCATCTGCGCCCTTCAGGCCGCGATGGACGGATATGAGGTCAAGCGCCTCGACTCGGTCGTCGAGACGGCTGACATCTTCATCACCACGACGGGCAACTTCGACATCATCACCGTCGAGCACTTCGAGAAGATGAAGCACCAGGCGATCGTCGGCAACATCGGTCACTTCGACAACGAGATCAACATGGCGGGTCTGGCCAAGATCCCCGGCATCGTCAAGGACGAGATCAAGCCGCAGGTTCACCAGTGGATCTTCCCCGATGGCAAGAAGGTCATCGTCTTGTCCGAAGGACGCCTGCTCAACCTCGGCAACGCCACGGGCCACCCGTCGTTCGTCATGTCCAACTCGTTCACCAACCAGGTGCTTGCGCAGATCGAGCTCTTCACCAAGGCCGGCCAGTACGAGCTGGGCGTGCACGTCCTGCCCAAGCACCTCGACGAAGAGGTCGCACGCCTGCACCTCGACGCCCTCGGTGTCGAGCTGACGGAGCTCACCAAGGAGCAGGCCGCCTACCTCGGTGTCGATGTCGCCGGGCCTTACAAGTCAGACCTCTACCGCTACTGAGACAAGCGGGTCGATCGTGAGCATGAGCGAGTGAACCTTCAAGGTCTGGTGTGACATGAACTACCGACGCACCAAACGTGATCGGGTGCTCGTTGTCGATGACGACGCCTCGCTCGCCGAGATGCTCACGATCGTGCTCGAGGGTGAAGGGCTCACGACGGGCGTGTGCCGCTCGGGCGACCGGGTGATGGCGGCGTTCACCCAGTTCAAGCCCGACGTGGTGCTGCTCGACCTGATGCTCCCGGGGCTCGACGGCATGAGTGTGTGCCGCCAGATCCGGGAGAAGTCGGCCGTGCCCATCATCATGTTGACGGCCAAGGCCGACACGCCTGACATCGTCGCGGGGCTCGAGGCGGGCGCAGACGACTACATCACCAAGCCGTTCAAGAACACCGAGCTGGTGGCCCGCGTACGCGCACGGCTTCGTCGCTCCGACCAGCTGGCCGAGCCGCTCGTGTTCGGGGAGATCGTGCTGGATCCGACTGGCCACACCGTGACCCGCAAGGGCGCTCCGCTGGAGCTCACGCCGCTCGAGTTCGACTTGTTGGCGTGTCTGCTCAGTGATCCCGCGCAGGTGTTCACCCGCGAGACGTTGCTGCAAAAGGTGTGGGGCTACCACCACCCCGGAGACACCAAGCTGGTCAACGTTCACATGACGCGTCTGCGATCCAAGATCGAGGACGATGCCGAAGACCCGGAGATCATCCGCACGGTCCGTGGAGTCGGCTACCAGGCGATCACCCCTTCCTGATGGGCGGGCTCGCCGGCATCTGGCGCCGTTCGATCCAGGCGCGTGTCGTCACGAGCACGATCCTGCTGAGCGCGCTCGTCATCAGCCTGACCGGATGGGCACTGCTGCGTGATGTCGCCAGCGGGCTCGCCGAGAGTCGCCGGGTCGCGGCGATCTCCGAAGCGCGATCGGGCTTCGAGGCCGCACAGGCGCGGTTGGATGCGGCGGTGGAGGCCGAGCCCGGCACCCAGTCACAGAGCCTGACGCAGATGGTCGATTCGCTGACCAGGTCACGCGGAGCGCAGCGTACGTACGAGCTCGTGTTGCAGGGCCCTCTGGCCGCCGCGGATGGGCAGGTGCCGGTGCGATCCTCAGCGGCGATCCTGCCTGACGCACTGCCTGACGACCTCGCCGAGACCGTCAAGAGCAAGCCTGGCACCTACTGGCGTTACTCCAAGCTGGGACTTCTTGGCGGGCAGGACCGCGAGGCGTCTGTCGTGGTCGGCAGCCAGCTGCGAGCGCCCGGTACCGGCGATTCTTATGCGCTGTTCTACCTGTTTTCGATGGCAGATCAACAGTCGACGCTTGATCTGGTTCGCCGCGCGTTGCTGCTGGGTGGACTCGCCATGGTGCTGATGGTGGGTGGTGTGGCGTGGCTCGTCTCGCGGCAGGTTCTCGACCCCATCCGCATGGCCCGTCGGATCGCGGAGCGTTACGCCAGCGGCAACCTCGAACAGCGCATGCACGTCAGCGGTGAGGACGACATTGCTCGCCTGAGCACCTCGTTCAACCAGATGGCGGCCAGCCTGCAGAGCCAGATCAGACGACTCGAGAACCTCTCACGCCTCCAACAGCGATTCGTCTCGGACGTGTCGCACGAGCTGCGTACCCCGTTGACGACGGTGCAGATGGCCAGCGAGGTCCTGTACGACTCGCGCGAGCGCTTCGATCCGCAGACTGCACGTTCTGCCGAGCTGCTCAAGGGTGAGCTCGACCGTTTCGAGGATCTTCTGTCGGATCTGCTCGACCTCAGCCGGTTCGATGCAGGCGCGGCCAAGCTGGTGCTCGACACGATCGACCTGTCGCAGGTCGCACGGGACGCGTCGGAGGATGCGCTGGTCGCCCGCAAGGGCATCAAGGTCAAGGTCATCGGGGTCGACGAGCCCGCCGTGGTCGAGGCTGACATTCGCCGAATCGATCGCATCGTCCGCAACCTCATGACGAATGCCGCCAAGTACAGCGGATCTGACTGCATCGAGATCGAGATCGCCCAGAACGACGCCTGTGTCTCACTCGCGGTGAGGGACTTCGGCGTGGGTCTCAATGGTGACGAGACCATTCGGGTCTTCGACCGGTTCTGGCGAGCAGACCCCGCCCGTACGCAGGGTGGCACCGGACTTGGACTGGCCATCTCCCGTGAGGACGCGTCCTTGCATGGCGGGACTCTTGCGGCGTGGGGCTCGCCGGGTGAGGGCAGCGAGTTCATCCTCACGATCCCCAAGCCTGAGGGGTCGGCTGCGGCTCCTGCGATTGTCTCGGTGTACGCATGAGTGTCCGCAGACTGGCCGGTGCGGCTCTTGCCCTGTTGCTGGTCGGGGCCTGTGGGGGCATCCCGACATCCGGCCCGGTCTCACGAGTCGCCGATGATGGCGGCTTCGGTCAGAGCACCGTGCGTTATGCGCCGGCACTTCCGGCGGCCGGGGCTTCGCCACAGGCGATCGTGCTGGGCTATCTGGATGCCATGCTGGCCTTCCCGGTCTCCACCGCAACAGCGTCGGCATTCCTCACGCCGGCGGCAGCCAAGGACTGGCGGCCGCTCGACGGTGTGCGGGTCTACTCCAGCCCGGAGGTGTCGGCGTCGGTACCTGATCGGTCGGTTGACGTGGGAGATGACGATGAAGCAGGGGACCGGGTCGTCGTTCGCCTGACGACAGCTCAGGTCGCGCACCTCGACCAGCAGGGTCGGTATGCGCGAGCGAGCGGCCCTTCGAGCGACACGTACGTGCTCCAGCAGGTCAAGGGGGAGTGGCGCATTGCCACCCCGCAGACCGGCATGCTGGTCAACAGCAAGTACTTCGACGACTACTTTCGATCGTTCGACATCTACATGTTCGACAGGCCCGGACGTCGACTTCTTCCCATCCCGGTCTATCTCCCGGTCGGTGACCAGCTGGCGACCTCTCTCGTCTCGAGCCTGGCGCGTGGTCCCTCGGAGGACTTCGGCGATCTGGCGCGGACGTATGTGCCGGGCCTCGACACCTTGCGGCCCTCGGTGCCGGTGTCGTCGGACGGCGTCGCCGATGTCGAGTTCGACGAGGAGCTTCGCGCAGCCAGCGAGTCCGCGCAGGACCATCTCTCGGCACAGATCATCTGGACGCTGCGGCAGGTGCCAGAGATCGAAGGTGTGCGTCTGTCAGGCGGCGCGACAGTCTTGTCCCGTAACGGCCTGCCGGTGCAACCGATCACCTCGTGGAGCGCATACGGTCCGAGCACCGCTGGCACCCACGCGTACGCGCTGCGAGGCAACAAGGTGGTGCAGATCGATGAGGGCAGGGTCAGCGCACTGAGCGGCGAATGGGGCGCGGACGCCCATGGAGCGGTGAGCATTGCTGTGAGCGATGCCGGTGTGGCCGGCGTGCTTGAGGGGCGCAACGTGGTGCGGGTGACCAGCAGGGGAGGCGGGTCAGCCCGCACGATCACCGGACGTCAGTTCGTGACCCCCCGCTGGGATCGTGACAGCGCGCTGTGGCTCGTCGATCGTGCTGGTGACGGCGCCAGGGTGCGCGTTGTGCGCGACGACGCCATCTCCACGATTCCGATCGGAACGCTCGCGGCCAGGAACATCTCGACCTTCTCCCTGTCGCCAGGTGGTTCGCGATATGCCGCAACAGCCGACGGTGCGCTGTACGTCGGCCTGATCCAGCGCGACACCAAGAACCAGATCGTGCGACTCACTGATCCCCGCCAGCTCTCGATCGATGCGCCCAGTCCGACGTCTGCCGTCTGGGCAACCGACACGCAACTGGCCTATCTCGGAGGCGCCGCGTCGAATCGGCAGGTCCGCTACGTCAGCATTGACGGTTCGACGAACGAAGGACGGACCGGAGCCGGCGCTCTCCTGCCGGCTGTCGGCGCCGACACACTCGTGCTGGGTTCGGGTGACCCGCCGGCGCGCTACGCAACGGACACGAGGCAGCGAGTGTGGCACCTTCCGCCCGATGGCACGTGGCGCCTCCTGAAGTTGACCGAAGTCACAGGCCTGACGTACGGGCAGTGAGGTCCACAGCTGGCAACCGCGCGGCACCTGGGTGACGCCAAGCGCAGGATCCTTGATCGATGGGCGCTCTTGCGGTCTCGGCCGCTGACCTGCTGCTCGGCGCGAGGTGTCCCGGATGCGGGTGCGCCGCGCTTGGCCTGTGCCGACCGTGTGGGGTGGCGGTGCGCCCTGATCCACATGAGACCTGGCCCGACCCCGCACCGCCCGCCCTGCTCGGGGCCGATGAGGTGCAACCCGTCGCCGGAGGCGTCAACGCCGGTGTCCTGAGGTCGGCTCTCATTGCCTGGAAGGAGCAGGGGCGCTTCGGGCTCACCCGACAGCTGGCGCACCTGCTGTCGGCTGCCGTGATCGAGCTGGCACCGCTACGTGTTCCGATCGTCCTCGTGCCCGTGCCCACCTCGCGACGCAGCAAGCGAGCTCGCGGCTCAGATGTCGTCGACGAGCTCGCCCGCGAGTCCGCTCACCTCCTGCGTCGATGTGGCGTCGAGGTGTGCGTTGAGCAGGCGTTGTCCTATGCGCGAGCCACGGTCGACCAGTCCGGGCTGGGTTCCGCCGCGCGGGTCAGCAATCTCGACGGTGCATTCGTGGTGCGGCCGGGGCGCCCGCGTCGGCGCGGCGCCGTGATCGTCGTCGACGACATTCTCACGACCGGTTCGACCGTCGCCGAGGCCGTACGGGTACTGACTGCTGCGGGCCGTCGACCGATCGGGGTGGCTGTGGTGGCCGCGACTCCTCTCAGGTCTGTGGGTTCGCGATGAAGTTGGCCATTGCTATGGCGAATCGGACGCCTGCGGTCTACCGTCGCCATATGGCATGAACCGCACCACTCGAGACAAGGAGCTCCCATGGAAATTGTCGTCAATGGTCGCAACAGTGAGATCTCAGAACGATTCAGGGAGCACGTCGAGGAGAAGCTCCTCCGCATCGGCAAATACGACACTCGCCAGAAAATTCACCGCGTCGAAGTTGAAGTGACGCATGAAAAGAACCCGCGCCAGCACGACACCGCCGCCCGCGTCGAGATGACACTCCGTTCGCGAGGGCCGGCCGTGAGAGCTGAAGCCGCGTCCACTGACCAGCACTCCGCACTCGACGCCGCGATCGACAAGCTTGAGTCCCGCCTCCGTCGGGCCGTTGACCGCTCCCGGATCCACCATGGACAGCGCGGACCGACATCCTTGGGTGCCGCCACCGCTGAGCTGCCGCTCCGGGACGTCGTCGAGGAGGCACCGGAGGATCCCGTGCCCGCCAAGGCCGGCCCGATCGAGGTCGAAGGCGACTGCCCACTGGTCGTTCGTGAGAAAACACACGAGGCGACACCGATGACTCTCGAACAGGCGATGTACGAGATGGAGCTCGTCGGTCACGATTTCTACCTGTTCGTCGAAAAGGACTCGATGCGTCCCAGCGTGGTCTACCTCCGCAGGGCCTACGACTACGGCGTGATCCACCTGGATGTCACGGCCTGATGTATTGGCCCGCATTCGTGGCATGATCAGGCTGTGAGCAACCGGGGAGACACCAGCATTCGCGTGCTGTTGGTCGATGATCAGGAGTTGTTCCGTCGCGGAGTCAAGATGGTGCTCGGCGCGGACGAGACCTTGGAACTTGCTGAGGTCGACGACGGCGACAAGGCTCTTGAGCTGGTCGCCGACAATCCGTTCGACGTCGTCCTGCTCGACGTGCGCATGCCGGGTCGCAGCGGCGTGGAGGTGTGCGCCGCGATCAAGGAGATCTCGCCGACGACCGGCATCATCATGCTGACAGCCAGCGACGACGAGTCCGATCTCTACGAGTCCATCCGAAGCGGTGCGTCCGGTTACCTCCTCAAGGACGGGTCGACCTATGACCAGGTCGCCGAAGCCGTACGTCTCGTCGCGTCCGGACAGTCATTGATCAGCCCCAGCATGGCGACCAAGCTGCTCGAAGAATTCGTGCAGATGTCCAAGAGCCCGACCCCGGCAACCAACCTGACGCCGCGCGAGCTCGGCGTGCTGCGCCACGTCGCTCGCGGACTGAGCAACCGTGAAATTGCCGAAGAGCTGTTCATCAGCGAAAACACGGTCAAGAACCACATTCGCAACATCCTGGAGAAGCTTCAGATGAAGTCGCGCATGGAAGCGGCAATGTTCGCGGTGCGCAGCAAGCTCGTCGACGACGTGCTCTGACCACTGGCCTTGGCGGAAGCGGCGACACGAATGCACCTGAGCACCGTGCAGGCCCGCCGCATCGCGCTGGCGGCGCAGGGATTCACCCGATCCCGCCCCGACGTCGCAGTGGGTCCACGACATGTGCAGAAGGTCATTGATCGGCTCGGGTTCTTCCAGATCGACTCGGTCAACGTCCTGGCCCGCGCTCACTACATGCCGTTGTTCTCACGACTTGGCGCCTATGACGTCGACCTGCTTCACCGGGCTGCCGGACGTAGGCCACGCCGATTGTTCGAGTACTGGGCGCACGAAGCCGCCCTGGTCGACGTCTCGTTCTGGCAGGCCTTCCAGTTTCGGATGGAGTCGGGTGATCGGATGTGGGGGTCAATGGCCCGGATCGGTGAGGAGAAGCCTGAGTTCGTCGACTGGGTGCTGGGAGAGGTTCGCGCGAAGGGTCCGCTGACAGCCCGCGAGGTCGAGCACGACGTTCCCCGCGAGAACGACAACTGGGGTTGGAACTGGTCCGAGGTCAAGATGGCGCTCGAGTACCTCTTCTTCAAGGGGGAGGTGACCGCGGCCCGGCGCAACTCGGCGTTCGAGCGGGTCTACGACCTGCCCGAACGGGTGATACCGCAAGAGCAGCTGGACGCACCCGCGATGGACGCATCGCAGGCACATCAGTTCCTGGTCGGTCACGCCGCGCGGGCCCTTGGGGTCGGCACGATGCAGTGCTTCCGCGACTACTTCCGGCTTTCCCCGGAACCGACGAAAGCCGCAGTGGCGGACCTCGTTGAGTCCGGTGAGCTCATCCCGGCGACCATCGCGGGTTGGAAACGGCCGGCATTCGTTCATCGTGACGCCGTTCAGCCTCGCAAGGTCACAGCGCGTGCGCTGCTCAGCCCGTTCGACCCGCTGGTGTTCGAGCGCACTCGTACCGAGCAGCTGTTCGACTTCCGCTATCGCATCGAGATCTACGTGCCGGCCGACAAGCGGGTGCACGGCTACTACGTGCTGCCCTTTCTGCTCGGCGACCGTCTCGTCGCCCGGGTCGACCTGAAGGCCGATCGACGCGCGGGCACACTCATCGTTCACGGGGCCTGGGCTGAAGCGCATGCGCCCGAGTCGACGCCGACCGAGCTCGCCGCCGAGCTGGTGTTGATGGCCCGATGGTTGGGGCTCGAGCGGGTGTCCCCGCCGTCCAAGGGAGATCTCGCCGGGGAACTCACGACCCGCCTTGCGCGTCACCTAGGATAGACAGGCTCCACCCTTTCCTCAGGAAGTTCATTTTCGTGCCAAAAATTGTCGACAAGATCCTTCGCATGGGCGAGGGCAAGATCCTTCGTCAGCTCGAGGCGATCGCCAAGCAGGTCAACGCGCTCGAGGACGAGTTCAAGGCCATGAGCGACGACGAGCTGCGCGGCATGACCGATGAGTTCAAGGGCCGGCTGGCCGAGGGCGAATCGCTCGACGATCTGATGCCTGAGGCATTCGCAACCGTACGAGAGGCCGCGAGCCGCGTGCTGGGTCAGCGCCACTTCGACGTGCAGATCATGGGCGGCGCCGCACTGCACCTCGGCAACATCGCCGAGATGAAGACCGGCGAGGGCAAGACCCTCGTCTCGACACTGCCGGCCTACCTCAACGCGCTTGAGGACAAGGGTGTCCACATCGTCACGGTCAACGACTATCTCGCGAAGTACCACGCCGAGTGGATGGGTCGTGTGCACCACTTCCTCGGTCTGTCAGTGGGGCAGATCCTGCCGAGCATGAACCCCAACCAGCGCCGCGAGTCCTATGCCGCTGACATCACCTACGGCACCAACAACGAGTTCGGTTTCGACTACCTCCGCGACAACATGGCCGACAACATCGCCGAGTGCGTGCAGCGTGGCCACAACTTCGCCATTGTCGACGAGGTGGACTCGATCCTCATCGACGAGGCTCGCACGCCGCTGATCATCTCGGGACCGACCGAGGACGAGGTCAAGTGGTACGGCGAATTTGCCCGCATCGTCGGAGCCATGAAGATCGACGAGCACTATGAGGTCGACGAGAAGAAGCGCACGATTGCCGTCACCGAGGAGGGCATTGATCGCGTCGAGGACCAGCTCGGCATCGACAACCTCTACGACTCGGTCAACACGCCCCTGATCGGCTTCCTCAACAACGCGATCAAGGCCAAGGAGCTCTTCAAGAACGACAAGGACTACGTCGTCATCGAGGGCGAGGTTCTGATCGTCGACGAGCACACCGGACGCATCCTTGACGGCCGCCGCTACAACGAGGGCTTGCACCAGGCCATTGAGGCCAAGGAGGGCGTACGCATCCGCGAGGAGTACCAGACGCTCGCCACCATCACGTTGCAGAACTACTTCCGTCTCTACGACAAGCTCGGTGGCATGACCGGTACGGCTCTGACCGAGGCGTCGGAGTTCGACAAGATCTACAAGCTCGGGGTGGTGCCGATCCCGACCAACAAACCTGTCGCCCGCGCTGACCAGCCAGACCTCGTCTATCGCACCGAGCAGGCCAAGTTCGACGCCGTGGTCGAAGACATTGCTGACCGTCACTCGAAGGGCCAGCCGATCCTGGTGGGAACGACCAGCGTCGCCAAGAGCGAGAGGCTCTCCAAGCAGCTCAAGAAGCGCGGTGTTCCGCACGAGGTGCTCAACGCCAAGCAGCACGATCGCGAGGCGTCGATCGTCGCGATGGCGGGCCACAAGGGTGCCGTCACGGTCGCCACCAACATGGCGGGCCGCGGCACCGACATCATGCTCGGCGGAAGCGTCGAGTTCCTCGCGGATGCAGCGCTGCGTGCCAAGGGCCTCGACCCGTTGGAGGACTCCGACGCTTACGAGGAAGCCTGGCCCGAGATGCTCAAGCAGGTCGAGGCCCAGGTGGCATCCGAGCATGCTGAGGTCACCGCCGCCGGCGGACTGGCCGTCATCGGCACCGAGCGTCACGAGTCCCGCCGCATCGACAACCAGCTGCGTGGACGATCGGGTCGTCAGGGCGACCCCGGCGAGACACGGTTCTACCTGTCGCTCGAGGACGACCTGATGAGACTGTTCAAGTCCGACTGGGTCAACTGGGTGTTGCAGAAGATGAAGATCCCGGATGACCAGCCCATCGAGGACAAGCGTGTCACCGGCGCGATCGCATCGGCGCAGGGTCAGGTCGAGGCGCAGAACTTCGAGACTCGCAAGAACATCCTCAAGTACGACGACGTCATGAGCCGCCAGCGTGAAGTGATCTACACCGAACGCCGTCAGGTGCTTGAGGGCCAGGACATGAACGAGTGGGTGCGCTCGATGATCGGCGAGGTCACCGGCGCCTACATTGATGGTGCAACCGAAGGATTCCCCGAGGAGTGGGAGCTCGAGCAGCTCTGGACCGCCCTCGGAACGCTCTACCCGATCAGCTTGACGATCGAAGGTGCGGAGGCCGAGGTTGGTGGACGCGAGTCGCTCTCACGCGAATACCTCCGCGAGGCGATTCTTGCCGATGCGCTGGCGTCGTACGAGGCGCGCGAAGCCGAGCTGGGCGAAGAGGTCATGCGTGAGCTGGAGCGCCGGGTGGTCCTCAGCGTTCTGGACCGCAAGTGGCGCGAGCACCTCTACGAGATGGACTATCTCCGCGAAGGCATCGGGCTGCGCGCCTACTCGCAGCGCGACCCGCTCGTGGAGTACCAGCGCGAAGGATTCGACCTCTTCAACGCCATGATGGAGGGCATTGCCGAGGAGTCGGTTGGCTTCCTGTTCAACCTCGATGTCCAGGTGGAGGCCGCCGAGACCGAGTCCGACGATGGGGCAGAGCCGCAGTTGACGGCCAAGGGTCTCGGAGGCGAGAAGAAGCAGCAGGCGCTGTCATACTCATCGCCGAGCGAGGACGGCGAGGCCGAAGTGCGCGGTGCGACGGAGAGCTCATCGAACGAGACGCCCGAAGCTGAGATTCGCCGACAGGCCAATGCCAAGAACAAGGCACGCCAGAAGGCCAAGCAGCAGCGAAAGTCCCGCAAGAACAACCGCTGACTCCGTCATCGGGGGACTTCGTCGCTCCTGGCTTCGCCAGGTTATTTAACCTCGCTTCGCTGGGCCATGGTCGCGTGATCGCTGCCGGGCTGACGCCCGGGACCTATTCCCTCGCTTCGCTCGGGCATGGCTGGGTTCCTGGCTTCGCCAGGTTGTTTAACCTCGCTTCGTTCGGGCTGCGTTCAGGCCCAGGCGAGGGCTGTGCAGCGCCAGACCCGATCGCCGCGATGGGTGGTCTGCAGCTCCAGGCGTACGGCCAGTGCACGTGATCGCCCGCGATGAACCATCCGGCCGGCAATTTCTGCCGCCTCGTCATTGACCATCGCGACATGGACCGACACGATCCGCGCCCCGCGTGCAGCGGTCGGACGCCGGGGAGCACGGGCATGGATCGTCAGGCGTGAACTCAGCTGCTCGTACACATGGGGGGCCATCCACGGACCCATCTGACGCACCGGCCGTTCGCCGGACAGCACCTCGACGAGGGCCTGCATGAATCGCGCGGATCGGTCGCGCAGCGCTCTGGCGTCGCCGCGCTCCACCGGAGCTGGAAGCACGGGCGTCATCCCCGGGAACGGCAGCGGTATCTGTCCGGGCGTCACCTCGACCACCCCAGTGAATGTCGGCCGGATGACGGGGACGGAAAGAGCTGTGGCTGACTTCATGGCTGATCCTTTGGTGGAGGTGGAGAAAGGTGTTGCAAGGGGTGAATCAGGTCAGGGTCATCGCCGATCACGGCTCGGTTGGTGGCATACCAATCGGCGCATGCCGCGGCGATGTCGGCGTCGCCGGATCCTGCGGGCAGCGAGCGCGCTGCGATGGCCCACAAGGTGTCTCCCGGCTTGACCACGACGTCTGGTTCGATCCGCACGGCGGGTCGATCGGGAAGGCTCAGACCGTCGAGTGAGTGCACGTGCACGGACGGGACGGGCTCAGCTCCCTGATCTGCGTGCGCGGGAGCCACGGCGATGGCGCTGGCCGCGCCGATGAACAGAGCGCGTCGCAGGGTCGCAGGGGCGATCGCAGTGAAGACTGGCGACGCGCCGTGGAGCTGTGACACGGCGATCACCAGCAGCACCCATCCGGAGACCGCGAGCTGGGTCAGCGACGCCAGGCCGAGCAGTGCCTGGGGAAAGTCCGGTCCCGAGATGTCAGCACATGCGGAGCCAGCGGCAGGGGCGATCAACCACACGCTCAACGAGGCCAGGGTGGCGAGCAGCCAACCAGCGCGTGAAAGATACATCCCCGAGAGTCCTTTGATGACGTTTGATGACGTTTGACTACAGACAAGACCGTTTGGATCGGGTTGTCAATCGTCCAGACCTTGGGGGTGTGGGCAGGGCCAAGCGTGAGATAGCGTCCGCGTATGCGGTGGGAACGGCTGTTCAGCGAGCTGGAGGCTCAGGCCGAAGACCTGGAGATACAACAGCGAGATGCGCTCGTCGATGAGCTGCGAGACGGGGAGTGGGCCGACACCACGTGGAGGTCACTGCTCGGCGGTGCCGTCGTTCTGGACGTGATCGGCATCGGGCAGGTGGAAGGCGAAGCCGTGCTGGTCAACGAGCGGATCGTCCAGGTGCACGCGGATCGGGTCGATCATGTGATCAGCTCCCGCGCGATTGCCGCCATCAGGTCGTCGGAGCGACGAGCCGACCCTCCGACCGCCGTGTCATCGGCACTGGGCTGGGGCCACGTGTTCCGGGCACTGCGCGATGAGGGTGAGCCGGTGCGGATGAGCACCTTCACCGGATCGACGATTGACGGGGAGATCGACGTGGTGGGTGCTGACTTTGTGCGCGTACGCGAGGAATCAGGACGCGATCAGACGCTGCCATTTGCAGCCGTGGCCGTCGTCAGCGGTCGGAGGTGACGTCGTCATCGGAGTGCTCGAACTGGTCGGTGCGGGCATATTGGCGGGCGATGTAGTCCTCGAGCTCAACCGTCTCGATGCGCCACTGACCGCGCCCGCCGATCTGGATGCCCCGTAGATCGCCGGTGCGCACCAGTGCGTAGACCTGGCGCACCGTGACATTGAGAACCTCCGCGACATCGGCCAGCGTGAGGAACCTCGGAGTGAGGGGCGGCATGTCCCCAGTTTCCCACGTGGGGGTGTCAGTCTGGCGAGCCCCGCCACCGAGCTGTGGACAACGTGGGTCGGGTATGGACGAACTCCCGCAGTTTGTGTAGACAGTTTCCTATGATCTGGCGGGGGCCTGATGATTCAGGGCAGATGAAGCGTGCATTGGCGTCGCGGTTGCAGGTCCGACCGTGGAAGGATCCTCGGCTCCTGATCGGGGTGCTGCTCGTGCTGGGCTCGACGATTCTCGGAGCGCGGGCGGTCGCGGCGGCCGACGACACGGTCGAGTACTGGGCACTCAATCGCACGGTGGCGCCCGGCGACCCCGTGAGTGCCGACGACCTGGTCGCGGTGAATGTGCGCCTGTCCTCGAAGGTCTCAGACAACTACATGCGCATCGACGACGAGTTCGCGGCGCCGCTGTCGTCCCTGCAGTGGGCTCATGGCGCAGCGGCGGCAACTCTCGTCGAGAAGTCATCGCTCGCCGCGACAGATGGAGTCGGGCGAAGCGAGCTGCCACTCAGCGTTGCCGCAGGGGCATCCCCGGCCGATCTGGCCCGCGGCGATCTGGTTGACGTGTGGGTGGGGCCCGGCCCCGGTGATGAGTCCGGCGATGATGCCGTACGAGTGCTTGAGGCCGTGCGGATCATCGAGACGGGCCGGGAGTCGGCGTCGATCGGCGGCTCGCTTGCGCAGACGATCGTCGTCGATGTCGCCGACACCGCGCTCGAAGGATCAGTCGTCGGCACGGTTGCCTCGGGCCACGTCACCCTCGTGCGAGTGTCCTGATGGACGTCGTCCTCGCCGCGGGTGGCGCGTCGTGGGAGTCAGCGGCGATCCGTGAGATCGATGCATCGACCCACCTCAGGTTGGTTCGCCGATGTGTTGACGTCGCCGACCTCCTCGCGACCGCTCAGGCGGCCGGAGCCGAAGGCGCGCTGGTTCACACCGAGCTGCCCGGTCTGGACGCCGACGCGGTCCACCGTCTTGAGCACGCCGGCATACGGGTTGCAGCCGTGGAGGCAGACGACGAACGCTGTGTCGGATTCGGCATCGAGCGTCGGGTCACCCTCGGGGCGCTCGACTCGCTCATCCGGGACACGATCGCTCCGCGCGACGACTCACCCGCGGACCGCGGAAGGATCGTCGCGGTGTGGGGCCCGGCTGGTGCACCTGGGCGGAGCACGATCGCGCTCAGCCTGGCGGCCGCCGCAGCTGCCAAGGGGGTTGAGACAGTGCTCGTGGATGCCGACACCTACGGCGGTTCCCTTGCGCAGATGCTGGCTGTGCTCGATGACGTCAGTGGACTGATGGCAGCCTGCCGGGCCGCCAACCACGGTCACCCCCAGCAGGTCGACGATCACCTCCTCTCAGTCGAACCGCATCTGCGACTGCTCACCGGACTCCCGCGCGCAGACATGTGGCCGCAGATCCGCGCAGGGGCGCTCGAGCTGGTGCTGCGCGAGCTTCGGCTGATCGCCGACCTGGTCGTGATCGACTGCGGTTTTGCCGTTGAACGGGCAGTGGGGACGAGCTCGCTCAGGCGTGACCAGGCAACACTTCAGGCTCTCGAGCTGGCCGATGACGTCATCGCAGTCGGCAAGGCCGATCCGGTGGGCCTGGCGCGGCTCGTACGCGGGGTGCATGACCTCGCAGACGTTTGCCGGGGCGTAGCACCCAGGGTCGTGATCAACATGATGCGACCATCGCTCGGGTGGAAGGAGCGGGACGTCGACTCGACGCTGCGCCGGCTCACCGGCCTCGTCCCGACGTCATTCCTGCCGTTTGACCTCAGTGCTCTCGACCTTGCCCTGATGTCGGGACGCACCCCGCGATCGACGTCACCGACGTCTCCGTTCGTCTCACGGGTCGAGGTCCTGGCCGGACAAGTCGTGGGTCGAAGCGCAGTCGCGACATCTTGAAGACAGCCCGATGGTAACTTCTGTGCAGGTCGTCACTAGGAGAGTCATGCAACGGTTGAGCCCGCTGGATGCCATGTTCCTGCAGCAGGACAGCCCGACCGTTCCCCGGCAGATCGCCTCGTTGGCCATTCTGGAGCCGGGCGCCAGCGGCCTTGACTACGACCGGCTGATCCACGTCATCAACGAGCGCATTGATCTGGTGCCGCGCTACCGGCAGGTGCCCCGCGCTGTCGGTCTGGGCGCACCGGTGTGGCTCGATGACGAGAACTTCGACATCTCGATGCATGTACGGCGCTCCGCGTTGCCGCGCCCCGGCTCGTCCGAGGCGCTGCACGAGCTGGTCGGCCGACTCATCGCCCGTCGCCTTGACCTGGACCGACCGCTGTGGGAGCTCTACCTGATCGAGGGGCTTTCCAAAGGACGGGTGGCACTGCTGTTCAAGGCACACCAGGCGCTGGTTGACGGGTCGGAGACTGTCGATCTGGCGCAGGTCCTCCTGGAGGAGACCGCCAAGGAGCGCGACATCCCCCACGAGGACTGGAACCCCAGGAGGCAGCCCACCACCGCCGCGCTGCTTGCCGGCACGCTCAATCAGACCGTGCGACATCCTTCCGAGGCGTTCAGGGTCGCCGAGGTGGCCTTGGGTCGTCTCGCACGACTGCTTCCGGGCAATGAGGCGCAGGCTCCGCACAGCGTCCTGTCGACCGAGCTCTCGCGGCACCGCCGGTTCTCGTCGTTGGCTGCCGACCTCGACGACTTCCGCAAGGTTCGTGACGCACACGGGGGCACCGTCAACGACGTCATCCTGGCCGCGATCACCGGCGGCATTCGCGGCTGGATGCTGACTCGTGCGGAGCCCGTCTCGGCCAAGACGCGGTTCCGGGCGATGGTCCCGATGTCGGTCGTGTCCGACGGTCTCCCGACTTCGCTGGGCTCCAAGGTGCGCGGCCATCTGTTGTCATTGCCGGTTGGTGAGACCAACCCCGTCGTACGGCTTCACCAGGTGTCCTACGCGCTCAAGGATCACCGGGAGACCGGATCCGCCGTGGCGGCCAACAAGCTGGCCAATCTGCCCGGGTTTGCGACGTCGACATTCCATGCGGTCGGAGCGCGGGTGGCGTCGACCGAAGAGGGACGCGGACACCAGATCGTCATCACCAACGTTCCGGGTCCGCAGGACCCCGTCTACATGGCCGGCGAGGCCGTGAGCGAGGTCTATCCGTGCATCCCGCTGAGTGGCAACCGCGCTGTGGCGATCGGTGTCACGTCGTACGCGAGCAAGGTGTTCTTCGGCATTGTGGGTGATCGTGACGCGGTGCCCGACATCGACGTGTTGGCTCAGTGCATCGAGGACGCCCTGCTCGAGCTGGTCGAGACGATCGACACCCGCCGCTCGCACGCACCCCGCGGCCGCCAACGACCGGACCGAGGCTGACGGTGCGGATTTACCTGGCGGTCGACGCGGAACTGTTGGAGCAACTGGCAGCGGGTCGACGCATCAGTGCCCCGGCGTTCAGGGCCGAGACCGAGGACGAGGAGGACGAGCTCGCGGCGCTCGAGGAGGCCGCCGAGCACGGAACAGTCGTGGCCGCCGCCGATGTCACTGACTCTGACGATGTGACTCTCGAGGACATCGCGGCATTTCACGTCGACCTCGACGGCAGCGGCGATCTGGCATGGTTCGCCACCCAAGAAATCGACGCCGTGCTCCGCGAGGCGCAGAAGCGCTGATCGCGGGCACGGCGTCGGGCTCCTAGAGCCGCTCCATCCCGTACGAAACCTCTTCGCGGAGCGAGGCGACGATCGCCTTGGCGACCTCCGGCTCGATCTTCTTGCCGATGAACGGGATCGACACCTTGACGTTGCCCTCGACCGTGAACTCGGTCCCGCTGCTCGAACCCTTGAGGGTGGCGGTGCCCACCATCTCCGCAGGCTGACCGACGATGCTGACCTTGACGTCAGCCGAGCGGTTGCCATCGGCGTCAGGTGCGGACCACACCTCGGTCTGCTTGACCTTGACGGTGTTTCCGGTGAGCTTCTTGACGAAGTCGGGCATGTCAGCTTCCTGGGTTCGCACCAGGGTGACAGTGGCGCCGCCGCCACTGTTGTCGACTGACACCTCATAGTCCGTGGCGTCCTGATTGGCGCAGGACTCGGTGCGGAACACCTGATCGGAGATCAGGGCGAACACACTCTCGACGTCTGCGCCTTCGTAGCTGAACGATTCCTTGAGCTTCATCGGATCACTCCGCCGACGGCGAGATGGCTGCGGTGCCGCCACTCTTGAGCTCGGAGAGGCGCGCTTCGATCTCGGCGCTGGTGCTGTCGCCTTCGAGCTCCTCGAACTGGGCATCGAGGCTGGAGGCGGCGAGCTCTGACTTGCCGGCCACCCTGGCCTCCTCACGACGCACCTTTTCCTCGAACCGTGAGACCTCACTGGTCGGGTCCATGACGTCGATCGACTTGATCGCGTCGTGGACCGTGTTCTGGGCCTCGGCCGTCTTGGCGCGGGCCACGAGCTGGTCACGCTTGCTCTGGAGCTCCTCGAGCTTGCCCTTCATGTTGATCAGGCCGGTCTTGAGCTTCTCGACCACCTCGTTTTGGGAAGCGATCTGCGGTGCCGCAGTCTTGGCCTCGTTCTCGTAGCCGATCTGCTTGCCCAGTGCGATCTTTGCGAGGGCGTCGAACTTGTCGGCCTCAGCAGGCTGGTTGGAACCGCGCAACGAGTCCGCCTTCTGCGAAGCGGCCAGCGCCTTCGCGCCCCATTCCTGAGCTGCGCTGACGTCTTCGGCGTGATCGGCTTCGGCGAGGCGTAGGTTGCCGATGGTCTGCGCCACAGCCTCTTCTGCCTCGGCGATCGAGCTCGTGTAGTCGCGTACGAGCTGGTCAAGCATCTTCTCGGGATCTTCGGCCTTGTCGAGGAGTGAGTTGATGTTGGCGCGGGTCAGTTGGCCGATACGGCCAAGGATGGACTGTTTCTTTGCCATGTGTTCGTCAACTTTCTGTTGGGATTGCCCGTTCACTTGGATAAGTAGGTGCCGTGCTGGTCTAGAACCTTCCACCGCCGCCGCGGCGGCCACGCGTGCCGCCTCCGCCGAAGCTGCCGGGACCGCGAACCGCGCCGGACCCGGTGCTGGAGGCGCCACCTCCGCCGCGTCCCATCGCATTGATCAGAATGCCGCCAAGAACCATCGAGTTGAGACCGCCGCCGGCACCGCCGGATGACTGCCGTTGGCTGCGTTCCCAGGTGCCGACGTCCTTCCGGGCGAGCTGTTCTGCCTGGTTGACGAACGACTCAGCCTTCTGGAGCGCAAGCAAGGATTCCTCCGGGTCGTCGGTGAGCACCTGCTGCGCGCGATCAAGATGGCGAGTGGCCTCGGAGAGGCGCGTACGTGCCTCTGCGCCGACAGCGCCGCGACGTGTCTCGATGAAGTTGGCGACGCCCTTGACCCGTGAGGTGACGCGACCGACCGACTCGGTCAGCGCAATGCGGGCCTTGTCAGCCTCGGCGGCCGCGGCCCGCAGGGGTGCCAGTCGTTCGTCCAAGGTGGCTTCTGCGGACTCCAGGCCCGCGACGGCGGCCAACGGGTCGTGATCGGCCTGTTGTGCGTAGGCGATGGCCGTCGTGGCGGCGACAGCAGCCTGGGTGACTGCGGGGTCGCCGGTCGCGAGTCGTGCCGCGTCGTCGACGTCAAGCTGGAGGGACGTGAGCCGTTCGGCGATCTTGGTCGGAGCCGCCCGCAGATCGGAGTCGGCCGCTGCTATTGCGTCGAGCAGCGTGGAAGCCTGACCGACGGCGTCCTCGGCGGCGCGTGCGTGGGTGACGGCCATGGCTCGGTCGTCGGTCGTGAGTGCTTCTGTGCCGTGGGCAACCTGTTCGCGGGCCGCGCTGATGAGCGACTCGGCCTGGTCGGCGTTGTTCTCGATCGACGCGAGCGACGTGTCCGGATGAGCGGCCGCGAGCTGGGCGAGCACCGTGCGAGCACCCGGCAGTCGGGTGAGGATCTCGCCCGCTCGTTGCTCCACGTCCTCGAGCACCTGAGGGGCCTTGGCCTGCAGGTCGCGCAGCTCGTCGAATGTGTCGACCTGCTCGTCGAGAGAGGAGCTCACCTCGCGGCACAGTCGGATGATCTCGCTGTTCATCTGCCGCTTTTGCGCCTCGGTCTCCGGTTCGGAGTCGTCGAGCTTCTGCCGCAGGCCGAAGGCCTCCTTGACGGACGCATGGCCCGACTCGATTGCCGCAGCGAACTCGCGGGTCGCATCCTTGCCGAATTGGGCCTCGGCGAAGCCGAGCTCCTGTTCGGACGTCTTGAGCGCATCGTCGATGTCGACCAGTGCAGCGCTGGACAGCTTGTTGAGCTCATCGGTCGACAGCCGTGACAGCGGGTCAATGGGTTGTCCGTGTTCGTCCAGGACCACGTGGGTGTCGTCGTACTTGCGGCGGAGGCGATGGACGACCAGCGCGCCACCGCCGGCAACGACGACGACACCGATGACGATGGCGCCCCACGGGGGGCCGGAGCTCTGGGCGGCTGCGGAGTAGCCGTCTGCGGCGGCGATGGCCGCGCCGGGCCAGTCCTCGTTGCTGAGTGCAGGTTCGATCTCATTGGTTTCGATCGAGGCGAAGTCGCTGTCGGAGATGGGGTGCTCATTGGGCACCGAGGTGCCGAACTTGCGGTCGTGGACGGCAACGGCGAGCAGCGTCTCGGTCGTGCCGAGACCTGACTTGGTCGCTGTCTGGTCAGCCCACTCGGGCCCACTGAGTCCATCGAAGCTCTTGACGTACACGACGAAGAGCTGGAATCCGGTCTTGTCGTGATAGTCGTCCAGGGCCTTTTGCACCGTGGCTTCGTCGCTCGGACTCAGGACACCGGCGTTGTCGGTGATCTCTCCGCGCACATCCAGTGGTGAATCGGCGTGGGCACCACTTGCGAACGCCAGGGTCGACACGGCCAACAGGAGCAACACGACGATTGCGCGTGCTTTGGGGATCACCACTGTGATCTTGGTGCATGTTGAGGGGGGAAACAACTCAATTGGCGAGTTCGGTCATTTCTGTTCGCGTCGGAAGATCCATGTACGCATCAGCGCAAAGCGCATGACGGTGACCGCGAGGTTCGTGGCCGTGAGGACGCTGACCTCGATCGTGGGGTGGGCGTCTCCCACCAGCCTTTCGAGGGCCATCAGCGCCGCACTCGTCGCCGCAAGTCCTGTGCCGAACACCAGAAGTCCCTGCGCCTGGTGCCGCATCGCACCTTCTGGCCCTCGGAAGCCGAAGGTGAACCGACGGTTGGCGGCGGTGTTGGCGACAGCTGTCATGGCCAGGGCCAGGGCGTTCGCCATCTGCGGCCCGGCGTGCCCGCGCAGAGCGAGGAACAGCACGCCGTATCCGATGGTCGATGCGATGCCGATCAGGGCAAACATGACGATCTGCGCACTCAAACGGCCTCCCGCGCTGCGCTCGGTGGCTCGACCGAGAGTCTGGGCGACATCCGCGAGTGGGACCCGGCCCCGAACCAGCGCCCAGCCGAGGCGTCCCATGCCGCGCAGGTCGGCCACCGCAGTTCGGACGATGTCGACACTGCTGTTGGTGTCGTCGACCCAGTCGACCGGGATCTCGTGGATGCGCAGCCCAGCACGTTCGGCCACCACGAGAAGCTCGGTGTCGAAGAACCACTCGTCATCCTCGATGAGCGGCAACAGTTCGGCAGCGACATCGCGACGGATCGCTTTGAATCCGCATTGGGCATCGGAGAACCGCGCGCGAAGTGCTCCTCTCAGCAGAACGTTGTAGGTCCGCGAGATGGCCTCGCGCTTCGGCCCGCGGACCGTGCGTGAGGACCGCGCGAGGCGCGAGCCGATCGCCAGGTCTGAGTGCCCAGAGATCAGCGGAGCGACCAGCGGAAGCAGCGCGTTAAGGTCGGTCGAGAGATCGACGTCCATGTACACGAGCACGTCGGCGTCCGAGCGCGCCCAAGCCTGCTTGAGTGCATGCCCGCGGCCCTTGCGGGCCAGGGTGACGACTCGTACCTCCTCGTGGCGCGCAGCGAGCTGGCCTGCCAGCACGCTGGTCGCGTCCGTGCTGGCGTTGTCGGCAATCGTGATCCGGTAGGGATAGCCGAGGGTCTCCATGTGCTCGCGTACTGTCTCGACCGATGCCACGAGCGCGTCCTCCTCGTTGTAGACCGGGATGACGATGTCGAGCACCTTCAGAGCGAGTGCGGTGGTGGTCATTTGATGCCCCCGGAGAGGTCGAACACCGTCACGCCGTCGACGTTCTCAGAGCTGAAGTTGGCGGTGACCCAGCTGGTGATCTCGGTGCTGGTGCTCCCGCTCGCGGTCGCACCGCCGCCGCGGCCTCCACCTCCTCCGCCCTCGCCGCCGCCGATGAAGTAGTGGATCTCGCCGGCAGCCACGTACGCCTTGAACTGGGCGAGCGTCGGGCTCGGGTCAGATCCGTTGAATCCTCCGATGGGCATCACCGGGACCTCGGCGGCGAGCTGGTAGCCGGCCGCGGAGTTGGCGCCGACTGCGGCCGCAGCCCAAGTGAAGCTGTCGGCATCGGCCGTCAGCATGCTGGTGATCGCCGCGGTGGACTCCGAACCGCTGAGCAGACCGCCAGCGTTGCCCTGTTGCGCGGTGCCGGCAGGGGCCGTACCGGTCGTGGTGCCGGTGCCCTGACCCTGCGTGGTGCGGGGTCCGCCGCCTTGCCCGCCGCCCTGTGCCGCCGGGTCCGCCTTGTGACGTCCCCGTGCTGGGTCCCGCGGTGGGGATGGATCCGGTGTGTGCGGTCGCGGCGGTGTCCACGGCGTACGCCGCGGGTCCGGCGATCATGGTGATCAAGGTCGCTGCGGCCACTGCCATCACGACCCGTCTCGGAAGGAATCGGTGTACGACGATGAGCAGGGCAGCCGCAACGCCGACGATGACGATGGCGTACTTGAGCCACGGAACGAAGCCGGCGCTTCGTTGCAGCAGGACAAAGCTCAGGCTGGCTGTCATGGCCAGCACGAAGGCAGCTCCCAGAGCCGCAGCCATCGAGTGGCGGTTCTGCCACAGGATGGTGCCGCCGATTGCCACGAGCGCTGCAATTGCTGGCGCCAGAGCGACGGTGTAGTAGGCGTGGAAGATGCCGGCCATGAGGCTGAATGTCAGCACGGTCACGATGAGCCAGGCACCCCAAACCACGAGTCCGCTGAGCAGGCGATCCGAACGCCCGGCGGAGCGCCGGAACCACAGGCCGAGGCCGAGCAGAGCGATCGATGCAGGAAGCAACCAGGCGATCTGTCCGCCGATCTCGGTGCTGAACATCCGCAACAGCCCGGTCTCGCCCCAGTTGCTGCCTCCGCCGGCCGTGCCTCCGCCGACCGAGCCTGTCTCATTGCCGTTGAGGCGGCCGAAACCGTTGTAGCCGAGCGTCAGCTCGAGGATCGAGTTGTTCTGCGAGCCGCCGATGTACGGCCGACTGGACGCGGGCCAGAGCTCGACGATCGCGATCCACCAGCCCGCAGCGGCGATCATCGAGCCGAAGGCGATCAGCAGGTGGCGCAGACGCACGCCCAGCGTCGGTCGGGCGGCGAGCAGGTAGACGATCGCCAGGGGCGGCAGCACAAGGAACGCCTGCATCATTTTGGTCAGGAATGCGAAACCGACCAGCGTGCCGCCAAGCACGAGCCAGCGAACGGCACGTTCGGGGGACTCGATTGCGCGCAGCGTTGCGTAGACCGCAGCGATCAGCAGGAGGGTCAGCAGCGCGTCGGGATTGTTGAAGCGGAACATCAAGACGGCGACCGGTGTCAGCGCCAGAATGGCGCCAGCGGTGAGACCTGCCCACGCATTGCCGGTCGTACGACGCACCGTCGCATACAGGAGCCCGACCGAGGCGACACCCATCAGCGCCTGCGGCACCAGGATGCTCCACGACGACAGGCCGAAGATCCGAACCGACGCGATCATGGGCCACAGCGACATCGGCGTCTTGTCGACCGTGATCGAGTTGGCGGCATCGGAGGAGCCGAAGAAGAACGCCTTCCACGACTCCGAGCCGGCCTGGACAGCCGCGGAGTAGAAGGAGTTGGCCCACCCGGAGGAGCTGAGTCCCCACAGGTAGAGCAGCGCGGTGCCAAGCAGCAGGCTGATCAGTGCCGGACGTACGAGCCGGTGGTCGGAATCGTCAGCGATCGAAGTCGAAGTCGTGTCGACGGGCGACGGTGCCTGCGGCGGTGCGAGGAGAGTCTGGTTCATACCCCCACGATGCGGGGACGGTCTGGCACCACGGTGTGGTCAGTCTGTGCGCCTTCTGTGAGTCGGGAGCGACAAGGTGAAGGTCGTGTCGCCCGGCTCACTGCTGACCTTGGCGGTCCCGCCATGACCGTGCATGATGGCCTGGACGAGCGACAGGCCAAGACCCGCGCCACCCGATGCGCGCGTACGAGATGAGTCACCGCGGCTGAACCTGTCGAACAGGGTCGGCAACAGCTCGGGGTCGATGCCGGGACCGTCGTCATGAATCTCGACGCGCACGTTCTCGTCGTCGACGAGCAGGCGCGCCGCGATGGTCGTGTCGGCCGGTGTGTGGCGGCTCGCGTTGGTCAGCAGGTTGGTCACGGCCTGGTGCAGGCGTTGTTCGTCTCCGGGCACCGTCACGGGCTCCTCGGGTACGTCGAACGTCCACTTGCGCTCGGTGTCGACGACACGGGCATCGTTGACTGCCTCGACGAGTAGGCGTGTGACGTCGACCTCGGTCTGGTCCATCTCGCGACCAGCGTCGAGTCGGGCGAGCAGGAGCATGTCTTCGACCAGCCTCGACATCCGGCCCGCCTCTGACTCGACCTTGGACAGGATCTGGTCGGGGTCGGCGCGTCCTGTTCGGCGGCTCAGCTCGGCATAGCCCTTGATCGTCGACAGGGGGGTGCGGAGCTCGTGGGAGGCATCGGCCAGGAAGGTACGTGCCTGCTGCTCGCTCAGGTGGCGGGCATCGAGGGCGCGCTCCATGTGCTCGAGCAGTTGGTTGAGCGCCTCGCCGACCTGACCGACTTCGGTCGCCGGATCGGTGAGCTCCGCTGGCACGCGCACGGTAGTGCCCACGGCGCCGGTCGACAGTGGCATTGAGACGACTTCGTTGGCCGTGGCGGCGACCTTGCGCAGCGGCAGCAGCTGGCGGCGTACGAGGAGGCGGGCGACGAAGGCCGCGGCGACGATGCTCACGAGGGCCAACAGCCCGGCACGGCTGATCAAGCTGCCAATTGTGCGCGACACGTCCTCGGTCGGAAGGCCCTGCACGATCATGTTGCCGGTGGAGCTCTCGGCGGCAGCGACGCGATAGGAGCCGAGCGCGGGAACGTCGATGGTCGTCGGCGTGTCGTCTGCCTTCACGGCTTGCAGCGCCACCAGCGCTTCGTCCGAGAGGTTTCGAGGGATGCCATTGGACGGGATGATGAGTCCGCTGGAGCAGTCCTCGGCGAAGAGCGCCGTCAAGCTGCCCGCTGCCTGCCCGCGGGCCAGTGGAGGAGCCGTGCGACATGCTCGATCCACGCGCTGTGCCGGTCCGAGGGGGTTGCGGCCCAGCTCTGCGGTGGCCCGGCTCAGGGACTGCTGGACCTGGTCATCGAGACGGTCGTTCAGGTATGAACGCATGACGATCGCGGTCGTGCCGACGACCAGCAGGCTGACGATGGCGACGAGCGCCACGGTCGTGATGATGAGTCGAGCGGTGAGCGACGCAGGCAGGAGGCGCATCGGTTACTGCACCGGCTTCAGGACGTACCCTGCCCCGCGCTTGGTGTGGATCATGGGCTCGTGGCCGGCATCGATCTTCTTGCGGAGGTAGGAGATGTAGATCTCGACGACATTGGCCTGGCCGCCGAAGTCGTAGTCCCACACCCGGTCGAGAATCTGCGCCTTGGACAGGACGCGCCGCGGGTTGCGCATCAGGTAGCGCAGCAGCTCGAACTCGGTGGCGGTCAGCTCGACCGGTGTGCCGGCACGTGCGACGTCGCGACTGTCCTCGTCGAGGGTCAGGTCGCCGACTGTGATGATCGAGCTCGGTCGCGCCTCGGTGGCACCGGCACGGCGCATCAGGCTGCGCAGCCGAGCAACCACCTCCTCGAGGCTGAACGGCTTGACCACGTAGTCGTCGCCGCCGGCCGTGAGCCCGGCAACGCGGTCCTCGACCGAGTCACGGGCCGTCAGGAACAGCACCGGGACATCGGGGGAGGTCGCGCGCACCTTGCGCAAGACCTCCATGCCGTCGAAGTCGGGAAGCATCATGTCGAGCACAATCGCGTCGGGGCTGATGTCCTTGGCGGTCGCGACGGCCGTGCGACCGGTGTGAGCAAGGCTGGTCTCCCAGCCCTCGTAGCGCAGTGCCATCTGAAGGAGCTCGGCAATGTTGACCTCGTCGTCGACGACGAGTACTCGTAGTGCTGAACCGTCGGCGCGGGTCATGGAAGATGCCATGCGTTCCAGTGTGCCGCCTTGGTCGACCAGAGCGTTGTGAACGGCCTGTGAGTTGGCTGTGAGTCGACACTCAGCCCAATGGGGGTTCGATCACAGGCGGGTCACAGCACATCGCACGAATGTGGCCACATGGATGACATGGACAAGAACAGGGAAAGCTCGTGGTCGATGCGCACCACCGTCGTGGCCGCCGTGGCCGCGCTGGTGCTCGGGGTTGGGGCGGGAGCCGCTCTTGGCTCGGCTGGTGGCGCGGACACTCCAGGTAACGCAGGCCCACCCGGCGGAGCTCCGGGCGCAGCTACCGGTGGGGGTCCCGGTGGAGCTACGGGTGGTGGCCCTGGTGCGCCCCCCGGGCAGTCACAGCAGGCCCAACCGGGCTCGAACGTCTGACCCTGTCCCGCTCGGACAGGGCCAGACGATCGCATGGGTTCAGTAGGAGTCGGCGATGCGGACCAGTCCGCCGAGCGTTCCGACGTAGGCGGCGCCGTCGCGACCCAGGCTGACGGGCGCATAGTTGTTGTTGTAGCCGAGCCCGCTGCCGGTGAGCTGTGACCACACGTGCTTGCCGGTGCGGATGTCGAAGGCGCTGAAGTACCACGCATCCGGGGCGAGTGCGTCGGGCAGGGCGAGAGCCTTCCACGGAAGCTCGGCCGATGACGGGTGGGTGTAGCTGTAGATCAACCCGGTCTTGAGATTGGCCTTGCTGACGACGCTCGGCACGCGCGCCGTCTTGTTGCTCCACGCGACCTTGCAGCCGCTTCTCTTGTAGTCCACGTCGACGCGGGTGAGTCCGGGAGTTGCGTCGGGGATTCGGGTGGTGACCCCGGCGGGTAGGGGGCCGGCATATCCATAGTTGTTCTCGACGATGAGGCCGCCCGGCACCGAGATCAGGCTGTTCTCGGTGGCACTCTGGTCGGCGGGGAACACCGGCTGCTTGCACAGCGGTTTGACGCCCGGCCCGGCCTTGCCGCGTCTGAACACCAGGACGTTCATGCGGGGATCGGCGTTGTCGGTGATCGCGATTGACCCGCCGCCGGGCGAGCTGGCCGAGTCGATGAGTGTCGGAGTGGTTCCGCTGCCCTGGCTGACCTGGCCGGGTTTGATCCGACTGCCGCGGTCGTACGTCTTGCGCCAGGTGACGGCCGGAACTCCCCGGACGATGTCGAACCGGTAGAGCGCGGCGGTCGAGACGACGAACACGCCCCCCGATTCGTCCATGGCGAAGCTGTTGGCGATGGTCTCGCCGTTGGGAAGCTGATGGGGATGCACGACACCCTTCGCGTCGATCATCGCGACCAGGCCCTCGGTCGTCACGAACCAGATGCGGCCGGCCCAGTCAGGCAGCGCCGACTGGATTCCGGCTCCACCGGTCACCGTGCTGACGTCGATGTCACGTTGGAGGGTCAGAGTTGAGCCCCTGACTGCGATCACGAAGATGTGACCGGTCGACGTCGAGACGATGGCCCGGTCGAGATGATCCAGATAGAAGTAGCCGCCGCCGGAGAAGTTGGTGAATGAGAACGAACCCAGCTGGCGCGCCGGCAGCTCGTACGAGGCGATCTCCTCGAGCGTGGTCGGATCGAGCACCTTCAGTGACGCACTGCTGACCCCAACACAGACCGTGACGATTCGGCCTGCACGGTCGAATGTCACCGAAGCGCATTCCTTTCCGTAGAACGTGCTCGTGACCTCAGGGTCGCGACCCACCGGACCGCGGCCGTTGTACGCGTCGCTCTGATAGGCGTCGTTGTGGATGTTGTTGCTGCCATTGCGGGCCATGTACGGATGCTGCGGCAAGGTCAGCGCCGGCAGTGACCGGGCGGTGAAGGGGTGGCCGACATACGGATTGAGCAGTGAGCCACGGGGATCCGGGGGCACTTCGATCGCCGAAGCTGTCGATGCCGTCATCGCGATGACGAGCACTGGCGCAGTGGCGGCGAGCAGCACACGGCTGACACGGCGAACGATGGACGACATGTGGATCTCCAACCTGGGTGCGCGTGCGGCACCTGCAGTCGGTCGTTTCAACGATTCGTGCCGCCATCGAGTCACGGCCGTGCCACGTCAGGTGTCGTCGGCCTCATCCACAGCGATATTCACATGTGTTGATAGTTCTTTGTGACTAGTCACCATGGTCCGTTGCGCCCAGACTGTCAGGGCTTGAACAGGTCCGGGATGCCGTCGCCGTCGAGGTCGAGTTGTTCGCGTCTTTCTATCTCGCGATAGCGACGGTTGCGGGCCGTGAGAAGCACGGCGGCGGCGAGCCCGGAAACGAGCGATCCAACCAGCACTCCGATCTTGACGTATTCGTCGACGTCGGTGCCCACGCCGTATGCCAGCTCGCCGATCAGCAGCGAAACTGTGAAGCCCACACCGCCGAGCATCGCCACACCGAGAACGTCGAGCCACGCGATGTCGTCGTCGAGCTCGGCCCCGGTGAACGTCGCCATCAGCCACGTCGCGCCGAAGACGCCGACGGTCTTGCCGACGAAGAGTCCGGCGATGATGCCGAGGGTGATGGGTTCGCGCATCGCGTCGGTGAACCCCTGCCAACCCTCAACGTGTACGCCGGCGGCGAAGAACGCGAAGATCGGCACGGCCACGGCGGCCGACAATGGCCGGAACCGGTGCTCGAAATGTTCTGCCAGGCCAGCGCCGTCGCCACCGTCGCGGCGCATGACCGGCACCGCGAATGCCAGCAGCACGCCGGCGACCGTGGCGTGCACACCCGAGGCGTGCACGAGTGCCCAGGTGACTCCAGCGAGCGGTAGCAGCAGCCACCACGAGTTGACGCGCCGTTGCACGAGCACCGTGAACGCGGCGAGCGGCAGAAGTGACAGCAGCAGCAGGTCGAGGTGAAGTGATGAGGTGTAGACGACGGCGATGATGATGATCGCGATGAGGTCGTCGACGACAGCCAGCGTCAGCAAGAACGTGCGAAGCCCGCTGGGCAGGTGGCTGCCGATCACGGCCAGCACGGCGAGGGCGAAAGCGATGTCGGTCGCGGTCGGGATCGCCCAGCCCTGCAGTGACCCGCCGAGGTTGAAGACCACGAAGACGAGAGCCGGAAGGACCATGCCGCCGAGTGCGGCGACCACCGGAAGGGCGGCCCGACTCGGGTCGCGCAGCTCTCCGCCGACGAATTCGCGCTTGAGCTCGAGCCCCGCGACGAAGAAGAAGATCGCGAGGAGGCCGTCTGAGGCCCACTCGCCGAGTGTCAGGTTGAGGTGAAGAGATTCTGGGCCGAAGGCGGTGTCGCGAAGTGAGGCGTAGCCGTCGGTGACGTTGGCTGCAACGATGGCAGCGGCAGTCGCGATCAGCAGCAGCACTCCGCCGAGGGTCTCTTGGCGAAGGATCTCGGCAACGCGCGAGGCCTCCGGCCAGCTGCTTCGGGTGAAGATGCGGGAGGCCATACGTGCAATCCTAGCGGCCGCTCCCGCATGCCAAGACAGCTGAAGCGCCTCTCGCGACGGCGCGTGCATCGCTGCCTGCTGCCGCAGCCAGTGGGCGCGGAGATCGCGGGTTTCGCGGCCAGACGTTTGGCGGGATGAGCGCCTCGATCCGTGACCGACCAGATAGCCTTCCGGCATGCCGGACGTTGCGATCGCTGCGCCCAACGAGGCAGCAGCCGACGCCGGTGAGCAGATCGCTCGAGCTGGTGGCAATGCGATCGACGCCGCCCTGGCGGCCACTCTGGTGACGATGGTCAACGAGGTGGGCATCGTCTCGCTCAGCTCGGGTGGGTTCATCACAGTTCAGCCTCCGGATGGCAGCGCCCCACATACCGTCGACGGCTGGATGGACATGCCTGGACGTGGACGGGCGCTCGGCGGCGGCACCTGGGACATCACGACGGCGTACGGCGGGGGTGTGACCGTCACGATCGGCGCAGGATCGGTGGCATGTCACGGATCGGTCGCCGCCTTCGGTGAAGCCCATGCCCGGTGGGGAAGCGTCCCGTGGCGCGAGCTGGTTGCCCCCGCGATCGAGGTCGCCCGCGGCGGGTTCCAGCTCGGTTCGGCCTCGCGGTTCTACCTCGAGTACGTGCACGATGACATCTTCGGCTGGGACGACGAGAGTCGAGCAGCCGTCCACCATGCCGATGGGACGATCTCGACCGGACTGGTCGAGCTCTCCGATCTGGTCGGTGCGCTGGAGGTCATCGCTGCGGAAGGGCCGAGGGCTCTGCACACCGGCGACCTGGCGCGGATGATCAGCGATGACGTGATCGGTCGCGGTGGCATTCTCGGACCCGATGACCTGGCCGCGTACAGGCCGGTCGTCAGGCCGTCGTTGATGACGACGGTCGGGGGGTGGAAACTCGGCACCAACCCCCCACCTTCGGTCGGTGGGGTGTGCGTGTCGGCGATGCTGCGCCTGCTCGACGACCACCCGGCGGGCGACCTTGAACATCTCGTGCGGGTGCAGCGAGCTGTGCTCGGACACCGCCTCGACACTCTCGACCACAGTGACGACCTTGAGCGTGATGCGGCCGCCTTGCTGTCGTTGATCGACCGCGACCACCTTGCGGTCCTCGAATCAGGGTCGACGGCGCACGTGTCAGCGACGGACAGCGACGGTGGTGCCTGCGCCGTCACGGTCTCGTCGGGCTACAGCTCGGGGATGATCGCCAAGGGCACAGGCATCTGGCTCAACAACTGTCTCGGGGAGCAGGAGCTCAACGCCAACGGCCTGCATGGTCTGGCACCGGGCACGAGGTTGCTCTCCAACATGGCTCCCACGGTGGGCCATCATCCTGACGGGTCATCGATCGCGATCGGATCGCCCGGCGCCGACCGGATCACGACGGCGATCGTCCAGGTCCTTGCCGGCTTCATCAGCGAGGGGAGGGGTCTGCAGGACGCCGTCAACCGCCCGCGGATCCATGTGCACCGCGCCGGTCGCGGTGATGAGGACGTCAAGGCCGAGAAGCAGCTGTCGATGTACTACGGCGGCGTTGGTGTGACCCTGCGCAAGCCTGACGGACGGTTGGTGGCCGCCGCAGATCCGCGACGCGACGGCGCGGTTCGCCTTATCCGCACGTCCGATGCGCTGTGATGGAGTGGTGAGCGTTCCGATCATCATCGGTCACCGTGGCGTCCCCGGTGAGCGGCTTGAGCACACCCGCCCGTCCTACCTGCTGGCGATCGAGCAGGGCGCCGACTACATCGAACCGGATGTCGTCAGCACCAAGGACGGGGTGCTGGTGGTACGCCATGAGAACGAGATCAGCGGCACCACCGATGTCGCCGACCATCCTGAGTTCTCCGACCGCAAGACGTCCAAGCTGGTCGACGGCGTGACGCACACGGGCTGGTTCACCGAGGACTTCACGCTCGAGGAGATCAAGACCCTGCGCGTGCGTGAACGCCTACCGCAACTTCGGCCGCAGAACATCCCTCTCGCCGGCGTCGAGGAGATCCTCACCTTCGATGAGGTGCTCACGATCGCCGAGGAGGCGAACGATGTCCGTGACGACCCGGTCGGCGTGTATGTCGAGACCAAGCACCCGACCTACTTCGCCGGGTTGGGGCTGAACCTGAACGACCTGCTGATCGCCAATCTTGAGCGACGTCGCGCCAATCGCGACGGCGCCAAGATCATCATCCAGTCGATGGAGACCACCAACCTCAAGGAGTTGCGCGACCGTACACCGCTGCCGCTGATCCAGCTGATGAACCGCCGGGGTGCCCCGTTCGACCTCGTCGCGGCCGGCGATCGACGCACCTACGACAGCCTGACAACGCGGGCCGAGCTCCAGATCATCGCCGAGTACGCGGACGGCATCGGGCCCAACAAGAGTCAGGTCGTCGAGAGAAACTCAGCGCGCGAGCTGGCGGGTCGGACCGAGCTGGTTGGCCGCGCCCACGACCATGGCCTGATGGTGCACGTGTGGACGATGCGCAACGAGAACAACTTTCTGCCGGCGAACCTTCGTGTCGGCGATGACGTGGCCAGTCACGGAGATGCGATGGCCGAGCTTCTCGCGTTCTTCGACGCCGGAGTTGACGGTGTGTTCTCCGACTTCACTCAGACGGCTGTCCAGGCCCGCCGTCAGTGGCTCCAGAGTCAGTAGCGTCGCCCCATGTCGTCTGGGCGGTGGCTGGCCGCGCGGGCATGATCACCCATGCCACGAGGTAGGCGATGATCAGCGAACCGGCACCGAGCAGCGTGCCGACGGCAACGACCAGGCGGATCAGGTTGGCATCGACGCCGGTGTGGTCGGCGAGGCCTCCGCAGACGCCTCCGATCCACTTGTCGTCAGGATTGCGGGTCAGCTTCTTCATGGTCATGTCCTTCGTGGCTAGATGGTGAGGTGAGTTGCTTGGGCTTCCAGAACGTTGCGATGACACCGAGCAGGCCGAGTCCTATGAGCACGGCCGATGCGGTCAGGCTGAGCTCGCGCGGAGTCAGCCAGTCCTGCTTCCACACGGCCCACTGCCCGACGCCGGCGAGAAACAACAGTCCGAAGGTCAGGCTGCTCCAGCGGAGCGGGTGGCGGGTCATGACCGGACCACCTCGATGTTGCCGATTCGCTGGTCGATCTTGATCGTCAGCGCTTCCCCTGGCGCAGCAGCGGGTGTGCTGATCTCGTTGCCGGTGCCGTTCTCCTTGCGTCCGAACACCGCGATCTCACCGAGCTTGAGCGTCGAATCGATCTCGACATTCAGGCCCGCCGGCACGATCACCTTGGTCTGACCGATTCCGGTGTCCAGCACGATGGTTCGTCCGAGCAGTGCCGCCGGGTCGCTGACCCGGGTGAGATCAAGCTCGAGCAGGCCGATGCCATGTTTGTACGTCGCGTGGACGGCGGCCGCGGAGCTCGGACTGGGCTGCTGGGCGCCGATGCGCCCGTTCGGCAGGGCCGAGCCGACCGCGAGCACCAGTCCCAGCACCAGCCCGAGGGCGATCAGTGGTCCGCCGTGTCCGAAGAACGTGCCGATGACCAGTCCGATGCCGGTGATTCCGAGGGCGACTGCGACATAGGTCGTCCAGTGCACGCCTTCATGGGTGTCGGCGTAGATCCGTGTGGCGGCGATGCCGATGGCAATCAGCGACAACGTGAGCACGGTGAGTGCCTTTGACCGGGGCTGGTAGGCGCGAGCGACCTTCTCGGCCACCTTCTGGTCCACCCTGGCCATGACGTCGGCGGTGATCTGCTCGCTCGTCGGCAGGTCGGCCAGGACCTGTGCCTTGATCGTCTCCCGGTCGGCCTTGCGGGGGCGGACGACGAAGAAGTAGTACAGCGCCGCGACCGGCACCAGGATCCAGCCGACGCCCCACCAGTTGCCGTTGTCGCCCAGCACCGAGAAGACCGCGATGATGCCGGCAATGACCAGGCCGATCTTGCGGACCTGTTCCTCGTTCTCGTCGAGGTTGAACCACCTGGCGGCGATGCTCTTGTCAGCGTCCTGCGAAGGCAGGAGCAGCCACGCTGCGGCGTACAGGAGAGCGCCGGCGAAGCCGACGATCGTGAGGACGGCGATGACGATTCGCACGATCACGGGATCGATGTTGAGATATCTGGCCACGCCAGAGCTCACACCGGCGACCCAGCGGTCGTCGGTGGATCGCTTGACGTCGGCGATGGTGCGCAGCTTCTGAGGATCGAACTCGTCGTCCGGTCCGTCGGTGCGGGGCGCTTCCTGGGTGTCGTTCATGTGACCATCGTGGCCGACCGGATCGAACCAAACCATCGGGTACAACCCTGAAACCGCTGGAACGACCATCAGGGTGAACAAGGGTCGTCCCCGGTAGCGCCTGTGCTCGCGCACGTGTGACGATCGCTGTGTGTCCTCCGAACGTGCGACCCAGACCAGCGCGAGCGCCTATCGCCGCGCCTACCGCCCGGCGGACCGCCGCTTGGTCGGTGGTGTGGCAACGGGTCTTGCCGATCACTTCGGCGTCGGGGTGCTGTACGTCCGCCTCGCTCTGGTCGTCGCAACCTGGTTCAACGGCACCGGGGTCATCGTCTACCTGTTGCTGTGGCGCTTCCTGCCGCTCCGCCAGCCCGAGCTGACGCCGGGGCTCGAGGCGGCGACCCGTCAGGGCCTGCGAACCAATCCCAACCGCACCAGCACGTCGGAGATTCTGCAGACGCTCGCGGTCGGCATGGTCGGTGTCGGAGTGCTGGTGGTGCTCCAAGTCACCGGCCGCGGCATCAATGACGGGCTCCTGGGCCCCGCCCTGGTGGCGGTCGTGGGACTGGCCGTCATCTGGCGACAGTTCGACGATGTGGCGTGGCGCCGTTGGATGCGCCAGACGAGCGGCATGGGATTTGCGGTGCGCATTGCCGCCGGTGGCGTACTGATCGCCCTGGCTGCCATCTACTTCCTCACCCAAGAACGAGGGTGGGGCGCGATGGTCGACCTCGCGTCGGCACTGGGTGTCGCGGTGATCGGCCTTTCGCTGATCCTCGGGCCGTGGATCACGAAGCTCCTCGGCGACCTGACCGAGGAGCGCCGCGCGCTCGTACGCTCGCAGGAGCGGGCCGACGTCGCGGCGCACCTGCACGACTCGGTGCTGCAAACCCTCGCCCTGCTGCAGAAGAACGCCGGTGACCAGGCGGCCGTCGCCACACTTGCTCGGCGACAGGAGCGCGAGCTCCGCGCGTGGCTCTATGGCACCCACGAGCAGGCCGGCGACTCACTCGTCGCGGCACTGCGCGCATCGGCGGCGGACGTCGAAGATGCCCATCGCGTGCCGGTCGAAGTGATCGCCGTCGGAGACGCACCGCTCGATCCAGATGTCGCTGCGGTCGCCAAGGCAGCGCGCGAGGCCATGATCAACGCCGCCAAGCATGCTGGGGTCGACCGCATCGACGTCTACGCCGAGACCACCAACGACACAGTGCAGGTGTTCGTCCGCGATCGGGGCATCGGTTTTGACCTTGACGCCATCGCCGACGACCGGATGGGAGTGCGCGGCTCGATCATCGGACGGGTCGAGCGGCACGGCGGTACCGCTACGATCCGCAGCGGGCCCGGCGAAGGCACCGAGGTCGCCATGTCGGTGCCGTTGCGCAGCACCGATCACATCTTCGAGGAGACTTCATGAGCATGCTTCGTGTCGCGATCATCGACGACCACGCGATGTTTCGTCGCGGGGTGCGCGTCGAGATCGACGGCCCGGTCGACATCGTCGCTGAGGCCGAGGACGTCGAGAGCGCCGTGCTGATCCTGAGCGAGACCAAGCCTGACGTCGTGCTGCTTGACGTCCACATGCCTGGCGGGGGAGGGCTCGAGGTCATTCGCCGCCTCCACGTGCGCCACCCCGACATGAAGTTCCTGGCGCTGTCGGTCAGCGATGCCGCCGAAGACGTCATCGGCATCATCCGGGCCGGTGCTCGGGGCTATGTCACCAAGAACATCTCCGGCCCCGAGCTCCTTGACGCGATTGATCGGGTGGCCGCCGGCGACGCCGTGTTCTCGCCGCGTCTCGCCGGTTTTGTTCTCGACGCGTTCGCCGGAACGATCGAGGTCGCTCAGATCGACGAGGAGATCGATCGGCTCACCGAACGAGAGCGGGAGGTGATGCGCCTGATCGCCCGCGGGTACGCATACAAAGAGGTCGCCAAGGAGCTGTTCATCTCGATCAAGACGGTCGAGACCCATGTGTCGAGCGTGCTGCGCAAGCTCCAGCTGTCGAGCCGGCACGAGCTCACCCGTTGGGCCAACGATCGCCGTCTGATCTAGGGCGAGTGCTGGAATTCATCTGTACGCAATCTGGTGGGTCTAGCCTGATGAGGTGAATGAGCCTCATCTGATCTTGCTCTTCGGTGCCACCGGCGACCTCGCCCGGCGCAAGCTGCTCCCCGGGCTGATGCACCTGCTCGAGTCGGGGCTGGTGCCTGATTCGCGCATCATCGGGGTGTCGCTCGAGGAGTTCGACGACGATTCGTTCCGGGCATTCGCCGAAGAGGCGTGCCGGGAGTTCAACCCGCGCAAGGCTGACGCCGAGCAGTGGAAGGCGTTCGCGCCCAAGTTGTCGTATGTCAACGTCAAGGCGGGCCCAGAGGCCCTGGCCGCTGCGGCCGCGGCCCGTGAGCTGGAGCTGGGCGGCAGTCCGCAGCGGCTCCACTACGTGAGCGTCCCGCCGAAGTCGGCGCTCGACGTGGTGCACACCCTGCGCGACGCCAACCTGGTCGATCGCGCGCGAATCATCATGGAGAAGCCGTTCGGGACCGATCTGGCCAGCGCCAAGTCACTGAACTCAAAGATCCACGAGGTGTTCGCCGAGGACCAGATCTTCCGCATCGACCACTTCCTGGGCAAGGAGGCGGCCCTCAACATCCTGGCGTTCCGCTTCGCCAACGGCCTGTTCGAGCCGATCTGGAACCGCAACTTCATCGATCACGTGCAGATCGACGTACCTGAGACGCTCTCGGTCGAGGGCCGGTCGGGATTCTATGAAGGAACGGGCGCGTTCAAGGACATGGTCGTCACCCACCTGTTCCAGGTGATGGCGTTCATGGCGATGGAGCCGCCCACATCGCTCGACTCCGATTCGATCAGCGAGGAGAAGAACAAGGTCTTCCGATCGATGCTTCCGATCGACCCCAAGCATGTCGTCCGCGGACAGTACGACGGATATCGCGCCGAGCGCGGCGTACCGGCTGATTCCGAGACCGAGACGTTCGTTTCACTGCGGGCCGAGATCGACAACTGGCGCTGGGCCGGGGTGCCGTTCTTCCTGCGTACCGGCAAGAAGATGCCCGAAGGTGCGCGCATCATCTCGATTGCGTTCCGCGAGCCGCCCAAGAGCATGTTCCCTGCCGGTTCGGGTGTCGGCCTGTCCGGCCCGGATCATCTGACGTTCGACCTGGCCGATGCCTCGAAGATGTCGCTGTCGTTCTACGGCAAGCGGCCGGGCCCGGGTATGCGGCTCGACAAGCTCAGCATGCAGTTCGCCATGCAGGAGACCGATCGTGCCGGCGACGTGCTTGAGGCGTACGAGCGGTTGATCCATGACGCGATGCGAGGCGAGCGGACGCTGTTCACCACGGCAGAGGGCATCGAACGGTTGTGGGAGATCTCCGAGCCGCTGCTCAACGATGCTCCGCCGGTCCGGCCCTATCCCTCGGCGACCTGGGGTCCCAACGCGGTGCATCAGCTGATCGCGCCACGGGCCTGGCGGCTGCCGTTCGAACGCAGCTGGCGCAAGCCCAACACGATGGCCGAATAGCGGGACTCAGCCCCAGTGCTGCTCGACGAGCCGGATGGTCTCGTCGAGAGACAATCCTTGGCGTCGTGCGGTTCGTACGTACGTCCCGGCGGCCTGGTCGGCCTCGGCGTCACCGATCTTGCGGGTGGCGATCAGGGTGCCGCCGCGACCGTGGGTCTCGATCACCCCGTCAGCCTCGAGCTCGCGATAGGCACGAGCGACGGTGTTGACGGCCAGCCCCAGGTCAGCGGCCAGCTGCCGAACGGTCGGCAGCTTGTGCGCTGCCCTGAGCACACCGGACGCCGCGCCCTCGGCGATCTGACGGCGTATCTGCTCATACGGCGGCTCTGCGCCGGCGCTGTCGATCGTCACCAGGGTCATGTGTCCATTGTCGCGCGACGCCGAGGGCGCCGGTGTCACCTGTCCCAACTAGGCTGGAGGGCCTGATGACATCGCCGTTCCCCGTGCCCCAAACTGCGGAGAAGAAGTCTGCCCAGGAGGCGGAAAAGAAGCGCGCCCGGTCCGACATCCTGCTCGAGGGGCTCAACGACGCCCAGCGCGACGCCGTGTCCCATCCCGGCGGTCCGCTGCTCGTGGTCGCGGGTGCCGGCTCGGGCAAGACCCGAGTCCTGACGCGCCGGGTGGCCTGGCTGATTGCGGCCCGTGGCGCACACCCTGGGTCGATCTTGGCGATCACGTTCACCAACAAGGCCGCTGCAGAGATGCGCGAGCGGGTTGCCGAGCTGGTGGGTCCGCGCGCGCGGATGATGTGGGTCTCGACATTCCACTCGGCATGCGTACGCATACTGCGCCGGGAGGCATCGAAGTTCGGCTTCACCTCGACCTTCACGATCTACGACTCCGCCGACCAGCGCCGGCTGATGACTCAGGTGTGCCGTGACATGGATCTTGATCCCAAGCGGGTCAATCCACGAGCCGTGCTCAACTGGATCTCCAACCTCAAGAACGAGCTCGTCGACCACGAGGCGGCCGCTGGCAAGGCCGTCAATCCGACCGAAGAGCTCTACGCCGAGGCCTACACGACCTATCAGGCCCGTCTCCGCGCCGCCAACGCGATGGACTTCGACGACCTGATCATGAACACGGTGCACCTGTTCCAAGGGTGGCCCGAGGTCGCAGAGACCTATCGACGTCGGTTCAGGCACATCCTCGTCGACGAGTACCAAGACACCAACCACGCTCAATATCAGCTGATCAGGGAGTTGACCGACGCCGATTCCGACCTGCTGGTGGTCGGCGACTCCGACCAGTCGATCTACGCATTTCGTGGGGCCAACATCCGCAACATCCTCGAGTTCGAAGATGACTTCCCCCACGCGTCGACGATCCTGCTCGAGCAAAATTACCGCTCAACCCAGACGATCCTGTCCGCGGCCAATGCAGTGATCAGCCGCAACGCCGGGCGCAAGGACAAGCAGCTGTGGTCGGCTGAGGGCGATGGTGAAAAGATCGTCGGCTACGTCGCCGACGACGAACGCGACGAGGCACAGTTCATCGCCGAGGAGATCGACAAGCTCAGCGACACCGCCGAGACGGCAGCCAAGGACGTCGCGATCTTCTATCGCACCAACGCACAGAGCCGCGTCTTCGAAGAAGTGTTCATCCGCGTCGGCCTGCCCTACCGCGTCGTGGGCGGAGTCAGGTTCTACGAGCGCAAGGAGATCAAGGACGCTCTCGCCTACGTACGTGTGCTCGTCAACCCACGCGACGCCGTGTCACTGCGGCGCGTCCTCAACGAGCCCAAGCGAGGCATCGGTGACCGTGCCGAGGCAGCCATCCAGCGGCTCGCCGATCGCCAGGAGATCAGCTTCTGGCAGGCGCTGACCCGCGCCGACGAGGCCGACGACCTTGCGACACGATCACGCAGCGCGATCCAGGCCTTCACGCAGACGATGTCAGAGCTCATGACGATGGCTGAGAGCGGCGCCCCGGCCGACGCGGTGCTGGAGGCGGCACTGACCCGCAGCGGCTACCTGTCGACGCTTGAGCAGAGCACCGACCCGCAGGACGAGACTCGCGTCGAAAACCTTGCCGAGCTTGTTGCGGTCGCCCGAGAGTTCGTGGTGGGCGCCAGCACGCTCGCAGATGATGCCGATGCAGGCGAGGTCGCCGACGCCGAGGCTGACCTTGCCCCGGGATCACTGGCCGCCTTCCTAGAGCAGGTTGCGCTTGTGGCTGATGCCGATCAGATCCCCGACGAGGGCGACGGTGTCGTCACCCTGATGACCTTGCACACCGCAAAGGGCCTCGAGTTCCCGGTCGTGTTCCTCACCGGGCTCGAGGACGGCGTGTTTCCGCACATGCGCTCGCTGGCGGACAACGCCGAGCTCGAAGAAGAGCGACGGCTTGCCTACGTCGGCATCACCCGCGCTCGCACGCGGCTCTACGTCACTCGGGCCCAGACTCGCGCTGCGTGGGGTGCGCCGTCCTACAACCCCGCTTCGCGCTTCCTCGACGAGCTGCCCGAGGCGCTGGTCGAGTGGCGCCGCATCGCCTCGTCTCCGACCCAGTGGACGCCGAGCAGCCCGTCGGTGACATCGCAGTCGTCATTTCGATCCAGCAACGTTGCCGCCCGGTCCAAGCGGGCGACCCGCGAGGTCGTTTCTCTCTCGCCGGGTGATCGCGTCTCCCACGACAGCTTCGGCCTGGGCACGGTGGTGGCAGTTGACGGTCAGGGCGACAAGGCCCAGGCGACAGTCGACTTCGGATCGCAGGGCGTCAAACGACTGCTGCTGCGTTATGCGCCAGTCGAAAAGCTCTGACCTGCGGAAACGTCAGGGACGGATGCTGTGCTGCACGAGCACGGCGTACGGGTCAACTGCGCCGCCGCCGTTGGGGTGCACCTCGAGGTGCAGGTGAGGTCCGGTGACATTGCCGGTCGAGCCGGTGTAGCCGATGACCTGACCCGGTGCGACCTTCTCGCCGACACGGACGACGATGCGGCTCTGGTGGGCGTACCAGATGTCAGTGCCGTCGTCCAGGGTGACGACCGTACGGTTGCCGTAGGCGCCTTCATAGCCGGCCGACTTGACGGTGCCCTGGGCGACCGAGCTGATCGCTGATCCGGAGGGACCGGCGAAGTCAAGGCCGGTATGTCCACGCGACCACAAGCCGCTGCGCTGGCCGAAGCGGGCCGACAAGTGGTAGCCGGTGACCGGAAGGACCCACTGGTTCTTCTCCACCTCGGCGGAGTAGGCCTGTGTGTCCTTGCGCAGGTCGGCCAGTGCGATCAGCATCTGCTCCGCCTGGGCAGCACCTTGCTTGTCGAGATTGCGGTCGAAGTCGCGGCTGACGTCCACGCCGTCGACTTCGCTACCGGTGTAGGTCTCGGAGATGGTCTGGTAGTTGCTGGCCGACAGTGTCGAGCTGTCGACGTGACCGCCGACGACGGCGGAACCAAACCCGGCCAGAATCAGCGCAAAGGCGCCGCCCATGGCGGGGGTGATTCGAAGTGAGCGCTTGCGTGCCCGGCGACGCTCGGCGACTCGTTTGCCGCTCGAGGTGCGCTGCTGGGTCTCTTGACGTACGTCCAGTCGGCGTTTCGGCGCAGACGAAGACACGCAGATAACCTCCGGAAAGGGACAGCAGGACTCGACGAGCCTAACCGACAGCCGTGTCTGAGTGAAACCAAATCCACACATTCGCCAGCGCTTCCGGGGGAAATGTCGACAAAATGTGACCACCTTCACGCTTGGGTGGCCGGCGTCGAAGCCGGCACGCCGAGATCGACAAGGCGACCGGATTCCGCACGAATCAGCGTGCGACAGTCGCGCGTGGGACGATTTGGCATGACCAAACGACGCATCCTGGTGGGCGCGATCAGCGGGGAGGGCGACATGTCTGCTCGTGCTCGTGCCCTGCGCGACGCGGGAAACGAGGTCGTGCTGGTCGGATCAGGGCAGACGGCCGAACAGCTCCTCGGCGCCGCTGTCGCCGAGGACGCCGACGAGGTGGTGGTCGGAGCCAGTGAGGTGGAGATGGCGCGGCTCATCTCCGTGCGAGCCGAGCTGGGTGCCGATCACATCCAGCTGACCTCTGCCTCGGTGGACTGATCTGGTGGTGTGACCGACCCGACACACAAGATGTGGGTTTGAGAAGGTAGAGTCGCCACGCTCAATTTTTGTGGCCCCTCGGCCGATTTCTGAGCCAACCGGACGTCAACAAAGGACGGACACACACCGTGGATTTGATGGAATATCAGGCGAAGGAGCTCTTCGCCAAGCACGACGCAAAGGTCACCGCCGGCATCGTCGCAACGACCCCCGAAGAGGCGAAGGCCGCGGCTGAAAAGCTCGGTGTCGTCGTCGTCAAGGCTCAGGTCAAGGCGGGCGGTCGCGGCAAGGCAGGCGGCGTCAAGCTGGCCAAGACGCCTGATGAGGCATTCGAGCACGCAACCAACATTCTCGGCATGGAGATCAAGGGTCTGACGGTCAACCGGGTGCTCATCGCCCCGGCCGCCACGATCATTGAGGAGTACTACTTCTCCTTCCTGCTCGACCGTGCCAATCGCAGCTACCTCTGCATCGCGAGCGTCGAGGGCGGTGTCGAGATCGAAGAGGTCGCCAAGACCAACCCCGATGCTGTGCGACAGACCCCGATTGACGCGATCGCGGGCGTCGACGAGGCCAAGGCGCGCGAGATCGTCGCCGACGCCAACTTCCCGGCCGAGCTGACCGAGCAGGCCGTCGAGATGGTCGTCGCGCTCTGGAAGGTCTTCGTGGAGGAAGACGCCACCTTGGTGGAGGTCAACCCGCTGGCACGTCTGGAGGGCGACATTCTCGAAGCCCTGGACGGCAAGGTGTCGCTGGACGACAACGCCGACTTCCGTCATTCCGATCACGCCGCATTTGAGGACAAGGCCGCCGCCGACCCGCTTGAGGCCAAGGCCAAGGAAAAGGGCCTCAACTACGTCAAGCTCGACGGCGAAGTCGGCATCATCGGCAACGGCGCGGGGCTCGTCATGAGCACCCTCGACGTCGTCGCCTACGCCGGTGAGAGCCACGGCGGCGTCAAGCCTGCCAACTTCCTCGACATTGGTGGAGGCGCGTCGGCGCAGGTCATGGCCGATGGCCTTGACGTCATCCTCGGCGACGAGCAGGTCAAGTCGGTGTTCGTCAACGTCTTTGGCGGCATCACCTCCTGTGACGCAGTTGCCAACGGCATCGTCGGTGCGCTCGAGCTGCTGGGCGACGCCGCCTCGAAGCCGCTCGTCGTACGACTCGACGGCAACAACCTCGACGAGGGGCTGCGCATCCTCAACGATGCCAACCACCCGCTCGTGACGCTGGTCGAGACGATGGACGGCGCAGCCGACCGGGCCGCCCAATTCGCAAACGAAGGAGTCTGAACATGTCGATCTTTCTGAACAAGGACTCCAAGGTCATCGTCCAGGGCATCACCGGCGGTGAAGGCACCAAGCACACCGCCCTGATGCTCAAGTGCGGCACCAATGTCGTCGGTGGTGTCAACGCCCGCAAGGCCGGCACCACGGTCGAGCACGTTGATGCTGACGGCAATGCCGTCGAGCTTCCGGTGTTCGGCACCGTCGCCGAGGCGATCGAGAAGACCGGCGCCGATGTGTCGGTCGTCTTCGTCCCGCCGGCCTTCACCAAGGACGCCGTCATCGAGGCGATTGACGCCGAGATCGGTTTGCTCGTCATCATCACCGAGGGTGTTCCGGTCCAGGACAGCGCCGAGTTCTGGGCGTACGCCCAGGGCAAGAAGACCCGCATCATCGGTCCCAACTGCCCCGGCATCATCACGCCGGGTGAGGCGCTCGCAGGCATCACGCCCGCGACGATCTCGGGCACAGGGCCGATCGGTCTCGTCTCCAAGTCCGGCACGCTGACCTATCAGATGATGTTCGAGCTTCGCGACCACGGATTCACGACGGCGATCGGCATCGGTGGTGACCCCATCATCGGCACCACGCACATCGACGCCCTCGAGGCATTCGAAGCCGACCCCGACACCTTGGCGATCGTGATGATCGGCGAGATCGGTGGCGACGCTGAGGAGAAGGCCGCGACCTACATCAAGGAGCACGTGACCAAGCCCGTCGTGGGTTACGTCGCGGGCTTCACCGCACCCGAGGGCAAGACGATGGGCCACGCCGGCGCAATCGTGTCCGACGGTGCGGGCACGGCTCAGGGCAAGAAGGAAGCGCTCGAGGCTGCCGGCGTCAAGGTCGGCAAGACGCCGTCGGAGACTGCCGAGCTCATGCGTGAGGTCCTCAAGAACCTCTAGCCATCAGTGCGTCAAAACCCCCTTCCCGTCTGACGGGGAGGGGGTTTTCACTGTCCGATGAAGCGCAGTCGGGCACCCGCACGGAAAGCGAGGGCCGCGAATTCCTTCTGCGGCACGTCGAATCCACCCGATGGGGTGAACGTCACCTGGGCGACGTCTGTGCCACGTCGCACGATCGCGACCCGGAAGTATGCCCGCTTGCCCTTGGTGACCTCAAGGCCGATGCGCCAGCTCTTGCCGGAGTATGCCGCGGTCTTGATCGTGCTGCGTTGGTCGACGCGCGCCGAAAGCTTGTCCGCTGCGCAGTCGTCGACCCGGGAGCTGATGGTCTTGACGAAGGCCTTGGCGAGCTTTTCGTCGGGGAACCGTGCCACCGTCTCGGCGACGCCGAACTCCTTGGGGAGCTCTGTGGCCTGCGGGATCACGAACACCTTGGACCGGGCCGTCGGGAGCGAGGAGAAATCGGCGCGATCGCATTCGGTGGCCGCGGGGTTGGTCTTCGAAGGGAATGGCTTGACGCCGACCCATACGCGGTCGATCTCGGCGATGGGAGGGAGATCGACGATGCCGAGGAACGCCGGGTCGGTCGAGGTGCGGGGTGGCTCAGTTCTGGCCACCGAGATCTGGTCGGTACACCGTCCGCCGCTGTCGACGCACAACCGGGTCACCGAGTTGTTGAGTGTGCGCGCGAAGGCCTCGATCGCCGGACCGGTCGCCCCGTCGACCTCGTGCACCAGGGTGCTGGTGACATTGCCCGAGTGGCTGAAGCCGACGGTGAAGGTGCGCACCGGTGTCGACTGGGACCGCAGCAGCAGGATCTGGAAGTCGCCTGCCGGTCGCTGAACGGCAAATGAGTCGACGAGCTGGACGCGCGGGTGCTGACAGTCGGAGTACCACCGAACGAGCCTGCGGTAGGCCTCGTCGGCGATCTTGGCGCTGCGGGAAACCTCGATGGCCTGGGCAACGCGTTCCTTGCCTTCGCCCTTGGCGCTGTAGGTGCGGACCAGCACCTTGAGCGGGTCGGAGTCGGCGAAGCGCTTGACGGGGCACGTGGCGTAGGGGGTGGTGTTGTTGATGTCCTCATCGGTGCTTTCGACCGACCAGGTGCGCTCGACATCGAGCTCCTTGACCTGTTTGAGGGTGAGCAGGTTGCCGGTGTCGATCTTCTCGGCAGCCAGCACGACGTCCGACCGTTCGGCTCCGATCTTTTCGCGGTAGGGCAACGAGGCGCGGGTGGCGAGCGCGTCGCCATCTGTCACCGCCAAACCGCCGCCGCCGATCAGCACGACAGCCGCCGCGACCAACAAGATGGTGTTGCGCTGCCGACCTCGCTTTGCGGCCGTGCGGATCGTCGCGGGGGGTGGTTGCCGCAACGAAGCCGTGGCTTGGCCGAGGCCGTTCATGCGGCGCTCGATCTGGTCGAGCGTCTGGCCAAGCTTGCGCTCCAGAGCGGCGAGGGCGTTCGTCACGCTCTCGATGCCTTCTTCGGCCGGAAGGTTGACCTCGTGCGATGCCTCTTCGAGGTCAGTGGCGCCGAGCGTCATCAGCACGATCAGGCGTCGATCCGTGACCGACAGCTCACCGAGGGCCTCGAGCAGCTCGGTGTCGCTGTCTTCTTCGTGCTTGCGGCGGAGCGGGTGCGTGCCGCGACTCAGCCCCGTGAGCTTCCAGGCTTCGTTGCGCACGTACGCGAGCGGGTTGCCCTCACGGATCTTGGCCCAGTCGCGCCAGGCGCGGCGGTAGGCGTCGACCGTTGACTCATGGGCAACCAGCCGGTCACCGGTGATGGCGTACGTCACCTGAAGGGCCTGGGAGAATGTCGAGAGGTAGAAGCTGTTGAACTCGTCGACGCGAGTCATCTCCAGCCTCCTCGTCGTCCCGGCGTGCCTGTGTGCAACGCCGTAACTTTACAGGGAGGATGAAGTGGTGCCCGAGCCGTCCACCACGTCCTTCCTGCGGCCGGCCTTTCTGACGGCGCTTCTGGCGGCGGTCGGGTCACTGGCGCTCGCCGGGGTGTTCGTTCTGGCTGCTCGGGGCTCCGCCGACATGTCGTTGGCTGCGTTCGCACGGGTGTCGGCGCGCACGTGGCTGGTCGCGCTGGGATCGGGTCTCGACACCGGTGATTTCTCCTGGGGGCTGGTGCCGATCGGGGCGACACTGCTGTGCATCGCCGTGGTGGCGAAGACGGCCGAGTGGGTCGCCGCCGACCCGGTTGAGCTGCCCGGATTTGTCGTAACAGCTGCGGGTGCGCTCGGCCTCTTCGCCGGCATCGTCTCGGCAGCCTCCGATGCGGGTGACATCCACACCTCGGTCGTACGGGCCGCGGTCGGCGCCTTCATCGTCGGCGGTGTCGGTGCGGCAATCGGAGCCGGACGTCGGCACGATTCGCTGGCCGATCTGTGGCCGACACCCCATGCTGACGTCCGCGCCGTCGTTCGCGCCGCGGTCCCGGGCGTGCTGGTCGTGCTGGCGGCCTCGTCGGCGGTCGTGATCGGACTTCTGGTCCTGCACCTCTCGCGCGCCGGTGACCTCTGGGCGGTGCTCGATCCCGGGTTCGGCGGCTCCATCGTGCTGGCGGTGGCGTGTGTGTTCGCCGTGCCGACCCTGCTCCTGTGGACCTCATCCGCGCTGATCGGCCCGGGCTTCGCGCTGGGGACCGACACCAGTGTCGACCTGACGGGCTCCCACCTCGGCGAGGTCCCGGGCCTTCCCATTCTCGCGGCCTTGCCGGCACCGGGCGAGTTTGCCGGTTGGGTCTTCCTGCTGGGCCTCATTCCGCTGGGCGCCGGCATGGTGGCGGGTTGGCGGGTCGATGTTGGCGAGCATGACGACCCGCTGGCCCGCGTGGGACTCGGTGCTGCCGCGGGTGCAAGCGCCGGATTTGTGCTTGGTCTGTTGATTGCGGTCTCGGGCGGGGCGATCGGTCCGGGGCGCATGGCCGAGGCCGGCCCGCCGGTGTGGACTCCGCTGTTGGTCGCCTTGCCGGTGATGGCATTGGGCGGCGCAATCGGCGCGGCTTGCAGCCACTATCGTGTTGGTCGTGCCGCGAACCTCTTCAGAACTGGGCCCGAGGGTGCCAGCACGAGTCGTGGTCCTCGTCTCTGGAAGCGGGACAAATCTTCAGGCTCTGATTGACGCCTCGTCGCAACCTGACTACGGCGTCGAGATCGTCGCGGTTGGTGCTGACCGCAGTGGCATACAAGCCCTCGAACGTGCCGACAAGCACGGCATCGAGACGTTCGTGGTGGCAACGTCCTCCTTCGAGGATCGCGCTGCCTGGGACGTGGCCCTTGCCGACTCGGTGGCAGCGCACTCGCCCGATCTGGTCGTTCTTGCCGGCTTCATGAAGCTCACCGGCTCAGCGTTCCTCGCGCGCTTCGGAGGTCGGACACTCAACACCCACCCCGCACTCTCACCAGCCTTTCCCGGCATGCATGGACCCCGGGACGCATTGGCGTACGGCGTCAAGGTCACCGGCGCGACATTGTTCGTCGTCGATGAGGGCGTCGACACCGGGCCGATCGTGGCGCAGGTCGCGGTCCCGGTTCTCGACGACGATGACGAACAGTCCCTGCACGAACGCATCAAGGCCAGCGAACGAACCATGCTGGTCGAATGGGTCGGCGCGCTCGCGCGCTCCGGCTTCCACATCGACGACCGGGCCGTGCGCCTCGGAGGAGCCCCTACATGACCACTCGCCCACTCAAGCGTGCCTTGATCTCGGTCTACGACAAGACCGGACTCGAGCAGCTCGCCGGCGACCTGCACGATGCCGGCGTCTCGATCGTCTCGACCGGGTCGACCGCAAAGACGATCGAGGCAGCGGGCATTCCGGTCACCCCCGTCGAGCAGCTGACGGATTTCCCGGAGTGCCTTGATGGTCGGGTCAAGACACTGCACCCCCGCGTGCACGCCGGCATCCTCGCTGACCTGCGGCTCGAGTCGCATGTCTCACAGCTGGCCGACCTCGGCATCGAGCCGTTCGACGTCGTGATCGTCAACCTCTACCCATTCACCGAGACGGTTGCCTCAGGCGCGACCCCGGACGAGTGCGTCGAGCAGATCGACATCGGGGGACCGTCGATGGTGCGCGCCGCAGCCAAGAACCATCCCAGTGTCGCGGTCGTGACCTCGACGTCCCAGTACGGCGTCCTGCGTGAGGCGCTCGCCGCGGGTGGCTTCACCCTCGAGCAGCGCAAGAAGCTTGCCGCCCAGGCGTTCGCGCACACGGCGGCCTACGACGTCGCGGTCGCGTCGTGGTTCGCCTCGGCATACGTACAACCTGACGACTCGGTCTTCCCCGAGTTCCTCGGCGCGACCTGGGAACGGTCAGCCGTTCTGCGGTATGGCGAGAACCCGCATCAGCCTGCCGCCCTCTACACCTCGGGCCGCGGTGGTCTGGCCAACGCCGTGCAGCTGCACGGCAAGGAGATGAGCTACAACAACTACGTCGACACCGATGCCGCGCGCCGTGCGGCGGGTGACTTCGATGCCCCCGCTGTGGCGATCATCAAGCACGCAAATCCGTGCGGGATCGCGGTCGGAGCTGACGTCGCCGAGGCCCACGCCAGGGCTCACGCATGCGATCCGGTCTCGGCCTTTGGCGGCGTCATCGCCGCCAACCGTCCGGTGAGTGTCGCGATGGCCGAGCAGGTTGCCGAGGTGTTCACCGAGGTCATCGTCGCCCCGGACTATGAGCCCGGCGCGCTGGAGGTTCTGCAGGCCAAGAAGAACATCCGCATCCTCCAGGTGCCGGTCGATGCGGGCCACTCTCCGGTCGAGCTGCGTGCTGTGACCGGTGGCGTGCTGTTGCAGACCGTGGACCGTGTGGATGCGGAGGGTGACGAACCGTCGACGTGGACTCTGGTTGCCGGCGAACCCGCCGACGAGCGAACGCTCGCCGACCTCACCTTTGCGTGGACAGCCTGTCGGGCGGTGAAGTCCAACGCCATCTTGCTGGCCAAGGACGGAGCATCGGTCGGTGTGGGCATGGGCCAGGTCAACCGGGTCGACTCCTGCAAGCTGGCCGTTGAGCGCGCCGGTGCAGAGCGTGCCACCGGCTCGGTCGCCGCATCAGATGCGTTCTTCCCATTTCCCGACGGAGCCGAGATCCTCATGGCTGCCGGCGTGCGTGCGATCGTCCAACCGGGCGGATCGATTCGCGACGACGCCGTCATCGAAGCCGCCCAGGCGGCCGGCGTGACCATGTACGTCACTGGCACTCGGCACTTCTTCCACTGATCGACGATGTCTGAACGCACGGTCGGAGCGCTGCTGGTCGCAGCGTCTTCGGCGGCGTTCGGCTCGATGGCGGTGTTCGGAGTCTGGGCGCACGATGATGGCACGAGCACGCCGGCGCTGCTCCTGGTGCGCTTCGCCGGAGCGGCACTGATCCTGGTTGCCGTGATGCAGGTCCGCGGAATCGCGCTGCCGGCCGTGCGTGACTGCCTGCCAATCGCCGCAATGGGCGGGATCGGATATGTCGGCCAGGCCTATTGCTACTTTCTGGCGCTGGAGCATGCGCAGGCCAGCCTCGTCGCGCTGCTCCTCTATCTCTTCCCGGCATTTGTCGCGATCCTTGCTGCAGTGTTTCTGCGCGAGCACATCGGTCTGGTGACGGCCGCAGCACTTGGTCTGGCGCTGGCGGGAACGTTTCTGGTCGTCGGCGGAGGCTCCGGGCGGCCGCTCGGCATTGCGCTCGGCATCGGCGCTGCGGTGATCTATTCGATCTACATCACCGTCGGCTCAGTGGTCACCCGCGGTCTGGATGCCATCGCGGTGTCGACCGTGGTGTGCGTCGCCGCGGCAGCCGTTTCGGGCCTGATCGTCGTCGTCCTTGCTGTGGCCGGTCGCCCCGCCGCGTTCCCGGAAACCGCTCGAGGGTGGTCGTCGCTGACCGCGATCGCGGTCGTCTGTACCGCAGCGGCAATTCTTGCGTTCTTCGCCGGACTGCGACGTCTGGGCCCAACATCGGCATCGGTCATCTCGACGTTCGAGCCGGTTGTGACGGTGGGATTGGCGACGTGGCTGCTGGGGGAGTCGCTGGCAGGCGTTCAAGTGATCGGTGCGTCGCTGGTGCTCGCCGCCGTCATCTGGTTGGCGTTGAGCCAGCGACCTGCACCCGCTGAGGTACCGCCCGTCTAGAGCCGTGCGAAGTGGCGGCTAGGTCGTCCCAAGGCCGTCGAGCACGGTGACGTTCGGGAGATCGGCCAGCGATGCGCCGGGCAGAGCGAGCTTGGACCGCCGCAGACCGCTGCCGAGCAGCACCCATGTCTGCTCGATCACCCGGGAGTCGACGAGCAACGGCCAATCAGCCGGTAGCCCGACCGGCGTGATCCCACCCTGCTCCATGCCGGTCGCGGCGACAGCCCAGCCCTGCGGGGCGAATGAGAGCTTGCGTACGTCGAGGGTGCGGCGCACCAGACCGTTGACGTCGGCACGAGTGTGAGCGAGCACGACACACGCGGCGGGTCGCTGCTCGCCGCCGCGCTTTCCCAGCACCACGACACAGTTGGCCGAGACCTCGGCGGGTATGGCGTGCTCGGACGCCAGGGCAGCGGTATCGGCGAGATCGGGGTCGATAGCCACGGTGTGCGCGTGAGCTGCGACTTCGGGCAGCGCGCTCAATGCGGCGGCCACCGGAGGGGCGAGCAGTGACACGTCGAGCGCTCCCAGCTCAAGGGTGCCCAAGGTGACAGTCATGTCGGGAGTCTATGGGCCAATCGCGCGTGAAAGACTCGACCCGTGACAGCTCAGATCCTCGATGGCAAGGCGGCCGCGACCGCAATCAAGACCGAGCTCCGCGAGCGCGTGAGCGCCCTTGCGGCCCGGGGCATCGTCCCGGGACTTGGCACGATCCTGGTCGGTGATGATCCCGGCAGTCAGTGGTATGTCGCCGGCAAGCACCGTGACTGCGCCGAAGTCGGCATCGAGTCGATCCGCATCGACCTGCCGGACACGGCGACGCAGGCTGAGGTCGAAGCCGCGGTGGACCAGCTCAATGACGATCCGACCTGCACCGGCTACATCGTGCAGCTCCCGCTGCCCAAGGGCCTTGACGAGAACGCCGTGATCGGTCGCATCGATCCGGCCAAGGACGCAGACGGGCTTCACCCCACCAACCTCGGCTGGCTCGTGCTCGGCAAGGAAGCGCCGCTGCCGTGCACGCCGCGCGGGATCGTCGAGCTGCTGCGCCGCAACGACGTCGCGATCGCCGGCCAGCACGTCGTCGTCGTCGGCCGCGGCATCACGGTCGGCCGACCGATGGGACTGCTGCTGACGCGCCGCAGCGAGAACGCCACCGTGACGCTGTGTCACACCGGCACCAGCGACCTGGGCGCGGAGGTCCGTAGAGCCGACATCGTCATCGCTGCAGCGGGCGTTCCGGGCATCATCTCCGCCGACATGGTGAAGCCCGGCGCGGCTCTGCTGGACGTCGGGGTGAGCCGCGACGAGAACGGCATCGTCGGTGACGTGGATCCGGCCGCTCATGAGGTCGCGGGATGGATCTCGCCCAATCCGGGCGGTGTCGGGCCCATGACGCGCGCAATGCTGCTGTCGAATGTCGTTGACACGGCCGAGCGGCTCAACTCGTGAGCCGGCTTCGATGAAGGGTCCCCGTAGCCGTGGTTCGCAGCTCTACTTGCTGCAGCTGCTCAGCGTCCTCGTGGGCCTCGGACTGGTCGTCGCCGGCCCGTGGCGCGCGGGGGTTTCCGTGGTCGGCGCCGCATTCATCGTCGGCGCAATCGCACGGTTCGTCGTGCCGGTGAGCCATACGGGCATGTTGCGTGTTCGCGGCAAGGTGTTCGACATGATCTGGATGACCCTGCTGGGAGTCGCGCTCATCGTGCTGACGGTGGTCATTCCCGACCAGCCGGGCCGCTGACCAAGAACTGCCCCACCTCCTGATCGGAGATGGGGCAGTCTCGACGTGTGTCGGCTCAGATGAGGCCGAGCTCCTTGACGGCGTCGCGCTCTTCGATGAGCTCAGCCGCGGTCGCATCCATGCGTGCGCGGGAGAAGTCATCGATCTCGAGGCCCTGGACGATTGACCAGTCGCCGCCGGAGGTGGTGACGGGGAAGGAGTAGATCAGACCCTCGGGGATGCCGTACGAGCCATCCGAGACGACGGCCATGGATGCCCAGTCGCCCTCGGGCGTGCCGAACAGCCAGTCGTGGGCGGCGTCGATCGTGGCAGAAGCGGCCGAGGCGGCTGAGGACGACCCGCGGGCCTCGATGATCGCCGCGCCGCGCTTGGCGACAGTCGGGATGAAGTCGTCTTCGATCCAGGTCTGGTCGTTGACGGCTGCGGCCGCATTCTTGCCCGCGATCTCGGCGTGGAAGATGTCGGGGTACTGGGTCGCCGAGTGGTTGCCCCAGATCGTCATCTTCTTGATGTCGGTCACGCTGGCGCCGGTCTTGGCCGCGAGCTGCGAGATCGCCCGGTTGTGGTCCAGTCGGGTCAGGGCGCTGAAGCGTTCCTTGGGGATGTCTGGCGCATTCGTCATCGCGATCAGGGCGTTCGTGTTGGCGGGGTTGCCGGTGACGCCGATGCGAACATCGCTGGCTGCGACCTTGTTGAGGGCCTTGCCCTGGGCGGTGAAGATCGCGCCATTGGCTTCGAGCAGGTCGCCGCGCTCCATGCCGGGTCCGCGCGGACGCGCTCCCACGAGAAGGGCAAGGTTCGCGCCGTCGAAGATCTTCTCGGCGTCGTCGCCAATCTCCACGCCCGCGAGGGTCGGGAACGCGCAGTCGTCGAGCTCCATCACGACACCTTCGAGCGCCTTGAGCGCTGGGGTGATCTCGAGCAGCTGAAGTTGGATCGGGGTGTCGGGTCCGAGCAGCGATCCGCTGGCGAGGCGGAAGAGCAAGCTGTAGCCGATCTGTCCGGCGGCTCCGGTGACGGCAACCTTGACGGGAGTTGTGCTCACGAATGTGCTCCTTGATGCATGGGGGACTCATCCGAAAATAGCCCACGGTCGCTGCGCCGGGGCGTGCGGGTCATACGAAAGTCGAGACCTAATCTTGAATGATTCCAGAAAGGGTGCTTCGATGAGTGAATGCTGGCCATCGAGGACCCCGTCGCGATGTTGCGGGGCGCCGGCCTGCGCGTGACCCGTCCGCGGGTTGCCGTCGTCGAGGCGCTGTCACAGGCTCCTCACTCGGAGGTCGACCGCATTGCCGCCGACGTACGCGCAGTTCTCGGTGCCGTGTCGACACAGGCCGTCTACGACGTGCTGCGGGCGCTCACCGATGTCGGCCTCGTGCGACGCATCGAGCCCGCTGGCTCGCCTGCGCTGTTCGAGATGCGCGTCGGCGACAACCACCACCACGTGGTGTGCCGCAGCTGTGGCGCCGTCGCCGACGTCGACTGCGCGCACGGAAGCGCACCCTGCCTGTCTGCGACCGGTGACCACGGCTTTTCGATCGACGAGGCCGAGGTGACCTACTGGGGCACCTGTCCCGACTGCGTCACCGCTCCATCCGCCAAACCATCCATCTGATCCGAGCCTCCCCGAAAGGAAACCCATGCCAGACAATCACGACCACAACGCCGTCGTCGGCGACATGAATGACGAGGAGAACGAGGGTCAGGGCCAGTGTCCCGTCTCCCGCGGAGGCAGGGTGCATCCGACGGAGGGCTCAGCCAACCAGGAGTGGTGGCCCAACCAGCTCAACCTCAAGATCCTGCGCAAGCACACCGATGTCGCCAACCCGATGGACGCCGACTTCGACTATGCGCAGGCCTTCCAGGACCTCGACCTTGACGCGTTGCGGGCCGATCTCGCCGCACTGATGACCGACTCGCAGGACTGGTGGCCCGCCGACTTCGGCCACTACGGCGGGTTCTTCGTCCGGATGGCATGGCACAGCGCAGGCACCTACCGCATCAAGGATGGCCGCGGTGGCGCCGGAGCCGGTATGCAGCGCTTCGCACCGCTCAACAGCTGGCCGGACAACGGCAACCTCGACAAGGCGCGGCGCCTGCTGTGGCCGATCAAGAAGAAGTACGGCGCTGCGATCTCGTGGGCCGACCTGATGATCCTGACCGGAAATGTCGCACTCGAGACGATGGGCTTCAAGACCTTCGGCTTTGCTGGCGGTCGCCCCGACGTGTGGGAGCCCGACGAGGACGTCTACTGGGGTCCTGAGGACGAGTGGCTCGGTGGTGACGACGGTGGCGAGAAGCGTTACACCGGTGAGCGCGACCTGGAGAACCCCCTCGCGGCGGTCCAGATGGGGCTCATCTACGTCAACCCCGAAGGCCCCGAGGGTGTGCCGGATCCGCTCGGTTCCGCCCGCGACATTCGCGAGACCTTCGCCCGTATGGCCATGAACGACGAGGAGACCGTCGCGTTGATCGCCGGCGGCCACACGTTCGGCAAGACGCACGGTGCGGGCGACCCCGACCAGTTCGTGGGCCCCGAGCCCGAAGGCGCTCCCATTGAGGAACAGGGGCTCGGCTGGAAGCAGTCTCTCGGCAGCGGCAAGGGTCGCGATGTCATCACCAGTGGCCTCGAGGTCACCTGGACACCCACACCGACGACGTGGGACCACAGCTTCTTCGAGACGCTCTTCGGCTACGAGTGGGAGCTGACCAAGAGCCCTGCGGGAGCCAACCAGTGGGTGGCCAAGGACGGGGCCGGGGCCAACACCTTCCCCGATCCTGAGACGAACGAGCTCACGCGCCCGCCGACCATGCTGACGTCCGATCTCGCGCTTCGGTTCGACCCGATCTACGAGCCGATCTCTCGTCGTTTCCTGGAGAACCCGGATCAGTTCGCTGATGCGTTCGCGCGGGCTTGGTACAAGCTGACCCACCGCGACATGGGCCCGATCCAGCGTTACCTCGGTCCGTTGGTCCCGCAGGAGGAGCTGCTGTGGCAGGACCCGCTTCCGGCAGCCACGGTGGACCTCACCGACGGTGACATCGCTGACCTCAAGGCGCAGATCCTGGCCTCGGGTCTGACGGTCTCCCAGCTCGTCTCGACTGCGTGGGCGTCGGCATCGTCGTTCCGCAACAGCGACAAGCGCGGAGGAGCGAATGGCGCCCGCATCCGCCTCGAACCGCAGAACGGTTGGGAGGTCAACAATCCCGACCAGCTCGCCACGGTCCTGCGTACGCTCGAAGGTGTCCAACAGGCGTTCGCCAAGGATGTCTCGCTGGCCGATGTCATCGTGCTGGGGGGAGCGGCAGGCGTCGAGCAGGCTGCCAAGGAGGCCGGCCACGACATCGTCGTGCCGTTCACTCCGGGACGTACCGACGCCTCTCAGGAGCAGACCGACATCGAGTCGTTCTCAGCTCTCGAACCGACGGCTGACGGGTTCCGCAACTACTACGGCAAGGGCAACCGTCTGCCGGCGGAGTTCCTGCTGGTCGACAAGGCGAATCTCCTCGGCCTCAGCGCTCCGGAGATGACGGTGCTCGTCGGAGGACTGCGCGTACTTGGCACCAACTATGACCAGTCCTCGATCGGTGTCCTGACGTCCAAGCCCGGGACGTTGACGAATGACTTCTTCGTCAACCTTCTCGAGCTGGGAACCACGTGGACGGCTACGTCGGCGGACTCCACGACATTTGAGTCGCGGGACGCGGCAGGGGCGGTGACGTGGACCGGCAGCCGGGCCGATCTCGTCTTCGGGTCCAACTCCGAGCTGCGTGCAATCGCCGAGGTCTATGCGAGCGACGATGCGGCGGCCAAGTTCGTCGCCGACTTCGTCGCAGCGTGGTCCAAGGTCATGGATCTCGACCGCTACGACGTCGCCTGATCAGCCGCGTGGGCCCCGATCAGCTGATCGGGGCCCACGTCGGGTTGTTGGGGTCGCGGACTAGCGGGTCTTGTCGCCCTCGATCTCGACTCCCGAGCGTGCGCCGCCGGTGATCGCCTTGTAGCCGAGGCCGCCGACAATGCCACCGACCAGCGGTGCGGCGATGAATGCCCACAGCTGCTGGAGGGCGTCACCACCGGCCAGCACTGCGGTGGCGATTGAGCGTGCCGGGTTGACCGAGGTGTTGTCGATCGGGATCACCACGAGGTGAATGAGCGTGAGACCCAGACCGATCGCGATGGGTGCAAATCCGTCAGGGGTGTTGCCAGATGTCGCGCCCAGGATGATGAACACGAAGAGCGCCGTGAAGATGATCTCAGTGACCACGACGGCAAGCAGTGAGTAACCGCCAATGACATCGCCCCATCCGTTGGACGCTCCGCCGAAGGACGTCTTGCGGTCGAAGTCTGCATTGCCCGAACCGATAACCCAGATGCCCAGTACACCGACGATTCCACCGCCGATCTGCGCACCGACGTACGGCAGGACGTCCTTCCACTCGAACCGTTTGGCCGCGGCCAGGCCCACGGTGACAGCGGGGTTGAAGTGGGCGCCCGAGATGTGACCGACGGCGTAGGCCATCGTCAGGACCGTGAGACCGAACGCCAGCGCGACGCCCATGGGGCCGATCGCCTGACCAGCGAGGATTGCACTGCCGACGCCCCCGAGCACGAGGACGAATGTGCCGACCGCCTCGGCGGCGAGCCGAGATGACATCGGGATGAGTTGCGCCATGACGAGAACTCCTTCAATGTGTGGGCCGGACTCATGCGGCCAGCCCGATTCTAGGGTCGATCGGGGGTGCGACAAGGCTGTCGCGGAGGTGTCGCGCGAAGTGAGATATCTTGATGTCAAACGAATTTCTGCGCCTAGGAGGCTGGCCCCATGGCCAAGATCATCTACACCCACACCGACGAAGCGCCTTTGCTGGCCACCTACTCGTTCCTCCCCGTCATCGAGGCCTATGCCTCCACGGCCGGTGTCGAGGTCGAGACACGCGACATCTCACTTGCCGGGCGCATCATCGCGCTGTTCGGCGACCGGCTGACCGCCGAGCAGCAGATCGGCGATGCGCTCGCTGAGCTGGGCGCCCTCGCGAAGACCCCCGAGGCCAACATCATCAAGCTCCCCAACATCAGCGCGTCGATCCCACAGCTCAAGGCCGCAATCGCCGAGCTGCAGAGCCAGGGTTATGCCCTGCCCGACTACCCCGATGACCCGCAGAGCGACGAGGACAAGGACGTCCGCGCGCGCTACGACAAGGTCAAGGGCAGCGCCGTCAACCCGGTGCTCCGGGAGGGCAACTCCGACCGTCGCGCCCCTGCGTCGGTCAAGAACTTTGCCAAGGCCCACCCGCACTCGATGGGTGCGTGGTCGCCCGACTCCAAGACCAACGTCGCCACCATGGACGCCGGCGACTTCCGCGACAACGAGAAGTCGGTCGTGCTCGAGGCCGATGACGCGCTGACCATCCAGCTCGTCGGCGCCGACGGAACCACGACGGTGCTCAAGGAAGCGTTCCCCGTGCTCGCGGGAGAGATCGTCGACGGCACGGTCATGCGCGCTGCGGCACTTGACGCATTCCTCGCGGCACAGGTCGAGCGGGCCAGGGCCGACGGAGTGCTGTTCTCGATCCACCTGAAGGCGACCATGATGAAGGTCTCCGACCCGATCATCTTCGGTCACGTCGTCAAGGCGTTCCTGCCGGAGGTCTTCGCGGAGTACGGCGACGACCTCGCCGCAGCCGGACTCAGCCCGAGCGACGGTCTCGGCTCGATCCTTGCCGGCCTCGACAAGCTCCCCAACGGAGCCGAGATCAAGGCTGCCATCGAAGCCGGACTGGCCGCCGGCCCGCCGCTGGCGATGGTCGATTCCGACAAGGGCATCACCAACCTGCACGTGCCGAGCGATGTGATCGTGGACGCGTCGATGCCCGCCATGATCCGTACCTCCGGACACATGTGGGGACCTGACGGTGCCGAGGCCGACACGCTTGCCGTGATCCCCGACAGCTCATACGCCGGCGTCTACCAGACCGTGATCGACGATTGCCGCGCCAACGGCGCCTACGACCCCACGACGATGGGCTCGGTGCCCAACGTTGGTCTGATGGCCCAGGCTGCCGAGGAGTACGGCAGCCACGACAAGACCTTCGAGATCACGCAACCGGGCGTTGTGAAACTAATCAACCGTGCGGGTGTGACGCTGCTCGAGCACGATGTCGAAACTGGGGACATCTGGCGGGCATGCCAGGCCAAGGACGTCCCGATCCGCGACTGGGTCAAGCTCGCCGTGACGCGAGCTCGGGCGTCCGGAGTGCCTGCCGTGTTCTGGCTGGATCCGACCCGCGCCCACGACACCAACCTGATCGCCAAGGTCAAGGCCTACTTGCCCGAGCACGACACCGACGGCCTGCAGATCGAGATCATGTCGCCCGTCGAGGCGACGCAGTTCTCGATCGACCGCATCCGCCGGGGCGAGGACACGATCTCAGTCACCGGCAATGTCCTGCGTGACTACAACACCGACCTGTTCCCGATCCTCGAGCTGGGCACCAGCGCCAAGATGCTCTCGATCGTCCCGCTGATCAACGGTGGTGGACTGTTCGAGACCGGTGCCGGTGGTTCGGCACCCAAGCACGTCCAGCAGCTCATCAAGGAGAACCACCTGCGCTGGGACAGCCTGGGCGAGTTCCTCGCACTCGCGTCGAGCTTCGAGCACATGGCCACGACGACCGGCAATGCCCGCGCACAGATCCTCGCCGACACCCTCGACCGGGCGACGGGAACCTTCCTCAACGAGAACAAGTCGCCGAGCCGCAAGGTCGGCGAGATCGACAACCGTGGCAGCCACTTCTATCTCGCGCTCTACTGGGCTCAGGAGCTCGCAGCGCAGACCGACGACGCAGACCTCGCTGCGGGCTTTGCCGAGGTTGCCAAGGCGCTGGAGACCAATGAGCAGAAGATCAACGATGAGCTGATCGGCGCCCAGGGCTCGCCGGCCGACATCGGCGGTTACTTCCGTCCCGATGACGCCTTGGTCAAGCAGGTCATGCGTCCCTCGGCGACGTTCAGTGAGGTGCTGGGACTGCTCGGCTGACCTCAGCCGCGCAGGCCGGGGAATAACACGCCGAGAGCTCTGGCTTGAATGAGGTCGTGAGCACTCCCGAGACCCCCATCAGCACACGCCATCTCTCGTTGGCCTTGCTGGCTCTCGCGCTGGGCGGTTTCGCGATCGGCACGACCGAGTTCGTGACGATGGGACTGCTGCCGGACATTGCCGAGGGCATCGGCGAGTCGATCCCCAAGACCGGCCACCTCATCACCGCCTATGCATTCGGCGTGGTGATCGGTGCGCCGGTGATCGTCTCGCTCGGCGCTCGACTGCCCAAGCGTGAGCTCGCTGTCGGACTGATCCTGGCTCTCGGAGTCGGCAACGCACTGACGGCGGTGGCCAGCGGCTACTGGCCGGTCATGGCGGCACGCTTTGTCGCCGGGCTTCCACATGGGGCCTACTTCGGCGTCGCATCGCTGCTCGCTGCCTCACTCGTACGTCCCGCATTTCGTGGGCGCGCCGTCAGCTCGGTGATGCTCGGTCTCTCGGTGGCGCTGGTCGCCGGCGTGCCGGTCTCCAACCTGCTCGGCCAGCAGCTCGGGTGGCGGAGCGCCTACTGGGCCGTGCTGGCCATCGCCGCTGTCGCAGCCGCCATGATCGTGGCCTTCGTCCCGCACTCGCCGGCCAACCTCGACGCGACGCTTCGAGGCGAGCTCGCCGCCCTCAAGCGTCCGCAGGTGTTGTTCGCCGTTTCAGCCGGACTGGTCGGCTTCGGCGGCTTGTTCGCGATGTACAGCTACATCGCGCCGATCGTGACCGACGTGACCGACCTGTCGCGCGGGTGGATCAACATCTTCCTGCTGGTGTTCGGGCTCGGCTCGGTATTTGGCTCATGGGCCGCAGGAGTCCTTGCCGACTGGAACATCGAGAAGTCAGTGCTGGGCGGATTTGCCTTGACGGTTGTCGTGCTTGCCGCGTTCTACCTTGCCGCCGGAGCCGCGTTCCCCGCGCTGGTGCTGGTGTTCTTCGTCGGCAGTCTGGGGTCGATTGTCGCCATCACCTTGCAGATGCGGCTGATGGACGCCGCCGGAGATGCCCAGATGCTTGGAGCCGCACTCAACCACTCGGCACTGAATGTCGCCAATGGGCTGGGTGCCTGGCTCGGCGGTGTGGTGATCACGGCTGGGCACGGCTACCGGGCGACAAGTCTGGTCGGGATTGCGCTGGCGTCGGCCGGTCTGCTGATCTTCGCGATTGGTCTGGCAGCCGATCGCCGCTCGAGGTCGGCGGCCATGGCTTCAGCGGTGAACTAAAAGGGCGGGCCGGGGTTTCAGTCGAAGACGACCGTACGAGGGCCGTTCATCAGCACCCGTGACTCCGCGTGGAGCTTGACCGCACGCGACAACGTCTGTGCCTCGACATCGCGTCCGGCTCGAGCCAATGCTGCCGGGTCCATCCGATGATCCACGCGAAGGACGCCCTGCTCGATGATGGGGCCTTCATCAAGGTCCGCGGTGACGTAGTGGGCTGTTGCGCCAATCAGCTTGACCCCGCGGTCGTGGGCCTGGAGATAGGGGCGCGCCCCCTTGAAGCTGGGCAGAAAGCTGTGGTGGATGTTGATGGCTCTGCCGTCCAACGCACGGCAGGTGTCGTCGGTCAGAATCTGCATGTAACGGGCCAGCACGACCAGTCCTGCATCGAGCTCGGCGACAAGCCCCAACATCTCGGCCTCGGCCGCTTCTTTGTCGTCGGTCGGTACGTGGTGGAACGGGATGTCATATGAGCTCGCCAGTCGCTCCAGATCGCGGTGGTTGGAGATGACGGCCGGGATGGTGATGGGGAGGGCGCCGGTGCTTTGCCGGTAGAGGAGATCGTTGAGGCAGTGCCCCTCCTTGGACACCATGATCACGGTCCGCATCGGCTCCTCGGCAGCGACGAGGCGATAGTCCATGCCGAACTCGGCGGCGACCGCGTCGAATCCTCCGATCTCGCGATCGAAGTGCACCCGCAGGAAGAACTCGTTGTCGCTCGTGTCGGTGAACTGCTGGCTGTCGAGGATGTTGCCGCCCGCCTCGGCGATCCAGCGCGTCACCGCGAACACCAGCCCCGGTCGATCGGGGCAGGAGAGGGTCAGGACGAACGTCGTTGCCATCCGATCAACCTAGGCGATTGCCCTGTCAGGACGGTCTGAGCAGCTCGAATCCGTGCAGATCGACGAAGGTGCCATCGCCCAATCGTTCGGCCAGACGCTGGGTGCCGTAGGGCGCGAACCCGGCCGCCACCGCGACGGCTTGGCTCGCGTGATTGCCGTCTGCGGCATAGAGGACGAGCCGGCGGCGATCAAGACCGGCCTGGTCGAGCGCATGTGCGACCACGAGCTGCGCCGCCTCGGTCATCACCCCGCGGCCACGTGCGTCCGGATGCATCCAATAGCCGATCTCGCCGGACGTCGGGTTGGGGCCGAGCATGTCCATCACCGCGATGTTGCCCAGCAGCTGGTCGGACTCGCGGTCGGCGACCGCCCACGTCGCCTTGGCGCCCTTGGCCGCCTGCCAGACGCAGTCGGCGACATAGGAGCGAGCTGTGGCCTCGGTGTAGGGGTGGGGGAGGCCGTTGAGCCACTTGCGGGACACCGGGTCGCTGCACGCCTCGGCGATGCGGGGCAGGTCACTGTCGGCGAACGGGCGAAGTCGCAGCCGTTCCGACTCAAGCACCGCAGACTCGGCCCACCGCATACGAGGCAGCGGCGGGTCGCCGAACTGGATAGAAGCGGTCCACGCATCAAGCACCTTGCCGCGCTCGAGCAGCATTCCCGGTGTGGTCCCGTTGAGGGTGAACCCGGTGGCATGCGCGAGGCGCAGTGAGGCTTCGTTACCAACGTGCGCGCGCCAGTGCACGATCTCGATGGCGCCCTCGGTGAAGGCCCAGTCGACCGCGAGTCGAACGGCCCGTGCCATGAGCCCACGTCCACGGGCCCACGGGTGAAGCGCGAATCCGATGTCGGCGATCGGAGCTTGACGGATGTCGACGTTGCCGGCAAATCGGGAGGTCCCGTCGTCGTCGGTTGCCTCAATCGCCCAGCTTCGAAGTGTGCCGTCGTCCCATCCGCGCGGGATGATTCCGAGGGCAAACTCCTCGCTCATCTCCCGCGTGTGCGGCGTGGGGATCGCGGTCCACTCGACCATGACCGGGTCGTTCGCCATCTCGAGCAAGCTGTCGATGTCGGCCGGTGTGTGGGCTCGCAGCGTCACCACACCATCTGAGAGCACCGGGACGTTCAGCGGCCACGTCAGGTCGGACGCCTTCATGCGCGGTAGGGGTCGGCCGGGTAAACACCCAGGATCGTCACGTCTGTGGTGAAGAAGGCGAGCTCTTCGAGGGCGCGTTTGAGCGGCAGGTCGTCCGGATGCCCGTCGACCTCGGCGAGAAACTGGGTCGCGGTGAACTCGCCACCGACCATGTAGCTCTCCAGCTTGGTCATGTTGACGCCGTTGGTCGCGAATCCGCCGAGCGCCTTGTAGAGCGCGGCCGGAAGGTTGCGGACGTTGAAGATGAAGCTCGTGACGACGGGACCGCTGCTGGCTGACGCAACGCGCGGCTCACGTGAGAGCACGACGAAACGGGTCGTGTTGTGGTCCTCGTCCTCGATGTCGGTCGCCAGCACGTCGAGTCCGTAGATGTCGGCAGCAAGCGGCGGTGAGATCGCAGCCTGCGTCGGGTCGGCCGCATCGGCGACCTCGCGAGCAGCGCCGGCGGTGTCACCGGAAATCACGGTGGTGAGCCCGTACTGCTTGATGATCTTGCGGCACTGACCGAGCGCGTGAACGTGACTGTGAACGGTCTTGATCGTCTCGAGGCTCGAGCCCGGCACGCCGAGCAGGCTGAACTGAATGCGCAGGAAGTGCTCCGCGACGATGTGAAGGCCCGACGTCGGCAGGAAGTGGTGGATGTCGGCGACGCGTCCGGCGATCGAGTTGTCGATCGGGATCATGGCCAGCTCGGCCTCGCTGTTGGCCACCGCCGCGAAGACGTCCTCGAACGATGCGCACGCCACAGCCTCGGCTTCGGGGTAGTGCTCGCGCACCACGATGTGGGAGTTGGAGCCTGGCTCTCCCTGATAGGCGATCCGCATGTCGTTCACGTGTCAAAGTCTCGCAGACCTGATTCCGGTTCCTAGGGAGGCCGCCCGCGGCCGACCGGGAGCGAGCTCTGCGAACGAAGGGCACCTCAGGGTCAGGCCAGGCGAGCGCCGTCGGCGGCGTGTACGACGAATGCCTCTGGTGCCGCCCACTGGTGCGCGGCGTAGCGTGCCTCGACGCGCTCCCGCACGGTCGCCACCTGATCGAGGGGCACCAGTGCAATGGCGCTTCCACCGAACCCGCCGCCGGTCATGCGAGCGCCGAGCGCACCGGCCTCGATCGCAGCCTCCACGGCCACGTCGAGCTCGGGGCAGCTGACCTCGAAGTCATCGCGGAGCGACTCGTGCGAGGCGGTGAAGATCGCGCCCAGCTGTTGCCAGGATCTGCGATTGAGGGCGCTGACCGCACCGCGAACTCGCGCGGTCTCGGTCAGCACGTGGCGGGTGCGTGCCTTCAGCACTTCGTCGGTCAGCTTGACGGTGGCGTCGAGTCCGGCCTGCGCCAGGTGCTCGAGTCCCAGCTCGGCCGCGGCGCGCTCGCACTCCTCGCGGCGAGCAGCGTATTCGCCGTCGGCGAGCGAATGATGAGCGCCGGTGGCGATGACGAGCAGGATCAACCCGGCGTCCTCCCAGCCAAGCGGGACCGGCCGGGTCGTCGGTGGCGTGGCAGCGGTCTCGATGAGCAGGGCGTGGCCGACCTCGCCGTGGAGCACGGCCAGCTGGTCCATGATGCCGACCGGTGCGCCGACATAGTCGGACTCGGCACGCTGTGCGATCAGCGCGAGATCCGTACGGCTGATGCCGAGATCGAAGAGCTCATCGATCGCAGCGGCAATCCCGCAGGTCAGCGCGGCTGACGAGGAGAGGCCGGCACCTGACGGCAGCGCCGACTCGACGACGATGTCGACGCCCCCGAACGAGTGGCCGGACTCGCCGAGGCTCCACATCGTGCCAGCCGCATAGGCCGCCCAGCCGTCGACGTCCCCTGGCTGGACGGCTATCGGGAACGACGCCTTGCCGGAGCTGGCGCGATCCGTCCACACGTTGACGGTGTCGTCATCGCGTCGCCGCACCTTGATCGTCAGCGTCCGGTCGATCGCCATGGGGAGCACTGGGCCGCCGTTGTAGTCCAGGTGCTCGCCGATCAGGTTGACCCGGCCGGGCACGATCCACTGGCGTACGTCAGTCACCCGGCGAGCCTAGGCCACGGGGTGCTGGGCCCAAGGCGGCTGGCAGAATGCCCTCATGGCTGCTGACCGTCGACCCCGCGCCCTGTCCGGTGCCCAGCCGACTGCCGATTCCTATCACCTGGGCAACTACTTCGGCGCATTTCGCCAGTGGGTCGCGCTGCAGGACGAGTTCGACGCGTTCTATTTCATCCCCGACATGCACGCGATCACGGTCGCCTACTCACCCGAGGACCTGCGCGAGCGCACCTACATTGCCGCAGCCCAGATGATCGCGGCGGGCGTCGACCCCGAGCGCAGCGCGCTGTTCGTGCAGAGCCACGTGCCCGAACACGCTCAGCTCACCTGGATCCTCGGCGGCATCACCGGGTTCGGTGAGGCGAGCCGGATGACGCAGTTCAAGGACAAGTCGTCCAAGGGCGGTGCGGAGAGCTCATCGGTGGGCCTGTTCACCTACCCGATCCTGATGGCGGCCGACATCCTGGTCTACCAAGCTGACCAGGTGCCGGTGGGCGAGGACCAGCGCCAGCACCTCGAGCTCGCCCGCAATCTCGCACAGCGCTTCAACCACCGGTTCGGCGAGACGTTCCGGGTCCCCGAGGCGTACATCGTCAAGGAGACGGCGAAGATCTTCGACCTGCAGGATCCGACCACCAAGATGAGCAAGTCCGCAGCCTCTCCCAACGGCGTGGTCGACCTTCTCGACGATCGCAAGAAGGCTGCCAAGAAGATCCGATCTGCGGTCACGGACTCAGGCGATGAGATTCGCTTCGACGAGAAGAACAAGCCAGGTGTCTCCAACCTCCTGGTGATCTACTCGGCGTTGACCAACCGCACGATCGCCGACATCGAGCGCGAGTACGTCGGCCAGCAGTACGGCGCCTTCAAGGTCGCACTGTCTGAGCTGGTCGCCGACTTCGTCGGACCGTTCGGCGAGCGCACGCGTGAGCTGCTCGACGATCGCGCCGAGCTTGATCGCATCCTCAAGGTCGGCGCCGACAAGGCTCGTGCTGTCGCAACCGAAACGCTGGAGCTCGTCTATGACCGCTCCGGATTCGTCCGGCCGACCTAGCCGATGCAGACCATTGGTGTGGCCATCCCGGTGCCCGAGCCCTACGGCTCGTTGCTGCGCAGCAAGCGTGCCGAGTTCGGTGACCCGATGGCCGCGTCCGTGCCAAGCCACGTGACCCTCGTGGCACCGACCCTGGTGGCTGATGCAGAGCTGGCCGGGGTGTGCGCCGCGCTCGAACGGGTGTCTGCGACGTTGCCACCGTTTGCCATGCGCCTACGCGGCACCGCAACCTTCAGGCCGGTCTCGCCGGTTGTCTTCGTCGCCGTCAGCCAGGGCATCTCCTACACCGAGGTGCTGGCCAGTTCCGTGCGTGCCGCACTGGCGGTCCCCGAGCAGGAGTTCCCGTTTCACCCCCACGTGACCGTCGCGCACAACCTCGACGACGGAAGCCTCGACCGTGCGTACGAAGAGCTGAGCGACTTCGAGTGCGAGTTCACCGTGGACGAGTTCGCGCTCTACCACCACGACGACGTGGACGGCTGGGTGCCGCAGCGCACCTTCACCCTGGGCTCCGAGCCGCGCTAGACCCGCATGGCGCGCGTCAGACGACGATCGCGCCTTCGGCGACAGTCGTGAGGTGATCGAGCAGCTCGGCCTTGAACGCGCGTGCGGCCAACGGCAATGCCTCAGCACTGCGGTGAGCCAACGCGATGACGCGATCGAGCGGAGGATTGTCCAGCTGGGTGGCTCGTAGCTGGGGGCGGTTGGTCAGGACCATGCTCGGGACGACCGCGTAGCCGAGACCTGCCTCGACGAATCGCAGCACGGCGCTCATCTCGCCGCCCTCGACGGCAAATCGCGGCTCGAAGCCGGCATCCCGGCACGCCCGGAGGGTGACATCGCGCAGGTAGTAGCCCTCGCGGAACATCACCAACGGCATGTCCTTGAGTGCGCTGACGTCCATGCGGTCCGGCAGGTTGGATGTTGCGGCACTGGCGAGCACCAGCTTCTCGCGCAGCACCGGGGTGGTTTCGATGTCTGGATCGTCGGTGATCAGCGGGACGATCAGCAGTGCGACGTCCAGTCGACCCTGAGCGAGCTCTCGGGTCAGCACCCTGGAGCCCGCTTCCTGCACCTCGAGGTCGATCTCGGGATAGAGGGCATGAAAGCGGCGCAGCGCCTCCGGGAGGAGGCCGTCGCACAACGACGGCGTTGCTCCGAGGCGCACCCGCCCTCGGCGCAGGTCGGCAACCTCCTTCACCGTGCGTTCGGCGCTCTCGACGTCGATCAGGATGCGTTGGGCATGCGGCAACAGGGCCGCGCCGGCGCTGGTCAGCTCGATCGCACCGCGGTTGCGTACGAACAACGGTGTGCCGAGTGAGTTCTCGAGCACCCGGATCTGCTTGGACAGGCTGGGCTGGGACACCCCGGTGAGCTCGGCGGCCCGGGTGAAGTGGCGGGTGCGAGCGACAGCCACGAAATAGGTCAACTGCTGAATTTGCATGTTCTCAGTCTTTCATAGCCGTTGGCTATGAAACCTGCCCTCACTATGACTTTGCGCGAATGAGCCGACCGTCCTAAGGTGTGGCGCGTGACCACCACCTCACCAGCTCCGTCATCCGGAGCACCGTTGAAGGGGCCCAATGGGGCCGGACGCGCGGCCATTGCCGCCCGAACTCTGCGCAATGACAGGTGGTGGCTGCCACCTCTCGCGACTGCCCTCGGCCTCGGAGCCTGGGTCGCGTACGCGACGGTCCGCGCCTTCGCGCAGAAGGACTACTTCGTCGCCCAGTACGAATACCTGACGCCGTTCTACTCGCCGTGCGTGTCCAACGGCTGTGTCGAGCAGGCCGCCCACTTCGGCCGATTCCTGCCCGACCAGTGGTGGCTGCCGTATGCGGCGCTCACCCTTCCGTTCCTGCTGTTGTTCCGCATGACGTGTTACTACTACCGCAAGGCCTACTACCGCGCCTTCTGGCTCTCGCCGCCCGCCTGCGCGGTCGCCGAGCCGCACCAGAAGTACACCGGAGAGACCCGCTTCCCGCTGCTGGGCCAGAACCTGCACCGCTACTTCTTCTATGCTGCCGCGCTCATCTCGCTGATCAACACCTATGACGCGATCAAGGCCTTCCAGACCGCCGACCATGAGTTTGGCTTCGGCCTCGGCAACATCATCCTGGTCGTCAATGTGATCGCACTGTGGGCCTACACCGTGTCCTGCCACTCCTGCCGGAGCCTCATCGGCGGACGTCTCAACCACTTCTCCAAGCACCCGATCCGCTACAAGCTCTGGGGCTGGGTGTCCAAGCTCAACGGTCACCACATGGGACTTGCCTGGCTGACGCTCGGCACTCTCGCGTTCACCGACTTCTACATCATGGCCGTCTCTGCCGGCTGGATCTCTGACCTGCGCTTCATCAACTGACGGACTGACTTCATGACTGCTGACATCGAGACACACACATACGACGTCGTCATCATCGGCGCCGGTGGCGCCGGGCTGCGCGCTGCGATCGAGGCCCGCGTGTCGGGCAAGAAGACCGCGATCATCTCCAAGTCGCTGTTCGGCAAGGCCCACACGGTCATGGCCGAGGGTGGCTGCGCGGCCGCGATGGGCAACGCCAACTCCAACGACAACTGGATGGTGCACTTCGGCGACACCATGCGGGGAGGCAAGTTCCTCAACAACTGGCGCATGGCCGAGCTGCACGCCAAGGAGGCGCCCGACCGCGTCTGGGAGCTCGAGACCTACGGCGCGCTGTTCGACCGCACCCCGGACGGCCGGATCAGCCAGCGCAACTTCGGCGGCCACAGCTACCCCCGCCTCGCCCACGTCGGCGACCGCACGGGTCTGGAGCTGATCCGCACCCTGCAGCAGAAGATCGTGTCGCTGCAGCAGGAGGACTTCCGCGAGACCGGCGACTACGAGTCCAACATCAAGGTCTACGACGAGGTCACCATCGTTGACCTGCTCAAGGACGGCGACAAGATCTCCGGCGCCGTCGCGTACGAGCGCGAGACCGGTCGTCACCTGCTGTTCGAGGCGCCGGCGATCGTCATGGCGACCGGCGGCATCGGCAAGTCCTACAAGGTCACCAGCAACTCCTGGGAGTACACCGGCGACGGCCACGCTCTTGCGCTTCGTGCCGGAGCCTCCCTGATCAACATGGAGTTCCTTCAGTTCCACCCCACGGGCATGGTCTGGCCGCCTTCGGTCAAGGGCATCCTCGTCACCGAGTCAGTACGTGGTGACGGCGGAATCCTGACCAACTCCGAGGGCAAGCGCTTCATGTTCGACTACATCGCGGACGTGTTCAAGGATCTCTACGCGACGACGCCCGAAGAAGGCGACCGCTGGTACACCGACCCTGACAACAACCGGCGTCCCCCCGAGCTGCTGCCGCGCGACGAGGTGGCTCGGGCCATCAACTCCGAGGTCAAGGCTGGCCGAGGAACCCCGCACGGCGGGGTGTACCTGACCGTCGCCGGACGTACCGAGGTGGGCCTGACCACCGAAGCGATCCTCAAGAAGCTGCCGTCGATGCACCACCAGTTCAAGGAGCTCGCCGACGTCGACATCACGAAGGAAGCGATGGAAGTCGGCCCGACGTGTCACTACGTCATGGGCGGAATCGAGGTCGATCCTGACACCGGCGCCTCCACCGTGGAGGGTCTGTTCGCTGCCGGTGAGTGCTCCGGCGGCATGCACGGCTCCAACCGGCTCGGCGGCAACTCGCTGTCCGACCTGCTGGTGTTCGGCAAGCGTGCCGGTGCTGGCGCTGCGGCGTACGTCGACGCAGCTCGGCGAGGCGCGCCCGAAGGTCTCGGATGCGGCAGTCAAGGAAGCGCGCGATCGTTCCGTCGCTCCGTTTGGCGACGGTGGCAACGAAGGCGCCGAAAATCCCTACACGCTCCACCAGGAGCTGCAGCAGTCGATGAACGACCTGGTCGGCATCATTCGCAAGGCCGAAGAGGTCGAGCAGGCGCAGGGCAAGATCGACGAGCTCCGCGAGCGGGCCAAGCACATGGTCGTCGAGGGGCACCGCCAGTTCAACCCGGGCTGGCACCTCGCACTCGACCTGCGCAACATGCTCCTCGTCAGCGAGTGCGTTGCCAAGGCGGCGCTCATCCGTACCGAGAGCCGTGGCGGTCACACCCGCGACGACTATCCGGGGATGAATGCCGACTGGCGCAACCAGCTGCTCGTCTGCAACGTCAACGACGACGGCTCGGTCGACGTCCAGGCCAAGGAGCAGGTCCCGATGCGCCAAGACCTGTTCGACCTGTTCGAGATGAGCGAGCTCACCAAGTACTTCACCGAAGCCGAGCTTTCCGGAAGGAACAACTGATGTCCTACCAGCAGAGTTTTCGCGTCTGGCGCGGCGACGGCGATGGCGGCGACTTCGCCGACTACGAGGTTGAGGTCAACGAGGGCGAAGTCGTCCTCGACGTGATCCACCGCCTGCAGGCCACGCAGACGCCTGACCTGGCTGTCCGGTGGAACTGCAAGGCAGGCAAGTGTGGCTCGTGCAGTGCCGAGATCAACGGCCGCCCGCGCCTGCTCTGCATGACGCGTATGTCGACACTGCCCGCCGAGAGCACCGTGACGATCACGCCGATGCGTACGTTCCCGGTCATCCGTGACCTGGTCACCGACGTCTCGTTCAACTACCAGAAGGCCCGCGAAGTCCGCGCCTTCGTACCGCCGGAGGGTGTCGAGCCGGGCGAGTACCGCATGCAGCAGGTCGATGTCGAGCGCTCGCAGGAGTTCCGCAAGTGCATCGAGTGCTTCATGTGTCAGGACGTCTGCCACGTGATGCGTGACCACGAGGAGAACAAGGAATCGTTCTCCGGTCCCCGTTTCCTGATGCGCATCGCCGAGCTCGACATGCACCCACTGGATGCTGCCGAGGAGCAGGGCGTCAACCGCAAGGCTGCCGCCCAGGACGATCACGGTCTCGGCTTCTGCAACATCACGAAGTGCTGCACCGAGGTGTGCCCTGAGAACATCAAGATCACCGACAACGCCCTGATCCCGCTCAAGGAGCGCGTCGTCGACCTGAAGTTCGACCCGATGATCCGTCGCAAGAAGCGCGCTGCCAAGAACTGACTCTCCGGGACGGTGTTGGGTACGGGCTGGGTGATCGTGCTCAATGCGATCAGCTATGGCGCAGCGTTCATAGCTCTACAGATGATCGACGTGAAGCGCCTAAGACCGACGGCGCTGATCGCCAGACGGTCTCGAGCAATTCGAGAGGGCATCGCGTATGTGCGCACCCGGCCGGATCTGGTCCTGGTGCTTGACTGTGTGCTCTGTCTGGGTGGATTCGGGATGAACTTCCAGATCACCAGCGCGCTTATGGCGACGGACGAGTTCGGCAAAGGCGCTGAGGAGTTCGGGATCCTCGGCTCGATCCTGGCGATCGGCTCGTTCTTCGGTGCTCTCCTTGCGGCCGGACGCGCGCAGCCGCGCCTGCGGCTGGTCGTCGGCGGCGGAATCTGTTCGCCGTTCTGCAGACGGTGTCGGGCCTGATGCCGACTTTCGAGACGTACGCGTTGGTGCTTCCGCTGCTCGGGCTGAGCGTGCTGACGGTGATCACGAGCGCCAATGCGTTGGTGAGTCGATTTCAAGTTGCACACCGTGTGGCACTCCATAGCGTGGACTCATGTACGTCGAGCGCACGTTCACGGTGCCAGTGCCCATCGAGGCAGTGTTCGCCTACCTCAGCGACTTCGAGCACACTGAGGAATGGGATCCCGGCACCGTCACGACGCGGCGCACCGGGGGAGACGGTGGTCTCGGCACGACATACGCCAACACGTCGACCTTCATGGGTCGCCAGGTTGAGCTCAGCTACGAGACGATCGGTTACGACGAGCCGACCTTCTTCTCCTGCCGTGGACGCAACAAGACCGCGACGGCGACCGACACCATGACCTTCACAGCCAGCGGGCAGGGCACCGAGATCCATTACCGAGCAGACTTTGCGTTCCACGGAATCACCAAGTTCATCGCGCCGCTTGTCGTCAAGCCCAGACTCGGCGCTCTCGCCGACGAGACGATCGAGCAGATCCGCTCAACCCTGTCGAGTCGCAACTGAGTTGGGTCAGAGTGGGTCGGCCGCGATAATCTGGTCGGATGCAGCTTGTCGAGTCACTCACGCGCTCGATCGAGGTCGCCACTCCTGACCTCATCGAGGTACGACGTGACCTGCATGCCTACCCCGAGCTCTCGTGGCTCGAAGAACGCACCACCGATGTGGTCGCTGCCTGGATGGACAAGGCTGGCATTCCCTACGAACGGTTCGACGGCACCGGCCTGATGGCCGAGGTCGGTCCGGCCGAGGGCCCCATCGTGGCTCTACGCGCCGACCTGGACGCCCTGCCGGTCGACGACACATCTCAGGACCCGTGGAAGTCGAGTGTTCCTGGGGTCTCGCACTCGTGCGGCCATGACGTCCACGTCGCGGCCCTGCTCGGTGCGGCTGTTGCTCTGGCCCAGGCACATGCGGTCGAATCGCTCCCGATCCGCGTACGTCTGATCTTCCAACCGGCCGAAGAGGTCATGCCGGGTGGTGCGCTCAAGCTGCTCGCCGCCGGCGCGCTCAAGGGCGTGGGCCGGGTGTTTGCGCTGCACTGCGACCCGTCGCTCGATGTCGGTCAGGTCGGCCTGCGTGAAGGTGCGATCACCGGCGCATCCGACCGCATCCACGTGGTGTTGAAAGGACGAGGAGGACACACGTCTCGCCCCCACCTCACCGAGGACCTCACCTATGCGCTGGGCAGTCTGGTGACCCAGTTGCCCGCCGTGCTGTCGCGCCGATTCGATCCTCGCGCGGGAGCCAGCATGGTGTGGGGCAGCATCCACTCGGGCAATGCGTCCAATGTCATCCCATCGACGGGTGAGCTCCACGGCACGCTCCGCATGCTCGACGCTGCCGCCTGGCACCAGGCAGAGCACCTCGTCCGCGGACTGATCAAGGACATCATCGAGCCGTTCGGTGTGAGCGCTGATGTCACCTATGTCCGCGGTGTCCCGCCGGTCGTCAACGACTTCCGGGCAACTGAGGTTCTGCGGCAGGCGGTGACTCGCGCGATAGGCCCCAGCGCCGTCGCGTCGACGATGCAGAGCCTCGGCGGTGAGGACTTCGCGTGGTACGTCGAAGCCGTGCCGGGTGCGATGGGACGCCTCGGCACGCGCACGCCCGACGGGCCGACCTACGACCTGCACCAGGGCAACCTGCGTGTCGACGAGCGGGCGATCGCGATCGGCGCCAAGGTCCTGGCCTGCGCCGCAGTCACCTGACCCTGCTTTTCCTCCGCTTGCAGCCCGTTTTGCGGGTGCTGCGATGGGGCGCGAGGTTACAAATCGGTATCGACTCCCTCAATATCTGTGAGCCACTCCCGTATGACCCGAACGGACACTAGGGTCTGGTAGGTGCCGGGGTCCCGGTCTCGTACCAAGGAGGAATTTTGCGTCGATTGACGAAGGTCACCGCTATTGCCGGTGTCGCCGCACTCGTGCTCGCTGGAGCAGGCTGCGGAAAGAACAGTGACGGCGACACTGACACGTCGTCAAAGGGCGACTGCGTCAAGGTCGATCCTGACAAGAAGGTCGGCATGGCGTTCGATGTCGGCGGACGTGGCGACCAGTCGTTCAACGACTCCGCCGCCAAGGGACTCGACAAGGCAGCTTGCGACTTCGGGTTCTCCGCCAAGACGGCCGAGGCTCAGGACGGCGAGGCCGAGTCGGCTCGCGAAGGTCGTCTGCAGCAGCTCGTTGATGCCGGCTACAACCCGGTGATCGCGGTGGGCTTCGCCTACTCCGCGTCCGTGGGCAAGGTCGCTGCGGCCAACCCCGATGTCAACTTCGCGATCGTCGATGACGGCGTCGAGGGCAAGAACATCGCCAACCTGCTGTTCGCAGAGGAGCAGGGCTCGTTCCTGGTCGGTGCTGCTGCCGCGCTCAAGTCCGAGAAGGACCACGTCGGTTTCATCGGTGGTGTGGAAGTTCCGCTGATCCAGAAGTTCGAGGCCGGCTACATCGCTGGTGCCAAGGCCGTCAACCCCAACATCAAGGTTGACGTCCGTTACCTCACGCAGCCGCCGGACTTCAGCGGCTTCGGTGACCCGGCCAAGGGCAAGACCGCGGCCGAGGGCATGTACGACGGTGGCGCTGACATCGTCTACGCGGCTGCCGGTGGTTCAGGTGGCGGCGTGTTCGAGGCGGCCACGGCTGCCAAGACCAAGGCGATCGGTGTTGACTCCGACCAGGCGCTCACTGCTGACGCTTCCGTCAAGGACGTCATCATGACGTCGATGCTCAAGAACGTCGACGTTGCGGTGTTCAACTTCCTGAGCGATGTCAATGACGGCAACATCCCGACCGGCCCGACCACGTTCGACCTCGCGGTCGACGGTGTTGGCTACTCCACCACCGGTGGAGCAATGGATGACATCAAGGAAAAGCTCGAAGAGTTCAAGGCACAGATCATTGACGGAACCCTGAAGGTTCCGACAGCACCCTGATCTACTGCTGACGCGGCCCGGGTCCTCGCGATAGCGTGTGGGCCCGGGCCGCTGCCGTCCCCGACCAGAGGTGAATCTGTGAACAGCACCACCACCAGCCAGGACGTCGTGGTCCGGCTGCGCGACATCGGCAAGACCTTCCCGGGCGTGGTGGCCAACCACGACGTCAACATCGAGGTGAAGCGCGGCACCGTGCACGCCATCGTGGGCGAAAACGGTGCGGGCAAGTCCACCCTCATGAAGATCCTGTACGGCGTGCAGAAGCCTGACTCGGGCACGATCGAGGTCAACGGCACCTTGGTAGAGCTGTCATCACCGGCCGACGCCATCAACGCGGGCGTGGGCATGGTGTTCCAACACTTCATGCTCGCCGACAACCTCACGGTCCTCGAAAACGTCGTGCTCGGCGCCGAGAAGCTCCACGGCATCGGCGACAGCGCGCGCACGCGCATCGCCGAGATCTCAGACTCCTACGGACTCGACATCGAGCCGGACCTGCTCGTCGAGGAACTGGGCGTGGGTGCCCGCCAGCGCGTCGAGATCCTCAAAGTGCTTTATCGCGGCGCCAAGATCATCATCCTCGACGAACCCACCTCGGTGCTGGTTCCGCAGGAGGTCGACGAGCTCTTCGACAACCTGCGTGAGCTCAAGGCCGAGGGGCTCGCCGTCATCTTCATCTCGCACAAGCTCGACGAGGTCCTCTCGGTCGCCGACGAGGTGACCGTCATCCGTCGCGGCGCCACGATCGACACGGTCGACGCATCCTCGGTCGACTCCCACCAGCTGGCCGAGATGATGGTGGGTTCAGAGTTGCCCAGCCCCAGCACCGAGTCGTCCACCGTGACCGATCGCGTCGTCCTCGAGGTCAAGGACATCAACCTTCCCGGTCCCAGCAGAGCGTTGCTGACTGACATCGACCTGGTGATCCATGCCGGGGAGATCCTCGGCATCGCCGGCGTTGAGGGCAATGGCCAGGCCGAGCTGGTCGAGTCGATCATGGGAGTGCGCCACGGCGGAAGCGGGACCGTCACGTTGGAGGGTCAAGACCTCACCCGCGCCTCGACCCGCCACCGCCGTGAAGCCGGCATCGGCTACATCCCTGAAGACCGTCACCGCCACGGACTGTTGCTCGACTCGCCGCTGTGGGAAAACCGCATTCTGGGTCACCAGACGCGTGAGCCCAACATCAAGGGACCTCTGATCGACCGCGCAGGCGCCCGCAAGGACACGGAGCGCATCGTCGAGGAGTATGACGTTCGCACACCGGGCATCGACGTGCTGGCCCGGGCACTGTCCGGGGGAAACCAGCAAAAACTCATCGTCGGCCGCGAGATGAGTGGCGCCCCTTCGTTGTTGATCGCCTCGCACCCGACGCGCGGCGTCGATGTCGGGGCGCAGGCGGCCATCTGGAACCAGATCAAGACAGCCCGGCGCGAGGGTCTTGCCGTCCTGCTGATCTCGGCAGACCTCGACGAGCTGATCGGCCTGTCAGACACGATCCGGGTGATCCTGCGCGGCAAGCTGGTGGGCGAGTTCGATCCGTCGACGGTGACCCCCGCTCTGCTCGGCGCAGCCATGACAGGAGCCGACACGTGAGCCCCCGCCAGACCAAGATCGCGTTGGCGATCGGTGCGCCGGTGTTGGCGCTGGTCGCCGCATTCCTCATCACGAGCCTGGTCCTGGTGCTGGCCGGCGATGACGTGGCAGGTGTCTGGGGCCAGATCCTGAGCCTCCCGTCGCACCGTGGCTACGTCAACATCCTCAATGCCGGCACGGTCTACTACCTCTCGGCCATTGCCGTGGCGATCGGGTTCCGGATGAACCTGTTCAACATCGGCGTCGATGGGCAGTACCGCATCGCCGCTTTCGTCGCAGCGGTCGTCGCAGGTGAGGGCTGGTTGCCGGGCTACTTCAACACCGCGCTCGCAATGGTCGCCGCCGTTCTCGTGGGGGCCGCCTGGGCGGGCATAGCCGGACTGTTGCGAGTGACGCGCGGAGTCAGTGAAGTCATCTCGACGATCATGCTCAATGCGATTGCCACTGCCTTTGTCGCCTACATGCTCCGCAAGGCAGCTGTCGACAATCCCGGCAGCAACCTCACATCGACCAAGGAAGTGCCCGAGGGCAGCCGCATCGGCGGCTTCACCCTGTTCGGCGACGTCCCGACGCAGGTTTACGGACTGCTGCTCCTGGCCGTGGCGGTGGGCTTCGCCTACTGGTTCGTCATCAACAAGACGCGCTTCGGCTTCGACCTGCGAGCCACGGGCGCGTCCGAGACGGCGGCGGTTTCGAGCGGCATCAACGTCAAGAAGATGATCGTCATCTCGATGCTCCTCTCGGGCGGTGCAGCCGGCCTCGTCGGCATGCCGCTGCTGTTCGGCAACGACTATGCCTACGGCTCGACGTTCCAGTCCGGTCTCGGGTTCGCCGGCATCGCGATCGCCCTGCTCGGCCGCAACCATCCGGTCGGTATTGCGGGCGGTGCGCTGCTGTTTGCGTTCCTCGACGAGCAGTCCAACCCGCTGCAGATCCTGCTTGACGTCTCACCTGACATCGTCAAGATCACCCAGGGCACCATCGTGCTCACCGTCGTGATCGCGTACGAGGTGGTCCGCCGCTACGGCATACGCATCGAGCAGAGCCGGGTGGCGAGTGCCTTGGATGACGAGCCCACGAGGGAAGGGGCGAAGGCATGACTGTCGCAACCGACCTCGTCGCCGGCGCACCCGCCGCCGTCAAGAAGCTCAGCATCGGCTGGATCATGATCGGCATCGCCGCACTGATGGTGCTGGTCTCAGCGCTGCGGATCATCACCGGCGCCGATGACCTCGACTCGTCCGGCACCCTGCGGGCAACTCTCGTGGCTGCCATCCCGATCGGTCTGGCAGGCCTGGGTGGTCTGTGGTCCGAACGTGCCGGCATCGTCAACATCGGCCTCGAAGGCATGATGATCCTCGGCACCTTCGGGGCGGGATACTTCGGCTACTTCTACGGTCCGTGGTGGGGCGTTCTCGGCGCCATCGGGTTCGGCGTGGCCGGCGGACTGCTGCATGCCGTCGCGACCGTGACATTCGGCGTCGACCACATCGTCTCGGGTGTCGCGATCAACATCATCGCTCTGGGAGCCGTGCAGTATCTCGCGGCGATTGCCTTCACCGGTACGCCGGGCGGCGGTCAGACCCAGTCGCCGCGCATCGCCAATCTGCCGTCGATCACGATATCTACGCTGTCTGATCCGCTGGGGGACCTTGAGGGCAAGCACTGGTTCTTGGTGTCTGACGTCGCCTCGGTGATGCGAGCGTTCGTCAGCGGCTTGTCCATCCTGACGATCTTGTGTCTCGGACTGTTCGTCCTCACCTACTACGTGTTGTGGCGTACGTCGTTCGGTCTGCGGCTGCGGTCGTGCGGTGAGAGCCCCGCCGCGGCGGAGTCGCTCGGCATCAATGTGATCCGCTACAAGTTCATTGCCGTCATGATCTCGGGCGGTTTCGCCGGCCTCGCGGGAGGCTTCTTGGCCCTGGTCGCGGCCAGTGGGTTCCGAGACGGCCAGACGGGTGGTCGAGGCTACATCGGCCTGGCCGCCATGATCTTCGGCAACTGGCGACCCGGCGGCCTGCTCGCGGGCGCTGGGCTGTTTGGCTACACCGACACGCTCCGCCTGCGCGGCGGTGGCGAGACGATTCACGGCTTGCTGCTTTTGGTCGCAGTTGGCCTCGTGCTCCTCGCGATCTGGCAGCTGCGCAAGGGACGGAAGGTCGCCGGATCGGTGACGCTCGGCATCGGCATCGTGATCGGCCTCTGGTACTTCTTCAGCGAGTCGATCCCCGAAGACCTGACGGGCATGACGCCGTACGTCACCACCCTGATGGTCCTGGCGCTGGCCTCGCAGCGGCTACGGATGCCCGCGGCCGATGGCAAGCCCTACCGCAAGGGCAGTGCCGGCTGATGGCGGTCGATGGTGGAGCGCTCGGGATCACCGGCGCCGATGACCCGGTCGACTGGGATGCCCTCACCCGCTATGCCACTGAGGTGATGGGGCGGGCCTACGCGCCTTACTCCAACTTCAAGGTCGGCGTCGCCGGTTTGGTTGACGACGGGCGCGTCGTGCTCGGTTGCAATGTCGAGAACGCCGCCTACGGAGTTGCCCTGTGCGCGGAGTGCGGCATGGTCTCGGCGCTCCACGCGACCGGCGGCGGCCGCCTCCTCGCGGTGGCCTGCGTCGATGCGAACGGCAAGCCACTCATGCCGTGCGGGCGCTGCCGGCAGCTGCTGTGGGAGAACGGTGGCCCCGACATGCAGCTGATGACGGCGAGCGGGGTCAAGACGATGACCGAGGTGCTCCCGGACGCGTTCGGTGCCGATGACCTGGCGGAGCGTTGACCAAGTACGCCGTACAGCTTGATCCGGGGGAGCCATCGTTCCTGCGCGATCCCTATCCCGTACTGACGTCATTGCGCGCCAACGGCCCGGTCCTGTGGCACGAGCCGATGGGAATGTGGCTGGCGACGACCCATGATGCGGTCAGCAAGGTGTTGCGCAACCGCGGGTTCGGGCGCATCTGGACCGATCGGCAACCGACCGACGAGCTCGAGCCGTTCAACGCCCTGCACCGCAATCAGATGATGGAAAACGAACCGCCGGCCCACACCCGGCTTCGTAAGCTGGTGGCCGGCGCCTTCGGACGTGGCCACGTGGAGCGGATGCGACCCAGGATCGAGGAGCTGGCGTCCGACATGGTCGAACGGCTCGACGACAGTTTTGACGTGCTCGCCGACTATGCCGAGCCGATGCCGGTCTACGTGATCGCCGATCTGCTCGGTGTGCCCCGTGAGGACCACCAACTGCTGCGGTCCTGGTCGCAGGCCATCGTGAACATGTACGAGCCGAGGGTCGAAGCCGACGTCAAGGCAGCGGCAGTTGAGGCAAGCGCGGCCTTCTCCGACTATGTGAGTGCCGTCGTGTCCGATCGCCGCGACCATCCCGGTGACGACCTGATCAGCGACCTGATTCGCGAGCGTGGCCGTGGCGCCAAGCTCAGCGACGACGAGCTGGTCGCCTCGGTCGTGCTGTTGCTCAACGCGGGCCATGAAGCTTCGGTCAATGCTTTCGGCAACGGCCTGTACGCGTTGTTGACGCATCCCGACCAGCTCGGCCGAGTCACATCGGGGGAGGTGCCGATGGAGCTTGCGCTCGAGGAGCTGATCCGCTTCGATGCGCCATTGCAGCTCTTCGAACGCACCGCGAAGGTCGACGTTGCCATCAACGGCCAGACGATCCGGGCCGGCCAGAAGGTCGCCTGCCTGATGGGGTCGGCCAATCGTGACGAGGCGGCGTTCGCCAATGCCGACTCGTTCGACGTCGGTCGTGACCCCAACCCGCACGTGGGCTTCGGCATGGGTCGCCACTTCTGTCTCGGAGCGCCGCTGGCTCGCATGGAGCTGGAGATCTCGATGACCCATCTGCTGCGGCGCTTCCCGCGCCTTGACCTTGTCGGCGAGGCGCCGCGACGGCCCACCTGGGTCTTGCGGGGATTCAGGAGCATCAACGTGAGGGCGGCGACATGAGCGAGAAGTTCGATGCGGTTGAGGTGATCGCGACCAAGCGCGACAACGCTGAGCTGAGCGATGCGCAGATCGACTGGGTCGTCGATGCCTACACCCGCGGTGCCGTTGCCAACGAGCAGATGTCTTCGCTGGCCATGGCGATCCTGCTGAACGGGATGAACCGTCGGGAGATCAGCCGCTGGACCAACGCGATGATCGCCAGCGGTGAGCGGATGGACTTCTCCGCCCTGTCGTGGAAGACCGCCGACAAGCACTCGACCGGGGGCGTCGGCGACAAGATCACCCTGCCGCTGGCTCCCCTCGTCGCCGCCTGCGGAGTGGCCGTGCCGCAGCTGTCCGGGCGCGGACTCGGGCACACCGGCGGAACCCTCGACAAGCTTGAATCGATTCCGGGTTGGCGGGCCGAGATCAGCAACGAGGAGATGATGGCGCAGCTGGAGGACGTCGGCGCGGTGATCTGTGCTGCGGGTGCTGGTCTCGCGCCCGCGGACAAGAAGCTGTACGCGCTGCGCGACGTCACAGGCACCGTCGAGGCGATTCCACTGATTGCCAGCTCGATCATGAGCAAGAAGATCGCCGAAGGCACCGGCGCCCTGGTGCTGGACGTCAAGGTCGGCACGGGAGCGTTCATGAAGAGTCTCGACCAGGCGCGGGAGCTGGCCGAGACCATGGTTGCTCTCGGCACTGATGCGGGCGTCAAGACCGTGGCGTTGCTGACCGACATGTCGACCCCGCTCGGTCTGACAGCGGGCAATGCTGTCGAGGTGGCCGAGTCGGTCGAGGTGCTCGCGGGCGGGGGCCCGGCGGACGTCGTGGAGCTCACGATCGCGCTCGCCAGGGAGATGCTCGATGCGGCAGGCAGGAGCGACGTCGATCCGGCCGAGAAGCTCGCATCCGGTGCGGCCATGGACGTGTGGAAGCGGATGATCTCAGCGCAGGGCGGTGACCCTGAAGCGGCGCTCCCCACGCCCAAGGAGACCCACACGATGGAAGCGCCGGCGAGCGGCACGCTGACGCGGCTCGACGCAATGGCCGTGGGAGTCGCCGCCTGGCGGCTCGGCGCTGGACGATCCCGTCCCGGCGAGCAGGTGCAGGCCGCAGCGGGCATCGTGATGCACGCCAAGCCCGGCGACACCATCACCGCTGGTCAGCCACTGCTGACGCTGCACACCGACACCCCCGAGCGTTTCGAACGAGCCCTCGCGGCTCTCGATGGCGGCTTCGACATCGGAGCGGGCAGTGCCGAGGCGCCCTCTGTCGTCATTGACCGGATTGAGTAGGTTGGACTGATGCGCATCTTGAACAACAGTCAGGAGATCGCCGATGCTGCCGGCGAGGAGCTCGGAGTCAGCGAATGGTTGGAGATCACCCAGGAGCGCATCGATCTGTTTGCGGATGCGACAGGTGATCGACAGTGGATCCACGTCGACCCCGAGCGAGCGGTGACTGGCCCGTTCGGCGCGACAGTGGCCCACGGGCACCTGACGCTCTCGCTGCTGCCATTTCTCGGTGCTCAGGTCTACGCCTTTGCCGGTGACGTGGCGCGCGTCAACTACGGACTCAACAAGGTTCGCTTCATCACACCGGTCATGGTCAAGTCGAAGATCCGCAATCGCGTGGAGCTGCTCTCGGTCGAGGACATCGACAAGGGACAGCGAGCGACCTTGCAGCACACGGTCGAGATCAAGGGCAGCGACAAGCCTGCCTGCGTTGCCGAGACCGTCGTCCTGTTGATGGGCACCTGATGGCCGCCGCAACGTCTGAGCAGATCGCCAAGGCCCCCAAAGTCGCGCTCCACGAGCACCTTGATGGTGGCGTACGACCGGCGACGATTGTTGACATCGCTCGCGAGATCGGTCACGACCTGCCGGCACCCGATGCCGAGTCTCTTGGAGTGTGGTTCGAGGAGTCCTCGAGCTCGGGATCGCTCGAGCGTTATCTCGAGACATTCGTGCACACGGTTGCCGTCATGCAGCGCCCGCAGGATCTCGCCCGAGTGGCGCGCGAATCGGTGCTCGACCTTGCCGGTGACAACGTGGTCTATGCCGAGCTTCGGTGGGCGCCCGAGCAGCACTTGTCGGCTGGCCTGAGCCTGCAGGAGACGGTCGAGGCCGTGCAGGCCGGCATCGACGAGGGTCGGGCTGAAGCCGCGGCCCAGGGCACCCCGATCGTCGTCGGACAGCTGCTCACCGCGATGCGCCATGCCACGCGTGGGCTCGAGGTTGCCAAGATCGCCGTCGAATATCGCGACAGGGGAGTCGCCGGCTTCGACATCGCGGGTGCGGAGGACGGTTATCCGCCGATCCTGCACCTTGAGGCATTCGAGTTCCTGCACCGCGAAAATGCCCACTTCACGATCCACGCGGGCGAAGCGTTCGGACTGCCGTCGATCTGGCAGGCCATCCAACGTTGTGGCGCCGAACGGCTGGGTCATGGCGTACGCATCGTCGACGACATCGACTTCGATGCCCCGGGCGGACCCGTGCTGGGGCGTCTCGCGGCCTACATCCGCGACCGCCGCATCCCGCTCGAGATGTGCCCATCGTCCAACCTGCAGACGCGCGCCGTGCCCAACATGACGTCGATCGCCGACCACCCGATCGGCAAGCTCAAGGATCTTGGCTTCCGGGTCACGGTCAACTGTGACAACCGGCTGATGAGTGGCACCTCGATGAGCCGCGAGATGCAGCTCCTCGTCGATGCGTTCGGCTACACCACCGACGATCTGCGCTGGTTCACGGTCAACGCGATGAAGAGCGCATTCCTGCCCTTCGACGAACGTCTCGCGATCATCAACGACATCATCAAGCCGGGCTACGCCGCGCTCTAGGCGCTCAGTGGCCCTCGACCCGGCCGCGAACTGCGACGGCCACCGCCGTCAGATCGAACGAACCCTGCGGTTTGCCGAGCTGTCTGAAGCACTCATCCTTCAGCCGGGCGAGTGGCATGGCCTCCAGCGAGGTGGCGTAGGCGCCGCCCGGACCCACGCCGAGAGTGAATGGCAGCCAGTAGTCCTCGAAGTCTTCGTATGTTGTCGAGACCGTGAGATCGGCCGACTCGATGTCGCGGAGTCCGTGCTTCCGCCAGGTCTGGACCAGTTCCTCCTGAGAGCTGAACGCCATCGTGATCTGCTCTCCCGGCGCGTGTGGATCAAGGGTGAGGGCAGCATCCCAGAACGTACGGAGCATCTGCATACGACCGCGGTAGTCCCAGGTGCACACTGCGACGGTGGCACCCGGTTGCGCGACGCGGGTCATCTCCCGGATTCCTGCGTCGGCATCGGGCAGGAAGTTGAGGACAAGCTGTGCGACGACCAGCCCGAAGGAGTTGTCGGGCCACGGGAGCTCAGCGGCAGATGCCAGCCGGACATCTGCACCGGGCACTCGCTCGGCGCAAGCTGTCACGAATGGCTCAGACGGATCGGCGGCTGAGACATTGGCGGCGCCAGCGCGGAGAGCCAGGATCTCCGTCAAGGCACCTGGACCACAGCCGATGTCGAGAATCGTCGAGGCGGCAGGGACTGCAGCGAAGTCGGCGAACAGATGCGCCAACTGATTTGAGTATCGACCCATGTACCGGTCGTATGAGTTCCTCGAGGCATCGAACGTCATGCTCTGAATTGACCCAGAGGCAGGGACGCTCGTCAAGCACCCGACGCCTGCGACAGGTTGTGCGCCTAGCGTTCGCCAGCGACGTCGGGACCGTCCCACACCAGCTGGCCATCGGCGAGACATCGTGCTCCGTCGGAGGACGGATGGTCGCGAAGGCTGCCGTTCGGCATGAGGTGTCGGACGGTCAGGCCGTGCCCGACCTGGGCGACATCGGCGACGATCCGGCGATGACATCTCCACCAGACCGTCTCGCTGCACATGACAGCTGTGCGTCCTGTGCCCGCTGACGCGAGGACTGCTGCCAATCCGTCGGCGAACTCGGAGGTGCGCGTGTGCGCGGCGTAGGCACGAAACGACTCGACCTTCCACCAGGTGTCGGGCGACGCACCGGGCGGCAGCTTGCGTCGCCCGCCGAGGCGTACGTCCCAGCGGTACTCAATGCCGGCGGAAGGCATCCACGCTCGCATCTCGTCGCTGGAGGCGTCCGGGTTGTGACGACTCGCTGGATAGCGGCGTATGTCGATCAGCGTCGCGACTTCTGCTGTGCGGAGCAGGGCGGCCAGCTCCGCCCGGCCAAGACGTCCGTGCCCAACGGTGACCAGCTCGGGAGCCTTCGGCACGGGACCTCCTGCTGGATCGGGAAGCTGGATCGCACTTGTTGCGCTCTGCCCACCACAGCATCCTGCGGTGCAGTCGGCAAGCGGGGCGACCAGTGCGGGCCGGTCACTACTGCAGTCTTCTCGCGGCCTGGCGTGGAGTCATCGGCTCGCATCCGTGCGCGACGGCGTCGGCGACGATACGCGGTTCATCCCTCATCAGCCGCCAACCACGTCGTAGGAGCATGATCGGTGACTTGCGCCCTTCGCGGAGGTCACGGCTCAGGCGCAGCACGAACGTCACCATGCGGTTGCGACGCAGACAGATCGCGGCGTCGAGCATGCCCGCGTCCCGACAGGCGTCGACGATCACCGGCGCGAACAGGCCTTCGGCAATGAAGCTCGTGCCGGTGAGCGTCAACGTGTGCGTGCCAGTGCGGGCGCTGGCGGCGATGTCATAGACGGGCACATCGGCCGTGCCCCTGTCGCAGAGTGCGCGGATCGCATCGACTGCCGCTGCGGCGTCCCACGATCTGACGTCGTCCCAGTCGACGATGCCCAGACTCGAACGGGGCAGGTTCGGCGCCTCTGCGTCACGGTAGAAGTCATCGAGTCGTACGACCGTCCAGCCGAGTCGCTCGGCGAGGTGTGACTTGCCGGCGCCCGACGGCCCGGCAAGGATCACGACGCCCATCAGATCCCTTCGACAGGCTCAGGGAACGCTCCTTGAGCCTGTCGAAAGGACGCGGTCCGCGGAAATGGTCCGTGAGCTTGTCGAAAGGATGTGGTCCGCGGAAATGGTCCTTGAGCTTGTCGAAAGGACGCGGACTCAGACACCAATCGGGTGCCAGACGGTCTTGGTCTCGACGAACGTCTCAAGGCGGGCCAGGCTCGGTTCGGCGAGCCAGTCAACCTTGGCAGGAGGACGCAGGACTCGCTTGAGATTGTCTGCGGCAGCAACTTCAAGGGAGACGGCGAGGTCGGCGTCGTCCACACCGGCGAGGTCGAGGGCGTTGACATCCATGTGTGATGCCAGCCATGGCGCGATCTCGGCCGCCGAGCCGGTGAGGATGTTGACGACGCCGCCGGGCACGTCGGAGGCAGCCATGACCTCGGCGAGGGTCACAGCAGGCACCGGATGCTTTTCACTGGCGATGACGACCACCGTGTTGCCCGTGGCGATGGCGGGAGCGATGACGCTGACGAGTCCGAGCAGCGGTTCCTCGGGGGCGACGATGGCCACCACGCCTGTCGGCTCGGGGGTCGAGAGGTTGAAGAACGGCCCCGACACGGCATTGGCATTGCCGAGCGCCTGTACGTACTTGTCGGCCCACCCCGCGTACCAGACGACCCGGTCGATCGACGCGTCCACGCAGGGCGCGACCTTCTTGGGTGGCGTGCCACCGGCAAGGATCTCCGCCATGAACTGCTCGCGCCGGCCTTCCATGACCTCGGCGATGCGGTAGATGACCTGACCACGGTTGTAGGGCGTGCGCGCCGACCAGCCGCCGAACGCCTTGCGCGCCGCCTGGACCGCGTCGCGGGCATCCTTGCGTGATGCCTTGGCCATGTTGGCGATGAACTCACCCTTGGCATCGAGTGCCTCGAACGTACGACCCGACTCCGAGCGCGGGAAGTCGCCGCCGATGTACAGCTTGTGCGTCTTGCGCACCTCAACCCGAGACATCAGTTGGCTCCCTTGAGGTATGAGGCAAGACCGTGCTTGCCGCCTTCGCGGCCGTAGCCCGACTCCTTGTAGCCGCCGAACGGCGACGCGGGGTCGAACTTGTTGAACGTGTTGGCCCACACCACGCCGGCGCGCAGTTGGCTGGCGATCGAGAGGATGCGTGAGCCCTTCTCGGTCCACACCCCCGCCGACAGGCCGTACGGCGTGTTGTTGGCCTTCTCGACCGCCTCAGCGGGTGTTCGGAACGTCAGCACCGAAAGCACCGGACCGAAGATCTCCTCGCGGGCGATGCGGTGTGCCTGGGTGACGCCGGTGAAGATCGTCGGCGGGAACCAGAAACCACTGTCGGGGATGTCGCACGGGGCTGACCACCGTTCGGCACCCTCTTCGTCACCGACGTCGGACAGCTCTTTGATGCGGGCGAGCTGCTCGCTGGAGTTGATCGCACCGATGTCGGTGTTCTTGTCGAGTGGATCGCCGAGGCGCAGCGTTGACATGCGGCGCTTGAGGCGCTCGAGGACGTCGTCGTAGATGTTCTCCTGCACCAGCAGGCGCGACCCGGCGCAGCAGACGTGGCCCTGGTTGAAGAAGATGCCGCTGACGATGCCCTCGATGGCCTGGTCGAGCGGGGCGTCGTCGAAGACGATGTTGGCCGCCTTGCCGCCGAGCTCGAGGGTGACCTTCTTGTCGGTCCCGGCGACCGAGCGCGCAATGGCCTTGCCGACGGCGGTCGACCCGGTGAACGCGACCTTGTCGACGTCAGGGTGCTCGACCAGCGCCTGTCCCGTTGCGCCGGCGCCGGTGATGATGTTGACGACACCCGGCGGCAGGTCTGCCTGCTGGCACACCTCCGCGAACAGCAGCGCCGTGAGGGGTGTGGTCTCAGCAGGCTTGAGGACGACCGTGTTGCCGGCAGCCAGCGCCGGAGCGATCTTCCAGGCCAGCATCATGATCGGGAAGTTCCACGGGATCACCTGACCGGCCACGCCAAGTGCCTTGGGGTCCGGTCCGAGCCCGGCGTACGAGAGCTTGTCGGCCCAGCCGGCGTAGTAGAAGAACCACTGCGACACCAGCGGCAGGTCGACGTCGCGCGACTCCTTGATCGGCTTGCCGTTGTCGAGCGACTCCAGCACCGCGAACTCGCGTGACCGCTCGGCCATGATGCGGGCGATGCGGTAGAGGTACTTGGCCCGCTCGCTGCCGGGCATCTTGGACCAGACGGTGGTGTAGGCCCGACGGGCGGCCTTGACGGCAGCGTCGACGTCAGACGCCGTAGCCTCGGTGATCTCGGCGAGAACCTCCTCGGACGACGGGCTGATCGACTTGAACGAGCCGCCCTTGCCCTCGACGAACTCGCCGTTGATGAACAACCCATACGAGCTCTTGATGTCGACGATCGCCCGCGACTCGGGAGCGGGCGCGTACACGAATGATTTCTTGGCAGCCATGATCAGTCCAGGGTGACGTAGTCGGGGCCGGAGTAGTGGCCGGTGGCCAGCTTCTGGCGTTGCATGAGCAGGTCGTTGAGCAAAGTCGAGGCGCCGAAGCGGAACCAGGCAGGGTCGAGCCAGTCATCGCCCACGATCTCGTTGACCATGACGAGGTACTTGATCGCATCCTTGGACGTACGGATACCGCCGGCGGGTTTGACCCCCACCTGACGACCCGTCTCGGCGCGGAAGTCGCGTACGGCTTCGAGCATCACCAGGGTGACGGGAAGGGTTGCTGCGGGTTGCACCTTGCCGGTGCTGGTCTTGATGAAGTCGGCACCGGCCTCCATGGCGAGCCACGAAGCCTTGCGGACGTTGTCGTAGGTCTGCAGCTCGCCGGTCTCGAAGATCACCTTGAGGTGGGCGTGAGACCCATCGGCGCGGGCACAGGCCTCCTTGGTCGCGACGATCTCGTCGAAGACCAGGCCGTAGTTGCCGGACAGGAATGCCCCGCGATCGATGACCATGTCGATCTCGTCGGCACCGGCCTCGACCGCGTCACGCGTGTCGGCGAGCTTGATGTCGAGTGCGGCGCGGCCCGAGGGGAAGGCGGTGGCAACGCTGGCGACATTGAGCCCCGAGGTGCCGAGCGCTTCCTTGGCGATCGCGACCATGTCGGGATAGACGCACACGGCGGCGGCAGAGGGGCAGCTCGGATCGGACGGATCGGGACGCATTGCCTTGCTGGCGAGCGCGCGCACCTTGCCTGCTGTGTCGGAACCTTCGAGCGTCGTGAGGTCAACCATCGAGATCGCGAGGTCGATCGCCCACGCCTTCGAGGTCGTCTTGATCGAGCGGGTGCCGAGCCCGGCAGCGCGTGCTTCGACGCCGACCTGATCGACGCCGGGCAGGCCGTCGAGGGTCTTGCGCAGTGATGTCGATGTTGTCGGGGCCACCGGTCAAGGTTAGGCCCTCAGGTCCGGCACGGGAAACTTTGGCGCCCTGGAACCCGACGTTCACCGAGTTGTCATCTGCGATACGGGTGCAGCCCGTTGACACGGTCGTACCTGAAGGGGTCTGCTGGGCTTCACTGCTTCTTGAGACGTTCTCAGGAGGTCTCATCGGGGGATGAGCCGTGCCGGTTCCTCGCGATGCCATTTCTCGGGAGGAATGACTGTGAACTTCATGTCTCGCCGGCTCGCCGGACTCGCCACCGCCGCACTGATCGGTGCGCCACTGATCGCCGTCACGCCCGCCCACGCTGCGGACGACGTGACCCTCAACCTGATCGGCATCAACGACTTCCACGGTCGAATTGATGCCAACACGGTCAAGTTCGCCGGAACTGTCGAGCAGTTGCGTGGGGAGGCGCCTGACGGCAATTCCCTGCTGATCTCGGCCGGTGACAACGTGAGCGCGTCGTTGTTCGCTTCATCGGTCCAGGGCGACATCCCGACTGTCGACGTCCTCAACGCCCTTGACCTGAGCGCATCTGCCGCCGGCAACCACGAGTTCGACAAGGGCGCCGACGACCTCACGGGCCGACTTGCCGACGCCGCCGACTTCCCGTTCCTCGCGGCCAACGTGTTCAAGGCCGACAATACTCCGCTGCTGGACAAGTACGAGATTTTCACCATCGATGGGGTCGACATTGCTGTCATTGGAGCGGTGACCCAGGAGACCCCCTCTCTGGTGACGCCTGGCGGCATCGCCGGTCTCACCTTCACCGACCCGACCGATGGGATCAACGTCGCCGTTGACGAACTCAAGGCCCTGCCGGACGCGCCGGATGTCATCGTCGCGTCGATTCACGAAGGCGCGCCGGACGGTGCCCAGACGTACGAGCAGAACATTGCCGAGAGCACGGTCTTCAAGAAGATCGCGGAGCAGACCGATGCGGAGGTTGACGCCATCTTCATGGGGCACACCCATCAGAAGTATGCCTACGACGCCCCGGTCCCCGGCCAGCCTGGCGAGACCCGACCGATCATCCAGACCGGCAACTACGGAAGCAACGTCGGTCAGATCAAGCTGACCTTCGACAAGGACACCGGATCGGTCACCGGCTACACCCAGAAGAACACCGCGCGCACCACGGCAGCCGACGCCGACCTCACTGCGGCCTACCCTCGCGTCGCCGCGGTCAAGCCCATCGTGGACGCAGCTTTGGCCTTCGCCGCTGACAAGGGCGACGAACCGGTCGCCAGCCAGACCGGCGACATCACCAGGGCGTTCACCGCGACCGGTGGTGAAGACCGAGCCGCCGAGTCGACGATCGGCAACGCCGTCGCGGACATGCTCCTCGACCGGGTCGGCGCCTCGCCCGCCGGAGCCGACATCGGCATCGTCAACCCCGGTGGCCTCCGAGCCGATCTGCTGCGCGCCGGGACTGGTGGCTCCAACGGCGATGGGGTGATCACGTTCGCGGAGGCCAACTCGGTCCTTCCGTTCTTCAACAACCTCTCGTCAGTCTCGCTGACGGGGGGGCAACTCAAGCAGGTGCTCGAGCAGCAGTGGCAGCGCAACGCAGACGGCACCGTTCCGAGTCGGCCGTACCTGCAGCTCGGGTTGTCGAAGAACCTCCAGGTCACCACCGATCCGGCCCGACCCGAGGGCGATCGCATCACCGGCGTGACCATCAACGGCGGGAAGCTCGACCCGGCACGGACCTACAAAGTCGGGACCTTCAACTTCCTCGCCACCGGTGGCGACAACTTCCGCGCGTTCGCCCAAGGCCCCGCCGTCGACACCGGATTGGTCGACTACGAGGAGTGGATCGATTACCTGCGCGACAACTCGCCGGTGTCGCCGGACTACGCCCGCCGCACGATGCAGGTAAATGGCCTCCAGAGTGCGTACGCCGCTGGTGGCACTGTCTCGTTCACGCTGCCGAGGCTCGACCTCACGTCGCTCGGAGTCCCGCCGACCACTTCGGTTGCCGCGACTCTCGTGGTCGGAGATGACGAGATCGGTCTCGGCGACTTCCCTGCCTCCGGCGGCTCTGCGGACATCGAGTTCGATCTTCCGGCCGGGGCGAGTGGCACCGCGCGGATTCGCATCGAGACCGCACCCAACGGCGCCACGGCGACGCTGCCTGCGTTCGAAGTCGCAGCCCCGCTTGCCACGACCACGACCGCAACCACCGAGGACCACCCGACTGCCAAGGCGCCCATCGATGTGGATGTGCGCGTGACCTCGGACGGCTCGACGCCGACGGGAACAGCGACCCTGCGCGAAGGCAACAGGGTTCTCGACGAGGCCGACCTTGTCGACGGCTCGGTCGTGCTCACCGTGGCGACTGGCGCACTGCGCCCCGGCAACCGCACCCTGACGGTCACCTACTCCGGTGACGCGGCCCATGAGGGCTCGACGAGGACGTTCGAGGTCAAGGTTCGCAATTCCAGACCCAAGTCCCGGGTGTCCGCCGGTCAACAGACCCCACTGATCACGGAAGGCCGATCATGAATCGACACCTGTTCACTTCACTGGCCACCGTGCTCGCCCTCGGCGGGGTGGTCGTCGCGCCGCAGACGGTTCAGGCCAGTCCCGCTGGCGACCAGGTCGTCATCAGCGAGGCCTACCTCAACGGCGGCAGCGCAGGCGCGACCTACCGCAACAAGTTCGTAGAGCTCTACAACCCGACCGACGCTCCGATCGACGTCTCGGGCTGGTCGGTGCAGTACCGCTCGGCCACCTCGACCGGCAACTTCACGGGCCTGATCCCGCTCGGTGACCTGCACCTCGAACCGGGTAGCCACGTGTTGGTCAGCGGCAACGCCAACGCGGCTAATGGTGCTGAGCTGCCGACGCCGGACGTGACCTCCACGATCTCGTTCTCCGGCAGCAGCGGGGGAACTCTCGCTCTTTCCCAGGCCACGACGGCGCTCACCGGTGACCGCGCCACGGTGCTCGCAAACGACGCACTGGTCGACCTCGTCGGCTACGGCACGTCGGTGACCTACGAGGGCTCGGGGCCCAAGGCGAGCGGCTACTCGGTGACGGCTTCGCTCAACCGGGACGCCGACGGCACGGACACCGATGACAACGCAACTGACTTCGCATCAGCAGCACCCTCGCCGGAGGCGTGTGGCGAGCCGTGTGGAGGGGGAGTCGTTACGCCCCCGGTCACCAAGACGATTGCCGAGATCCAGGGCACCGGCGACACCAGCCCCTTCGCGGGTCAGGACGTCACCACCCGAGGCATCGTGACCGCCGACTACGACACCGGCGGCTACAACGGGGTCTTCATCCAGACGCCCGGCACCGGTGGTGACCTGGACCTGTCGACCCACAACGCCTCCGACGGCCTTTTCGCGTACTCGCCGGCGCTCGCGTCGGCGGTGCAGCTCGGTGACTACGTCCAGGTCACCGGTCGGGTCAGCGAGTACCAGGGCCTGACCGAGATCTCCCCGCCTCCAGGCTCCTTTGAGGTGCTCGCAACCCCGGCGGAGGCGGTCAAGCCGGCCGCGGTCGACTTCCCGCTCAGCGAGCCGGTGCGCGAGTCCCTCGAAGGTATGCAGTTGCTGCCCGAGGGCTCCTACACGATCACCAACAACTACGCGACCAACCAGTACGCCGAGATCGGCCTCGCCTCGGGTGACTCGCCGCTGCCGCAGCCGACCAATGTCGCCAGGCCGGGGTCGGCCGCGTACGACGCCGTGGTCGCCGAAAACGCGACCCGCCGGGTGACCCTCGATGACGGCGCGAGCGTCAACTTCTTCTCCTCGGCCAACCAGGACATCCCGTTGCCCTGGCTGACCGAGGACAACGAGGTGCGGGCTGGTGCTCCGGTGTCGTTCAGGTCACCGGTCGTGCTGGATTTCCGCAACAATCTCTGGAAGCTCCAGCCGGCTACCCAGCTGACGGCCGCTGGCGGCGAACCGGTGACGATCGGCAGCACCCGCACCGCCGCCCCCGGACCCGTCGGGGGAGAGGTCAAGCTCGCGACCTTCAACGTGCTCAACTACTTCACGACGCTCGGCGAGGACTATGCGGCGTCGGGTGCAGGCACCTGCACTTATTACACCGATCGGGACGGCACCAAGATCACGGTCAACCGGTGCACCAACAACGGTCCGCGCGGTGCGGCCAACCAAGCCAGCCTCGAGCGGCAGCAGACCAAGATCGTCGCGGCGATCAGCGCCCTCGGCGCCGATGTCATCTCCCTGGAGGAGATCGAGAACTCTGCCGCGTTCGGCATTGACCGCGACACGGCGTTGGGCAACCTGGTGTCCGCCCTCAACGCCGATGCCGGACACACCGAATGGGCCTTCGTCCCGTCACCGGCGGTCGTGCCGCTTGCGGAGGACGTCATCCGTACGGCGTTCATCTACCGACCGGACGCTGTCGAGACCGTCGGCCAGTCGACCATCCTGATCGACGATCCGGCGTTCGGCAACGCCCGCGAACCCTTGGCGCAGGAGTTCAGACCAGTTGGAGGCGGCGACAACGACGACTTTGTGGCGATCGTCAACCACTTCAAGTCCAAGGGCTCAGGTGAGGGGGCGGACGCCGACCAGGGCGATGGACAGGGAGCATCAAACCACTCGCGGGTCCTGCAAGCTCACGCGCTGGTCGCCTTCGCCGAAACCGTCGAGGAGGCTGCGGGAACCGACCGGGTCTTCCTGACCGGTGACTTCAATGCCTACAACGAGGAGGACCCGGTCCAGGTCATTGAGGATGCCGGCTACGTCAACGTCCCGCGTGAGCTGACCGACAAGGAGACCTACCAGTTCGGCGGCCTGATCGGCTCGCTCGACCACGTCTTCGCCTCCCCGGAGGCGTTCGATCGGGTCACCGGTGCTGACATCTGGAACATCAACGCCTACGAGTCCGTCGGTCGCGAGTACAGCCGCTACAACTACAACGTGACCGACCTCTACCGGCCGGACCCCTATCGATCGAGCGACCACGACCCGGCGTTGATCGGCTTCGATGCGTCGACCCCCAAGGTGAGCTCGACGGTCGAGGTCACCTCATGGACCCCGGGCACCGTCGGCAGGGACAAGCAGCCGCCGGTGCTCGGCGTGTCCGTCACTGCCGACGGATTCACCGTCGACGACGGCGCCGTGTACGTCTTCGAGGGCTCCGAGCAGATCGGCGTCGGAATGGTTGACGACGGCACGGTGAACGTGTCGTTGCCCGGATTCAAGGGAGCTGGGCGCAGGAACCTGACGATCGTCTACTCCGGTGGCCAGTCCGCCTGGCCGTCGAGCACGACCTATCGGACACCGCCCGGTCGCTGAGGTCACCCGCCGTAGAGGCGGATCGCTGGCAGCCCTCTGGCTAGAGGCCGAGGGCTGTCGCGAGGTCTGACTTGATCGCTGTCAGCGCCCCGTCGGCGGTCGTACGCGCCGCGTCGATCGAGTCGTCGACCGGCACGACGATCTCGAGATAGCACTTGAGCTTGGGCTCGGTGCCGGACGGCCGACAGATGATGCGGACGTCGCCCTTGAGCTGGAGCCTGATGCCGTCGGTCGGTGGCAGTCCGTTGTATCCATTGGCAAGGTCGTCGACGGAGGTCACAGCCTGACCGCCGAGCGTCGACGGGGGTGAGGTTCGCAGGGTGTCCATGGCGCGGGCGATGATCGCGAGGTCCTCCACGCGCACCGACAGCTGGGTCGTGGCGTGCAGGCCGTGCTCGCGGTAGATCTCGTCGAGACGGTCGACGAGCGTTCTACCTTCGGCCTTGAGGCCCGCCGCGAGCTCAAGCACCGTGATGATCGCGGAGACGCCGTCCTTGTCGCGGGCGATGTCAGGTGCAACGGCGTAGCCGAGCGCCTCCTCGTAGCCGTAGGCGAGGTCGGGGATCTTGCCTATCCACTTGAAGCCGGTCAACGTCTGCTGCCAGGGCTGGCCGTGCGCCCCCGACAGTCGGCCGAGCAGGTCGGAGGACACGATCGACGAGGCGTACGTGCCGGTGACGCCGCGGCGGAGGAGGAAGTCGGCCAGCAGCACGCCGACCTGGTCGCCGCTGAGCATTCGGTAGGACTCGCCGTCCCGTACGCCGACTGCGCAGCGATCGGCGTCCGGGTCGTTGGCGACGATGATGTCGGCACCCACCTCCGACGCGAGCTTGAGCGACAGATCCATCGCCCCGGGCTCCTCGGGGTTGGGAAACGCGACAGTGGGGAAGTCGGGGTCTGGTTCGCCCTGCTCACGCACGACATGCAATGCCGGAAACCCCGCGCGCGAAACGGTCTCCACGAGAGTGTCCCGACCGACCCCGTGCATCGGCGTGTAGACGCACGAGATGTCGCGGGGACCGTCAGACGGAAGGGCGACCACGGCCTCCACATAGGCCTCGGCGACCTCGGGACCGAGCAGCTCGTAGGCATCGCTGCGCGGCAGCTCGTCGACCCGACCGACACGATCGATCGCATCGGAGATGTCCGTGTCCTCAGGCGGCACGATCTGGCTCGAGTCGGCGAGATAGACCTTGTAGCCGTTGTCCTCAGGCGGGTTGTGCGACGCGGTCACCATGACGCCGGAGCTGCAGCCGAGGTGGCGGATCGCGAAGGCCAGAACCGGAGTCGGGAGGTAGGTCGGCAGCAGGTATGCGTGCACGCCCGCGCCCTCCATGATCTCGGCGGTGTCGCGGGCGAAGACATCAGAGTTGTACCGCGCGTCGTATCCGACAACCACCGAGGGCCGATCCTTGCGCTCGAGCAGGTAGGCGGCCAGGCCCGCGGCGGCCTGCGCGACGATCACCCGGTTCATGCGGTTGGGTCCAGCGCCAAGCGCTCCGCGCAAACCGGCGGTACCGAACTGCAAGCGTCCCGAAAAGCGGTCCTCCAGCTCTGCGAGGTCGTCGGCGTCGATCAGGGCCTGCAGCTCTTCACGGGTGGCCGGATCCGGATCCTGGCTGACCCACGCGCGGGCCTGCTCCACGACGCCCATCGTCAGATCCTCGGCAGCACGTCGGCGAGCAGGGTGCCCATACGCGAGGCGGCGGCCTTGCCGGCCTCGAGCACCTCGGCATGGTTGAGCGGTTCGCCGGAGATGCCCGCCGCGAGGTTGGTCACGAGTGAGAGCCCGAGCACCTCCATACCTGCCTCGCGAGCGGCGATGGCTTCGAGCACGGTCGACATTCCCACGAGGTCACCGCCGATCGCACGAACCATCGCGATCTCGGCCGGGGTCTCGTAGTGCGGGCCTGGGAACTGAACGTAGACGCCCTCGTCGAGCGTCGGGTCGACCTCCTGGAACATGGCCCGGATACGCGGCGAATAGAGGTCGGTCAGGTCAACGAAGTTGGCACCTTCGATCGGCGACGTCGCCGTGAGGTTGATGTGGTCCTTGATCAGGACGGGCGTGCCGGGCTCCCACGCGGGGTTGAGTCCGCCGCAACCGTTGGTCAACACGATCGTGCGGACGCCGGCAGCGGCAGCGGTGCGCACTCCGTGGACGACCGAGGCAACGCCGCGCCCCTCGTAGAAGTGGGTGCGGCCGAGGAAGATCAGGAGGCGCTTGTCGCCAAGCGGAACTGAACGGATCGTGCCGCCGTGGCCGGCCACGGCAGGAGCGCTGAAGCCGGGAAGCTCGGCGACGGGGATCTCGAACTCCGGCTCGCCGAGTGCGTCAGCCGCAGGAAGCCAGCCCGAGCCCATGACGAGAGCAATGTCGTGATCGGCTCCGCCCGTGCGCTCACGAATCGCGTCGGCGGCCTGCTGGGCACGTTCGTGGGACGGAATGTCTGAGGTGCTCACCAGCGGTACATTACGACAAACCCGGGGGCGAGCGTACGGCCGTGGTGGCGACTGCGTCGGGCGTGCTGGGGTCCCATCGGCCTGACGCCCGGGGGCAGGGGCGGTCGGCGTGCAGCGGTGCGAGAATGGCCGGGTGACACACGTGACGATCGTCGGCGGCGGACCAGGTGGCTACGAGGCAGCTCTCGTGGCCTCCCGACTGGGCGCGGAGGTGACCTTGGTCGACCGTGACGGCATCGGTGGGTCGACGGTGCTCACCGACTGCGTCCCGAGCAAGACCTTGATCGCGACCTCGGACCTGCTCACCGACGTCAGCGGCGCTGCGGAGCTGGGAGTGCAGGTCCCCAACACGGTCCGCACAGATCTCGCCGCCGTCAACGCGCGCGTGCTGGCCCTCGCGCAGGCCCAGTCCGATGACGTGGCGGATCGGCTGGTCGCGAGCGGAGTCGCCCTCCTCACCGGAACCGCACGCATTGAGAGTGCTGGCCTCGTCATCGCCGAGACCGGTCACGGCACAACGCGAATCGAGACCGACGCCATCCTGATTGCCACCGGTGCTCATCCACGCGTCAGCCCCGACGCGCAACCCGATGGCGAGCGCATTCTGACGTGGGAGCAGGTCTATGGCCTCAAGGAGCTGCCGAACCACATGATCGTGGTCGGCTCGGGCGTGACGGGTGCTGAGTTCGCCAGCGCCTACAAGGGCCTCGGCGCTGCCGTGACGCTGGTGTCGAGCCGCGATCGGGTGCTTCCGGGTGAAGATGCCGATGCGGCGACGGTGATCGAGGACGTGTTCAAGCGGCGCGGGATGACCGTCCTCGGCAACTCGCGCATGGCATCGGTCGAGCGGACCACCGACGGCGTGTGTGTCACGCTCACCGACGGTCGTACGGTTGTCGGCTCGCACTGTCTGCTCGCCCTCGGCTCGATTCCCAACACCGAAGGTCTTGGCCTCGACGATGCCGGCGTTGGGCTGAACGACGACGGATTCATCCGGGTCGACCGGGTCTCGCGTACGTCCGTGCGGGGTGTCTACGCCGCCGGCGACTGCACGGGAGTGCTCATGCTGGCCTCGGTGGCAGCTCAGCAGGGCCGCATTGCGATGTCGCACCTGTTGGGCGACGCAGTCCATCCACTCGACCTCGGCAAGGTGTCCAGCAACGTCTTCACCTCACCCGAGATCGCCACGGTGGGGCTGTCGCAGAAACAGGTGGACGAGAGTGATCTCCAGGTGGTCGCTGCAACCCTGCCGCTTGCGTCAAATGCGCGCGCCAAGATGTCGGGTGTGCACGACGGCTTCGTCAAGATCTTCGCCCGCCGTGGGATGGGCATCGTCGTCGGAGGGGTCGTGGTCGGGCCCAAGGCGAGCGAGCTCATCCACGTCATCTCCTTGGCGGTGTCGGCGTCACTGACGGTCGACCAGGTGGCTGACGCGTTCACGATCTATCCGTCACTCTCCGGTTCGGTGGCGGAGGCCGCGCGTCGCCTTCACGGGACTCCTTAGCCGCTTGTAGCACCAACTGGGGTGAAATCACAGTCTTTAGTGGGCCCCGATCGTGTCGTCCGTGGATTCTGACCCGCATCTGTGCGCATAATCGATGGACACCCAAAAGCATTTCCGCAACACCAGCCACAGGATCGGACTTCCCCATGCTTTCCTGGCGCTTGATTCGCCACAGCGTGACCGTACTCATCGCGGTCGCGCTTGTTCTTTCTGCCGTGCTGTTCCTGCGCAGTCAGGCGTCAAGTCCGCTCGCGGACGCGCGTACCCCCACGGGCGTGACGTCCAGCGCCCCTGATGCAACCGCACCGGCGCCGACCGACAAGACGCCCAAGCCGGTGGTCAAGACCAAGCAGACGGTGGTTCCGAAGGCTGCGCCGGGTGCCGCCAAGAACGTCGTTGCCGAGCTCCCGCAGACCCGCACCGCCTCCTACGGGATGGTTGGCGTCACGTGGGCAGCCCAGACCGCTGAGCAGGACATCAGCGTTGCGATCCGTTCGCTTGTCAAGGGCACCTGGACGCCGTGGCAGACCCTTGAGAATGATGACGATTCAGCCAGCGATGAGGGGCGTCCCGGCACGGAGCCGATCTGGGTCGGCGAAGCCGACGGAGTCGCGGTACGTGTCACGTCCGAGTCCGGCACCCGTCCCGACGACATCAAGGTCATGACGATCGACCCGGGCGGCGAAGCCTCGCAGGTTGATCAGGCAAATGTGACCACTGCGGCGAACATCTCGAACACAGTCATGAACGGCGCCGCGTCAGCTGCCGCTGCCGCTGACTTCGGCGATGGCGCCCCTGCGTACACCGGACCACCGGCAGTCATAGCCCGACCGTCGTGGGGTGCTGCCGTCGGTGGCACCTGCTCTGCACCCGTGGTCGGCAGCAGCACGCGCGGAGTTGTGGTTCACCACACGGCCGGCAACAACTCATACACCCAGGCTCAGTCGGCCTCGATCGTCCGCGGCATCCAGACGTACCACATCAAGGGACACAACTGGTGCGACATCGGCTACAACTTCCTGGTCGACAAGTACGGACAAATTTTCGAAGGTCGTAAGGGCGGCGCCGATCGTTCGGTCCGTGGGGCGCACTCCGGCAACGGGGAAGTCAACACCTACGCCATGGGCATCTCGATGATGGGCGACTTCGACAAGTCAGAGCCCACCGACGCGCTCAAGTCGGCCATGGTCAAGCTGGTCGGCTGGCGCATGGGCACGACCTACATGAAGGCGAAGGGCACGTACAAAGTCCGCGAGAACAATCTCACCCTCAACTTCATCTCAGGGCATCGCGACGTCGTGGGCACGGCGTGTCCGGGCAGGTTTGCCTACGGGTGGTTGTCGGAGAGCGGGGGCCTCCGCGACCGCGTCGAGGCGTACATGAGCAACTACTCCTCCGAGATCAGGACCAAGTTGGGCACCCTGACCTCGACCGGAGCGGTCTATATCGGCGAAGCCGTTGTCTCGGGCCCCAGCGGAGCCGGTCGGCGAACTCAGCTCGGCAGTCTCGACATCTTCTCCAAGCCCGGCAAGGGCGCTCGGACCGTCACGGGCGAGCGGCGGATTCCGGGCCCGTTACCTCGCGCTCGGAGCGCAGGCCTCTCCGCTCTGGTTCCCAATCGGCGACAGCCCGTCCGTGGCGACCAACGGTGTCACATCCGCCCAACGCTTCGAAGAAGTGGCTCCCTGTTCGCGGTGCGCAACGGCAGTGCCATCAGTGTCCACGCGATCTGGGGACGTTCCGCTTCGACCTACGCGGCTCTCGGCGAGGCCTCGGGCAAACTGGGTGCCCCGACGTCATCCATGACGGCAGAACCCGGTGGCCTGCGTGTCACGTTCACCAACGGCTACATCCGTTACACCGCTTCGAACAACACGGCGAAGGCCTATGACAATGCGGGCAACCCGATCACGGATGGAGACACCACACCTCTACCGCCGCCTCCGCCGCCCACGGGCGGCACACCGCGGACTCTGTGACAGTTCCGTCGAACGGACTGTTCAAGATGCGCGGTCACGGTTACGGCCATGGCATCGGCATGAGTCAGCACAGCGCTCAGGCCGCCGCGAAGATGGGTGCGAAGTACGACGCAATTCTCGGCTTCTACTATCCCGGCACCGACCTTGGGACGCAGGGTGGCGACATCCGCGTGCTCATCACCAAGGACACGACGGACCCGCTCACGATTGCCGGACGTCCGGCTCTGTACTTCCGCAAGGCCTCGGACAACAAGGCGATCTGGCTGCCGACCGAGATCGGCGGCGAGACAGTGACCCAGTGGCAGATCGTGCCGCTGGCCTCAGATCCGACCAAGAAGTCGGCGATCGAGTACAGGACGACCGGTGGATTCAGGTCCTACGCCGGCGTCTCGTGGGACGGCGACGCGCAGTTCGAGGCGCCGACCTTGAAGCTCTATCTCCCGTCCGGTAGCGCCACCTACCGCGGTGCGCTCAAGTCGGTCACCCCGTCCACCGGGTCAGGCGATCGCAACACGGTCAACATCGTTTCCATCGAGGACTATGTCCGTGGAGTGGTGGCAGCCGAAATGCCCTCGTCGTGGATGCCCGAAGCGCTCAAGTCACAAGCTGTCGCGGCCCGTACGTACGGTGTGCGCGGTATCGTCCCGAGCCGTTACTACGACATGTGTGACACGACGAGCTGCCAGGTCTATCGGGGAGTCGACGGGGAAACCTCCGCAACCGATGCTGCTGTCGCGGCAACGGCCGGAAAGATCGTCACCTACAAGGGGAGCCCGGCGTTCACCCAGTTCTCGTCCTCATCAGGCGGCTGGACGGCGGCCGGAAGCCAGCCCTATCTCGTGTCGAAGTACGACCCGTATGACGGCAAGCCGGGCAACTCCGTGCATGACTGGTCTGGGTGGGTGCGCGCCTCGTTCTTCGAGCGGGCTTATCCGGCGATCGGCGACCTCGTCTCGATCCGGATCACCAAGCGTGAAGGCGGCGGCGAATGGGGCGGTCGGGTCGCGACGGTGAGTCTGGTCGGTTCGAAGTCGACCGTCACCGTCACCGGCGCTGCCCTGAGATTCGCGATCGGTCTGCGTTCAGCCTGGTTCGCGATGTACTAGACCGGCATTCGGAGCGTTTGGAGCAGGCGTACCGCGTCGGCACGGGAGAATGTCGTGCCCGGTCGAGGTGCGTCCGCGTCCTGTGGCTTCGCCGATCTGGGATGATCTCTGCATGACTGCGCTTCTCAAGTCGATTGCGATCTCACTGACCGCCAATGCCGCTTCACTGGCGTTCGCCGCCTGGATCTTTGATCGGTTCAACATTCGATTCGGGTGGTTCGTCGTCGCGATAGTGCTCGTGACGCTGCTGACCGTGGCCCTGCGCGAGATCGTGATCAGCACCGTCAACCGGTTCGCCCGCGGCTACACGATCGTCGGCGGTCTCGTGCTGACCGCGCTGGTGCTGGTCCTGACCGAACTGGTGGTCCCGGAGAGCGGGTTCTACATCGACGGCTGGGGCACCTGGCTGGGTGTCACCCTGATCGTGTGGGCCGCCGGCATCGCCTACGGCGAAGTCGACAAGAAGGCACCTGCACCCCGCGCCTAGCTTGCTCCGCAAGCGATGCGGGCGTGCAGGTGGGCTAGCGAAGCGGGAGCGTCCGCGCAGCGAAGCCGCCAATCGCGAAGCCCATGGTGACGCGAGGATGCAACGCAAGCATCGCGCAGCGCTTCGGAACTACTCGGCGGCGTCCTTGATCTCGGCGATGACCTGGCCTGACGTCACGGCGCCGCCGACCTCGACCGACAATCCGGTGACCACGCCATCCTTGTGTGCGTTGATCGGCTGTTCCATCTTCATGGCTTCGACGACGACGATCTGGTCACCGACAGCAACAGTCTGACCTTCTTCGACGGTGACCTTGACGACAGTGCCCTGCATGGGCGCGGTGAGCGAGTCGCCGCTTGCTGCGGCGCCGGCGGCCTTGCCGCCCTTGCGCTTGGGCTTCTTGGGGCCTGCAGCGGCCGCTGAGGCGCCGAGACCGCCGGGCAGCACGACCTCGACCCGCTTGCCGCCAACTTCGACGACGACGCGCTCACGCTCTGCGGGCTCGTCAGCTGCGTCAGTGTCGCCGACGTACGGTTCGAGCTCATTGACGTAGTCGGTCTCGATCCAGGTCGTGTAGACGGAGAAGTTGCCGTCGGCGGCCGTGAACGCGGGATCGTCGACGACTGAACGGTGGAACGGGATCACGGTCGGCATACCGTCGACGACGAACTCGTCGAGGGCACGACGCGAGCGGGCCAGCGCCTGCTCACGGCTGGTGCCGGTGATGATGAGCTTGGCGACGAGGGAGTCGAACGATCCGGGGATCGTCTCGCCCTCCTCGTAGCCGCCGTCGAGACGAACGCCGGGACCCGACGGGGGAGCCCACTTGGTCAGGGTGCCGGGTGCCGGAAGGAAGCCGCGGCCGCCATCCTCGGCATTGATGCGGAACTCGATGGAGTGGCCGCGTACCTCTGGATCGTCATATCCGAGCTCTTCGCCGGCCGCGATGCGGAACATCTCGCGGACGAGGTCGATGCCGGTGACCTCCTCGGACACGCAGTGCTCGACCTGGAGGCGCGTGTTGACCTCGAGGAAACTGATGGTGCCGTCGGCGGCGACGAGGAACTCGCACGTGCCGGCGCCGACGTAGCCGGCCTCCTTGAGGATTGCCTTGGAGGACGTGTAGAGGCGATCGATCTGGTCGTCCGTCAGGTAGGGCGCGGGCGCTTCCTCGACGAGCTTCTGGTGGCGACGCTGCAGCGAGCAGTCGCGGGTCGAGATGACGACGACGTTGCCGTGGCTGTCGGCGAGGCACTGGGTCTCGACGTGGCGAGGCTTGTCGAGGAACTTCTCGACGAGGCACTCGCCGCGACCGAATGCGCTGACGGCCTCACGGACGGCTGATTCGTACAGCTCGGGGATCTCTTCGATCGTCCGGGCGACCTTGAGGCCACGACCGCCACCGCCGAAGACGGCCTTGATCGCGACCGGCAGGCCATTCTCCTTGGCGAACTCGACCACTTCGTCGGCGCTCTTGACCGCGTCCTTGGTGCCGGGCGCGAGGGGGGCATCTGCCTTCAGCGCGAGCTGCTTGGCCTTGGCCTTGTCGCCGAGGTTCTCGATCGCGTGCGGCGGGGGGCCGATCCAGATGAGCCCGGCGTCGATGACGGCCTGGGCGAACTCTGCGTTCTCGGCGAGGAACCCATAGCCGGGGTGCACGCTGTCCGCACCGGATCGCTCGGCGACGGCGAGGATCTTCTCGATCGACAGATATGAATCGGCGGGCGTCGACCCCTCGAGGGAATAGGCCTCGTCGGCGAGACGGACGAACAGGGCATCGCGGTCGGGCTCGGCATACACCGCGACACTACCGATGCCGGAATCCTTGCAGGCACGGATCACGCGCACGGCGATCTCGCCGCGGTTGGCGATCAGGACCTTGGACAGGGGCTTGCTCACGAAAATGCTCTCCTCGAACCGACGGGACTGCCTGCCGCAGTCTAGGGGTTGCGGGCCGCGCGCGGGATATGAGGTTGGACACCCGGTCGCAAGATTGTGTCGGTTGGTTAACGGTTGTTAACATCGCTCCCATGACCTTTGCCTTGTCGAGCGAGCACGAGACCTTCCGACGCAGTGTCCGCGAGTTCGCTGAGGCGGAAGTCGCGCCGCATGTTGCGAAGTGGGACAAGGACCACCATTTTCCCGTCGACCTGGTCAAGAAGATGGGCGATCTCGGCCTGTTCGGCCTCACCTCGCCCGAAGAGTTCGGTGGCTCCGATGGTGACTTCACCAGTCTGTGCGTCGCGATCGAGGAACTCGGTCGCGTCGACCAGTCGATCGGCATCACGCTGGAGGCCGCCGTCGGTCTTGGCATCACCCCGATCCTGGAGTACGGCACCCAGGCCCAGAAGGAGCAGTGGCTGCCCGACCTCGTTGCCGGACGCACGCTCGCCGGATTCGGCCTGACGGAGGCCGGTGCGGGTTCTGATGCCAGTGCGACCAAGACCAAGGCTGATCTCGACGGCGATGAGTGGGTCGTCAACGGTTCCAAGCAGTTCATCACCAACTCCGGCAGCGACATCACCTCGTGCGTGACGGTGACGGCTCGCACGGGCACCCGAGAGAACGGCAGCCCCGAGATCTCAGCCATCATCCTGCCTGCCGGCGCGCCAGGTTTCGTCGCCGAGGCGCCCTACGACAAGCTTGGCTGGCACATCTCCGACACCCACCCACTGTCGTTCACCGACGTACGCGTGCCTGCCGACCACCTGCTCGGCGAGCGCGGTCGCGGCTATGCGCAGTTCCTCGCGACCCTCGACGACGGTCGCGTCGCCATCGCTGCGCTCGCAGTTGGTTGCATCCAGGCCTGTCTCGATCTCTGCGTCCAGTACGCGGGGGAGCGTACGACCTTCGGTGTGCCGATCGGCACCAAACAGGGCGTGGCCTTCCAGATCGCCGATCTTGCGGTCATGGCGCAGGCAGGGCGCGCGCTGGTCTACCAGGCCGCGGCCATGAAGGATGGCAACGCGTCATCGGCTGACTTCAAGCAGGCTGCCTCGATCGCCAAGCTGTACACCTCGGAGTCGGCCGTCACCGCCACCCGCATCGCCACCCAGGTTTTCGGGGGCTACGGCTTCATGGAGGAATATCCCGTCGCGCGGTTCTATCGCGACGCCAAGATCCTCGAGATCGGCGAAGGCACCTCAGAGGTCCAGCGCATGCTCATCGCCCGCGGACTGGGCCTCCCGGTCGAGTAGGACCACCGAGGGCGATCAGCCGGTCAGTCGCCAGCCTGCGACGTCGATCAGGAAGTGTGCCAGCACGAGCGCACCGAGATAGAAGGTCGACACTGCGAGCGCCGCGAGAATGCGGGTCGGCAGCGAGCTGCGACGAACCCGCAAGAACGCCGTCGCGGCGGCCCAGCCGAGCGCGATCTCGGCGGGTATGACATAGACCGCCACACCCAGAACTCGGTGTGTGTCACCGGTGGGCTCCCACAGGCCGAGTGTGGGTGCGAGGATCTCGGTCCCGAGGAAGATCAGACCCGCGAGCACCGCCGCCCGAGCTGGCTTGCCGCCACTGAGGGCAACGGCGGCGAACAAGGGTGCGACCCACATCGCGGCCATGGCGAGCGGAATGACGTCATCGAGGCGCGGCCCTCCTTGGTCGGGGAACCGCAACGTGCCCACAAGGTCGGCCAACACCCAGTCCGGCAGCACCTGGAAGATCGAGACGAGTGCAAGGAAGCCGGCCAGGGCCAGCAGGTCGGTTCGCCCGGCGGTGCGGCACGCCCAGAGCACCGCCCCGACGTACGCAACAGCCGTCACGAGGACCCCCCAACCTTGGGCGGGTGGGTCGAGCGACAGCGAGATCGCTCCTCCGACCAACAGCACGGCATGAACGGCGATGATCGGGCGGAGTCCTCGGCGGGAGGTCGAGAGGGTCGTGGTCACGCGTACAAGGTAGCGACCACGTCTGGGCCGGGCCCACAGAACGCGGTAGCGGTGGCCGATGTCTGAGGTCGGGGGTTAACTGACGACATGACCACCACCATGATTGCCAGCGGCCTGGACCAGGCCGTCGACCTGGTCCAGAGCATCTCCGCCGATCAGCTCGACCTGCCCACACCGTGCAGCGAGTGGACCGTGAGCGACCTGACCGACCATCTCGTCAACAGCACTGTTCAGATGGCGGTGATGGCCCGGGGTGGGCAGCCCGACTGGGGCTCGTTGGCCGACCATCATGACGATCCTGCGCCCGTCCTGCGTCAGGCCGCCGACGAGATCGTTGCGGCGGTCGACTCAGGTGAGTCCCAGGCTCCCGAGGGGATGCTTGCCGCCGAGCTGGCGGTTCACACATGGGATCTCGCGACGGCCGTCGGCCGCAACACCAACGAGCTCGATCCGGCACTTGCCGAGACGGGGCACGCGTTCATGTCAGAGTCGCTCACCGACGAACGTCGCGGTGATGCGTTCCGTCCCGAGCAACCGGCACCGGAGGGTGCCAACGCCTACGAACGCATCGCGGCATTCGCAGGGCGGACCCTCGGCGACTGACCTAGAGGTTGGTCATCTTGGCGCAGGGGAGCGGGATGTGCTTGGCGCCATCACCGAAATCGACCTGGACCGAGGACGTGCCTTGCAGGCTGACGATGCGGCCGAGGCCGAAGGTGTCGTGTGAGACGCGAGCACCCACTTCGTATACCTCTGCCGGGACTTCAGGCTTGGCCTGAAAGGGACTGGACGGGTGGTAGCGGCGCCGCCGCGGTGAGGTTGCCATCGTTTGACCATTGTCCCACTTTTCAGCGGGGAAATGCGAACTTGCTCAAAGCGCGGGACTCTGCCACAGGTCGGTCCACGCGATCCCGAGGTCTCCGACCAGCTCGCGCAGCAGCGGCAGCGAGAGTCCGATCACGTTGTGGTGATCCCCTTCGACACCTGTGATGAACGCGCCGCCGAGGCCGTCGATCGTGAATGCGCCGGCGACGTGCAGTGGCTCACCGGTGGCGACGTAGGCGTCGATCTCGGCATCGGTGATGGCTGCGAAGTGCACGATCGTGGAGGCGGTCTCGAGAAACTCCTCGGTGCCGCGGCGTACGCAGTGTCCGGTGTGCAGGACGCCGCTGCGACCTCGCATCCGGCGCCACCGTCCGGCCGCCTCGACCGGGCCGGCAGGTTTGCCGAAGATCTCACCCTCGAAGGCGAGCACCGAGTCGCAACCAATGACGAGTGCATCGGGCTCGACCTGCGGAGCGACGGCGCGGCACTTCATCTGGGCGAGGGCGGCCGCGAGGTTGCCGGCGTCGGTCGAAGTGATCTGGTCCTCGTTCACGCCCGAGACGATCACGTCGGGGTGGACGCCGGCCGAGCGCAGCAGGGCAAGACGAGCGGGAGACGCAGAGGCCAGCACGATCCTCATGGGGTCACCTCATGGCGTGCGCGGACGACCTCGAGGCGCCGATCGGCCAGCAGATCAGCGATCAGCGACTCAGATCCGCCGACGCCGGTCCACGTACCTTCGACGGCGGTCGTCACAAACCACGCACGATCGTCGGGCCAGAAGAGGTTGGGACTGTTGAGCTCACGAGGCACGCCGACACCGTACGCCGTCGCCCCCCATGCTCCGGCCTGTGACAGCGGTCCGCCGAACAACAGATGGTCACCCGATCCGACGGTGAGTCGCGGGCCGGCCATCACGGATGCGTCGAATGCCGGCGGTGGTGGCTCCTTGGGGCGAGGCTGACGGAACGCACGGCTCGGCCATGGCGCCGGGCCGGTGAATGCCGTCAGGAACGCAACGGACTCACCGCCGTAGATCTCGCCGTAGCCGTCCCAGAGCGCAAAGAAGCAGCGGTCGGGGGTGGCAGTGTGACGCGCCAGCACGTCGCAGAGTGCGCTCAGCTCATCGGCAGGCAGGTGGCCGTCGACGCGTTCGCTGCCCTCAGCGCCGTCAGTCCAGGGGTGGAGCACCCGCGCATACGACTCGAAACCCGCTGGACCGAGCTCGTGTGCGTCACGGATCCAGTCGGCGGCCGAGTGGTCGGCGAGTGGACGGAGCGGCATGATCAGCCGCCAAAGGCCGAGCTGCGCCACTGGCCGGGGCCGAAGCGGTGCGGGGTGCGGGCCATACGTGCGGGGTGACCCCATTGCGAGCGTGGCGCCGTCGCCGGACGAGCTGCGGCGTGGGCAGCCGCAGCATTGCGGGCAGCGACGACGGCAACCAGGGCAGCGAGCTCCTCGGGCGTCAGGTCACCCTTGACGACCCGCAGCACCGGCTTCGCAGCCGGCACTTCCTCGACAGTCCCGTCAGATTCCACGGTCACAGTGGGATGTTCCCGTGCTTCTTGGGCGGCAACGTCTCACGCTTGGTCTTGAGCAACCGCAGCGCCTTGACGACCTCCGCGCGAGTCTGTGACGGGGCGATGACGGCGTCGATGTAGCCGCGCTCAGCAGCGAGATAGGGATTGCAGAGGGTGTCCTCGTACTCGGTCATCAGCTCGGCGCGCTTGGCCTCGGGATCATCTGCCGCGGCAATGTCCTTGCGGTAGAGGATGCCGACAGCGCCGGAGGCGCCGACGACTGCGATCTGCGCGGACGGCCAAGCGATGTTGACGTCGGCACCGAGATGCTTGGACCCCATGACGTCGTATGCGCCGCCGTAGGCCTTGCGGGTGATGACCGTGACCAGCGGGACGGTGGCCTCCGCGTAGGCGTAGATCAGCTTGGCGCCGCGACGGATGATGCCGTTCCACTCCTGGTCGGTGCCGGGCAGGAAGCCGGGCACGTCGACGAACGTCAGCACCGGGATGTTGAACGCGTCGCAGGTGCGGACGAAGCGGGCAGCCTTCTCGGAGGCATCGATGTCGAGGCAACCGGCCAGCTGCATCGGCTGGTTGGCCACGATGCCGACGCTGCGGCCCTCGACCCGGCCATAGCCGATCAGGATGTTGGGTGCGAACAGCGGCATGACCTCGAGGAAGTCGCCGTCGTCGACGATCGCCTCGATCACGGTGTGCATGTCGTACGGCTGGTTGGCCGAGTCAGGAATCAGCGTGTCGAGTGCTGTGTCGGTCTCGGTCGGCTCGAGATCGGCGACGGTGTCGTACGGCTCGGGCTCCTCCATGTTGTTCTGCGGGAGGTAGGAGATGAGCGCCTTGACGTACTCGATGGCGTCCTCTTCATCAGCGCCCATGTAGTGCGCGTTGCCGCTCTTGGTGTTGTGCGTACGGGCGCCGCCGAGCTCTTCCATCGACACGTCTTCGCCGGTGACGGTCTTGATGATGTCGGGCCCGGTGATGAACATGTTGGAGGTCTTGTCGACCATGACGACGAAGTCGGTGACGGCGGGGGAGTAGACATGGCCTCCGGCGTTGGTGCCCATGATCAGAGAGATCTGCGGGATGACACCTGACGCGTGCACGTTGCGCTTGAAGATCTCGCCGTACAGGCCGAGTGAGACGACGCCCTCCTGGATGCGGGCGCCGGCGCCCTCGTTGATGCCGATGATGGGGCAGCCCGACTTGATCGCAAGATCCATGACCTTGGTGATCTTTTCGCCGTACACCTGGCCGAGCGATCCGCCGAAGATCGAGAAGTCCTGGCTGAACACGCAGACCTGGCGGCCGTCGATCGTGCCGTAGCCGGTGATGACGCCATCGCCCAGCGGACGATTGTTCTGCAGCCCGAACGCGGTGCTGCGGTGGCGTGCGAAGGCGTCGAGCTCGACGAACGATCCCTCGTCGAGCAGCTGCTCGACACGCTCGCGGGCGCTGCCGCGGCCCTTGGCGTGCTGCTTCTCGGCTGCGCGCTGGGCGAGCTCGCCGAGGAGCTCGTCCTGGCGTCGCTCGAAGTCGGCAAGCTTGCCTGCTGTGGTGTGCAGCTCGGGGTGCTCTTCGAGCTCGTCGGGCGTGGGGTTCTTGGCTTCGGTCACGGGCCACAGCGTAACGAGTCAGACGCGTGAGGGGTATGTGACTCTGTTCTCATGCCATTTGACGACCTCGACCGCCCCCCGTTGGATGCGGTGGCGCTCCGTGCGGCGCTGACGGGTCCGGGCCGGTTCTGGACCGACATCGTGATCACCCAGCAGACCGGGAGCACCAACGCCGATGTCGCCGAGGCCGCGCGTTCGGGCGCACCCGAAGGCACGGTGCATGCCACCGACGTGCAGGTCGCCGGTCGAGGGCGGCTCGACCGCACATGGGAGTCCCCGGCCGGATCTGGCATCGCCGTGTCCGTGCTGCTGAGGCCCGACACGATCCCGGCTCGACGCTGGGTGTGGCTGCCGCTGCTGGCCGGGCTCGCGGTCGACGCGACCGTGCGGGAGCTCGGAGTGGAGTGTGGGCTCAAGTGGCCCAACGACGTGTTGGTCGACGATCGCAAGCTGGCCGGAATCCTGCTTGAGCGCGTCGAGACGCCCCACGGCGCGGCAGCGATCATCGGGGTGGGCCTGAACGTGACGCTGCGGCGCGACGAGCTCCCGGTCGACACTGCGACGTCGCTGCAGCTCGAGGGTGCGACCGAGACCGACCGCACCCTTGTCCTGCGGGCACTGCTGCGCAATCTGGAGGCGCTCTATCGAGCGTGGATCGAGGCCGAAGGCAACCCGGCAGCCGGCATCCGCGACTCATACGAACGCCGCTGCGTCACGATCGGCACGCGGGTGCGTGTGGCGCTCCCCAACGACGAATCGCTGGAGGGTGAGGCGACAGCGATCGACGAGCTGGGGCGGCTCGTCGTCGACGGTCGAGCCATCAGCGCCGGAGATATCACCCACGTACGTCGAGCGACGTGACAAAATCGTCACCATGACCCTCCCCCGCAAGCTCATGGTCGACGGTGAGCAGACTGTTGTCACAACCCGGACGCACATCAAGGTGCTGTTCGTCCCCTTTCTGATCCTGCTCGTGGTCGCACTCCTCGAAGGGTTCGTCCAGTCCAAGATCGACGGTTCGGTGACGAGCTGGCAGCGCATCGCCGCCGTGGCCGTGGCTGTCGTGCTGGTGTTGTGGGGCACGCTGATCCCGTTCGCCAAGTGGTTTGCCTGGACCTACACACTGACCAACAAGCGCATCGTCGAGCAGAGGGGACTGCTCACCCGCACGGGGCGGGTCATCCCGTTGAGCAGGATCAACGATGTCGCCTTCGAGAAGAACCTCAACGACCGCATCCTGGGCTGTGGCACGTTGATCATTCACGACGCAAGTGAGCAGTCGGGCCTGCAGCTGCGCGACATTCCGCACATCGAGGCGTTCCACCGGACCGTGTCCAACCTGGTCTTCGAAAAGCATGACAAGTCAGCGAGTGATGAATCGGTCTGAGCTTCGTGACCAGCTCGTCAGCCAGATCCTGGGTGGCGAGCTGGGTCTGACGAGCGCCGAAGTGGTCGCCAAGGGAGGCCTGAGCCTTGACGCCGGTGAACGGTTGTGGCGGGCGTTGGGCTTTCCTGACACCGGCGACAGCATCGCGTACGGCGAGGCGGACGTGCGTGCTGTGGCGATCGTTGCGGAGGCGATCGAGCACGACGTCCTGGATGAGCTGACCGCATTTCGCATGACCCGCGCGTTGGGTCACACGATGTCGCGGCTCGCCGACTGGCAGGTCTCGACGCTGGTCGAGCAGGTTGAGCACGATGTCGAGGGCGGCAAGTCCGGGACCCGCCTCGAGGCGGCGATCGAGCTCGCCACCAATGCCGCCCCCGGATTCGAGGAGCTGGTGATCTACGCCTGGCGACGCCATCTCGCCGCAGCAGCAGCTCGTATCGAGGCACTGGGTGCCGCCGACGGTGAGTTGCTGTCGACTGTCATGACGGTCGGATTCGCCGACCTTTCTCGTTTCACCTCGTTGGCAAACGGCCTCGACGATGCCGCGCTGGCGTCGCTGGTCGAGGACTTCGAGACGCGATGCGCCGACATCGTCACGGCACACGGAGGCCGGGTCATCAAGACGATGGGCGATGCCCTGCTCTTCGTGTGTGATGACGCTGTCGAAGGCACCCGGACGTCCCTCGATCTGGTCCGTCAGATCGGTACGCGGGCGGAGCTCCCCGACATTCGTGTCGGGCTGGCCACCGGTTCGGTGATCAGCAGGCTCGGCGACGTGTTCGGGCCAGCGGTCAACCTCGCGGCCCGGCTTTCCCACGTGGCGCGCAGCAACCGCGTCCTGGTCGACGAGGGCACCGCGCTGTACCTCGACGAGGAGTTCGACATACGGACGCTGCCACCTCGTCCGTTGCGCGGATTCGGCAACGTCTCACCCATCACGGTGAGTGAGCGCCGTGGCTTCTTTCGAACCCACTAGGGTTGCCGCGTGACCGAGAAGCCGCTGTCCCTTGCCGTCATCGGTGGAGGTCAGCTGGCTCGGATGATGCAGCAGGCAGCGATCGGACTCGGAGTCCACATCCGACTGCTCGCCGAGGGTCCGGATGTCTCCGCGGCGCAGGTGATTCCCGATCATTTCGTGGGCGACTACACCAATCTTGACGACTTGCGTCGAGCTGCCGAGGGGTCCGGCGTCATGACGTTTGACCACGAGCACGTGCCGCCGCAGCACCTGACAACCCTCGCGGCCGAAGGGCATGTGCCGCGCCCTGGTCCGGGCGCACTCATCCACGCGCAGGACAAGGTCACGATGCGGACCAAGCTCAGTGAGCTGGGTGTGCCATCGCCGCGATGGGCCGTTGCGGAGACCGTCGACGACGTCGTCGCCTTCGGTCTGCCGTGTGTGCTCAAGACACCGCGCGGTGGCTATGACGGCAAGGGCGTCTGGGTCGTCCGGTCGGAGTCGGACGCCGCTGAGGCGTTGGCGAGCGGTGCGGTGCTCATCGAAGAGCTGGTCGACTTTCGCCGGGAGCTGTCGGCGCAGGTCGCCCGTCGTCCATCCGGCGAGACAGTCACCTATGTCGTGGTCGAGTCGCGCCAGGAGAACGGGGTCTGCAAGGAGGTCATAGCGCCGGCTCCAGATCTCGCCGAGGACCTTGCCGCACAGGCTCAGCAGATCGCCGTCGACGTGGCGGTGGCGCTGGATGTCACCGGAATGCTTGCGGTGGAGCTGTTCGAGACAAGCGACGGGCGGCTGCTCGTCAATGAGTTTGCGATGCGCCCGCACAACACGGGTCACTGGACGATCGATGGCGCCGCCACGAGCCAGTTCGAGAATCATCTGCGTGGCGTGCTCGACCTTCCGCTGGGTCCATCAACGCCCACGGCGGCCTGGAGCGTGATGTACAACGTGCTCGGCGGTGCTGTCGCCGACCTCGAGGCGCAGGTCGCGCCCGTCCTTGCGGCCGTGCCGGGGGTCCACCTCCATCTCTATGGCAAGGCGGTGAAGCCAGGTCGCAAAGTTGGTCACCTCACGGTGACCGGTGACGATCTGGACGTCGTGCTCGCACGTGCCCGCCAAGCGGGCACCTTGTTGCAGGACGGCGTGTAACCGGTCACCCACCGATAGGCTGACCGCATGACTTCACCCCGCGTAGGCATCGTGATGGGCTCGGACTCGGACTGGCCGACGATGGAGGCCGCTGCGACGGCGCTCGGTGAGTTCGACATCGCGTACGAGGCCGATGTCGTCTCAGCTCATCGGATGCCAGACGAGATGCTCACCTACGGCCGGGATGCACACGGTCGCGGCATCGAGGTCATCATCGCCGGTGCCGGCGGCGCCGCGCACCTGCCGGGCATGCTGGCGGCAGTCACACCGCTCCCGGTCATCGGCGTACCCGTGGCGCTCAAGCACCTTGACGGCATGGACTCGTTGCTGTCGATCGTGCAGATGCCGGCCGGGGTTCCCGTGGCGACGGTGTCGATCGGCAACGCTCGCAATGCCGGACTGCTTGCGGTGCGCATCCTTGCCGCCGGCGATGCCGAGCTCACCCAGAAGATGCTCACCTTCCAGTCCGAGCTCGCCGACCTGGCGCGAGCCAAGGGCGAGAAGGTCCGCAACCCGGCCAAGGGCACCGGCTTCCGCTGAGCTCGCTCGTTGACGCGGCTGATCGCTCATTGAGCCTGTCGAAATGACCCCGTCGTCCTTTCGACAAGCTCAAGGATCGTCCTTTCGACAGGCTCAAGGATCGAGGTTGCGCACTCTGGTGCCGGGTCTTGCTTTGCCCGGATCAAGTTGGCGTGTAGAGGCTTTTCTCGTACGACGCTGAGCCGTAGTAGGCCTCGAGCTCTTCCATCGTGTCGTCGGGGCGCTCAAGGTTCTTGGCGATGACCGCGCGGCTGGGCACGGACTCGGGATTCCAGGTCTCCGGCTTCCAGAGACTCGATCGCAGGAATGCCTTGGAGCAGTGGAAGAAGATCTGCTCGACGTCAACTTCCAGGATCACGACCGGCTTGTGGCCCTTGACGACCATCTGGTCGGCGTACGGCGCATCCGCGAGGAGTGTGGCCCGCCCGTTGACACGGAGCGTGTCACCGCGCCCTGGCACGAAGAAGATCAGCCCGACGTACGGGTTCTGCAGGATGTTGGCGAACCCGTCGGCGCGCTTGTTGCCCGGACGCTCGGGGATCGCCAGCGTCGTGTCGTCGACGACGAGGCCGAACCCGGCGGGATCGCCCTTGGGCGATACGTCGCAGCGGCCGGTTGCATCGGAGGTTGCGACAAGGCAGAACGGCGACGCCGCGATCCACGCACGGTGCTCCGGCGTGAACGTGGCGCGATCCTTGTCGAGCACGCGTTGCATGGGCGATCCGAGCAGCTCGCGGAGCTCGGCTTCGGTCGTGATGGGCATGTTTTGCAGGCTACGCCCGGAGAAACGCCGTTCCGGCGGAGGTGTGTCGGACCCCACCCCCGCCCGGTTTTGATGAGCCGCGGAGCGGACCTACAATTAGTAGGTCGTCCAACTATTTTCTGGAGTCCTCGTGTCAGACATGTTCGTCCTCTCCGAAGAGCACCAAGCCATCCGTGAAGCCGTACGCGCTGTCGCCGAGGCCAAGATCGCTCCGTTCGCCGCAGAGGTCGACGAGGACGCGCGCTTCCCGAAGGAGGCGGCCGCAGCGCTGCTCGCGGCCGACTTCCACGCCCCGCACGTGCCCGAGGAGTACGGCGGTGCCGGGGCCGACGCCCTCGCGACAGTGCTCGTCATTGAGGAAGTCGCCCGCGTCTGCGTGTCGAGCTCCTTGATCCCGGCCGTCAACAAGCTCGGATCGTTGCCGCTCATGATCTCCGGCGACGAGACGATCAAGAAGGCCTACCTGTCTCGCCTCGCGACTGGTGAGGGCTTCTCCTACTGCCTCTCGGAGCCCGATGCAGGCAGCGACGCAGCAAACCAGAAGACCAAGGCCGTCCGCGATGGTGATGACTGGGTGCTGAACGGGGTGAAGCGCTGGATCACCAATGCCGGTGAGTCCGAGTTCTACACCGTGCTGGCAGTCACCGATCCCGACAAACGTTCCAAGGGCATCTCCGCGTTCGTCGTCGAGAAGTCCGACGAGGGTGTGTCATTCGGGGCGCCGGAGAAGAAGCTCGGCATCAAGGGATCGCCGACCCGCGAGGTCTACCTCGACAACGTACGCATCCCCGGCGACCGGATGATCGGCGCCGAGGGCACCGGCTTCGGCACGGCGATGAAGACGCTCGACCACACCCGCGTGACGATCGCGGCTCAGGCCGTCGGCGTTGCCCAGGGTGCGCTCGACTTCGCACTCGGCTACGTGCAGGAGCGCACGCAGTTCGGCAAGAAGATCTCCGAGTTCCAGGGCATCGAGTTCATGCTGGCTGACATGGGCATGAAGATCGAGGCCGCGCGCCAGCTGACGTACGCCGCCGCCGGACGCTCAGAGCGCGGCGACAAGGACCTGACGTTCTTCGGTGCGGCTGCCAAGGCGTTCGCCTCCGACACCGCTATGCAGGTCACGACCGACGCCGTGCAGCTGCTGGGCGGCTACGGCTTCACCCGCGACTACCCGGTCGAACGGATGATGCGCGATGCCAAGATCACCCAGATCTACGAAGGCACCAACCAGGTCCAGCGCATCGTCATGGCCCGCCAGCTCCTCAGCGGAATCCAGTCGACGCTGTAGGACTCGCAACCGTCGGTGGCCCGTGGCAGGCTGAAACGCATGATCGGCAAGCTCAAGACCGTGGTGCTCGATGCACCAGACTTTGTGGCCCTGTCCGCTTTTTACACCTCGTTGGCAGGGTGGGAGCAGACCTATGCCTCCGACGACTGGATCACGCTGACCACGGTCGACGGATGGCGGATCGGTCTGCAGGACGCGCCTGACCACGTGGCGCCGCGGTGGCCGGACGAGTCCCATCCACAGCAGGCGCATCTCGACCTGCGGGTGCCGGACCTGGCCGAGGCGACGAGTCGGGCTGTCGAGCTGGGTGCGAGAGTCCTGCGGGAGAGCGACGGCTGGACCACGCTCGCCGATCCGGCTGGGCACCCGTTCGACCTGGTCAGCAGTCCCGAGAGCAGCCACCTGACGGTCGCCGGAGTGATGCTCGACGTGCCAGATGCCAAGGCGGCCAGCACGTTCTACGCAGAGCTGACCGGCAAGCCGGTCACCTACGAGGGCGAGGGCATGGCGATGGTCGGCATCGATGGCGAGCAGCCGATCCTGATCCAGCAGGTCGACAACTTTGTGGCACCGCGTTGGCCCGATCCGGCTCATCCCCAGCAGGTCCACCTCGACATTCAGGTCGACGACATCAACGAGGCCGAGCCCAAGGTCCTCGCGCTCGGCGCTGTGCGGCTGCCCGGTGAGGGCGAGAACTGGCGGGTCTTTGCCGATCCAGCAGGCAAGCCCTTCTGCTTGATCTGGGACGACGAACAGGAGTGACGTCATGTCCCTGGTGACCTACAAGGACCTTTGCATTGACGCGGTCGACGTCAGCGCGATGGCTGGATTTTGGTCTCGCACGCTCGGGCTCACCAGCGAGATGTTGGACGATGGTGACGCGGTGCTCAAGGGCGACGACCCCTCCCAGGTGGTGTGGATCAACAGCGTGCCCGAGGCCCTGAGCGTCAAGCAGCGGGTGCACATTGACGTCAACGCGCTCTCGCTCGATCCATTCGCAGGGTTGGAGCAGCAGACCGAGGTTGGCGAATTCCCCTGGACGGTGTTCCTCGATCCAGAGGGCGGCGAGTTCTGCGTTTTCCTGCGTGACGAGGTCGCCGACTACCTGCTCTACGAGGTGGTCGTCGACGCGGTTGACCATCAGGGCATCGCCGAGTGGTGGGCCGGTGTGATCGGCGGCGACCTTGGCCACGACAGACACGGCTATTCGTGGATCGAGAAGATCCCGGGCTTCCCATTCGATGGATTTTCGTTCGTCACGGTTCCGGAGCCCAAGACCGTCAAGAACCGCATCCACTGGGACGTGACGCTCAATGACGGCGTCATGATCGACGATGTCGTCGCCGCCGGAGCCACAGTCGTTCGCGGCCAGGATGACGAGATCGGATGGACGATCATGGCCGACCCGGAGGGCAATGAGTTCTGTGTCTTCCCCACCACGCGACACGAAGGGTGAACATGTCGCTGGTGACGTTCAAGGCCGTCTGCATCGATGCTGTCGACGCTGCGGTCATGGAGGACTTCTGGGCCAGGACGCTCGGCTACGAGGTCGAGACCCTTGACGACGGAGACTCTGTGCTGCAGGGACCGGGTGACGGCGAGGAGGTCTGGATCAACACGGTTCCGGAGCCCAAGACCGTCTGGCACCGGGTCCATCTCGACCTGCGTGCGGAGTCGCTCGAGCCGTTTGCCGACCTCAGGCAGGTGTCCGGTGATGGTGAGTTCCCGTGGACGACCTTCGCCGATCCCGAGGACGGCGAGTTCTGCATCTTCACCTATGACGAGCCACCCGTGCATCGACTCAAGGACATCGTGGTGCAGGCGCTTGATCACACCAGGATTTCGCAGTGGTGGGCTCATGTCATCGGTGGCACGGTGGTGCACGACGAGAAGGATGGCTACTCATACATTGATGACGTGCCCGGGGCGAGCCTCGAGTCAATCGACTTCGTCCCCACGCGGAAGCCCAAGACGGTCAAGAACCGCATCCACTGGGACGTCACTCTCAATGACGGCGTCACGATCGACGATGTCGTCGGCGCCGGAGCGACTGTCCTTCGCGGCCAGGATGACGAGATCAGCTGGACCGTCATGGCCGACCCGGAGGGCAACGAGTTCTGCGTCTTTCCAGCACCATGACGCGACGTGATGGAATGGGCCTGTGCCCATCGACCTGACCACGGACGTCGTGACCCTGACCGCTGCTCTGGTTGACACCGCCTCCGAGAGCCTCAACGAGCAGGAGATTGCCGACGACGTGGAGGCCGCGCTCCAGGCACAGCCGCATCTGACAGTCGAGCGCATCGGCCACACCATCGTTGCCCGCACCGACCTCGGCCGTGCTGAGCGTGTTGTCATCGCCGGCCATCTCGACACGGTGCCCGCCAACGGAAACTTCCCGTCACGACTCGAGGGCGACATCCTGCACGGCCTTGGCAGCTGCGACATGAAGGGCGGCGTCGCCGTGGCGCTGCTGCTCGCAGCCACCATCGCCGAGCCGGTGCGCGACGTCACGTACGTGTTCTATGACGGCGAGGAGATCGCCGCCGAGTTCAACGGCCTGGGCAAGCTGGCGCGTACCCGGCCCGAGCTGCTCGCCGGAGACCTGGCGATCCTCATGGAGCCGACCGACGCAGGCATCGAGGCCGGTTGCCAAGGCACGATGCGTGCTGACATCCGTACGACGGGGGAGCGAGCGCACTCGGCACGCTCCTGGAAGGGCTCGAATGCGATCCACGCGATCGCACCCGTGCTCGATCGCCTGATGACCTACACGGCGCGCGAGGTCGAGATCGACGGACTGACCTATCGCGAGGGCCTGAACGCCGTGGGCATCAGCGGGGGAGTCGCGGGCAATGTCATCCCCGACGAGGCCACGGTGTCGGTCAACTTCCGCTTCGCGCCAGACCGCTCCGAGGATGACGCGCACCGCCACCTGCAGGAGGTGTTCGAGGGCTTCGGTCTCACCCTGACCGACTCGGCACCCGGAGCCCTGCCCGGCCTCTCACAGCCCGCGACCGCAGCCTTCGCAGCGACGGTTGGGGGCGAGGTGAAGCCCAAGTTCGGCTGGACCGATGTTGCGCAGTTCACGGTGCTCGGCATCCCCGCGATCAACTACGGGCCGGGCGACCCCATGTTCGCGCACAAGGCCGATGAGCACGTACCGACGGAGCAGCTGCGCCGCGTCCACGACACTCTCGTTACCTGGCTCACTGCCCCGCAATAGGCGCGGCGCCGGACTCGGCGACCGGTCCTTGGTCGAACTGCGTGCGATACAGCTCTTCGTAGCGACCGCCCTGAGCCAGCAGCTCCGTATGCGTGCCCTTTTCGACGATCCGGCCGTCCTCGACGACCAGGATCAGGTCAGCGGCTCGCACGGTCGACAACCGGTGTGCGATGACCAACGACGTCCGACCGGCAAGCGCGACTGCCAGCGCCTCTTGCACGGCTGCTTCGGACGTTGAGTCCAGGTGCGCGGTTGCCTCGTCCAGGATCACCAGCTGCGGCCGCGCGAGCAGCAGGCGGGCAATCGTCAGTCGTTGACGTTCGCCGCCTGACAAGCGGTAGCCGCGCTCGCCGACCACGGTGTCCAGTCCGTCGGACAGCGAACGGATGAGGTCATCGAGTCGGGCATCGTGCAAGGCCGACCACAGCTCGTCCTCGGTGGCCTCGGGGCGTGAGAGCAGGAGATTGGATCGCACCGACTCATGGAACAGGTGGCCGTCCTGGGTGGCCATGCCGAGCGTGTGCCGGATCGACGCAAGCGTCAGGTCGCGTATGTCGACACCGTTGAGGCGAATCGCCCCGGAGTCGACGTCATACAGGCGCGGGACGAGGCTGGCGATCGTGGACTTGCCGGCACCGGACGTGCCCACCAGTGCAACGAGCTGACCGGGCGCGACGGTGAACGAGACGTTGTGAAGCACGTCGACGCCGCCGCGGCTGTCGAGCACGGCGACTTCCTCCAGCGAGGCGAGCGACACCTTGTCGGCCGACGGGTAGGCGAAGGTGACGTCATCGAACTCGACGGACACCGGCCCGGGTGGCAGATCGGTCGCGTCAGGCTTCTCGGCGATCAGTGGTTCGAGGTCGAGCACCTCAAAGACCCGTTCGAAGCTGACGACGGCACTCATGACCTCGACCCGCGCGCTCGCCAGAGACGTCAGCGGCGCATAGAGCCTGGTCAGGAGCAGCGCCATCGCGACGACATCACCTGGGTCAAGCGTGCCGCGCAGAGCGTAGAACCCGCCGAGACCGTAGACGACTGCCAGCGCAAGTGCCGACACCGTGGTCAACGCCGTGACGAAGATCGACTGAAGCATCGCCGACTTCACCCCGATGTCGCGGACGCGACTGGCACGAGCGGCAAACTCCACCGACTCCTGCTCGGGACGACCGTAGAGCTTGACCAAGGTCGCACCCGGCGCGGAGAACCGTTCGGTCATCCGCGTGCTCATGGTGGCGTTGTAGTCGGCGGCCTCGCGCCGCATGGCCGCCAACCGACCGCCCAGACGCCGCGCCGGGATGACGAACACCGGCAGCAGGATCAGGGCGACGAGCGTGATCTGCCAGGAGATGCTCAGCATCACGACCAGCGCCAGCGTCAGGGTGACCAGGTTGCTGACAACGCCTGAGAGGGTGTCGCTGAATGCGCGTTGTGCGCCGAGGACATCGTTGTTGAGTCGGCTCACCAGTGCGCCGGTGCGCGTACGCGTGAAGAACGCGACGGGCATGCGCTGCACGTGGTCGAAGACCGTCGTACGCAGATCCAGGATCAACCCCTCACCGATGTTGGACGACAGCCAACGCGTGAAGATGCCGAATCCGGCGTCCGCGAGGGCTATCAGGGCGATCAGACCGGCAAGCTCGAACACGGTACGACGCGAGTCGCCGTCGACGATCGAGTTGACCACTCGGCCGGCCAGGACCGGCGTCGCCACCGCAAGCACCGCGGTGATGACGCTCATGATCAAGAACATGACCAGCTTGCGCTTGTGCGGCATCGCGAACGTCGCAATGCGACTCAGCGTCTCGCGGGTCAACTTCTGCGATCCGTTGTAGGTGTTCATCGTGCGGTGCAGCGCGGACCACGCCGTCGCGTCCATGCTCATGTGGGCATCTCCGTTTGTTCGACCCTTCAGTGTCCTCTACCTGAGACCACAGCCGAACCTAGGACCTCATGTCGACATGAGGTCAACACCGATAGCCTGCGAACCATGACCGATCGACGAGAAACGCACAAGGGCCCGATCCGGCTGCGCGGGGACCAGGTGAAGTCCGGCACGACCGACCAGCGCCTGCTCGACTCGCGCGGGCCGTCCGACTGGGTGCACACCGACCCGTGGCGGGTGTTGCGGATCCAGTCCGAGTTCGTCGAGGGGTTCGGCGCACTCGCCGAGCTGGGACCGGCCGTGAGCATCTTCGGCTCAGCGCGTACCAAGCCCGACGACCCGATGTATGAGTCCGCACGCAAGATCGCCGCGAAGCTGTGTGGCGAGGGCTATGCCGTGATCACCGGCGGTGGTCCCGGGGTCATGGAGGCCGCCAACCGGGGCGCGAGCGAATGCGGGGGAGTCTCGGTCGGTCTGGGCATTGAGCTGCCCCATGAGCAGGGCATGAACGAGTTCGTCGACCTCGGCATCAACTTCCGCTACTTCTTCGTCCGCAAGACGATGTTCGTCAAGTACGCGCAGGGCTATGTTGTGATGCCCGGTGGATTCGGCACGATGGATGAGCTCTTCGAGGCCTTGACGCTGGCGCAGACGCAGAAGATCACGTCATTTCCGATCGTCCTGTTCGGCACGGAGTACTGGGGTGGCTTGATCGACTGGCTGCGTACGTCGATGCTGGCCGACGGCAAGGTCAACGTCGAGGACATCGACAGTCTGCACGTCACCGACGACATCGATGATGCCGTGGCGTGGTTCGTCGCCAACGACTAGGCGAGGCCGCGGCGGGAGACGGCCGGCGGGCGGTCGCCCTTGATCGACGCCACCATGTCGAGCACCTGACGAGTCTCTGCGACATTGTGCGCCCGGAAGACGCGCGCTCCCTGCCACGCCGAGACCGCCGTGGCACCGAGCGTGCCCGGCAAGCGCAGATCCTTGTCAAGGTCGAGGGTCTCGCCGACGAAGTCCTTGTTGGACAGCGCGACCAGCACGGGCCACCCGGTGGCGACGAGCTCATCGAGTCGACGGGTCAGCTCCAGGCTGTGCCGGGTGTTCTTGCCGAAGTCGTGTGTGGGGTCGATCAGGATGCCGTCAGCGCGTACGCCGGCAGCCAATGCCTTGTCTGCGAGGTCCGTGACGGTGCCGATGACATCGGCGACGACGTCGGCGTATGCGGCGCGATGCGGATCCGTACGGGGACCGATGCCGCCGGTGTGGCTGCACACGATGCCGGCACCGTGCTGGGCCGCGACGGAGGCAAGCTCCGGGTCGTGGCCCGACCAGGTGTCGTTGACCAGGTCGGCGCCCAGCCTGCACAGCTCGTCGGCGACGTCGCTGCGCCAGGTGTCGACGCTGATGACCAGATCAGGGAACCGAGAGCGTGCCTCCGAGACAAAGTCGGCGGTGCGCCGCAGTTCCTCGGTGGAGTCAACCGCGGGTCCATAGCCGGCGCGTACGCCTCCGACATCGACGATGTCGGCTCCTTCGGCAACTGATTGGGCGAGACGATCCAGCGCCGGCCCGAGGTCGAAGGTCGCACCGTTGTCGTAGAACGAGTCGGGGGTGCGGTTGATGATCGCCATCAGGGCGAACTCGCCCGGGGCGAAGTCACGCGAACCCAGTCGCAAGGTCTGCTCGAGACGACTGTCCTCGGGGCATGGCACGATCACATCCATGACCCTAGCCACTCCTGATGGTGTCGTGCGGTGCCCGTGGGGCAGCGATCCGGCGATGATCACCTATCACGACACCGAGTGGGGCAAGGAGCTCCGCGGTGACCGTGACCTGTTCGAGCGCATGTCCCTCGAGGCGTTCCAGTCGGGTCTGTCGTGGTTGATCATCCTGCGCAAGCGCGACCGCTTTCGTGAGGTGTTTGCCAACTTCGATCCGGAGGTCGTGTCGGCCTACGGCGAGGCCGACGTCGAACGGCTGCTGCAGGACGCCGGCATCGTCCGCAACCGGTTGAAGATCGAGGCAACCATCAGCAACGCCCGCACCTTGGTGGAGCTCGACGAGTCGTTCAGCGACCTGCTCTGGTCGTTCGCACCGCCGCCGAAACAGGCACCGACGTCCTACGCCGAGGTGCCAGCGACGACGCCGGCGTCGGTCGCGATGGCCAAGGCGCTCAAGCGCAAGGGGTTCCGGTTCTTCGGCCCAACCACCGCTTATGCGCTGATGCAGGCCACCGGAATGGTCAATGATCACCTTGAAGACTGCGTTGCGCGATAGCGCGTGGCTCCCCGGGAAATGCGGTTGAGATATCTACCATCAGGAGCATGAGTCACTCCCGGAAGACCGCCAGGTCGCGCAGGGTCATCACGTCCGCTGCGCTGCTGGTGGCAGCGGTTGCTGTTGCGGTCGTGGGAATTGTCGTTGCCACAGTCCCCGTGCTGGTCGGCTCGACCGTGTTCGCGGTCGTCGCCGGCATCGCCTCGGCACGACTGCTCGCCAACGACCTCGGCCAGATGCGCCGCGACTGGGCCCGGGATCGCGCCGACATTGCCAACGATCATCGCAAGCTGGCAGTTGCCCGATCGCAGGAGCAAATCGCCTTCGCCCATCAGGTGGGCTCGCGCATCAAGCTCAAGGACGCGCAGCTCGAGACACTTCGTGACTCGCTGGTCACCGCTGAGATCGACCTGGCCAAGACCCGCGAACGGGTGTCGGCCGAGCAGGCTCGGGTCGCCGCGTTGACGGCCGACCTCACCTCGGCACAGTCCGATGTCGAATCTGCGCGCAGCGACCTGCTCAAGGCCACCGACGCGTTGGCAGCAAGTGAGGCTGCCGAGATGCAGGCGCGCGCCGAGGTGGCGACCTGGGAGCAGTCTGCGACCGATGAGCAGAGGCGTCTCCACCAGCGTCCGGCGTGATCAGCGCCCGGTGAAAGCCGGCTTCTCCTTCGCGAGGAATGCCTTGACCGCCGCGAGGTGATCCTCGGACGCACCGGTCAACGCCATCTTGTGCGCCTCCTGCTCCAGTGACGCCGGGAGGTCATGCGTCGCCGAGAAGGCGAGGGATCGCTTGATCGAGGCGTACGCCAGCGTGGGACCGTCGGCAAGCGAGCGCGCCAGAGCGGCCACTTCGGCGTCGAACGCGTCATCGTCGACGACAGTCGTGGCCAGACCGAGCTCGAGTGCTTCGGCGGCGGGGATCGTCCGGGGCTGCAGTAGCAGCTGTGTCGCACGGCCGAGGCCGACGAGCCGGGGCAATGTCCAGGAGGCGCCGGTGTCACAGGACAGGGCGATGCCGGCGAAGGCGAGGTTGAAACCGGCAGATCGGCGAAGCACACGCAGGTCCGAGGCAAAGGCGAGCGACGCCCCCGCACCGGCGGCAATGCCGTTGACCGCCGCGATCACCGGCTTGGGCATCGTGGCGATGGCGGTGACCGCCGGGTTGTAGTGCTCGCTGACGGTGTCCGACAGCTGGCCCGGGTCATCTGAGGTCAACCCCGCGACGTGTTCCTTGAGGTCCTGGCCGACACAGAAGGCCCGTCCTGAGCCCGTCAGCACGACACAACGCGCGGCACTGTCAGCGGCTGCCTGGTGCAGTGCATCCCGCAGTGCAACCTTCGTCTCGGTCGTCAGGCTGTTCATGGTGTCGGGCCGATTGAACGTGACGGTGGCGACCCCGTCGGCCACCTCATAGGTCACTGGGGAGTCGCTCATGGTGCCTCCTGTGGGACTGCGGTCACGTTGGATCGGACCATAGGCGATAATAGATGCACGCATCCAGCCGGATCAGCCGGATGCTTCACGACGAGAGGGGAACTGATGGCCGCCATGAAGCCACGGACCGGAGACGGCCCGATGGAGGTCACCAAGGAGGGCCGCTGCATTGTGATGCGCGTACCTCTTGAAGGCGGCGGTCGCCTCGTCGTCGAGTTGAACAATGAAGAGGCTGCAACACTCGGCGACGCGCTCAAAGCTGTCTGATGTTCGGCCTGACCGTTCGCTGGTCATTGCAAGACGCACCCAAGGGCACTCTCAAGGCGCTGCGCGCCTATGTCGAGGAAGAGTCGTTCGCCAAGTTCGCCGGCCTCGAAGGTCTGCGGGTCAAGACATGGCGTGCCCGCAAGGGCGAGTGGTTTGAGGGCTCCTACGTCTTCGTGTCGGAGCAGGCGCGCGAAGACTTCCAGGCCGACTTCGAGAAGCGCGCCGCGAAGTCGCCGGGCTCCAAGATCATCGGCAGCGCACCAATCTCGATCGAAGCCTGCGAGATCGTCGCGGTCGTACGCGGACCCGCCGGCTTTCGTTCATCATCACACTTCGAGCACGGCAAGGGCGACGACTAGTCCGACGTCGGTGAGCCTGCTGCTCGCCGGATGGGTCAGCCGACGAGCTGCGCTGCCAGGAGTCCGTCGCCCAGCGGCAGGAGGACACTGCGCAGATCCTCGGCGTTGGCCACGCGCTGGAGCAGGTCGCGGATCGCCGTCGTCTCAGGATCGCGCTGCGACGGGTCAGCGACCCGGTCGTGCCACAGGGCGTTGTCGAACACGATCAAGCCGCCCGGGCGCACCAGACGCAACGCCTGGTCGAGGTATTCGCCGTACTCAACCTTGTCTCCGTCGAGGAAGACCAGGTCGTAGCCCGCGTCGGTCAGTCGAGACATCACCTCGAGGCCCGCTCCTGCGATCAGCCTGAACCGTTGTGGTGCATAGCCGGCCTCGCTGAAGGTTTCGCGAGCCAGCCGTTGGTGTTCGGCCTCAAGGTCGACCGAGGTCAGCACGCCATCAGCTTGCATGCCTCGCAGCAGACACAGTCCGGAGACACCGGTGCCGGTGCCGATCTCGACAACTGCCTTGGCGCCGATGGCGGAGGCGAGGAAAGTGAGCAGCGTGCCACCGCCCGAGCCGATCGGTACGACTCCGACTTCGTCGGCACGCTCACGAGCTGCCGCGAGGTGGTCATCCTCGGGGAGGTGGTCCTCGGCATACGCCAGGCTTGCTGCGGTGGTGATGGTCGGCTCCTAGGGGTGAACGGGTTGGCACCAGAGTAGTCGCGTCAGACCGGCCGTGCGGGGAGGCTGCGCAGGACAATCTGGGAACAGTCAGGTCGTTCTGTGCGTTCTCTCAGGTGAAGGGTCAACGATCAGATCATGAGCTCGCCCTGCAAGGAAGAAGACGACGTGACGACGGCAACGCTGGAGTGGGACGACATCGTGGCGGAGCACTCTGCCCGCGTGTACCGACTGGCCTACCGACTCACGGGCAACCGGCAGGATGCCGAGGACCTCACCCAGGACGTGTTCATCCGAGTCTTCCGGTCGCTCGACACCTATGAGCCGGGCAACTTTCCCGGCTGGTTGCACCGGATCACGACCAACTTGTTCCTCGACCGTGTACGCCGCAAGTCACGCCTGCGCATGGACGGCTTCGGCGAGGGTGCCGAGGAGCGACTTCTCAGCGCCGAGGTGTTGCCGGAGTCCGCTGTCCACGATGCCAACTTCGACCCGGACATCGAAGCCGCCCTAGCATCGCTGTCGGATGAGTTCCGGGTGGCTGTCGTGCTGTGCGACGTCGAGGGATTGTCCTATGAGGAGATTGCGAGCGTGCTGGGCATCAAGCTGGGCACGGTGCGCTCGCGCATCCACCGCGGTCGCACGCAGCTGCGCGCCGCGCTCGCTCACCGCGCGCCCCGCAAGGGACGCACCCGCTTCGTGGGGCCTGTTGGCGTCTGATGACTCATCTCGGAGCCGATGTGGCCGCGTACGTGGACGGGCAGCTGTCTGCCCCCGCGATGCGCGATGCCTATCAGCACCTGGAGACCTGCTCGGAGTGCGACAAGGCGGTGCGGCAGCAGCGGTTGTTGAAGTCGCGTATGAGCACTGGCACCACGCCTGAGCCGCCGGCTGAGCTGCTCGCCTCCCTCGCCGGGCTCGCGGCTCAACCGCCCGCACCGCCAACGTGGTGGGAACGGGTGCGCCGTTCTGTGCCGTTTCGTGCCGGCGCCGTCGTTGCGGGCGCCTCGATCGCCGTCATGGTCGCCGCCTACGCAGTCGGAGGCGCCGACGACAACACGGTCGGTGACCAGATCGCCCCACCATTCGATCGTTATGCCGCCGACTTCTATGGCGCGACGGCAACCCAGGCAGGTGCGACGATCAGCGACGGCAAGCTCGACGACCTCGACGACGACGGGTGGCCCTGTCACGACACCCTCGCCGGAGACCTGAACCGGACGTCCGGGTCGTGGGCGGGCAACGCGGTGGCCCTGAGCTACTCCAATGGCACCGCCAAGCTCAACCTGTTCGAGCAGACGGGAGTGCTCGATCACGCGGCCCTGCGTGGTTTCGAGGCCGCACGGCTCGGCCGATCCGACGTCTGGGTACGCGATGGATCGCCGATGGTGGTCACCTGGGACAACGATGGTGTGGTCTACACGATCGTCACCGACGCCGATCGGGCGCGGGTGGCTCGCGCGGTCTCTGAGCTGCCGCGCGGCATCGCGTCGCACAATCCGGTCGAGCGAGTCGGTGACGGACTCACCCGGATGACCGCCTGGATGTCCGCGGCCTAGTCGACTAGGTCGACTCGGGGTCGTACGGGGGAGCTTCGCCGGGACGCAGGATGCGCGTCTCCTTGACTGCCGCCGGTGTGGTGTCGGCGGAGTCGTCGTCGCTGAGAAAGTTCTTGCGCACCACCTCGCGCGGGTCGAGATCCTTCAGGCTCATGCCGGAGAAGTCCTCGCCCATCTCGCGACCGAGGTCGTTCTTGGCGTTCTCGGCCATCTGGCGCACGGTCCGGACGAAACCACCGAACTGGCGCGCGAGCTCGGGAAGCTTGTCGGGCCCGAAGACCATCATCGCGACCATCGCGATGACGAGCATCTCCGGGACTCCCATACCGAACATGGGGCGCGCCTCTGTCCTAGAGCCGACCGGCGGGCGCGAGTCCCAGCTGCATGCCAGCAAGACCCCTCGAGCGACCGCTGAGCTGGTCGGCGATGGCCTGCAGGATCTTGGCTGCCTCAGAATCAGGATCGGTGGCGACGATCGGCTCGCCGGTGTCTCCACCCTCGCGCAGGCGCTCGTCCAGCGGGATCTGACCCAGCACCGAGACGTCGTAGCCGAAGCGACCCGTCAGGGTCTCCGCAACGGTCGCTGCGCCGCCGGAGCCGAAGATCTCCATCCGTTCGCCGCTGGGCAGCTGCAGGTAGGACATGTTCTCGACGATGCCGACCACGCGCTGGTGCATCATCGACGCCATCGTGCCGGCTCGCTCCGCGACGGTGGCCGCAGCGGGCTGTGGAGTGGTGACGACCAGCACTTCAGCGTTGGGCAGGTGCTGACCGAGGCTGATCGCGACGTCACCCGTGCCGGGCGGAAGGTCGAGCAGCAGCACGTCGAGGTCGCCCCAGTAGACGTCGCTGAGCATCTGGAGCAGTGCCCGGTCGAGCATCGGCCCACGCCACGCCACGACCTGGTTCTTGTTGGGCTTGAGCATGCCGATGCTGATGACCTTCATGCCCTTGACCGGGACGGGCATGATCATGTCCTCCACCTGGGTCGGACGCAGGTCGCCGACGCCCAGCATGTCGGGGATCGAGTGACCGTAGATGTCGGCATCGATGATGCCGACCTTGAGTCCGCGGTTGGCCATCGCGAGGCCGAGGTTGACCGTGACGGTCGACTTGCCGACACCACCCTTGCCGGACGCAATCGCAAAGACCTTGGTCAGCGATCCGGCCTGCGCGAACGGAACCTCGCGCTCGGAGTGGCCTCCGCGCAGCATCTGCTGCATGCTCTTGCGCTGCTCGTCGGTCATGACGCCCATGTCGACAACCACCGGGACCCCAGGAGCGACCGTTCCGACGGCTGCGGTGATGTCGCGGTTGAGCGTGTCCTTGAGCGGGCACCCCGAGACCGTCAGGAGAAGTCGTACGGTGATCTCACGGTCGGTGACCGTGACTCCGTCGACCATGCCGAGCTCGGTGATCGGACGCTTGATCTCGGGATCGTTGACGCTGTTGAGCGCTTCGCGAACCTGTTCTTCGGTGACGACTGCCATGCGGCCATCGTACGTGGCTGGGCCATGTCGCAGGCCTGAGTGTGACCTAAGTCGTGGCCACCGGACCATCGCCACCCGCCAGCGATGGCTGACCGGGTGGCGATGAGGTGTCAGTTCTGTGTGCCGACGGCGAACTGCACGGCGCCGTCTTCGCCGACCTTGGCGTCGAGGACCTTGTCGTCGAGCAAGGCTGCGGCTCCTTCGTCGAGGAAGACCCGCGCACCATCCGCCAGGACCACCTGGTCTCCGGGCTCGGATGTCACCGCCGGGGTGAGGGCGAGCGACTCGTCGGGGGCCTGGCTGATGCGAAGTCCTGCCTCGTCCTCGGTGGCGTTCTGGTCGACGATCTTCTTGACCACGTCTACTGCGTTCTCGGTCATCGTGAGCATGTCCTGCTCCTGTCCATGGATGTCAGGTGAACACGTCCACTGTTGCTCGCACATGGTTGTCGTTCAAATCAGTGCTGCCAAGATGGGCAGGTGGGACACCTCGACCTGAACGCCGTTGGCTACACCCTCGCCGACGGCAGACCGCTTCTCCGGGACGTGAGCCTGCGGGTCGGTGAGGGTGCCAAGGTGGCGCTGATCGGGCCCAACGGCAGCGGCAAGACCACGCTGACGCGCATCGCCACCGGCGACCTCGATCCGCATGAAGGCGCCGTCACGATCACGGGTGGGCTCGGTGTGATGCGCCAGTTCGTCGGCTCCGTGCGGGACGAGTCGACCGTGCGCGACCTGCTGACCTCGGTGGCCCCCACGGTGATTCGCGCCGCCGCCGCTGAGATCGCCCGCACCGAGCTGTTGATGATGGAGCGCGATGACGAGGCCGACCAGATGGCGTACGCGCAGGCGCTCGTCGACTGGGGTGACGCCGGGGGCTATGACCACGAGGCGATGTGGGACGTCTGCACCGTGTCGGCGCTCGGCGTGCCGTTCCAGAAGGCGCAGTGGCGTCCGGTCTCCACCCTGTCGGGTGGTGAGCAGAAGCGGCTCGTGCTCGAGGCCTTGTTGCGGGGTCCTGAGCAGGTGCTGCTGCTGGACGAGCCGGACAACTACCTCGACGTTCCCGCCAAGCGGTGGCTGGAGGACCAGCTGATCGAGACGCCCAAGACGGTGCTGTTCGTCAGCCACGACCGTGAGCTGATCGAGCGGGTGGCCAGTCGGATTGCGACGCTCGAGCCCGGCGCCGCGGGCAGCACGCTGTGGGTGCACCCGGGCCGCTTCTCGACCTACCACCAGGCCCGGCTCGATCGGAATGCTCGCCTTGAGGAGCTGCGCCTGCGATGGGACGAGGAGCGAGCCAAGCTCAAGGCGCTCGTGATCATGTACCGGCAGAAGGCGACGTTCAACTCCGACATGTCATCGCGCCTGCAGGCAGCCGTGACGCGGCTTGACCGATTCGAGCGTGAGGGCCCGCCGGAGGCGGTGCCGGTGGCGCAGAACCTGCGGATGAAGCTCGACGGTGGTCGTACGGCCAAACGCGCGGTCATCGCCGAGCAGGTCGAGCTCACCGGTCTGATGCAGCCGTTCGACCTCGAGATCTGGCTCGGCGAGCGAGTCGCGGTGCTCGGCAGCAACGGGTCGGGCAAGTCGCACTTCCTGAGACTTCTCGCTGCGGGCGGATCGCGTCCTGATCTGGAGCACGAGCCGGTCGGTGACGTCGTACCACCGCCGGTCTCCCACACCGGAATGGCGAAGCTCGGCTCACGCGTGCGACCGGGGTGGTTCGCGCAGACCCACGAGCACCCGTCATTGATGGGGCGCACACTGCTCGAGATCTTGCACCACGGCGACGGGCACCGAAAGGGCATGGGGCACGAGGGATCCGCCAAGGCGCTGGATCGCTACGGCCTCGCCAAGGCCGGTGACCAGGTCTTCGAGCAGCTGTCCGGCGGTCAGCAGGCGCGCTTGCAGATCCTGCTCCTCGAGCTCTCACACGCGACGCTGCTGCTGCTCGATGAACCGACGGACAACCTCGACCTCGAATCCGCTGAGGCGCTCGAAGATGCATTGGCGACCTTCGAGGGCACCGTGGTCGCGGTGACCCACGATCGTTGGTTTGCGCGCGGATTCGACCGGTTCCTGGTGTTCGGTGCCGATGGCCAGGTCTATGAGTCCGATGACCCGGTCTGGGACGAGTCGCGCGTCAGGCGTGAGCGCTGAGGCCTCGTACTCCTGGGGTGCGTCAGTTCTTGGGTGTGGGCTTCTTGTGCTTGACCGCATCAGCCGGCTTGTCGGCGTCGGCGTCGGCGTCTGCCTTCTCACCGAGGTCGGCGATCAGATTGCGCAACTCACCTCGGACGAAGTCGCGAGTCGCGACCTCGCCGAGTCCGAGTCGCAGGCTGGCGACCTCACGGGCCAGGAACTCCATGTCGGCGTGCGACTGGGCGTTGGATTCGCGCTCCTGCTCCTGCGTCACCCGGTCCCGGGCCTCCTGACGGTTCTGCGCCAGCAGGATGAGCGGAGCAGCGTACGACGCCTGCAACGACAGGATCAGCGTCAGGAAGATGAACGGGTAGCTGTCCCATTGCTGACGGTCGGGACCATAAGGGGCGTTCCAGACCAGCCACAGGACGATGACGATCGTCATGAACGTCAGGAAGCGAGCCGTGCCCATGAATCGCGCGAACGTCTCGGCGAAGCGACCGAAACGCTCGGGGTCGGACTCCCGGCGCCGGCGCAGTGAGCGGCGGATCTGGCGGGGCTGATCGAGGCGTGCGCGTTCAGCCATGCGTGACCACCTCCGGCTCGTCCCGTGAGGCATCGTCCTGCTCACGCCAACCTTCGGGCAGCAGGTGATCGAGCACGTCGTCGATCGTCACAGCCCCGAGCAGGTGCGCGTTCTCGTCGACGACCGGCAGCGCGACGAGGTTGTAGGCCGCGAGGAGGTTGGCAACATTTTCAAGTGATGCGTCAGGTCGTGGCCAGTCGATGTCGTTGTCCAGGATGGCGCCGACGAGGGTCGACGGCGGCTCGCGCAGCAGCGCCTGAAAATGCACCACGCCGAGGAAGCGACCGGTAGGCGTCTCCAGGGGCGGGCGGCACACGTAGATCATGGCGGCCAGGGCCGGGATGATCTCGGGCTCGCGCAGGCGGGCGAGCGCTTCGGCGAGCGTGGCATCGGGCGGAAGGACGACGGGTTCGGTCGTCATCATGCCGCCGGCGGTGCGCTCCTCGTACTTGAGGAGCCGTCGTACGTCTTCGGCATCCTCGGGCTGCATCAGGCCGAGCAGATGCTCAGCGCCTTGTGGCGACAGCTCGCCGAGCAGGTCGGCCGCGTCATCGGGATTCATCTCCTCGAGGACGTCGGCGGCACGGTCGGGGTCGAGCACCCCGAGGATCTCCACCTGATCCTTCTCGGGCAGCTCCTCGAGGACGTCTGCGAGGCGCTCGTCGTCCAGCTCGGTGACGACCTCCATACGGCGCTTGGGGTTGAGATCGCGCAGCGCGTTGGCCAGGTCGACGGGTCGCATCTCGTCCATCGTCGCGAGGAGGTGGGTGGCGCCCTGGCCGGCTTCCTCGCCGCCGAGCCCGCTGACCTCGTCCCACTTCAGGACCTGCTGAGCGCCCCTGCGCCCAAAGCGCTTGCCGCCGGTCTGCACGGCAATGTCGCTGATGTACCAGTCTCGGCGTGAATCCTGCTCCATGGCGAGGTCGTAGACCGTGGCCGACGTGCCGTCAGGCAGGGTGACAGTTCGATCGAACAGGCCGTGCAACGCCAGCGTCTCGGTGCGGCGCTGCTCGAACCGACGCACGTTGAGCACGCCTGTGGTGATGATCTGACCGGAGTTGACCGAGGTCACTCGTGTGATCGGCAGGAACACCCGGCGTCGACCCAGGACCTCGACCACGATCCCGAGCACTCGGGGGCGCTGCTTGGCCGACCGCACGGCCACGACGACGTCGCGGAGCTTGCCGACCTGGTCGCCCGCGGGGTCGAAAACTGCCTGCCCCACGATGCGGGACAAGAAGACACGACCGGTCGTTGTGCTCACGCTGCCACCTCCGTTGCCCAAACCTTACCGTTGAGTAGGCGCCGATCTGGCTCCTGACGTGCTGTTCTACGGGTGAGAGGTCGTGCCAGACTGATCCGATGCTGGAGTCAGTGGACGACCACTTCTCAAGAACGCTGCTTGAGCGGTCCATGTCGGAGCATGTTGTCGGCGAGATCGCCGATCCTGCGGCCCTGTTGACCTACTTCGACGCGCAGCTCGAGAGCCGCCACCTCGACTTCGCACTCCGCTGGTTGCAGAGCCAGGGTCACGCCTACTACACGATCGGCTCGTCGGGTCACGAGAGCAATGCCGCCGTCGCGATGGCGTTGCGGCCGACCGACCCCGCCCTGTTGCACTACCGATCCGGTGGCTTCTTCTCCGCTCGTGCTCGTCAGGTCGACGGTTCGACCCCCATCGACGACGTGCTCAACAGCGCCACGGCATCGGTGCTGGACCCGATCTCCGGTGGTCGGCACAAGGTGTTCGGCAGCGTCAGCCTCAACGTCATTCCCCAGACCTCGACGATCGGCTCACACCTGCCTCGGGCCTTCGGGTTGGCGTTCGCCCTGGGAATGGCGCGTGACTCATCCGTGACGCCGCCGTGGCCCCTCGACTCGGTGGTGGTCTGCAGCTTCGGCGATGCGTCGGCCAATCACTCGACCGCCGTGGGCGCGCTCAACGCCTCCGCCTACGTCGCACATCAGGGCGTGCCGCTCCCGGTGCTCTACGTGTGTGAGGACAACGGCATCGGCATCAGCACCAAGTCTCCAGCCGGTTGGGTCGAACGCTCGCTGCGGTCGCATCCGGCGATTGAGTATGCGGCCGCCGATGGCAACAGGCCGGCCGAGCTGCTGGCGACAGCGCAACACCTCGCGGACCTCGTCCGCGCCGAGCGGCGACCCGCCGTGCTGCACCTCAAGACCGTGCGCTTCATGGGGCATGCGGGCTCCGATGCCGAGATCGCCTATCGCACGACGCGCGAGATCGAGGCCGAGTATGCGTTGGACCCGATCCTGGCAACCGCGAGCCAGCTGGTCGGCGCCGGCTTGATGACGGCCGCAGACGCCGTCAATCGCTACGAAGACGTCCGGGAGACGGTGATGCGCCGAGCCAAGAGCATCTCCGATGTTCGCCGGCTCGACTCGGCCCGTGCCATCGTCGCGCCCATCAACGAGCAGAAAGCTGTGGTGGCCCCGATCGCATCGGTCGAGCGACGCACCCTGGCCTTCGGCGCCAAGACACCTGAGCTCGACGGTGATCTGACCCTGGCGCAGACGATCAACGCATCGCTCAAGGACACGCTCGCCGCGCGACCCGAGGCCCTGGTGTTCGGCGAGGACGTGGCCAAGAAGGGCGGCGTCTATGGCGTGACGCGCGGTCTGCGCAAGACATTCGGTCCGGCCCAGGTGTTCGACACGCTGCTCGACGAGCAGACGATCATCGGGACAGCACTCGGGACTGCGCTGGCCGGATTCGTCCCGATCCCCGAGATCCAATACCTCGCCTACCTCCACAACGCAGAGGACCAGCTGCGCGGTGAGGCAGCCACGCTGCGCTTCTTCTCCAACGGGCAGTACGCGAACGGCATGGTCGTGCGGGTCGCCGGCCTGGCCTATCAGCGAGGATTCGGCGGACACTTCCACAACGACAACTCGGTTGCGGTGCTGCGCGACATACCGGGACTGGTGCTCGCGGTCCCGAGTCATCCGGGAGGCGCAGCGAGCCTCTTCCGAGAGTGCCTGGAGCTGGCCGCCGCAGGCCGCGTCTGCGTCTTTCTCGAGCCGATCGCGCTCTACCATCGCCGCGACCTGTTCGAGGGCGATGGCGCATGGCTCGCGCCCTACGCCGGGCCGGACGAGTGGGATGCCGACCGCGGATCATCTCTTGGACAGGTGCGTCCCATCGGTGACGGCAGGGACCTGTTGATGGTCACCTTCGGCAACGGTGTGCCGATGAGCCTCCGCGTCAGGTCGACTCTGGCCGATGAGGGATTCAACAGCACCGTCGTCGACCTGCAGTGGCTCTCACCACTTCCGCGTGAAGAACTGCTCCGCGTGGCATCGGCGTTCAAACGGGTCCTGGTCGTTGACGAGACCCGGGAGAGCGGTGGCGTCTCAGAATCGGTCATCACCGCATTGGTCGACGGTGGATTCGAAGGGATCGTTCGACGGGTCACCAGCGTCGACAGCTTCATCCCGCTGGGGCCTGCCGCGGATCACGTGTTGCTGTCTGAGGTCGACATCCTCGGGGCTGCTCGGGCGTTGCTGGCCAGCTAGGACAGGTGCGTCGGTTCGGGCCGGGCCTTGTGGGACTCATCTGAGCCGATGGAATCCTGCGCTGCCTCAGCTGCGGCTGCAGTTCGACCTTGACCCGCCGGCGCCAACGAGATGATGACCGACTTCGAGGTCGGTGTGTTGCTGCCGATCGCGGTCGAGTCGAGTGGGACCAGCGGATTGGTCTCCGGGTAGTAGGCGGCCGCGGATCCGCGTGGTGTGTCGTACACGACGATGCGAAATCCCTCGGCGACTCGTTGGATCGCGTCGTCATCCCATCGCGCGACGAGATCGACCACGTCGCCGTCGTTGAACCCGAGCGCGGTGATGTCATCGGGGTGGACGAAGACCACGCGTCGGCCATCCTCGATGCCGCGGTAGCGGTCGCTCAGCCCATAGATCGTGGTGTTGAACTGATCATGGCTGCGCAGCGTCTGCAGCAGCAGGTGTCCTTCGGGCACGTGGAGCACCTCGATCGGCGACACCGCGAACTCGGCACGGCCTGACGTCGTCTCGAAGGTGCGCGTGTCACGGGGAGGGTGGGGGAGCACGAAGCCGCCGGGCCGGTCGACCTTGGTGGAGTAGTCCTCGCAACCCGGGACGACCCGCGACAGGTGTTCGCGGATCATTCCGTAGTCCTCACGCATTCCTGACCAGTCGATGTCGAGCGAGCTCCCCAGGGTCGCCTCGGCAATGCCGGCAATGATGGCCACTTCCGATCGGAGCATCGGGCTCGCGGGCTCGAGTGGGCCGCGGGAGGCGTGCACCGACGACATGGAGTCCTCGACGCTGACGTACTGCTCGCCCTTGGTGGAGAAGTCCCTCTCGGTACGTCCCTTGGTCGGCAGGATCAAGGCGGTCTCGCCACACACGAGGTGCGATCGGTTGAGCTTGGTCGAGACCTGCACCGTGAGCGCGGCCTGACGCATGGCGTCGCTGGTGACCTCGGTGTCGGGGGAGGCGTGGATGAAGTTGCCGCCCATCCCGATGAACACCGACGCCTTGTGGTCGCGCAGCGCGCGGATCGCGTCGACGACGTCATATCCGTGCTCGCGGGGCGGATCGAAGCCGAACTCCGTCTGCAGAGCGTCGAGGAAATGCTCTGGCGGTCGCTCCCAGATGCCCATCGTGCGGTCGCCCTGCACGTTGGAATGTCCGCGTACGGGGCACAGCCCGGCGCCACGCTTGCCGATGTCTCCGCGCGCGATCGCCAGATTGACGATCTCCTTGATCGTGGCGACCGCGTTGCGGTGCTGGGTGAGTCCCATCGCCCAGCAGTAGATCGTCGCGTTGGAGTCACGAATCATCTCGGCAGCAGCGGTGATCTGCTCGCGGGTCAACCCGGAGGCGTCCTCGACAACATTCCAGTCGACCGCGTTGACGTGCTCGGCCCACGCCGCGACGCCATTCGTATAGGTCTCGACGAACGCGTGGTCGATGGCGTCCCACCCGACCAACAGAGACCCGATGGCCTGGAACAGTGCCAGGTCGCCGTTGATCTTGACCGGCAGGTGCAGGTCGGCGAGGTCGGTGCCCTTGCCGACCAGGCCGCGGGGCTTCTGCGGGTTGCGGAAGTTGACGAGCCCGGCCTCACGCAACGGGTTGATCGAGATGATCTTGGCGCCGCGCAGCTTTGCCGTCTCGAGGGCCGAGAGCATGCGGGGGTGGTTGGTGCCGGGGTTCTGGCCGGCGATCACGATCAGCTCTGCGTCGTAGATGTCGCGCAGGCTGACGCTGCCCTTGCCGATGCCGATCGATTCCGCGAGCGCCACGCTCGTCGACTCGTGGCACATGTTGGAGCAGTCGGGCAGGTTGTTGGTGCCGTACGCGCGGACGAACAACTGATAGAGGAATGCCGCCTCGTTCGAGGTGCGACCCGACGTGTAGAAGATCGCCTCGTCAGGGGAGTCAAGGCCGGTGAGGTGGTCGGCGATCAGCGTGAACGCATCGCTCCACGCGATCGGTTCGTAATGGGTGCCACCGGGACGCTTGACCAGAGGATGGGTGATCCGGCCCTGCTGGCCCAGCCAGTACTCGTCGTGCGAGTCCAGCTCCGCAATGCTGTGCTTGGCGAAGAAGGCCGTGTCGGCTCGCTTCTTGGTGGCTTCCTCGGCGACCGCCTTGGCGCCGTTCTCACAGAACTCCGCGGCATGGCGGTGCTCCGGATCTGGATCAGGCCAGGCGCAGCTCATGCAGTCGAAGCCGTCGGCCTGATTGAGCTTGCGGAGCGTCTTGGCCGTGTTCTTGACGCCCATGTGTGACACGGCGCGTTGCAGTGCGACGCGTACGCCGGTCACGCCCGCAGCAGCGTCCTTGGGATCGTGGACGTCGAGCTCCTCGCCCTTGCTCATGAGGGCGACAGGTGGGGTGACGTACGGGGAATCGACGTGGACATGTCGTCGGCAAGGGTGATCGTGCCGGTGGGCACCAGTCGTACGACGACCGACTCGCGCGCCCACCGCTCGATCGCATGATCGGCGTCGACGATGTTGAGGCGCCCTGACTTCAGTGTCGCTGTGACCGAGGACCAGTGCTCGGAATCGGGAGTGATGACCTCAACCGCTGGCTTCGACCTGTGCGACGAGGGCCCGTGATGCCTTGCTGCGAAGTGAGAGCGTCACCGTCTGGTGCTTCTCGATGTCGGGCAGCGGCTGCTCGGTCCCGCCAGCCACGGCACATACGGCGTCGCCGACCCATTCGTGCCAGATGGCGTGGGTGCGGTGCGCGTACGAGACCCAGACGAGCCCGGACTTCTTGGCCAGGTCGGCGATCAGGTCGGTGGGTTGCACGCTGTCAGCGTACGGCGGCCGTCTTGGCTCCGCGAGACCTGCGCGCCTCGACATGGGCAGCCGGAGAGAGAGCCGCTTCCTGCTCTGCCAGCCGTTGCACGAACGTGCCGATCTCGTCGATCGCCGTACGAGCCTCCGGGATCCACGACGCTGCCGCCTGGAACACGTGCACCTGTCGGTCCCACACCTGCAGATCGCACGGCACACCGGCGGACACGAGGCGGTTGGCCATCAGCTCGGCATCGGCCATCAGCACTTCGCGTGACCCGATGTGGATCAGCGCGGGCGGCATGTCGCCCAGTGGCATGTCGACGGGGCACACGCGGTTGCCCGCAATGCCGCGACGGGTGTCCATGCGCAGTGTCACCTCGCTCAGCTTGGCGACCGCATTCAGCGGGAACGTCTGGCAACGGTTGGCGTTGCGGTGGCTCTTCTTGCCGGCGGAGTCGAAGTCGAGCAGAGGTGAGATGGCGACGACGCCGGCGGGACGCCCCCAGCCCTTGTCCATGACGGCGCGCGCGACGCTGAACGCGAGGTAGCCGCCTGCCGAGTCGCCGGCGATCGTGATGTTCTCGGCCTTGTAGCCCTGATCCAGGAGCCAACGGAATCCGTCGACACCATCGCCGACCGACTCGGTGATCGGCTCGTAGGGCATCTGGCGGTAGCCGACGTTGAGCACGGGCTGGTCTGCCGCATACGAGATGCGCGACACGAGTCGTCGATGGGTGTTGAGGCCGCATGTGAGGAACGCGCCACCGTGGAAGTAGAGGATCGCCCCAGCATTGCCGTGGGTGAGGTCGTCGACCCCCTTGGCCTGGAGCCATTCGCTCTTGCAGTCGCTGAGGTCGATCGTGCGCCACGTGGTGCCGGCATGCACCGGTAGCAGGCGTGCGAGGTGATCGATGATGTTGGGCGGGAAGAGGTCGAACGGCAGATGCGCCCAGAAGCCGAGCAGTGGACGGACGCTGTGGCGCAGACCAAATCCGAGTAGGCGCGACTGAACGCTCGCACCTCGGAAGAACTGTGGTTCGGCGGCCAGACTCAGATGTGTCGCCATTCCCGTAGGTGCCCCTTCGCGTTGCGCGGTAAACCCTGGTCAATCATTCGGTAACGAACTGTTCACGCGGTGTGACTTGCGCCACGCGACATCGTTAGCGTACTGCGAGTATCTTTCAATCCGCACGAGGATGGCCACATGTCGTTCATGCCACCAACTGACTCCATGTTTTTGCTGGCGGAGTCCCGTGAGCACCCCATGCACGTCGGTGGGCTCCAGCTGTTCGTTCCTCCTGAGGGTGCGGGGCCCGAGTTTGCGCGCGACCTGCTGGAGTCGTTCCGGAGCACCGACAACGTCTCGGCGCAATTTCGCAAGCGTCCGGCGGAGCCAGTCAGCTCACTTGGCAACACGTGGTGGTCGACCGACGAGACGATCGACTACGACTATCACGTGCGGCACTCGGCCGTGCCGCAGCCGGGACGTATCCGCGAGCTGCTCCAGCTGACTTCACGGTGGCATGGTGCGCTGCTCGATCGGCACCGCCCGTTGTGGGAGGCGCACCTCGTCGAGGGGCTCTCCGACGGTCGCATCGCGGTCTACAGCAAGATCCACCACTCGATGGTTGATGGCGTGTCCGCGCTGAAGCTCATGCAGCGCTCGCTGAGTGCTGACGAGGACGCCCGCGACTGCATACCGCCGTGGTCCCTGCCGCCCCGTGTGCGCACAGACGGGGGCGACAAGCCGAGCCTCGATCCGTGGGGTGTTCTGCGTACTGCGGGTGGATTGGCGGGTGAGATCGCCGGTCTCGTGCCAACCGGACTCAAGATTGCCAACCAAGTTTTTCGCGATGGTGACATCACGTTGCCGCGCGCACCCAAGACCATGCTCAACGGTCAGGTGGGCGGCGCCCGTCGTTTCGCCGCCCAGTCGTGGGCCATCGAACGCATCCAGGGTGTTGCCAAGCAGTCCGGCACGACGTTGAACGATGTCGTTCTCGCCATGGTCTCGGGTGCGCTGCGCGAATATCTCCTCGAGCAGAACGCGTTGCCCGATGAGCCGATGCTCGCCATGGTCCCGGTGTCGCTTGCCCTGCGAGCGGAGTCGGCCGGCAAGGACGGCGGCGAAGGCAACTCGGTCGGCGCGATCATCGTCAACCTTGCAACCGACCGCCAGCACGGCCCCACGCGTCTGGAGGAGATCGCCGCATCATCTCGCCAGGCCAAGAAGATCATGGGCGATCTCACGCCTTTGCAGATCCTGGCGTTGTCCGCAGCGCAGGTGCTGCCTCTTGCGCTGACGCCGGTTCCGGGCTTCGTGAAGTATGCACACCCGCCGTTCAACGTCATCGTGTCGAATGTGCCGGGCCCGACGGAGGAGATGTACTTCAACGGTGCGCGCCTCGACGGCATGTATCCCGTGTCGATCGTCCTCGACGGTCAGGCCCTGAACATCACGCTGACCAGCCGCAAGGGATTCCTCGACTTCGGCCTCATCGGCTGCCGCAAGTCCGTCCCCTCGCTCCAGCGACTGCTCACCCATCTCGAGACCTCACTGGCAGAGCTCGAAGCGGCTTGGGGTTGATCGTTGCAGCTCCCGCTCGCTGAGCGGTGACTTAGCGTCCACGCAGCCCCGTTGGCTGGACGCCAGGTCACCGCTCCCTGCGCTGCCTGGACGCTAGGTCACCGCTCCTTGCGCTGGCTGGACGCCAGGTCACCGCTCCCTGCGCTGGCTAGGCCCAGCGGTTGGCGATCAGCTGGTGACTCGGCGTGTCGTCGAGTGACTCCATCGACTCGTAGATCCGTTCGTATGACGTGTCGGCGATCCGCCACTGCCCGTCGGCTTCGCGCCGGTAGCGGTCGCGGTAGTAGCCGGCTCCGCGGATCAGCACCTTGAAGTCTGGTGCGATCACGGTGTCCTCGAACCCCCACGAAGCCTCGGCCGCGTCGCCGTCGACGTCGATCTCGGGGTGGTGGGCGAAGTGCGCCGTGATGATGTTGTTGCCGAGCTTCTCGCTCATGAACCCGACGATCGCGTCACGACCCTCGAGGGCGTCCATCTCGCCGTACACCTTGGTGCCGTAGCGGCCGACGGCGTCGACGGTGAACGTGTCGGCGAACTCGTCCCAGCTTTTCAGGTCGAGCGAGCGGAAGTAGCGGTACTTGAGCCGCCGAATGTCCTCGAGCGCTTGCAGTTCCATGGCGACATCGTGGCACGCGACTGCGGTGAGGGAGGCCCAGACCGGCACACTGGTCCAGTGAATGCGTTGCTCGCCATGGTTGCGATCCTTGGCGTCTCGGCCTCGGGCCCGTTGATGGCCGGGGCTGCGGCTCCGGCACTGGCGATCGGGTTCTGGCGCAACGCCCTCGGCACGATCGCGATCGCCCCGTTCGCGGCGCGCACGATCCGCCGCGAGCTCAGCACGCTGACCCGTTCGGGCTGGCGCGACGTGATGCTGGCCGGCCTCATGCTGGCGCTGCACTTCGCGACGTGGATCACTGCCCTGAAGATGACGTCAGTTGCCGCGGCGACGGCCATGGTGAGCATGCAGGTGGTCTTCGTCGTCGTGATCGACCGCCTTCGCGGAGAGATCACCACCCGTGCGGTGGTCGGGGGTGTGTCGATCGCCGTCGCTAGGTGTCCTCGTGATCACCGGCGTTGACTTCACCCTTTCGGCTCGCGCACTGGCGGGAGACCTCCTGGCCCTCACGGGTGGTTTGACCGCTGCGGTCTACCTGATGGCCGGGAGCCGAAGTACGCGAGCGCGTGTCGACGACGTCCTACACGGTCGTCTGTTACGGCATCTGCGCGCTTCTCCTTGCTGTGGCTGCCTGATTGCCCAGGTCGAGATGATCAACTTTTCGCGCAACACATGGCTCGCGATCATCGGGGTGACGATCTGCGCCCAGCTGTTGGGCCATTCGGTGCTCAACCACCTCTTGGCCGTCATGAGTCCTGCGCTGATCTCACTGCTCCTGCTGCTGGAGGTGCCGGGGGCGGCGATCCTCGCCGGCATCTTCCTCGACCAGACCCCGCCGTTCGGGGTGTACGTCGGCCTCACGCTCATCCTCGGTGGGCTCGCGCTGGTCGTGCTGCGTCGCCCGGCACCGAGCGTCGTCCTCGCCGAGTGACCGGGTGGTCAATGTCACGGGAGGTGGGGCAGGCCCCAATCGCTACTTCTCGGTAGAGTCAGCAGGTCACCGCCGCAGCATCAACGCTTAGGAGCCCATCATGGGTCGTCTCGCCCACACCGAAGGTCTGACCGACGTCCAGCAGGAGATCCTCAAGACCGTACGGACGTTCGTCGAGAAGGAGATCCTTCCCGTCGCGACCGATCTGGAGCACAAGGACGAGTACCCGACGGCCATCGTCGAGGGCCTCAAGGAGCTCGGCATCTTCGGTCTGATGATCCCCGAGGAGTACGACGGACTCGGCGAGTCGCTGCTGACGTACGCGCTGGTCGTCGAGGAGATCGCCCGCGGCTGGATGAGCGTCTCCGGCGTCATCAACACCCACTTCATCGTCGCCTGGATGCTGATGCAGCACGGCACCGAGGACCAGAAGAAGAAGTACCTCCCCAAGATGGCGACTGGCGAGATCCGCGGCGCGTTCTCGATGTCAGAGCCCGGATGCGGCTCTGACGTTGCGGCCATCAAGTCCAAGGCCGTCAAGGGTGACGACGGCGACTACACGATCGACGGCCAGAAGATGTGGCTGACCAACGGTGGCTCATCCAACCTGGTCGCCGTGCTGGTCAAGACCGATGAGGGCAGCGACTCGGTCTACAAGAACATGACGACGTTCCTCGTCGAGAAGACCGAGGGCTTCGGTGAGACCGCCCAGGGCGTCACGATCCCCGGCAAGATCGAAAAGATGGGCTACAAGGGCGTCGACACCACCGAGATGATCTTCGAGGGCCACAAGATCTCGGCCGACCAGATCCTCGGCGGTGAGCCGGGCAAGGGCTTCTACCAGATGATGGACGGCGTCGAAGTCGGTCGCGTCAACGTTGCCGCCCGCGCCGTCGGAGTCGCCAACCGTGCCTTCGAGCTCGGCGTCTCCTACGCGCAGCAGCGCGAGACGTTCGGCAAGAAGATCGCCGATCACCAGGCCGTGCTGTTCCGCCTCGCCGAGATGGGCACCAAGGTCGAGGCCGCGCACGGCATGGTCGTCACCGCCGCCCGCAAGAAGGACCTCGGAGAGCGCAACGACCTTGAGGCAGGCATGGCGAAGTACCTCGCAAGCGAGTACTGCTCGCAGGTCGTGGAGGACTCGTTCCGCATCCACGGCGGCTACGGCTTCAGCAAGGAGTACGAGATCGAGCGCCTCTATCGCGAGGCCCCGATGCTGCTCATCGGAGAGGGCACGGCCGACATCCAGCGGATGATCATCGGACGTCGCCTGCTCGAAGATTACAAGCTCTGAGAGACACCTGATCACTCGCAATCTAAGGACGTTGGCTGACCATGCCTGAACTGTTCTCGCTCGAATACCCCCAGTCGCTCGGCGTCTATGACAAGTACGCCGACGCCCAAAAGGCCGTCGACTACCTGTCCGACAATGAGTTCCCGGTGCAGAACTGCCTGATCGTCGGCACCGAGCTGCGTCAGGTCGAGCGGGTGACCGGTCGGCTCACCTGGAGCCGGGTGCTCATGGGCGGTGCGGCTTCGGGCGCATGGCTCGGCATGCTGATCGGCCTGCTGCTGAGCATTTTCACCGACAAGAGCTCATTCCTCGCCACTGTCGCTGTGGGCCTTGGGTTCGGTGTCGTGTTCGGTGTCGTCTCGGGTGCCCTCGGCTACGCCGCGACCCGTGGTCAGCGTGACTTCAGCTCGGTGCAGAAAGTTGTTGCCACCAAGTACGAGGTCCTGGTCGAGCACAAGCACCTCGCGGCGGGCCAGGAGCTCCTCGCCAAGCTTCCCGGCGCGAACGTCGACCTTTGAGCGACCGAGAGAGCGCGATGAACGTGACCAAGACCAATCCGGGCAACTTCTTCGAAGATTTCCAGATCGGGCAGGTGCTGCGTCATGCAACGCCGCGGACCGTGACCGAAGGGGATCGCGCGCTCTACGGGGCCGTCTACCCGACGCGCTTCGCGGTGCCGTCGTCGGCGGAGTTCGCTGCGTCGGTCGGCCTCAGCCCCGCGCCGGTCGAGGACCTCATCGCGTTCCACATCGCGTTCGGCAAGACAGTTCCTGACATCTCGCTCAACGCGATCGCCAACCTCGGTTATGCCGAGTGCCGGTTCCACCGGCCGGTCGTTCCCGGTGACACGATCTCGACGCAGTCGGAGGTCATCGGTCTGAAGCAGAACTCCAACGGCAAGAGTGGCGTCGTCTACGTACGGTCAACTGCGACCAACCAGCACGACGACGTGGTCCTCGACTGGGCGCGGTGGGTCATGGTGCACAAGCGCGACCATGACGCTCCAGCGCCCGAGACCGTCGTGCCGGAGCTGGCAGATGCCGTCGACGCTGCCGACCTGATCGTGCCGACCGGCCTCGACTTCACGTCGTACGACGACGTCGCCGCAGGTGAGCCGCACCGTTTCGATGACTATCAGGTCGGCGAGAAGATCGACCACGTCGACGGCGTCACTATCACCGATCCCGAGCACATGCTCGCGACGCGGCTGTGGCAGAACACCGCCAAGGTGCACTTCAACACCGAGGCCAGGCCCGATGGCTCGCGCCTTGTCTATGGCGGCCACGTCATCTCGCTGGCGCGCGCGATCTCTTTCAACGGCCTCGCGAATGCCCAGCTCATCGCGGCGATCAACGCTGGCGCACATACGTCGCCCGCATTCGCCGGCGACACGATCTATGCCTGGTCCGAGGTGCTCGACAAGGCTGAGACCAGCGGGCCGGGAGTCGGTGCGTTGCGCCTGAGACTTGTGGCAACCAAGGGTCGGGACGAGTCGATGACCCTGCGTGGCACGGACGGCAAGTATGCGCCGGGCGTGCTGCTCGACCTGGACTACTGGGCTCTCATCCCACGCTGACACCGTCGAGCCCCCCTGCGCGATTCGTACCTGACACCTCGACGATCGGGTGCTCAGAGTCGACCGCGGCCCCGGGTCCTTCGCGCGTGGAACCTCGCGCAATAGTTCTCAGACATCGATCCAGGGGGCAATCATGATTATCCGGACCTCAGTTGTGGGGCTGGCGCTCATTCTGCTTGCAGGATGCGGGGGCTCGACCGAAACGGAGCAAAAGGCTCCAGCTCCGCCCAAGGTCTACAGCGCTGCACAGCTCAAAGCGGCGCTCCCCAGCGTGAAGGATGTTCCTAGGGGCAAGGAACTGACGTCGGAGTGCCCGGGTGGCGAGGGTTGTTTCAAGCCCAAGGATGGCATCTCCTTTTCGAGGAGCATCTCGCTCGAACTACCGTTCACCGGCGCAGAGGCGGAGCGCGCCGCCAAGACCGGTATCGCCGACTCAGTGAGCCTCTCGGTGACCCAGAACACGACCGCAGTGGCGGCTACGACCGACTACGCCACCGAACGAAAGAAGCAGACTGCCTTCGACGGACCGTTCGAGGTGAAAGCGGAGAAGGCCGAGCAGGGATACATCTTTGGCCTGACCGGCTCGGGTGTGCTGGGCGATGCCACGGTCGAAGGTTGGCCCGGCTACTCCATCCAACGCGACATCATGCTGACCAACCTTGAGGGCGGCGACGAAGGGGCCGTCCGCGACAGCCAGGTGAGCGTGCGACGTGGCGCCGTGAAGCTCACGGTGCATGTCACGTCGGGTCAGGGCGAACGGTCACTCGAGGAGTGCAAGACGATCGTCCTCCAGCTTGCCAAGGACTACCTGACGCGACTCGGCTGAAGGGTCAGAGTCGGCCGCTAGCCTGACTCCGTGACCATCGATCTGCACACCCACTCCAATCGCTCGGATGGCACTGACAGTCCTGCCGAGCTGATGGCCAACGCCAAGGCAGCCGGGCTCGAGGTGGTCGCACTGACCGACCACGACTCGACCGAGGGTTGGGCGGAGGCCGAGAAGGTCGCCGATCACTGCGACATCCGGCTCGTCAAGGGCATCGAGATCTCCACGCGTTGCGACGGCAAGAGCATCCATCTGCTCGGTTATGGATTCGATCCCCACGACGAAGCGCTCCACACCGAGCTGGGCAAGGTGCTGGAAGGTCGCAACTCTCGCCTGCCGGGGACGCTGGAGCGACTCCGCGGGCTCGGCATCGCCATCGATGAGGACGACGTACGCAAGCACTCCACCAACGCCGCAGCGTTGGGTCGGCCGCACGTTGCCGATGCGCTGGTTGAGCTGGGCGTTGTCGCCAACCGTGACGAGGCGTTCGCGCGATTCCTGATGCCGGGCAAGCCGGCCTACGTCGATCGCTACGCAGCAGACCTCGAGCAGGCAATCGGTCTCGTCAAGGGCGCGGGTGGCAAGACAGTCCTGGCGCACCCGTGGTCACGCGGGAGCAAGAGAGTCCTGACGCCGTCGCGCCTTGCGTCGCTCATGGACGCCGGACTCGACGGCATCGAAGTTGACCACAATGATCACGACGCCCAGGACCGGGCGGAGCTGGCCCAGATCGCCCGTGAGCTCGACCTCATACATACCGGTTCCAGTGACTATCACGGCACCGGCAAGATCGACTTCGACCTCGGGTGCAACACCACCGCGCCCCACCAGCTCGAGCGACTCCTCGGCTGACGCACAAGTCTCGTCCGGGCTCAGGCGGAGGGGCCGAACTGCTCGACGCGTACGCGGTCCTCGGCGATGCCGGCATCGGTGAGTATGCGGCCGGCAAAGCTCACGAACCCGACTGACCCGCAGACGTACGCCCGGTCGGCGCCGCGTGCCAGCGCCTCCACCTCGTCGGGGTAGATGTGGGCCGCAACGCGATCGTGATGGTTCTCGCGCGTCAGGGCGATCAAAGCTCCGTACGCCTCGAGCTCATCGGCGTACGGCAGCCGGTCTCGCGTCTGAGCCGAAGCGATGACGCGCAGTATCGACTCCTGGCCGGTGCGTTGTGCCGTACGCATCATCGAGATGAACGGTACGACGCCCGAACCGCCGGCGACACAGACTGACGGCGTGACCCCGTCCCAGACGAACCAGCGTCCGATTGGCCCCCGCAGCTCGAACTCGTCACCAACCTCGGCGATCTCGTGCAGGAAGGGTGACACCTCGCCCCGGGGCAGGACTTCGACCATGATCTCGACCAGCGGGTCGTCGGGATCGGACGCGATGGAGTAGGACCGCTGAGCCGTGTAGTCGTCGGGCGCACGAAGGCGTACGACGTAGTGCTGACCGGGGCGGTGCGGCGTACGGTCGGCGACCTCGAGCCGGATCTTGACGAACTGCTCGTTGGGTCGCTCGATCTCGCGCACGATGCCGGTCGTCCAGCTCCTGCCGACCGGCACGTCGCTCACGCGTCGCCCTGGTAGCGCTGCTCGAGCCACGGATCGCCGCGGTCGTGATAGCCGTTGCGTTCCCAGAAACCGGGCTCGTCGTGATCGAGGAAGTCGATGCGGGTGATCCACTTGGTCGACTTCCAGAAGTAGAGGTGCGGCACCAGCATGCGTACGGGCCCACCGTGCTCAGCCGTCAGGGGCTTGCCATCGAACTCCCAGACGATCCAGGCCTTGCCGTGGAGCACGTCGTCGATCGGCATGTTGGTCGTGTAGCCCGTCGTGGCCGTGGCGACGACGTGTGTCGCCTCGGCCTTCGGGCCGACGACATCGAGCAGGGTGTCCAGGCTGATGCCGCCGAAGTTGGTGTCGAACTTCGACCAGGTCGTCACGCAGTGGATGTCGCCCCGATAGGACGCGGGGGGCAGTGCTCGCAGCTCGTCCCAGCTCCAGGTCGTGGGCTTGTCGACGAGTCCACCGATCGTCAGCTCCCAGGTTGCGAGGTCGACCTGTGGTGTCAGCTCGGCTGTCAGCACGGGGAAGGACGTACCGGTGTCGTACTGGCCGGGTGGCAGCCGCTCGTCCGCGCCGCGCCGTTCGCGGCCCGTGAAGCCACGGGTGACACCCATCAGCTGTGCTCCTCGAGGAATGGCAGCCAGGCATCGGCGAGTCCCTGCGGATTCTCGACGCCGGGGGAGTGCGCACTCTCGGCGATCACGTGCACCGTGGTGCCGAGCCGTTCGGCCATCGATGCCTGGACGTCGTGCCCCCAGGCGTCGTCGTCCTGACCTCTGCCCACCCATACGGGGAGGTCGAGCGCGTGTACCTGGTCGATGATGTCGGGAGCGTCGAGCAGCAGCTGGGTGATGGCGCGCAGCGACGGCACGGAGTTGCTCGTGAATCGCTTGGCGAGGAAGCGGGTGATCTGCGCCGGCCTCCGCACACCCTGCTCGCGCAGCTCATGGATCTGCAGCAGCGGCACCTTGCCGAGAGCCTGGACCAGCATCTGAAGTGGGCGTTGCGGGCTCTCACCCAGAGCGCCGGGACCGGTGCCGAGGAGGCCCAGAGTGAGCCAGGCCTTCGGGCGGTCGACGGCGGCACGCTGTGCCACGAGCCCGCCGAATGAGTGCCCCAGCAGGTGCGACGGCGCCGGCGACGCGGCGGCAGCCACGGCGATCGCGTCGCGGGCGAATCCGGTGAGAGTGAAGTCGTCCTGGGGCTTGCCGACCGTCTCGTACTGCCCCCGCTGGTCGTATGCCGTCGCGTCGAAGCCGGCGGCCGCGAGCAGGGGCAGGACCTGGGTGAAGTCCTCCTTGCTGCCGGTCCAGCCTGGTACGAGCAACACGTGACCACGAGGCTTGTCGACCCGCGCGACATGTGCGGCGAAGTCGATGCCCTCGGCATGGATCCTCGCAACCTCCACACCAGGTGGGAGGTCGAGCGTCTTGGGAATGCTCATGCCCAGCTCCCGCGCTCAGCGACCGCGCTTGGCGATGCGGGTGACGATCCCCTTGGGCATGTAGCGCGCCAACACGCTGAGCACCTTGTAGCGGAGCGTCGGGATCGACACAGATTTGCCCTTGTCGAGGTCCTTGAGTGAGGTCTTGACGACCTTGTCCGCCTTGAGCCACATCCACTTCGGCACGGTCGAGGTGTCCATCTGGCCGCGTTGGTGGAACTCGGTGCGTACGAAGCCGGGGCACAGTGCCATCACCGAGATGTTGACGTCGGAGTAGTGGATGTTGGCCCATTCGGACAGGTTGAGGAGCCATGCCTTGTGGGCCGAGTATGCGCCGCGCGGGGTGAAGGCGGCGACGCTGGAGACATTGATGATCTGGCCGCCGTGGCGACCCGCCATGACCTTGATCGCGGCGTCCATCAGGTGCATCGGTGCGCGTACGAGCAGGTCGAGCTGGTGGTCCTCGTCGGCGATGTCTGTGGTGCCGAACCAACCAGCGAGCGACGAGCCGGCGTTGTTGACGAGCAGGTCGATCGGCGATGTCGTGTCGGTGACCGCATTGACGGTCCGGGCGACGCCGTCGGTGGTGGCCAGATCTGCCGTGATCACGTCGACGTCGATGCGGTGCTTGGTGCGCAGCTGAGCTGCAATCGTCTCGAGACGCTCGGTGTCGCGGGCCACCAGGACCAGGTCATATCCGCGCTTGGCGAGCTCTCTGGCGTACGCATTGCCGAGGCCTGCTGTGGGCCCAGTGATCAGCGCTCGTCGTGTCATGGGGGCAAGCATGCCAAACGCCCCCGATGTCCCGCACCGTGGTCGAGGTCACCGGTGACACAATGGCGCCGTGACGACAACAATCGCGGTGGCCAACCAAAAGGGCGGTGTCGCCAAGACGACCACCGTGGCATCCCTTGGCACGGCGCTGGGAGAGCTCAAGCAGCGAGTGCTGCTCGTTGATCTTGATCCCCAGGGCAGCCTGACGTTCTCGCTCGGGATCGATCCCGAAGACCTGGACGTCACGGTCGCGGAGGTGCTGCTCGGCACCTCGCTGGCGGAGGACGCCATCGTGATCACCGACGACGGTCTGCACCTGCTGCCCGCCAACGTGTCGTTGAGCGTCGCCGAGGAACAGCTGGTGGGGCGCACGGGACGGGAGCAGCGACTGCGGGTCGCGCTCGACAAGGTCGCCGACGACTACGACTGGATCCTGCTCGACTGCCCTCCGGCTCTGGGGGTGCTGACAGTTGGCGCTCTTTCGGCGGCTGATTCGGTGCTGATCCCGATCCAGGCCGAGACGCTCGCGCATCGTGGCGTCGGACAGCTCCTCGACACGATTCATGACGTACGACAGTTCATCAACTCCAAGCTCACCGTGATGGGTGTGCTGCCGACGATGTACGACGGCCGCACCAATCACGCACAGAACGTCGTCAAGGCGATCGAGACGACCTATGAGCTGCCGGTCGTGACACCGCCGATCCCGCGGACGATCCGCTTCGCGGAGGCGCCAGCCCATGGTCGTTCGATCCTCGACACAGCGACGGCGCACAAGGGCGCCGATGCCTACCGCGAGGTCGCGAAAGGGATGCTCGCAGCTCGCGGCTGAAGCCCACCCCTGCAGGCTCGTGCCGCGATAGGATCGTGGCCATGGCCAAGCACCGCGCTTCGCATCGGGCACCCCGACGTCGGGGTCGCCTCACTGCTGTCGCGCTGGCCTTGGGTCTGACCGTTGCAGCGGGAAGTGCCGCGGCGATGGGCGCCATACCGCAGCTCAGCGACCGGGGAGCCGCCATCGCTTCCCGCGCTCTCACCCCGGCTTCGATCGAGACCGCTTCGTTGGAGCAGCTTGAGATACCCCGGCCCACGGTGACACCTGCCGCGGCGACGCTGGCGGCCCCCGTCGTACCGGCGTTGCCTGCTGGATCAGGCACCGGCCGTCGCATCGTGTTCGACCAGAGCGATCAGCGCGTGTGGTTGGTCGGCAGCGACGGCTCGATCGTGCGGACCTATCTCGTCTCCGGCAGTCTCACCGACAACCTCCAGCCCGGCATCTACAAGGTGCAGTCACGGTCACGCCATGCCACCGCCTTCGACTACAGCGGGACGATGGAGTATTTCGTACGGTTCACGACCGGACGCAATGCGCCGATCGGTTTCCACAGCGTGCCCAAGGACAACTCAGGCGCGCTTGAGCAGACCAAGCAGCAGCTGGGCACCCGGCTCTCGGCCGGCTGCGTGCGCCAATGGCTCCCCGACGCGATCAGCCTGTGGGAGTTTGCGCCGATCGGCACCCGCGTCGTCGTCACTGCCTGAACCCCAAGATGTCGGCACTTGTGTGCGCCGGCATGGCCAAGGCGCGTACACAAGTGCCGACATCTTGTGAGGATTTAGTCCTTGGCGACCGGGGCGCCACCGCGTGAACGGTTGCGGTTGCGCTTGCGCGGGGTACGCGGTGTGCCGTCGCCAGCGCCTGACGTCGGCGCCTGCGACTGCTCGCCGGAGCGACCGCCGCCGCTGTTGCGCTGACCGCCGCCGCCACCGGAGCGCTGTCCGCCGCGACCACGGCCACCACGGTCATCGTCCTTCTTGGGCTCGCGCGGCGAAGCGGCCTTGAGGCGGCCCTTGACGCCACGGTCGATGCCGAGGTCGTGGAACAGGTGATCTGACGTCGAGTAGGTTTCCTGCGGCTCGTCGAACGGCAGCTTCAGCTCGGTGTTGATGAGCTTCCAGCGAACCAGATCGGCCCAGTCGACGAATGTCACGGCAATACCGGTTGCGCCGGCGCGGCCCGTACGGCCGATGCGGTGGACGTACGTCTTGTGGTCCTCGGGGCAGTTGTAGTTGATGACGTGCGTGATGCCGGCGACGTCGATGCCGCGGGCTGCGACGTCGGTCGCGACGAGGATGTTGATCGTGCCTTCGCGGAAGCGGATGAGCGCCTTTTCGCGGGCGGGCTGTGCCATGTCGCCATGCAACGGCGATGCCGGGAATCCACGGTCGACGAGCTCATCTGCGACCCGCTGCGCCGTGCGCTTGGTGCGGGTGAAGATCAGCACCTTGCCGACGTCGTCCGCCTGCAGGATGCGTCCGACGATCTCGGCCTTGTCCATCTCGTGTGCCTGCCAGACGAACTGCGCCGTGGCCGGCACCATCTGGTTGTCGTCGCCGGACTCGGCGCGGATGTTCATGGGGTGACGCATGTGCTTGCGGGCCAGGCCGACGATCGCACCGGGCATGGTCGCCGAGAACAACATCGTCTGGCGGGTCTCAGGAGTCTTGGCCAGCAGCGACTCGACATCCGGCAGGAAGCCGAGGTCGAGCATCTCGTCGGCCTCGTCGAGGACGAGTGACTTCACGTGGGACAGGTCGAGGGCGCCGCGGTTGGCGAGGTCGAGCAGGCGACCAGGCGTACCGACCACGATGTCGACGCCTGCCTCGAGGGCGTCGAGCTGGCTCTCGTAGGGAACACCGCCGTAGATCGTGAGGTTGCGGGTGCCGCGCAGCTTGGAGGCGATCGCGATGTCGCTGGCGACCTGGATCGCGAGCTCGCGGGTCGGGGCGACGATGAGTGCCTGCGGCTTGCCGGCGACAACCTGGTCGTAGTCGGCGTCGTGCGGCGCAACCGTGCGCTGGATGAGCGGAATGCTGAACGCCAGCGTCTTGCCGGTACCGGTACGCGCCTGGCCGATGAGGTCGGTGCCCATGAGCGCGACGGAGAGGGTCATCTCCTGGATGGGGAATGCATCTTCGATGCCGACTTCTTTGAGAGCGTCGGCGATCTCGGGCATGACGCCCAGATCTCTAAACGTAGTGATTGGCTTCTCGAATTCTTCAGATTCTTGAGATTCTCAGACGAGTTCTCAGGTGAGCTGACAGCCATTCTAACGTCCGGTGCTTCACAGCTCGCGCTACGCTGCGGGGTTATGGCTTCTGAGGACTCCACACCACCCAATGAGATCGACGATCCGGTCTACCGCACTGGCATGATCGAGCTGCTCGGCGTGCTCGCGTACGGCGAGATCACCGCGTGCGAGCGGCTGGCCGAGGACGCCAAGATGGCACCCGATCTCAAGACCAAGGCCGAGATCATGGCGATGGAGGCTGCGGAGTTCGGCCACTTCGCCCAGCTGCGTGATCGACTCGTCGAGCTCGGCGAGGATCCGTACGAGGTGATGGCGACGTTCACCGACACCTTTGACCGTTTCCACAAGCAGACGACGCCGTCCGACTGGCTCGAGGGACTCGTCAAGGCCTATGTCGGCGATGGCCTGGCGGCCGACTTCTATCGCGAGATCGCCGCTTACCTTGATGCCGACACTCGCGAGCTGGTGCTTGAGACGCTCAGCGGCACCGGCCACTCGGAGTTCGTGATCGACGCCGTTCGCGGTGCGATCGCCGACAACCCGAAGGTCGGCGGACGGCTCGCTCTGTGGGGTCGCCGGCTGATGGGTGAGGCACTCAGCCAGGCCCAGATGGTGGTCGCCGAGCGCGACGCCCTGAGCGCCGTCCTCGTGGGTGGGGTCGATCACCCCGGCATGGACCTGGCCGGCATCGGCCGCATGTTCACCCGGCTCACCGAGGGTCACGCCGCCCGCATGGAAAAGCTCGGCCTCGCTGCCTAGCGGTGCCCCTGCATTCCGTGGGCGGTGAGATGGCGTCCACGGTGACTGGCGCGCTGGACGTTAGGTCACCGCTTCCCTGACGGGAGTGGCCGCGCTGGACGCCAGGTCACCCCTCAGAACTTGATGAGGCGAGGATCTGCTCGACGACTGAAGACTTCGCGTCTGCGTAGTCCTGGACGTGCTCCCAAGTGTGCGCTGCGAGCTCCCTCTTCACTTCGAGGTAGTGGTCGCGCGCGGCACCGTCGGAGCGAAGTCGATCGCGGAACGTGATCATCCGCTCGTGCTCGGAGCTGCCGGTGCTGAAGACGTGAAGGTTGACCGCCGGATCGGTGAGCCGGAGCAGGCGGTGCTGGTGCCATTCGGGCTCGCGCAGCACCAGCCAGTAGCCAAGGTGCTCGAGCGCGGGGACGTACGATGACTCCTCCGAGCTGTCAGCAACGAGCAGGTTGATGTCGATGATCGGCTTGGCATCGAGATCGGGAACTGACGTCGACCCCACATGCTCGACGACGACATCTACGAGCACGTCATGGATCGCCGAAGCCAGCCGCGCGTACGTCGCCGGCCACGCATCGTCGTACGCCACCAGCACGATCTGCCCGTCGAGCCGCTGTTGCGGCTTTACGTATTCGACCATGTGTCGAGCGTAGCGAGGCAAGGCGCGCGGGCGAAGCCCGTCAGCCGCGAGGAACGAGCGGTTGGAGCGGCGAGGTACGAGCCGTGCGCCCTACTTCTTGGCAGCAGCCACCGCTGCGAGGCCGAAACCGACCTTGCGCTCACGGTCACTCGTGAAGTCGAGGTAGGCAACCCGGGCTGCGGGCACTGCAACGGTGCGACCCTTGTCGTCGGTCAGCACGAACACCGAATCATCCGCGATCGCCTTGCTGAGGGCCTCGAGCACCGCCTCGGGCTCGGACTCGGTTGCTACGGACAGCTCACGGGCGGCGTACTGGACGCCGATCTTGACCTCCACGGTCACTCATCTCCTTGGTTCGTGTCTTCTTCGTTGCGGGGGAATCCGCCGATGCCACGCCATGCGAGGCCGGCGACGAGCTGCACCGCTTCGTCGCGGGTGAGGCTTGAGTCTGCTGACAACCAGTTGCGGGCGCCGACGTGGCCCATGCCGACGAGGCTCACGGCGAGCAGGTGGGACGCCGCACCCGGCAGCCCGGTGTCCTCGTGGATCACCTCGGCGATCGCCGATGCCGACTCCTCAATGACGCGGTCGACCTGTTCGCGTACGGCGGGATCGCTCGTCAGGTCGGACTCGAAGACCAGGCGGAATGCCTCACCGCGATCGGCGACGTAGTCGTACCAGAGCTCCATCGTGGCCTGCACGCGCTTGCGGTTGTCAGTCGTCGAGGCGAGCGCGCCCTTGACGCCGTCGATGACGGTGTCACACGACGTCTCGAGCAGCGCGAGGTAGAGGTCGAGCTTGCCGGGGAAGTGTTGGTAGAGCACCGGCTTGGAGACGCCGGCGCGGTCGGCGATCTCATCCATGGACGCCGAGTGATAGCCCTGCTCGACGAACACCTGGAGGGCCACCTCGAGGAGCTGGGCGCGCCGCGCATTGCGGGGCAGGCGACTCGTACGCGGACGCAGGGGGATCACATCACTCACGTCACCCAGCCTAGTCGAGTGGTTCCAAGATCTGGACGCTCGTCGGCACGTGAGGCTCGGCACGGAACAATGAGGGGTGGTTGCGGCGTTATGCCACCACCAAGTCCCGAATGAGGAGTACACCGTGGTTGCCCCACTAGTCGAACCCGCTGACGAGCTCACGATTGACGAGGTACGTCGCTACAGCCGTCACCTGATCATTCCCGACGTCGGCATGACCGGGCAGAAGCGCCTCAAGAACGCCAAGGTGCTCGTCATCGGCGCCGGCGGCCTCGGCAGCCCCGCGCTTCTCTACCTTGCCGCCGCGGGAGTCGGCACGCTCGGCATCATCGACGACGATGTCGTCGACGAGTCCAATCTCCAGCGCCAGGTCATCCACGGGCAGTCCGACATCGACAAGCCCAAGGTTGACTCCGCCGCGGAGTCGGTCGCCGAGATCAATCCGTACGTCAACGTCATCAAGCATCACGTACGCCTCGACACCGACAACGTGATGGAGATCTTCTCCGGCTACGACCTGATCGTCGACGGCACCGACAACTTCGCGACGCGCTACCTCGTCAACGACGCAGCCGTCCTGCTCGGCAAGCCGTACGTCTGGGGCTCGATCTACCGTTTCGAGGGTCAGGTCTCGGTGTTCTGGGCGCAGGAAGGTCCGCAGTACCGCGACCTCTACCCCGAGCCGCCGCCGCCGGGCATGGTCCCGTCGTGCGCCGAGGGCGGCGTGCTGGGCGTGCTGTGCGCGTCGATCGGCTCGATCATGGTCACCGAGGCGATCAAGCTCATCACCGGCATCGGTGATCCGCTGATCGGCCGCCTGATGGTTTACGACGCGCTCGAGATGCGCTACTCCACGCTCAACATCCGCCGCGACCCGACGGGTGAGCCGATCACGGCGCTGCTCGACGACTACGAGGCGTTCTGTGGCGCGATCAGCGATGAGGCGGCCGATGCGGCAGCCGACTCGACGATCACGGTCTCGACACTTGAGGGCTGGCTCAAGGAACGCAACGACGGCGGGCGCGACTTCGTGCTGGTCGACGTACGCGAACCCAACGAGTACGAGATCAACAAGATCCCGGGCTCGATCCTGATCCCCAAGGGCGAGTTCCTCAACGGCAAGGCGCTCGAACAGCTGCCCGGCGACCAGCAGATCGTGCTGCACTGCAAGTCCGGCGTACGTTCTGCCGAGGCGCTCGCGGTGCTCAAGGGCGCTGGCTACAAGGACGCGGTGCACGTCGGCGGCGGCGTCGTGGCCTGGGTCAACCAGATCGACCCCAGCCAGCCCACCTACTGAGTCGATCTCGCTCGGCCGTCTCGGTCGTTGAGCCTGTCGAAACGCCCTTCGACAGGCTCAGGGGTCGGGCTGGCCCCAGGTCCGGGCTGATGCGGTGCAGGATGGGCGCATGGACGAGGGTTTCACCGAGGACGTGCTCGAGATGGTCGAGTCGATCCCGTTGGGTCACGTCGTGACGTACGGTGCGATCGCCGATGCGCTCGGGCGCGGCGGTGCCCGCGGTGTCGGCGGAGTGATGGCGCGCGAAGGAGCGGCGGTCACCTGGTGGCGCGTCGTACGAGCCGACGGCAGCCTGCCGGCCCACCTGATGCCCGAGGCGCAGCAGCGTTGGCTCGATGAGGGCACACCGGTTCGCCGTGGACGCGTCGACATGACGCAGGCGCTGTGGCGGTTCGACGACTGAGTGTCACCCCCGTCTGGTGGGATGGGGCACATGCCCGATTACGTCCTGCAGCGGCCCAGTGCCGCACCGATCACGCCACCGGTGCTCGACGAGAGCCAGCAGGCGGTTCTCGATCACTTCGCTTCGGGTCCGGGCGGCCCGCTTCAGGTGCTTGCGGGACCGGGTGCGGGCAAGACCACGGCGCTGGTCGAGCTGGTCGTCGATCGCGTCGAGAACGGTGGGCTGAGCCCCGACCAGATCCTGGTGCTCACGTTCAGCCGCAAGGCGGCGCAGGAGATCCGGGCCCGCATTGCTCGTCGGCTTGCTCGCACCACCAGCACCACGCCGGCCATGACGTTCCACTCGTTCTGTTACGCCTTGCTGCGCGCCGAGCAGGCCCCCACCGATTTCGCCAGCCCCATTCGCCTGTTGAGCGCTCCTGAGAACGACGCGATGATCGCCGAGGTCCTCGAGGGCGTCGACGCCGAGCAGTGGCCCGCGGTGCTCCGTCCCGCGCTGCGCACCCGTGGGCTCGCTTCGGAGCTGCGCTCGCTGATCGCCTCGGCCCGCGCGCTCGGCATGGACGATGCCGATCTGGCCGAGCTGGCCCAACGCACTGACCGCGCCGACTGGATGTCGGCGGCACAGTTCTTCGACGAGGTCACCTCGGTCGCTGCACTGGCCAACACGATCGACCACACCGACCTGATCTTCGCGGTCGTCAATGCGCTCAAGGACCCCGACGTACGCGAGCGGTGGCGCGCCAAGCTGGCGCTGGTCGTGGTCGACGAATACCAGGACACCGACCCGCTTCAGGTCGAGCTGCTCAAGGCCTTGGCCGGCGACGGCCGCGACCTGGTGGTGGTGGGCGATCCCTACCAGTCGATCTACGGGTTCCGGGGCGCCGAGGTGCACGGCATCGTCGACTTCCCCGACCAGTTCGCCACCGCGGCCGGTCCGGCCCCGCGCGTCACGCTGGGCTACACCAACCGATACGGCGACACGATCGCTGCGGCAGTCCGCTCGGTGGTCGACAACAAGGGCGCACTCGGAGCGGTCGATGGCACGGCCTATGCCGAGCTCCGCAACCCCGTCAGCAAGGTCGACGACCCCGGCACGGTCAAGGTGCACACCTACTCCACGCCGACAGCCGAGGCCGAGCACATCGCATTGATGCTGCGCGAGGCCCACCTCCACGACGACATCCCGTGGCGCGACATGGCGGTGCTGGTTCGATCAGGCGCGCACCTCGGCCGCATCCAGCGGACCATGGTGGCGTCGGGTGTGCCGGTCGAGGTGGCCGGTGACGAGTTGCCCCTCGCGGTCGAGCCGGCCGTCCGTACGTTGTTGTCTGCCCTGCACGCCGCCGACTCGATGAGCCGTGGCGAGGCGCTCACCCCCGATGTGGCCCACGCGCTGCTCACCGGTCCACTGGGCCACCTCGATGCGGCCGGCGTGCGTCGGCTGGGCCGGGTGCTGCGCCAACTCGATGCGGCCGAGGGCGAGACACCTCGGGCGTCGCGCATCCTGATCGCCGAAGCGCTTGGCGACCCCACTCTTCTGGCCACGACCAACGTGCAGGGGCCACCCGGGTGGGCCGTGGAGGCAGCGGCCAAGCTGGCCGCGCTGCTGCGCAAGGCAGCTGACGAGATCATCGCGGGCGAGCCGGCCGAGCAGGTGCTCTGGACTGTCTGGGACGGCACCCGGTGGCCCGAGCGGCTGCGGGCCGAGGCCGAGGGCGACGCCGACGGCAACGCCCGCGCCAATCACGATCTCGACGCGGTGTGCGCGCTGTTCGCGGAAGCTGCCCGGGCTGAGGAGCGCGAAGCTCACCGCTCTGTCGCTGAGGTGGCCCGCGCGCTGGAGGCGCAGCAGATCCCGGCCAGCTCGATCGCCCAGAGCGGAGACTCCGGTGAGGCCGTTCAGCTCATGACAGCGCACCGGTCCAAGGGGCTCGAGTGGCCGCTGGTGATCGTCGCGGGTGTGCAGGACGGCGAGTGGCCCGACATCCGGGCCCGTGGCAGCCTCCTGCAGGGTGAGCGACTGTCGCCCGAGGGGGTCCTGCCGCCGCAGTCACCGCGGGCCACAGCTGCCGAAGAACGACGACTCTTCTATGTGGCATGCAGCCGGGCCAAGTCACGACTCGTCGTGACAGCAGTGGCGAGTGGATCCGACGAGGGCGAGCAGCCCTCACGATTCGTGGGGGAGCTCCACGCGCATCTGGCGGGGGCGACGCAGCGGACGCTGCCCGATGCCGAGCCACGGCCCCAACGCACGTTGTCGTTGCGCGGTGCGATTGCCGAGCTGCGGCGCATCGGCGAGTCCAGTGACGACCCGGAGGTGGTCACCCGCGTCGCTGAGCAGCTCGCCCGGCTTTCGCAACATCCCGCGGGTCGCGCGGCACACCCTGATCGATGGTGGGGGCTCGTGGAGCGCACCGTGACCGACGTTCCTGTGCGCGATCCCGAGGTGCCGTTGCGGCTGTCGGGCAGCCAGATGAACACCCTCACCAAGTGCGCCCTGCAGTGGTTCGCAGGCCATGAGGCCAAGGGTGACCGCGGCACCTCGGCCGCCCAGGGCTTCGGATCGATCGTGCACGCATTGGCCGCAGAGGCCGTGCGCAGTGGTGTCGAGCCAGACGTCGACGAGCTGTCATCGCACCTCGATGACGTGTGGGGTGCGCTCGGCCTGGCCCCTTGGATCAGCCTGCGCGAACGACGCGAGGCGGTGGTGGCGCTGGAAAAGTTCGTTCAGTGGCATCGCAAGAACCCGCGTGAGGTGCTGGCGGTCGAGCACGAGTTCGACGTGATGCTCGATGTTGACGGCCGCGAGACCCAGTTCACCGGGTCGATGGACCGGGTGGAGCGCACCGACGAGGGCATCCACGTCGTCGACTTCAAGACGTCCAAGACGGCGATGACGGCCAACGACGCCAAGGTCAACGCCCAGCTGGGCGTCTATCAGCTGGCGGTCGAGGCGGGCGGCACGGAGACCCTTGCTGCTGGCTCACCTCCCGCGGGAGCCGAGCTCGTCTATCTCCGGACCGACACCAAGTCGGCTGCGGTGCGCACCCAGCCCGGTGCGCCGGAGGGCACCACCACGGCGTTCGAGCAGGTGCGTGAGGCTGTTCGCCTCATCGGTGCAGAGGAGTTCGCCGCCACGGTGGGAGATGCGTGTGGCTACTGCGCCTTCAAGCGCATCTGCCCGGCCCACGACGACGGATCGTCGATCCTGATCGAGGAGCAGTCATGAGCGGTCCCCTCGTACGCGACGAGCAGCACCTGATGCAGATCCTTGATCGCGAGTTCTCCCGGGCCCAGCTCGATGCCATCGCCATGGGTCTGGACGCCCCGAGCGCGATCATCGCCGGTGCCGGATCCGGCAAGACCACGGTCATGGCCGCCCGCGTGGTCTGGCTGGTCGGTCACCTGGGCATCCCGCCAGATCGCATCCTCGGACTCACCTTCACCAACAAGGCGGCAGCCGAGCTGGGGCAGCGTATTCGAGGCAGCCTCGAGATGCTCGGCATCGACCACGCGGAGGCCGGCTGGGGAGAGGTCACAGCGTCGACCTACCACGCGTTCGCCGGATCCTTGATCGCCGAGCACGGTCTCCGGCTGGGGGTCGAGCCCGATCTGCGGGTCGTCACCGACGCTTCGCGCTTCCAGCGGTTCGCCCGCGCGGTCGAGTCGTTCGAGGGAGAGCTTGATCTGGTCACGACCTACGTACCCCGTCTGGTGCCTGACGCCATGAAGCTCGACTCGGAGCTGTCGGAGCACCTCGTCTCACCCGAGTCCTTGCGTGCCTACGACGCTCGCACGATGGCCTGTGACGACTGGAACGGTTCGAGCGAGAAGGTCGTCGCCCGCGCTGCGGCGACCGCGCGCAAGCGCACCGAGCTGAGCCGTCTCGTCGATGCCTACCGGCAGGCCAAGCTGGCCGACGGTGTCATGGACTTCTCGGACCAGATGGCGTGGGGCGCCGAGCTGGCGATGCTGCCGGAGGTGCGCGAGTCGATGCTCGAGAAGTACGACGTCGTCCTGCTCGATGAATACCAGGACACCTCGGTGGCGCAACGCGATCTCCTGGTCGGGTTGTTCAAGGGTCTCCCCGTCACCGCCGTCGGCGACCCGGCCCAGGGCATCTATGGCTGGCGTGGTGCGGCGACCGGCAACCTCGAGGACTTCCTCGACGACTTCGCGATCGATGGCGTCGAGGGCCGGCGTCTCACCCTGCGCCAGACCTACCGGTGCCGTCCCGAGATCATCGGCGCCGCCAACGACATCATTACCGCGTTCTACGCCGACGCCAAGGTCACCCGAAGCGTCGAGGCGCTCAGCTCCGGCAAGGAGCCGGGCGGCACGGTCGAGGTGGCGCTGCATGCCACCGTGTCGGACGAGATCAACGCCATGGTGTGCCAGATCCAGCAGATCCGCGAGGCGGGCGAGGTCTCGTTGCGCGAGGTCGCGATCCTCGTACGCGTCGCCGCTGAGAACGGCGAGATCGTCAAGGCGTTGCGTGACGCGCACATACCGTTCGAGATCGTCGGTCTGCAGGGTCTGCTCGCCCAGCCCGAGGTGCAGGACGTCGTCTCTCTGCTTGAGGTGGTCGACGACGTCACCGCCAACCCGGCGACCCTGCGGCTGCTCACCGGACCACGATGGAACATCGGGCCGCGCGATCTCGCCCTGCTCGGCCGTCGCGCTCGGCAACTGAGCAAGGGCGCACACTCCGGCGATGACGTCGAGCCCTCGCTGGCCGCCGATCTGGCCCGCGCCGTCGAGGGTACTGACCCGACCGAGATCGTCGCACTGGCTGATGCGCTCGAGGACCTCGGCGACCTCGCCTACTCCAACGAGGCACGCCAACGATTCGTCGAGCTCTCGAGCATCATCACGATGGTGCGGCGGCACAGCAGTGAGCCGCTGATCGACCTCGCGCGCCGAGCTGTCCGTGCGCTCGATCTCGACATCGAGCTCGAGGCCGGTGATGTCGAGGGAGCCGCCGACAACCTCGCGCTCTTCCTCGATGCCGTCGCGACGTACGCCGAGAGCGATCGCTACGCATCGCTGGCCGGCCTGCTGTCCTACTTCAACGCCGAGGAGGTTTACAACCAGGGCATGGAGGTGTTCACCCCATCCGATGCCGAGTCGGTCAAGCTGCTCACGATCCACCGCGCCAAGGGGCTCGAGTGGAACACCGTCTTCGTGCCGCTGATGTCGGCGACGGTCTTCCCGACCGGCCAGGGACGTGCCAACTGGATCACCACGGCCAATGCTGTGCCCACGGCACTCCGAGGCGACCGATCGAGCCTGCCCCAGCTGGCCGATGACCCAGCGCTCTGGACCGATGACTCGCGCAAGGCGCACGATGACATCGTCAAGCACATCGGTCAGATGGAAGAACGTCGTCTGGCCTATGTCGCCTACACCCGCGCCGAAGAGCGGCTCGTCCTGTCCGGCCACTGGTGGGGGCGGACACAGATCAAACCGCGCGGACCGTCGGAGTTTCTGGTGGCGACGCGTGACTGGTTGGCCGAGCGAGGCGAGCGCGCGACGGTGTGGGCACCGGAGCCTGCGCCGGAAGCCACCAACCCACATCTCGCGACAGTGCAACGTGCCGACTGGCCCGCGGCCCCGCCTCAGCTGAGCCGTCGCCGCGTGCTCGCGGCCGCCGTACGCGAGGTGCTCGAGTCGCCCCTACAGCCCTCACGCGACGTCCCGCTGGTGCCGGTCGACCGACTCGATCAGCTGTGTGCCGACATCGACCTGCTGGTTGCCGAGGCCGACGCCGTGGCAGCCCAGGAGCGCGTTGTCACCCTCCCTGCGTCGATGTCCACGACGTCGATGCTCGGACTCGCTGAGGATGAGGGGGCATTCGCCCGCCAGCTGGCTCGACCGATGCCGCGTCGCCCTTCACCGGCTGCCCGTTTCGGCACCAGGTTCCACGCCTGGGTCGAGGCGCACTACGGCCAACAGGTGTTGCTCGACCCCGCTGAGCTCCCGGGCCAGGGCGATGTCGACATCGACTCTGACGCCGAGCTCGACCGCATCAAGGAGGTCTTCCTCGCCAGTCCCTATGCCAGCGAGTCGCCCTACGCCATCGAGGCGCCGTTCTCGATCGTTCTGGCAGGTCAGCAGGTGATCGGACGCATCGATGCGATCTTCAGCACCACGCTGGCCGACGGGCGTGAGGCCTTTGAGGTGGTCGACTGGAAGACCAACAAACAGGCCACCGCAGATCCGTTGCAGCTCTCGATCTATCGACTCGCGTGGGCCGAGCTCAAGGGCATTCCGCTCGAGGATGTCGCCGGGGCGTTCTACTACGTACGGCTGGGCGTCACCAAGCGCTACGGCGCCGATGAGCTGCTCGACCGGGCCGCACTGGAGGCGGTGCTCGGTGGCCGACGTTGAGCCGCCGCTAATCTGCAAACGTGGACTACGCCTTCGATCACGCCCAGCACGACCGCGCCGCTCACCTCCGCAAGGACGACGCCTGGCGTACCGGAGATGACCCACTGCGGGTGATGGTGATCGGTGGTGAGCATGTCGCCACGGACGGCGGTCAGGGCATCCGGTGGATCGACATCGATGACGCCCCCGACGGCGACTGGATCTTCCTCGGCACCAAGGACGGTGTCCGTCATGCTGCGGTCGTCGTGTCAGGGCGGGTGCCCAAGGAGCTTGAGCCCGTGAGCCTGCGGGTGCTCGGCCCGACCGTGGCTCCCGATGAGGCATCGTTGGCCGTGCACGCGATCGGCATCTCCCGGTGGCACGAGACGCACCGGTTCTGCGCCAAGTGCGGGTTGCCGACCGACATGGCCGAAGCCGGCCACACCCGGGTCTGCCCGTCGTGCGGCGCGCACCATTTCCCGCGGACCGATCCAGCCGTGATCATGCTCATCACCGATGGTGATGACCGCGCACTCCTTGGCCGTCAGCCGGTGTGGCCGGAGGGTCGGTTCTCAACGCTCGCCGGGTTCGTCGAGCCGGGGGAGACCCTCGACGATGCCGTACGTCGTGAGGTCAAGGAAGAGGTCGGCATCGACGTCGGCGATGTGACGTACGCCGGCAGCCAGCCGTGGCCATTCCCGTCGAGCCTGATGCTGGGGTTCTTCGGCACGGCACTCAGCACCGACATCACGGTCGACCACAACGAGATCGCCGAGGCGCGGTGGTTCACCCGCGAGGAGGTCACCGAGATGACGGCGGCCGCCGACCTGCTGCTGCCACCCAACGTCTCCATCTCGCGCTGGCTCCTGCAGCAGTGGCACGGGGGCGTCATCCACGGAAAATGGGTCTAGGGGATGACTCGGTGGTTGAGTAGCAGCGAGGAACGAGCTGCGTATCGAAACCACGTAACGATCCGCGCGTGAGCGACGCTGCCTGACTGCTACGAGGCCAGCTGGGCCTTCACCTGGGCCATCGAGGGGTTGGTCAGGGCGGTGCCGTCGGTGAAGACCAGCGTGGGGACGGTCTGGTTGCCGTTGTTGGCCTTCTCGACGATCGCCGCAGCACCTGGCACGGCTTCGATGTCGACCTCGTCGAAGACGATGCCCTCACGCTTGAGCTGACCCTTGAGGCGATGGCAGTAGCCACACCACGGGGTGGAGTAGAGCGTGAACGTGCTGGACATGGAGTGTCTCCTTCGACGACTAGTCTTCATTGTCTAAACACCAGATCGACTCGCAGCATTCCACAAGGAGCCCTTTGCCTGACGCCGACGACCTGCTGACAGGTCTCGATCCCGAGCAACGTGACGTCGCCCGAGCCCTGCGTGGGCCGGTCAGCGTCGTGGCCGGTGCTGGCACCGGCAAGACCCGCGCCATCACCCATCGCATGGCCTATGGCGTGGCCACCGGTGTCTACAAGCCGACCGAGGTGTTGGCGGTGACCTTCACCCGCAAGGCCGCCAACGAGATGCGCGAACGACTTCGAACGCTGGGTGCCGAGGGGGTCCAAGCCCGCACCTTCCACTCGGCCGCGCTCCGACAGGCGCAATACTTCTGGCCGCGCGTCTACGGCGGGGCGCTTCCCGAAGTGGTCAAGTCCAAGTTCCCACTCGTCGCCGAGGCCGTCAGGCGGCTGGGCCATCGGGCCGACACGCCGTTGCTGCGCGATCTGTCGTCGGAGATCGAGTGGGCCAAGGTCAGCAACATCCGTCCGGCCGTCTATGCCGACCAGGCGGCATCGGCGCGGCGCGAAGTTGCCGACCTCGACCACGCCGCGGTGGCCAACGTGCTGACCGCCTACGAGGACGTCAAGCGTGAGCGCGGACGCATCGACATGGAGGACATCCTGCTCGTCACCGCGGCCATCCTGGCCGACGACGAACGGATCGCTGCCCAAGTACGCAGCCAATACCGCTGGTTCGTCGTCGACGAGTTCCAGGACGTCAACCCGCTCCAGTCGACGTTGCTCGACCTGTGGCTCGGCGGCCGTGATGACATCTGCGTCGTCGGCGACCCACGCCAGACGATCTACTCGTTCGCCGGGGCTTCGCCTCGGATCCTCACCTCGTTCGCTCGCCGCCACGCAAACGCTGAGCGCTTCGAGCTGGTCCGCAACTACCGCTCGACCCCGCAGATCGTCGCCGCGGCCAACGCCGTCTTCAACAAGGCCGGCGGGGGTGGCGACGGCGTGCGCCTGCAGTCCCAACAGGAGCCCGGCAATCCCGTGACCTACATCGGCTACCCCGACGAGCAGGCCGAAGCTGCCGCCGTCGCGAGTGAGATCGCCCTGATGCATCGACGCGGCGTCGCCTACAAGGAAATGGCGATCCTGTTCCGCATCAACGCCCAGTCCGAGACGTTCGAAGAAGCGCTCGGTGAGCACGGTGTGCCCTACGTGTTGCGAGGCGTTGAGGGGTTCTTCCACCGCGCCGAGGTCCGTCAGGCAGTCGCCCTGCTGCGCGGAGCTGCTCGCGCCGGCGAGGGCGGCGGCGACCTCGTCGGAGAGGTGCGCTCGGTGCTGTCGAGCATGGGACACACCGATCAGCCACCGACCGGTGCCGGAGCCGTGCGCGATCGATGGGAGTCGCTCCACGCCATCGTGTCGATGGCGGCCGATCTGGTCACCGCTGACCCGGACGCCGACCTCAGCGCACTGGTCGCCGATCTCGAGCGCAGGGCCGAGCAGGCTCACGCCCCTGCCGCCGACGGCGTGACGCTGGCGACGCTGCACTCGGCCAAGGGACTCGAATGGGATGCGGTCTTCTGCGTCGGCATGCACGAAGGAATGATGCCGAGCGTCCATGCCGACACGCCGGAGGCGATCGAGGAGGAGCGCCGACTCTTCTACGTCGGCCTGACCCGGGCTCGGCACGACCTGGTGATCTCCTGGGCCACGACCCGCAGACGTGGTGGACGCGGCAACCGCGGACCGACGCGCTTCCTCGACACGCTGCTGCCTGCCAACCACGACGCCCGGCAGACCGCCAAGCAGCCACGCGATCGCAAGGTGGCCAAATGTCGCGTCTGCAACACCGTCCTCGCGGTGGCAGACCGCAAGCTCGGTCGCTGCGAGGACTGTCCGCCCACCTATGACGAGGCACTCTACGAGCGACTGCGCGCATGGCGGACCACCGAGGCCGCCGAGCAGGCCAAGCCGGCTTATGTGATCTTCACTGACGCGACATTGCAGTCGATCGCGGAGGTCAAGCCAACCGATGAGACCGCGCTGGCGGCTGTTCCCGGCATCGGCCCAGCCAAGCTGGAGAAGTACGCCGACTCAGTCCTGGCGCTCGTACAGGGCTAGCCACCGCCCCGGGGGCTGGGTGCTCTGCTGCCCGGTCGTTGAGCCTGTCGAAACGACGTGGAGACCAAGCCCTTTCGACAGGCTCAAGGGGCGGTCTGCCGCTGCTTGAACACGGGGCGGTCTGCCGCTGCTTGAACACGGGGCGGTCTGCCGCTGCTTGAGCACGGGGCGGTCTGCCGCTGCTTGAACGAGGTGCTCAACGGTCGGTCGTTGAGCCGGTCGAAACGACGTGGCTCACGCAAACCCGGGGAGGGACTCTTCTATGACGTCCCGGAACGGGGCGGAGGCACCGAGCTGGCTGAGCACGCCAATGCCGCCGAACCACACCCGGTGGATCAGCAGATACTGCGGAGGGAGATTGATCTTCAGGGCGGTGCCCATGCCTTCGGCAGTGGGCGCGCTGACACGAAGCATCTGCTCGCGCATCCACTCGCGGCTGAACGTGAACCGTTCGACCCGCGCAGGCTCGGCGAAGGGACCGAGATAGCGGGCAATCGTGTCCGCGTCGAGATCGACACCACGCTTGAGGAACCCCTCGTCGTGCAATCCGGCGACCACGGCTTCGAAGTCGCCGTCGACGACGAGGCGCAGAAGTCGCCCCATCGACTCGGGGAGACCCTCGGGCAGTCGGGCGACGGCACCGAAGTCGACGACGCCAAGTCGGCCGTCAGGCATGATCCTGAAGTTGCCGGGATGTGGATCGGCGTGCAGCATGCCGGCGCGCTCCGGCCCGGCAAACAAGAACCGTACGTACGCCTCGCCGTAGCGGTCCCGCTCTTCCTGCGTGCCCGACGTGATGATCTGCGCCAAGGACGAGTCACTGTCGAGCCAGGTCGAGACCAGAGCACGCTCGGTGTGCGCCAGTGGCTCGGGGATGACGACCTCGGGATCATCGGCGAATGCGCCGGCGAACACGCTCTGCGCACCGGCCTCGAGCGAGTAGTCGAGCTCCTCGGCGACGCGGTCCTGCAGTTCGGCGATCAGTGGTTTGACGTCGAGCGCGGGAGCCAGGATACCGAACAGGCGTGCCATCCGTCCGATCTGTCGCAGGTCAGCCGTCAGAGCTTTGGCTGCTCCGGGGTATTGGATCTTGACCGCGACCTCGCGGCCGTCGTGCCAGGTGGCTCGGTGAACCTGGCCGATCGATGCGGAGGCCGCTGGCGCGTCACCGAACGTCGGGAACTGTTCGCGCCAGTCGACACCGAACTGCTCGGCCATCACGCGGTGCACGACGCCGGGAGGCATGGGCGGCGCGGAGTCCTGCAGCTTGGTCAGGGTCTCGCGGTAGGGGCCGATCAGCTCGTCAGGCAGTGCTGCCTCGAAGATGCTCATGGCCTGGCCGAACTTCATCGCCCCACCCTTGAGCTGCCCGAGGACTGCGAAGATCTGATCGGCGGTACGCCGTTGGACCTCGTCGAGCACGGCCTGGGCGGGAGCGCCGGCGATGCGCTTGCCGACGCCGATCGTCGTCCGTCCTGCGAATCCGACGGGCAATGACGCAAGCCGAGCCGTGCGTGCAAACGCACTCCCGCTCAACGGCCGACCCTCGGGTTTGTCTCCCACCTCAACAGGATAGTCGGCCGTCCCTTGTCAGGCGGCGCTGAGAAGGTCGCACGCGCAGCCGTGATGGAACGTGAGTGGCCACAGGCTTCGTTCGTCGTGGCCGGGTCCGACCGCGAGGAACTGGCCGATCGTGCGCGTGCCTCGACCGTCGCAGTGGGCCAGCACCTCGACGGCGAGCTCGACCGCGGCGGTGTGGGTGGTCACGGCGTCGAGCGCCGGCGGGGTGAGCACTCCGGTGTAACGGCCGAGCTGGGGGAGGAGAGCGTTCCACGCGCGGTCCCAGTCGGCCCGGTGCAGGTCGTGGCACGCCACGCAGGGCGTACGACCCGGAAGGACGAGGGGGCCCAGCCGTACGCGGTCTTCGTCGATCACGACGAGCAGGTGGGCGAGTCCCGACAACGTGGGTCGCTCGAACACCGCGCGTGATGGTTCTCCGACCGAGACGATGACCAAGAGATCTGGATCGGTGGAGTCGAGCATCCTGACGCCTGAGGCGTGCAGGATGACTCGCGTGGCCTCGACGATCGGCTCGGCCGCGGGGTCGGCATGGAAGGCGAGCCGAAAGACCGGACGACAGGCCAGTCGCGCCGGGTCGAGAGCGCTCAGGTCGGCGTGCCTGGCCTCGGCGTCGAGCCCGCGACGATGTGGGGCGCTCCATCGCGAGGAGTCGAAGACGACCCCGAGTGCCAGCAGCTCGCGCATGAGGGCGGCGACATCACAGTCGAGCTCAGGGATGTTGGTGCGTGCATAGGCCGTCAACCGTTCGACATCACGCGTCCCGTCGGTGAGGCGGAGCAAGGGCATCAGGCCGGGCTGATCGGCGATGACGACGCCGGGCGATGTGCCGACCTGCAGGTTCGAACCGTCGCGGCGCAGCAGTGGCGCACCGGGTCGAAGGACGGGGCGGAAGGTCATGGCGACAGCGTGACGCCTGGTCGAGCTCTGGGCCAGCGGCGCATCCACAACCAGCCGCAGCGCGTCCGGGCACAACAAAGGCGGCCCGCATGGTGCGGGCCGCCTCTATCGAAGTTCGGGGAAGGTGCGGGACTCAGGCCTTGCCGAGAATCCGGTTGAGCTTCGTGCCACAGACCGGGCAGATGCCCTTGGCCATACGAGTGCCCTTGTCACTGACGTGGACCTCGCCTGACGTCTCGCGCTTTTCCTTGCACTTGACGCAGTAGAAATCGCCACTCCATGTTTCTGACATTGCGGCCTCCTTGCCGTTGTGTTGCTAGTGATTCTGAGCGTACGCGGGGAAGTGCCATTTCACGCTCAGCTGAGCGTAAAACTCTCCGGCGAGTTGCGGCGGAACTTTTCGGCCGATTTTGATCCAAAAGAGGCTCCCGGCGGAACGTGCCTTCCCCTGCGCGCTCTGCCGAGAGCCTCGATCGCGCCTCACGCTAGGTCTGGGCATGGTCACCG
>CAVXBP010000015.1:0-6521 GCA_963760105.1 uncultured Actinomycetota bacterium
CTCGGCGACGCTGCCCTTGGCAGCGGTCACAGCGTTGTCGACCGACACTGCCTTGGGTGCCAACGTGCGCAAAGTCCAGTCGCCCGGACCGGCAAAGAAGCGGAACTGGCCGGTCGCCGAGGTGGGAACCTCGGCCGTGAACTCGCCCGTGCGGTCAAGCAGGCGGACGTACGCATTGCCGACCGGCTGGCCGTCACGCGTGACGACACCCTGGATCACGGCCTGGTTGGCCACGTCGACTCCTTCGAGGCTGGGCCCGCCCTTGGTCGCGCCGCACATCAGGCAGCACCCGGCTCGTCGCCGAGAGCGACAGGCACACCGCGCAACGAGCCGTACTCGCTCCACGATCCGTCGTAGTTCTTGACGTTGGCGTGGCCCAGGATCTCCTTGAGCACGAACCAGGTGTGCGAGCTGCGCTCACCGATGCGGCAGTAGGCGATGGTGTCCTTGCCGTCGTCGAGGCCGGCGTCGGCATACAGCGCCTTGAGCTCCTCGTCGCTGCGGAACGTGCCGTCATCATTGGCGGCCTTGCTCCACGGGACGTTGCCGGCCGTGGGGATGTGACCGCCGATCTGGGCGGCTTCCTGGGGCAGGTGCGCGGGAGCCAACAGGCGACCGGCGTACTCGTCGGGGCTGCGAACATCGATGAGGTTCTTGGTGCCGATGGCGCTGACGACCTCGTCGCGGTAAGCGCGGATCGCGGTGTCGGGCTCCTTGGCGACGTACGTCGTGGCCGGACGCTCAGTCACGTCAGCGGTCAGCTCACGGCTGTCGAGCTCCCACTTCTTGCGACCGCCGTCGAGCAGGCGAAGGTTCTCGTGGCCGTAGTACTTGAGGTACCAGTAGGCGTAGGCGGCGAACCAGTTGTTGTTGCCGCCGTAGAAGACGAGCGTGTCGTCGTTGCTGATGCCCTTGGAAGACAGCAGCTCCTCGAGGTGGGACTTGTCGATGAAGTCGTGGCGGACGCCATCCTGCAGGTCCTTGCGCCAGTCGATCTTCACGGCGCCAGCGATGTGGCCCTTGTCGTAGGCGTCAGCGTCTTCGTCGACCTCGATGAGAACGACGGACGAGTCAGAGAGGTGCTCTTCGACCCAGTCAGCGGTGACGAGCGCAGATTCGCGGCTCATGTGGTTCCTCCATAGGTATGTGGTGCGTGAGTGATGCGTGGGATGTATCGGGTTGATCAGGCTGCGGCCGGCGCGAGCCGACGCAGCACCAGGTAGAGCTCGCACCCAAGGCACAGGCCGATGGATGCGTTGAGCAGCGCCGCGATGAGCGCGAACGCGGTGGCCACGAGGCCCACCGTGGTGGCGCCGGCCAAGAACGCCACGAGAGCAACCGTCGTGAACGCGAGGCCGACGACCTGTGCGAAGCGCGGCGGGCGGGAATCCTCGAGCTCAGTGGGGGCACCGATTCGTGGGCGAACGACCTGCTTGAAGAAGATCGAGTAGGGCGAGTGCTGCAACCCAGCGAACGCCGCGGTGGCGAACACTGCGACCTGCAGCGCCAGCACGATCTCGCGCACAGGTGTTGGAAGAACAAGGACGAGGGCTACGACGGCGGCGGTGATGCCGGCGGCGACCCGAAGACCACGAGGGTCGACCTTGGTCGACGGTGTGGCTTGATGAGTGGCGACAGCGTGGTGTGTCACGACGGGGTGATCTTGGACGGACATGGTGCTCCTGCGCATTGAGGCGTCACGACCGGAGGTCCGGGGAGGTGACGGGCTGACGAGAAATTCAGAGAGGTCAGCGCATGCGACACAGCGACGAGCACATGCAGCAGTTGTCCACTGCCCTGCGCCGCGTCAGATGTGTCGTTTGGAACATGAGAACCAGACTAGGGAACCGCCAGGCTGAATCTGTGAAAAGTCTTGCCATATGGACACCTGTCTCACATCGCAAGATCTCCCCGCGTGGGGTGTGGCTCAGGCCACAGCTTCGCCGAGTGCCGCGAGCACCTGATCACGGCGCGGAAGTCCCGACGCGCGTCGAGTGATGCGGCCGTCGGCGTCCAGGATCAACACCGTGGGCGTTCGCAGGATGTTGAGCTGACGCGTGAGCTCGAGGCGCTCCTCGGCGTCGATCTCGATCGTCACGACACCTGGTGTCGTGGCGGCAATGTCAGCGAGCAGCACCCTGGTCGCCCGGCACGGCGCACAGAAGGCGCTCGAGAACTGCACCAGCGTGGCCCGCTCCCCGAGGCTCGATCCGAGCAATCCGGCGTCAAGGCGCTCGGCATCGTCCTTGGCGCTGAACCGGCCGTTCTTGACCGACATGCCCCACGCAAGGATCACGGTCAGGATGACGGCGATCGCGAGGACGACGAATCCGGTCATGGCCTCAACAATACTTCGGTCTCAAAGACCCGGTGCGCCGATGAGCTGGCCGCCGATGTAGACGATCGGCGCCGCCAGCGCGATCGACAACGCGCCGGGCAGACCCCAGCCGGCGGCAGCATGCGCCTGTCCCTCAGCCCAAGCCCGGCCCAGCACCTGCCCGAGCACTGCGAACAACGCGGCAGTTGCGCCGACCGTCCCACCGAGCACCGCGGTCATCACGGTGTCGACGTTCAGGACGACCGCGACGCCGGCAACAGCGCCTGCCGCCATCGCGAGCGATCCGCAGATCCAACGATCAATGGGCAGGAGCCAGGTCAGCACACCGGCCGCGACTCCGGCAGCGCCCACGGCAACCACCTCAGCGTCACCGAATGACTTCAGTGCGCCGATCCACCCGACGGTCAGCGCCGCAAACACTCCGAGGGCGACCGCATACGAAGCTGTCGGCACCAAGTGGGCTCGGCCGTCGGTTCGGAGCATCTGGGTTGCCAGCGCGATGAACACCGCGACGACGATTGCCGGCATGACTGCCGCGAGCATCCCGTTGTCGGCATGGCCGAACACCCTGTCGGAGGTCCCGTCGGCACCGTCCAGCAGCCGGGGCCACATCGCCAATGCCGTCGCCACGAGGCCGGCGCCGGCGACGGTGGCGGCCCGCGGGATCTCGATCACGTCATCGCCGATCGGTCCGGGCGCGACCGCGATGAGCATGACAACCACCACGACGACGGCTGCGACGAGCCACGGATCGGTGAACGCGGCGAGCGCCATCAGACCCGCGAGCGCGAGCGACAACAGTGTGGATGGGACGTGTGACACCCCCGCATGATCGCAGGTCAGCACCGCACCGCGCAGATCAACCGCCCGCAAAAGGCGGCAGGAACTCGACGGTGTCACCTGCAAACAAGTCGTACGTCATGGGGCTGGCGCGAGCCGACGGGCGTCTCCCCGACCAGGATCGAGCAGGTCGAGATCACGTCGTCGAAGCGGTCTCGATCGCCATGCCGGCTGCTGATCTCGTCGAGCAACTCCGCCAGGGTTTGGGCGGCAATCTGCTCTTGCTCCACCCCTGCTGCGGCGCGCGCAGCCGCCCAGTAGCGCACTGTGACGCCGTTCTCATCTCGTGGAACTTGTTCCGGCTCAAAGGTCACAAGGGTATTGTTGACCATGTTGGGCCACGGTGATCAACCCTGGCCCTTTCCTGTAGGCACCATTCAATTGCAAGCAAAACCGAGCCAAAACAGATCCAGCGAGCACTGGAGGTAGCGAATGTCGCACCTGCTCCTGCTGACACGCAGCAAGCAGTCCTCAGTCGAGGTCCTGCCTGCGCTCGCGCTGCTCCCCCACCAGGTCAAGATCCTCCCGGCCGAGGCCAGCGCGCTGATCGACGCGCCGCCCTGCGATGCCGTGATCGTCGACGGACGTACAGATCTCGCCCAAGTTCGCAGTCTCACCCGGGTGATCCGCACGACGGGCATCGAGTGTCCGCTGATCCTCGTCCTGACCGAGGGCGGCCTTGCCGTGGCGGCCGCAGACTGGGGCATGGACGACGTCATCCTCACCACTGCCGGCCCCGCGGAGCTCGAGGCGCGCCTGCGGCTGGCGATCGGCCGCACCGCGGCAGGACGCGACGGAGACGACGAGAGCCACGTGATCTCGTCCAGCGGACTGGTCATCGACGACGCCAGCTACACCGCCAAGCTCGAAAACCGCAGCCTCGATCTCACGTTCAAGGAGTTCGAGCTGCTCAAGTTCCTCACCCAGCACCCCGGTCGGGTGTTCACCCGCCAACAGCTGTTGCAAGAGGTGTGGGGTTACGACTACTTCGGCGGCACCCGTACGGTCGACGTCCACGTGCGTCGCCTGCGCGCCAAGCTCGGCGTGGAGCACGAGATACTCATCGGCACTGTCCGCAACGTCGGCTACCGATTCGTCGCGATCAAGCCCGAGCCTGCTGATGACACGGAAGATGCAGACGCCGAAGACGTCGAGTCAAGCAGCGTCTAGGGTTGAGGCCTGATGGCCCACTTGACCGCGCACGGCCTGCTCGAGCTCGTCCTCGATGAGGGCTCCTTCGAGTCGTGGGACTCCCCCGTCGATCACACCGACCTCGATCCGCAATATCGCCAAGAGCTGGTCGCGGCAACCGAGCGCGCCGGCACCGACGAGTCAGTGATTACTGGTCGCGGACTCATGCGCGGGCGCCCCGTCGCCGTGCTGGTCAATGAGTTCCGATTCCTTGCCGGCTCGATCGGACGCGAGGCCGCCCAACGGATCGTGTCTGCCGTGAGACGCGCGACCGCCGAGGGCATCCCCGTCCTGGCCACCACGGCCTCAGGCGGCACCCGTATGCAGGAGGGCACCCCTGCATTCGTCCACATGATCGACATCTCGCGAGCGATCATGGATCACCGCGCGGCCGGACTGCCCTATCTGATCTACCTGCGCCACCCGACGACCGGCGGCGTGTTCGCCTCGTGGGGCTCGCTTGCGCACATCACGATCGCCGAACCCGGCGCCTTGATCGGGTTCCTCGGCCCCAAGGTGTATGAGCTGCTCGAGGGCAAGCCGTTCCCGCCCAACATCCAGACCTCCGAAAATCTTGCCGACCGCGGCATCATCGACGCCGTCGTGCTGCCCGATGAGCTGCCCCTGCTGATCGATCGCGCACTCGGCCTTCTCGTCGATGCACCCACTGAGCAGACCCGCGAACGACGCAGCGGTGAGGTCCATCGGGTGCGCAGTGCGTGGGAGTCGATCCAGATCACCCGAGCTCCCGGTCGCGCCGGCGTACGCGAAGTGTTGCGCTACGGCAGCGACGCCACGGTGCGCCTTCAGGGCACCGAAAAGGGTGAGCGCGACAGCGCCATGATCGTCGCCTTCGCGCGACTCGACGGCCAGCCCTGCGTCGTCATCGGCCAGGACCGCACGACGCAGTCGCGCTTCAAGCCGATGGGACCTGCCGCCCTCCGGGAGGCTCGTCGCGGGATGCGGCTCGCCAATGAGCTCAAGCTTCCGTTGGTCTCGTTCATCGACACCCCGGGCGCGGAGCTCTCACCGGAGGCCGAGCAGGGTGCGATCGCCGGTGAGATCGCTCGCTGCATCAGCTGGATGTCGACCATGCGGGTGCCCACCGTCTCCGTGCTGCTGGGTCAGGGTTGTGGCGGCGGCGCACTCGCCCTCCTCCCGGCCGATGTCGTGATCGCGGCCGAGAACGCCTGGCTGTCGCCCTTGCCGCCCGAAGGCGCGAGCGCCATCGTGCACGGCGACCTCGACCACGCCGCCGAGATGGCAGAGAGTCAGCGCATCGGAGCCATCGATCTCCTCGAGAACGGCACGGTGCACCACATCGTGCCCGAGCCGCCCGGCGACACTGCTGAGTCATTTGCCAAGGCGATCGCCGCCGAGTGCGCCGCGCAGCTGCGCAGCCTCCGGTCACGATGAGCCTCACCGATCTCGCCGAGCGAGCTGCCGCAGTCGACGGCGTCGCGCCGTTCAACGAAGCCACCATGCTCGCCCTGGGCTCCGGTGCACCCGCCCGTGTGCTGGTGCTGCGTACGGACGCCGACGGTGCATCGATCGGAGCCGCATACGCGGCGGGCGATGCGCCCGTCGAAGTCGTGGTCGATCCCGACCATCGCCGCGCCGGGATCGGCCGGAGCATCGTCGACGAGCTGATCGCCGACGGCGAGTCACAGTTCTGGGCGCACGGCGACCTGCCCGGTGCCCAGGCCCTCGCCGTTTCTGCGGGGCTGGAGCCCGCGCGTACGCTCCTCGCCCTGCGCCTGGAGATGGATGAGGCCCCCCACGAGCAGGTTCCCGACGGCATCACCCTTCGGTCATATGCCGACGCCGACCTGGACCAGGTCATCGACGTCAACGCCCGGGCGTTCGCCTCACATCCCGAACAGGGGGCGATGGATCGGGCAGACTTCGAGCGGCGAGCGGCCAGCGACTGGTTCGATCCGGCCGGCCTGTTCGTCGCCGAGCGGGACGGACGGATCGTCGGGTTCCACTGGACCAAGGTCCAGGGCGACATCGGAGAGGTCTATGTCGTCGGCATCGATCCCGATGCGCAGGGTGGAGGGCTCGGCAAAGCGCTCACGGCTCGTGGGCTGCGCCACCTGTACGAAGCGGGGCTACGGATCGTCGACCTGTACGTCGAGGGCGACAACGACCC
>CAVXBP010000016.1:0-37225 GCA_963760105.1 uncultured Actinomycetota bacterium
GGCACCCGCGCACCTGCCCCAGGAGGCCGCCCAGATCGGCGGTCACATCCCCACGGCCGGCAACGTCCCGTGGAGCAAGGCCGCCAATGATGACGGCACGTTCCGCAGCGACGAGGAGCTCAAGGCGCTGTATGCCGACGCCGGCCTCGACGACGGCAAGGACACCATCGCCTACTGCCGCATCGGTGAGCGCAGCTCGCACACCTGGTTCGTGCTCAAGGAGATCCTGGGCCACGCCAACGTCAAGAACTACGACGGATCGTGGAGCGAGTACGGCTCGTTGCGCGGTGTGCCTGTCGCTCTCGGCGACGAGCCGGGTGCTGCCTGATGTGCGGCGCGACCAAGGGCGGGCCCAGCCTCGAAGGAGTCGACGTGGCCAACCAGGCCGTGATCCAGGGTGTCGTCACGCGTGACGGCCAGCCGGTCGGCAATGCGTACGTCCGTCTGCTTGACCGCACGGGCGAGTTCACGGCCGAGGTTCCCACCTCGGCGACCGGACAGTTCCGCTTCTTTGCCGGTCCGGGTGACTGGACTTTGCGCACGTTGGCACCCAAGGCAGTGTCGGTGGACAACGCTGTGACCGCGGCCAAGGGCAGCGTCGCCGAGGTCCTCGTCGCCGTCTGACTGTTGCGGGTCGTCGCTGCGGCTGCACACCGCAGCGCGACCCGCTGCGTACGGCGCGGGGGCCGTTTTGCGCTACAGTTGCCGCGTAACGCTTGGCCCCAGATCATCGTTGATGAGACAGGGCCAGTTCACACAAGCCAAATTTCACACCACCTGCACGAACAAACTCGGAGCCCCACGGGAGCGCACATGTTGAAACTTCGCCTAGCAGTCGCCGCAGCCATTGTTGCTGCCGCGACCTTGATGACGGCTGGAGCTGCGCAGGCATATCCCGATCCGACCATCACGATCGACGTGAACGGCAAGATCCTGGTTGGCGGTAACACGTTCACCTACAAGGCGAGTGCGAGTGTCGACTGCATCTGGACGGTCACCTACGCCGACGGGCACGCGCCCGGCACAAGCCCGACCCAGACCGGCGCTGGCAAGTCCATCTCCGGCAAGTACGACACCAAGGTCGTGTCCAAGACGTTCAAGTCGCCGATCACCGCCGAGTGCAAGTACGACGACGCCGTAGCGCCGGCTGTCGTCCGCGTGACAAGCACCAATACGGTCACTCCGGCGTTCTACTCCTCAAGCCCGAGCACAGCGCTCCAGACTGCTCTCCAGACGGCCAGCGCGTCGGCGACGATCACCTTGCTTCCGACGCCGGGCCCTGACGATGGCGATGACAGCTCCCTTCCCGATACGGGCGGATCGAGCCTTTACTGGCTGATCATCGGCGGAGCGTTGGTCGCCGTTGGTGCTGGCGTCGCTTACGCCGCACGTCGCCGTCACAGCTCACACTGAGTTCGAGAACCTCACACCGATGTGCGTTCCGCGCCTGAGCGTGGGCGCTTGTTTGGATCGAGTTCAATGAGTTCGTCCAGCCGTGGCCAGTGAAGGGCGCAGGCATCGCCCTTGGTACCGCAAGATCAGGCGAGGGCATGTGAGTTTCGCCGTTGCAGGGGTGCTTCTCGTTCTCGCGGTGATCTTTGCGCTCCAGGCGGTCAAGGCCGGTTCTGCTTTGCGGTTGGCGGCCAGCCAGACCGAGGTGCTGAAGACCCAGATCGTCTCCGGGGATGATGTCGGGGCCAAGGCGACGCTGACGGCATTGCAGATGTCCACGGCTGACGCACATGACACGACTGACGGCATCATGTGGGACATCGGCTCGCGCGTCCCGCTCCTGGGCCGCAATGTGTCGGCGATCCAGACAGTGGCGGACGTCGTGGACCAGGTCGCCCTTGAAGCGTTGCCGCCGCTGGTCGGACTTTCGGAGAAGGTCAATCTCAATGCGTTCAGCCCACGCGATGGAAAGATCGATCTCAAGACGATCCTTGAGATCCGCCCCTCGGTCATCGCTGCCGCCTCGGCCCTTACGAGCTGCCAACGACCGGGTCAAGACGATCAATACGGGCTCGCTGATGGTCCCGATCCGCGAGCCGGTCCTGACGATTCAGTCCAAGCTGGAGGCGGCCGCAGTCTGCCGCGGTCACGAGTCGGTCGGCCGCGCGCCTCATGCCGTCGATGCTGGGCGCCAATGAGACGCGCCGCTATCTGCTGCTGGTCCAGAACAACGCAGAGATCCGGCCGACAGGCGGCATCGCAGGATCGTTCGCGATCCTGAAGGCCGACAAGGGCAAGTTGTCGATGGGCAAGCAGGGATCGATCCAGGACCTGCCGCCGTTCTCTGATCCGGTGTTGCCGATGACGACCGACGAGTCGGCGGTCTTCACATCGTCCATGGTGACTGACTTGCGTGACGTCAACTTGACCCCTGACTTCCCGAGGACCAGCGAGATCGCGCAGGCGATGGTGAAGCAGGGCCTCGATGTGAAGGTCGACGGCGTGATCTCGGTGGATCCGGTCGCGATGGGCTACTTCCTCGCAGGCACGGGGCCGATCACGTTGGAATCGAAAGGCCTGGTGATTGATCAGAACAATGCAGCCGACGTGCTTCTGAACCAGATCTACCGGGACTATCAGGACAACGAGGTTCAGGACAACTTGTTCGAGGAAGCGGCGCGGAACACGTTCGACCTGATCAAGTCGGGGCGCGGAGATTCGCGGCTCGTGATCGGTGGGCTGGTGCAGGCTGCCAACGAAAATCGGCTGACAGTGTGGTCATCGCATACATCCGAGCAGGCCGAGATCGCGAAGACAGGGTTGTCCGGAATCGTCGGAGGCGATGACGGCAAGAGCCCACATGTCGGTGTCTATCTGAGCGACTCGGCATCCACCAAGATGGAGTATCTACCTCGATTACAGGACCTTGGTGCGCGCCGGTCGCTGCCTTGCCGGCGGAATCCAGGAGCTGACCGCGACGACTGAGCTCATCTCCAATGCGCCCAGCGACGGCGGCCAAGTTGCCGAAGTCTGTCACTGGCGACGGCGCCTTCACGCCGCGCGGCACGATGAGGCTCAACGTCCGGCTCTACTCGCCGTACGGAGGCGGCTTCACCGAGGTCCGGGTCAACGGCAAGAAGCAGACGGTCTATGCCGACCGACATCTCGGACGTAATGTCACGCGAGTTGGCCGTGACGATCAAGCCGGGGGAGACCTACACAGTGACGGCTTCGATGATCTCCGGTCGTGGCCAGACCGCTGACGGTGTCTTGTCGACGACCCCAGGCGTCCAGACCACTCGCAACGACGTCCCGATCCCCAGCGCCTGCGACTAGCCTCACGCAGCGCGTTCGCCGCCGCGTCAGTGGGCAGGAACGCCGAGGTGGCGTCGGAGGCCACCCCATACGACCGGGCCGAGGATGAGCAGCGCGGCCCCGCCGATGCCCATGGCGACAGGCGTGGCGCCGAGCAATGCCATGCCCGTCAGGAAGAGCACGGTCGTGATGCCGCGGCGAACCGCTGACTGTGGAACCCAGTTGGCTATCCGAGCGCCGAGGAACGTCCCGGGCGATCCGCCGATGATCAGCGGCAGGAGGATTGCCCAATCCACGCCGCTCACCAGCACATGGCTGAACGCGGCTGAGGCGACGAGGGGGATGGCCTGGACCAGGTCGGTGCCAACCAGTCGTACGGCGGTCAGTGCGGGATACATGATCAGCAGCGTCACCATGATGACTGAGCCGGAGCCGACCGACGTGACGCCGACGATCAGTCCGCCGACCGCTCCGAGCAACATGGTGCGTACGGGTCGAACGACATAGCTCGTGTCCACCTGTTTGCCGGCGACCGCCGAGCGGAGGTTCACGTAGATCCGGAGCACGTATGTCAGTGAGGCGAAGATGAGAGTTGCCCCGATGGCGTACTTGAGAAACTGCTCCTGATCGGCCGAAGGCCCGACAGCCTTGATGATGAAGGCGCCGGCGAATGCCGTGGGTACGGAGCCCGCCATGAGCCACCCAGCGAGCCGCAGGTCTGGTGAGCCGTGCCGCCAGTGAACGGCGGCACCGACAGACTTGTTGGCGACTGCGGCGACGAGGTCGTTTGCGACGGCGACGCTCGGAGCGATACCCATGAAGATCAGTGCAGGGGTCATGAGCGCGCCACCGCCCATGCCGGTGAGACCGACGACGATTCCGACTCCGAATGCCACGAGCAGCAGTGCCGCTACGTCGTTGGTCAAGACATCAATCATGCGTCGCCCTTGCGCAAAGTTGGGTTGTGGGGTGTGCCCCGCGCAACAGTGTGCCATCTGATTTGACCATTGCGGCGGTGTCCACGCAGTGGTCTGGGTCGGTCAACAGGCAGGCGCCACCATTACGATGCACGGTTGCTGAGGCGCGTGGAACTACTCCTCCAGCAGGGCGAGGAGGTAGGCGCCGTAACCACTCTTGGTGAGTCGTTCGGCCCGCTCGCGGAGCTCATCGTTGCTCAGGAGACCCATGCGCCATGCGGTCTCCTCAGGGCACGAGATCTTGAGGCCTTGCCGGTGCTCGATGGTCCTCACGAAGTTGGAGGCGTCGTTGAGATCATCGATCGTGCCGGTGTCCAGCCATGCCGTGCCGCGCCCCAGGATCTCGACGTTGAGCTTGCCCTGCTCGAGATAGATGCGGTTGAGGTCCGTGATCTCCAGCTCCCCGCGGGCGGAAGGCGTGAGTGACGCAGCGTGGTCGACGACGTGCTTGTCGTAGAAGTAGAGGCCGGGTACGGCGTAGTTGCTCTTGGGTGTGAGGGGCTTCTCCTCCAGCGAGATGGCCTTGCCCGACTCATCGAACTCGATGACGCCGTACTCGCTGGGGTTGGAGACCCGGTAGCCGAACACGCCCGCGCCGTCGATGCCGCGGAAGCGCTGGAGGTGGTGGCCGAACCCTTGGCCATAGAAGATGTTGTCGCCCAGGATCAGGGCGGCGTCATCGTCGGCGATGTGATCGGCTCCGATGATGAAGGCCTGCGCAAGCCCGTCGGGGGAGGGTTGCTGGGCAAACGTGATGGAGATGCCGTACTGCGAGCCGTCGCCCAGCAGCCGCTCGAACTGTTCGGCTTCGTGTGGGGTGGTGATGACCAAGACATCGGTGATGCCCGCTGAGATCAGGGTTGAGAGCGGGTAATAGATCATCGGCTTGTCATAGACCGGCATCAGCTGCTTGCTGACGGCCAATGTGATGGGGTGCAGTCGTGAACCGGTGCCCCCGGCCAGGATGATTCCTCGCATGGGGTCAGCGTACGGACAGCGACGACCGCGCGGCACATCGACGCAGGTATTCTCCCCTTCATGCGCAGACTTCTGGTGACCGGAGGAGCCGGGTTCATCGGGTCCAACTTCGCCCACTACGTCCTCCGCGAGACAGATCTCGACGTCACAGTGCTCGACAAGCTGACGTATGCGGGTCACGAGACGTCCTTGGCCGGTCTGCCTCCCGAGCGGTTCGAGCTGGTCGTCGGCGACATCGCTGACTCTGAGCTGGTCGGCGAACTCGTCGGCGCGCACGACGCAGTCATCCACTTCGCCGCCGAGTCGCACAACGACAACTCGTTGCGTGACCCTCGGCCGTTCATCGACACCAACATCGTTGGGACCTTCACGCTGCTCGAGGCGGCCCGCCACCACGACACGCGGTTCCACCACATCTCGACCGACGAGGTCTACGGCGATCTCGAGCTCGACGATCCTGCACGCTTCACCGAGTCGACGCCCTACAACCCGTCGAGCCCCTACTCGGCGTCCAAGGCCGGCTCAGACCTTCTCGTGCGCGCCTGGGTGCGATCGTTCGGCGTGCAGGCGACGCTGAGCAACTGCTCCAACAACTACGGGCCCCGCCAGCACGTCGAGAAGTTCATACCGCGGCAGATCACCAACCTGATTGATGGCATCAGGCCCCGCCTGTACGGCGAGGGACTCAACGTCCGCGACTGGATCCACGCCGACGACCACAGCTCGGCCGTGCTCAAGATCGTCGAGTCGGGAGCGATCGGAGAGACCTACCTCATCGGCGCCGATGGCGAGAAGGACAACAAGGCGGTCGTCGAGTCGATTCTTGCGCCTGATGGGTCATGAGCCCGATGACTACGACCACGTGCAGGACCGGGTCGGCCATGACATGCGGTACGCCATCGACTCATCAAAGCTGCGTAGCGAGCTCGGATGGCTGCCCGCCTACACCGACTTCGACTCGGGGCTGGCCGCGACAATCGACTGGTACAGGCAGAACGAGGCGTGGTGGCGTCCGCAAAAGGCCGCGACCGAAGCGAAGTACTCCGAGCTGGGTCACTGACTCCAGATCAGTCGACGTTCTTGGCGCTTCCGAGCAGCAGATCGCGGTTGTTGGCAATGAACTCGTCGACGTTGTCGTCCCGCATCGCCTGGAACAGCTGATCGCTCAGCTGGTAGTCGACGTTGACGATGCTGCCGGCGACCGGGTCGCTGCCCGTTCCGTTGGTCGGGATCGTCATGAACGTGACGTCGCCCGGGCGGGTGCTGCGCATCGAGATCGCCAACGACCGTATGCCGGAGGTTGACCAACCATCGTCGACAGCCATGTTGTTGGTGATGGCGCTCAGGGTGCTGCGCAGCTTGAGCGGATTGATCAGCGTGCCCTTGTCGAGAACTGCGCTCATCATCGAGCGCAGGAAGTTCTGCTGGCGCTTGACGCGATCGAAGTCGCCGTTGGGCAGAGTCTTGCGAACCCGTACGTAGTCGAGGGCTTCCTTGCCGTTGAGCTTGCGGGTGCCCTCGTTGGCCGAGGTGATGGTGACGCCGCCGAGCGCGTTGGTGATGTCCTCGAAGCCGTCCCAGTCGACCATCGCCAGGTGGTCGACGCGCAACCCGGTGAGGTTCTCCACCGTTGACACCGCGCCGGATGGGCCATAGAGCGACAGGGCGGCATTGATCTTGGTTGTCTCGCGCTTGCGACCCGTGGAGTCGTAGACGGGAACATAGCTGTCGCGCGGGATGGATGCGACATAGGTCGACTTCCGGTCAGCGCTGATGTGCACCAGCATCGTCGCGTCGCTGCGGTACTTGCCTTGCGGCCACTTGCCCGATGCGGCGTCCTCGAGGATCGAGTTGGTGCCGGGATTGCGAGCGCTTCCGGCGTCGGCGCCGAGGAGCAGGATGTTGAGGGCGTCGCTCTCGGTGGGCGCTGGACGCACCGATTCGTTGAGCCCCAGCGGGACGCGCTCGATGTTGCTGAGGCTGTTGTTGAGCAGGAAGGCGAAAACACCGACCGCGAGTGCCAGGACCGTGATGACCGCCAGAAACGCTGTCACGAGGCTGTGGCGTCTGAAGAATCCACGGTCGTCTTCGCTGCTGTCAACGGCGAGGCCGTCTCCGGCTGAGTGTTCGCCCATCGGTGGTCTCCTGGTGAGGTCTGTGTCGTCCGGTGGTCTAACGACTGAGTGGCTGGGAGGTTCCGTCAGCTGACTTCGTCAGGTGGCGGCAGGATGTCGTCGGGGTTGGCCGCAAGATAGGCGGTCATGCTGTCCTGCTTGAGCGCGTCCCAGAGAGACATGGCCTTCTGCTCATCGAGGCGAACGATGCTGCCGTAGACCGGTATCGTCTCGGTGCCCGCGACGGGGGCTGTCAAGAACGTGACGTCTTCGGCAGCGGTGCCGCGAAGCGAGAGCGCGAGTCCGCGCATGTCGCCGGACGACCACTCGGCGTCCACCGTCAAGTTTTCGGTCAGGGCGCTCACCGTGTTGATCAGCTTGACCGGATTGGTCATGGTCCCCTTGTCGAGGATCTTCTTCATCAGCGACCGGAGGAAGTTTTGTTGGCGGGCGATGCGGTCGAAGTCGCCGCCTGCGAGCCCGTAGCGGGTGCGCACGTAGGCGAGTGCGCTCTTGCCCTCCAAGAGCTGTGTGCCGGCCTCCCACCGGATCTTCTGCTTGGGGTCGTAGAACGCGCGCGGGATGTTGACCTCGACACCACCGACGGCGGTCGACAGTGCCCTGAACCCGGCCCAGTCAATGATCGCGAGGTGCTCCATGCGCAGGTTGGTGAGGTGCTCGACAGTCGAGATCGCTCCGAGTGGGCCGAACTCCGAGAACGCAGCATTGATCTTGCCGCGGTGCTGGGGCCGCCCCTCGTCGTCGTAGATCATCGTGAAGGTGTCGCGGGGGATCGAGGTGAGATAGACGTTCTTGCGGTCGGACGAGATGTGCACGACCATCAGCGTGTCGCTGCGGTACTTGCCGGCCGGCCACTCGTCAGCCTTGGCGTCCTCGCTGATCGTGGTCCCGACGGGCTGACCCGCAATTTTCTCGCCCTTGTCAGAGCCCAGCAGCAAGATGTTGAGCGCCTTGCCCTTGTCAGGGTCTGGACGGTTGGTGTCCTTGGACTTGGGGACGGCAGCAATGTCGTTGAGCTTGGAGTTGAGCATGTAGGCGTATGAAGCTCCGCCGACCACCGGGATGACGATGACGAACGTGAACAACGCAATCAGCAGTTTGCGATGGCGTTTGCGAAAGGGCTGGCCGCCTGCGCGACGCTTGCCGGCGTCGCCATAGCGACGCTCTCGCCTGCTGGCCATCGTGCTCCGTTCAAGGGGGATCCCGGCTATTCTGCCGGGTCATCGCAAGTCCGACCAATCGCGCCCACCCATGTGGCCGATAGAATCGGTGTATGCCGTTCGAGATTCCGTCTGACCTCCACCCCGACCTCATGCCTCTGGCATGGCTGTTGGGGCCATGGCACGGCAACGGACAGGGCGAGTACCCCACGATCAAGCCGTTCTCTTTTGAGCAGGACGTCGTGTTCGCCCACGACACCAGGCCTTTTCTGCACTACTTCAGTCGCGCCTGGATCACCGACGAGTCGGGCGAGCGGCTACGGCCCGGTGCGCTCGAGACTGGTTTCATGCGACCTGTCGGCGACGGTCAGGTCGAGCTCGTTCTCGCTCACGCCACCGGCTTCGCCGAGGTCTGGTACGGCGCCGTCGATGGGCCCCGACTCACGATGTCGACAGATGTCGTCGCCCGCACCTCGTCCGCCAAGGACTACACGGCGGGGCAGCGGATGTACGGGCTGGTTGACGGCGACCTGATGTACGCCTATGACATGGCCGCCGAGGGCCAAGAGATGCAATCGCACCTCTGGGGAAGGCTGCAGCGTGCCTGAGATCAGCCCACTCCTCGCCCTGCCCGGCGCGGTTGGCGGCGACTCGCCTGACAATTTCGTGGCGGCCCACTACGGGTCGATCGTCGGCGAACAGCGCCGCCTGGTCGAGGGCCACACCTTCGTCGACCTGTCTCACCGAGACGTCGTCACGATCAGCGGTCCCGATCGGTTGACGTGGCTCCACTCCTTGACGACGCAGTTTCTCGAAGGACTGGCGCCCGGCGCCTTCACCGAGGTGTTGCTCCTCTCGCCCCAGGGGCGCATCGAACACGGTTTTGCCGGCGTCGACGACGGTGAGACGTTCTGGGCTCACACCGAGCCCGGTGCCGGCGAGGCCCTGGTGGCATTCCTTGACCGTATGCGGTTCATGCTGCGTGTCGAGGTCGAGCTGGCGACGGCTGACTGGGCAGTCATCGGTCTGCCCGAACGGGCTTGGAAGGTCGTGCCCCGCACGAGTCTGGTGTCATTGCCGGGCGAGCTCGGCGATCCGGTGGGCCTGTGGGCGTGGGAGGCCCTGCGCATCGAGGCCGGCGCTCCGCGCATAGGGCTCGACACCGACGAGCGGACGATTCCCAATGAAGCGGGGCTGCTCGGCGTTGCCGTTCACCTCGACAAGGGTTGCTACCGCGGACAGGAGACGGTTGCGCGGGTGCACACCCTCGGTCGTCCGCCGCGGAGGCTGGTGCGTCTACATCTCGACGGGTCGGTCAACCACCTTCCTCCGGTCGGATCCGATCTGACCTTGGACGGTGTACGCGTCGGATCGATCGGGACCTCTGCTCGTCACCACGAGCTCGGACCGATTGCGCTCGCCCTGGTCAAGCGCAACGTTGACACCGGTGCTGACCTGCTCGTCGACGGCGTCGCCGCAAGCCAGGAGCTCATTGTTGACCCGGAAGCCGGCCTGCACGTGCGCCCGGTGCTGCGGTGACAGGGCACCGGCGTTTCGCGATCCTTGCTGTCTGCACCGCCAACATCTGCCGCTCGCCGATGATCGAGATGCTATTTCGCGTCGAGCTCGACCCTCAGTTGTTCGAGGTTGCTAGCGCCGGGGTGCAGGGCTGGGACCGCGAGCCCATGGACACCATGGCTGCCATGGAACTGATGAGGTTGGGGCACTCGCCAGGCAAGTTCAGGTCACACGCCATCGACTCCTACCTTGTGGATTCTTCGGATTTGATCCTCACCGCGACCAAGGCGCACCGATCCGACGTGCTGGCGATGAATCCCCGTGCGCTGAGACGTACCTTCACACTCCTGGAGTTCGCCGCTTTGTGCGAGAAGGTTGACGGCGCCAACCCGGCTGAGCTGGTCACCGAGGCCGCACGGCAGCGCAGCCTGGCCCCTGCGGAGATCGACATCGGCGACCCCTACCGCCGTAGTCCCGAGATTCACCGCCGTACCGCGGACGAGATCGCGGCAGCGGTCGCGATCATCAGCCCGCGACTCAATGCGCTGGCTGCGGTGGCGCAGGAGGACAGCGCCTAGTCAGCTCTCGCCGGAGGGATCTAGCTCCGACGTCGTCTGCCGTCTGAGGAGGCGGTCTTGGCGAAGTACTCGGGGCCGTAGCCGTAGCCATATCCGTAGCCGTAGCGGGTCAGCTCGCGGGCCGGGCTCATGCTCAGCACGGTCCCGAGGAGTCGAGCTCCGACGGAGTTGAGACGATCGGTGGCCGTACGAACCTGCTCGCGACGCGTGGATCCGTGGCGTACGACCAGGATCGCCCCATCGGAGATCGACGCGAGCAGTGACGCGTCGGTGACGGGCAGCAACGGTGGCGCATCGATCAGGACGACCTCGTAGCGGTGGCGGAGCTCGGCGATCAGCGCGGTCATGGCCTTGGTCTGCAGGATCTCCGACGGGTTGGGGGGCAAGGAGCCGCTGGTGAGCACGTCCAGTCCGGGAGTCCCGGCCTGCTGCAGTGCGGTGTCGATGGCCACTCTGCCGACCAGGACGGTGGTGAGGCCGACGGACTTCTCGATGCCGAGATATTCGCTGACGCGTGGCCGACGAAGATCGCCCTCGACGAGCACGACCCGCGTGCCGGTCTGGGCGAGGGCAATCGCGAGGTTGCACGCCGTCGTCGACTTGCCCTCACCTGCCAGCGAGCTCGTGATGGTGATGACCTTGTGATCGCGATCAACGTCGAGGAACTGCAGGTTGGTGCGCAGGATTCGCACGGCCTCGAATCGCGGGTGGTGGGTGCCGAGGGAGGTGATGAGCGGGGTGCTTGCGGCGGCACGGTCGTAGGCCATCGCACCGAGAACGGGGGCTCCGGCGAGCTCTTCGAGGTCCTCAGGTGACCGGACGCTCCTGTCGGCCAGCTGGCGCCACATTGCGAAGAGCAGACCCAGGAGCAATCCGAGAGCCGCGCCGATGGCGATCCATCTCGGGCGCGACGGATAGAACGATGACGACGGAGTCGCCGCCTCTTCCACGACGGTTGCCGTGAGCGCGTTGTTGGTGCCCTTGTCGCCGTCGCTGTCCCCGGTGTTGCCGGACTGATTGTCTTCGAACCAGCTGACGAACTGTACGGCGGCCTCCTGGGCCATACGGGATGCCGTCTGTGAGTTTTCGCTCTCAGCAGTTACGCGAAGCACCGACGTGTTGCGCAGCACCTCAGCGTCGAGTCTGCGATCGGCCGCGCCAACGGTTGATTCAGTCCCAGGCTCTTGACGACTCGCGCGGCGATCGTGCGGCCACCCAGCACGTGGGCGTAAGAGGCCACGGCCCGCGGAGCCACGGCCTGGGTGCTTTCGCCGGGAGGGGGGTCGATCAGGACATCGGCGTGAGCTGCGTATCGCTGGGGTGCGCTGGAAACCAGCACCGCCGCAACGGCGATTCCGACGAGAGTGAGAGCAACGATGCTCGGCCACCGACGTACGAGTTGGTGTGGCGACACCTACATCTCCTTCGTTGTTCGGTCTCTCCGATCGGCACGAGCATGCCACATGAACGCCTGGTAGTTGACCCGACTTCGAATAGACGGCGTAACTCTGGCGTCCACCAAGTCGTTTGACCTAACGCGAGTCTTTCCTAGACCTGGAGAAGGTGGCATGGACTACACCCCGATCACTGCTGGCCGCGTTCTCGTGGCCTTTGCTCTCACAGCTGTTGTGGGGCTCGCGACCCGTCATGGCCATCGCGCTCAACAACAGTCTGCGGTCGAGACGCACTCTTCTCGCCGGCGGCTACGGTGGGGTCACGCTCGGGTTGGGAATCATCGCGATATCGGTGGCAATCATTCGACTCACTCGGCTGGCAACCGCCAATAGGCGGCGCGTGGTCGGGCGGCCGTCTCGGGCGTGAATCCGAGAGTGGGCACGTCCGCTCCGATACGTCAGGAGCGGCGGGTGCCTGTGAAGTCCCGAATCCCGCGAGACGGGAGTTGAGTGGCAACGCCGTTACGGGCGCATACTCGTGATCTCCGACCTGGTCGTCCTTGCCTGGGTTTTCGTGACGGTCCACCTGGTGTGGGCAGCCAAATCCGGATTGGCGTGGCCGCGGGCGGTCCTGGCGCACTGCAAGTGGATGCATGCGTCTCGTGCGTGACGTTGGTGCTGTGGCATCTCGTGCTGACCTTCGCCGGAACCCGTGACCCTCGCGTCCTGACGGGTGGTGCCGATGAGTACAAGAAGGTCATCAACTCGACTTTGGTGATCTTCTCCTTCCTCGCGTTTTTCGGTTATCTCGATCCCGATCTCGCCTCCGCGCGCCTACGTCGTTGTCGCGTCTGCCATTCGGGCTGCTGATGCTCTGCGCTCATCCCGGTGGTCGTGGCGGCAATGGCTCTTGGTGCAGCGGCATGTCCGGTCGGATGACTCACCGGGCGATCGTGGTGGGCAACCGTGAGTCGGTCGAACACTTGGCGGCGGTGCTCGGGCGGCAACGAGGATTCGGCTACCGACTGGTCGGTGCTTGCCTGACGGGACGGACACGGAGCGCAAGTGTTCTGGCCTGCCGGTGGTGGGGACAGTCGAGGCATCTGAAGGCGGCCGCGCTTGACGCCAACGCCGATGCCGTCATCATCACCTCGTCTGACGCGACCCACCCCGACATGGTGCGTCGGCTGGGCTGGGAGCTCGAAGGACACGAGGTTGAGATCATCGTGGCGCCATCCCTGGCAAATATTGCCGGTCCACGAGTGCACATCCGCCCCGTGGCCGGCCTCCCGCTGCTCCACGTCGAGAAGCCCGCTTATCGCGGCGGTGCTCGCTGGGCCAAGGGAGCGCTCGACCGGTTGGGCGCGGCAGCCCTGCTGTTGCTTTGGCTTTCCGCTGTTGGCGGCGGTGGCCGTCGCTGTGAAGACGACGAGCCCTGGGGGCATCTTCTTCGTGCAGGAGCGGGTCGGGCGAGACGGTCAAGACATTTGGCATGGTCAAGTTCCGCACGATGGTGGCGGGCGCCGACCAGATGCTCGACGACCTCACAGCCAGACAGCGGCAACGCGATGATGTTCAAGATGAGAGACGACCCGCGCGTGACTCGGGTTGGGCAAGCGGCTGCGCCGATTCTCGCTCGATGAGCTGCCTCAGCTCATCAATGTGATCAAGGGTGACATGAGCCTCGTCGGGCCTCGACCGCCCTTGGTCTCGGAAGTCTCGGTATACGCCTCCGACGCGCGCAGACGACTTCTCGTCCGCCCCGGAATCACCGGGCCGTGGCAGATCTCCGGACGATCCGACCTCAACTGGGAGGAGACGATGCGCCTCGATCTCTACTACGTGGAGAACTGGTCAATGGTCGGAGACCTCCTGATCCTCTGGAAGACGCTGCGGGCTGTCGTACGCTCAGACGGGCGCCTACTAGCCCTCGGCATTCGTGGCAACGGCGGTTGCACCGATAGCCTGATGTCATGACTTCTGACGAGCTTCGCGAATTGCCCACGTTCGCCGATCTCGGCCTGATCGAGCCACTCGTCCGAGTGTTGTCCACCCTCGGCTACGAGACGCCGACGCCGATCCAGGAACGCGCCATCCCATCGCTGCTCGAGGGCAAGGATGTCGTGGGCCTGGCCCAGACCGGCACCGGCAAGACCGCCGCGTTCGCGCTGCCGATCCTGCAACGCATCGATCCGGCCAACCGCAAGACTCAGGCGATCGTCCTGGCCCCGACCCGTGAGCTCGCTCTCCAGGTCTGCGAGGCAATCGCGGCCTACGCCGCCAACCTCCCGGGCATCAGGGTTCTGCCGGTCTATGGCGGTCAGGGCTACGGCTTCCAGCTGCAAGGGCTGCAGAAGGGTGCACACATCGTGGTGGGCACGCCAGGTCGTGTCATCGACCACCTCGAGCGCGGCAGCCTCGATCTGACGTCCCTTGAGTACCTCGTACTCGATGAAGCCGACGAGATGCTCAACATGGGGTTCGCCGATGACGTCGAGCGGATCCTCGCCGACACACCTGAGTACAAGCAGGTTGCGCTGTTCTCGGCGACGATGCCCAAGCAGATCCGTTCGCTGGCCAAGAAGTACCTCCACGACCCCGTAGACATCGCCACACCAAAGGCCACCACGTCGACGACCACGGTCCGGCAGCGGTGGATCCAGGTCTCGCACCACCACAAGTTCGACGCCATGACCCGTCTCCTCGAGGTCGAGACCGGCGACGGCATGCTCGTGTTCGTCCGCACCAAGTCGGCTACTGAAGAGATCGCCGACAAGCTGCGCGGGCGGGGCTATTCCGCTGCTGCGCTGAACGGCGACCTGGTCCAGGCCCAGCGCGAACGTACGGTGTCGCAGCTGAAGTCCGGCGCGATCGACATCATCGTCGCGACCGATGTCGCAGCCCGAGGGCTCGACGTCGAGCGGATCACGCATGTCATCAACTACGACATCCCGCACGACACCGAGGCGTATGTCCACCGCATCGGCAGAACGGGCCGCGCAGGACGTACCGGCGAGGCGATCTTGTTCGTGACGCCGCGTGAGCGACGGATGCTGTCGGCGATCGAGAAGGTGTCAGGCCGTCCGGTCGAGGAGATGTCCGTCCCTTCGGCCGAAGAGGTCAACGAACGCCGCGCAGGCCGCTTCGCCCAGGCGATCACCTCGAGCATGGGCTCGCCGCAGTTCCACGCGTTCCGGGCTCTCGTCGAGGAGTACGTCGCCGAGAACGAGGTCTCGATGACGGATGCCGCCGCCGCGCTGGCCGTCATGAGCCAGTCCGACAAGGACTTCTTCCTGCGCCCTGACCCGCCCAAGTCGGCGCCGCGCGAGCGCGGCAGCTTCCAAGGACGCGAAGGCGAGCCGCGACGCAAGCCAGCCGGCTTCGACCGTAGCGATCGGTTGCCGGCCGAGGGCTCGGCCGTCTATCGCGTGTCGGTCGGCAAACGCCACAAGATCGGCCCCTCGGCGATCGTTGGCGCACTGGCCAATGAAGGAAGCCTCAAGCGCTCTGACTTCGGCAAGATCACGCTCGGTCAGGACCACTCGCTCGTCGAGCTGCCCGTCGATCTGCCCGATGCCGTGTTCGAGGCACTCGCCAACACCCGCATCTCCGGCAAGCTGATCGAGCTGCAGCTGGACGGTGGCGCGCAGCCGCGGGCGCGGACCAATGCGGCACACGGCAGCAAGCGGCCCTACGAGAAGAAGAAGCCGACGGGCAAGAAGCCGTACAAGAAGTCCGGCGACAAGAATCCGTATGAGAAGAAGGTCGGCGAGAAGTCGTCGGGCGCACCGACTCGCAAGCCGCGCCACAAGTAGTCACGTCCCACCTACCTATGCTCCCTAGGATGGATCAATGCGCCGTCTCGTCAACGCTTCCCGCGGTTATGACTGGGGATCGACTGCCGAGATCCCGCGGTTCTTGGGCGTGGAGCCTGATGGCGTACCCGTCGCAGAAGTGTGGATCGGCACCCACCCGCTTGCACCGTCGACCGATGATGCGGGCGCCTCGCTGGCGGACGTAGCCGGCGAGCTGCCGTTCCTGGTCAAGCTTCTCGCGGCGGATCGACCCCTGTCGCTCCAGGTGCATCCCAACAGTGCGATGGCGCAGCGAGGGATTCGATGCCGAGGAAGCGGCCGGCACGCCGCTCGACGCGCCGGAGCGGACCTACAAGGACCCTCATCACAAGCCCGAGATGGCCTACGCGCTGACGACCTTTGACACCCTTGTTGGTTTCCGGCCGACCGCTGAGATATTGCGGGTCCTGAGGGGCCTCAACACCCCGGTGACCGGGCGGCTTGCAGATCGCTTGAGCGCTTCGCCCGGATTTCCGGGCATTGTCAGCCTGGTCGAGCAGCTGCTGAAGGAGCCGCCGTCCTCCGCTGAGCTGCGGGAGATCCTGATGGCGTGCAGCTCACTGGCTGATCAGGGGATCGACATCAAGCGCGCGTATGCGACAGCCCTGGAGATCGCGGAGCACTTCCCCGAGGACGTCGGACTGGTCATCTCGATGATGCTCAACCGGCTGACATTGCAGCCGGGGGAGGCGGCGTTCCTCGGCACCGGCATCATCCATTCACACCTTCGAGGTATGTGCCTGGAGGTCATGGCGTCATCGGACAACGTTCTGAGGGCCGGTCTGACCACGAAGTCGCTCGACCCGGCAGGTTTGGTGCGCTGTCTGCGCACCGGGATGTCGCGTCTCGCGCGCGTCACACCCGAACCGTTCGGCTTCTCGACCGATGTGTTCAGTCCCGACGTCGAGGAGTTCGCGCTGGCGGTCAGCCAGTGCTCGGAGGGCTACCGTGACCGCACTCCGCTCCCGCCGGCAGCGCGGCGCATCCTGGTGTGCACCGGTGGCGAGATCGAGCTCGTCAATGCAGCGGGGGATCGGTTGATGCTCGCGCGCGGCGACTCGGTCTATGCGGGGCCCGAAGATGGGGAGCTGGCGATCTTTGGCACCGGCGAGGTTGCGCAGGCCTATCAGCCGACCCCCGACACCGTGGCGGGCGAGCTGATCGACCTGGTGCCGACCTACAGCGAGCGCGAGCTCAAACGAGGTCTTCGCGGTCGCGATCCTTCAGAACGCTGACGACGTCCTTGACTCGCTGAGCGTGTTCGCGGGTTGTCACGAGGGTCGCATCAGAGGTTCGTACGACGATGACGTCCCGCAGGCCCACCACGGCGATCGTCGTGCCGTCCTCGGCAATCGTCAGGCCGTCCGCGTCGACCCAGACGGTGTCAGGCGATGAGGCCGCGCCGACGTCCTGCAGTGCGGCGAAGTCGCCGAGGTCGTCCCAGCTGAATGCCCCGGGCACCATGGACATGCCGCCTTCGAGGGACACCGGCTCGGCGATCGCGTGGTCGATCGCGATGCGGGTCAAGGTGGGCCACACCGCGTCGAGGACGTCTTGTCGATCGGGCTGTTGCCAGGCGTCGGCGATGCGTGTGAGGCCCGCATGCAGCCCCGGCTGAAGGCGGGCCAGGTGGTCTAGGAGCACTTGGGTGCGGGTGACGAACATGCCGCCGTTCCAGCTGTGGTCGCCGTCGGCGACGTATGCGGTGGCAGTAGCCTCGTCGGGCTTCTCGACGAACCGGATGATCGATCGTGCTGACGTGGCACCGGTCAGCTCGAGCAGCGCTCCTGCCTCGATGTAGCCGAAGGCTGTCGAAGGACCGGTCGGAGTGATGCCGATCGTGCTGATGAGCCCGGCCCGGGCGACGGTGACCGCCTGGTGGATCGCCTCGGCAAAGGCGGTCTGGTCATTGATCACGTGGTCGGCGGCGAATGAGCCGACCACGGCGTCGGGATCGCTCGCCCCGATGATCGCGGCGGCAAGTCCGATGGCAGGCATCGAGTCACGTGGTGAAGGTTCGACAATCAGCGATGTCAGGTCGGGCAGCTGCTCGGAGATCGCGGCTGCATGCGCTTCGCCCGTCACGACATGGATGCGATCGCAGGTATGAGGTCGACCAACCGGTCCCACGTCTGCTGGATCAACGAGCGCCCCGACCCGTCGAGGTCGAGCAGGAACTTGGGCCGTGATGCGCGAGACAGGGGCCACAGGCGGGTGCCGGCTCCTCCGGCGGGAATGATCGCGTGGAACGAGGTCAGCGCAGTCTGGTCAGTTGCCGGCACCACGTCACTGTAGCGACTGGGTCAGCCCGCCGACCGTGGTCGTCGGGGTGGGTGTGCCGATCGACGTGGCATTGGAGCCCAGGGCGACGACCGCGCTGATGGCGTTGTGGTCGGACACGACGGGAGACGTGTAGCGATTGCCGGACACTCGTACGAGCTGCTTCCACTCCAACACCTCGAACTCCTTGGACACGAAGACATGGTCGACGTACTTGCCGCCGAACTTCGGGGTCGTGGAGAAGGTGTGTCCGCTGTTGTACTGGGCGTTGATGGGCTTGGTCCTGCTGATGCTGACGGAATCTGAGAACCCCGCGGAGCGCAGCATCGTGCCGGGGGTGAAGGCGCGGTGGAAGCCGGCGTTGAAATCGCCCGCGTAGATCATCGGCAGGCCGGCCTTGTTGACCTTGGCCATCTGCGCCATCGTGGTCCGCATCTCGGACGCGCGTTTGCCGTCGACTCCGTCCTTGCCGGTGAGCAGGTGGATGTTGACGAAGATGAACTCCCGTCCCGTCGAGTTGACCCGGAACGCCGCCCAGGTCGTGTAGCGGCCGTGGCCGATGGCGAACGTGTCGCCACCGAGCTGGGTGAACAGCGCGGGTCGGTAGAAGATGTAGCGGGTGTTGCGGCCTCCGCTGGCGCGGACGAACTTCTGTGGGCCTCCGCTGAACAGCGAGTTGGTGACGCTCCCGACGCGGCTTCCCCCGGACTCCTGCAGTCCGAACATGTCGACCTCGCTGGACTGCAGCAGGTCGGACTGAATGCGGCCGCGGGTTGTGTAACCCCCACATGCCTCCGAGCAGACGTTCCACGCCGCGACCCGGAAGGCGGACTCTTCGGGGAACGTCTTGAACGAGACCGCCTTGCTGAAGGTGCCGAGGTGGGTGCCGTTGACTGCCCGGATCTTGAGCCAGTAGGCGGTATTGGGTGCCAGTGAGTTGGTCACGTAGGCCGCTGTCGCAGTCAGCGTTCGTACGACGACCGTCTCCTTGGCGAACTTCTCGTCTCGGGAGATCGCGACATCGTACTGGCGCGCATTGGGAACGGCCGGCCACTTCGTCTCGACCCCGGTCGTGGCCTTCTTCGACACGGAGATCTTGCCGACCGCGCCTGGTAGAAGCGTGAATCGTGCCGTCCGGGACGAAACCGTCTTGGCGCCATAGACCGCGTCGACCCGATAGAACTGGTCGACCCCGGGAGTCGAGGGCGTGAGGTCGCTGACGGTCAGCTTGGTCTGGGACTTGCCGCCGGACTTGATCGCCTTGGTCATCTCGATGATGCTCAACCGGCTGACATTGCAGCCTGGGGAGGCGGCGTTCCTCGGCACCGGCATCATCCATTCACACCTTCGAGGTATGTGCCTTGAGGTCATGGCGTCATCGGACAACGTTCTGAGGGCCGGTCTGACCACGAAGTCGCTCGACCCGGCAGGTTTGGTGCACTGTCTGCGTACCGGGATGTCGCGTCTCGCACGAGTGACACCCGAGCCGTACGGCTTCTCGACCGATGTGTTCAGTCCCGACGTCGAGGAGTTCGCGCTGGCGGTCAGCCAGTGCTCGGAGGGCTACCGTGACCGCACTCCGCTCCCGCCGGCAGCGCGGCGCATCCTGGTGTGCACCGGTGGCGAGATCGAGCTCGTCAATGCAGCGGGGGATCGGTTGATGCTCGCGCGCGGCGACTCGGTCTATGCGGGGCCCGAAGATGGGGAGCTGGCGATCTTTGGCACCGGCGAGGTTGCGCAGGCCTATCAGCCGACCCCCGACACCGTGGCGGGCGAGCTGATCGACCTGGTGCCGACCTACAGCGAGCGCGAGCTCAAACGAGGTCTTCGCGGTCGCGATCCTTCAGAACGCTGACGACCTCCTTGACTCGCTGAGCGTGTTCGCGGGTTGTCACGAGGGTCGCATCAGAGGTTCGTACGACGATGACGTCCCGCAGGCCCACCACGGCGATCGTCGTGCCGTCCTCGGCAATCGTCAGGCCGTCCGCGTCGACCCAGACGGTGTCAGGCGATGAGGCCGCGCCGACGTCCTGCAGTGCGGCGAAGTCGCCGAGGTCGTCCCAGCTGAATGCCCCGGGCACCATGGACATGCCGCCTTCGAGGGACACCGGCTCGGCGATCGCGTGGTCGATCGCGATGCGGGTCAAGGTGGGCCACACCGCGTCGAGGACGTCTTGTCGATCGGGCTGTTGCCAGGCGTCGGCGATGCGTGTGAGGCCCGCATGCAGCCCCGGCTGAAGGCGGGCCAGGTGGTCTAGGAGCACTTGGGTGCGGGTGACGAACATGCCGCCGTTCCAGCTGTGGTCGCCGTCGGCGACGTATGCGGTGGCAGTAGCCTCGTCGGGCTTCTCGACGAACCTGATGATCGATCGTGCTGACGTGGCACCGGTCAGCTCGAGCAGCGCTCCTGCCTCGATGTAGCCGAAGGCTGTCGAAGGACCGGTCGGAGTGATGCCGATCGTGCTGATGAGCCCGGCCCGGGCGACGGTGACCGCCTGGTGGATCGCCTCGGCAAAGGCGGTCTGGTCGTTGATCACGTGGTCGGCGGCGAATGAGCCGACCACGGCGTCGGGATCGCTCGCCCCGATGATCGCGGCGGCAAGTCCGATGGCAGGCATCGAGTCACGTGGTGAAGGTTCGACAATCAGCGATGTCAGGTCGGGCAGCTGCTCGGAGATCGCGGCTGCATGCGCTTCGCCCGTCACGACATGGATGCGATCTGCAGGTATGAGGTCGACCAACCGGTCCCACGTCTGCTGGATCAACGAGCGCCCCGACCCGTCGAGGTCGAGCAGGAACTTGGGCCGTGATGCGCGAGACAGGGGCCACAGGCGGGTGCCGGCTCCTCCGGCGGGAATGATCGCGTGGAACGAGGTCAGCGCAGTCTGGTCAGTTGCCGGCACCACGTCACTGTAGCGACTGGGTCAGCCCGCCGACCGTGGTCGTCGGGGTGGGTGTGCCGATCGATGTGGCATTGGAGCCCAGGGCGACGACCGCGCTGATGGCGTTGTGGTCGGACACGACGGGAGATGTGTAGCGATTGCCGGACACTCGTACGAGCTGCTTCCACTCCAACACCTCGAACTCCTTGGACACGAAGACATGGTCGACGTACTTGCCGCCGAACTTCGGGGTCGTGGAGAAGGTGTGTCCGCTGTTGTACTGGGCGTTGATGGGCTTGGTCCTGCTGATGCTGACGGAATCTGAGAACCCCGCGGAGCGCAGCATGGTGCCGGGGGTGAAGGCGCGGTGGAAGCCGGCGTTGAAATCGCCCGCGTAGATCATCGGCAGGCTGGTCTTGTTGACCTTGGCCATCTGCGCCATCGTGGTCCGCATCTCGGACGCGCGTTTGCCGTCGACTCCGTCCTTGCCGGTGAGCAGGTGGATGTTGACGAAGATGAACTCCCGTCCCGTCGAGTTGACCCGGAACGCCGCCCAGGTCGTGTAGCGGCCGTGGCCGATGGCGAACGTGTCGCCACCGAGCTGGGTGAACAGCGCGGGTCGGTAGAAGATGTAGCGGGTGTTGCGGCCTCCGCTGGCGCGGACGAACTTCTGTGGGCCTCCGCTGAACAGCGAGTTGGTGACGCTCCCGACGCGGCTTCCCCCGGACTCCTGCAGTCCGAACATGTCGACCTCGCTGGACTGCAGCAGGTCGGACTGAATGCGGCCGCGGGTTGTGTAACCCCCACATGCCTCCGAGCAGACGTTCCACGCCGCGACCCGGAAGGCGGACTCTTCGGGGAACGTCTTGAACGAGACCGCCTTGCTGAAGGTGCCGAGGTGGGTGCCGTTGACTGCCCGGATCTTGAGCCAGTAGGCGGTATTGGGTGCCAGTGAGTTGGTCACGTAGGCCGCTGTCGCGGTCAGTGTTCGTACGACGACCGTCTCCTTGGCGAACTTCTCGTCTCGGGAGATCGCGACATCGTACTGGCGCGCATTGGGAACGGCCGGCCACTTCGTCTCGACCCCGGTCGTGGCCTTCTTCGACACGGAGATCTTGCCGACCGCGCCTGGTAGAAGCGTGAATCGTGCCGTCCGGGACGAAACCGTCTTGGCGCCATAGACCGCGTCGACCCGATAGAACTGGTCGACCCCGGGAGTCGAGGGCGTGAGGTCGCTGACGGTCAGCTTGGTCTGGGACTTGCCGCCGGACTTGATCGCCTTGGTCGTGGATCCGGTCAGCGACCGGTCGGCGCCCACCTTGACGATGTAGGAGTCCGCGTCGCTGGACCCCTTCCAGTTGAGCACGACCTCGGTCGGCGAGACGGCGGTGGCCGAGAGTGCAGTCGGCGCGTCTGGACCGTCGGTCAGAGTGCGGGTGATCCAGAGGCCGGCGGCCAACGCCACGATGAGCGAGAGCGTGGTTGCGGCGATGACAAGGCGGCGGCGGTCATTGGTGCGACGACGTCCGGCCGTACGGTTGCGGCTCGGCGCTCGTTTGACGGCAGTGGCGCGTCGGCGGGGCGGGGTGGTGCGACGGGTGACTACGGGATTCTCCAGGGTGATGCGTTCCGAGGTTGCCCAATTCTATGGTGCCCTGAGATTTGAGGCGAATTGGCTAGCCGACCCGCAGCACCATGGTGATCGGGTTGTGATCTGAAGGGATCGGAGTGGCGTATTTTCCGCCCACGAACTGTGCCGCGTTGTACCAGGACCACACCCGCATGCGATTGGGGTCAACCCAGAAGTGGTCGAGATGGTCGCCCCAGGTGATGCCGATCGCGGGGTTGGTCCTGAACCCGTTGAACGAGTTGTAGTGCTGGTACCCGATGATCCTCGCCTGGTCGAAGGCGTCGTAGAGGCCGATTGACTCGAGGAGCTTGCCGACGCTGTCGTATGTCCGACCCTTGTAGGAGTTGAAGTCACCGGCGAGGATCACCGGCACCCTGTCGGGGTTGAGCGGCACGAGGTCGTTGACGAGTCTGAGGAGCTCTTTCCTGCGACGTTCGGCCATCGCCCAGCTGCTCCCGGCGACAAGATGCGTCGAGACAAAGATGACGTGCCGGTTGGTGGGCTTGTCGACCAGCTCGGCCCATACGGCGTACTTGCTGCCGAGGTCGCCCGGCCATTCGTCACTGTCGCTGAGCTTGAGCCAGCCGGTACGCGGCTCGGCGGGTGGGGTGGTGCACGACTCCGCAACCTTGGGTGCGACCTCGGCCGGCGGTGTCTCTGGCGTGGACTCGGTCTCGGGGGTGAGTTCCGGCTCGGGCGTGGACTCGGTCTCGGGTGTCGACTCGGTCTGGGGGGTGGACTCGGTGCCCGGCGTTGGCGTGGCCTCAGTCTCGGGAGTCGTCTCGGTCTCAGGCGTGAGATCCGGCGTGGGGGTCGCCTCGGTCTCGGGCGTCGCGGCCTTCTCGGACGTGGCGGGTGCCCGCGAGGTGCACACAGGCTCGGGTGTGCTCATGGCGAGGTCGAAGCGCGACTTCTTGTAGAGCAGTCGCTTCGCGCTCTTGCAGGTCGTCTCGGCGTACGTGGCCGGCAGTTCGAACGCGTACCACCCTTCGCTCTTCGGCCCGCCTGTCTCGGGTCCTTCCTTGTCGTCGCACTCGGACTCTTGGAGTGCTACGACGTCTGGCTTCAGATGTGTGATGCGTTCGAGGGCTGCCCCCTTGCGTGACGCCCACGGCCGGCCTTCGTTCTCGCACACGCGCGAGCACACGTTGTAGGACATGACGCTGTAGTCGGACCCCACCATCGAGCCTGGGGACTTGATCGTGCTGTGACCGACTCGGGCCGAACGGTCACCCGCCGTCGACCCGTTCCTGGCGCGGACCTGCACGAAGTAGTCGGTGTTGGGCCTGAGGTTGGTGATCGTGTAGCTCAGTCGAGAGGTTGTGGCTATCGGGCTGGCCTTGAGCACTCCTGAGTACGACGAGGAGACGTAGACCTGATAGCTGGTGGCCAGATTGGCCTTGTTCCATGCCACGGTCAGCGACGAGGTGGTTGCCCCGAAGTACGAGACCAGACCCACTCTGGCGGGTCTGGTGGCGGCCTGAGAAGGCGCAAGGCTGGCGAGGCATAGCGCGACAACCGTGATCAGTCCGAGTACTGCACGACGCATCGAATCAGGGTACGGGACGCGTGCCGCGCGCACGTCTGTTCGCCGAACTCATCGACCCGGCACCAGAAGGTCGGCGGCGATGGCGTTGTGATCGGTCGCGAACGGGACCTTGTAGTTGGACCCCGACATGCGAATCAGGACGTACCAAGCGATCGTCTTGATGTTGTCCGAGGTGTAGATGTGGTCAACGTGGTGCGAGTGCCTGAGCGGGGGATTGATGGCCTGGTTGGCGCTGTTGTAGGTCTCGTTGATCATCGACTCGGCCACGTCGTAGGAGTCGATGACACCAGCGGCTGCAAACACCTGCCGCGGCGCGTCATAGCCACCGGGGTAGTTGGACTGCTTGGCGTTGCTGGCATTGGAGTTGTAGTCGCCGGCGTAGATCACGGGCAAGCCGGTCGGGTTGATCTTCTCGATCTCGTCGAGCAGGATCGTCGTCTCGCTCGTGCGTTCGTCGTCCTTGGTCTTGCCCTTGCCTGACTCCAGGTGGACGTCGACGATGATGAATCGCGTCGCAGTGGTGACGTCCTTGAGGTCGGCCCAGACCGCATACTTTCCGAGCGAGCTGCTGAGGGTGATCGACCCTGAGTCCACCTCGGTGTACTTGGAGGTCTTGTAGAACAGCGACTTCGCGCTCTTGTAGTGCGCGAGCGTGTATTCGGGGAGCTGGCTGCCGAAGTCGGTGTCCCTGGTCGTCGATTCCTGGGTCGCCACGATGTCGGCGTCAGTCGACCGTACGAGCGCGCCTGCGAGCGGCTTGCGGACGGTGGACCATTTGCTCATCTTGTTGGCCGACGTGAGGCACCTGTCCTGGCCGCACAAGTTGTAGCTCACGACTCGGACGACGGTGCCATCGGTGCCGATGCGCAGCGCGCCCACGTCGGTGAATGCTCCCTTGTCAGCGCCGTTCAGTGCTCGGACGCGGAAGTAGTAGGTCATGCCCGGCTTTAGCGTCGCGCTGGTGTAGGTCGGTGACGAGGTGACCACCTTCAGAACGCCGGTTGTCATGGACTTGCCGGTGGAGAGCTGAACTTCGTACGTCTTGGCGTTTCGAGGTGCGGACCAGTTGAGGACGATGCGTTGCTCGCTGTCCTCCTTCGCGGTCAGGTCGGTGATCGCGGCGACGGCGGGGATCTTCAGCTCGAATGAGTAGGTGGGTGATGCGGTGTATCCGGCGGAGTTGTAGCTGACGATTCGGTAGTAGTAGTCGGGGCCTTCGCTGGGTACGAGGTCGTCGAAGGTGGCGGTGGTGCTGGTTGATGAGGGGCGGAACTGGGTGCAGGTTGATGCGGTGGGGCTGGTGAGCAGGCAGATGGCGTAGCTGGTTGCGCCGGGTGCTTGTGACCACCAGATCTTTGCGCTGGTCTCGCCGATGCTCTGGCTGACGGCGGCCGGGGTGCCGGGCGGGTCTGGTGCGGTGGCGAGCTCGAATGAGTAGGTGGGTGATGCGGTGTATCCGGCGGAGTTGTAGCTGACGATTCGGTAGTAGTAGTCGGGGCCTTCGCTGGGTACGAGGTCGTCGAAGGTGGCGGTGGTGCTGGTTGATGAGGGGCGGAACTGGGTGCAGGTTGATGCGGTGGGGCTGGTGAGCAGGCAGATGGCGTAGCTGGTTGCGCCGGGTGCTTGTGACCACCAGATCTTTGCGCTGGTCTCGCCGATGCTCTGGCTGACGGCGGCCGGGGTGCCGGGCGGGTCTGGTGCGGTGGCGAGCTCGAATGAGTAGGTGGGTGATGCGGTGTATCCGGCGGAGTTGTAGCTGACGATTCGGTAGTAGTAGTCGGGGCCTTCGCTGGGTACGAGGTCGTCGAAGGTGGCGGTGGTGCTGGTTGATGAGGGGCGGAACTGGGTGCAGGTTGATGCGGTGGGGCTGGTGAGCAGGCAGATGGCGTAGCTGGTTGCGCCGGGTGCTTGTGACCACCAGATCTTTGCGCTGGTCTCGCCGATGCTCTGGCTGACGGCGGCCGGGGTGCCGGGGCGGGTCCTGGTGCGGTGGCGAGGTCAAAACCTATGAGCGCGGAGCGCCTGGTCGCTGACCCGTTTTCGGCCGTGACACTCACGAAGTAGTCCGTACCGCCGGTCGGTGCGAGCCCCGTGAAGGTTGCCTTCGTCGCCGTGGTCCGACCGGAGGTGGCGCACGATGTGGAGGTCTTCGATGCCTGCAGGCAGACGAAATAGCTCTTGGCGTTGGCGACAGCGGGCCACGAGAACGCGGCGGTCGACGTGGTCACCGAGATGGCGATCCTGGTTGGCGCTGCGAGGGCGGCCTGGGCGGGGTTGGTGAGCACGAAAGGGATGGCCAGGAGCAGGGCGAGGACGCTGAGGCCGCGCCGGAAACGCGTGGTCATGGATGATCCTTGCTGGTGGGGGAAGTTGCGACTGACGTACGCACAACCAGTCAAATGAGAGTAACAACCGGGCGGCCGGGTTTGGAAGTCTTCAGGATCTCAGGGGATCCGTGTCGGAATAGGGTGGCGGGGTGGAAGTACTCGCAGAAGTCGTCAGATCTGGATTCGTCGAGAGTCGGCATCGCGGCGCTGCCGTGCGCGTCGATGCAGCCGGGGAGGTCGTGTGGTCGATCGACGACCCGGACGCGGTCGTCTTTCCGCGGTCGGCCAACAAGCCGATCCAGGCGCTCGGCATGCTCCGCGCGGGATTGCCGCTTGACGGTGAACTGCTCGCGATCGCCTCGGCCAGCCACTCGGGCGAACCGTTCCACCTCGAGGCCGTACGGGCGATCCTCGCGTTGGCCGGTCTGGACGAGTCGGCACTGCAGACGCCGCCGTCCTATCCGCTCGATCCCAAGGTTCATGCCGACTACATACGCGCAGGCGGCGTGCGGGCACCGATCTGCATGGACTGCTCCGGCAAACATGCCGCCATGCTCCTGACCTGCGTCACGAACGGCTGGCCGACCGACACCTACCTCGCTGCGGAGCATCCGTTGCAGGTCGTGATCACCGAGACCTTCACCGAGCTGACGCAGGGGCCTCCGAGCGCGATCGGCACTGACGGATGTGGTGCGCCTCTGCTGGCGACATCGCTCGTCCAGCTCGCGAGGGCTGTGAGCCGGATCGCGGCGGGTGCCGACGGCACGCCGGAGGCGCGGCTGGCGTCTGCGATGACGTCGCACCCGGAGTTCGTCAGTGGAACCAATCGGGCAGAGCTCGCCCTCGTACGGGCATTTCCTGACCTGCTCGCCAAGTCCGGAGCCGAGAGCGTCTACGTCGTCGCGCAGCCCGATGGTGAGGCGTTCGCGGTCAAGATCGAGGACGGCTCCGAGCGCCCGCTGTATGTCGTGATGGCGCGGGCCCTCGAGCTCGCTGGTCTCAGCCACTCGGTGCTGACGCAGCGACCCAAGATCCTCGGTGGCGGGCAACCGGTCGGAGAGGTGCGTACGACGTTCTGACGCCGGCCGCCTCTGTGTTTTCTGTTGGAATTCCGGCGGTGTGACCCATGTCGCAAGCCGCTCTGCTTGCATTTGCTAACTATTGCAAGCACACTTGAGACATGGCCAAGTTGAGCATGCAGAAGACCGTCGAGGGACTCGGCGACTATCTGCGTGAGCAGCGGGGTCAGGCACAGATGTCACTTCGACAGCTGGCCGAGCTCACGGATGTTTCCAATCCGTATCTCAGTCAGATCGAGCGAGGTCTGCGCCGACCGTCGGCAGAGGTTCTGCAGCAAATTGCCAAGGCGCTGCGTATTTCGGCTGAGTCGCTCTACGTTCGAGCCGGCATCCTCGATGCCGATGAGAGCGGAGCGCGGATGGTCGAGGACTCGATAGCCCTCGACACCCGTCTCACCGAGCGTCAGAAGACGGCACTGCTCGACATCTACCGATCCTTTGTCGGAACCGATGAAGCCACTGACAACCAGCTGGTCGCAACTGTGACCGAAGCAAACCAGGAGAAAATATGACCATCACTGACACGATCAACGCTCAGGTCAAGTCCATCGTCGAAGACGTCAAGGGCCTGCCCGAGACGTTCAAGAAGATTGACGTTGCCGACCTGCAGAAGCAGGCCCAGGGCTTCGCGCAGACCGCCGTTGGCACTGCCACCAGCGCCTACGCGGACTTCGCCAAGAAGAGCGAAGAGCTCGTCAACAAGGCCAAGGGCCTCAAGGTCGACGACCTGACCAAGACCGCCAAGGGCTTCGCTGACGACGCCACCAAGACCGCCAAGGGCTTCGCTGACGACGCCACGAAGCGCGCCGAGGGCTTGGTTGACGACGCCAAGTCGACCGTCACCAAGGTGACCGGCAAGTCGGCTCCGGCCAAGAAGGCTCCTGCCGCCAAGAAGGCGCCGGCTGCCAAGAAGGCTCCGGCTGCCAAGAAGGCTCCGGCCAAGAAGGCTCCTGCCGCCAAGAAGGCGCCGGCTGCCAAGAAGGCCTGATTCACCGAAACATCAGCAGCGGGTCCCCCATGGTGGGGGGCCCGCTGTCTTGTTCGTCCGGGCTGCGAAGCGGCTTCGTCATGGCCTCAGTGGGCGCCCGATAGCCTGATGCGGTGCCTGAACTCTTCGCAGTCCAAAATGGCCTGTCGCTGATCATCGGCCTTGCCCTGTTCGCGGCCAAGGCATTCGCGCTGGTTGACTGCGTCGGCCGTCCGTCCGCCCAGTTCGCCTACATCGAGACCTTGCCCAAGCGCAGCTGGCTCATCATCTTGTCGCTCGCCGTCGCTGGCCACATCGTCGACGGGTTCAGCCCGCTGGGGTTGCTCAGCCTGGTCGGCACGGTCGCCGCGCTGGTCTATCTGGCTCAGGTGCGCGGATCTCGCTGATTCGACCGATGCGGATGCAGCCATCGGGTCACGATGAGACGCAGCATCGCACCCTCGGCGTCGGCTGACAGCTCGGGATGCGCCTCGCGCGCCGCGCGATGTGCGGCGAGCATGGCGCGAAGCCACCGGGCGGTGTCGTCGACATCTAGCTCGCGGTCAACGGTGCCGGTGTCGATTGCCTGCCTGCACAACTCGGCGAACCGGTGCTCGACAGCCTCGTCGAGAACGACCTCGGAGTCGACGGCAAGGTGATCGATCGTGTCGAACAACTGGTCCCAAGGTTCCACTGGCATGTGGCCGACTCTAGTCGTGCCCGCGTGCGTAGTGTCGGGCTCATGGACTCTGTCATCAACATCGCCGGACTGGTCAAACGGTTCGGTCACGCCACGGCTCTGGACGGGCTCGATCTCACCGTTGCCCCCGGCGAGGTGCATGGCTTCCTCGGCCCCAACGGCTCCGGCAAGTCGACGACGATTCGAGTGCTGCTCGGAATGCTGCGCGCCGACGAGGGCTCCGTCTCGTTGTTCGGCCGAGATCCGTGGCGTGACGCGGCCGAGCTGCACCGCCGGCTCGCGTACGTTCCCGGTGACGTGAACCTCTGGCCGGGCCTGTCCGGCGGAGAGGTCATCGATCTCATGGGTCGACTGCGCGGCGGCCTGGACGTTGGACGTCGCGATGCGCTGATCGAGCGATTCGAGCTCGACCCGACCAAGAAGGCCCGCACCTACTCCAAGGGCAATCGCCAGAAGGTGGCGCTGGTCGCTGCGCTCGCCGCTGACGTCGAGCTCCTGGTGCTTGACGAGCCCACCTCGGGCCTCGACCCGCTCATGGAGTCGGTGTTCACCGACTGTGTCGAGGAGTTCAAGGACGAAGGGCACAGCGTGCTCCTGTCGAGCCACATCCTCGCGGAGGTGGAGCGATTGTGCGACCGAGTCAGCATCATCCGGGCGGGCCGGACCGTCGAGTCGGGCACGCTGTCGCAGCTGCGGCACCTCACCCGTACGTCCGTCACGGCCGAGATGAGCCGCCCACCGACGGGCCTCGATGCGCTCGAAGGAGTCCATGGCGTCGCGGTCGACGGCAATCGAGCCACCTTCGAGGTCGACACCCCCAAGCTGGGTGCCGCCCTCGAGCGACTCGGCCAGTTCGACATCCAGTCACTCACGAGTCAGCCGCCAACGCTCGAAGAACTCTTCATGCGTCACTACGGCGATGAGATCGAGGCTGCGCCTCACGAAGAGTCGGCATGACGGGGGTACGTACTCTCCTGCGGTTCTACCTTCGCCGGGACCGCATCATGCTTGCCGCCTGGATATTTGGCGGCGTCATGCTCTATTACTCGCAGGCCGTCAGCACGGACAGCCTCTACGCGACCCAGGCGGACCTGGACAAGGCCGCAGAGAGCGTGGGCGGCAACGCCGCATTCATCGCGATGCTGGGCCCCGATCAGGCACTCAACACCCTGGGCGGACAGGTGGCGTGGCAGTCGGTGGCATTTGGCATCCTCGTCGCCGGGCTCATGAGCATGTTCATCATCGGTCGCCACACCCGCGCCGAGGAGGAAACCGGACGGGACGAGCTCATCCGATCGACGGTGGTGGCGCGCAGCGCACCCATGATCGCGGCGGCGATCGTGGCCCTCGGCGCCAACGTGGTGCTGGGTGCTCTCACGACCCTGAGCCTGATGACCGTGGGACTGGACACGGCGGGCTGCGTCTCGCTGGGGGTCTCCCTCGCACTCGGCGGCACGGTGTTCGCGGGTGTTGCGCTGGTGGCTGCGCAGCTCACGGAGGGTGCGCGCTCGATGTACGGCATCACCGGTTCCGTGATCGCCGTGTCGTACGTGATGAGGGCCGTCGGCGACGTCGGCAATGGCGTTCTTTCCTGGCTCTCGCCGATCGGATGGGCACAGGCCATGCATGCCTTCGACGATGAGGTGTGGTGGCCGATCGCCCTGTTCGTCGTCGGCGCGGCCGTACCTGTTGTCGCGGCCATCATGATCTTCTTGAGACGCGATGTCGGCTCGGGAGTCTGGGCTTCACGACCCGGACCGGAGCGAGCCGGACGAGGGCTCACATCCGCCACCGGGCTGGCCTGGCGGCTGCAGCGCGGCTCGATCATCGGGTGGAGCGCAGGTCTGCTGCTGATGGGGCTGAGCTACGGCTCGATTGGCAACGACGTCGAAGACATGCTCGGTGACTCCTCGTTCTCGAAGGACCTCTTCGGTGCGGGGCCGAGCCTCACCGACTCGTTCTATGCCACGGCGATCGGCATGATCGCCCTGTTGGCGTGTGGTCTGGTGATCTCGTCAGCACTGCGTCCGCGCGGTGAGGAGGATGCCGGCCGGGTCGAAGCGCTGGTCGCGACCGCACTGCCGCGAAGCCGCTGGTTGCTGAGCCACGTCGTCCTGACGGTGATTGCCGCAGTGGTTGGTCTGCTGATTGGTGGTCTGGGTCTGGGTCTTGGCTTCGCCATGGTCACCGGCGACGGTGGCGCCATCGGTACGTACTTCATGGCCACGGTGCCCTATCTTGCGCCGGTGCTTCTGCTGGCGGCCGTCGCTCGGCTGTTGTACGGCATCTCTGCTCGCTGGGCCGTGTGGTCATGGGCCACGTTGGGCTTCTGCTTCGTCGTGCTCATGTTCGGGCAGGTGCTGCAGCTTCCTGGCTGGCTGAAAGCGCTGTCGCCGTTCGATCATCTGGCGCTCACTCCCGCAGAGGACGCTCGCTGGATGCCGGTCTTGGTGATCGGCGCCTTGGCCGTTGCGGTGAGCGCGGCCGGTCAGTGGCTCTTCCGGCAGCGCGACGTACACTGAGATACTAGAACAGGTGTTCGAGTGAGCGTATGCTCGAACCATGGACGCGTACTTCCAGGGCTCGCTGCTCGACGCAGGGGTGACGCCGCAGATCAGGGCGCTCGCACCGTCGCGCAGGGTGTTGACGCGCGGCGCCTGGGTCGACGTCCTCCCCGGCTGGATCGCTGGTTCTGACGACCTGTTCATGCGACTGCAGACTGACGTCCCGTGGCGTGCCGAGCAGCGCGAGATGTATGACTCGGTCGTCGACGTGCCGCGGCTCGTCAGCGCATACGGTCGCGGCGACGCCCTCCCTGATTCGCTGCTCACCGAAGCGCGTGACCTGTTGAGCGATCACTACGAGGATGAGCTGGGCGAGCGGTTCGAGACGGCTGGGCTCTGCTATTACCGCGACGGTCAGGACAGTGTCGCGTGGCACGGTGACCGCATCGGTCGCGGTCGCTCGGAGGACACGATGGTCGCCATCGTCTCGCTCGGTGAAGCGCGACGGCTGTCCCTTCGTCCGCGTGGCGGCGGCGAGGCGATCGGCTTCGTCCTGGGCCACGGCGATCTCGTCGTGATGGGTGGCTCGTGCCAACGCACCTGGGAGCACGCGATCCTCAAGACCGCCCGCCCCGTCGGCCCACGCATCAGCGTGCAGTTCCGCCCCCGCGGCGTCCTCTGACCCTCCCGCGGCCGACGCGTGAGGGTGGACGCTAGGTCACCGCTCACGCGACGGCGAGGGGCTACTTCTTGGAGCGGCGGTTGGCGCGGTCGCGCTCGGTGCCGTCGAGGATGATCTTGCGGATGCGCACGTTGGCCGGGGTGACCTCGACGCACTCGTCCTCGCGGCAGAACTCCAGCGACTGCTCGAGCGACAGCTTGCGCGGCGGCACCAGCTTCTCGAACTCATCGGCGTTGGAGCGGACGTTGGTCTGCTTCTTCTCGCGGACGATGTTGATGTCCATGTCGTCTGCGCGGGAGTTCTCGCCGACGATCATGCCCTCGTAGACCTCCGTGGCGGGCTCGATGAACAGCGTGCCGCGCTCCTGGATGTTGGTCATGGCGTATGACGTCGCCGCACCTGCGCGGTCGGACACGAGCGAGCCCGAGGGGCGCGTCGAGATCTCGCCGGCCCACGGCTCGTACTTCTCGAACGTCTGGTGCGCGATGCCGGTGCCCCGGGTGTCGGTGAGGAACTCGGTACGGAAGCCGATCAAGCCGCGAGCGGGGACGATGAACTCCATGCGGACCCAGCCGGTGCCGTGGTTGATCATCTGCTCCATGCGACCGCGACGAACGGCGAGCAACTGCGTGATGGTGCCGAGGTACTCCTCGGGTGCGTCGATCGTCAGGCGTTCCATCGGCTCGTGCAGCTTGCCGTCGATCTCCTGCGTGACGACCTGAGGCTTGCCGACCGTGAGCTCATAGCCTTCGCGTCGCATCTGCTCGACGAGAATGGCCAGGGCGAGCTCGCCGCGGCCCTGGACTTCCCAGGCGTCGGGACGAGCCGTCTCGAGCACCTTGAGCGACACGTTGCCGATGAGCTCGCGGTCGAGGCGGTCCTTGACCAAGCGCGCGGTGACCTTGGTGTTCTTCTCGCGACCCGCGAGCGGTGAGGTGTTGGTGCCGATCGTCATCGAGATGGCCGGCTGATCGACCGTGATCAGCGGCAGCGCGATCGGGTTGTCGGGGTCGGCCAGCGTCTCGCCGATCGTGATGTCGGGGATGCCCGCGATGGCGACGATGTCGCCGGGACCGGCGCTCTCACCGGGTACGCGCTCGAGCTCGTTGGTGACCAGCAGCTCGGTGATCTTGACCTTCTCGGTCGTGCCGTCGTGCTTCATCCACGCGACCTGGGCGCCCTTGCGGAGGGTGCCCTGGAAGACGCGTACGAGGGCGAGGCGGCCGAGGAAGGGTGAGGCATCCAGGTTGGTGACGTGCGCCTGCAGCGGTGCACCTTCGGTGTACTCGGGAGCGGGGACGGCTTCCATGATCGTCTGGAACAGCGGGATCAGGTTGTCGCTGTCGGGCATGCCGCCGTCCTCGGGCTTCGTCAGCGAAGCGCGGCCGGCACGTGCGGAGGCGTAGACGACGGGGAAGTCGAGAGCGTCCTCGCTGGCGCCGTCCTCGAGCAGGTCGAGGAACAGCTCGTATGTCTCGTCGACGACCTCGGAGATGCGTGAGTCGGGGCGGTCGACCTTGTTGACGACCAGGACGACGGGCATGTGGGCGGCGAGTGCCTTGCGCAGGACGAAGCGTGTCTGGGGGAGCGGGCCCTCCGACGCGTCGACGAGCAGGATGACGGCGTCGACCATCGAGAGTCCGCGTTCGACCTCGCCACCGAAGTCGGCGTGGCCGGGGGTGTCGATGATGTTGATCGTCACGCCTCCATCAGGAGCGCCGGGTCCGTTGTAGCGGACGGCGGTGTTCTTGGCGAGGATCGTGATGCCCTTTTCGCGCTCGAGATCTCCCGAGTCCATGGCGCGCTCGGCGAGCTGGTGGTGCTCGTCGAAGTGGCCTTGCTGCTGGAGCATGGCGTCGACGAGCGTCGTCTTGCCGTGGTCGACGTGGGCGACGATTGCGACGTTGCGCAGGTCAGAGCGGATGGGCATGCGAAAAATTGTCCTTGGGCGTGGGGAATGCTCGAACGAGACGGAGCCTTCCCATTCTACGGGTGGAGGCACCTCGCTGACGAATCGTGCCTCCCGCTGTTCATTGCGTGTCAACAACAGTGCCGTTTCTGCAATAGTTGCGCGTCTGTTAGTGTTTTCGGGTGACAAAAGATGCTCCACTCCAAAAGTCGCTCGAGCAGTTCCTCATGCGGTGCATGAGCAGCGCTGAGGCGCAAGGCATCGATCGGCTGCTCGAGCTCGAGCTGTCGATCAGCCAGGCCAAGACGCTCTTCGTCCTGGCCCAATCGACCGATCCGCTGCCGATTCACGCAGTCGCCGAACACATCAGGTTGTCGGTTGCCGCGACCGGCCGAAATATCGACAGCCTCGTCAAGATGGGGCTGGTCGAGCGGCGGGAGGACGCGACCGACCGGCGGGTCAAGCTCGTCAGGGTGGACGCTAGGTCACCGCTCACGCGACGGCGAGGGGCTACTTCTTGGAGCGGCGGTTGGCGCGGTCGCGCTCGGTGCCGTCGAGGATGATCTTGCGAATGCGCACGTTGGCCGGGGTGACCTCGACGCACTCGTCCTCGCGACAGAACTCCAGCGACTGCTCGAGCGACAGCTTGCGCGGCGGCACCAGCTTCTCGAACTCATCGGCGTTGGAGCGGACGTTGGTCTGCTTCTTCTCGCGGACGATGTTGATGTCCATGTCGTCTGCGCGGGAGTTCTCGCCGACGATCATGCCCTCGTAGACCTCCGTCGCGGGCTCGATGAACAGCGTGCCGCGCTCCTGGATGTTGGTCATGGCGTATGACGTCGCCGCACCTGCACGGTCGGACACGAGCGAGCCCGAGGGGCGGGTCGAGATCTCGCCGGCCCACGGCTCGTACTTCTCGAACGTCTGGTGCGCGATGCCGGTGCCGCGGGTGTCGGTGAGGAACTCCGTACGGAAGCCGATCAATCCGCGAGCGGGGACGATGAACTCCATGCGGACCCAGCCGGTGCCGTGGTTGATCATCTGCTCCATGCGACCGCGACGAACGGCGAGCAACTGCGTGATGGTGCCGAGGTACTCCTCGGGTGCGTCGATCGTCAGGCGTTCCATCGGCTCGTGCAGCTTGCCGTCGATCTCCTGCGTGACGACCTGAGGCTTGCCGACCGTGAGCTCATAGCCTTCGCGTCGCATCTGCTCGACGAGAATGGCCAGGGCGAGCTCGCCGCGGCCCTGGACTTCCCAGGCGTCCGGACGAGCCGTCTCGAGCACCTTGAGCGATACGTTGCCGATGAGCTCGCGGTCGAGGCGGTCCTTGACCAAGCGCGCGGTGACCTTGGTGTTCTTCTCGCGACCCGCGAGCGGTGAGGTGTTGGTGCCGATCGTCATAGAGATGGCCGGCTGATCGACCGTGATCAGCGGCAGCGCGATCGGGTTGTCGGGGTCGGCCAGCGTCTCGCCGATCGTGATGTCGGGGATGCCCGCGATGGCAACGATGTCGCCGGGACCGGCGCTCTCGCCGGTACGCGCTCGAGCTCGTTGGTGACCAGCAGCTCGGTGATCTTGACCTTCTCGGTCGTGCCGTCATGCTTCATCCACGCGACCTGGGCGCCTTCGGAGGGTGCCCTGGAAGACGCGTACGAGGGCGAGGCGGCCGAGGAAGGGCGAGGCATCCAGGTTGGTGACGTGCGCCTGCAGAGGTGCACCTTCGGTGTACTCGGGAGCGGGGACGGCTTCCATGATCGTCTGGAACAGCGGGATCAGGTTGTCGCTGTCGGGCATGCCGCAGTCCTCGGGCTTCGTCAGCGAACCGCGGCCGGCACGTCCGGAGGCGTAGACGACGGGGAAGTCGAGGGCGTCCTCGCTGGCGCCGTCCTCGAGCAGGTCGAGGAACAGCTCGTATGTCTCGTCGACGACCTCGGCGATGCGTGAGTCGGGGCGGTCGACCTTGTTGACGACCAGGACGACGGGCATGTGGGCGGCGAGTGCCTTGCGCAGGACGAAGCGTGTCTGGGGGAGCGGGCCCTCCGACGCGTCGACGAGCAGGATGACGGCGTCGACCATCGAGAGTCCGCGTTCGACCTCGCCACCGAAGTCGGCGTGGCCGGGGGTGTCGATGATGTTGATCGTCACGCCGCCATCAGGAGCGCCGGGTCCGTTGTAGCGGACGGCGGTGTTCTTGGCGAGGATCGTGATGCCCTTTTCGCGCTCGAGATCTCCCGAGTCCATGGCGCGTTCGGCGAGCTGGTGGTGCTCGTCGAAGTGGCCTTGCTGCTGGAGCATGGCGTCGACGAGCATCGTATTGCCGTGGTCGACGTGGGCGACGATTGCGACGTTGCGCAGGTCAGAGCGGATGGGCAGTGAAAAATTGTCCTGGGCGTGGGGAATGCTTCGAACCAGAGGAGCCTTCCCATTCTACGGGTGGAGGCACCTCGCTGACGAATCGCGGCTCCTGCTGTTCATTGCGCGTCAACAACAGTGCCGTTTCTGCAATAGTTGCGTCTCTGCTAGTATTTTCGGGTGACAAAAGATGCTCCACTCCAAAAGTCGCTCGAGCAATTCCTCATGCGGTGCATGAGCAGCGCTGAGGCGCAAGGCATCGATCGGCTGCTCGAGCTTGAGCTGTCGATCAGCCAGGCCAAGACGCTCTTCGTCCTGGCCCAATCGACCGATCCGCTGCCGATCCACGCAGTCGCCGAACACATCAGGTTGTCGGTTGCCGCGACCGGCCGAAATATCGACAGCCTCGTCAAGATGGGGCTGGTCGAGCGGCGGGAGGACGAGACCGACCGGCGGGTCAAGCTCGTCACGATCACCCGCGCCGGTCACGCCATTGCTGA
>CAVXBP010000017.1:0-6921 GCA_963760105.1 uncultured Actinomycetota bacterium
AGGGCGAGGCGGCCGAGGAAGGGTGAGGCATCCAGGTTGGTGACGTGCGCCTGCAGCGGTGCACCTTCGGTGTACTCGGGAGCGGGGACGGCTTCCATGATCGTCTGGAACAGCGGGATCAGGTTGTCGCTGTCGGGCATGCCGCCGTCCTCGGGCTTCGTCAGCGAAGCGCGGCCGGCACGTGCGGAGGCGTAGACGACGGGGAAGTCGAGAGCGTCCTCGCTGGCGCCGTCCTCGAGCAGGTCGAGGAACAGCTCGTATGTCTCGTCGACGACCTCGGAGATGCGTGAGTCGGGGCGGTCGACCTTGTTGACGACCAGGACGACGGGCATGTGGGCGGCGAGTGCCTTGCGCAGGACGAAGCGTGTCTGGGGGAGCGGGCCCTCCGACGCGTCGACGAGCAGGATGACGGCGTCGACCATCGAGAGTCCGCGTTCGACCTCGCCACCGAAGTCGGCGTGGCCGGGGGTGTCGATGATGTTGATCGTCACGCCTCCATCAGGAGCGCCGGGTCCGTTGTAGCGGACGGCGGTGTTCTTGGCGAGGATCGTGATGCCCTTTTCGCGCTCGAGATCTCCCGAGTCCATGGCGCGCTCGGCGAGCTGGTGGTGCTCGTCGAAGTGGCCTTGCTGCTGGAGCATGGCGTCGACGAGCGTCGTCTTGCCGTGGTCGACGTGGGCGACGATTGCGACGTTGCGCAGGTCAGAGCGGATGGGCATGCGAAAAATTGTCCTTGGGCGTGGGGAATGCTCGAACGAGACGGAGCCTTCCCATTCTACGGGTGGAGGCACCTCGCTGACGAATCGCGCCTCCTGCTGTTCATTGCGCGTCAACAACAGTGCCGTTTCTGCAATAGTTGCGTGTCTGTTAGTGATTTTCGGGTGACAAAAGATGCTCCACTCCAAAAGTCGCTCGAGCAGTTCCTCATGCGGTGCATGAGCAGCGCTGAGGCGCAAGGCATCGATCGGCTGCTCGAGCTCGAGCTGTCGATCAGCCAGGCCAAGACGCTCTTCGTCCTGGCCCAATCGACCGATCCGCTGCCGATCCACGCAGTCGCCGAACACATCAGGTTGTCGGTTGCCGCGACCGGCCGAAATATCGACAGCCTCGTCAAGATGGGGCTGGTCGAGCGGCGGGAGGACGAGACCGACCGGCGGGTCAAGCTCGTCACGATCACCCGCGCCGGTCACGCCATTGCTGACCAGCACCTTGAGTCGCGCCGCACAGCGCTGCGCGAGATGGTGTCTCGGCTCAAGCCCGATGAGGCTGCGCGACTCCATGACGCACTCCAACCCATACTCGCCGGCGATGCCCTGCGACCCACCACACAGGAGCCTCCTGCATGACCACGCCACCGCAGACCGACCTTCCCGAAAACATCGATGCGGCAGTCCTCAAGATCGCCGGAGTCGTGGTGATTGGCTCGATCATGTCGATCCTCGACATCACCGTCGTGAACGTGGCGCTGCCGACATTCCAGCGGGTCTTCGGATCCGGCGGCAACGAGCTCGACTATTCACTTGTCGCGTGGACCGTCACCGCGTACACGCTCGCGCTCGCGACGGTCATCCCCTTGACCGGCTGGGCCGCTGACCGCTTCGGCACCAAGCGCCTATACATGGTCGCGATCGGCCTGTTCACCGCAGGCTCCGTGCTGTGCGCGCTCGCGTGGGACATCAACTCCCTGATCGCCTTCCGCGTCCTGCAGGGTCTCGGCGGCGGCATGCTGATGCCGCTGGGCATGACGATCATGACTCGGGCCGCAGGCCCACACCGCATGGGACGCCTGATGGCGATCCTCGGCATCCCGATGATGCTGGGCCCGATCCTGGGCCCGATCCTCGGAGGTTGGCTCATCGATCAGGCTTCGTGGCACTGGATCTTCCTGATCAACGTGCCGCTCGGCATGGGCGCGCTCGTCTACGCCTACATGGCACTTCCCAAGGATGCGCCGATTCCGTCCGAGTCATTCGACTTCTTCGGCATGCTGCTTCTGTCGCCGGGCCTCGCGCTGTTCCTGTTCGGTGTCTCCTCGCTCCCGGGTGAGGGCGGCGACTACACCGCGCCCCGCGTATGGGTCTCGGCGCTCGCCGGTGTCCTGCTGATCGTGGCGTTCGTGTTCCACGCGTTCCGACCCGAGCACCCGCTGCTCGACCTGCGGCTCTTCAAGAACCGAAACCTGACCGTCTCGATCATCACGATGTTCATGTTCGGCGCAGCGTTCTTCGGCGGGCTGCTGCTCGTGCCGACGTACTTCCAGCAGATTCGCGGCGAGTCGACCACGATGGCTGGCGTGCTGATGATCGCGCAGGGTGTCGGAACGATTGTGACGATGCCGATCGCCGGCACCCTCGTCGACAAGATGCCGGTCGGCCGCATCATCCCGGTCGGGCTTGTGCTGATCGTCGCCGGTATGTTCCCGCTCACCCAGCTCGACACCGACACGTCCTACTGGGTCATCGTCCCGGCGCTGTTCGTGATGGGTATGGGCATGGGCGCGACGATGATGCCGTTGTTCACGTCGGCTCTCAAGACGCTGACCAATCACGAGGTTGCTCGTGGATCGACACTGCTCAACATCTCGCAGCAGATCGCCAGCTCGGTCGGCGTCGCGGTGATGTCGGTGATCCTGACCAACCACCTCAAGGACGGGAAGTTCGCCACTGCGGCGATCGGCTCGGTCACCAATCCGTCGATCATCGACAAGATCGGCGCGAGCAACATCGCCAAGGGGTTCGAGGAAGCAGCAAGCTCGTTCAGCGCGACGTTCTGGGTGGCCTGGGCCATGGTGCTCTTGACGGTGATCCCGGCGATGTTCCTGCCGCGCAAGCGCGAGGAGTCACATCTGCTCGACGACACTGAGGACGTACCACCGGTGCTGATGCACTGAGGGTGAGTCAAAGAGGGGCCCCGCCGCAAAACGCGGTGGGGCCCCTCTTTTTGCCGTGCGGATCAGGTCTGGTCTGACTGCTCCTCGAACGCGCGGTCTATGCGCTCGTCGACGGGCCGGCCGAAGTGATCGTCGAAGTTCTCGACCAGCGAGCCGGTCACGGTCTCGCCCACCTCGATCGCCATCTCCCGCTCGCGTGCGCGGCGAGCGAGGCGCAGGATCTCTCGGTGCTCGCCCTTGAGCGCTCGATAGGTGGCAAAACACATCGCGATCATGATGATGCTGAACGGGACCGCGGTCAGGATCGCTCCGGTCTGCAGGGCAGCCAGACCACCTGCCAGCATCAGGCTGATCGCCACCAAGCCCTCGATGACAGCCCACATGACGCGGCTCCATGTCGGGGGCTCGGGGTTGCCGCCGGAGGCCAACATGTCAACCACCAGTGAACCGCTGTCGGACGACGTCACGAAGAAGATCGTGACGAGGATGATCGCGAGGCCCGAGAGGATCGAACCGGCCGGCAGGCTGCCCAGCAGGTCGAACAGCACGTTCTCGCTGGTGATTCCGCCGTCGGAGTTGGTGAGGTCTCCGAACTCCATCTGCCGGACGATCGCCGCGCCACCAAGGACGCTGAACCACAGGGCCGAGACCAAGGTGGGAACCAGCAGGACGCCGGCGACGAACTCGCGGATCGTACGACCCTTGGAGATGCGGGCGATGAAGATTCCGACGAACGGTGCCCAGGACATCCACCAGCCCCAGTAGAACGTGGTCCAGAAGCCCTGCCACTGGACGCCGTCCTCACCGGCGAATGCGCTGGTGTTGAAGCTGAGCGGGACGATGTCGGCGGCATAGCCACCAAGGTTCTGCACGAAGCTGCGCAGCAGGAACAGTGTCGGACCGAGCACCAGCACCAGCAGGAGCAGGCTCGCAGCCAGTCCCAGGTTGATGTTCGATAGCCACTTGATGCCTCGACCGAGGCCGCTGACCACGGAGACGACCGCAATGCTGGTGATCGCAACGATCAGCAGGACGCGGATCGTGTCGGTCCCCTCGTCGATCACACCGAGGTGGACGAAACCAGCCGTGATCTGCTGCACGCCGAGCCCGAGCGAGGTTGCGACTCCGGCGACGGTTCCGACGATTGCGACGACATCGATGGCGTCGCCGAGCTTGCCCTTGACTCGGTCGCCCAGGAGGGGCTCCAAGGTCCAGCGCATCGAGACCGATCGTCCCTTGCGGTGGATCGCGTACGCCATCGAGAGTCCGACGACGACGTAGATGGCCCAGGCGTGCAGACCCCAGTGCAGGAACACCTGCGACATGGCCTTCTGCGCGAGCTCGGCATCGGTGCCGGTCACGCCGGGCTTGGGGTTGGTGAAGAACGTCAGTGGCTCGGCAGCACCCCAGAACACCAGGCCGATGCCCATGCCGGCCGCGAACAGCATCGCGAACCAGGCCTTGATGCTGAACTCGGCTTCGTCGTCGTCCTTGCCGAGCTTGATGTCACCGAAGCGACCGATGCCCATCCAGAGGGCGAAGATGACGAATCCGGTGACGGTCAGCGTGTAGTACCAGCCGATGTCGCCGATGACGCTGCTCTGTGCGGAGCCGAGCGCATCGCCGGTCGCGTCGGGGAAGAAGATGCTGATCAGGACGACGAGTCCGAGGATCGCGAGCGCGGGGTAAAACACTCCTGGGGCGATGTCGGAGCGCCAGGATGTCCGCCCCTGGTTGTCGGGTTTCGTGCTTGTCATGGTGACCTCAAAACGGTGGGGTGGGTTCTCCACGTTTGCCCAGAGCGGGCGATAGGTCAAATGCGGTCAGGCGCGACGGGGCTCGATTCAGCCGGGCCGATGCACCTTGTGGGCCGCTGCCTGGGCGATGGGTTTGACGATCATCAGGTCGACATTGACGTGCTGTGGACGGGTCGCCACCCAGGTCACGGCGTCGGCGATGTCCTCGGCGAGCAGTGGCTCGTCAACGCCCGCATAGACGGCATCAGCCTTGGCCTGATCACCCAGTCGTACGAGGGAGAATTCTTCGGTGCGCACCATGCCCGGTGCGATCTCGCAGACTCGTACGGGCTGTCCGTTGAGCTCCAGGCGCAGCGTCTCGGTGAGCACCGCGACGGCGTGCTTGACCGCGGTGTAGCCGCCGCCGCCCTCGTACGCCCAGCGTCCGGCTGTCGAGCCGATGTTGATGATCGTCCCCGCGCCGCCTGCTATCAGTGCGGGTGTGAGCGCCTTGGTGACCTGCATCGTGCCGATGACGTTGATGTCGTACATGCGGCGCCACTGATCGGGGTCACCGTCGATCACCGGGTCGGCACCGAGTGCACCGCCGGCGTTGTTGACCAGCACGTTGAGCGTGTCGCCCACGGCCCGCGCCAGCGCGACAACCTGGGCTTCGTCGGTGACATCGCACTCGACTGCTGTGCCGCCGATCTCGTCGGCGAGGGCGGTGAGGCGATCGATGCGCCGCGCGGCGCAGAACACGTGATAGCCAGCATCGGCGAGGGCTCGCGCGGTGGCGGCTCCGATGCCGCTGCTGGCTCCGGTGACAACGGCAGTACGCATGCGCTCATCGTGTCAGATGGACACAGCGCGCCCGGGTTGCCCTGAACTGACATCATGGTCGAGGAAGGCGGGTGTTCATGCTCAAGCGCATCGCGATGCTGTCGGCACACACATCCCCGCTCGATCAGCCGGGCAACGGCGATGCGGGCGGTATGAACGTGTACGTGCTCGAGCTTTCGCGCCAGCTGGCCTCCCGAGGCATCGAGGTCGAGATATTCACCCGCGCCACGTCGCGCCATCAGCAACCGGTGGTCGCGGCAGAGCCGGGCATCACGGTCCATCACGTCGCAGCGGGCCCCTTTGAGGGACTGGAGAAGAACGATCTTCCCTCACAGCTGTGCTCCTTCGTACGCGATGTGCTGCGTGCCGAGGTTGAGCGGGAGCCGGGACATTTCGACCTCGTGCACTCGCACTACTGGTTGTCCGGGCAAGTCGGCACTGTTGCCCGCGAGCGCTGGGATGTCCCACTCGTCCACTCGATGCACACCATGGCGAAGGTCAAGAACGTGCAGCTCGCCGACGGCGACTCGCCCGAGCCGATCGGCCGGGTCTATGGCGAGGAGGAGATCGTGCGTCTCGCAGATCAGCTGATCGCCAACACCTCCGAAGAGCGTCGCGAGCTCATCGAGCTCTACGGCGCCGAGCCCGATCGGGTCGCGGTGGTGCATCCCGGCGTCGACCTTTCGGTCTTCCGTGCCGGGCGACAGGCTGAGGCTCGCGCCCTCCTCGGCATCCCCGACGATGCGGCGGTGCTGCTGTTCGCCGGCCGCATCCAGCCGCTCAAGGCTCCGGACGTCGTACTGGGGGCAGCTGCCGTGATGCTGGAGCGTGATCCCAGCCTGCGCGGTCGACTGGTCGTTGCGATCGTCGGCGGTGCTTCCGGAAGTGGACTGGAGCATCCGAGCGCATTGTCTGAGCTCAGCCGCTCCCTGGGACTCGACGATGTCGTCCGGTTCGTCCCGACCGTGAGCCAGAGCGGGCTCGCCGACTGGTACGCCGCCGCAAGTGTCGTGTGCGTGCCGTCCTACAACGAGTCGTTCGGCCTGGTCGCGATCGAGGCCCAGGCATGCGGCACCCCGGTTGTCGCCGCCCGCGTCGGCGGCCTGCCGACAGCGGTGTCTGACGGGGTCTCGGGAGTGCTCGTCGACGGTCACGACCCGGCCGACTATGCGTCGGCTCTGCATCCACTCCTCGTCGACGAAGGGCTGCGTGAGTCCATGAGCCACAAGGCGATACGGCATGCCGAGTCGTTCGGGTGGGACGTCACCGCCGAACGTACGCTCGAGGTCTACGCCGATGCCATCGCCACCCATGCGAGGTCGCCACGATGACGGATGCGCGGGAGATCATCATCGAGACGCTCAAGGCGTCGGAGCTCGACTTCACCGAGCACACGCCCGGCGCGTTCGAGATCACCTTGCCGGGTGAGCGCAAGCTGCAGACGACGTGCCG
>CAVXBP010000018.1:0-54104 GCA_963760105.1 uncultured Actinomycetota bacterium
CGGAATCTCGCCTAGGTCGCCACGCCCGCCGGCGCTCGCAACCTGATCCCGTCGATGATGAGGGAAAGCCCCAGCTCGAACGACTGTGAGCCTTCGCCCAGCGGTGCGTCGATCGCGCCGGCGCTGTTGGCCTGCAGTTGAGTCTGCTCGTCCGAGACGTGCCCGAACACGAAGTACAGAATGGTCGAGGCCGCAGACCCCGCGAACTCCCTGTCGAACCCACCACCCCTGATCGCCGCCTCCAGCCGACCGACCGGCCCCGCAGCGCCCAGTCCGAATGCGTGCACCGTTGCGATCAGTTCAGCACCGTCGCGGTAAGCGAGCATCGCATCACGGAGCTCGCTGCTGAGTGCGATGACTCGCGCGTCCCACGCGTCACCGGGTGCGTCGGGTCGCGCGCCACGCTCGAGCAGCTCGTCGGCAACCGCGGCAAGCAGCGCCTGCTTGTTGGCGAAGTGGTGGTAGAGGGCGCTGGGCTGGATGCCGAGCTCTGCGGCAATGCGCCGCATCGAGAGGTCGGGGAGACCATACATGTCGAGAACGTCGATCGCCCGCTCCACGATGTCGGTCCGGTGATACGCCACGCCACCACCCTAGTACGCTGACCTGAACACCGTTCACCTGATCACTGTTCAGGTACGTCGAGATAGGCAAACACCTCATGACCCAGCCAGCCCCCACGTCGACCCGTCGCACGTCCAGCACCACCGACCTCGCGCTCGTCGCGACATTTGCGGCACTGATCGCGGTCTGCGCGATCCTGCCGGCCTTGAATGTCACCGGAGTTGGCGTGCCTTTCACGCTGCAGATGTTCGGCATCTTCCTCGCGGCCGCCGTACTCGGCGCCAAGCGTGGAGCCCTGGCCGTCCTCCTCTATCTCGCGGTCGGCACGGCCGGCGTCCCGATCTTCGCGCAGGGCTCCGCAGGCCCGTCCGTATGGGTCGGCGTGACCGCCGGATATCTGATCGCCTTCCCGATCGCAGCGTTCATCGTCGGCCTGGTCGCCAGCAGGGTCGGACGATCCAATCCCGCAGCATTCACGATCGCCGTGTCGGTCGCCGCCGCGATCGTCACGGTCGCCGTCGTGGGTGTACTGGGCGCCATCGGCATGTCGATCAAGCTCGACGTGAGCTTCGCGGCAGCGTGGGGCTATGCCACACCATTCTTCGTCGCCGACATCATCAAGGGCGTGCTCGCCGCGATCGTGGCAGCAGCGGTCCACCGCGCGTTCCCGCAGCTGGTCGCCAAGTCGTAAGGCGTGATCCAACTCGACGAGGCTGCCGTTTCCGTTTCCACCGGGAACGGCGTCCTCGCGCTCCTTCACCCGACGTCCGTCACGCTCACCGAGCACCGCGTCGCACTGATCGGCGGCAACGGGTCGGGCAAGTCCACCTTTGCGCGACTGCTGAACGGTCTGATCGAGCCAACCTCCGGACGAGTCACCGTCAACGGTCTCGACACCGGCAAGGACGGCGCAGCCGTGCGGCGCCAGGTCGGCTTCGTGTTCACCGACCCCAATGCCCAGCTGGTGATGCCGACCTGCGTCGAGGACATTGCGCTGTCGCTTCGCCGCACGATCAGCGACAAGACCAAACGCACCGCGCGTGCCCGCGAGATCCTGGACGGGTTGGGACTGGCTGATCGCGCAGACACCACGGTGCACGCGCTGTCGGGCGGCGAGAAGCAGATGCTGGCGCTGGCCGGCGTGCTGGCGACCGATCCGGAGATTCTCGTGGCTGACGAGCCGACGACCCTGCTCGATCTCCGCAACACCCAGCTCATCGCCGACCGCCTGTTCGCCCTGCGTCAGCAGCTGATCCTCGTCACCCATGACCTCGATCTGGCCCTGAGGTGCGAGCGGACTCTGGTGATCGACGATGCCCGCATCGCCTTCGACGGACCGTCCGCCGAAGCCGTGGCGTTCTATCGGGACACAGCGTGAGCCAGTTCCTCATCGGCAACTACCGCCCCGGTCAGACTCTGGTGCACCGCACACCGGCCGGTCCAAAGCTCGGACTGCTCGCAGCGTTCAGCATGACCACCGTGCTGGTGCCTGGCCTGTGGACCGCACTCGGCTTTCTCGGCGCTGCGATCCTGCTCGCCGCCTGGGTTCGGATGCCACTGCGACCCACCCTGCGTGCACTGCGCCCCCTGCTCCTCGTCATCGTCGTCGTCACGATCTTCCAGGTATGGCAGCGCGGATGGAGCACGGCAATTCATGTCGTCGCCGGGTTGTTGGCCGTCATCATCGTCGCGCTGGTCTTCACCGCGACAACCCGCATCGAGGACGTGCTCGACACCATCACTCGTGGCCTTGGCCCGCTTCGCCGATTCGGCGTCAAGCCCGAACGCGTCGCTCTCGCGTTCTCGCTGATGATCCGGGCCATCCCCGGCATCCTCGACATCGCTCACGAAACCCGTGCGGCAGCCAAGGCGCGCGGCCTGGAACGCAACCCCCGGGCGCTATTGGTGCCGATGGCGCTGCGTACGGTGGCCCGGGCGTACGAGACCGGCGACGCTTTGCACGCTCGTGGCATCGGCGACGACTAGACCGTTTACAGACCTCGCACCGTCCCCTAGTCTCCAAGAACGCGGATGCTCGGGGGACTTCCTCGGGTGACGCACGCACATCGGGGGATATGCAATGCGTACTACTCATGCAGTCGGCGCCACAGCCGCACTCGCAACACTCGCCATGTTGGCAACCGGAATCCCGGCCGCCACGGCAGCACCGAATGACCAGGGGGACCGGGTCACCTCAACCCGGCCGCTCGCCAAGGACGGGGCGACAGCTCGTGCCGCGGTGGCCGCCGCGAAGTCGCACGACTCGACGACGCTCGTCAATGACGATCAGGCACTCGTCGTCACGGATGCACTGACGGACTCAACCGGAGCCACCCACGTACGCATGCGCCGTACGTACGACGGTCTCCGCGTGGTCGGCGGCGATCTCGTGGTCCACCGCGATCCGAACGGCGCATTCACCGGTAGCTCGCAGACGCTCAAGAAGTCGCTGACCCTGTCGTCAAAGCCGACCTTCTCTGCGGGCAAGGCGCTTGCTGTCGTCGGAACCACCGCGGCTCGGGCGACCAAGCCGGCCCTCGTCGTCGACGCAACAAGCGCCACACCCCGTCTGGCGTGGACCATCACCACCCAGGGAACGCAGAAGGACGGCACGCCCAGCCGCATCGACTGGTACGTCGACGCGCGGGACGGCAAGCTGCTCCGCTCGGAGGAGCGGATCCAGACCGTCGACGGTGACGGCGCCTCCCTCTACGGCGGAACCGTTCCGCTCAAGCTCACCCAGTCCGGCAGCAGCTACCAGCTGAAGGACCCGACACGCGGCAACACCTACACAACTGACATGAACAACGCCACCGATTCATTCGTGTGCCAGCTGTTCGGTTCAGGTTGCAAGACCGGGACGCTGTTCACCAGCTCGGACACGCACTTCGGCACGGGCAGCAACAGCAACCGAGAGTCAGCGGCGGTCGACGCGCAGTACGGCACCAACACCACGTGGGACTACTACAAGACGACCTTCGCCCGCAACGGAATCTTCGGCAACGGCAACGGGTCCTACAACCGTGTGCACTACGGCAAGAACTACGTCAACGCGTTCTGGGACGGCACCAAGATGACGTACGGCGACGGCAACGGCACCACCTTCGGTCCGCTCACCTCACTCGACGTCGCCGGCCATGAGATGACCCACGGTGTCACGGAGAACACCGCAGGCCTCACCTACTCAGGCGAGTCCGGTGGCCTCAACGAAGCGACCAGCGACATCTTCGGCACCATGGTCGAGTTCTATGCGGCAAACGCCCAGGATCCGGGCGACTACCTGATCGGCGAAGAGTTCGACCTCGCCAACCACACCGGATTCCGACGGATGGACAATCCCTCATCCGATGGTTCGTCGCTCAACTGCTGGTCCGCAGCGGCCAGCTCGGTCGACGTGCACTACTCCTCAGGCATCGGCAATCACTTCTACTACCTGCTGGCTGAGGGCTCCGGCGCCAAGACGATCGGGGGCGTGTCCCACAACTCGCCAACCTGCAACGGCTCGAGCGTCTCAGGCATCGGACGCACTGCTGCCGCAGCCATTTGGTACCGCGCGCTGACCGTCTACATGACGTCCAGCACGATCTACTCGGGTGCCAGGACCGCGACGCTCAACGCGGCGCGTGACCTCTACGGAACCGGCAGCACTCAACAAAATGCTGTCGCCGCCGCGTGGAGTGCCGTCAGCGTCAACTGATCACAACCCAACGGACCGCCGGCCGAACGAGAGGCCTGACCGGCGGTCCGTCGCACGATCTCGCGGTAGCGTTCGCCCGGTGGACAACTTCACTACCGCCAGCGCTCTCGCCGTCGCGCTGATCGCTGCGGCGGTGTTCATCCGCTGGCGACTGCTGACCCGCCACCGTTCCCTCGGCACTGCTGCCGACCGCGCGACGTACGCGACACTCCACACCGCATCGCTGGCGGCGCCATCACTTCGGCGCGGGCTCGACGCCGAGAGTGCCAGCCAGGCCCTCCCCCACGTACGGGCCCTGCTCGGGAGCCCGACCGCCGCGATCACCGACATCCACGGATCACTCGCCTGGGACGGACCCGGCGATGCGGTCGACGTGGCCGAGCTGATGACCCAGGCGATGAAGAGCGGAACGACGCAGGCCTCCGATCGGGCGATCGTGGCGCCTCTGTCGGTCGAGGGCCGGGTCGTGGGCAGCATCGTGGTGATGGGCGACGAGGCCTCGGCAGGCCTCGCCCGCGCGACAACCGAGGTCGCACGCTGGATGTCGAGCCAGCTCGAGCTTGCCGAACTGTCGGAGTCCCGCACCGCGCTGATGGAAGCAGAGCTGCGTGCACTGCGGGCCCAGATCTCACCGCATTTCATCTACAACTCGCTCGGCGCGATCGCGTCCTTCGTGCGCACCGATCCCGAACGTGCCCGCGAGCTGCTGCTGGAGTTCGCTGACTTCACCCGCTACTCGTTCCGCGAGCACGGGGAGTTCACCACGCTGGCCGAAGAGCTCCGCTCGATCGAGCGCTACCTGGTGCTTGAGAAAGCGCGGTTCGGCGACCGGCTGCGCGTCATCACCCGAGTCGCACCCGAGGTTCTCAGCGTGACCCTGCCATTTCTTTCGGTGCAGCCGCTGGTCGAGAACGCCGTCCGGCACGGGCTCGAGGGCAAAGCGGGTGACGGCACCATCACGGTCGTCGCACTCGACTCCGGCACCGAGTGTCTGATCACGATCGAGGATGACGGGGTTGGCGTCGATCCCGACGTCGTACGCAACGCCCTGATGGGCCGCACGACGAGCGCCTCGGTCGGGCTGGCCAATGTCGACGAACGCCTGCGGACCGTCTACGGCAACGAGTACGGCATCGTGGTCGAAACGGCGCCGGGTCTCGGCACCAAGGTCATCCTCCGCATACCCAAGTTCTGGCCGGGAGCCGAGGTGGTGCAGTGAATCACCACATCGGACAGGATCAGGACATGGACGCAAGGCTTCACGCTCTGGTCGTCGATGACGAGCGCCCCGTACTTGACGAGCTCGTCTGGATGCTCGGACGCGATGAGCGCGTGGCTTCCGTACGAGCGGCGCAGTCCGGCACCGAGGCGCTGCGGGTGCTGGAGGGCGGGGATGTCGACCTGATCTTCCTCGATGTCGCCATGCCGGGGCTCAACGGCTTGGAAATCGCGAGACTGCTAGCCCACTTCAAGCATCCACCGCGCATCGTCTTTGTCACCGCACACGATGCACACGCCGTCGACGCCTTCGAGCTCAACGCCGTCGACTACCTCCTCAAGCCAATTCGCGAGGAACGACTCCGCGAGAGCGTGCGGCGCGCCTGCGCCGAGGCTGGGCCCGATCAGGCCACACCCGACGACACCATTGCAGTCGAGCTCGCCGGGGTGACCCGGTTCGTCTCCCGAGCCACGGTTGCCTTCGTCGAGGCTCAGGGCGACTATGTCCGTCTGCACACGGTTGACGGCAAGAGCCACCTGATCCGCACCCCCCTCGGTTCACTGGCCGACGGATGGGACTCGGCCGGCTTCGTCCGCATCCACCGCAGCCACCTGGTCAATCTCGCCCACGTACGTGAGGTGCGGATGATCTCGGGTCGCTGCAGCGTCGTGGCCCCGTTTGGCGACGAGCTGGTCGAGCTCCAGGTCGCACGCCGCCATGCCAGAGCAGTGCGTGAGCGCATCCAAGAGCGCGCCCAATGACCGAGCCCACCGGACGCGTACGGGTCACGAACCCGTTGACGGCGGCACCGGCTCACGTGCGGCGCAGCGTTCGCCAGGAGATCGACGAATCGACAGGCGTCGGCGAGGTCTACATGCGATCGCTAATCCGCTCACAGCTGATGGCGGCGCTGACCGTCGTGGCGACACTGCTGCTCTCGATCGGGGCCCTCCCGATCGTGTTCCTCGTGTTCGACTCGGTCACCGACTTCCGCGTCGCAGGCGTCCCGCTGCCGTGGATCGTGCTCGGCGTGGTCGTCTATCCGGCATTGTTCCTGCTGGGCTGGCTCTACCTGCGGCAGGTCGAGCGCGCCGAGCACGACTTCACCGAGCTCGTCGAGCCCAGTCGCAGGGACGCCACATGAACGCGGTTTACGGGGTGATCGCGATCGCTCTGGTGGCAATCGCCACCCTGGCGATCGGGGCATTCGGTCTGCGGGTCAGCCGCACGACCAGTGACTTCTATGTCGCGTCCCGCTCAGTCAGCCCGGTCCTCAACAGTTCGGCGATTGGCGGCGAGTATCTCTCGGCAGCCTCCTTCCTCGGCGTGGCTGGCCTGGTGCTGGCCTATGGCGCTGACATGCTCTGGTACCCGATCGGCTGGACCACCGGATATCTCCTGCTGCTGGTGTTCGTGGCTGCCCCGCTACGGAGGTCGGGCGCCTACACGATCCCCGACTTCGCGCAGGTGCGCCTGCAGTCCGTCGGCGTCCGGCGGATCGCGACCTTGCTGGTGGTCGCCGTCGGGTGGCTCTACCTGATGCCACAGTTCCAGGGTGCCGGCCTGACGATGCGGACCGTCACGGGCGCCCCCGGCTGGGTCGGGACCGTCCTGGTCGCCGTCATCGTGGTGGTGAACGTGGTGTCCGGCGGCATGCGCAGCATCACCTTCGTCCAGGCATTCCAGTACTGGCTCAAGCTGACGGCGCTGCTGATCCCGGTGTTCTTCCTGCTGCATGCGTGGACCTCTGACGGCCGGCCCTCCCCGGTGGCCCCGAGCGAGTGGTTCGCACCCTTCGGCGACTCGAGCGCGATGGGACTCTACGCGACCTACTCGGTACTGATTGCGACCTTCCTCGGCACGATGGGGCTGCCCCACGTGGTCGTCCGTTTCTACACCAACCCCGATGGTCACGCGGCCAGGAGGACCACGCTGATCGTGCTGGCGCTGCTCGGGGTGTTCTATCTCCTCCCCACGATTTACGGCGTCCTGGGCCGCATCTACGCCGGTGACCTCATCGACGCCGGACGAGCCGACGCCGTCGTGCTCGAGCTGCCGGGCCGCATGATCGGCGGTTCGGGTGGCGAGCTCCTCGGCGCTCTGCTTACGGCCGGGGCGTTCGGGGCGTTCCTCTCCACGTCATCGGGTCTGACGATGTCCATCGCCGGTGTCGTCGGCCAGGGGATTGCCCGTACGGGTGCCATCTCGACGATCACGGCTCTGCGTCTGGCCGCAGCGGCTTGCGTGACAGTCCCGCTGGTGCTCGCCCTCACCGCCACCCGGTTACCGGTCGCCAACTCGGTGACCTTCGCGTTCGCGCTGGCCGCATCTACCTTCTGTCCATTGCTGGTGCTCGGGATCTGGTGGCGCGGTCTGACCGCCAAGGGTGCGATCGCCGGACTGATCGGTGGTGGCCTGTGCGCTGGCCTTGCGCCCGTGCTGACGATCGCCCGACAGCCCGAAGGCTGGTTCGGTCTGCTGATGAGCCAGCCCGCAGCATGGTCCGTCCCCGTGGGATTTGCGCTCATGATCGGAGTCTCGCTGATCACCCGGGCCGACATCCCGACCAATGTGGCGCGCACGATGGTGCGGCTTCACACCCCTGAACGGCTCGACGTCGACCGCCGATTCTGACTGGGGGTTCCGCAACGACGACCGCCACTTGGCGCACGGCAACGACCGTTCGCCTCATTGAGTCGACCGCACGCCGCACACCTAACTAACCCGAACGCACCGGGGTACTCGTGATCTGACTCACACGCCGGGCATGCCTCGTTTAGGGGTGGTGGTGCAGCCAGCGCCACCAAGCCTTCAAGGAAGAGGTGACCCGCAGTGGTCGAGAAAGTGCCAGGAGAGGCCCATGCGGCCTACCAACGGATACATGCCACGGACGAGTTCGCCGAGCTCAAGCGCGCCTATCTCGGCTTCGTCGTCCCCCTGACCATCGCCTTCATGGCGTGGTATCTGCTCTACGTCCTGATGTCGAACTATGCGCACGACTTCATGGCGCACACGCTGTTCGGCAACATCAACGTGGCGCTGGTCTTCGGGCTGCTCCAGTTCGCGACGACATTCGGCATAGCCATCTGGTACGCGCGGTTCGCCGCCCGTCGGATGGACCCGATTGCCGACAGTCTCCGCGCCGAGTATGAAGAGGAGATCGAGCGATGAGCACGTTGAGCACAGCCCTGCAAACTGCCGACAAGGGTGACAACCAGGCGCTGACCGGTTCGCTGTTCGTGGTGATCGTGCTGATCACGGTCGGCATCACGTTCTGGGCGAGCCGCAACAACAAGACCGCCGCCGACTACTACGCCGGTGGTCGCAGCTTCACCGGCGTCCAGAACGGCTTCGCCGTCTCCGGTGACTACATGTCGGCCGCCTCCTTCCTCGGCATCTCCGGCGCGATCGCACTGTCGGGCTATGACGGGTTCCTCTACTCGATCGGCTTTCTCGTGGCATGGCTCGTCGCCCTGCTGCTCGTCGCGGAGCTGCTGCGCAACTCGGGCCGCTTCACGATGGCCGACCAGCTGGCATTCCGTATGCGGCAGCGACCCGTGCGGACCGCTGCGGCGACCTCCACGGTGGTCGTGTCGATCTTCTACCTGCTCGCGCAGATGGTCGGCGCCGGCGCACTGGTCGCGCTCCTGCTCGGCGTCAGCTCCGACACCGCAAAGAATCTGACGATCGCCGGAGTCGGTGCCCTGATGATCTTCTACGTGGTCGTCGGCGGCATGCGAGGCACCACCTGGGTCCAGATCGTCAAGGCGGTGCTCCTGATGGGTGGCACGATCCTGATCACCGTCCTGGTGCTGGCGAAGTTCAACTTCAACCTGTCGGATCTCCTCGGCACTGCCGCGGAGGAGAGCGGCGTCGGCAAGGCGTTCCTCGAGCCAGGACTGAAGTACGGCGTGTCGACCGAGAGCAAGATCGACTTCATCTCGCTGGGTCTTGCCCTCGTGCTCGGCACCGCAGGACTGCCGCACATCCTGATCCGGTTCTACACGGTCCCGTCTGCCCGGCAGGCCCGAAAGTCAGTCCTCTGGGCGATCGGCCTCATCGGCTCGTTCTACTTGATGACGCTCGTCCTGGGCTTCGGCGCTGCGGCGCTGGTCAAGGGTGACGCAAAGCAGGACATCGCCGACTCGGGGGGCAACCTGGCCTCGCCAGTTGCTGGCGGAAGCAGTCGGTGGCGGTGCGGGCTCGACCGGAGGCGCGGTGCTGCTGGCCCTCATCTCGGCGGTGGCGTTCGCCACGATCCTCGCAGTCGTCGCCGGGCTCACGCTCACCTCGGCATCGTCGGTCGCGCACGATCTCTACGCCAATGTCTGGAACCACGGCGACGTCACCGAGAAGCAGGAGGTCAGAGTTGCTCGCATTGCCGCGTTCGTCATCGGCGGTGTTGCGATCGCTGTTGTCGATTCCCGCACAGAAGCTCAACATCGCCTTCCTGGTGGCGTTGGCGTTCGCGGTCGCGGCCTCGGCCAACCTCCCGGCGCTGCTCTACAACCTGTTCTGGAAGCGGTTCAACACCCGCGGAGCGGTGTGGAGCATCTACGGCGGACTCATTTCGTGCGTCGGTCTAGGTGATCTTCTCGCCAGTCGTGTCCGGCTCGGAGACGGCCATGATCACCGGGGCTGACTTCAGCTGGTTCCCGTTGGCCAACCCGGGCATCATCTCGATCCCACTCGGCTTCTTCTTCGGCTGGTTGGGAACCGTCACCTCCTCCACTGAGCTCGAGTCCGAGGAGCGGTACGTCGAGCTCGACGTTCGCGCCATGACCGGCGCAGGCGCCGAGAAGTAACTCGGGGGCGGCCCGGGTGACGAATGTGTCCTTGGGCCGCAGGCCTCGCTGCCGCAGCGGGAGGCCGGGCGGCAACGTCATTGCAACCATCTGGCCGACATGCTGTGGCCTGCGACACAATGAGCAAGTACGGACGTCAACGGAGGAGTACAGCGGTGAGCGACAAAACATCAGCACAGCGTCTATCCAGAACCTGTCCCACGAGGATCGTCACTTCGACCCGCCCCAGGATCTGGCGACCAGCGCCAACCTGAAGGCTGACGCGTACGATCGCGCGGCTGACGACAGGCTGGGCTTCTGGGCCGAGCAGGCCGAGCGCATCAGCTGGGGCACACCGTTCACCGAGGTGCTCGACTGGTCCAACCCGCCGTTTGCCAAGTGGTTCATCGGTGGAACGCTCAACGCTTCCTACAACTGCGTCGACCGTCACGTCGAAGCCGGCAAGGGCGACAAAGTTGCCCTGCACTGGGTCGGCGAGCCCGCCGACGACACCCGCGACATCACGTACGCCGAGCTCAAGGACGAGGTGTCCCGTGCGGCCAACGCCTTGACCGACCTGGGCCTGGAGAAGGGCGACCGGGTCGCGATCTACCTTCCGATGATCCCCGAGGCTGTCGTGGCAATGCTGGCGTGTGCTCGCCTCGGCGCCCCCCACACGGTGGTATTCGGTGGCTTCTCCGCCGACGCCCTGTCGTCGCGCATCCTCGACTGCGACGCCAAGATCGTCATCACCTCCGACGGTGGCTACCGCCGTGGCGCCCCTGCTGCGCTCAAGCCCGCCGTCGACGAGGCGCTCGAGAAGTGCCCCGACGTCACCCATGTCCTCGTCGTTCGTCGTACCGGCCAGGACGTTGTCTGGAACGAGGGGCGTGACGTCTGGTGGCACGACGTCGTCGACTCAGCATCGGCGGACCACACACCCGAGATGTTCGATTCGGAGCATCCGCTCTATGTCATGTACACGTCCGGGACGACCGGCAAGCCCAAGGGCATCCTGCACACCACGGGCGGCTACATGGTCGGCTGCGCCTACACATATTGGTCCGTCTTCGACACCAAGCCCGACACCGACATCTATTGGTGCACCGCCGACGTCGGCTGGGTCACCGGACACTCCTACATCGTCTATGGACCGCTCGCCAACGGCGTCACCCAGGTGATGTACGAAGGCACGCCCGACACCCCACACAAGGGTCGCTGGTGGGAGATCATCCAGGACCTCAAGGTGACCCAGCTTTACACGGCACCCACTGCGATCCGGACGTTCATGAAGTGGGGTGAGCAGATCCCCGCCGACTACGACCTCAGCTCGCTGAGGCTGCTCGGCTCGGTGGGTGAGTCGATCAACCCCGAGGCCTACATGTGGTACCGCGAGCACATCGGCGGCAACAACGCCCCGATCGTCGACACGTGGTGGCAGACCGAGACCGGAGCCATCATGATCAGCCCACTCCCCGGCGTCACCTCGGGCAAGCCCGGGTCTGCCATGACGCCGCTTCCCGGCATCAGCGCTGATGTCGTCGATGACGCGGGCGAGCCCGTGGGCAATGGCGAGGGTGGCTACCTCGTCGTCACCGAACCGTGGCCGGCGATGCTCCGCACGATCTGGGGCGACGACGAGCGGTTCAAGGAGACTTACTGGTCACGTTTCAAGGGCATGTACTTCGCCGGCGACGGCGCCAAGAAGGACGATGACGGCGACATCTGGCTGATGGGCCGAGTCGACGACGTCATGAACGTCTCGGGTCACCGTCTGTCCACCACTGAGATCGAGTCGGCGCTCGTGTCACACCCCAAGGTCGCCGAGGCGGCGGTCGTCGGTGCGACTGATGACATGACCGGGCAGACACCGGTCGCGTTCGTGATCCTGCGTGAGTCAGCAGGCGATGGCGGTGAGGATGTCGTCAAGGAGCTCCGCGACCACGTCGCCAAGGAGATCGGCGCCATCGCCAAGCCCAAGAAGATCCTGGTCGTCGCAGAGCTGCCCAAGACTCGTTCGGGCAAGATCATGCGCCGGCTGCTGCGCGACGTGGCCGAGAACCGAGCCGTTGGCGACGCAACCACGTTGGCCGATTCATCCGTGATGGACTTGATCTCCACAGGCATGAAGAGCGCCAAGGACGAGGACTGACCTGCGCGCCGCGGACGGCACTTGTAGGGTCATGACATGGCCAGTGTGAATGACGACCCCACGATCGGACGTCTGGTTGCCGATGCGAGCCGCGACGTCTCCGCGCTGGTGCAGTCCGAAATTGCACTGGCCAAGTCTGAGCTCAAGGTCAGCGCCAAGGCAGGCGGACTTGCCGCGGCGCTGTTTGCCGTAGCCGGATTCATCGTCTTGCTGGTCGTCATCCTGCTCTCGATCACCGTCGCGTACTTCCTGACGATGACCGGGCTCCACCCTGCGTGGGCATTCCTCATCGTCACCGGCGCCTACCTCGTGCTGGCCGTCGCCATGGTCGCCGTCGGCATCTTCAAGATCAAGAAGATCAAGGCGCCCACCAAGACCATCGCGACCGCCAAGGACATCCCCGCAGCACTCCGCGGACGCCGCTAGCTCTTCCTGCCGCCTGACACCCGTAGGAAAAGTCCGATCACGATCGCGGCACCGCCGGCAATCGCGATCCACAGCAACCACTGGGCCAACGAGTCCGCCGCCCGGTCGGCCAGAAGTTTTTGCAGGGTCCGGGCAAATCCCGACGGTGCCGGAGTGCGATCGAGAATGTTGGGCACCCCGTAGTCGGTGGCAGCGCGCAGGATCGCCGCGACGCCCACTGCCCCCACGCCCAGCCAGGCCAGCCCCGTCGACCGGCGCTTGGCGAACAACAGGGACAGCGCCGCGGCTGCCGCGACGACGATCCAGCCCTGCTGACTGCGGTTCTCGGTCGCCGCGATCTGGTCGATCGCCTCACGCTGCGACGAGTCGTTGACCTGCAACACGATCGGTCCCGGCTCGGGCAACGTGAACGGCAGTCCGTCACCGACGCGGGCCACTGCGAACGAGGCAAGCGGGCCCAGGTCGACGGCAAGGCGATCCTGATTGGCATCGGGCCCGAACATCATCCGGTGCGAGAGCCGCTGCGACTTCTCCCAGGCGGCGGTGAATCCAGGAGCGTTTGCCGTGTCCGCCGCCGCCTGCGTGAACACGGCCGTGACCGTCGGCTGCAGCGGACGGGGCAGACCTCCTTCGCGCACGAAGTAGTCGCTCAGATAGGCCGAGAACGCCTTCTGCAGCTCGGGATCGGATCCCAACGGCGACGTGAATGCGACATACCCGTCCTCGTCGGCGATGTTGGACGCGACCCAGGCGAGCGGCAGCGTGACGATGGCGGCGAGCATGGCGACCACGACCATCCCGGACGCCAGCAGGCGCCTCATCAGGCACACTTCCCCGTCGACACAGTCTGCGTGGACGAGCGACCCGCAGCAGCGTCAGCAGCCACCTGATCGGCTGTCAGGGCGTAGCCCGTCGACGAGTCGGTGACCGAGGCCGCGAAGATCACCCCATAGACGTCACCAGACTCCGACACGAGCGGGCCGCCGGAGTTGCCCGACCGTACGAGTCCACGGATGGAGAACGTCTCGCGGACGTACTCCCCCTTGTTGTAGATGTCAGGGCTGCGCAGATCCATGACACTGCGGACGCGCGCGGCCCGCGCGTCGAACGGACCGTTCTCGGGGAATCCGAGGATCGCTGCGGTGTCACCGGCCTTGCCGCGGGTATCGAAGTCGAGGGGTGTGAGGTTGAGCCCCTCGACTCGCAGCACCGCCACATCGAGCTTGGGGTCGAACAACACGACCTTGGCCCGCAGCCGACGGCCTGACACCACGACGAGCGGGTCGGACACTCCGGCGACAACGTGCGCGTTCGTCATCACGCGGTTCTGCGCGTACGCAAAGCCTGATCCCTCGATGCCACGCTGACAGGAGGCCTCGCCGAGGATCTTGACGACGCTCTTGGACGCCGTGCGCACCCCGGCGCTGGACAGGGTGGCCGTGTCGGGAGGTGCGACGGCCTTGATCTCTTCGTTCGCGAACGGATCGATGTAGCGCGGGAAGAGATTGTCGTCGAGGACCTTGTTGAATGCGCCCAGCACCGAGCTGGCCTGCGTCGGCATGACGCTGTCAACACGCTCGAGAATCGTCGAGTCGCGCGAAGCGGTCGACAGGTAGGGGATCGACGTACCGCTCACCGAGTAGCCCAGCGCCCATGCGGCACACAGCACGGCAACCATGCTCAGCGCGCTGCCGGCGACAGCATCGACCCAGCGCAACGGCCGCCACGTCATGCCATCGCGCAGACCGGATCCGACATAGGTGCCGATCGCCTGCCCGATTGCGGCCGCACCGATCACGGCCCCGAGGGCCAGCAGTGAGGTGGTCAGCGTGGGCGTGCGACCCTCCAGGAACTTGGGCACGAACGCGACCGCCAGGAAGCCGCCGAACAGCAAGCCAACCGTCGCGATGAGGTTGACCACGAAGCCCTGGACGTAACCAGAGATCGCGTATGCCAGCAGCACCAGGATGATGAGGATGTCGAGTGAGTTCACATGATCTCCGGAAGTGGTCGGGTGACGGTGTCGTCCCACGGCTGTTCCCAGCCGAGTCGTTCGAACAGCCGTGAAATGATGCCGGCCGTGAAGCCCCAGAGCGGGACCTCGCTGCCAACCTCGAATCCCGGGCCGCGCCAGCCCGAGGGGTGCACCACGCTGAACCGATTGGTCGGATCTGTCAGGTGCCGGATCGGATGGTGGATGATCGCCCCCACCTCGGCCGTGTCGACCGGATGCAGCTGCTTCGGCTCGCGCCAGTAGGCCAGCACAGGCGTCACCGCAAAGTTGCTCGGCGGGACCCACAAGGTCGGCAGCAGGCCAAAGATGTCAACCGAGGCGGGATCCAGCCCCACCTCTTCCTGCGCTTCCCGCAAGGCAGTCGCCACGGCATCTGCGTCGCCCGGGTCGGCGGCTCCGCCCGGAAACGAGATCTGGCCGGCATGGTTGCGCAACGTGCTGGCTCGGCGAGTCAGCAGCAGCTCGGGCCCATCCACGCCATCGGCAAACAGCATCAGCACGGCCGCCGGACGCGCGTTGTCGGGCGGATGGGGAAACTTGGGTGCCAGATGTTCGGCCTCGACCGAGCTGGCGAGCTCGGCCAGCGGGCGCAGCCATTCCGGCACGTCGTGGCCCCGAACGGTCTCCCCCGTCATCGGGTCACTCCAAGGTGTCGGCGGATCGCAGCCGTCAAGTCGGCATACGAGCGGAACGGTGCACGCTCCGTCGCCACCATTCTCCCCTGTGCGTCCACGAAAACGGTGTGCGGTAGGCCGACAACGGCCAGCGAGCCCTTGGTTGCCGAGGAGCGATCCACCAGCAACGGGTAGGTCACACCCGACACTCTGGCCAGCTCGATCGCGTCGTCCGGGGCGGGATCATCGAAGTCGATGCCGATGATGCGCAGTGCCGAGCCATAGTCACGGTCAGCCTTGGCGAGCAGCGGAAGCTCCTCACGACACGGTCCGCACCACGTTGCCCAGAGGTTGATCACGGTCGGGGTGCCGCCGAGGCCCGAGAGCCTCACCGGCGTTCCACCACCCAGACATTCGAGGGTGAGGTCGGGCAGCGCCTTCTGATCGGGCGCCGTGCCGGAGCTGGGCGGACAGTCTTCGATGCCGGCTGCGGACTTCGCCGCAGCCAACGCCGTCTCGTCAGCCACCGGTCCGGGGCCACCGCCGAACGTCGGCTTGGCACCAGTCGATGTACCGGCGCATCCGGCGAGTGCCACCAGGCAGACGAGCAGCACCCCGAACCGCCTCAACGCTGCATCGCGGTGCATCTGGCGGCGCGCGCTCATGCGGGACCCTGTGTCGTGACCAGTGCCGCCGCCTCGACAGGATCGGTCGGCCCGGTGCCGAAGGCCGGGCACCAGTGCGCGACCGAGCAGGCACCGCATGCGGGCTTCTTGGCGTGGCAGCAGCGGCGTCCGTGCCAGATCAGTCGGTGACTCAACATCGTCCAGTCCTTGGACGGAAAGATTGCCGCGATGGCGTGCTCGGTCTTGACCGGGTCGCCCGCGATCTCAGGCGTCACCCAGCCGAATCGTCGTACGAGCCGCGCGAAGTGGGTGTCGACCGTCAGCCCAGGCACGTCGAACGCATTGCCCAGCACCACGAACGCCGTCTTGCGCCCGACGCCTGGCAGCGACACCAGATCTTCCAACCGGCCGGGGACCACGCCATCGAATCGCTCCACCAGAGCGGCCGACAGGCCGAGGACACTCTTGGTCTTGGCGCGGAAAAACCCTGTGGGTCTGAGGATTGTCTCGACCGCCTCGGGATCTGCGGCAGCCATCGCGAACGCATCTGGGTAGGCACGAAACAGCGTCGGGGTGACCGCGTTGACCCGACGGTCGGTCGTCTGGGCCGACAACACGGTGGCGACGAGCAGCTCGAACGGACTGTTGAAATCGAGCTCGCAGTGCGCGTCCGGATAGGTTTCGGCCAGCACCCGATTGATCCGTCGCGCTCGACGTACGAGTGCCGTTTCGGGTCTCAACGGGTCGGTCGGCACGCGCTCCAGCGTACGTGGATGGCACGTCTCTCCGCACGACTGTCCCTCATGTGGGAAACTTCGTGGGATGCACGCACTGTGACCCAAGCAACAGGGACAGAAGGAATCATGACCGACGACGTTCTCCGCCAGGCACCGCTGTTCTCCGGTCTCGACGACGAGGCTGCCGGGGCGCTCGAAACCTCGATGTCCCCGACGACCCTTCGCCGCGGCGAGATCCTGTTCAACGAGGGCGATGACGGCGACCAGCTGTACGTCGTCATCGAGGGCAAGGTCAAGCTCGGGCGCACGTCACCGGACGGCCGCGAGAACCTCCTGGCCATCCTCGGACCTGGCCAGATGTTCGGCGAGCTGTCGTTCTTCGACCCCGGACCCCGGTCCGCAACCGCGACCGCCGTCACCGACGTCGAGCTCAAGGGTCTCGGCCACACCGCGTTGAGCCCGGTGCTCAATGCACACCCCGACGTCGCACACGCGCTCCTCAACCAGCTCGCCGGGCGGCTGCGCCGCACCAACGAGGTCGTGGGTGACCTGGTGTTCTCGGACGTGCCCGGCCGCGTTGCCAAGGCCCTGCTGGATCTTGCTTCACGCTTCGGCCGCCGCGCTGATGACGGGGTGCACGTCAATCACGACCTCACCCAGGAGGAGCTCGCTCAGCTCGTGGGCGCATCGCGCGAGACGGTCAACAAGGCCCTCGCCGATTTCGCCTCACGCGGTTGGATGCGCCTCGAGCCCCGCAGCGTCGTGATCCTCGACCTCGAACGTCTTCAGCGCCGCGCACGCTGACGACACGCTATTCGCGCAGATAGCTGAGCTGGGCTGCGACCGACAGCTCGGCCGCGGGCCACAAGATGGGGTCGACATCTGAGTAGACCCGTTCGACGACCTCACGGGGAGTCGACGCGCCGGCCTCAAGGGCGGCCCGCACCTGGTCAAGGCGTTCGGCACGGTGCTCGAGATAGAAGTCGACGACGGTGGCCGGATCGTCGATCACCGGTCCGTGGCCCGGCAGGATCCGGGTGACGAGGCCTTCCTCGATGAGCTCGCGAACATGTGCCAGGGAGTCGAGGTAGGGGCCGAGCACGCCGTCGGGATGGGCCACGACGGTCGTTCCCCGACCGAGGATCGTGTCACCGCTCAGGAGGGCAAGATCCGCACCCACGATGAAGCAGGTCGAGTCGGCAGTGTGTCCGGGGGTGGCCAGCACCTCGATCTGCAGGCCGTCGACGTCGATGACCTCGCCGTCGACCAGGGGTTCGGCGTCGCGGCAGAATTCGGGATCGGCGGCTCGGGCCGGTGCGCCTGTGAGCCCGGTGATGCGAGCCAGCGAATCCGTGTGGTCGAAGTGGCGGTGGGTGAACAGCACCAATGCGACCTCGCCGGCTGCCTCGACGACGGACCCAATGTGCCCTTCATCATCAGGGCCGGGGTCGACGACGACGGCGCGTCCTGAGCCATCGCGCAGGATCCAGGTGTTGGTGCCCTCCAACGTCATCATGCCCGGGTTGTCAGCCCGCACGCAGGAGGCCCGGTCAGTCACCTTGATCGCGGTCATGTCGTCATTCTCCCGCATCGCTGTCGAGAAACAGTTCCCCGTCGACCTCGACGAGCCTGGGTTCGATCGGACGTACGGTGCGCTTCTCGGCCGCGCCAAGCACCTCCGACGCCGCCAGGCCGGCGACCTCCTGACAGGTGACGAAGGTCGGCGGCAGCATCCCGGCTGCACCGGCGGCGACGGACTCGAGAACGTCGGCCAGCGGGGTCCAGTGCGCCCGATCGGCCTCACGCGCGAGCTCACCCACCGCCTGCCCCTCGGGCAGAACCGCCACGAAGAACCGGGTGTCGAAGCGCCTCGGCTCGAACGCGGGTGTGATCCAGTGCGCCCACGCACCCAGAAGGTCGGCACGCAGCACCAGCCCGGTCTCGGCGAGGTAGGCCCCGAACGTCAGCTCGCGCGCCTCAAGGGCAAGCCGCGCCTGCTGGAAGTCGACGGAGCTGGTGTCGGCCACGACCGAGTCTGCGTCCGGCCCGGCCAGCAGGACGCCGGACTCCTCGAACGTCTCGCGGACAGCCGCGCAAACCAGCCCGCGGGCGATGTCTTCTGAGCACCCGAACCGCTGCGCCCACACGGCTGGTGGCGGACCTGCCCACGGAACCTCGGCGTTGCGGTCGGCATCGTCGACACCACCTCCGGGGAACACGTACATTCCCGGTGCGAACTTCATGGTCGACTGGCGACGCAGGAGATAGGCCTCGATGCCGGCTGTGCCGTCGCGGACGACGACCACGGTCGCCGCATCGCGGGTTGGAGCGGGGTTGCTGACCTGTGCCGCTCGCTCTCGGAGGATCTCGGGCACCGGGACGCGCATTGTCAGCCGATCTCGACGATGAGCTCAACCTCGACCGGGGCGTCCAGCGGCAGCACCGGCACGCCCACGGCACTGCGGGCGTGCTGCCCGACATCGCCGAAAGCGGCAGCGAACAGCTCGCTCGCTCCGTTGGCCACGCCGGGCTGTCCGGTGAAGTCGGGTGTGCTCGCGACGAACACCGTGGCCTTGACGACGCGGACGACCTGGTCGAGGTCGTCGATCTGCGACTTCACGGCGGCAATCGCGTTGAGTGCGCACTGCCGGGCGCAGTCGTAGGCCTCCTCGGCCGACACCTCGCCGCCGACCTTGCCGGTCAGCAACAGCTGACCGTCGCGCAACGGCAGCTGGCCCGAGGTGAACACGTACGAGCCGGTCCGCACAGCGGGGACGTAGGCCGCGACGGGAGCAGGAACGGTGGGCACGATCAGGTCGAGCTCAGCCAGCCGATCCTCCACGAGACTCATGCCACGGCACGCTTGAAGTAGGCGACGAGGTTTTCGGGGTTCATCCCAGGAACGACCTGGACGAGCTCCCAGCCATCAGCCCCGAAGTTGTCGAGTATCTGCTTGGTGGCGTGCACCAGCACTGGCGCGGTCATGTATTCCCATGTGGTCATGACGCGACTCTATCCGGACGGGACGCAACCTGACCCGCCCCGGGGACCGGTCCGACGTGTGGCCGCCGCCACGGCTAGCGCTGCGCGTCAATCACTGAACGAGCCCTCCCCCGCCATGGTGGGTACCCTCGACGGGTGGCTCTCTCGACTCAGCTCCATGTCGTCACCGGCAAGGGCGGCACCGGCAAGACAACGGTCGCCGCTGCACTGGCGATGTCGCTGGCAGGCGAGGGCAAGAAGGTTCTGCTCTGCGAGGTCGAGGGGCGTCAGGGCATCGCCCAGCTCTTCGACGTCGCTCCCCTGCCCTACGAGGAGCGCAAGATCGCGGTCGGACTGGGTGGCGGTTCGGTGTACGCCCTCGCGATCGACCCCGAATCGGCGCTGCTCGAATATCTCGCGATGTACTACCGGCTCGGGCGCGCAGGCAAGGCGCTCGACCGTTTCGGCATCATCGACTTCGCCACCACGATCGCGCCCGGTGTCCGGGACGTGCTGCTGACCGGCAAGGTCTACGAAGCCGCTCGACGACGTGAGGGCAGGGACTTCACCTATGACGCCGTCGTCATGGATGCACCGCCGACCGGACGCATCACCCGATTCCTCAACGTCAACGCGGAGGTCGCCGGGCTCGCCAAGGTCGGGCCGATCCGCAAGCAGGCCGACTCGATCATGGAGATGATGCGATCGCCCGACACTCGGGTGCACCTCGTCACGGTGCTCGAGGAGATGCCGGTCCAGGAGACGATCGACGGCGTGGCCGAGCTCAAGGCCGCGCACCTGCCCATCGGTCATGTGATCCTCAACCTCGTACGTCCACCGCTGCTCGCCGCCACCACTCGTACCGCGCTGGAGACGGGCAAGGTCACGGTCGCCGCCGTCGGCACGTCGCTCACGTCGTCGGGACTCGACCCAGCAGCAGCGCCCGACCTGATCGCCGGCGGAGTGGCCCATGTGGAACGCCAAAAGCTCCAGGAAGGTCAGCGGGAGATCCTGCTCGACTGCGGACAACCCCTCATCGAGCTGCCGTCCCTTCCTGACGGCATCGACCTCGGCGCGTTGTTCGAGCTCGCCGAGACCCTCAAGACCGAGGGTGTGATCGCATGAGCAAGAAGACGACACCGCCGCCGCCTCGCAAGGTGAAGGCAACCCCACGCGGGGCATCCGGCGCCGCTCGGAGCACGCTCGACATCGACGCGCTGCTCGCAGATCGTACGACCGAGATCATCGTCTGCTGTGGATCAGGCGGAGTCGGCAAGACCACGACTGCCGCAGCGCTGGGCCTGCGAGCCGCTGAGCAGGGTCGCAAGGTGTGCGTGCTCACGATTGACCCCGCACGCCGCCTCGCCCAGTCGATGGGCCTGACCGAGCTCGACAACACGCCGCGACCCGTCAAGGGCGTCAGCAGCGGCCCCGGCACGCTCGACGCCATGATGCTCGACATGAAGCGCACGTTCGACGAGGTCGTCGAGCAGCAGGCATCCGCCGAAAAGGCTGCACAGATCCTCAACAACCCGTTCTACCTGGCGCTGTCGAGCTCGTTCGCGGGCACCCAGGAGTACATGGCGATGGAAAAGCTGGGACAGCTGCACAGCCAGGCCGTCGACGAAGAGAGGCGATGGGACCTGATCATCGTCGACACACCGCCGTCGCGATCGGCACTGGACTTCCTCGACGCTCCTGAGCGGCTCTCCTCCTTGCTCGACGGTCGATTCATCAAGCTGATGCTCGCCCCGGCCAAGGGACCCGCCAAGCTGCTCACGGCGGGATTCGGCATCGTCACCGGTGCGCTCAACAGGATTCTCGGAGCGCAGGTGCTGACAGACATGCAAACGTTCATCGCAGCGTTCGACACGTTGTTCGGTGGATTCAGGCAGCGGGCCGAGGGTACGTACGCGCTCCTGCAGGCCGACGAAACGGCCTTCGTGGTGGTGGCGTCGCCGGAGCCGGCAGCGATGCGCGAAGCGTCCTACTTCGTCGAGCGGCTCGCCGGAGAGAACATGCCGCTCGCCGGATTGGTGATCAATCGCGTCCACGACAACGGCGCTCAGGGCATCACGGCCGCCGACGCAGAGTCCGCCGGACACAAGCTCGAGTCGGGGAGCAAGGCCGACCAGGTGACCGCCGACCTGTTGGCGATCCACGCGGCTCGGCTCAAGGTGTCGGCGCGGGAGACACGGTTGAAGTCAGGCTTCGCCGCCGCTCACTCAGGCGTGCCGACCGTCTCGGTTCCAGCCCTCGCCGGCGACGTGCACGACCTTGACGGTCTACGTGAAATCGGCGACCTGCTCGCCAAGAGGGCCTGACAGCCGAAAGCTCAGCTGGCGACCTGGAGGATGTTGCGCCAAGCCGTGACATTGGGTCGACGACGCAGCAGCGCACGGCGCTCGCGCTCAGTCATACCGCCCCAGACACCCCACTCGATGCGGTTGTCCAGTGCCTCAGCAAGGCACTCGGCGCGTACGTGACAGGTGCTGCACAGTTGCTTCGCACGGTTCTGCTCAGCGCCCTTGACGTACAGGGCATCTGACTTCCCGCGACACGCGGCTTGGGCCGCCCAGTTTTCGTTCCACTGCATGATGTGAACCTCCCCGAGACCGGCCAAGGTGGCCGAAGTGAGTCCGTGCCTTCAATCTAGGAACGTGCCATCGGTGATGTCAGACCGTTGAGGACCATCTTCCGTAGTCCTTATTGGCTAGTGCGTCACCGGCACAACGTCGGATTTACGCGTATCCCGTACCCTGAGTCACATGGCTTGGGAGGACATCAGCGCTTCGATGCGCCGTTTCGTGCAGTCCAACGGACGTCCCCAGTCCACCGCCGGCGCACTCGCATCGATGGCTCGCCTTTCCGTGCTCGGAGGCGTCGCAGTCGCCGCGATCATGATCCCGGCCACGACCTTCGTCGCCGTCACCGGCAACAACATCACCACCGACCTCATCAGCCTGCCGCTGACACTCGAAGATCGCCCCAACGCACAAACCACGCGCCTGCTCGCTTCCAACGGCGAGCTGCTGGCGTACTTCTACGAGGAGAACCGCCAAGACGTTCCGCTCGAAGAGATCGCGCCCGTCATGCAGAAGGCGATCCTTGCCATCGAGGACTCCAGGTTCTACGAGCACGGTGCGCTCGACCTCAAGGGCACGCTCCGCGCGGCGGTCAACAACGCTTCCGACGGGCAGACCCAGGGTGGCTCGTCGATCACCCAACAGCTCGTCAAGCTGACCCTGCTGTCACAGGCCTCGACCAAGGAGCAGCGCATCGCCGCCACCGAGAGCTCCTTGGCGCGCAAGGCACGCGAGCTCAAGCTGGCCATCACGTACGAGCAGGAGCACACCAAGAAGGAGATCCTCGAGCGCTACCTCAACATCGCCTACTTCGGTGACGGCGCCTACGGCATCCAGGCGGCAGCATTCCACTACTTCTCCCAGAGCCCGGCCAAGCTGACCGCGACCCAGGCCGCGACCCTTGCCGGGCTCGTCAAGAACCCCGTCGAGTTCGACCCCCGCGTCTACCCCGAACGCGCTCTGCAGCGTCGCAACACCGTGCTCGCCGTGATGGGGCGACTGGGCGTCATGCCGACGGCCGATGTCGAGGCCCAGTCAGCCACTCCACTCGGGCTCAAGGTCACCTCCTTCCCCAATGGCTGCGTCACATCGGTGGCGTCTTTCTCGTGCGACTACGTGCGCCGCTACCTCCTCGAGGAGAAGGCACTCGGCGCAAACCCCCAGGAGCGCCAGCAGCGACTCGAACGCGGTGGTCTGACGATCAAGACCAACATCGACCTGCGCATGCAGAAGGCCGCCAACAAGGCAGTGCAGTCAACCGTCAAGCCGACCGACTCGGCGATCGCGGGCATGGCCATGGTCGAGCCCGGAACCGGCAAGGTGCGCGCTCTCGCCCAGTCACGTCCGATGGGACGTGACAAGAAGAAGGGCCAGTCGTTCATCAACTTCCTCGTGCCTCGCGCCTATGGCGACTCCGGAGGATTCCCGGCAGGTTCGACGTTCAAGCTGTTCACCGTCGCCGCGGCTCTCAAGGGCGGCATCGACGTCGGCAAGGTCTACAAGTCTCCGGACAAGCTCACGGATGCCGGCCGGCACCTACTTTGACTGCGAGGGCGGCGGGACCGCCACGTGGGAGGTCAAGAACTCCACCGGCAGCGGCAACATGAACATGTACACCGGCACTCGCCGGTCGGTGAACACCTACTTCGCCCAGCTCGAACGCGACGCCGGGCTCTGCAACACCGTCAAGGCCGCCGAGTCGATGGGCATCGTCGTACCGTTCGATCCTGACAACAAGGACTCCAAGGGTCGACCTGCACCCGATCACCAACCAGGTGGGGCCGTTCACGCTCGGCGTCACCAACGTGAGCCCACTCGACATGGCCGCCGCCTACGCGACCCCGGCTTCCGGCGGCGAGTACTGCAAGCCGCTCCCCGTCGCCTCCGTCGTCGATCTCAACGGCGAGGTCGTCAAGGAGTACGAACCCGAGTGCGAGCGCGTGCTGTCCAAGGACGAGGCTGCGCAGATCAACGACATCCTGCGCGGCGTTCAGGAGCCCGGCGGCTTCGGCTACTCCAACGGCACTGCACTGAGGGTGATGTCAGCGGCCAAGACCGGCACGACGCAGGACAACAAGGCCGTTTGGTACGCCGGCTACACCCCCGAGCTGTCGACTGCGGCGATGATCGCCGGCGTCAACGACAAGGGCGTCCCGAAGTCGCTGTCGGGTGTCACGATCAACGGGCGCTTCCTCAACTTCAACTCGGTCGGCGGCAGCTCATTGGCCGGGCCGATGTGGAAGAAGGCGATGGGCGTCGTGCAGGACTTCCTCGAGCCGTCCACCTTCGATCGGCCGCCCAAGGGTCAGCCCAAAGCACCCAAGAAGGAAGAAAAGAAGAAGAAGCCCGACCCCGAGCCATCCACGCCTCCAGCTCCCTGAATCAGGCCCCCAGCTGAGCCTTGACCTCTGCGGCGACTGCTCCGCCGTCAGCCCTGCCCTTGACCTGGGGTGACACGATGCCCATGACCTTGCCCATGGCCTTCATGCCCTCACCTGCTGCTCCTGCCGACTCGACGGCTGCGGTGACGATGGTCTTGATCTCGTCGGCGCTGAGCTGGGCGGGAAGGTAATCGGCAAGGATCTCGGCCTCGGCCTTCTCCTTGTCAGCGAGCTCCTGACGATCACCGGCCGCGAAGGCTTCTGCGGCCTCGCGGCGCTTCTTCGCCTCCGAGACCAGCACCGTGACGACGTCCTCGTCAGTCAGCTCACGAGCCTCCTTGCCTGCCACCTCCGCGTTCGTGATGGCCGCCAGGGCCATCCGCAGCGTTGACGTACGCAGGACGTCACGAGCCTTCATCGCCGTGACGAGATCAGTGTGAAGCTGTTGCTTGAGCGATGCCATGGGACAAGTCTCGCACCACGCTGTGGAAGGCTGGGGGTCATGCTCCCCCTTGTCTGGCCGGTTGCTGCGGCCGCAGCCGGGCTCGCGTACGCCTCGGTGTACGAAGTTCGGGCGTTCACGCTGCGTGAGGTCACGGTGCCGGTGCTCCCGGCCGGTTCAACGCCATTGCGAATCCTGCACCTGTCCGACACCCACATGACGCCGGGACAACACAAGAAGCAGCGGTGGCTCCGCGGTCTGGCCGAGCTGAACCCTGACCTCGTCATCAACACCGGCGACAACATTGCGCACCTGGACGCGGTGCCATCGGTCGTGGAGGCATACGGCGATCTGCTCGACATCCCCGGTGCTTTCGTGTTCGGCTCCAACGACTACTTCTCGCCTCGCGCCACCAACCCATTCCGCTACCTCCGCAGCGGCACGCGCATGGACGGCGGCGAGGCCGCACTCCGAAAGCGTGACATGCCGTTCGATGAGCTCCGTGCTGCCTTCACCGGGCGTGGATGGACCGACCTGACGAACCGGCACGCTGCGCTTGAGGTCGCCGGCCACGACCTTGCCTTCGTCGGGGTCGACGATCCGCATCTGGAGTTCGACCAACTCGATGACGCACCCGCAGATTCCTCCGCGGATCTGGCGATCGGCGTCGCACATGCGCCCTACCTGCGCGTGCTCGACCGTTGGAACTCACTCGGCTACCCGCTGATCCTGGCCGGCCATACCCACGGTGGGCAGTTGTGCCTGCCGTTCTTCGGAGCGCTGGTGACCAACTGCGATCTCGACCGCTCCCGCGCCAAGGGCCTGCACACCCACCAGGTCGACGGGCACGAACCGTCGTGGCTCCACGTGTCGGCCGGTCTGGGCACTTCGCCGTTCTCACCCGTACGTTTTGCCTGCCGCCCCGAGGCGACTCTGCTCACCCTGACTGGGATAGACTCGGTCGGGTTGTCCGACTAGGACAATGGCCGGGGTGTGGCGCAGCTTGGTAGCGCGCGTCGTTCGGGACGACGAGGCCGCAGGTTCAAATCCTGTCACCCCGACGGATGGAAAGCGGGCGGCTCATTCGATGAGTCGCCCGCTTCCCACGTTCACTGCCGCCCGCTTTGCATACGTCACGATGGCACGCAGGATTTGGGAGGAGGCCGTCCACGGCCGACGGCTCCTGTCACCCCGACGTAGGTGAGGCATCCAATCCACCGCGTCGATCCTTGGCCGTAGCGGGCTGTCGGGTGTCGACGTTGCTGGTCAGCCTCGACAGCACGCCGGGGAGTTCAGCAACCGTCTTGGCGGGCAGGCCGGCAATGGTTTCCTCGGCAAGGGTCAGCCAGATCTTCTTGACCCGACTGAGCAGCTCCTCGCCACTGTTTGTGAGCTCGACAATGGTGGCTCGCTTGTCATGGGGTGCCGGACTCCGTCGCACGTGGCCTTTGGACTCCAACTTGCAGGTCATGAGGGTCACGCTGGGCGGCTCGACCGAAAGCGCTTCACTGAGCTGAGCCTGGATCATCGGACCCGATCGGCCGAGCTCAAGCAGAACGGCCTCCTGTCCAGGGTGCAGGCCAAGAGGCGCCAACAGCTCAGCGGCCCGGGCGCGATGACGAAGTGTCAGGAGTCGGACTGCCTGGTTGATCGCAGTCGCTTGTTCAAACTCCACGGAAACTCCTCGATGACCGACATACCGTTATTCGCATAATCAAGTCTACACGCCCGGATGGACGGGAGACTTGAGTTGAGTGCATATAGTTATGGGCATAACCTTATTCAAGTAATCAAATGATTTGAGGAGTCCATCTATGTCCACAAAAATTGCCGTCGTCTACTACAGCTCCACCGGAACGGTGCACGCACTGGCCCAAGCCGTCGCTGATGGCGCAAGGTCCCACGGTGCCGAGGTCCGGCTGCGACGCGTGGCAGAGCTCGCGCCGGACAGCATGATCGACGAGAACCCCCTGTGGCGTCAGCACACCGACGCCACGCGCGGTGTCGCTCAGGCGTCAGTCGACGACTTGGCCTGGGCTGACGGATATGCCTTCGGGACACCGACACGGTATGGCGCGCCGGCCGCCCAGCTCAAGCAGTTCATGGACCAGACTGGCGGACTGTGGCAAGGAGGAGGCCTCGCAGACAAGCCGGTCACCGCCTTTACGTCGGCGTACAACCGCCACGGCGGCAGCGAAGCCACGATCTTGTCGCTGGCCAACGTGTTCTACCACTGGGGTGCGTTGATCGTCCCTGCCGGTTACACCGATCCGGCCGTCGCAGCCGCCGGCGGCAACCCGTACGGCACCTCGGCCTTCGGCCCGACCACCGCGGACGGGCCGGACCCAGCCATTCTTGACGCGGCGAGGTATCAGGGTCGCCGACTGGCGGAGATCACCACACAGTTGCTGCAGGGTCGCCGATCCGTGGACGCTGCCGCTCGCCAAGAAGCACTCGCGGCCCGATGACAAGCACCGCTCGGACTGACCCGGGTGCACGCAGTTCTGTCGCCCCGGCCTGGGTCGTCCTGGCTCTCGTCTGTGGTTGCCAGTTCGTAGTGATCCTCGACGTGTCGATCGTCAACGTTGCCATCCCGTCGATCCGCCGCGACCTCGGCTTCACGCCGACCGGAGTGGCGTGGGTTGTCAACGGATATCTGCTGACCTTTGCGGGGCTCATGCTCATCGGTGGACGCGCTGCCGACGTTCTCGGCCATCGCCGCGTGCTGTGCACCGGGTTGTTGGTGTTCTCGACATCAAGCCTGCTGGCCGGGCTCGCCACCGCTCCGGGTGTCCTGGTTGGAGCTCGCGTCGCGCAGGGAGTCGGAGCTGCGATGTTGGCACCGGCGACCCTCGCCGTTCTCAACACCGCCTTCACCGACGAACGCGGGCGCGCCAAGGCGTTCGGGGCGTGGGCCGCCGCAGGAGGCTTGGGTGGAATGGCAGGCGCGATCGCCGGCGGCATCCTCACGAGCTACCTGTCGTGGCGGTGGATCTTCCTCATCAACGTGCCGATCGGGACTGTGCTCGCCTCTCTCGCAATCATTTCGCTCGCCCGGACGCGAGGTGTCGGACGGGAATCAGTGGACCTCGTGGGGGCGGGCACCGCGACGTTGGGCCTGGCGGCATTGGTGTTCGGGGTCATGCAAAGCTCTGAGCATTCATGGTTCTCGACGGCTGTGGCCGGCCCTGTCGCAGGCGGCCTGATCATCCTCGCGATCTTTCTTGTGGTTGAAGCCCGTCTCGCGAAGCAACCCATGATTCCCCTGCACCTCCTCAAGATCCGCGGAGTGGCACTCGGCAACGTGATGCTGCTGCTGTTTGGCGGTACCGCCATCGCCATGTGGTATTTCACCTCATTGTTCATGCAGGAGGTGCTCGGCTACGACGCGCTTGGCGCCGGGTTCGGACAGACGCCCGCAGCAATCCTGTTCGTACTGGTTGCCCGCTGGGCGTCCTCAGCGCTGCCGCGCCTGGGCGCACGCCGACTGGTGCTGCTGGGCTGCGGCTGGCTGGTGGTCGGATTCGCGTGGCTGGCACAGTCTGACGCCGACACCAGCTACCTCTGGAGCGTTCTCGGGCCCACACTGTTGGTCGCCACCGGCATCGGACTGACATTCCCCACCCTCATGGGCGTGGCCACGGCAGCCATCCCGGACGACGCCGCGGGCGCCGTAGGGGGTCTGGCCAACACCGCCAGCCAGGTGGGCGGATCACTCGGGCTCGCATTGCTTGCGACAGTCGCCGGCAGCCAGTCGGGATCAGGCATCGACAGCTCCGTGATGGCCACAACGCCATCCGGCTACTCCAACGTCTTCTACGTGGCCGCCGGGTTCGCACTTGCGATTGCTGCCGTGAGTGCCCTGTTGCCACCTCAGCGGAGCCGACAACTTCGAGTCCAGCGGAATGGTGAGGGGTAACGACCGGGATCGAGCGCGCGGCGAAATGGCTCGGACCTCCATCCACGCCTCGCTCACACCATTGCAATCAGATCGCAACTCTTCTCGCGCTGCCGGTGCCCCACCCTGTGAAAGACTTTGACCATGGCCGACGATCAAAGTTCCCCGCGCAAGCGTGGAGCCGACGGCGCCGCCCCCAAGAAGGTCGTCAAACGCGTTGTCAAGAAGGCCGTCGCCTCACCGGCGCCGAAGCAACCTCCGTCACAGGTTCGCTACGGACGAGCGGTCAGCACCACGACCCGTCCGAAGGCCAAGGCAGCGGCCACGCCGACCAAGACGCCTCGCAAGCCCGTACGCCCCAAGTTCAACGTTGCCACCAAGGTCAAGGGCGCTCAGAAGGCCGTGACGTCACGCGGCTCCAGCGCGGCATCCGGTGCCGCCGCCGGCGTACGGTCGGCGTCGACCCGTGTCGGTGAGACAGTCAGCGACACGTTCTTCCGAGTGCGGTCGTGGCGCATACCGCACTGGAATCCGCTCCCCTCGTCGATCTTCACCGGCGCAGTCGTCGGCCTCATCGCCGTCGCGCTCGGGCTCGCATCCAAGAGCATGTTCAACGAGCTCCGCGGAGTGTCCGCCGGTGGCGGCCGTTGGGGTTCGCTGACCTTCGTCGTCGTCGCGTTCATCGCCTTCGTGCTCGGCGAGCTGCTGCTGTCGGGCTTCGGCGTGGCTCAAGCACGCCTCACCAGCTTCCTCGGCGTCGTGCTGACCATCGTGGCAATGCTCGGACTGTTCCTCGGCCTCGCAGACACGGTGTGGGGCCTGGTGCTCGTGCCCGTGGTTGCCGTCATCTCGTACGTCTTGGCCTACTGGCTGCTCGACCTCGCCGAGAACAGCGCGGAAGTCGTCGACGAAGACTGACCGTTGCGCTGCCTACGGCTACTGCTCAGACGAGCAGTTCGGCAATCTGCACGGTGTTGAGCGCTGCGCCCTTGCGGAGGTTGTCACCGCTGACGAACAGCACGAGTCCACGGTTGCCATCCACACCTCGGTCCTGACGGATGCGGCCGACAAGGCTCGGGTCGCCACCAGCGGCCTGTAGCGGCGTCGGGACGTCGACGAGGTGCACGCCCGGCGCTGACGACAACAGCTCGATCGCGCGCGCGACGGTGAGCTCGGAGGCAAACTCGGCGTTGATCGACAAGGAGTGGCCGGTGAACACCGGCACCCGCACGCACGTGCCGGACACCCGGAGGTCGGGAATGCCGAGGATCTTGCGGCTCTCGTTGCGGAGCTTTTGCTCCTCGTCGGTCTCGAACGATCCGTCATCCACGATCGACCCAGCCATGGGCAGCACGTTGAACGCGATCGGAGCGACGTACTTGACCGGCGTCGGGAACGTCACGGCTGACCCGTCGTAGGCCAGCTCATTGGCCTTGTCGACGACCGCCAACGCCTGACCGTGAAGCTCCTGGACACCCGCAATGCCCGAACCGGACACGGCTTGGTAGCTGCTGACCACGAGGCGTACGAGCTGGGCTTCGTCGTGCAGCGGCTTGAGGACCGGCATGGCGGCCATCGTCGTGCAGTTGGGGTTGGCGATGATGCCCCGGCCGCCAGGACCCGTGGCGAGCGCGATGTCGCCCGGGTTGACCTCGCTGACGACCAGCGGGATGTCGGGATCCTTGCGGAACGCCGATGAGTTGTCGATGACCGTGACACCGGCCGCTGCGAATCGTGGAGCCTCAACGCGCGACAAGGTCGCACCCGCTGAGAACAGCGCGATGTCGAGTCCCGATGGATCAGCGAGCTCGGCGTCCTCGATGACGATCTCGCCACCCTTCCAGGGCAACGTCTTGCCGGCCGACCGTGAGGATGCGAAGAACCGCACCTCATCGGCGGGGAAGTCGCGCTCCTCGAGGATGCTGCGCATCGCAACGCCGACCTGCCCGGTGGCGCCGACGATGCCGATCGATGTCATCGTCCGGTCCCGCCGTAGACCACGGCCTCGACCTCGTCGGTGCCGAGGTTGAACGCAGCGTGAGCCGCGTTGACGGCTGCGTCGACCTGGTTGTCGGAGACGACGACCGAGATCCGGATCTCGGAGGTCGAGATCATCTCGATGTTGACGCCGGCATCGGCGAGCGACTGGAAGAACGTGGCGGTGATGCCCGGCGACGAACGCATACCGGCACCGACGATCGACACCTTGCCGACGCTGTCGTCATACTGCAGGCGTTCGAAGCCGACGTCGTCCTTGAGGCGCGCCAGCGCGGTCATGGCCGTCTGGCCGTCTGAACGCGGCAGCGTGAACGAGATGTCGGTGAGTGACGTGGTGGCCGCCGAGACGTTCTGGACGATCATGTCGATGTTGACCTGGGCATCGGCGAGCGCGCGGAACACCGCAGCTGCCTCACCGACCTTGTCGGGCACACCGACGACGGTGATCTTGGCTTCGCTGCGATCGTGCGCGACGCCGGAAATGATCGCTTGCTCCATGCTTGGCCCCTCTTTGACTGATTCGGCACTGATGACCCAGGTGCCCGGCTTGTCGGAGAACGACGAGCGTACGTGGATGGGCATGTCGTTGCGGCGGGCGTACTCGACACAGCGCAGGTGCAGGATCTTGGCACCGCTCGCCGCCATCTCGAGCATCTCTTCGTATGAGAGTCGTGGGATCTGCTGCGCCTTGGAGACGATGCGCGGATCGGCGGTGAACACACCGTCGACGTCGGTGTAGATCTCGCAGACGTCGGCCTTGAGCGCCGTCGCGAGGGCAACCGCGGTGGTGTCGGAGCCACCACGACCCAGGGTGGTGATGTCCTTGGTGGTCTGCGAGACACCCTGGAAGCCGGCCACAATGGCAACGGCTCCAGCTTCGAGGGCTGCCTCGAGGCGACCCGGGGTGACGTCGATGATCTTGGCTCGGCCGTGCTCGGCATCGGTGATGACGCCGGCCTGCGATCCCGTGAACGAGCGCGCTTCCTGGCCGAGGTTGCCGATGGCCATCGCGAGCAACGCCATGCTGATGCGCTCGCCGGCAGTGAGGAGCATGTCGAGCTCTCGCGGCGGCGGCAGCGGAGTGACCTGGTTGGCGAGGTCGATCAGCTCGTCAGTGGTGTCGCCCATGGCAGACACCACGACAACAACGTCGTGACCGGCTTTCCTGGTCGCGACGATGCGCTGGGCGACTCTCTTGATGCTGGTTGCGTCGGCAACCGAGGAGCCGCCGTACTTCTGGACGACAATGCCCACGAGCCAATTCCCTTGGTGGAGATGTACGGATGCGCGACGCTGCGCCCGTGCAGTCTACCGGTTGCCCACTCGGGACAGCAGCAGCGATCCTGCCGCGAGACGACGAAATGCCGCCAGAGCCGCGTCTGCAGGACTAGCGGTACTCCGGGTTGGCCGACACCGAGTCCTTCTCGTAGTTGTGCACGCCGGAGTCCCACACCGTGCGCTGGTTGCCGTACGCGGGGATGCCACCAGCGTCCTTGAGCTGCTTGGCAAGGTGCAGCAGGTTGTAGGTCATGAAGGTCGTGTTGCGGTTGGTGAAGTCGTTCTCGGGACCGCCCGAACCCGGATCGAGGTATGACGGCCCGGGGCCGGCCTCGCCGATCCACCCGGCGTCAGCCTGCGGCGGGATCGAGAAGCCAACATGCTGCAGGCTGTAGAGGACGTTCATCGCGCAGTGCTTGATGCCGTCCTCGTTGCCCGTGATGATGCAGCCACCGACCCGGCCGTAGAACGCGTACTGACCATCGTCGTTGAGCATGCTCGATGCCGAGTAGAGCCGTTCGATGACCTGCTTCATGATGCTTGAGTTGTCGCCCAACCAGATCGGTCCGCCGAGCACCAGGATCTCCGCGGCCATGATCTGGTCGAGGATGCCAGGCCACTCATCGACGTCCCACCCGTGCTCAGTCATGTCCGGGTAGACCCCGGTCGCGATCTGGTGATCGATCGCGCGAATCGTCGTCACGTCCACACCGTGGCTGCGCATGATCTCGGCGCTCTTGTCGATCAGCCCATCGGTGTTGCTGGGCTCAGGCGACCGTTTGAGCGTCGTGTTGATGAAGACGGCACTGAGATCGCTGAAGTCCGGCGGCGTGGGTGACATACGACCGAGTGTGGTCCTGATCCGGGTGCGCTGACAACCGACGAAACGGATACGTCAGACGTTCGTCACAGGAGCGCCGATGGTCGTCCGGCCCTCGAACGCCCGGCCGAGGGTCAGCTCATCGGCGTACTCCAGGTCGCCACCGACCGGCAGACCGCTGGCCAGCTTGCTGACACGCAACCCGTAGGGCGAGAGCATGCGGATCAGATAGGTCGCCGTCGCCTCACCCTCGAGGTTGGGGTCGGTCGCGATGATGACCTCGGTGACGGCGCCGTCCTGCAGACGCTGGAGCAGCTCCTTGATGCGCAGCTGGTCGGGACCGATGCCGGCGATCGGCGAGATCGCCCCACCGAGCACGTGGTAGCGGCCGCGGAACTCCCGGGTGCGCTCGATCGCCACGACGTCCTTGGACTCCTCGACGACGCACAGCACGCTGAGGTCGCGGCGCGGGTCGGCGCAGATGCGGCACTCGGTGTCGACCGTGACATTGCCGCAGATCGAGCAGAAGTGGACCTTGGCCTTGACCTCGGTCAGTGTCGAGGCGAATCGGCGTACGTCTTCGGGGTCGGAGTCGAGCAGGAAGAAGGCGATGCGTTGCGCGCTCTTGGGACCGATGCCGGGGAGTCGCCCGAGCTCATCGATCAGATCCTGAATTACGCCGTCATACATAGAGGTTCAGGGTATGCCGTCAGTGGTGAGCGGACTCCGACGACTCGCGGTCGAACAGCCGCTGTCCGGCCAGGATGCGTACGAGCTGCTCGAGGCGGACGTCCTCGTGCTCGGGATGGGCCAGGACGACCGAGGTGATCGCCTCGCCATCAAGCATGTGGACCACGCCGAGGATCATGGTGTCGAGCTCGTCGGCGGGCAGCGACCCGGCTATCGGCAACGCGTGCCCGATCTCGACGATCTCGCGGTGATAGCGCTCGGCGAGCGGGGTCAGCCGCTCCCGCAGTTCGGCATCAGTCCGCGCCGCGACCAACAGCTCGTACCACGCAGCATTCATCGGTGCCCTGGTTGCGCGTCTCAACAGCCGCAGACAGGCAGCGACGCTGAACTCGTCGAGCTCCTCGAGTCCTCGGCGGAACTCCACGAACTGTCGAGCCCGCACCTCGTCCGCAGCGGCGAGGATCACGTCCAGTCGTGAATCGAAATGACGGAACAGCCCACCTTGGGAGACCCCGGCACGACGGGCGATCTCCATCGTGGACGTCCGCGCATAGCCCAGCTCGGCCAACGACTCGGCCGCCGCGACGACCAGCGCCGAGATGGTTGCCTCCCGCCGCTCGGTCTGCGTACGACGAGGGGCGGCCAGCGGGGCTACTGTGCCGCCTCGAGCTCGCCGCGGCGCACCGGTGTGACCGTGCCGCGAGCCTCGCCGGCCCGCAGGAACCGGCCGGTGCCGAGCGTACGGCCGTAGCCCTCGACGAACTCGCCGCGCCGGAACACGACCTCGCCCGTCACCAGCGTGGCCGAGACGGCCGAGTCGTTGCGGTTGACCATGCGACTCATGTTGCCGAACTCCGGCATCAACGCTTCGTGATAGTCGTCGACGGCGTCGCTGAGGCCCGCCGGGTCGACCACGACGATGTCGGCGCGGTCGCCGACCGCGATGCGTCCCGCGTCGATGCCATAGAACTCGCCGAGCTCGCCGGTCAGCTTGAAGACGGCCTTCTCGACGGTCATGAACGGCTTGTCCTTGGACTGCGCCTGGTGCACCCGGTTGAGCAGCCTGATGCCGAAGTTGTAGAACGCCATGTTGCGCAGGTGGGCGCCGGCGTCGGAGAAGCCGATCGTGATGCCGAACCGGTTGATCAGCTTGTCCTGGATCTCCGGCCGGGTGTTGGCGATGTTGGTCTTCCAACGCAGCTTCGTCCCGTGCTCGACGACGAGGTCGAGGTAGCAGTCGACCGGGTGCAGACCGCGATCGCGGGCGACCTGTCCGATCATCAGGCCAACCAGCTCGGTCTCGGGGCACTCGGTGATCTCGGCGTCGTCGAAGTCACGGTGCCAGACCCGCGGCGAGAACCGCTTGTCGAAGTCGCGGCGGAACCAGCGACGGTAGGCCTCGTCGCTCAGCAGCTCGTTGCGGCCCATCTCCTCACGCAGGTGGAGGGCTTCACGCCCCGAGCCGAACTCCTCGAACACGACCAGGTCGATGCCGTCGGCCCACACCCGGAACGTGGTCGGAAGGTGCTGCCAGGTGAATCGGCCCCGGCCCAGCTTGTTGGCGAGGAAAGCCAGCGGCGCGAAGATGTGCTGCACCCAGGGCTCGGCCTTGGTGTCGGCGGCGGCCAGCAGCGACACCTTGAGGGGCTTGCGGAACAGGCCCGTCGCCGTCGCGAGGTAGAAGCCGATGTCGTACTTCTTGTTGAGGTTGGGCACGCCCTGCAGGACCCGACCGCGCCGACGGAGGACCCGGCTGAGGCCACGGAACTCCTTCCAGCTGGAGTAGGTCGAGGGCAGCGAGCGCGAGCGGTAGCGGTCGCCGTCGAGCTTGTCCCACGGGTTGGTCATCGTCGAGATGCCGAGGAAACCGGCGTCAAGGGCTTCTTCGAGGCGGCGCTCGATCTCGGCCTGCTCCTCCTTGGTCGCCTTCTGGCCCGGATCCGTCGAGCGTCCGATCCCCATGACGCTGGCGCGGGCATCGGAATGTCCGAGGAAGGACGCGACATGTGGGCCGAGCGGGAGCTGTTCGAGCGCATCGACCCAGCCCTGCGGGGTCGACCAGGTCTTGGCCTCTTCCAGTGCGGCGAGGACGTGCGGGCGTGGCAGCGCCTCGACCCGGCTGAAGAGGTCGGCGATGTCGAGCGGCGTCGAGTAGATCGTGGACAGCGAGCAGTTGCCGACCAGCACGGTGGTGACGCCGTGTCGTACGGACTCGTTGAGACCGGGCGCGACCTGCAGCTCGGCGTCGTAATGCGTGTGGGTGTCGACGAATCCCGGCATGACCCACTGGCCGGCAGCATCCACGACCTGGGTGGCAGCACCGACCGGAAGCGTGTCCGGGCTGACGATCGCCACCCGTCCGTCTCGGACACCGACATTCGCCACGATCCCGGGCGCACCCGAGCCGTCGAAGTAGGTGCCGCCGGTGATGACCACGTCAAGATCGCTCATCCCGCCAACATAGCGAGTGGTCACTCTCTATGTCTATCGAATCAGGAAGTTCTGCAACATCTCGTGACCATGCGTCGTGAGGATCGACTCGGGGTGCATCTGAACGCCCTCGACCGGGTCGGACCGGTGGCGGACGCCCATGAGGATGCCCGAAGCCGTGTGCGCTGTCGCCTCGAGCTCGGCCGGCAGCGTCGCGGGGTCGATGACGAGCGAGTGGTAGCGCGCGCAGACCAGCGGTGACGGGAGCCCGGCGTAGACGCCGAGACCGTCGTGGTGGACCAGCGACGGCTTGCCGTGCACGATCTCGGGCGCTCGTACGATGCCGGCGCCGTAGGCCTCGCCGATCGCCTGATGGCCCAGACACACGCCGAGCGTTGGCGTCGTCGGGCCCAGCCGCCGGATCGCCTCGACGCTGATGCCCGCGTCGGCGGGTGCGCCGGGTCCGGGCGAGACGACCAGGTGGGTGAAGTCGCCTCGCTCCCGCGCGGCAACGAGCTCATCGACCGTGACGGCGTCATTGCGGACCACCTCAGCGGTCGCGCCGAGCTCGCCGACGTACTGCACGAGGTTGTAGACGAATGAGTCGTAGTTGTCGATGAACAGAACCTTGGCCTGATGCGCTCCGGTTGACGGTGAGTTGGCGTCCACCGGGACACGCCGAGTGGACGCCAGGTCACCGCTTCCGCGCGGCGACGGGCGCCAGAAGCTCCAGAGCTCGTCGCGGAGCCACTCGGTCGTCCGTCCCACGCTCCACTCGCCAACGCTCATCACGGACGAGACCGGTATGACGCCGCGCAGCGAGTTGGCGACGAACACCTCCGTCGCCCGGGCGAGGTCGTCGAGGGTGAGTCGCCGCTGGAACACGGGGACGCCGGCATCACGCAGGATCTCGATGATGCGGGCGCGAGCCGTGCCCGGCAGGATGCGACCGTCGCTGGGTGGTGTGTGGACGCCGTCGTCGTGCACGACGAACACGCTGGCCCGCGCCGTCTCAAGAACGGCACCGTCCTCAGCGACCAGCAGCAGGTCGCGGTCGGGTGCGGCCTCGTGATCCAGCGCCTGCCGGTCACTCCACTTGTGCTGGCCGAAGCCACCAATGATCGTCCGTGGCTCAAGCGCCCACACCGCAGCGTCGTCGTCGATCTCACGCGCCGTCATGGTGACCCGAACCTCGCCATCGACCGGCACCGCATCGATGCGCAGGCGTTGACGCCCCGTCAGATGTGCCGTACGACGCAGCACGGCCTCGTCGAGTCCGGCGCGGATCGTCGATCCATAGACCGAGCGCACGCTCGCGTCGAGCCGCGCGAGGTGGGCATCGATGTCGAGCACGACACCGTCCTCAACCAGCAAGGTGTCGTAGATGCCCTGCGAGACGTCAACCGTCGGGTCCACGAGCTCGACGGCGTCGGCGGGCGGGCCGTCATCCGCCGGCATCTGCGCCGTCAGCTCAAGCCGACCCCCGATCGCTTCGATGAGCGGTCGCGCCTTGATCAGGCACTCGGCGTACTCACCCTCCGGCGTCGAGTCCGCGACGATGCCGCCCCCGACGCCCAGCCAGATGCTGCCGCCGGCGATCTCGAAGGTACGGATCGCGACATTCATCTCGAGCCCGGCGGAGGAGCTGACGTGACCGATCGAGCCCGTGTAGGCCTCGCGGCCGGTCGTCTCCAGCTCGTTGATGAGCTCCATCGCCCGCACCTTCGGAGCACCAGTGACCGAGCCGGGCGGGAACGTGGCGCGCAGCAGGTCGGAGTCGAGCACGCCGCGGCCGACATGGCCGACGACATCTGACACGAGGTGCCACACGGCATGGCGCTCGGCCCGGGTGATCGCAGGGACTCGTACGGAGCCCGGGACGCTCACCCGGCCGAGGTCGTTGCGCATCAGGTCGACGATCATGATGTTCTCGGCGCGGTTCTTGGCAGAGCTGACCAGCTCGGCCGGATCGGTGTCGAGTGCGGCCGTCCCCTTGATCGGCGAGGTCAGCACCTCATCACCCGTACGGCGCAGAAACAGCTCGGGAGACATGCTCGCCAGCGCGCCCTCGGGGCTGGAGACGTAGGCCGCGTAGGCCGGAGCGAGCGCGTCAACGCCGGCGCAGAACACGTCGACCGGATCACCGCTGAACTCCGATTCGAGGCGCGTGCACAGGTTGACCTGGAAGATGTCGCCCGCCGCGATGTGATCGAGAGCGGTACGCAGAGCGTCCTGATGTTGTTCGGGAGTCGGCGTCATCTCGAAGGTGCCGACCTCGAAGGACTCGGGGACGGTTGGCGCACCCGCCAGCGCTGTGTCGATGTCGGCGTCGCGGCCGGGATCGGCAACGAGCGACTCGTGCCACCAGACACCGTCGGTCAGTCGAAGCACGTGGTCATAGAAAGAGATGCGGTGATCGGGCTGCAGCACGCGACGCGGCGGCGCGCCGGGAAGGTCTTCGACCAGCTGTCCCAGCTGATAGCCCCAGGCGCCGATCCAGCCTCCGTGGAAGCCGTCGCCCGGGCCGGCGGTCGGCAGGTTGATGCCCTCGAACGGATCGCCGGTGATCACGGCGCTCGGATCGAATGCGATCAGCGCCTCGCCGTGATGCCACGCGCCGATCAGCGCGACCAGACGTTCGCGATCGCGGAATCGGCGCAGTACGTCAAGCGGCTCGAGCGCGATGTCGAGTCGGCGCCGGGTCGGCTCAGTCCGCGCTGGTCTCGCCAATGACTTTCGCCCCCAGCTCTCGACTCAACAACAGCTCGGGGTCGATGTCCTCGGCTTCGACGACCGGATCATCGCGATCTGCCGAGGCGTCGGGATTGCTGTCCTCGGCCGAGGGCGCCTCGTTCATGGCCTCGCGCGCAGCAGCTGATGAGACGGGCTGGGGAGCCGGCGTCTCCGGCTCAGCTGATGCCGGCTCAGGTGCGGGGTCGGGCGCGGGCGCCGACGAGGCCGCCGGACGAGCGCTCGGATCGACGATCGCGTCGATCCGCCACGTCACGCCGAGAACGGCGTGCAATGCCTGCTGCACATATTCGTCGGAGCGACTGCTGATGAACGAGTCGCGGGCGCCGGGGTTGACGAGTGCGATCGTCAGGGTCGTCCCGTCCAGTGCCATGACCTGCGCATTTTGGCTCAACATCACCCACGCGAACCGTCGGAGCTCGCGGATCTTGTCGAGCACCTCCGGCCACAGGCGTCGTACGTCGGCAATCGTCAGTGACCCGGCAGCTGGAGATGCCGCCGGCTCCTCGCTCCTCGCGGGCGGCTCCTCGCTCCTTGAGGGCGGCCCCTCGCTCCTTGAGGGCGGCCCCTCGCTCCTTGAGGGCCGCCCCTCGCTCCTTGAGCTTGTCGAAAGGACCGGCGTCGCTTCGACAGGCTCAACGACCGGGGTTTCTACAGGCTCAACCGGCGTCGCTTCGACAGGCTCAACGACCGGGGTTTCTACAGGCTCAACCGGCGTCGCTGCGGCAGGCTCAACCGGCGTCGCTGCGGCAGGCTCAACCGGCGCGGCAACGACCGGCGCCGGGGCCGCCCCACCGTCGATCGAGAGGCGACGCTCGAGTCGATCGAGGCGCGCCTGGAAACCCTGCGTCGAGTTGTCCGAACCGGGCACCAGGATGCGCGCGCACATCAGCTCGAGCAGCAGTCGGGGTGCTGTTGCGCCACGGAACTCCATCAACGCCGCATTGACGATGTCGGCCGCACGCGTGAGCTCTGACGGCCCGAATCCACTCGCCTGGGCCAGCAGTCGCTCAGCCCGGTCACCCGGCACCTCGAGCAGGCCGGTCGACAGCGCGTCGGGCACCGCGGCCACGATGACAAGGTCGCGAAGACGTTGCAGGAAGTCCTCGGCAAAACGACGGGGATCCTGTCCTGACTCGATGACCTTGTCGACGACACCGAACACTGTCGCACCGTCACTGGCTGCGAACGCGTCGATCGCCTCGTCGAGCAGCGAGTCGGGGGTGTAGCCCAGCAGCTGCACTGCAATGTCGTAGGTGACGCCCTCGGGACCGGCGCCGCCGAGCAGCTGGTCGAGCACGCTGAGCGTGTCTCGCACCGAGCCCTGACCTGCGCGGACGACGAGAGGAAGGGCGTTGCTCTCCAGCGTGACGTTCTCGGCTGTGCACAGCTCGAGCAGGTAGTCGCCAAGGATCTTGGGCGGCACCAGTCTGAAGGGATAGTGATGCGTACGGGACTTGATCGTGCCGATGACCTTGTCGGGCTCGGTCGTCGCGAAGATGAACTTGAGGTGCGGTGGCGGCTCTTCGACGAGCTTGAGCAGCGCGTTGAACCCTTGCGGGGAGACCATGTGGGCCTCATCGATGATGTAGACCTTGTAACGGCTGCTGACCGGGGCGAAGAAGGCTCGCTCACGCAGGTCGCGCGCATCGTCGACGCCACCGTGGCTGGCCGCGTCGATCTCGATCACGTCAATGCTGCCTGGGCCGCCCCGTGCAAGATCGCGGCAGCTCTGGCACTCGCCGCACGGCTCGGCGACGGGTGCCTTTTCGCAGTTCATGGCGCGAGCGAGGATGCGCGCGCTGGTGGTCTTGCCACAGCCACGAGGACCGGAGAACAGATAGGCGTGGTTGACCTTGTTGCCGGCGAGCGCGTGACGCAGCGGCCCGGTGACGTGGTCCTGCCCGATCACCTCGGCAAAGGTCTCCGGCCGGTAGCGGCGATAGAGAGCAAGGGGGGCGTCCACGTCGTGAACTCTATAGACCTTGGGTGACAGCCGATACCAGGATCTCGACTCGATTGCCTGAGCCGTCCCGACAATGGAGTCGCTCGAATCCCTCGAACGTGAGCCGCTCGGTCCAGTCGACCTCGAATCCGAGCCCTTCCAGTCGCTGTGCACACTCCTGAAGCTCTGCGATCGAGGAGAGGAGCAGTGCCGGATGCGCCTTGCGCGCAGGCACGAAATCGGCCTCGACGCCGACATGGATCTCGGCCGTCACCCGGCCCGCATCGTCGAGACCGCGAAACCATGCGCCCCCGCGACCTGCCAGTGCCACCGGCTTGTCGACCTCGGTCAGGCCCAGCCCTTCGCCATAGAACTTTCGTGCGGCAGCCTCGCCGCCCGGCGGGCACGACACCTGAACGTGATGGAGCCTCACGAATTGATCAGTGCCGTGGAGCTCAGCCAGGCGTCGACCGCGGCGTAGGCGGCCCGCCGCGGTTCGTCGTTGGAGATGAACACGTCGTGCTTGGCTCGGGCGATCGGCAGCGAGGTGACGGAGTCGCCGAGGCATCCGGCCCACCGCGCGATCTGCTTGACGTCGAGCACCGCATCGGCCTCGTCGACCTCAGCCGACCACGTACGGGCAAACCGCGACTTCGACGAACGCAGCACCAATGACGGCACCCCGATGTCGAGACCCTTGTGCAGCTTGGCGTGGCCGCGGCGGATCGCGGTGAGCCACCCGAATGTCACCGGGAACCCTTCAAGCGGTTTGAACGTCGTGTTGAACTCCCACTCGCCGTGCCCGCTGACGTGCAGGCTCGTGCCGTACGCGTCACTCGGCGGCAGGTTGATCGGAGTCGTGGGCTTGAGCTTGGCGACCGCTGCGATGCCCAGGGTGCCGACCGATCGCATCCATGCCTTGCCCTGCAGGTCGAACCACGGGCTGTTGAGGATCAGACCGACGATCCCTGATGCAGCGACGGCTCCCGGCGTCTGGTTCATGCGGTCGAGCCACAGCGGAAGGATCAGGCCGCCGGTCGAGTGGGCCGCCAGCACCACCGGCTTGCCACCCGTCTCGTCCCTGACGATCTCGAGGGCTCGGTCAAGCTCCTGGTCATACAGAGCCAGGTCCGACACGTAGTGGCCGGTATGTCCGTCGCGCCGTGAGCGACCACACTTGCGCAGATCGAGTGCGTAGAACGCGAACCCGCGATCGGTGAAGAAGTCGGCGAGCTCGGTCTGGAAGAAGTAGTCACTGAAGCCGTGCACGTAGATGACGGCGCCCTCAACCCGAGCGGGAGGCGTACGGCGGACCAAGGTCGCGTCGATCGCACCCTCGCCGTCGGGGTCGTCACCCAAGGGAATCGTCAGCTGTTGGTAGCCGTCACCCAGCTCGTCAGCGATCCAGTCGGTCATGTGTGCGGGGCTCCTCGTTTGTCGACGGGCGTCGCGTCCAACAGTATGGGACGGGTGACTGAGCCACGTGAGATCCAGCGGACGCTCGACCTTGCCCTCCGGGTCGGCGAGATGCTGCTGTCCAACGGTGCCGGCGCTGCCGATGTCACCGCCACGATGTCCTCGATCACCCATCACCTCGGCCTGCGGCAGGCGCTCGTGGACGTGACGTTCACGACGTTGACCCTCAGCTATCAGGAGACCTTCGACGAGCCCGCGTTCTCGCTGACCCGGCACGTCACACATCGCGAGACGGACTTCGATGACCTGACCAGGGCCGACCATCTTGTGACGGCACTGCTGAGCGATGAGATCGACCTCAATGAGGCACGGTCGCAGATCGCGCAGATCACCTCGACGGGTCACCGGACACCGCGGTGGGCGGTCTCTCTCAGCTGGGGAGTCATCGGTGCAGGGATCGCGCTGCTGATCGGCGGCGACGCCACGGTCACAGCCATTGCCGCGGTCGCCGCGATCGGCATCGAGGTGCTCCAGCGCTATCTCTCCCGACTACGGCTGCCCTTCTTCTATGCCCAGGTGGCGGGTGGGTTGTTCGCGACCCTGCTGGCCGTCGGAGTTGCCGCCACCCCAGTGAAGGTCAACCCATCCCTGGTGATCATCGCCAGCATCGTGATGCTGCTTGCCGGCCTCGGCTTCATCGGTGCGATCCAGGACGCACTGACGGGTTTCTACATCACCGCTGGCGCTCGCATCCTCGAGGTCATGATCTCCACCGTCGGCATCATCGTCGGCGTGAGCGGAGGTCTCACGGTGGGTAGCCTGCTGGGGGTCGACATCGCGCTGGACCCTGAGGCATCGGGACTGTCGCGCTTCCCGCTCATGGTCGCCGGCGCTGCGATCAGTGCGGCGGCTTTCGCGTTCGCGGCCTACGCACCGGCGCGCATCCTGTTGCCGATAGCCACGATCGCCGGCACCGCGGCGGCGATGTTCCTGCTGCTGTCGGACCGAGACGTGGGCCGGGCCTGGCCTGCAGCAGTGGCGGCGATCTTCATCGGTGTCATCAGCTACACCGTCTCATCACGGTTCAACGTGCCACCTCTGGTCATCGTGGTGGCGAGCATTGTGCCGCTACTCCCAGGTCTCTCGATCTATCGCGGACTGTCGCTGCTCGCCGCCGACGACTACACCGGAATACTCGCGATGATCACCGCCATCGCGATCGCAATCTCGCTGGCGTCGGGGGTCATCCTGGGCGAATACATCGCCCAGCCACTGCGACGCGAGGCGCGTAGACTCGAACGGCGTCTCTCCGGGCCCCGTCTGGTCGGACCCCTCCGCGCTCGTGCAGTGCGGAAGAAGAAGATGCAGCCTTAGTGCATAAGGTTTGACAACCACTAGACTCACCGTGCGCCACATGGCGCGTTCGCCGAGGAGCCGTACATGAAGCTGCAGCTGTCAGAAGAAGACGCCACGTTCCGCGAAGAGATGCGCACGTTCTTCACCACCCAGGTGTCCCAGGAGATCCGCGACACCGTCGCGGCCCGTCGTGAGCTCTCCAAGGAGCAGATCGTCGAGGCTCAGCAGACCCTGAATGCTGCCGGCATCGCGGTGCCCAACTGGCCCGTCGAATGGGGCGGCAAGGACTGGACCCCGCTGCAGCGCCACATCTGGCACGAAGAGATGCAGCTCGCCAACGTGCCGATCCCGCTGGCGTTCAACGCCTCCATGGTCGGACCGGTCATAGCTGCCTTCGGCTCGCAGGAGCTCAAGGAACGCTTCCTGCCCAAGACGGCCAACCTCGACATCTGGTGGTCACAGGGCTTCTCCGAGCCCGACGCCGGCTCCGACCTCGCCTCGCTGCGGACCACCGCAGTCAAGGAGGGTGACGAGTACGTCGTCAACGGCCAGAAGACCTGGACGACGCTCGGCCAGTACGGCGACTGGATCTTCAACCTCGTCCGCACCGACCCCGACGTCAAGAAGCAGGCCGGCATCTCGTTCCTGCTGATCGACATGACGTCCCCCGGCGTCACGGTTCGCCCCATCGAGCTGATCGACGGCAGTGTCGAGGTCAACGAGGTCTTCTTCGACAACGTGCGCGTACCGGCGGAGAACCTCGTCGGCGAGGAGAACAAGGGCTGGGACTACGCCAAGTTCCTCCTCGGCAACGAGCGTGTTGGCGTGGCGCCGGTCGGCGCGACCAAGCGCGCCCTGTCTGCCGCCAAGGAGTACGCCAAGACGGCAGGCCCCGGTGGCACGTCACTGCTCGACGATCCGTTGTATGCCTCGCAGATCGCCGATCTCGAGAACGAGCTGCTGGCCCTGGAGCTGACGGCTCTGCGGGTCGTTGCCCACTCGGCCGATGGCAAGCCGCACCCCGCATCCTCGGTCCTCAAGCTGCGCGGCACCGAGCTGCAGCAGGCGGTGACCGAGCTGTACGTCGACATGGGCGGCCCGGCCTCGCTGGCGTCTGGCGCCGGCGAGGAGTCGGACCTGGCTGACTGGAACAAGGTCTCGACACCCAACTACCTCAACTTCCGCAAGGCCTCCATCTACGGCGGGTCCAACGAAGTGCAACGACAAATCATCGCCGGGACGATCCTGGGACTGAGGGGCTGACATGGACTTCACACTCGATGCAGAGCAGGTCGCCCTGCGCGACGCCGTGCGCGGACTGCTCGGCAAGTCATACGAATCGTCTGAGGACCGACGGGCCGTCACCACACAAGACCCGGGCTGGAGTGACAAGACCTGGGCCCAGCTCGCTGAGATGGGCGCCCTCGGTCTGCCGTTCGCCGAGGCCGACGGCGGCATGGGCGCCGGCCCGGTCGAGGTCTCGATCGTGGCGGAGGAGATCGGGCGCGTCATCGCACCTGAACCGTATGTCGAGGCCGTCGTGCTTGCCGGAGGCCTGGTGGCCGCTGCCGGCACCGACGAGCAGCGCGCCGAGATCCTCGGAGCACTCTCCGAGGGCACCCTCGTACCCGCGTTTGCCCACAACGAGCCCGGACAGCGCTACAGCGAGGACGCTGCGGGAGTCACCGCAACCAAGGATGGCGACACCTGGACGCTGACCGGCGTCAAGGAACCCGTCATCGGTGGAGCGCGCGCTGACCTGCTGATCGTGAGCGCGGCCATTGACGGCGGGGTTGGCCTGTTCACGGTCAAGGCCGACGCCGAGGGCCTGACCCGTGACAGCTACCAGACGTTCGAGGGTGGGCGAGCCGCGCGCATCGGTCTGGCCTCGACGCCTGCCACGCCCCTGGGTGAGCCCGGCGCCGATCAGTCTGATGCGATCGCCGCAACCGTTGCGGAGGCGCAGATCGCCTACGGCCACGAGTCGCTCGGCGCGATGCAGACGGCACTGGAGCAGACCACGGAGTACCTCAAGACCCGCAAGCAGTTCGGCGTACCGCTCAGCACGTTCCAGGCCCTCACGTTCAGGGCTGCCGACATGTACGTCGAGCTCGAGCTAGCCCGCAGCGTCGTCACCTGGGCGACGTTGGTGCTGCTCGATGGCGGCAACGCGGCAGAAGCGGCGTCCCGCGCCAAGCTGCAGGTCAGCAAGGCTGGGCGGCACATCGGCAAGGAAGCGATCCAGCTGCATGGCGGCATCGGCATGACCGCCGAGTACAGCGTCGGTCACTTCACGAGCCGCCTGACCGCCATCGATCACACGCTCGGCGATGGCCGCCATCATCTGGCCAAGCTGGTTTCGACACTCGACGATCACGGCGTCATCGAGCCCCTGCCGTAAGACCGACGGGGCATGAAGGACCCCTCGCGCACCCGACAGAGCTCACTGACCCTTGCTGCCTTCCGGCCCTGGGGGAGTTGGGTGATGTGTCGCCGCGCGAGGGGCTGCCTCCATCATACGGAGGCACAATGGCGTCTCTCAACCCGGGCGCGCGGCCCATTGGGCTAGCGCGACCGACCATGCAGGTTCCGGACATGGAGCCCACAGCATCTCCACAGAGTTCCGTCGTAGGTTCTGGAAGCAAAGACCGAGACGCCATCTGAGGAGCCCCATCGTGCCGACCCCATCCCGCCTGGCGAGTCTCCTGATCGTCGCCGTGGGGTTGTTCGCGGCGGGCTGTTCATCGGAGACGACAGCTCCGGAATCCGGCGCCGACCAGAGCACGAGCGTTTCGGCGACAGGATTCCAGATCGAGGTGTGGGCCGACAACTGGAGCGCGGTCTACATCGACGGCGAGAAGATTGGAGAAGACTCGGTGCCGATCACGACCGAGCGCTCATTCAACGCCGAGACGTACACCTTTGACGCGCAGCTGCCGTTTACGGTTTCGATCGAGGCGAAGGACTTCAAGGAGACCGACTCGGGGATCGAGTACATCGGTGAGCCGAACCAGCAGATGGGCGATGGGGGCATCATCGCCCAGATCACCGATCTGAGCACCGGGGAGGTCGTGGCAGCCACGGATGCAGACTGGCAGTCTTTGGTCGTCCAGCAAGCACCGCTCAACACCGAGTGCGCCAATGACCCCGACCCCGACGAGACCTGTGAGTCTGCGACGGTTGACGTTCCTGCGGATTGGACCTCGCCCGGGTTCGATGAAGTGCCTGGGTGCCGGCAACCGAATGGAGCGCGGCCGAGGTCAGCCCCAAGGACGGCTACGACGAGATCACCTGGGACCCCACGGCGAGACTCATCTGGGGGACCGATCTTGAGGTCGACAACACGATCCTGTTGCGCATGTCGGTCTCATGAACACCCCGCACGAGCACCCGCACGAGCACCCGCACGAGCACCCACACGAGCACCCGCACCACCCGCGCATCGCGGGCTCGCTCGACCGTCGGACGCTGTTGCAGTCCGGAGCCTTCGGGCTGGGAGCCATGCTCCTCGCGGCGTGCAGCTCAGGTGGCTCCGCATCGTCAGGCCAAATCGGCAGCTCCACGCCGTCAACATCCCCGTCAGGTGCCACGGAGAAGTCGCTCGCCGGCTTCGACGCCTTCGCCGACTCGGTGAGGACCTTCACCACTGGCGACCTGTGGCTGGTCGAGTCAAACGGCCTCCCGGCACACCAGATGATGGTGGGCATCAAGAGCTGGCAACAGCAGGTCCCTGTGCCACAGGCGTACGTCGGTTCCAATGCCTGGCAGTTCCCGGTGACGCCCGAGATGGCCGACTCGCCCATCTCGGCGAAGACCGGCCTGTTTCGTGGAGCGATCGCGATCGCTGCGAACGGGATCCCCATCTTCAATGCGCTCAACAACCGCGGAGACGATGCATTCCTGGTGGGCGAGCTCGACGAGTTCGGAGGTCACTGCGGGCGGGGGGACGACTACCACTACCACGCAGCGCCACTACATCTCGAGAAGGCCGTCGGACCCGAAAATCCCATTGCCTATGCGCTCGACGGGTATGCCATCTATGGGTCCGTCGAGCCAGATGGCAGCGCCGTCGAAGACCTTGACGAGTACAACGGCCACACCGTCGGCAGCGGCGTCTACCACTACCACGGCACGACCACGTACCCGTACATCAACGGCGGCCTCGTGGGCGTGGTCGATGTGTCCGACCAGGTCGACCCACAACCTGAGACACCCGCGTTCCGTGAAGCCGGGGAACCCTTGCCCGGTGCCACCATCACCCGTTTCGACGATCTCGGTGACGGCTCCTACGTGCTCGAGTACACGATTGACGACAGGGTCGGAACCGTGGCCTACACCGTCACCGACACCACCGTGGACTTCACGTTCACCAGCCCTACCGGCGACGTCACCTCTGAGACCTACCGTCGCTGACCACGGCGGTGCGCGTCGCACTGCAACGGTCAACATCCGCAACTTTCCACGGCGAGCCCTGTGCGTTGCGAGGAACCAGCCACGTCCGCGATTTTCCACGGCGTAGCTTGGCTCCTCGCGTTTCGGCGGAGGATAGGGGATTCGAACCCCTGAGAGCTTTCACTCAACCCGCTTTCCAAGCGAGCGCACGAGGCCACTATGCGAATCCTCCGCCGACGAGGCTACCGGTCAAGCCGTTAACCCGACGAATCGGGACGTCTCCGGGCTGGTCGAGCTCCCGCGCGCAGCCGTACATCTCAGACTCCACGCGCATGACCTTCGCCTCACCTGTACCCGGTGGAGGGTTGCCTCCGCCGAAAGTCGAGGAGACACGTACCGATGGACGAGCGGCGGTACGTTGAATTCATGTCGACACTGATCACCGGCGGTGCTGGGTTCATCGGCTCGCACCTCGTCCGGCTCCTCGCGAGCCAGGGCGAGCCGGCGGTGGTCCTGGATGACCTGAGCGCCGGCGTCCCCAGCAGGATCCCGGATGTGCCGCTGGTCCAGCTTGACCTGGCGGCAGATGGAGCCACCGATCGGATCGCGGATGTGCTGCGAGATCACCACGTGGACGCCGTCATCCACGTTGCCGGCCGCAAGCAGGTGGGCGAGTCAGTGGAACGACCCACCTACTACTACCGCCAAAATGTCGGCGGCATGATCAATCTGCTCGAGGCGATGGAGCGCACCAACGTGTGCCGGATGGTGTTCTCCTCATCGGCGGCGGTCTACGGGTCGATCGAGGTTGATCTGGTCGACGAGGAACTCCCGTGCGCGCCACTCAACCCGTACGGGGAGTCCAAGCTGGTCGGCGAATGGATGGCCAACCGGGCTTCGACAGCTTGGGGTCTGCGCGCGGCCAGTCTGCGCTACTTCAACGTTGCGGGTGCCGGCGCAGATGACCTGGGCGACAAGATGGCGTTCAACCTGATTCCGATTGTCTTCAACCATGCGATCAGCGGCGAACCCCCCGTCGTATTCGGCGATGACTTCCCGACTCCTGACGGCACCGGCATCCGCGACTACGTGCATGTGCAGGATCTCGCCGAGGCCCACCTCGCGGCGCTCACGTGGACAGGCGACGGGCCGGCCGATCACCGGGTCTTCAACATCGGCACGGGGCAGGGCGCGTCCGTCCTGGAGGTCATCGATGAGATCGCCCATACGTCGGGACACGAGCTCAACCCAGTTGTGGTCGCGCGCAGGTCAGGCGACCCCGCGAAAGTCGTCGCGGATGTTTCTCGCGCCAATGCCGAGCTCGGGTGGGCAGCATCGCGCGGAATCGACCAGATCATCGGCTCGGCCTGGTCGGCGTTTGACCAAGGCGCCGGAAAATAACAGGCCTCCAGGATTGCGCCACCTCAACCGCCGTGTCGCTTGACACAAGTTCAGCAAAGTAACCTTTTGCTGTCATTTCAGTTGGTACTTCAGTGGCGCGACACATTTGGCGTGCTACACGGGAAACGGCTTTCGGGAGACCCTCGAAAAGCATCGTGTTCTCAGGGGAGGCGCGCATGCAATCCACAGCTGACCGTTCAGGTCCGCATCTCGATGCCGTGGTGCTCCCGTTCCCGGCCCAGTCCGCGCCCAGGGCAAAGACGAGAATTCTCGCCGCCCCTACCGATTCCGAGCTGTTGGATCGGTGCCGCGCCAGAGACCCACAGGCCTGGGATCTGCTGGTGACACGCTACGAGCGCCTGATCTACACCGTCGCGCTGCGCAACGGCGTGACGGCCGAAGACGCAGCCGACATCACCCAGACAACATTCGTTGCCTTGATCGACTCCCTCGATCGCATCGAGGACGACACCAAGCTGGCGTCGTGGCTCATGACGGTCTCGCGGAGACACGCCTGGCGCCTCAGATCTCGCGCCCGCACGGTGATCCCCACCGAGACGGTGCCCGACCTTCCCGACGATCCGCTGGCCAACTGGGCGCTCCACAGTGCGATACAGGACGCGCTCAGCACGCTGGGCGGGACCTGCCGCGACCTGTTGCTCGCGCTGTTCTTCGACCCGACCGAGCCGAGCTATGCCGAGGTGGCACAACGATTTGACCGCTCGGTTGGTGCCATCGGACCGATGCGCGGGCGGTGCCTCGAACGCCTGCGCTCGATCATGGCCGACGGAGAGGTCGCGCTGTGACCGCGCCGCAGACTCCGCCATTCGCCACACTGGTGAGCTGGGTCGAGGGCCGCCTCGACACGGCGAAGAGTGCCGAGATCGAACGTGTGGTCGCGGCCTCACCTGAGGCGCGGGCATCCGTCGAGTGGATTCGCGAGTTCATCGAGGCCGCCGACGACATGCCGCTGATCTCGCCCCCGTCGAGCGCCAGCGACAAGATCCGAACTCTGTTCCGGCGCCGGTTTGCACCGTGGAGTCCTTCGGACCACCTCGACGCACAACTCGTCTTCGACAGTCGCGACTACCCCGCAGCATCTGGCATGAGAGCGGGCGAGGCAGACGACACCACCCATCTCATCTTTGAGAGCGGCCCGACGCGGCTCGAGCTGAACCTCGTCCGCGGCCCCCTCGACCAGCTCGATGTCCACGGTTTCGCCACCTGGGCAGGCCTCGCCGAGGATGGCCGACTGGACATCGTTCTCACCGGCGGACGAGCCGTGCGACACATCACCCGATGCGCGCCAGGCGGCGTGTTCCACATCGAGCAGGTCGACCATGATGTCGACGAGCTCTGGATCACCCAGGGACCGATGTCGGTTCGGGCTGCGATCCCCTCAGACGTGTTCGGAAACACCTGATGCCGGCCCGCGAGTTGCCGCGGGCGAATGGACGAAGGCGGACCGGGGGCGATTACACCATCTCCGATCTGACCAATCTTGCCGTCAGCCTCAAAGAGTCAGACCCTCAGGAAGCGCTTCTTGTCCTCGAGCGGGCATGTGCGCACGGCCCGCAGGAACTCACACCTGATGACCGGGGCGAAGCCCACTACCAACGAGCCCTGCTCCTGCAGGCCAAGGGTGACTACCGATCCGCGTTGAGCGCAGTGCGCGCTGCCCGTCGCAACTTTCTGGCCGCGGGTTCCGAACAGGAAGCAATGGCCACGGAGGTTGCCCGCGCCGCGCTGCTGTCAGAGCTTGGCGACGACGCGCAAGCACTCAGCATCAGCGAGTCGATCCTTGAGGAGCTGAAGCCACCCGCCCCGGCTCAGCCCAACTCTCAGCTGACCATGCAGATCCGCGCGGAAGCGAGCCTGACCGCGGGTGCGGCTCTGACCAAGCTTGGCCGCCCCTCCCTGGCGCTGCGCCATTTCGACTTCGCCGCGAACATCTTCCATGCCTTGGAAGACCTGTCGATGGTGGCGCACACCGACATACGTCGAGGGTCCGCCTACCTCGCGATGGGGATGTCACATCAGGGCCTGGCGATACTTGAGGGCGCCAGCGAGCGACTGAACGCTGTCGGGGAAACGGCTCTCGGCGCAGAGCTCGCCGTACCCATGGCGGAGGCCTTCCTCCAACTGAACGATCCCGCCGCCGCAATTGCAGTTCTGGATGAAGCACGCCGAGGACTGGACGCCGACTGGGCGCGCGCAGACGCGGCCCGCATCCAGCTGATGGTCAGCAACAGCCTGCTGCACGCCGGTTTGGTGCACGATGCCCGCATGGAGGCGCAGGACGTGAGTCCGATCTTCTCCGAGCTCGAGATGGAGACAGAGCTGGCGCGTTGCCTTCACGTCTCGGGTACCACGGCGTTCATGCTCAATGACTTCACGTCCGCACACAACGAGCTGGTCGTGGCCGAACGCCTCTACGCCGACTGCGACGATCGGGTCAAGGGCAAGACCTTGGTACGGCTGACCCTGGCGTGGCTCGAGCTGTCCCGGGGAGACACCACCGAGGCCGCCCGAATCGCCCAGACACTGCTGCAAGGGACGGTGAACGATCCCGACCTGGCCATCGTCGCCGGCGCCCGCCTCATCTTGGCCCGCGCGACCCAAGATCCTGATCAGGCGCAGCGTCATCTCGAATCGGCGAGCCACATCATCCAGTCCCGACAGCTGAACTTGTTGCGGCTCGGTCTCGACATCGAGTTGGCAGATCGCCAGCGCGACCTGGGAGACCTGGCGGGTGCTGCCCACGTGCTCCGAACCGGCCTGCGAACAGAAGCCGAGAACCGTTTCGCCATGAGCGACGCCAACTTCTACGTGGCACACTCCTTGGTCAAGTCGGTCGCCTTCGAGGTTCTCATCGGGCTGCTCCTGAGCATCGGAACGCCAACGGCCCGCGCCGAAGCCTGGCAGTGGGCGACCTACATGAGACCCCGTCGACACTCTGGCGTGACGGCGGCGCCGAATGTGTCCCGCACCCGATCCGCGTATGACCCGCCGGACGTCGCAAAGGAGCTTGGCCACCTTTCCGATGTCTACGACAAGCTCACGTTCAACCAAAAGACCGACCAGGCCGCCATTCGCGCGGCTTACGTCGCCGCTCGCAGGGAGCTGCGGCGTTCGCCCGCAGAGGCCGCTCCCAACGCGGTCACCTCCGCGCCGATCGTGCTGCCGCCGATTCCCGAGGGGCCGCTCCTGCAGTTCCATCTGTTCAGCGGCTCGATCGTGGCGTTCGCGATTCGAGAGGGTCAGGTCTATGCCCGCCGACTCCCGGGCGGTACGTCCGAGCTGCCCGACCTGCTCCGTCATTGGCGCGCGGAGTGTCTACGCCATGACCAGCAGAGCCTCCACCCCCTCACCGAGGTCGCTGAGCCGTCGCCGGCGTCCCCCTCGTTGGCTGCCATGTACCAGCTCCTCGTGGAGCCGATCGAGGATCTGCTCGAGGGTCTGGATGGCTCACCGCTGCTGATCGTGGGGCACCGCCGGCTCCATGATGTCCCGTTCGGAGCACTTGGTCGCGCCGATTCAGCTCCCCTGGTCGAACGATTCACCCTGCGATTCGCAACCTCCATCCACGCGTCGCCGGAGCCGACCGGCCAAGATCCCCCCGCGGGCACAGTCCAGGTGCCCGGAAGCCTGCTCGTGCTCTCTGCACCAGACCATCGCGCCCCCGACATCGCGATCGAGGCGGAGACCATCGCCAAGCTCCGGCCCGACGCCGAGATCTACCGCGGCGAGGAGACGACCGCAACCCTGCTGGCGAGCCGCGGACGTGAGTTCGACACGATTCACATCGCCAGCCATGCCATGTTCCGAGCCGACAATCCTGCTTGCTCCGCACTACGGCTCGGCGACCGGTGGATCACAGCCGGCGAGATCGCACAGATGGACCTGCGTGGGACTCTCGTCGTCCTCAATGCGTGTGCGTCATCGCTCGGAGGTGAAACTGCCACCACGGCCGATGGGCTTGGCGTGGGCATTCCTGGCGGCCGGTAGCCGAGGAGTCATCGCGGCCAACCGGAACATCGTCGACTCCACGGCGCTCGAATTCGCTGAGAGCTTCCATCGCCATGTGTCAGAAGGCTTCGACCCCGTGCACTCGGTGCAACTGACCAACAGGTTCCTCGCTCGAGTGCACCCGCATCCGTCCAGCTTGGCGACATATCGATACACGAGCGCACCGTCGGCTGCTCTGATCGACCACTGGGCCGGCGGAAATCCAGAGTCCTAGCTCGGCCCTCACCCCGAATGGGCAGAACGCACACGCACCACATCATCGCGCCAGCGTTGCGCATTTTTGCTCTCCTTCCAGTCCTGAGCGATTCGTGCTATCAATGATTCAGTAGCGAGACGATCCTCGTGCAGTTGGACTTCGGGACCCGACAGCAGGTCGCCTCGCGACGGGAGAACAATGAACCAACCAGCAGTTCCACAAGCCCATCCATCACTCCCACTCGAAGCCAAGGTGCTTCCGTTTCCGACCCGGCCCGTGGA
>CAVXBP010000019.1:0-101661 GCA_963760105.1 uncultured Actinomycetota bacterium
ATGTACGCCGCGGCCGCCGCTGAGGCGCAGGAAAGCGCCCCGACGGGTGACGACCCAGGTGACGACGACGATGTCGTCGAGGCCGAGATCGTCGACGAGGACGAGTCGGCTCAAGACGGACAGAAGTGACCGAGCCCGACGGCTCGGTCCCCGAGCAGGGTGAGTCGACAGGCTCGACCGGCGACACGCCGGTTGAGCCTGTCGAAACCCCGACCGAGCCTGCGGAGCCATCGATCGAGCAGCAGCTTGCCGAACGTACGGCCGATCTTCAGCGGCTCCAGGCCGAGTACGTCAACTACAAGCGTCGCGTCGATCGTGACCGAGAGCTCGTACGAGCACAGGGTGAGACGGCTGTCCTGCAGTCGCTGCTGACCGTGCTCGACGACATCGGGCGCGCCGACGAGCACGGCGAGCTCGAGGGCGGCTTCAAGGCGGTCGCTGATGCGATCCACCAGCTGGCCGCCAAGCACGGGCTGGAGTCGTTCGGCGCCAAGGGTGAGGCCTTCGACCCGGCCGTGCACGAAGCGGTCTTCCATGCCGGCGAGTCGGCTGAGGTCGAGACCACCACGATCGACACCGTGTTGCGCATCGGTTACCGCCACGGCGACCGGGTGCTTCGTGCGGCAACTGTCGGCGTGGTCGAACCCGCAGCGGACGCGCCTGCAGCAGAATCGGCAGCACCGTCTGACGAGGCGCCGTCCACAGAACTACCTGACGAGTAACAGAAGGGAGGGTTGGCATGGCAGCGAGTGACTGGTCGACCAAGGACTTCTACAAAGTGCTTGGCGTCAAGAAGGACGCGTCGCAGGACGAGATCAAGAAGGCCTATCGCAAGCTCGCCCGTGACAACCACCCCGACTCCAACCCCGGTAACAAGGCTGCCGAAGAGCGTTTCAAGGGCGTCTCCGAGGCCTACGCGGTGCTCTCGTCCAAGGACAAGCGCAAGGAGTACGACGAGCAACGCAGCATGTTCGGGCAGTTCAGGGGTGCGGCCGGCGGCTACGGTCAGCCCGGTCCGGGAGGGCAGCCCGACTTCAGCGACCTGTTCGGTGGACTCTTCGGGGGTGGCCGCGGCCGCGGTCGCCCGCGGCAGTCGGCTGCCCGCAAGGGCGATGACCTCGAGACCGAGGCGTCGATCACCTTCCAGCAGGCGGTTGACGGGGCGACCCTGCCACTTCGCCTGACGAGCGACGAGCCGTGCCCCAACTGTCACGGCACCGGCGCCAAGCCGGGCACGACGCCCAAGGTCTGCACCAAATGCCAGGGCAGCGGTTCGCAGACCGGTACGGCGGGCGGACTCTTCGCGATGACCGAGCCGTGTGATCAGTGTCGTGGTCGGGGGCTGGTCGTCGAACATCCCTGTGAGATCTGTCGCGGATCTGGCCGTGCACCGTCCAGCCGGACCCTGCAGGTCAAGGTCCCGGCCGGCGTCAAGGATGGCCAGCGCATCCGGCTCAAGGGCAAGGGCGGCAAGGGTGAAGCCGGCGGGCCCGCGGGCGATCTGTTCCTGCTGGTCCACGTGCAGCCACACAAGCTGTTTGGTCGCAAGGGCGACAACCTCACGATCTCGGTGCCGGTCGAGTTCGACGAGGCAGCCCTTGGTGCAGAGATCCAGGTTCCGACGCTCGACGGTCCACCCGTTCGCATCAAGATCCCGGCGGGCACACCCAACGGGCGTACGTTCCGGGCCACCGGCAAGGGTGCCGTCAAGCGCACCGGCGGCAAGGGCGACCTGCTGGTCACGGTCGAGGTTCAGGTGCCGACAGACCTGACTGATGAGGCGCGCGAAGCGGTCGAAAAGCTCCGCGACAGCCGAGGCTCGACGTCGCCGCGCGACGGACTGTTCGAGAAGGCCACCTGATGGACTCGTCATTCGTTCCGCCAGGACCTGAGGCGAAGGTCTTCGTCATCAGCGTTGCCGCCGAGCTGTCGGGGCTTCACCCACAGACGCTGCGCACCTATGACCGGCTGGGCCTTGTCGCTCCGGGACGTACCGGCGGGGGTGGGCGTCGCTACTCGCTCCGCGACATCGAGCTGTTGCGCCAGGTCGCCAGGCTCACCGCCGAAGGGCTGGGCCTCGAAGGAGTGCGTCGGGTCATCGAGCTCGAGAACCAGGTCGACGCGCTGCGGCAGCGAGTCGCTGAGCTCCAGATGGCACTTGCTGACGCAGGTCAGGTGCAGAATCTCCCGGCGCTCATCGCCGACAACCAGGTCATGATCTGGCGCAAGCGACGCTGATCGAGAGCGGTTGTTCCCTCGCCAAATGGCTGGCCCGTAGTTGGGCGAATCAGAGCGCGAGAACCGTCGCTGGCCCCTAGGGTGGCGGGTGGGAGTGGGATCCAATGTCGCCGAACGGGCAAGTAGACCAAGTCGTGGAAATACCGCGGCCGACTTTGCGCGCCGCTGCGCCTTTTGTGACGCTGGCACTGCTGGGCCTCGGGAGCGTATTCCTGCCGCCCTACAACAACCGCCTGACCGTCGAGTCCCTTCCGATGGTGTTGACCTTCGCACTTGCGCTGGTCTTGTTGCTGGTGGGCGTACGCAGAGAGAAGCGCACCTGGATCGACCCAGCACCGGCCATGTTGTTCTTCGTCGTCATCGCGCTTTCCCGGGACTTGACCAACGGGAGCGAATCGGGGCTTGGACCCATGGTTGCTCTGCCACTTCTGTGGTTGGCGCTCACGGGCACCTTCAAGGAGCTCCTCCTCGCATCGGGTCTGACTGTCGCGGTGTTTGCCGTGCCGGCGCTGCTGATCGGCGAGCCGGCGTACGACATTTCAGACATACGCAAGGCCGTCGCGTGGGGAGCCTTCGGCCTACTGGTCTCGCCCACAGTCCAGAGACTGGTGCGCAAACTCGCCACCGAATCGGCCAAGGAGCGACTGGCCCGCGCTGAGCTTGATGGCGTGATGCGGGGGGCGACCTTGAGCAGCATGATCGTCACAGATCGGACCGGGCTCATCCGATCGTTCAGTGTGGGTGCCGAGGAGCTGCTGGGCTACCGCCGCGAAGAGATGGAAGGACTCCAGACTCCGGCGAAATTTCATGACGAGTCCGAAGTGGTCGCAGTCGCCGAGGAGCTCGGTGTCGAGCCCGGGTTCGGGGTCTTTGTCGAGCTCGCACGTAGGGGTGAGCAGAGCCGGATCTGGACGTACGTCCGGGCAGATGGTGGGCGCATCTTCGTCCGTCTCGCGGTCACCGAGCTGCACGACGCCGACAACACGCTCACCGGATACCTCGGGGTGGCGATCGACACCACGACCAGCGTCGAGTCCGAACGGGCGTTGTCGATCTCGGAGGCTCGCTGGCGAGTCCTGATGGACAACCTGGCCGAGACGACGGTGGTGATGATCGACAAGCGACCTGCGCATCAGAGTGGTTTCGGGGCGGGGCGCTATGCGACAAGGGTCTGGAGGACTCGGTCGGGAAGTTGCTCCCCGAGGTCTCCAACGAGGACAACATGGCCATCTGGCGACCCATGATTGATGCGGCCTTTGCGGGCCAGGAGACCTCCAACGACATCACTTCAGCAATCACGGGCGCCGAGCACGAAGTGGTGGTGACCCCGTTGCCGCCTGAGAGCGATGGTCCGCGTGTGCTCATCCTGGCCCGAAACGTCAGCAGCGAGCGCTCGCGAGAGAGGGCGCTGACCCAGGCGAAGGAGCGAGCCGAGCTGCCTGTTTGTCGATGCGCCACACGGCGTGGCACTGCTGACTCGCGCCGGCGTCGCGGTCCAGGTCAACCGGGCGATGGAGTCGATCATTGGCGACCGGTGGGGCGATCTCGTCGGCAAGTCGCTCTCTGACTTGAACCCCGAACTGGCAGAGACCTTCCAGCAGCACCTCGACTCGGTTGACAACGACGACGACATGGCGGCCGAGCTGGAGTGGGGATTCCGTGGTGCCGACGGCCACGACTTGCATGTGTTGCTCAGCACCCGGAGCTTCCCGAGGATTGAAGGAGGCGAGGACCTGGTGCTGGTCAACGTGGTCGATGTCTCTGAGCGCCAGCGCCATCAGCGAGAGCTTGCGCACATGGCTGATCACGATCCACTGACGGGGTTGGCCAACCGTCGAAGATTTGACGACGATGCTGCAAGCCCATCTCATCGTTGTGAGCGCTATGGGCCCGAGGGGGCGGTGCTTTTGCTCGACCTCGACGACTTCAAGGAAGTCAACGACACGCTTGGCCACGATGCCGGTGATGAGTTGCTCGTGGCGGTCGGTTTGCTGCTGACGGCGGCTCTGCGAGGGAGTGACGTGGTGGCACGGCTGGGCGGCGATGAGTTCGCGATCCTTCTGCCGGAGGCCGACGAGGCGGCGGCAGAGACTGTGGCTCAGACCATCGTGGAGAAGTTGCGCGCCTATACACGCGACCCTTGAGGGTGCCCGCGCGCCGGGTAACGGCGAGCGTGGGTGTGGTGACGATGGAAGCCGCTGCCCATCAGTCTATGGACGTGCTGGCTTTGGCAGACATGACCATGTACGACGCGAAGGATGCTGGCCGCAATCAGTTTGCGACGCTGGCGAGCTCTACAGTTGGCGGCCCTCGTACGGCGGCGCGGCTGGAGTGGAAGAATCGAATCGAGAAGGCGCTCGAGGGAGACGGGTTCTGCCTTCGGTTCCAGCCGATCCTTGACCTGTCGACCAACCAGATCGCTTCTGCCGAAGTTCTCCTCCGCATGGAAGATCCTGATGGTGACATTCTCCCGGCCCAGTTCCTGGGGGTCGCTGAAAGGGCCGGGCTCGCGCCAGCCGTCGACATCTGGGTGCTCGAGCACAGCATCGCCGCCTTGGCCGCCATGCGTGCGCTGCAGCCCAACTTCCAGCTTGAGGTCAACCTGTCCGGCCACTCGATCGGGGACGTCGCCATCGAGCACACGATCGTCAACGCATTGGAGACACATCAGGTGTCGCCGCATGCTCTCGTGCTGGAGATCACCGAAACCACTGCCGTTGCAGACGTTGATGTCGCGCGCCTCTTCGGAGACCGCATGACAGCCTTGGGCTGCAAATTTGCGCTGGATGACTTCGGCGCCGGCTTCGGCTCGTTCTACTACCTCAAGCACCTGGTGTTCGACCTGGTGAAGATCGATGGGGAGTTCGTCGAGAACTGCCATCGCAACGCGATCGACCGCACGATCATTCGCTCGATCGTTGGCATAGCCCGCGATCTCGGCAAGCGAACGGTGGCCGAGTTCGTGGCCGATGAGGCCAGCCTGGATGTGGTCCGCAGCGAGGGCGTCGACTTCGCCCAGGGATACTTCATCGGCCGGCCCGTACCGCTCGACGAATTTGCTGCCACATACCTGAACAAGACGGAAGGAACTGGTATCTGAGATGGGTCGTTTCCAACGGCTGGTGGGTGTGATCATCCTGGGAGTTGCGCTGGGTGCGTCGGCGCTGCTGTGGATTGCCGTGTCCTCCACCGGCCCCGGCGCGAGCAATCCGCCCGAAGAGGGTGTCCTGTTCGGCATCTGGAACGTCTTCTACGACACGCAGGCACCGGCGCCACGCATCCTGATCGCCGCGGTTGCCCTGGCCCTCCTCGCTGCGGCAGGGGTGGCCCTGATTGAGCAGCGCATCGCCACCCGAGCGCGACGGTCGGAGGACGCAGGCGGCATGCCCCTGGCGCCAAGGCTGGTCATGGCTGAGACCCGCGGGGTGTTCGCGGGTCCGGTGACGGTCACCGTGCTCATACCGGCACACAATGAGGAGGCCGGACTCGGCCTTACGCTCACCTCGCTCTTGGAGCAGTCAGCGGTGCCCGAACGCATCATCGTCGTGGCGGACAACTGCACCGATGGGACGGTCGACGTTGCTCGCGCTGCCGGAGTTGAGGTGTTCGAGTCGGTCGACAACATCCACAAGAAGGGCGGAGCGCTCAACCAGGCCCTTCGGTGGCTCCTGCCCGGTCAAGGGCACAACGACCTCGTCATGGTGATGGACGCTGACACGACCCTGGATGCTGGATTCATGGCGACCGTGGTCGACAGGATGTCCGACGATCGGGCGCTCATGGCAGTTGGTGGCCTGTTCTACGGCGACGACGGCGAGGGCATGCTGGGCCAGTTCCAGCGCAACGAATACACCCGCTACGCGCGCATCCTGAAGCGGCGCCGCGGGCGGGTCTTCGTCCTGACCGGCACCGCTTCCGTCTTTCGTCCGCAAGCTCTGCGCACGGTGGCCGAGAGCCGCGGGCACCTGATTCCGGGGAGACAGGGCGACGTCTATGACACGGCGGCGCTGACCGAGGACAACGAGCTGACGATTGCCCTGAAGTCTTTGGGAGCGTTGATGATCTCGCCGTCGGAGTGCACTGTCGTGACAGAAGTGATGCCGACGTGGGGAGCGCTGTGGAACCAGCGACTTCGGTGGCAGCGAGGGGCTGTGGAGAATCTCGCGGCCTACGGCCTCACCCGGCAGACGTTCCGCTACTGGGTCCAGCAGCTGGGCATCGGATATGGCGCCATCGCCCTGGTCACCTATCTCATCTTGATCGTCGTCATGGTGTTGGCGCTCGACAGTTGGATCTGGTTCCCGTTCTGGCTCTCCATCGGGTTGATATTCGCCGTGGAGCGCGTGGTCTCGGTGTGGAAGGGCGGATGGCGTGCCCGCCTCTTGGGCGCCACGTTGTTTCCGGAGCTGGTCTTCGCGATGTTCTTGAACGTGGTCTTCGTCAAGGGCGTTCTTGACATCTCATCGGGCCGGCAAGCGCGATGGAGCCATGTGGTCAAGGCGGTCGAGTCATGATGATCCCGCAGAGTGCCCTGCTCGATGAGTCGGTGCTGCAGTCGGACTGGTTTGCCGTCCTCGCAGCATTCGTCGCGATCAACACGGTGATCTACGTGTCGCTTGCCGTCGCGCAGATACTGCCGCGCATCTATGTCAGCGACTGGTTCAGCAGTCGCAGCCGGCGGTCTGAGTCGCGGAGCATTCACCCCCATCGCAAGGAGCAGTGACGACTACCGCCGCGCGGCGACCTGGCTGTGCATAGGGTCTGCCACATGGGCGTACTCATTCAGGCATCCGAGCTGTTGGCCTCACCGGATGATGTTGTGTTGCTCGATGTGCGCTGGACGCTCGGCGGGCCGCCCGGCCGCGACGCGTACCTCGAGGGGCACATCCCGGGAGCGGTGTTCGTCGCGCTCGACACCGAGCTAGCTGGCCACGGCGAGCCGCGGGACGGGCGTCATCCCTTGCCCGATGCCGCTGACCTGCAGCGTTCTGCGCGCCGATGGGGCATCTCCGACGGCAGCACCGTGGTGGCCTACGACGACAACGGAGGGCTGGCAGCGGCGCGTGCATGGTGGCTGCTCCGCTGGGCTGGCTTCGAGGACGTACGACTGCTGGATGGTGGCTTGTCGGCATGGGTCGCCGCCGGCGGATCGCTTGAAACCGACGACGTACGTCCTGAGCCCGGCGACGTGATCTTGGCCAGCGGTCAGGCTCCGACGATCGACATTGACGGCGCGGCAGAGTTTGAGGGCGTGTTGCTCGACGCCCGTGCCGTGGAACGCTATCGCGGTGAGACGGAGCCGATCGATCCGCGCGCTGGGCATGTCCCGGGCGCAGTGAGCGCGCCGACGACCGACAACGTCGATGCTGCGGGGCGTTTCCGCTCGCCGGAGGAGCTGCGCAGGCGGTTCGAGGCGCTCGGCGTGGGCGAAGGCGTACCGGTCGCAACCTATTGCGGGTCCGGTGTCACGGCGGCCCATGAGGTCGCGGCGCTGGCCATTGCTGGGTTCGATGCCGCGCTCTATCCCGGCTCGTGGTCGCAATGGAGCAACCATGAGGATCGTCCCGTGGCGACTGAGTAGCCGACGTCGGGACCGGGCGCGACGGCAACTACGCTCGGTGACCATGGTTTCCAGGGCCCCGGTGGTGCGACGCGTCACCTTGCTGGGTCCGGCGTTCGTCGCCGCTGTGGCGTATGTCGATCCGGGCAACGTCGCCACCAACGTGACGGCCGGATCGCGGTTCGGCTACACCCTCGTGTGGGTCGTCGTGATGGCCAACATCATGGCGGTCCTGGTGCAGTACCTGTCAGCCAAGCTCGGGATGGTCACCGGCAAGTCGTTGGCGACCCACGTCGGGGAGCGGCTGGCGCGCGGTCCGCGCCTGGCCTTCTGGATGCAGGCCGAGGCGATCGCGATCGCCACAGACCTCGCCGAGGTGGTCGGGGGAGCCATCGCGCTCAACCTCCTCTTCGACCTTCCGCTCGTGGTCGGCGCGATCATCACAGCCGGCGTGGCGATGGTGATTCTGCGCATTGGGGACCGCCACGGTCAAAGCGCCCTCGAACGAGTCATCGTCGGGTTCCTGGCTCTGATCGCGGTGGGCTTTCTGGCGGGCCTGTTCGTCAACGCCCCCGAGGTTGGCCCGCTGGCAGGCGGCCTCATCCCCAGCTTCGAGGGTGCTGACAGCGTTCTCCTGGCGTCGGGGATCATCGGCGCGACGGTGATGCCACACGTGATCTACCTGCACTCGAGCCTGACGATTGACCGGCTCGGGCGCCGAGGCCACGGACTGACCGTTCGTCAGTTGCTGTCGGCGACCCGCACCGATGTCGTGCTGGCGTTGGTCCTCGCCGGAGTCCTCAACTTGTCGCTCCTCGTGGTTGCTGCGGCAAGTCTCGACGGGCTGCCCGGCACGGACACCCTCGCCGGAGTGCACGCGGTCGTCACGTCCGAGCTCGGTGCGGGGGTGGCCCTGTTGTTCGCCGTGGCGCTCCTCGGCTCGGGACTTGCCTCGACCTCGGTCGGCAGCGCGGCCGGCGCCGAAGTCATGAACGGCCTCCTGGGCGTTCGGCTGCCGCTGCTCGTACGTCGAGTCGTCACCCTCATCCCGGCCCTCGTCGTTCTCGCGATCGGTGCGGAGCCAAGTCGTGCGCTGGTCATATCGCAGGTGGTCCTGTCGATCGGCATTCCCTTTGCTTTGATCCCGCTGGTCATCCTGACCGCGCGTCCCGATGTCATGGGCGAGTACGTCAACCGGCGTCTCACGACCGGGGCCGCGTGTCTCGTCGCGGCGATCGTCATCGCGCTGAACGGCGCGCTGCTGTGGTTGACGTTCGCCTAGACCTTTCAGAACGCTGGCCTCAGGCACGACAATTGGGTCATGCCTGAGCTGCCCGAGGTCAACGGCCTGATCGAGTTCCTGCGCGCCGAAGCGGTCGGTTCGGTCGTCGTTGGGGTTGAGCTGGCGTCGTTCTCGGTGCTCAAGACCTTCGATCCGCCGGTGACCGCCCTGCCGGGACTGACGATCACCAACGTCAGCCGCCATGGCAAGTTCATCGACATCGACGTTGATGGCATCCACATCGTCGTGCACCTGGCCAAGGCGGGTTGGCTGCGTTGGTCGGACAAGCTGCCCGACACCAGGCTCAAGCTCGGCGCGAGCAACATCGCTGCCCGCGTCCGTCTTGATCGCGGCGACGGCCCGACAGTCGGCTTCGACGTGACCGAGGCTGGCACCCGCAAGGGTCTCGCGATGTATGTCGTGCGATCGCCGTCGGAGGTGCCGGGCATTGCAGCACTCGGCCCGGACCCGCTCCAAACCGGTTTCGAGCTCCGGCCGTTGCTCAACCGCAAGATGCAGGTCAAGCGACTGCTCCGCGATCAAAAGATCATCGCGGGCGTCGGCAACGCCTACAGCGACGAGATTCTGCACGCTGCCAAGTTGTCGCCGTTCGCGATCGCCGAGAGCCTCGGCGAGGACGAGATCGTACGACTCGAGTCGGCGCTGCACGACGTGCTCGCAGAGGCGGTCGAGCAAGCGCGCGGCAAGCCGGCCGCCGACCTCAAGGACGACAAGCGCACCCGTATGCGGGTGCACGGGCGCACCGGCGAGGCCTGTCCGGTGTGCGGTGACACGGTGCGCGAGGTCTCGTACGCGACCTCATCGCTGCAGTACTGCGCGACCTGCCAGACGGGTGGCAAACCGCTCAAGGACCGCACGACCAGCAAGTTCTTGAAGTGAGGTCAGCCCGCTGCCACCAGCGCCACCGCCAGAGCAGCGAAGACCAGACCGACGCCCTGCCAGCCGTGGATCTTCTCGCGCAGGATGACGGCCGCGAGCAGGACTGTGCTCGCCGGATAGAGCGACGAGATGACCGAGACGACCGACAACAGGCCGTGGTGGGTGGCGTACATGAACGCCCCCTGCGCCGTGGCGCCGAGCGGGCCCATGGTCACGGCAATCCAGGGTGCACGAGTGCGTGGTAGCCAGGCCTGCCTGAGAACCGTGGCCGTGACTATCACCGCCAGCACCGAGGTCATCTGCGACATCACCAACGGGAAGAGGCCCGCCTCCTCGCCGACCTGTCCCAGGAACACGAACAGTGCGCCGAAGCCGATGCCGGCAAGGATGCCGTCGATGACGCCGCCGCGGTGCGATGGGTTCTCGTCGACCACGCGTGAGATCAGCACGATGGCAGGAAACGCGCACACGATGCCGATCACGGCGAGGCTCGAGGGGCGATCACCTGTCGCCAGACCCACGCCGACCGGCAACAAGGCCGTGCCGATGGCTGACAGAGGGGCGACGACGCCCATGCGTGCGGTCGACAGCCCGCGATAGAGGAATGCGACGCCGAAGCCGCCACCGAGACCGGCAAGTGCGCCGAATGCCAGGTCGCGACTGGTCGGTGATCCAGCGATGAGCAACGCTGCGATGAGGCTGAAGAAGCCCGACGAGGTCTGTCCCACGATGGCGACCTGCCACGGCGACGACCGCTTGGCGAAGATGCCGCCGAGGAAGTCCGAGACGCCGTAGGACAGCGCTGAGATCAGCGAAAAGACAATGGCCACGGTGCAGCGTCTACGCCTGGCGAGCGGTTCGCGCGCGGATGGCGACGATGATCAGCAGCGCAATCGCCGCGATGATCAGCACCCACTTGATCGCACCGAAGGTGGTCATCGCATCGACGGCACCGTCAGTGAGGGAGTCGGACGTGATGTTGAGGAGCACCAGGACGTTCTCGATCTCGTCGGCCAGAGCTGCGCCGACGGCGAGGAGGCTACCGATCAGCGCGACCTTGCCGGTTGCGAGACTGCGGAACGCGATGACGCCGAGCACGCCATATCCTGCGGCGAAGATCAGGTCGCTGATGTTGGCAATGATCGCTCGACCGTCCTGGTCTCCGAGGACGGTGCGGAACTCGTTGGCGTCCTTGGACATCTGGAGGGTGTTGTAGTCGGGCTCGGCGATGAAGATGCCGATGCCGGCGACGGCGGTGACCAGGAGGATGAGCTTCCACTGCGATACGAGACGTTCCATCGGGTGACTATCTCACGCCTTCGCACCCGTGGATGACGTCCGTAGGCTGGGCGTATGAAGTTTCGACAGGTCAAGTCGCTGGGCTCAGCGGCCAACTCGGCGGCGGGAGATCTCGCAGCGAGGGTCGACGACCAGACCGGCGAAGTCGCCCAGCGCGCCGCGGCTGTCATAGCCGTTGCGGTGAAGCTCGCCCGCATTCCGACCGCCCTGGTCATGATCGCGCCACTGCCGTTCGTGATCACGACGATCGTGCTGGGCGCGCTTGCCGACGGCGGCACCCGTGGCGTGCTTCTGGGAGTCGGTGCAGCGATGCTGGCCGTCACCGCGGCGTTCTGGGGTCGACGCCGCCGGATCCTGCAAGCCGTCGAGGAGCCGGACAAGCTGGCGACCGAGCTCGGCATCATGATCAGCCTGACGGACAAGGTCGACGAAACCCGCGGCGCCTTGTCCACGGTCGCCGGCGGGGGCGGTTGGCGGGTCTTCAGTCGACTCAAGGGCGCGTGGTCAGGAGTCGCGATGACGGGTCGGTGGATCGAGGGTGTCGGCGACCTGCCCCGTGCACGCTACTTCGGCCCGCCCAAGATCGGGACGACCGTGACGGTCGTCGTGGCGGCGCTGTGGCTCATCCCGATTTCGGTTGTCGTGGCGCTGCTGGCCCTGATCGGCTCGATCGCCGGATCGCTCTAGCTACTCGACGAGCACCGATGGCTTCTCGCGGAAGAGCGAGCTGACGATCTGTGCCAGCGCGAAGGTGGCTACGATCGCTGCACCGTAGGTGGTCAGGTGGAAGCCATACTCAATCGCTGCCAGTCGGCTGAAATCACCTTCTTTGGTGGTGATGTGGAACCCGGTATGGATGAGCCATGGCGCCATCGTCCAGAACAGGGCGATCTGGACGATTCGCCCCTTGGCCTGGAGGTTGCCGGGGAGGGCCCTGACCACCTTTCCGCCGAAGACCAGGATCGCAACGCCGATGCCCATGGCGATGGAGCTGAGTGCGGACTCGACGATCATCAGCGCCGCCGGCGCGCCGCTGGGTTCGGGAGATCCGGCGGGACTGTGGTCCAGAAAGACCGGTTTGAACAAGGCGAAGCCTGCAACTGCCACGATCACGGTGAGACCCCAGAATTTTGCGGGGGATATGTCGAAGCGATTCATGAGACGACCTCTCAGGAGTTTGATTGAGAAGGTACTCCTGGAAATCGAGGTTGGACAGCCTCAGCCGTCAATTATTTGTTGCAGTGCCGGGGCAAAAACGCCCGCCAGTGTGTCGGCGGAGGTGCTGGCGAGCGGCTCGAAGCGCACCACGTACCGAGCGGTTGCCATGCCGATCAGTTGGCTGGCGATCAGCGCAGCGCGCAGCTCACGGTCATCCCCCTCGAGCACCCCGACCAGCGAGCTGATGAGCACGCTGCGGGCCAGCTGCAACATCGGCGCCTGATCATCGCCTGGTCCGAAGGTGGTGCGGACGAGCGTGCTGAACGCATCGCGGTGGGGGTCCCAGGCCTCGAGGAATGTCCGCAGCAGGCGCTCGGCCATTCCGTCCGGACCGCCGTCGACGACGGACTGGATCTTGGCGACCGGGTCGACGGGCAGCTGCATCGTCGCGACCAGAAGCCTGGACTTGTCTCCGAAGTAATGACTGATCAGGCTCGCATCCACCCCGGCATCGCCGGCGATGGCACGCAGCGACGCACCGGCGAAGCCCTTTGCGGCGAACTGTGCGCGAGCCGCATCGAGGATGGCTTGTTTGGTGTCGACGGACGAGTCGGAGCCCGGTCGTCCGCGCCGGCGAGGCGCCGTCACGGTGTGCGGCGTCGCAGCGTCAGTGAGGCAAGGGCGATGGCGACGGCGCAGCAGCCGACAAGGATGCCGAGGTTGCGGCCCAGGGTGGCGGACCACACATCACTGTTGGCCAGCTCGGTGAACGCATCCGTCGCGTAGCTCAGCGGCAGTGCGTCGGAGATCCAGCGCAGCACGTCCGGCAGGGAGTCGCGAGGTGCGAGCAGTCCGCTCAACAAGATCTGTGGGAAGACCACGAGGGGCATGAACTGCACGGCTTGGAACTCGGTCCGCGCGAACGCCGACATCAGCAGTCCGAGGGCTGTGCCGAGCACCGCGTCGACGACGGCGAACAGCACGATCGCCCAAGGTGTCGCGACGGTGAGGTCGAGCAGCCAGATGGCGACGACCGCACTGACCACGGCCTGTACGAGCGCGGCGAGGCCAAAGGCGATGGCATAACCACCGATCAGCTCACCGCGGCGAACGGGCGTGGTCAGCAGGCGCTCGAGGGTGCCGGACGTGCGTTCGCGCACCATGGTCACCGACGTCACCAGGAACATCACGATGAACGGGAACAGCCCGAGCATCTGCGGGCCGACGCGGTCGAAGACCCCGGGTTGGCCGTCGTAGATGTACTTGAACAGCACCATCAGCAGCGATGGCACCAACACGATCAGGGCAATGCTTCGGCGGTCGTGGCTGAGCTGCTGCAGGACGCGGCGAGCTGTGGCCCAGGTCCTCTTCATGCTGCGCTCCTCTCGGCGAGCACGAGGAATGCTTCCTCGAGATCGTCGGTGCCAGCCCGTGCGCGCAGCCCGTCGGGCGTCTCGTCTGCGATCAACTCGCCCTCGCGCATCAGCAGCACGCGGTCGCATCGTCCGGCCTCGTCCATGACGTGGCTCGAGACGAGCAGCGTCTTGCCGTCGTGGGCGAGGTCGCTGAACATCTTCCACAGGTCGCGTCGGAGCACCGGATCGAGACCGACCGTCGGCTCGTCCAGCAGGTAGAGATCGGGGTCGGTAATCAGTGCCGCAGCGAGTGAGACGCGGATACGCTCGCCGCCGGACAGATCGCCGGTGAGGGCGTCGGCGCGATGGGTCAGGCCGACGTCCGCGATGGTCGAGGTGATCGTGTTGCCGTCCATTCCGGACAGCGAGCTGAAGTAGGCGAGGTTCTGCCGGACCGTGAGATCGGGATAGACGGAGCTGCCTTGTGTCACGTAGCCAACCCTGGCGCGGTTGTGGGCTGTCCCTGCTGGCTCTCCGAGCACGGTGACGGTGCCGGCGGCGACGATCTGGATGCCCGCGACGCAGCGAATCAGTGTCGTCTTGCCGCTGCCGCTCGGGCCGAGGAGGCCGGTCACCGATCCGGTCGGGACGGAGAGGTCGAGACCCGGCAGGACGGTATTGCCGCCGCGGATGACTTTGAGGTCCTGGACCTCGATGGCTAAATTCATCATGTGTTGAATATAAGTGAAGCGCGGACCTACGTCAACGCCCTTGTCCATTGACGTGCCATCGGCGATGACATGGTCATACGCTTCGGTCATGGATCTTCGTGGACTGGCCCTCCTTCCCGTACGCGTGACGGTTGCAGCGACCCAGGCGACATTGGGGCTCGGTCAGCTGGCCTCACCGAACGGACCGATCCTTCGCGATGGTGGCTATGCCAGCCGCCTGGGTGCGCTCCTCGGCGAGGGTGGGCTGCTCGACCAGCTCAACAAGCTTCTCGCCGACGAGCGGGGCCCCGTGGGGCTGGCTCGTACGTTGGCCGATCTCACCGCGGAAGACCGCCCGATCGGCAAGGCTCTTGCCAGGGATGGACTTCTCGATCGAATGGCGGACGAGGACGGCCCGTTCGTACGGCTGCTGGAGACGGGCGGCCCGCTCGACAGGGCGCTGGCGGAGGACGGCCCCCTCTATCGGCTGCTGGCCCCCGGTGGTCCGCTCGACCGATTCCTGGCCGAGGAGGGCGCGATCGACCGCGTCTTGGCCGAGGGTGGTCTGCTCGAACAGCTCCTGGCCGAGAACGGAATCCTCGAGAAGCTGCTCGTGCCGGGTGGCACGCTCGACCAGCTGATTGATCTCGGCACGACGTTCGACGCGATCATCCCGAGGCTTGAGGCCTTGGGCAATGCCATCCCCAACCTCAACTCCGCGGTCAACATCCTGAGCGGTGCCGTCGAGCCGCTCGGCGCGCTGGCCGGCCGGCTTCCGGGCGGCCGCCGCCGTGCGCCGGTTCTCGAGGATTCGGCGGTCGAGTGATCTCCGTGTCAGGCAGGTCGTAGCACCACGCAACAACGGCCGTCCTTGGGTTCGAGGCTGCAACTGATGCCCGAATCCATCTCGGTGACCAGGCCGTCGATGAGCGCGTAGTTCATGCCGCAGACCATCTCGGTGTGCTCGTCGGCGAGCGAGTGGAACGGACAGTTGGCGAGCACAACTGCGGGACCCTCAGGGCGTGGCTCATAGCCATGCTCGGCCAGGGCATTGCTGGCGATCTCGAGAGCGCTTTGACCGGTGTGCTTCGCCTGGGCCGTGCGACCCCAGGCGCGACCGTAGTCCGCGGCGAGGCGGTGCAGGGCATCGAACGGGGACTCGCCGGTCTTGGCTGACGCGGCGATGGCGCCGGCCATCAACGTGCCCGCCAGCTCGTATTCGCGACCCGGGAGCGACACCGCAATCTCGCGGGCTGCCCGGCGGTAGAGCTTGGCTGGGCGCCCAGCACCAGGGCCTGTTCGCCCGGTCAACCGTGCGAACTCCACCTCAAGCAGGCCCTCGCTCTCCAGCTTGTCGAGATGAAATTTCGCCTTGTGGTGGGGGATGTCCAGGGCCTCTGCAGTCTCCTCGCGACCGACCGCGGCGGGTTGAGCGCAGACGTGCAGGTAGATGGCGCGACGGGTGGGATCGGACAACAGCCCGATCCCAGACACCTGGTCGGAGAACGTCACATCATCTACTTTCTAAAAGATAAAACTATTGACGAAATATAGGCGCAGATCTAAAGTCAAGATTACTGTTCTTTAGATTTGGAGGCAACCGCATGACCACGACGACACCACATTCGACCGACCGTAAGACCGACCCAGGATTCCAAGCGTTCTTCCTGCTTCGCACCGTTTTCACGATCGCTCCGATTGCGTTCGGTATCGACAAGTTCACCAACATCCTCACGGAATGGACGACCTACCTCGCTCCCTGGATCAACGACATCGTTCCCGGCAACGCCGACCAAGCGATGAAAGTCGTGGGCGTCGTGGAAATCGCGGCGGGGTTGCTGGTCGCGTTCGCGCCCCGAATCGGCGCATACGTGGTGGCGCTCTGGCTGGCAGGGATCATCGTCAATCTGCTGACGTTGCAAGACTTCTATGACGTCGCACTACGGGACTTCGGCCTTCTGGTTGCTGCGTTGGCCCTTGGTCGTCTTGCCGCCACCCACGGAGGCCGGGCAGCGGTGGAGAAGGAATGACTGCGATCGCCCAGCTCGCGGATCCACCGTTCGATGAAACGGCGGGTGATGAGATCGACCTCGCCGAAGCGGAAGTTGCGGCCGCCGCATTCCTCCATGCTCTTGGCGAGACGTGCGATCGAGAGAGCACGACGATGACGCCGCGGCGTATGGCGGAGGCTTACGCAGCCCTGCTGACGTCGCGGCCATTCGAGATGACGACCTTTCCCAACGATGAGGGGTACGACGAGCTGATCGTGGTGCGCTCCATTCCTGTGCAGTCGGTGTGCGAGCACCACTTCCTGCCGTTCACCGGGGTGGCCCATGTCGCGTACATCCCCGGTGACCGGATCGTCGGGCTCTCCAAGCTCGCGCGCGTCGTCGAGATGTTTGCCCGTCGGCCTCAGGTGCAGGAGCGTCTGACCCAGCAGGTTGCCAATTGGCTCGACGCGCATGTGGCGCCGCGAGGGGTTGGTGTCGTTGTGGTGGCCGAGCACTCATGCATGACGCTGCGAGGAGTTCAGGTCGCGGGAACGACGACGAGTACATCGAGCTTGCGAGGGCTCCTGCGTGAGAGTCCGCAGTCACGCGCTGAGTTCTTCGCCTGTTTGCCGTCATGAGCAATGCTGACCATGAGAGCGCTTCCGATCCTGGGGAGGGAACTGTGACCGCACCACGCATCGTGATCATCGGTGGGGGGCTCGCCGGCGCGAAGGCGGCCGTAGCCCTCAGGGAAGGGTCCTTTGAGGGCTCGGTGACGATCGTCGGAGACGAGTCGCACCCGCCCTACGAGCGTCCGCCGTTGTCCAAGGACTACCTCCAGGGCGGGTCTCCGGCTGATGACATGTTGGTGGTGCCTGCAGCGTGGTACGGCGAGCACGGGGTCACCCGAATCGAAGGCGTCGAGGCGCTGCGCATCGACCGTGATGAAAAGCGGGTGCACCTTGCAGATGGTCGTGACCTGTCCTACGACTCGCTGATCATCGCCACCGGCGCCAGCCCTCGACGACTCGACATACCGGGTGCCGAGCTCGCTTTGACGCTCCGACGTATCGAGGACAGCGACGCCCTGAAGGCGGCATTTGCCGAAGCCTCGAAGGCCGTCATCATCGGCGGTGGCTGGATCGGTCTGGAGACCGCGGCCGCCGCCCGCGCGTCGACCACTGACACGGTTGTGCTCGAGCGCGAGCCGCTGCCGCTGCAGCACGTGCTCGGTGCCGAGATGGCCGGCTACTTCGCCGAGCTGCATCGCCGCAATGGCGTCGACCTGCGTACGTCGGTGGCGGTTGAGTCGATCTCCGGCTCAGGGCCATATGTCGTCAAGACCGACGGCGGTGACATCGAGGCCGACGTGGTGGTGATGGGAGTGGGTGCCGAACCGCGGACCAGGCTCGCCGAGCGGGCGGGTCTTGATGTCGACAACGGGGTGATTGTCGACGAGTGGTTTCGTACGGCCGATCCGGCGATCTATGCGATCGGCGACGCCGCGAATGCTCGCAACACGGTCCGTGGCGAATCCTTGCGCGTCGAGCACTGGGACAACGCAATCCGCCAGGGCGAGGCCGTCGCGGCGATCATTCTCGGGCGGACAGCGTCGTACGACTGGCAGCCCTACTTCTTCAGTGACCAGTTCGATCTCGGCATGGAGTACGTCGGTCGCTCGGGTGCCACGGACGAGGTTGTCATCCGCGGAGACAAGGCTTCGGGCGAGTTCATTGCCTTCTGGCTCGCGGCAGAGCGGGTGACCGCGGCGATGAACGTCAACGTCTGGGACGTCAACGATGATCTGCGCGAGCTGGTCGGGCGTACGGTTGACCGTGATCGGCTCGTCGATCCGGACGTTCCGCTCGCGGAGGTGAGTGATGGTGCGTGACCCCGATCGATTCCGGAAGCTGCCGAGGCTGATCCGGCTCGAGGACACGGTTACCTCGCAGGACGTCGAACCGGTGCCTGATCCCGAAGGCGGCATGGACACCGATCGGGCCTTCCTGATCCGCTACGGCGCGATCTGATCCACCCTGCCTAACATGTGCTGATGTCGTATCAGTGGTCCGCGTGTGTGATCGATGTCCGCACCGAGGAGCGGATCATCGAGATCGACGCCGACCGAGTCCAGCGCACCGCAAGCGTTGGCAAGCTCTTCCTGCTGATCGAGGTTGCCCGGCAGCTCAAGGCCGGGGTTCTCGACGCCGACGAGCTGCTCGACCGGCGTAGCGAGGCCCCCGTCGCCGACTCCGGTATCTGGCACACCCTCGACGCCGACACCTTGACCGTTGGTGACGCGTGTCGACTGGTCGGCGCCGTCAGCGACAACCTTGCAACCAACGTGCTGATCGGCCGCATCGGCATTGATGCCGTGGCCGAGACCACGCGCGCCCTGGGCTTCACGCGCTCGTCGCTCCTCGACCGCGTACGGGATGAGCGACTTCCCGAGCACCCACCGACGTTGTCACTGGGTTGTGCGAATGAGCTGGCAGATCTTGCGGTGAGGCTGACGAGCGGCACCGTGATTTCGCCAGGCGTCAGCGCGCAGGTGCTGGAGTGGATCTCGCACAACACCGACCTTTCGATGGTCGCTGAGGCATTCGGCCTTGATCCGCTCGCCCACTTCGAGGAAGACCGCGGCATCACGCTGCTCAACAAGACCGGGACGATCGCCAATGCGCGCATCGACGTCGGTGTCGTGCACGGTCCGGCCCGAGCCCTGGCGTACGCAGTGCTCGCCGACTGGGACCCGGGAGCGCCCGCGTCAGTGCGTGACGAGGTGCTCGCCGCGATGCGTCAGATCGGCGTCGAGCTGCTCAGACTCGTGCAAGGAACGACGCCAGCATCCGCTGACCGCTGATCAACGCCTCGACCGGCACTCGCTCGTCGACACCGTGCACACCCTCGACCTGCCGCCCTGACGTGTCGAGGCCGAGCGGCGCAAAGCCGTAGCAAGCGATGCCGAGGGGAGCGAATGCCTTGGCGTCAGTGCCGCCGCCCATGCAGAACGGCACCACGATCGCCGCCGGGTCCTCTTCCTGGATGGCACGCTCCATCGCCTGGAACCACTCGCTGTCGAACTCGGTCTCGACCGGCGGCCCGTGCGAGATGAACTCCCGAGTGGCCTCTCCTGCCAACAGTTCGTCGATCGTGGCCTCCAGCTGGGCCTCGTATCCCGGGGGGCAGCGCACGTCCAGCAGCACCTCGGCACTGCTGGGAATCACGTTGACCTTGACCCCGGCCTTGAGGACCGTGGGAGTCGCCGAGGCGCGGATCGTCGCGCGCGCGAACGTTGCTCCGGCGTCGCCGAGTCGGTCGACGGTCCGCTCCACACCCTCGTCGGAGTCCAGCTCGGCCTCGAATCCGAGCGCCGACGAAGCCTGCTCCAGAAAGGCCCGAACGGAGGTCGACAGGTGCACGGGCCATCGATGGTGGGCGATGCGTTGCGTCACGTCGAGGAGCCGGCGTACGGCATTGTCGGCGTTCGGGCGCGACCCGTGCCCCGCCGTTCCCGTGCTGGTGAGGCGCATGTGCATCGTGCCGCGCTCAGCGGTCGCCACCGGATAGAGGCGGCGAGCTGATCCGTCGGCGTGGGTCGCCGCGATCGCGGCGCCGCCACTCTCGCCGATCGCGGCCGTGACGCCGTCGAACAGGTCAGGGCGATGGTCGACGAGCCAGTGGGCACCGAATTCGCCCCGGTCCTCCTCGTCGGCGACGAACGCCACGATGATGTCGCGCCGGGGGGAGATGCTGCGCTCGCTCCACTCCAGAATGGTCATCAGGGTCATCGCCGCCATGTCCTTCATGTCGGCCGCCCCGCGACCCCAGACATAGCCGTCTCCGACGGTGCCCGCAAACGGCGGCACACTCCAGTCGGCACTGACCGCCGGCACGACATCGGTGTGTGCGTGGACCAGCAGCGGAGCAAGCGACGAGTCGGTCCCTCTGACACGGGCGACGACACTTGCTCGCTCGGGGGTGGGGCCGAGGACCTCAGGCGACAGGCCCGTTTGGGCGAGCAGTTGTGCGATGTGCGCGGCGATCTCGCCCTCGCCGTTGCTCTGCCCGCCCCCGAAGTTGGTGGTGTCGAACCGGATGAGATCGGCACACAGCTCGACAAGTCGCTCGGCCACGGTGGAGGCGTGCTCGCCGATGGTGGTCATGACGCGGTCCTCATACATCGCAACACTACTTACGTATCGCATCTTCACGCAATCTTTGCCGACCCCTTGATATTTGGCGGCAGTTAGGCGCAGACTAGCGAGAACTCGAGATCTCAACGCGGGTTATCTGGTACGTAAAACCGCAGCAATTTGAGTCGACTCCCGCCCTGGGCAGGAGTCCCCACGACGAAAGAGGCACCGTGTTCACATCCATCAGCAGGGGGGCGAGGAAGCGCTGGCTGGGCCCAGTGGCACTCGCTGTGGCGTCAGCAATCGGCTTCTCGACACTTGTCTCGACGAGCTCACAAGCTTCAACAACGACCGACGACAAGATCATGAAGGTCGCCCTCGTCAACGAGGTCGACAGTCTCAACCCGTTCACGGCGATCCTTCGGTCCAGCACCGCGATCATGATGCTGCAGTACGAGTCGCTCGTGCAGTTCAGCGCTGATGACAACTCGGTTGTTCCCGGCATGGCCAGCAAGTGGGAGACCTCAGAGGACGGACTCACCTGGACGTTCACCCTCCCCAAGGGCCGTAAGTGGTCAGACGGCGAGCCGGTCACCGCGAAGGACGCCGCGTGGACCTACAACGGCATCTTGGAGAACGAACCCATGCAGGCCGCCAACGGTGGACTCGTGACCAACATCGCCAGTGTCACCGCCAAGGATGACGAGACACTGGAGATCGTCCTCAAGGAGCCACAGGCCCCCAATCCGGGTGCTGAGCTGCCGATCGTGCCGGAGCACGTCTACGGCAAGGAAGCCGACCCGTCCAAGTTCGCCAACGACAAGGATGGCGTCGGTTCCGGTCCGTTCGTGGTCAAGAGCTTCAAGGCCGGCGGAAGCATCGAGCTCGTCGCCAACAAGAACTTCTGGCGCGGGGCACCCAAGATCGACGGCATCACCGAAGTCACCTACAAGAGCACCGATGCCGCGGTCCAAGCCCTCAAGACCGGCGAGATCGACCTGATCGGCGACCTCGTACCGGCCCAGTTCAACGCGCTCAAGGGTGCCAAGAACATCACCACCAGTGCCGGCGACGGCCGCCGTTACCAGGCACTCGGCATCAATCCCGGGGCCAAGGACATCGACGGCAAGCCCATGGGCGATGGCGCCAAGGTGTTGCAGGACGTGGCCGTACGCCAGGCGATTGTCATGGCGCTCGACAAGAAGACGCTGGTGGAGAAGGTGCTGGACGGAAAGGGTGCGGTCGGCGAGACCGAGATACCGCCGGTCTACCCGGACTATTTCGGCGTCGCTGAGGACAAGAAGTTCCCGTTCGATCCCGACGCCGCCAACGCCAAGCTCGACGCGGCCGGCTACAAGGTGGGCTCGGACGGCATTCGCCTCGACAAGGACGGCAAGCCGATCAAGCTCCGTGTCATGGGCCGTACGTCAAACCCGAAGCACGCGCAGATGGGTGAATTCGTCAAGCCGTGGCTCAAGGCGATCGGCATCGACACCGAGCTGCAGATGGTGTCTGACAACCAGGTCAACGACGACTCGACGTTGGGCAACTACGACATGTACTTCACCGGTTGGGGCTTGAGCCCTGACCCGGACTTCCAGCTGTCGATCAACACCTGCACGTCATTGCCCAACGCGGACGGCTCAGGTGCACTGACGGAGAGCAACTGGTGCGATCCGGCGTTCGATGCACTGTTCAAGCAGCAGCACACCGAGCTGGACCACGACAAGCGTGCTCAGCTGGTCAAGGACGCGTGGGCAATCAAGTACGAGCAGGCCACCAATGCGGTGCTGTACTACGAACAGTTCCTCGAGGCATACCGGTCGGACCGCTTCGACGGCTTCGACAAGCAGCCCAGCAAGACAGGTGTGATCGCGGGTCAAAACGGGTACTGGGGCTTCTACAGTGCCGAACCCGTCAGTTCAGACAGCTCCGGTGGCGGCGGCTTCCCGATGTGGGCGACATTCGTGATCATCGCCGTGGTGCTCGCGGGCGCAGGCGGATTCATCGCGAATCGCCGCCGGACGTCGGCGGACGACAGAGAGTAGAGGATGGCGCTCACCCTCCAGACCGAGGATGTGGTTCAGGAGGCCCCCGGGGATGATGCGCCCCGGGGTGCCTCCTGGCCCAGGTACATCGCCGTCAAGGGCGGCGGTGCCCTGACCAGCATGGTCATGGTCGTCCTGCTCGGCTTCGTGCTGTTTCGCATCCTGCCCGGCGACCCCGCCATCGCGATGACTCGAGGTCGCCGGGTCTCAGCGGATCAGGTCGAGACACTGCGTCGGCAGTTCGGCCTGGACCAGCCGCTCTATACCCAGTTCTGGCACTACCTCGGTGACCTCCTGCACGGCGATCTCGGGATGTCCTACACCTACAACAGGCCCGTCATCGACCTCATCGGTGATCGCGTGGGTGCGACGATCCTGCTCACCGGCAGCGCGGCGCTGCTGTCAATGGGCCTCGGCCTGTGGCTCGGTCAGAAGGCCGCCTGGCGTCGCGGCAGCGGTTTCGACAAGCTGCACACGAGCCTCGCCCTCACGTTCTGGTCGGTGCCGACGTTCTGGCTGGGGCTCATTGTCCTGATGGTGTTCGGTGGTTGGCTGCAACTGCTCCCCACCGGCGGCATGATCACAGCGGGTTCGCATCTCAGCGGGTTCGCCTACGTCAGCGACGTTGCGAAACACCTGATCCTTCCCGTGTTGACGATGACGGCAGTCGTCTACGCCCAATATCTGATGGTGATGCGTGCCTCGCTCCTGGAGGAGATGACAGCGGACTACCTCGTGACGGCACGCGCCAAGGGGTTGCGCGAGGACGAAGTACGTCGCAAGCACGCCGTACCCAACGCACTGCTGCCCACCGTGACGCTGATCTTCCTGACCCTGGGCCACCTGATCGGCGGAGCCGTGACCGTCGAGACCGTGTTCTCATGGCCCGGGCTCGGCTACCTCGCCTATTACGCGCTCACGGCGCCCGACTTCCCGCTGTTGCAGGGCACCTTCTTGGTGTTCTCCGCGATGGTCATCGTGATGAACTTCTTCGCCGATCTCCTCTACCGGGTCCTCGACCCCCGATTGAAGACGGCATGAGCGGCGTTCCGTCCGCGCGGGCGATTGCCTCCGCCCGTCGACGCGAGCGTCGGCGGGAGGTGTGGCGTGAGTTCGCGTCGCACCGATCGGGCGTGATCGGACTCATCATCCTGGTGGCTGTGGTGGCTCTTGCTCTGCTGGCACCGATCATCGCGCCGTCGGATCGCCTCGACGTGACCCAGGTCGACGGATCACCCAACGAGGCGCCGTCGTGGGCCCATCCGCTGGGCACCGAGCCTGGAGGACGTGGCGTCCTCGCCATGCTGATCTGGGGCGCGCGGATCTCGTTGCTGGTCGGATTCTCAGCGACCGCCGTCTCGGTGATCATCGGCACCGTCGTCGGTATGGCGGCCGGCCACTTCGGTGGCGCGATCCAGGCGATGCTCCTGCGGATCATCGACTTCTTCCTGGTGGTGCCATCGCTGGTGCTGGCCATCGTGCTGTCGACTGTCCTCCAACGGGGTGTCGCCACGATCGTCATCGCGATCGGGCTCACCTCGTGGGCCGCGACAGCTCGCCTCGTACGTTCCCAGACCCTCACGATCGAGGCGCGCCCCTACATCGAACGGGCCTGGGCTCTGGGAGCGAGTGACCGACATGTGGTGCTCAAACACGTGTTCCCGGCCGTGCTGCCGTTGGTGTTTGCCAACACGACCCTGACCGTCGGGTCGGCGATCATCTCCGAGTCCACGCTGTCATTCCTCGGGCTGGGCGATCCGTCGGTGGTCTCCTGGGGAAGCATGCTCAAGTCGGCGCTGGACACGGGCTCGGTGACGGCCGGGTTCTGGTGGTTCGTGCTGCCGCCCGGCATCGCGATCGTCATCGTCGTCCTGTCGTTCACGCTCGTCGGCCGCGCATTCGAGGCCGTCATCAATCCGACGCTGCGAGGCCGCTGATGCCACGACTGGAATTCAAGGACCTCCGCATCTCCTACAGCACGGTCGGGGAGACGGGTCGTGGATTGGTGCACGCCGTCGACGGCGTGAGCCTGGCGCTCGAACCCGGGTCGACTCTCGGGCTGGCCGGGGAGTCGGGTTGTGGCAAGTCGACACTGGCCCTCTCGGTGTTGCGACTGTTGCCTCCCAATGCCGCAATCAGCGGCCAGATCCTCCTCGGCGACGACGACATCACCACGATGAAGTGGGGGCGACTCCGGGCGGTCCGATGGACCGACGCGGCGATCGTCTTCCAAGGTGCGATGCACTCGCTCAACCCGGTGCAGCGGGTCGGCGGTCAGATCTCCGAAGCGTTGCGCATCCACCGTGCCTCGCTCTATCCCGATGCCTCGGCTCGCAAGGCCCGTGTCGACGAGCTGCTGACCCTCGTCGACCTCCCGGTCAGCAAGGCCGTGTCCTATCCGCACGAGCTGTCGGGCGGTCAGAAGCAACGCATCATGATCGCCATGGCGCTGGCTTGCGATCCCGACCTGATCATCGCCGACGAGCCCACCACGGCACTCGACGTCATCGTGCAGGCGCAGGTGCTGAAGGTGCTGACCGACCTCGTACGTGATCGGTCGCTCTCGCTGATCATGATCAGCCACGACCTGACGGTGCTGGCCGCGACCTGCGAACGCATCTGCGTGATGCGTGAGGGCAAGGTCGTCGAGGACGGGCCGAGCAAACAGGTGATGACCGATCCGCAGCACCCCCACACCAAGGCGCTGGCCGCGGCGTTCCCCCTCATCGGAGACCCGTCGTCGCGCAAGCGTCTGCTCGGCTACACCGCGCCCGATGCTCCCGGCGTGCCCGGAGCGGAGGACGGACAGGCGGCTGACGAGAGGCCCGCGGGCGACGTTGTCCTTGAGGTCAAGGATCTTGGCGTCACCTACGGTTCACGGGCCGGTCGGGTCAAGGCCGTCGACGGTGTCGACATCGCGCTGCGACGCGGTGAGATCGTTGCCCTGGTTGGTCAGTCCGGCTCGGGCAAGACGACGCTGGCGCGCACGATCCTCGGTCTCGAGCGGCCCACCCGCGGTTCGGTGCACTACCAGGGCAAGCCGCTGGGCACGTCCCGCAAGGCGCTCAAGGCGTACCGGCGAGAGGTGCAGTTCGTCCTGCAGGACCCACACGCCTCACTCAACCCCAAGCACTCCGTCTACGAAGCCGTGGCCGAGGGGCCACGCATCCATGGGCTGCCCGGTGACGAGCGCGACATCGTGGCCAACGCCCTGCGGCAGGCTGAGCTCTCTCCTCCGGAGAGCTACTTCACCGCCATTCCGCAGGAGCTGTCGGGGGGACAGCGACAGCGCGTCGTGATTGCTGGCGCGCTGTCGCTCTCGCCCACCTTCCTGGTCGCCGACGAGCCCGTGGCCAGCCTGGATGCGTCGGTGCGTGGCGAGATCCTCGCCCTGCTGCTGAGACTCAAGGACGAGCTCGGTCTCGGCGCACTGGTCATCACCCATGACCTCGGACTTGCCTGGAACATCGCCGACCGAGTCCTCGTGATGCACCAAGGACGAATCGTCGAGGAGGGGACTGTCGAAGCTGTGCTCCTGGCTCCACAGCACGAATACACCAAGCGGCTGCTCTCGGTCGTGCCGTCGGCGATTGGCGCGGCACATGGCTGAGATCTCCCGCGCGCAGACTTCGGCGATCAGCCCTGAGGGTGTCGCCACCGGCCAACCCGCGATCATGTGGGTCGACCAGGTAGACGGAGACGTCTGGTGGGTGCAGAGCCGCACCGAGGCAGAGGGCCGGTATGGCCTTTTCCGCGCCACGGGTGATGGCGCCGAGTGCCTCACTGCCCCGTCGACCAGTGTCCGTTCGCGGGTGCACGAGTACGGGGGACGGTCTTGGGCCGGATGCCCCGACGGACGATTCTGCTTCGTCGAGTGGTCCGATCAGCGCATGTATGTCCAGACGCCCGGGGGACCCGCCCAACCCATCAGCCCGGTGCCGGACATTCCCGCCGGTTGGCGTCACGCCGAGCCAGTCGTCGTTGGCGACGAGGTGTGGACGATGCGCGAGGAGTTCCACAGCGAGGTGCCCACTGACGTCACCCGCGACTTCGTTGCGCTGCCCCTCGACGGCAGCGCGGCCGACGATCGCTCACGCGTGCGGGTCCTGAGTGCCGACACACATCACTTCCTCGCCGGGCTGCGCATCTCGCCTGATGGCACCAAGGCTGCCTGGATCGGATGGGACCACCCCTACATGCCGTGGGATCGTTCCGACGTTGTGGTCGCGGATGTCGTCGACGGTGTCTTCGTCGATGCTCACATCGTCGCCAGCGGTGCACCGACTCCGGACACGGCCGGCGACGGGATCTCCATCTGTCAGGTCGAGTGGGAGTCAGACGACACACTGGTCTATCTGTCGGACGTCTCAGGATGGTTCAACCTCTACCGTCAACCGATCGACGGCCAGGCGAGTCCAGTTCTTGCCGTCGATCGTGAGCTGGGTGGTCCCATGTGGCAGGTCGGGCAGCGCTGGTTCGCCATCGTCGCACCGGGCCAGTTCGCCGTGCTCGATCACGGCACGCTGTGTCGGCTGTCGGAGTCGGCGGCAACCCTCGAGCCAGTCCCGCAACCGGACGGCTTGACCACGTGGCGCGCACCAATCTCAGCGGCCGGCGGACAGGTCAGTGGGATCGCCTACGGAGCGCGAAGGCTGCCGACTGCGGCGGTGGTGGTCGACGGTGAGGTTCGTCCCGTCGGCGGATTCGCGCCGCTGCCCGTCATCGACGGTGCGCCAGTTGACCCTGCCCAGCTGCCGACCCCGGCGCTGCGCTGGATCGAGGGGCCGGGCGGCGTCGAGGTGCCGACCAACATCTATGTGCCGACGAATGGCGACGCCTCGGGGGCTCCGCCATTCGTCGTGCACATTCATGGCGGGCCGACGGGGGAAAACGGCTCGGGCCTCAACCTTGAGGTCGCGTACTTCACCTCGCGTGGCATCGGGGTGGCCATCCCGGAGTATGGCGGGTCGACCGGATTCGGCCGGGCATGGCGCGAGCGACTCAACGGCCAGTGGGGCGTTGTCGACCTCGCAGACGCCGTCGCCGTCGCCGACGGGCTCGTCGAGCTGGGCATCGCAGATCCGATGCGGCTCGGCATCCGAGGAGGAAGTGCAGGAGGGTTCACGACTGCGCTGGCGTTGACGACACCGTCGCCGTTCATCGCCGGTTGTGCCCGTTATCCGATCGTCGATCTTCTCGCCTTTGCCAGCGGCGAGACGCATGACTTCGAATCTCAGTACCTCACCTCGATCGTCGGCAAGCTTCCCGAGGCCGAGCAGACCTACCTCGATCGATCCCCGCAGACTCACGCAGCCGCACTGCACGCGCCGATTTTGGTGCTGCAGGGACTCGACGACCAGATCTGCCAGGCGCGAACGACTCAGCGCTTCGTCGACGCAATCCGCAACGCGGGCGGCACGGTCGACTACCGCACGTACGAGGGTGAGCAGCACGGATTTCGGCATCCCGACACGATCGCCGATGCCATCGACGTCGAGTTCAGCTACTTCGCCCGGATCTTCGGGATGGGCGTCGATGAGGCCTGAACACGTCCCGCTCGAACGCGGAGCAAAGGTCGCTCTGGTGGCGACCAGCGGCCCTGCGCTGTCGGAAAATGTTGAGCGTGCGGTCGCTCAGCTGACCGACTGGGGACTCGCTCCGGTGCTCGGCGCCCATGTCACCGCGCCCCATCCGCGGGCGACCTACTTGGCAGGCACAGATGAGCAGCGGGCGGCCGACCTCCAGTGGGCGTGGACCGACGACGAGATCGACGGTGTCTTCTGCGTTCGCGGTGGCTATGGGGCGGCGCGGATGCTCGACCACCTCGACGTCTCGGCCTTGCGCCAGGCCCGTCACAAGCCGATCTTCGGCAGCTCCGACGTGACAGCAGTGGCGGAGTACTGGCGTGAGCAGCTGGGTTGCGGCTTCTGGTTCTCCGCCATGATCTCGAGCCTTGCGCTGTTGGACGATGATCGGGCCCGCGCCGGCCTCGAGGCAGCGATCCTCCAGCCCTCGGCCGGTCGCGCGTACACCTCGCCCGATGCCATCTCACTGGTGAAAGGCGAGGCCACCGGACAGTTGATCGGTGGCAATCTCGCGGTGCTGGCGATGACGGTCGGGGCACGCGGGCGCCCGGCGCTCGACAACGTCGGTGCCATTGCACTGCTGGAGGACATCAACGAAGAGACCTACAAGATCGATGGTTTCCTGACCTCGTTGTTGCGATCAGGTTGGTTCGACGGCGTCGCCGGCGTGGCCCTCGGCAGCTGGATCGACTGTGACCCGGTCGAGGAGATCCATGCGCTCTTCACCGAGGCGTTGGCTCCGTTGGGCATACCGGTGGTCGGTGAGCTGGGGTTTGGCCACGGACCGGGAGCCCACGCGATACCCCTGTCTGCGGTGGCGACTCTCCAAGCCGGGGACACGCCGCAGCTGATACTGCGAGGATGAGCGGGTGAGTGACGGTCAGGGCGCGGTTCCGCACAGGCGTTCCGCGTCGGTGCTCAAGCAACACGTGCTCGACGAGGAGCGCGCCCAGTTCGAGCGGACGCTCACCTGGGCCGGCAACGATGCCGCGATCGAACGCACCGCCGCCTTGATCGTGTCGGCGCGACGCAAGTTCGTGCTGGGTGCCGCCAAGTCCTTCACGTACGCGTCGTTGCTTGCCGCAGACCTGAGCGCCTCGCTGGCCAACGTGACGCTGATCGACGGGACGATCGTCAAGCCGTTGGACGTGTTGAGTGACGTCCGTGACAGCGATGTCATGATCGCGATCTCCTTCGCCCGCTATCGCAAGTACACCGTCGACTTCGCGGCCCCGTTCGCGGAGGCCGGTGGCACCCTCGTGCTCATCACGGACTCCGTCGACTCCCCGCTGGTGACGCACGCGACGGAGAGCATCGTCATCGCCGAGGATCCGGAGTCATCTGCTGAGATCTCGCCGGTGTCAGTTGCCCTGGTCATCCATGTCTTGGCACGGCTCACCAGGGCGAGCTCCAAGGGCGCCGCCCGGCGCCAGAGCGGGCGAGATCGCCTCGCCGAGTCGCTCGGCCTCTACCTCGACAGCTGAGCAATCACGCCCGCGAATCCTGGCGCGGTGCCAGCGATAGGATCGAGGCGTGACTGAAGCCCCCCGCCTGGACACCGTCGACGTGGCAACAGCAACCCCCGACAAGCCGCAGCCGTGGGCGGAGCTCGGGCTCAAGTCCGACGAGTACGACAGCATCCGCGAGATCCTGGGTCGCCGACCCACCGGTGCTGAGCTGGCGATGTATTCGGTCATGTGGAGCGAGCACTGCTCCTACAAGTCCTCAAAGGTGCACCTCAAGAAGTTCGGCGATCTGCCGCAGGAGACGCCACTCGGCAAGACGCTCGCCGGCATCGGTGAGAACGCCGGCGTGATCGACGTGGGCCAGGGTTATGCCGTCACGTTCAAGGTCGAGTCGCACAACCATCCGTCCTACGTCGAGCCCTACCAAGGCGCTGCCACGGGTGTGGGCGGCATCGTTCGCGACATCCTGGCCATGGGCGCACGTCCGATCGCCGTGATGGACCCGCTGCGTTTCGGACCACTCGATGCAGAAGACACCCGCCGCGTCATGCCCGGCATCGTCGCCGGTGTCGGCGGCTACGGCAACTGCCTCGGACTTCCCAACATCGGCGGCGAGGTCGTGTTCGACGAGTCCTATCTCGGCAACCCCCTCGTCAACGCGCTCTGTGTCGGCGTGCTTCGGCACGAAGACCTGCACCTCGCCTTCGCCAGCGGCGCCGGCAACCAGGTCGTGCTCTACGGAGCCCGCACCGGTGGCGACGGCATCGGCGGCGTCTCGGTGCTTGCCTCCGAGACGTTCGATGCCGACGGTCCGGCCAAGAGTCCCAGCGTCCAGGTCGGTGACCCGTTCATGGAGAAGCTGCTGATCGAGTGCACGCTCGAGCTGTTCAAGGCCGAGGTCGTCAACGGCATCCAGGACCTCGGCGGCGCCGGGTTGTCGTGCGCCACCAGTGAGCTCGCATCCGCCGGAAGTGGCGGCATGCACGTCGAGCTCGACACCGTTCCGTTGCGTGACTCGACCCTGTCGCCCGAAGAGATCCTGATGAGTGAGTCTCAGGAGCGCATGATGGCTGTCGTCGAGCCGAAGCATCTCGACGAGTTCATGGCGATCTGCAACAAGTGGGATGTCGAAGCGGTCGTGGTCGGCGAGGTCACCGACGGTGATCATCTGGTCATTGACTGGCATGGCGAGACCGTCGTCGACGTCCCGCCACGGTCGGTGGCGCACGACGGTCCGACCTACAACCGCCCCTATGCTCGACCGTCCTGGCAGGACGCGCTGCAGGCCGACGGTGCCGAAAAACTGCCCCGCCCGACAAATGGCGATGAGCTCCGCGACCAGATCGTCGCGGTCATGACCTCGCCCAACATGGCCGACAAGTCGTGGATCACCGATCAGTACGACCGCTACGTGCAGGGCAACACCGTGCTTGCGCAGCCGGAGGACGCCGGCGTCGTACGCATTGACGCAGAGTCCCACCTCGGTGTTGCCGTCTCCACTGATTGCAATGGTCGCTTCGCCAAGCTCGATCCCTATGCCGGTGCGCAGCTCGCGCTCGCCGAGTCTTATCGCAACGTCGCGGTGACCGGAGCGCTGCCGCTGGCCGTCACGGACTGTCTCAACTTCGGCTCGCCGGAGGACCCGGACGTGATGTGGCAGTTCGAGCAGGCGACACACGGCCTCAAGGACGCCTGCCAGGTGCTCGGCATCCCCGTCACCGGCGGCAACGTGTCGTTCTACAACCAGACCGGCGAAAACCCGATCCTGCCCACGCCGGTCGTCGGCGTCCTTGGTGTCATCAACGACGTGCGCCAGCGCATCCGTCAGGGCTTCACCGGAGAGGGTTCGCACGTGATCGTTCTCGGCGAGACCCGAGAGGAGCTCTCCGGGTCGACGTGGGCCGATGTGGTCCACCAGCACCTTGGCGGCATGCCGCCGGTCGTCGACCTTGCCGCCGAGCAGGCGCTCGCCGCGCTGATGGTCGAAGCGGCGTCCAGCGGCATCGTCGAGTCTGCACACGATCTGTCGGACGGTGGCCTTGCCGTCGCGCTCGCCGAGGCGACATTCCGCAACGGCGTCGGCGTGCGGGTCGAGCTCGACGATCCGTTCGTCGAGCTGTTCAGTGAGTCGTCGGCTCGCGCCATGGTCGTGGTCAGCGAAGACCGGCACGAAGAGCTCGTCAGCCTGGCTGAGAAGCACGGTGTCGAGCTCGCATCGGTGGGCCGTACGGGTGGCGCTGACCTCGAGGTCGTCGGCCACCTCAGCATCCCGGTCGACGAGCTGCGCACCGCCTGGCAGTCGACGATCCCGGCCGCCCTGGCCTGATGGCACGGCGGCCCGTACCCCTCGATCCTGACGAGTTCGCGGCCGTGTGCGCCCGCGTCGACGCGGGCTCGGTTGAACGGGCCGACCTCAAGGCCGCGACGATGCACCTCATCGCCCTGCTGGTGGAGAAGGCTCCCGGAAACAGTGTCGAGGTGCGCGTCCCACCGTTCGCTGCCGTCCAGTGCATCGAAGGCGCTCGACACACCCGAGGCACCCCTCCCGCCGTGGTCGAGATGGACGCCAGGACGTGGATCGCTCTGGGTCGCGGACAACTCGATTGGGCAGATGCCCCGAAGCGAGCGTCGGGTGAGCGATCTGATCTGTCTGAGCTGTTCCCGCTCGCCCCCGGATGAATTAAGGTGGTGTCCGCGGCGAGGGCGCTCGGGGGACGGGTGGTCCGGCCGCACGTTCGGCCACCGACGAGGGACTCTGCCACTGCCATGATGCGCGACGCCTTTCCACACCATTTCGACGATCCCGCGTACCGCTGGTCCGCCCAGCTCAGCGGTCTCGAAGGCCGCAGACGCGAGATGGTCATCAAGGCGCTGCGCAACTCGATCTCCAGCGGATTCCCCGCTGATGCCGAAGGTGTCCGCATCTTGGTTGCCTACGCAAAGGGCCATATCAGCGCTCGCCAGTACGTTGCACAGACCCTCGAGGCCCTGCGCTCCACCACCGCTTCCTACGAGCCGGAGCCCATCGAGCGCGAGCCGAAGCCGGAGCCGGAGCGCTGGCGTGCCCCAGCCCGGAGACCCAACGCGTGGAGCGACCCGTTGGCCGGCCCGCTGACGCCGGTGGCGCCGAGCCGGTCGGCCTGGCGTGACTCGCCCCGCAACACCTGGGCCGAGCCCGCTCGGGAGTCACTCGATCATCAGGGCGACACCGGCAACACGATCACTCGTACTCGTCGGGCCACTCGCCGACAAGCCGTACAGGCATATGTGTCGGGCCAGATACCCATCGAGGAGTTCCTCCGCCTCACACACGTCAGCACGAGCTAGGCCGACCGCTGACCGTGAGTCAGCGACGACGGGCGGCCAGGGCGCGCTGAGGGTAGTTGGTTGTCACGATCCACGTGTCGGGATCGCGCATCCATCGCCTCAGGTCCGCGGGCTCATCGACGGTCCACACGACGAGCGGGAGGGAACGCCGGCGTGCGTAGGCCCGCAGCGACAGCCGCGCCACGGTCTTGTGCGAGACGACAAGATTGGCGCCACTGAACCGCACCCTGAGCCGAGGAAAGCAGGCGGCGATCCGCGATCGCCATCGGGGCACGAATCGGCCGTCATGCGACCACGGCCCTGACGACAGACCAACGAGAAGTGTCGGCGCGTGCAGGCGGGACCAACGACGGATCTCGCGGACGGATGCGTCCTCGCCGGTGGTGATGATGACCTGGTCGGGGCCAAGAACATCCACGATGTGGGTGACGAGCTCGACCTCATGGCCTCGAACCTTGAGATCGACATGGGCGCTCACCTTCCCCGCGATGAGCTGCAGAATCGTGTCGAGGTCGACCAAGCTGTCGCCGGCGAGCTCATCGTAGGTCTGCAGGGAGATCGATCGTTCGGTGTCGTCCCAGGGGTCGTCACTGTGCGACAGCACCGCCCGATGGTCGGCGGTCAGTCGCACGTCGAACTCGACGAAATCGACGCCGTCGCTGATCGCGCTGCGGAATGCCGAGAGCGTGTTCTCGAGTGAGTGGTCGTCACCGGCACCGCCGCGGTGTGCCGACACCAACGCCATGGTCAGCTGGTCTTGCCGCGCTGCAGCAGACTCCAGACGGTGGCCTCGGCGGTCGAGTACGGATACAGCTTGTGGATCTTGCGGAACGACTTGACCGCAGCCACCGTCTCGGGGCCGTAGACCCCGTTGATCGTGAGCTTGAACCCGCCGGCGACCAGGGCTCGTTGGAGACGCCAGACGGACTCACCGACCGACCCCTGCTTGAGGATGCGGGGCTTGTAGCCGGCCGAGAGCAACGCGGTCCACGTCGGACGCGTTGTCGTGCTCTTCTTGGACCACCCCTTGCTCTTGCGGAATGCCTGGAGAGCCTTTTCGGTGCTGCTGTCGAAGTAGCCGGTGATCCGCGTCGGGAAACCACGCTGATTGAGCAGGCACTGGAGTGCCGGAACGGGCCCACCTCGAGAGCCGGGACCGATCTTGGCGTACGTCGCATGTGTCATCTGGACATGGCACGGCTTGGGATCGGCGACGGCGACCGAGCCGGCACCGACATCAAGGAAGTTGCGGTCGATGTTGATCGTGTATCCGCCGTACCTCACGTCAACGCCGTTTTCGTACTGATGGATGCGCTGGTGCTGGGTCCATCCAGCATTGCTGAGGTAGGGACCGCCGTCGGTGTTGGCGACCTTGTTGGTCCAGGCGATCCACATGTGATCGGGGAGGTCGAAGCCGGGGCGCTTGGCGGCGCGAGCCTCGTCGACGGCCTTGATCGCAGCCGAGCCGCTGGAGTAGAGGCCTGACTTGTAGCCCGCAGCATGCAGCTGCTCGGTCCAGGCATCGATGAACTCGAAGACGATGTTGTCGCAGGCCGCTGTGCGTGAGTACCACTCGATGTCGAGATAGGACACGCTGCCCGCGCCGAAGCCGAACTTCTGGAGCGCCGCGATCGTCTCCTTGGCGTCGGCCACGCCCTGAGCGCGGGCGGTCGACACGGTGGTCGACATCTTCTTCTTCTGCACCCTGCTCTTGGGGTTGTTCGTGAAGCACGGCGCCTGGTATCCGACATGGATCGGGATGAATCGCCACCCGTTGGCGGCGTTCTGGGCAACCCAGGCCTTGCTCAGGTAGGGCTGGTACTTGTCGGAGCAGTAGCGCGAGTTGCCGGAGATGTAGATGCCGATGGCCGTGAAGGGCGATCGGAGGTTCCAGGCATCCATGACCTTTTGGCTCGGCGCCACACAGGCGTCGAAGCCATATCCGGTGAAGTCACCGGGGGCAGGAGGGGAGGCCGCCGAGGCGGTCGTGGGCGTCATCAAGATCGCGGCGAGGCTGACAGAAACGGCGGTCAGCAACTTCCGCGCGGTTGGGGAAGAAACCATGCGCATCCGCACATGGTATCCCGGTTAGTTCTCGAGAGTGTCTGCAATGCGAGCGAGAGTTTTGCGCATGCCGACCTTGGCGGCAGGTGCCATACGACTGCGCTTGAGCAGGAATTTCTGCTTGTCCTGCGAGACGTCCCACGTCTCCTTCACCAGGGTGCCGCCGTCGACGGGCGTCAGCTCGTAGCGCCAGATGCGCCCGCCGATCAGGCCCTTGGCGCCGGTCGTCTTCCACGCAATGCGGCGGTTCTGCTCGAACTCGACGACCACGTTCGACGTCTTGTAGGCCATGCCCATGTGCATCGACATGCCGAACTTCGTGCCGAGCTCGAGCGGGCGGGACTCCTGGCGGGTGCCCTTGACGGTGCCCGAACCGTCGATCGTCTCGTGCTTGGCCGCATCTGACAGCAGCGCGAAGATGCGGTCGGCGGGCGCGTTGATCGTACGTTCGACGGTGATCTGGTCTGAGCTCATGTGCCCATTCAACCCGGTGAACCGTCAACGGGCAGCATCAGCCGCCGAGAACGAACGCGACAAAGAAGCCCAACGCGGTCGTCAGACCGACCCACCACCCGCCTTCCCGGTAGGCCTCGGGCATCAAGGTGTCGGCGAGAACGGCGATCGTGGCACCGCCGGCGAAGGCCTGGACGGTGGCGATGTGACCAGGCCCGATGGCATCGCCTGCCCCGTGGGCGGCGACCGTGACGAGCACCAGGATCGCCGCCGTACCGGCCCACAACGCCATCACCCGCTTGGGGTTGCCGCCGCTGGCCTCACGCATCGTGGCGGCACTGCCGATCGCCTCGGGTGTGTTGCCGACGGCAATGGCGACGAGCAGCACGACGCCGCCGCCACTGCCGAGGGTGACGCCGAGAGCGGTGTTCTCGGGAATTCCGTCGAGCAGTGTGCCGAGCATCAGCCCCCAGCCGACGGCGGCGGCGCCGACCATTCGGTCGAGCAGATGGTTGGCGACCACGTAGGTGCCGGCGCCGAGCATCAGCGCCAGGCCGGCGTGCCAGGCCGCGACCTCGTTGAACGCCGGCTCGAACAGCTCCGCCGATGCGGCGGCGATCATGGTTCCGGCGCCGAACGCCATGAGTGCTGCCAGTGCAGGTCGGGGGATCTTCCAGCGGAGCCCGATCGCGGCACCGATCACCAGCGGGAGAGCGGTCGCCAGTCCGTAGAGCAGGGCCTTCGTCACATGACCACGCTAGAGCCTGGGCCGAGTCTCTGCGAGCAGGTGCGGCAAGTGGTTCACGGGGCGTCGCAGCCCGTACACTGGGGCTCGTGCCCCGCGGAGATGGACGCCTGACCCACGACATCGATCCCCAGGACGCCGGACCCCAGGATGCCTGTGGCGTCTTCGGCGTCTGGGCTCCCGGTGAAGAGGTCGCCAAGCTGACCTATTTCGGCCTCTACGCGCTGCAGCACCGTGGCCAGGAATCCGCCGGCATCGCCGTGAGCAACGGCAACCAGATCCTCGTCTACAAGGACATGGGTCTGGTCTCGCAGGTGTTCGACGAGGCCACCCTCGAGTCGCTCAAGGGTGAGATCGCGATTGGTCACGCTCGCTACTCCACGACCGGCTCCAGTGTCTGGCACAACGCCCAGCCGACGTTCCGGCCGACCGTCACCGGCTCAGTTGCTCTGGGTCACAACGGCAACCTCACCAACACCGCCGAGCTGATCGAGCTGGTGCGAGATCGCCAGGAGCTGGCCGGCAGTGCGAGCAAGGGTGAGACCGCCACCAGCGACACCTCGGTGATGGCGACGTTGCTGTCGTCCTACCCGGATCGCTCGGTCGAAGAGGCCGCGCTCGATGTGCTGCCCAAGCTGCGCGGTGCGTTCTCCTTGGTGTTCATGGACGAGAACACGCTCTACGCCGCGCGCGACGCCCAAGGCATCCGCCCCCTCGTGCTGGGTCGCCTCGAGCGCGGTTGGGTCGTGGCCAGCGAGACGGCGGCTCTCGACATCGTCGGCGCTTCCTACATCCGCGAGATCGAGCCCGGCGAGTTCATTGCGATCGACGAGCACGGTCTGCGCAGCGAGCGTTTCGCCAAGGCCGAGCCCAAGGGCTGCCTGTTCGAGTTCGTCTACCTCGCTCGCCCTGACACCACGATCTCCGACCAACGAGTGTTCTCCGTACGCGCCGAGATCGGCCGACGGCTGGCCCGGGAGTTCCCTGTCGAGGCAGACCTCGTCATACCGGTGCCGGAGTCCGGCACGCCGGCCGCGATCGGTTACGCCGAGGAGAGCGGCATCCCCTTCGGCCACGGACTCGTCAAGAACTCCTATGTCGGTCGGACGTTCATCCAGCCCTCTCAGACGCTGCGACAGCTCGGCATCCGGCTCAAGCTCAACCCGTTGCGCGACGTGATCGAGGGCAAACGGCTGATCGTCGTCGATGACTCGATCGTGCGCGGCAACACCCAGCGTGCCCTCGTCCGCATGCTGCACGAGTTCGGTGCCGCTGAGGTGCATGTACGCATCTCGTCGCCGCCGGTCAAGTGGCCGTGCTTCTACGGCATCGACTTCGCCTCCCGCGCCGAGCTGATCGCCAACGGCATCTCGGTCGACGAGATCCGCCGCTCGATCGGCGCCGACTCCCTTGCCTACATCTCACTCGATCAGCTGGTGGAGGCGACCAATGTGCCCAAGAACGACCTCTGCCGGGCCTGCTTCGACGGCATCTACCCCGTGGCACTGCCCGAGGATGACGTGATCGGCAAACACCTGCTCGAGGCGCAGGACACCCTGCCGCTCGAGGTCATCTGACATGACGTCTTACGCGGCAGCAGGAGTTTCCATCGCCGAGGGTGATCGTGCCGTCGAGCTGATGAAGGAGTGGGTCGACAAGGCCCGTCGCCCCGAAGTGGTCGGCGGCATCGGTGGATTCGCCGGACTCTTCGACGCCTCGGCGCTCAAGACGTACGACCGGCCGTTGCTTGCCACGTCCGCCGACGGTGTCGGCACGAAGGTGCAGATCGCCCAGCGCATGGACAAGCACGACACGATCGGGTTCGACCTCGTCGGCATGCTGGTCGACGACCTGGTCGTCTGCGGCGCCGAGCCGCTGTTCATGACTGACTACATCGCCTGCGGCAAGGTCGTGCCCGAGCGCATTGCCGACATCGTCAAGGGCATTGCCCAGGCGTGTGCCGAGAGTGGCACCGCCCTGCTGGGTGGCGAAACTGCTGAGCACCCTGGACTGTTGGCACCTGACGAGTACGACATCGCAGGCTCGACGACCGGCGTCGTGGAGGCTGACAAGCTGCTCGGGGCTGAGCTCGTGCGCCCCGGCGACGTCGTGATCGGCATGGCTTCAAGTGGCCTGCACTCCAATGGTTACTCGTTGGTGCGCCACGTGTTCTTCGACAAAGCAGGTTGGGAGCTCGATCGTGAGGTACCAGAGCTCGGCGGCACTCTGGGTGACGAGCTGTTGACGCCGACCAAGCTCTACACGCTGCCCTGCCTGGCCCTCGCTGCCGAGCTCGACGTTCACGCGATGTCGCACATCACTGGCGGCGGCCTGGCCGCAAACCTGGCCCGTGTGCTGCCCGACACCGTGTCAGTGCGGCTTGATCGCTCGACCTGGACGCCGCAGCCGATCTTCGGTCTGGTCGGTTCTGTCGGCGGCGTTGCACAAGAGGATCTCGATCTCGCTCTCAACATGGGCGTCGGCATGGTGGCGATCATGGCGCCGGACGCTGCCGACGACGCCGTCCGGCTCCTGGCCGAGCGAGGCGTCGAGGCGTGGATCGCCGGCGACGTCTCAGCTGAGGGCGTCCACGGCGCCGGCGGCACCGTAACCCTCGCGTAACCGCTCCTAACCGCCTCCCCGACGCGATCGAGCCTTCGGGGGGTCGATGCCGCAATTGTTGAAAGCCTTGGGTAGGCTGGGCAGCACGACAAACTGACTATATTTCTGCGAGGGGGTCGGACCCATGGGGCGCGGCCGAGCTAAAGCCAAACAGACCAAAGTTGCGCGCGACTTGAAGTACCGCACACCAGACACGGACTTCAACAATCTGCAGCGCGAGCTCCACGGCGAATCGGGCGAACCGATTCCGGCGCAGTATGTCGACATGGTCGAACGAGAAGACCCCGCCGCAAGCTAGTGACCCGCACCTTGAGCTTGTCGAAAGGTCCTTTCGACAAGCTCAAGGATCAGTCAGCTCTTGGGCAGCCAGACCTGACGCAGGCGTCCGACTTCGCGCATGCGCTGCTCGGCAACACGATCGGCAGCCACCGACGGGGGCACACCTTCACTCGAGGCGCGTTCGAGCACGCTGAGGGTTGTGTCGTAGATCTTGGCGGCACGGATCTTGGCGCGATCGAAGTTGAAGCCCTCGAGCTCGTCGGCGACCTGCACCAGTCCGCCGGCGTTGACGCAGTAGTCGGGCGCGTACGTGATGCCGCTCTCCTCGAGCAGCTTGCCGATGCCGTCATGAGCCAGCTGGTTGTTGGCCGCACCGCAGACGATCTTGGCCGAGAGCACGCCGACAACCTCGTCGTCGAGAGCGCCACCGAGCGCGCAGGGCGCGTAGATGTCGAGCGGTTCGCGGACCAGCGCCGCAGTGTCGGCAACAACACGGATGGCCGGATGGGCCTCCTGGAGCGCCTCGACCGCAGGGGCGTAGACGTCGGTGACGACGACGTTGGCGTTCTCCTCCAGCAGGAGCTCGACGAGGTGGCGGCCGACCTTGCCGACACCGGCGACGCCGACTGTCTTGCCGCCGAGCGAGGTGTCGCCCCACACGTGCTGCGCGGAGGCGCGCATGCCTTGGTAGACGCCGTAGGCGGTGAGCACCGATGAGTCGCCGGCTCCGCCGTGCTCGACCGTGCGGCCGGTCACGTAATCGCACTCGCGGGCGATGAGATCCATGTCCGGGCTGAACGTGCCGACATCGCAGGCGGTGTAGTAGCGGCCGTTGAGCGACTGCACGAAGCGGCCGTATGCACGCAGCAGTGCCTCGGACTTGAGGGTGTTGGGATCGCCGATGATGACGGCCTTGCCGCCGCCGAGGTCGAGACCGGCGAGGGCGGCCTTGTAGGCCATGCCCTGCGAGAGATTGAGGACGTCGGCGAGAGCTTCCTGCTCGGAGCCGTACGGGTAGAAGCGCGTGCCGCCGAGCGCAGGGCCCAGGGCGGTGGAGTAGATCGCGATGATGGCCTTGAGGCCTGACGCCTCGTCATGGCAGAACACGACTTGCTCGTGGTGGCTGCCGAATGCGGACGGCGGGTTCTTGGAGTCGGTCACGGTAGTGCTCTCTGTTGTGGATGACGACAGTGCGGTGGTGGGCACGGTCAGCGGTGGACTCGCGGGGTGGTGCAAGTCACGCCAGAGTCTACCGTTCATCGCGCCACAGCGGAGACGCCTCGATCTGCCTGGTCTGCCGGCGTGCGTATCGAGCTGGTGGAGCCGTCGGCCCAGACGATGAGCGCCGTGCGGCCCGGGCGGGTGGCCAACCATCGTGCCGCGTCGCGTCCATGCGCGTACGCGGAGGTGGCGTCGATGTCGGCGGCCGTGAGGGACGCCGTGACCACCGTGACCGACGCGACGCCAATCGGGCTCAGCCCAGTACGCGCATCGACGAGGTGATCGCCCCGATGGCTCGTGCCCGACGTTGCAACCGCTGCGTTCGTCACCGGGAGAACTGCCAGAAGTCGCGTGGGATCGAGGGGATTCTCGACGCCGATGCGCCAACCGGGTGACCCCAGGATGCGAGTACGGCAGATCATGTCGCCACCTGCTGACAGGCAGAAGTCGGTCTCGTCGAGACCCTCGAGCAGGCGTGCCGCGCGTTCGACCGCCCATCCCTTGACCACGCCGCTCGGGTCCAGAGTGGGCGCGCCCTCGGGGTCCATGAGGCGGATGTCGAACGCCCCACCGCTCTGGGACCGGGCCAGCTCGCCGAGCGCGAGCACCTCGACGACCTCGGGCGACACATCGTCGAGTGCGCGAGTGCCAGTGTTCAGCTGGGAAATCTCCGAGTCCGCTCGGTAGGTGGAGAAGATGCGATCTGCGGCACGCAGTGACGCGACCACATCGTCCCAGGCCCTCATCCCGTGGCCGTCACAGGCGTGTCGTCCGCGGAGTGCGAGCGTGATGGGCATTCCCATCACCTGTTCGACGAATCGCTTGGTCTTCACAGGTTGGCCTGGTCGATCGCGCCCTGCAGCGAGGTCAGGTAGCCACGGCTGCTCACGGTGGCCCCGCTGACCATGTCGATGCTGGCGCTTTGTGCCTGGACCGTCTCGTCGATCAGAATCGGAAGCGCGTACGCGTTGATCTCCTGGTCGCGACCGTTGCCGCTGGGGTAGACCGGGACTGACACCTCGGTGATCTTGCCGTCGGCGACTGTGATCGCGACCTGCACCGGACCCCATCGCGTGTTGACCGACGGGCCGGTGACGGTCGAGCTGGAGCCGGACGAGCCGGCGCTGGACGAACTGGCGCTGGACGAGCTCGTGCCGGAGCGAATCGGCGTCGCGACGACGCTCTCTGCGGTAGTTGGGCCGGACGTCGACGTGTGATAGCCGAACAACAGGACGAGCACGGTGAACGTGCTGAGCAGCCAGGTGGCGATTCGTTTCATGGGATCACCAGCTGAAATTCTCGACGTGGATCTGGTGAGTCGTGAGTCCGGCGGCGGTCAACGTTCGTACGACCTGGGCCGTCCATTCCGGTGGACCGCACACGTATGCGTCGCGGTCAGCGATGTCAGACACCCAGAACCGCAGGGAGGCCAGATCGGTCGCCGTGCCGGCGTGGGCGCCCAGCCACGATTCGTCCGAGCGGCGACGACCGGGCAACCAGAGCAGCTCGAGGCCGCGGTCGTTGGCGAGCTGGGTGAACTCGTCGTGCATGAGGGGCTGATCGCGGAAGCGGTGCAGCATGACGGCGTCGCCTGGCGCGTAGTCGAGTCCCTCGGCGAGGGCGCGAAGCGGCGTGACACCGACTCCTGCGCCGATCAGGGCGACGCGATCATGGGTGCGCGCACGATCGCTGAGGCGGCCGAACGGGCCTTCGAACACGACAGGCGTGCCCGGCTTCAGGTGTTGCACCAGACGGCTCCGGTCACCGAGGTCCTTGACCGTGATGCGCAGGGTGTCGCCGTCAGGTGCTGCCGACAGCGAGTAGGGATTTCCCCGTGTGCCGCCCTCGCCGGTGCGGAATCGCCATACGAAGAACTGCCCGGCTTCGGCGCGAAGCGCGTGGAGGCGACGGCCGCCGAGATGTACCGAGAAGATGTCGTCTCCCTCGGGCACGACCTCGGTCACGTGGACGCGGTGGCGCAGATTGCGCCACAGCGGCACTCCCAGCCGGAACGTGAGGATGCTGCCTGCGGCGACTGCCCAAGCAGTCCACCAGAACACGGTGCGGGCTGGTGAGCCGAGAAACTGCTGCCCCGTCCAGAGCTGGTGAGGCAGGGCGAGACCCACGCCGAGATAGGCGTAGAGATGCAGCAGGTGCCATGACTCATAGCGCAGCTTCGCCCGGGCGGCGCGGACGCTGGTGACGACGACCATGATCAGGCTCAGTGTCCCCGCGACGGCGAGCAGCATGCCCGGGTCGGCGAGTGCCATCTGCCAGGTGACGGCAGGCAGCTGTGGCAGCGAGCCTCCTGCATAGCCCCACTCGATCAAGATGATGTGGGCGATCATGAGGTTGAACGAGGTGAATCCGATGAGCCGGTGCAGGTGCGCGAGGCGGTCCTGACCGTATGCGTGCTCGAGGATCGGCAGCCGGGCCATCATGAGCACTTGGGCCAGCAGGAGCACTGACGCGACCAGACCGGTCAGGCGTCCGGTCGACAACAGTCCGGACTCCCATGTGCCCAGGTCTTGGAGGCCCCTGGCCCCAACCCACCAATAGCCCACGAGCAGAAGGCTCAGCCAGAGTGTCGAGGTGGCGGCCACTCGCACGCGAGCGTCGTGCCGCGCGCGTTGTCCGGGACGTGATCGCGTGGGTGTCATCGGTGACGGGCGGCGGGTCAGGACGGTCATTCGCTTCTCCTCGATGTCACACCATCGTGACGAAAGTTGCTGAGAGCACAGGAGGATCAGCCTGTGTGTTTGCTGTCAACATCGCCGGCTTGGGCCCTAGGGTGTCGCCATGACACAGCGATCTTTCAAGGCGGGGCTCATCGCTCTGGCCGCCCTTTTCACCGTGCTCTTCGTCGTGATTCTCGCCCCGGCGGTTGGTGACCTGACGCTGGGCAAGGCAATTGACGACATGTTCGCCAGTCCGGCCGCATCAGGGGTGTCGACCGACGTGCTGCTCACGTACGCAGTCCTCGCGCTCTGGGTCGTGTACGAGGCAATCGCCAAGAACGTTCGGCGCGGATGGATCGCCTTGGTGCTGGGGGCGGTGCCCGGTGTGACCGTCGGGCTCGCGGTCTACCTGATGATCCGCATGCGCCAAGTCAACGAAACTTAGTCGCGGACCCTTTTGGCGAGTGACTTGTCCATCCGCCGAAAGAGCGGCTGTGACGCCTTGGTGACGATGCCGGGGAGGGTGGCCATGCCGAGCTCGCCCATCGCGCCGGTGATGCTGGTGACGCGGGTCGGCTGGTCGACGATCGCCTTGACCAGCCAGTTGGCGGCCTTGTCGGCGCTCAGCATGGGCATCGCTTGGTAGATCTGGGTCGCGGTCGACATCTCGGTGCGCACCATCGGAAAGAAGACGACGGTCGAGGTGATGCCCTGCGGGCCGAGCTCGGCGGTGAGTGAGCGTGTGAATGACTCGAGAGCCGCCTTGCTCGCGAGGTAGGCCGAGAAGAGCGGGATCGGCACCTGGGTGGACATGCTCGACGAGATCACGACGTGCCCATGGCCCTGCTCGACGAAGCGAGGCACCAGGGCCAGGGTCAGCCGCACGGCACCGAAGTAGTTGATTGCCATGGTGCGCTCGTAGTCGTGCGCGCGGTCGACCGAGTCGAGGATCGGCCGACGGATCGATCGGCCGGCGTTGTTGACCAAGGCATCGACCCGGGGATGTTCGGCGAGCAACGTCGCTGCGACAGCGTCTGTCGCGTCGGGATCGGCGAGATCGACTGCGTACGCATGGGCGACGCCTCCCGCGGCCTCGATGCTGGCCTGGACCTCGGCGAGCTGGTCGTCGCGCCGGGCGAGCAGGCAGACGGTCGCACCGAGGCGGGCCAGCTTTCGTGCCGCCTCCGCGCCGATGCCGCTGGACGCGCCGGTGATGATGATGGTCTGGCCCGCGAGCTTCATGACGACTCCCCGAACAGCGCTGACAGCAGACGCAGGCAGCGCTGCATCATCTCGTCGGCTGTCTGGTCAGGATGGTCGAGCCACCAACCCATCAACGAGTCGACGATGCCGAGCCAGACGGTGGTCATGGCCGAGATGTCGAGCTCATTGGAATTGCCGGCCAGCGCCATCAGCTCGGCCACTCCCTCCTCGGCGAGCTTGCCGATGCGGTCGGCATACAACGCCACGGAGTCGGCGATCGGACCGGTGCTCGGTGCGGTGGGGTCGAAGAACAGTCGCCACAGGTAGGGCTGGGGCTCGAGCAGCGCGAACATGCCGCCCAGGGTTTGCATACCGCGTTCGATGCCAACGGCGTCACCTCGCGCGACGCGCTCGATCTCCTCGGCCACGATCGCACCGCCGTGGTCGAGGCATGCCTCGTACAGGCCTTCCTTGGAGCCGAAGTAGTTGTAGATCAGCGGCTTGGAGATGCCGGCCTTGTCGGCGATGGCGGCAACTGAGGTCGCCGCGAAGCCGAGGGTGCCGAACTGGGCGGAGGCGATCTCAAGGATCTGGCTCTCGCGGTCGAGACGGGGGACACCTTTGGTGCCGGCATTGGGTCTGGCCACGAAAAGAGTCTAGCGCCTTCGTATGAACCTGTGGTAACTTACCCAAGAGTCATATAAGTCCCGAGAGAGTGAAATCAATGAACGAACTCCTTGACCCGCTCAAGAACCCAACTCTGGTGGCGGCTCCGTTCTTCGTCCTGACCCTGTTGATCGAGCTGGCCGCGTTCAAGTTTCTCGAGACGGACGAGGAGATGCGTGGCTACGAGGCAACGGACGCCCGCACCAGCATCCTGATGGGCGTCGGCTCACTCGTCTCGAGTGCACTGTTCAAGGCGGGCACGTTGGTCGCATTCGTCGCGGTGAGCGTCTACATCGCTCCGTGGCACCTGCCGACCGACACCTGGTGGTACTGGGTCGCGCTGATCCTCGGGCTGGACCTGGCGTTCTACCTCAACCATCGCTTCGTGCACCGCGTACGCATCGGATGGGCCGCGCACCAGGCACATCACTCGAGCGAATACTTCAACTTCTCGACCGCGCTGCGGCAGAAGTGGAACCCGTGGGCTGACGCCTTCTTCTGGCTCCCGTTCCCGCTGCTCGGGTTCGCCCCGTGGACCCTCTACATCGCGTTCTCGTTCAACCTGATCTACCAGTTCTTCACGCACACCGAACGCATCGGCCTGCTCTGGCGCCCCATCGAATTCATCATGAACACGCCGTCGCACCACCGGGTGCACCACGGCAGCGATCCGGAGTACCTCGACAAGAACTATGCGGGCATCTTCATCATCTGGGACCGGATGTTTGGCACGTTCCAGAAGGAGCTGCATCGCCCGACGTACGGGCTGACCGTGCCGGTCAACACGTACAACGTGCTGCGCCTGCAGTACGGGCCGTTCGCCGAGCTGTTCCGGGACGTTCGGGATGCGAAGAGCTGGCGCGACAAGCTGGGATACGTCTTCATGCCCCCGGGCTGGGAACCGGGCGAGAGTCGCTCCGAGGCCGAACAGCCCCGCGAGCTGTCGAACGCCTGAGATCCTCCGCCTAGAGTCCCCGGGTCAGTCCGCCGTCGACCGGCACCATGGCCCCGGAGACGAACCCGGCGGCGGGTGAGAGAAGGAACGCAGCGACGTTGCCGAACTCCTCCGGCTCGCCGTAGCGGCCGAGGGGGATGGCGGACACGTTGGCTGCCCGCGCGGCAGAGGGATCGTCGGCGAGGGAATCGATCTCACGCACGCGATCGGTGTTGACCCGGCCCGGCAGCAGTCCGTTGACCCGGATGCCCCGCGGCCCCAGCTCGTCAGCGAGGGTCTTGGCTGCCATGGCAAGGCCCGGGCGAAGTCCGTTGGATATCGCCAGATTGGCCATCGGCATCTTCGCCGAGGTCGAGAGCACCAACGCGATGGAGCCGCCATCGCCGAGGTCGGCGCCGATTGCGGTGGCCATGCGTAGGGCGCCCAGGAACACCGACTCGAATGCGCCTCTCCACTCATCGTCGGTGCGGTCCATGAGGAGGCCGGTCGGGGGTCCACCGACGCTGATCAGCGCGCCATCCAGCCGTCCGAACGACTCGTGGGCCGTGGCAATCAGCCGTGCGGGCGAACGGGGGTCTGAGTTGTCCGCAGCGATGCCGACCGCATTCGAGCCGAGCTCGGCCACCGCCCGGTCCACCGAATCCTGCGAACGCGACGAGATGACGACCTTGGCACCATCTCCGACCAGTACCCGCGCGGTGGCGAGGCCCAGCCCGCGCGTTGCGCCGGTGAGAACGTACGCACGGTCAGCGAGCCCGAGATCCATGACGCCAGCCTAGGACTTGCGCGGACGATCCGGCTCGATTCTGAGGGTGCTGAGCGTGGTCGCCAGCATCTCGTAGTGGCCCGCCAGGAGCAGGAACTCTACTGATCGTCGTTCGTCCAGGTGGTCGCGAAGGGCGGACCAGCTGTCATCACCCAGGTCCTTCGTGTGGTGGAGCTCGTCAACGGCGGACAGCAGGATGCGTTCGCGGTCGTTCCAGTGTGGGTCGGCCGGTCCGGCCGCGATGGCCGCGAGGTCGTCCTTCGTCACGCCGGCGCGCTTGCCGATGCGCTCGTGGTGCGAGCGTTCGTACGCGCTGCCGGCCAGCGTCGCCACGCGCAGAATGATCAGCTCGGTCTCTCGGCGCGGCAGCTTGCCGCCGGGCATCAGGCCCCCGGCAAACATCAGCCATCCCCAGAACAGCCGCTTGGTGCGACCCAGCACGAGGAACACCTGAGGCGGCTCGGTGCCCATGGCCCGACCGGCCAGTGAGCCGAAGCCGCGGATGAGCGGTCCCGTCTGACGCCACGTGCCCGACGTGATGCGAGGCTCAGTCATCGGCCCGCCCGCGCCTTCTCTGCCTCGGGCAGCGCGCGATTCGCACCCCAGTTGAAGATGCGCATCGCCAACGAGTAGCCCGGAGGGAAGGCGCGCTGCAGCGTGAAGATCAAGAAGATGTCGGGGGAGGTGTAGACCAAGTAGCGGTTGCGCCTGACGCCGCGCAGGATGGCCCGGGCGGCGTGGTCTGCCGTGACGGCCCGCTTTCTGAAGTGCGCCTGCGCCTTCATGAACCGCTTGCCACCCTTGTCGACGCCGGCAATCTCGATCGTGTCGGTCAATCCTGTGTCGACGCCGCCGGGGCAGACCAGGCTGACCCGGATGCCGTGCCGCCGCAGGTCGAAACGCAACACCTCGGAGACACCCCGCAGGCCAAACTTGCTGGCTGAGTATGCCGCGTGCCACGGCATTCCGATCAGTCCTGCGGCCGACGCGACATTGACGAGGTGGCCACCTCGCCCGGCATCGACCATCGCGGGTACGAAAGCCTCGATGATGTGGATCGGCCCCATCAAGTTGACCTCGACCATGCTGCGCCAGTGGCGGTGCTCAAGGGCTGCCACCGTCCCCCACGCCGAGATGCCGGCGACGTTCATCACGACATCAAGCGAGCCATGAGCGGTGTGGACCTCTTGAGCAAAGGAGAGGACGGCGTCGAGGTCGGTGATGTCGAGCGGCTTCGCCTGGGCAACCTCGCCCCCGACGGACCTGATCGATGCGATCGTGTCGTCGAGCGGTGAGATGTCGGTGAGCACGAGTCGTGCGCCGCGCTCGGCGGCCACGATTGCGGTGGCGCGACCTATTCCGCTGGCGGCGCCGGTGACGAGCACGAGCTTCCCGGAGATGTCAGTCATCTCGGCATGCTATTGGGTTGCCGTTCAATGCGAGGTACGTATCGCAGGCCCGCCGTTTCTCGTGCCAACTCTGGCCACCAAAAATGCGGGCCACGACGTTTCGTCGTAGACCCGCGTTGTGTGGGACAGGGGCCCGCATTTTTGGTGGCCAGGGCCGGGGTCGAATCCCCCTAGCGCTGCGCAGCGCTGGTTTCTCAGGTGTCTCGCGCTGGCACAGATGTGCGCCGCTTCGCGCTGGGAGGTACCCCCAGGCCCGCTGTTTCTCGTGCCCACCGCAGGCCACAAAAAAACGGGCACCGCTCGTACCTCGCGGACCCGTATTTTTGTGGCCAGGGCCGGGGTCGAACCGGCGACCCTCCGCTTTTCAGGCGGATGCTCGTACCAACTGAGCTACCTGGCCGTGCCCGAGACGGGCGACGATCACCTTATCGCACCGAGTTGGTGCGCCAGAAATCGGCTGGAGCACGAAAAAAGCCCCGCATCTGGATCAGATGCGGGGCTTTGACGTGGCGACCCCGACCGGACTCGAACCGGCGACCTCCGCCGTGACAGGGCGGCGCGCTAACCAACTGCGCCACGGGGCCTTGCAACTTCTTGTGAACGAGCGCACGCAACTGTAACGCACCGCCGGGCGGCGGGACAAAACGGGGAGGGGCCCTGAGGCCGCCGAATATGGAGCTGACATATCGCGAGACAGGTGTGAGTTTCGTCGGCGGCGTGCGGCATGCTTGATCGGAGTTGCGCTCCCCCTGTCGCACGGCATCATTGGTCATTCGCATTGCGAGGATCCCGCGATGTGTGGAGACTGTCCCAGAACTGTTCGTTGCCTACCTTGTCGCCATCAGCGCGGAGGACCGCATGATCGAGTACCGCTCCATCAGCAAGACGTTTGCAGACGGGACGGAGGCGGTCGACGACTTCAGCCTGGTGCTTCCATCCCGTACGACGACGGTCCTCGTCGGATCTTCGGGGTGTGGCAAGACGACGCTGCTCCGCATGGTCAACCGCATGGTCGACCCGTCGCACGGTCAGGTGTTGATCGACGACGTTGATGTCGCGAGCCGCAACAAGGTGGAGCTGCGGCGCAGCATCGGCTACGTCATGCAGCACGCCGGGTTGATGCCTCACCGCAAGGTGATCGACAACGTGGCGACAGTGCTCCGGCTCAACGGGGTCGGCAAACGGGAGGCACACAGCAGGGCCCACGAGGTGCTCGAGACCGTCGGTCTGGAGCCATCGCTCGCCAACAAATATCCGAGCCAGCTGTCGGGCGGGCAACAGCAGCGCGTGGGGGTTGCGCGTGGGCTTGTGGCAGATCCCAATGTGTTGCTCATGGATGAGCCGTTCGGTGCGGTCGACCCGATCGTTCGAGACGAGCTCCAGCAGGAGCTGCTCCGACTCCAGCGCGAGCTCGACAAGACGATCGTCTTCGTCACGCACGACATCGACGAGGCATTCCTGCTGGGGGACCAGGTCGTGATCCTCAAGAAGGGCGGCGAAGTGGCCCAGGCGGGCACGCCGAGCGAGATCCTCGCCAATCCGGCCAATGACTTCGTACGAAGCTTCGTCGGTCTCGACAAGGGCCATCGCAAGCTGCGCATCGAGGACAAGGACGGCGTACGCGTGGTGGTTGACGAGACCGGCAAGGCCACCGGAGTCCTGTCCGAATGAGCTGGTTCATCGACAACTTCTCCTACGTGTGGTCGCTGACGATGCGCCACATGTGGCTGAGCGCTGTGCCCATCGTGGTCGGCTTCGTCGTGGCGCTCCCGATCGGTTGGTACGCCGATCGCCATCCCCGGCTGCGCGGCGGCCTGCTCGGCTTCGTCGGCATCCTCTACACGATTCCGTCGCTCGCCCTGTTCGCCGTGCTGCCAGGCCTTCTCGGCACCGGATTTCTCAGCCCCATCAACGTCATCATCGCCCTGAGCATCTATGCGGCCGCCGTGATGGTCCGCACCGCTTCCGATGCATTCGGATCGGTTTCGCCGGCGGTGCTCGACGCGGCGTCAGCCAGCGGCTATTCACCCGCGCAACGGGCCCTCAGGGTGCAGCTGCCGCTTGCTGGGCCGGTCCTGCTCGCCGGGTTGAGAGTCGTCGCGGTCAGCACGGTCAGCCTGGTCAGCGTGGGTGCGCTGATCGGTGTCAGCAGCCTCGGCTCGCTGTTCACCGACGGCTACCGGCGCACCTTCAACACCGAGATCGTCGTCGGCATTGCAGCGATCGTGGTCCTGGCGTTGGTGTTCGATCTGGTGCTCGTCGCGCTGGGTCGGCTGCTGCTTCCATGGGCGTCACTCGGGCGACCGGTGAAGGGTGCGGCATGAGCATCTGGACCGAAGCGATCGACTGGTTGGCCGACTCGGCTCACTGGGCGGGCGATGACGGGGTGCCTCACCGCTTGGTGCAGCACCTCGGATACACCGCCGCGACCGTTGCGATCGCCGCTGCCGTCGCGATCCCGCTCGGATTCTGGATCGGGCACACCGGCCGGTTCCGGACGGCCGCCGTCGCGGTGACCGGAGCGTTGCGGGCACTGCCGACGCTCGGACTGCTGACGTTCATCGTCTTGTTCATCGGGATCGGCCTGACGCCGCCCCTGATTGCCCTCGTCGTGCTCTGCATCCCGTCGTTGCTCGCTGGTGCCTACTCAGGTCTGGAGTCGGTTGACCGCCAGACGATCGACGCCGCCCGGGCCATGGGCATGACCGAGTGGCAGATCCTCACCAAGGTGGAGATCCCCTTGGCCCTGCCCATCATCGTCGGCGGATTCAGGTCAGCAACCCTGCAGGTCGTCGCGACCGCGACAGTGGCCGCGTACGTGTCGCTGGGTGGGCTGGGTCGCTACATCATCGATGGTCAGGCCATCAGTGACTATTCCCAGATGGTGGCAGGGTCGGTCCTCGTGGTCGGCCTCGCTCTCGTCCTCGACGGCCTCTTCGCCGGGCTCCAACGACTGGCGCGCGGAGCTCGCCCCTCACTTTCCCCGTCCCATGTATGACCTCACCACCTAGGAGAAGAATGACCATTCACAAGACACGAGCGGCAGTTGCCGTGGTGGCCCTGCTCGGCCTGACCTTGGCGGCCTGCGGCAGCAGTGACCCGACCAAGGGCGACAAGTCGGCATCCGACACGATCACCGTCGGTTCGGCGGCGTTCCCCGAAAACGAGATCATCGCCGAGATCTATGCCCAGGCACTCGAGGCCAAGGGAGTTACGGTCAAGAAGAAGCTCAACATCGGCGCCCGTGAGGCATACATCCCGGCCATGACGAACGGTGAGATCGACCTGCTTCCGGAGTACTCCGGCAACCTCCTCCAATTCGTCGACAAGAACGCGACAGCATCCTCGGCGGAGGACGTCGCAGATGCTCTCTCCAGCGCGCTGCCGGAGGGGCTTGAGGTGCTGGATGTCTCGGAGGCAGAAGACAAGGACTCACTGAATGTGACGCCGGAGTTTGCCGCAGCCGAGGGCCTCAAGTCGATCGGTGACCTCGCCAAGATCGACGGTCTCAAGGTGGGCGCAAACCCGGAGTTCAAGACGCGTCCGTTCGGTCTGCCGGGCATGGAGCGCATCTACGGCATCAAGGGTGCGAAGTTCACCGCCATCAGTGACGGTGGCGGTCCGGCAACGCTCAAGGCTCTGCTCGACGGCAAGGTCGACGTGGCTGACATCTACTCGACGACCCCCTCGATCCTCGCCAACAAGCTGGTGACGCTCGAGGACCCCGAGAACATGTTCGCCGCGCAGAACGTCGTACCTCTGATCAACAGCGACAAGGCGTCCGATGAGGTCAAGAAGGTGCTGAACGCGATCAGCGCCCAGCTGACGACCGCGGATCTCCTGGAGCTCAACAGCAAGAACCAGGGTGATGACAAGACCGCCCCGGCCGTGTTGGCCAAGGAGTGGCTGACGGACAAGGGCCTGATCTAGGTCTCAGCAAACGACGAACGGCCCGACCACTTCTGGTCGGGCCGTTCGTGCGTGCGGCGACACCCGGGGTTGAGCAGCGAATGGGCGGTGACTTGGCGTCCAGCGCGGGGTGCTCCGTGGACGCTAGGTCACCGTCTCAGGCGGGAGGTGGACGCCAAGTCACCGCTTCAGACGGGAGGTGGACGCTAGGTCACCGCTCAGCGGGACGCTGCCGGTTCCAGCTCGTCGGGTTCGCCCTCGGTGAGGCCGATCCGGTCGTGCAGCTTGCGCAGCGACTTCGGTGCCCACCAGTTGCGCTTGCCGAGCAGCGCCATCAGCGACGGTACGAGCATCGCGCGGACGATGGTCGCGTCGATCAGCACCGCGACCGCTGTGCCGACGCCGAGTTCCTTGATGAAGATGACCTCAGATGTGGCGAAGGCGCCCAGTGCGATGGCGAACAGCAACGCGGCCGCGGTGACGATGCGGCCCGTGCGTTGCAGGCCGAGGGCCACCGACTCGCGCTCCCCGGCACCGGCGTCGCGCGCCTCCTTGATGCGGGTCAGCAGGAACACCGCATAGTCGGTCGACAACCCGAACACCACGGCGAACAGGAACACCGGTTGGGTCGACTCGAGCGCGCCTTGGCTCGAATAGCCGAGGAGCCCCTCGAAGCGACCGTCCTGGAAGACCAGCACCAAGATGCCGAACGTCGCCGTGATCGTGAGGACGTTCATGATCAGCGCCTTGATCGGCAGCACGACCGATCCGGTCATGAGGAACAGCGTGATGAACGTGACGACCACGAGGATCAGCAGAGCAAGTGGCACGCTGCCCTTGATGGCGTGGACCTGGTCGACCTGTTCGGCGGCCTGTCCGCCCACCAGGACGGGCGTGGGCGCGTCGAGTCCTCGGATCTGCGTCACGAGGTCGAGTGACTTCTCATCCATCGTCGAGTACTTGGAGCTGACGTCGATCTGCCACGTGTCACCGCCGCGGTAACGCGGTTCGGACACAGACTTCACGGCGTCGAGGCCGCTGAGATCGCCCGCGTACGCGGCGACGTCGGCGGCGTCGGACTCCGCAGCTGGCACGGCGACGATGATCGGGCCGGACTCGGCGCCGACGAACTCGGTGCGCAAGGTCGTGTCGACCATACGAGCCGAAGCGCTCTCCGGCAGGACGGTCGCGTCGACGCCAGTGAACTTCACACCGAGGAACGGTGCGCCGAGCGTCAGCAGGATCACGGTTCCGGTGAGTGCGATCGCCACCGGGAAGCGCATGACGAACTGCGAGAGGCGGTACCAGAAGCCGTGCGCCTCGGCGGCAATTTCGGCGGCCTGCGCGCGCTGCCAGCGCTTGGGGGAGCCGGCATTGACTCGGTGCTGCAGGACCGCGAACAACGATGGCAGCACGATCAGCGACACGGCCGCAGCCATGAGCGCCACGATCGACACACCGATGCCCATCGAGTAGAGGAAGCGCATGGGGAACACCAGCAGGGCAAGTCCGGCGCCGGCGACGGTGACGGCCGAGAAGGCAACGGTACGACCGGCGGTGGCGACAGTGCGTCGGATCGCCTCGGGTCCGGGGCCGGTGCGGGCCAGCTCTTCGCGGTAGCGCGAGACGAGGAACAGCGAGTAGTCGATCGCGAGACCCAGCCCGAGGCCCGTGATCAGGTTGAGGGCGAAGATCGAGATGTCGACGACCTCGTTGATGCCTCGAACGGCCAGCAGCGAGCCGACGATCGTGATGCCACCGACGAGCAGGGGGAGGAGCGCTGCAACGGCAGAGCGGAAGACCCACAGCGAGACGAGGAACAGCAGCGGGAAGGCAATCAGCTCGGCCTTGACGAGGTCACTTTCGACCTGCTCGTTGACCTGTTGGTACGCGGGCCCGAAGCCACCCACCTGGACCCCATCCACCGCGGCGAGCTCTTCGCGGAGATGTTCGGTGGTGGCGTCCGGGTCGCCGTGCGACGCATAGACCGCCACCACGTACGTCTTGGCGCCGTCCTTGGACACGAAGGCCGGCCCGGACTCTGGTCCACCAGCCACCTGGGCGACGTTCTCCTCCGACCTGAGAATCGACAGGGTCTCGTCGAGAGCGGCCGAATCACCGCTGGGCAGAACTGCGATGAGATCGGGCGTCGCCATCTCTCCGGAGGCCGTCTCGATGCGCTCGAGCGCCTTGGCGCTCTCGGCTCCGGTGTCTGAGAACGAGTCGTTGTCGCTGTTGAGCAGCGATGCGACGGGACCGCCGAATGCGCCGGCCAGCGCAAAGAACAGGACGGTCAGGGCGAGCACCCGGCGGGGGTGCGTGTTGGCGAGTCGAGCCAGTGCAGCAAACATCAGTACTCCTTTGCCACGGCGAGGGGGTCGCCGAACAGGTGGGTGAGGTCGAGGGAGGCAAGGACGGTGAGGAGCATCCCGTGCGCCATGAAGTCACGGACTTCGTCGGCGCTGGCACCACTCACCTCGGCAATGTCCTCCCAGATCTGGAGGTAGGTCCGCTGGGCGACGTCCTTGATCGCAGGATCGGAGGCGGCGGCCCACGTGTGCAGCTGGCAGCGCAGCGAGTTGACGTCCTCACTCATCAGACGGAGGTAGGCGATCGCCATGGCCTCAAGGGGGGAAGTGCCGGCGTCGCGTTGTTCGGCCGCCTCTCGGAAGGCCTGTCGAAGCCCCGAGGTGTGGTGCTCGATCGCGGCAGCGATCAGGTCGTTCTTGGTGCCGAACAGCCGAAAGATGTACGGCTGCGACACGCCGGCGCGGTCGGCGATCACCTCGACCGAGGTGGCATGCATGCCCGATCGGCCGTATTCCTCCATCGCTGCGTCGAGGATGAGAACTCGGCGATCGGCCGCTTTCATACGCTTTCCGGTAACCATGAGAATAAGTTAGTGAGGACTCACAACCTTGTCAAGATGGTTATGCCGGACCATTCGTCGGCGCACCGACGACGACCGATCTACGATGCAGGCACTCCCACTCCACACCTGCAAGGAACGCCATGCGCACTTCCCGCCGATCGCTCGTCCTGATACTCACGGCCTTGCTGTCCCTGGGCGCGGTGCCCGCCGGTGCGGCCGACGACGGTCCCGATCTGCTCGGTGATCTCGCCAAGACGGTGGCCCCGGCCCCCGTCGAGCCGAAAGCCGAGCCGGTGCTCGTGCCGGCTTTGCCCCTGGCTGCGCCCGTCGAGGTCGTGTCCGACACGCTCAGGGTGGCGACGGAGGTGGCCCCGGCGCTTGCCGGTGCAGTCGAGTCGCTGGTGCCGCAGCCGAAGGCGAGCAGGCCCGCGGCAGGCAGCGGAGTGCCGTCAGTCAGTGCCGGTCCCGCACCGACGCAGCAGCTCGCCTCGTCCAACCGCACCTTCGCGGTGTCGACTGGGCGTGCTGCCGCCAGCACGTTGGGTGACCGGGTGTTGAGTGTTGCCCTCGGCTCGAGCGCTGTCGCCGCCAGTCAGGCAGGCCGGACAGCCTCGATCCAGCGATCAGATCTTGATTCTGCGACGTCGACACTGCCCGACGGTGGTAGCCCGTTGACCCTGACCTGGTTCGTGCTGTGTGCGGGCCTCATGGCAGCCGGCTCTCTCGTACTGCGACGGTCACGTACTCCCCGCTGAACTGCCTCCGGCAGATGGTTGACTGGGGTCACGCCTTGAACGGGCGTGAGCTGGCAAGGGGTGCACATGGCAACGACATCGAGTTCTGCAGCTGAGGCCGTCGGGGGCCTCCTGACCGATGGGATGACTCTCGCGGTCGGTGGGTTCGGCCTCTGCGGAGTGCCACGAGACCTGATCGAGGCAGTCCGTGACTCTGGTGTCACCGGTCTGACGGTGGTGTCCAACAACATGGGTGTTGACGGCAAGGCGCTGGGACTGCTGCTGGAGAACCATCAGGTGGCGAAGGTCATCGCGTCGTACGTCGGCGAGAACAAGCTGTTCGCCCGGCAGTACCTCGACGGCGAGCTGGAGGTTGAGTTCAACCCGCAGGGCACGCTGGCCGAGCGGATGCGCGCTGGCGGTGCCGGCATCCCGGCGTTCTACACCAAGACCGGCGTCGGCACGGCGGTCGCCGAAGGCAAGCCGACCGCCGACTTCGATGGCGTGACGTACGTGCAGGAGCGCGGCATCGTCGCGGATGTCTCGCTGGTCCACGCATACACCGGCGACGCGCACGGCAATCTCCGCTATCGCCTCGCGGCGCGCAACTTCAACCCGTCCGTCGCCACCTGCGGCAAGGTCACAGTCGCCGAGGTCGAGCACCTCGTCGACGCGATCGACCCCGAGCTCGTGCACACGCCCGGCGTCTACGTGACCCGCATCGTGCAGGCGGCCGACCGGGTCAAGGACATCGAGCAACGTACGACCCGGCCCCGCGCCGAAGGAGCAGAAGCATGAGCTGGACACGTGACGAGATGGCGGCGATCGCGGCCCGAGAGCTCAACGACGGCGACTACGTCAACCTGGGCATCGGCATACCGACCCTGGTGGCCAACCACATCCCTGATGGCGTCCACGTCACGCTGCAGTCCGAGAACGGCATTCTGGGCATGGGCCCGTTCCCCTATGAGGGTGAAGAGGATGCCGATCTGATCAACGCCGGCAAGCAGACCGTTACGGTCAACACCGGTGCGGCATTCTTCGACTCGACCGAGTCGTTCGCGATGATCCGCGGCGGCAAGGTCGACATCGCCATCCTTGGCGCGCTCCAGGTTGGCGCCAACGGTGACCTCGCCAACTGGGCCGTGCCCGGTGCGCTCGTCAAGGGCATGGGCGGAGCGATGGACCTCGTCGCCGGCACCAAGCGCATCGTGGTCATCACTGATCACGTCGCCAAGGACGGCAGCGCCAAGCTGGTCGAGCACTGCTCGCTGCCACTCACCGGACTCAAGGTCGTCGATCGCATCATCACCGACCGCGCCGTCATCGACGTCACGGACGCTGGGCTCGTCGTACGCCAGATCGCGCCAGGAGAGTCCATGGAGAGTCTCCGCGAGATCACCGGCGCACCCCTGACCGAAGGCTGAGCCAGCCTAGGCCGGGTCCACGTCCCGACGGCGCTCGAGAAGGATCGTGTCGCGCCAGACCCCAGCCAGCTGGGCTATGCGCTCACGACGGCCGACGTCGCGAAATCCGGCGGCACGATGGATTGCGAGACTGGCGAGGTTCTCGGGAAAGATCGAGGTCTGGAGCGTCCACAGGCCGGCTTCGTCCGCGGCCCGGATCTGTTGGTCGAGCAGCTTCGTCCCGACGCCTCGGCCTCCGTGGCTCGCGTCGACATACACCGATGTCTCGACGACGCCGCGGTAGCAATCGCGCGCTGACGTCGCCGTGGCGGATGCCCAGCCGATGACCGATCCGGCTGACTCGGCAACCCATCGATGATCAGGCAGCCACTTCGCCAGCAGAGCGTCGACAGGCGGAACCTGTGTCTCGAATGTCGCATTGAGCGTGGCAATGCCGTCGGCGTAGATGCGTCGTACGTCGTCCCAGTCGCCGCTCTCCAACGGCCGCACCCTGACCTCGGCGGACGTCACGGGAGCCGAGGTGCGGGCGCGCCGATGGTGACCAGCTCAGGTTCGGTTGCCGCTCCGCAGCATCCGCCGTCCTGTGCGGTGTCGTCGTCGAATGATCCGGATCCTCCGCACACGCCGGTGTCCGGGAGGGTCAGCTCGACACGGGCGGCGGCCTCGTGGTCGCCGGCAATGGCCGCGACAACGGAGCGGGTCTGCTCGAAACCTGTCATGGCCAGGAACGATGTGGCGCGCCCGTATGACTTCATCCCGACAAGGTAGAACCCTGTCTCCGGCTGGGCGAGCTCGGCGGCACCGTGGGGGTAGACCGTGCCGCAGGAGTGCTCATTCGGATCGATCAGCGGAGCAAGCTGGCGCGGCGCCTGCAGCACGGGATCGAGGTCGAGCCGGATCTCCGCCAGCATGTCGAGGTCGGGCCGGAATCCCGTCAGCACGATGGCCTCGTCGACTCCTTCCACGATCTGGCCGTCGAAGGACTCGATGGTCAGTCGCCCGTCCGTGCCCGTGCTGATCCTGGAGGTGCGGAATCCGTTGACGGTGGTGACCGGCCCTTCAGCGACCGCTGTCTGGGCCTGCTGGCCGAGGGCTCCGCGCTGCGGGAGCTCATCCTGCCCGCTGCCGGCGAATGCTTCGCCGACATCGGCACGGCGCACCAACCAGGTGACCCGGGTGCCTGGCTCATCCTTCGCCAGCGCGGTCAGACCGATCAGGGCGCCCTTCGCCGATGCGCCGGTCCCGGCGACAACGACGTGCTTGCCGGCATACCGCGCACGATCGGCTGGTGCGCGCAGGTCTGGGATGCGATAGCTGATGCGATCTGCCGACTCGAGCTCGCCGATCGCGGGCACGCCGTCGCCACCGAGTGGGTTGGGCCCGGTCCACGTCCCGGAGGCATCGATGACGGCACTGGCAGTGATGTGCTCGGCACCGGTCGGGGTGCGGACATGGACGGTGAACGGCGCCTCGTCTCGTCCTGAGCTGACGAGTCGGTCGCGACTCTGCTTCGCGACGGAGGTCACGGTCGTGTCATAGCGCACCGAGTCGCCGATTGCGTCTGCCAGCGGCTGGAGGTAGTCGAGCACCCAGTCGGCACCGGTCGGGTAGCGCTTGAGGTTTGGCTCGGTCCAGCCGGTCGTCGTGAGCAGCTCTTTCGCCGTCGGGTCGATCAGCTCGGACCAGGACGAGAACAGGCGTACGTGGCCCCACTCGCTGACCCCGGCGCCGGCGGCGGACCCGGCCTCGAGCACGAGAACGTCGACATCTCGGCTGCGGAGGTGGGCGGCGGCCGCCAGGCCCGAGGGTCCGGCGCCGATGACGACGACGGGCAGACTGGTGGTGAGCTGGTCAAGCATTCGTTTCCCCTTGGTGATTGTTGCATTTACGTTTGTCGATGAATGCGACTCTACCCAAACATCGAAGAATGTCAATGAACGCGTTAGGCTGGTGACATGAACACCGTGCTGCCCGTCATCGAGACGTCCAACTGCTGCTCGCCGATCACCGGCGGGGCCATGAGCATCGAGGAATCGGCGTCACTGGCCGCAAAGTTCAAGGCGATGGGCGACCCGACCCGCCTTCGGTTGCTCTCCCTGGTCGCCGCAAGTGCGGACGGGGAGGCGTGCGTGTGTGATCTGAACGCACCCTTGGAGCTTTCGCAGCCGACCGTCTCGCACCACCTCAAGATCCTCGTTGATGCGGGACTGCTGACCCGCACCAAACGCGGCACCTGGTCTTATTACGCGCTGGTGCCGGGCGCACTGCCCGCGTTGGCCGACACGCTTCAGGTCTGACCGCAAACTTGGCGTAGGTCAGGTCGAGGGCAGATCCAGCGACCTGATCAGCGCTTCGACGCGCGTCTTGATCTCGTCGCGGATCGGTCGCACGGCATCGATGCCCTGACCTGCCGGATCATCCAGGACCCAGTCCTCGTACCGCTTGCCGGGGAAGTACGGGCACTCGTCGCCGCACCCCATCGTGATGACGACATCGGATGCAACAACGGCCTCGTCGGTGAGCTTCTTGGGCTGTTCGCCGGCGATGTCGATGCCCACCTCCCGCATGGCTGCGACCGCGACGGGGTTGATCTCGTTGCCGGGAACCGAGCCGGCCGACAGCACGTCGACCCGACCCTGACCGAGTGCCTGGAGGAATCCGGCTGCCATCTGGGAACGGCCGGCGTTGTGAACACAGACGAACAGCACGCTGGGGCGGTCAGGCATGGTCTTCTCCTTGATGGATGCGAGGTGTTGGAGCGATGGGATAGAGCGCGAGGGCGAGGGCGACGCCAATCGCCGCGCCCACACCCTGCGCACCGATGAACGGAAGCACCGAGGTGGGGGCAATGCCGGCGAAGGTGTCGCTGAACATGCGGCCGATCGCGACGGCGGGATTGGCGAACGAGGTGGAGCTGGTGAACCAGTAGGCCGCGCCGATGTAGGCGCCGACGGCGGGGCCGGCCAGTGCGGCACGGTTGGTGCGGACCAGCGAGAAGATCAGCAGGACCAGTCCGGCGGTCGCCACGACCTCAGCAATCAGATGACCCCAGCTGGCGCGCTCGTTGCCGGAGAAGGACGTCCCGACCTCGAACATGGCATTGGCCAGCAACGCCCCGGCGACACCTCCCGCACACTGCGCCAGCAGGTATGGCGCGATGTGCCCCGATGAGAAGCCCCCAGCATCGCGGCGTGACAGGAACCAGTCGGCCACCGTGACGACGGGGTTGAAGTGGGCTCCGGAGACCGGCCCGAACATCAGGATCAGGATCGCGAGCCCGAATGCTGTCGCGGTGCTGTTCTCCAGCAGCTGGAGGCCGACGTCCTGGGGCGACAGCCGCGCGGCCGCAATGCCCGAGCCGACCACGACGGCAACCAGGAGCGCGGTGCCAAGGAACTCGGCCAGCAGCCGTCGTGCCATGGGCTGGGGTCCGGAAGCTGACTGGGTGTCATTCACACACACATCTTGGCGTGAGTGGTTCATTCAGCATGCGCCGACCCGGCGCGCATGAGCGCTCCGACCATCTCGCAGGTGTCGATCCGCCGTACGCTGAAGCAGCCGGTCCGACGATTACGTCGGAGTCGCGCTCCAGCCAATGGAGCTCGTGCCCCATCAGCGAGGAACCCGATGCCCCTGTTTCGAGAGCTCGATTTTCGACCGACACCGTTGGGCGACCTGGTGCTGCGAGAACGGTGGGACCTCGTCGCACAGCAGGATCTCCTTGAGATCAAGCTGGGCGAGGAGTTCTTGATGTCGAGCCTCTTCACCGCTGCCGAGACCGCTCTGGGACATCTGGCCATCGACGAATGCGTCGGTGACGGACTGGACGTCGTCGTCGGCGGGCTGGGCCTGGGCTACACGGCGCTGGCTGTGCTTGAACACGACCGAGTCGCCAGCCTGGTCGTCGTCGATGCTCTGGCCGAGGTGATCGACTGGCACGAGCGCGGCCTCATACCGGCCGGCACCGTGTTGACCGCAGACGACCGATGCCAGCTCCATCACGGCGACTTCTTCGCCGGGATGCGTGACGAGGAGAAGCTTGATCCGAGTCACCCGGGCCGTCTCTGGCACGCCATCGTCGTCGACATCGACCACACACCTCGGCACTACCTTCACCCCAGCAACGCGGATCTCTATGACGCGAGGGGGCTCTCGAGAGTTGCCGCGAAGCTCCATCCCGGCGGAGTTTTCGCCCTGTGGTCCAACGATCTGCCAGACGACGAGTTCGTGGCGGTGCTCGCTGAGGCATTCGTCGAGACCCGGGCCGAGGTCGTCACGTTTCACAACCCTCTGCAGAACCGGCCGGCCTCGAACACGGTCTACCTCGGTCGCACGCCGGCCTGAGGTCGTACGGCGTCTACCTCAGCTGCCTGGCCAGATCGACGGGCAGCCACTTCTCGCTCAACCAGTGGTCGACGATGGCAATGATGGTGCCGCGAGCCGTCTCGCGCCTGTCATCGGCTGCGCCGCGGTAGGTCCGGGTGAACCAGTCCGCGAGCTCGTCGGCAGCGTCGTCACCTTTGAGGTCTGCAAGTCGGCGGGCCGGTCCAAGGTGCGCGCCCAGCATGATCAGTGCCGTGCTGTCGTGGTCGGGCTGGGCGCTGAGGAACCGCTCCGTTGCCTGTCTGACAGTTGGGCGCTCGGTGGCTGCTTCGGTGCTTCGTGCCGGCGGGGTCGGGGCCTCGGTCGGCACTGGCGCGGACGTTGGCTGATGCCGTTTCGCAGGCTCGGGTGGGCTGGGTGGGCGCTCCGTGGGAGGTGGGGGGAATCCCGAGATGAAGATCGACGTGTAGTCCTCAGGGACCGGACTCTGGGCGTGGAGCGAAGAGGTGACCATCGCTTCGTCACACACGGGACAAAGCTTCAGCTCCTTGCGCCCGACGATCGCCAGCTGGTTGCCGCGGGTGGTGCGTCGAATCAGCTGGAGCGCCGAGACCGAGTCCAGTCGACCGCACCCCCGGCAGGCGAGGGGGCCACGCAGCCACGTGGTGTCACATGTCAGGCAGGTCAGCTCGATGTCGTCGTCAACCGGTCTGCCTCGTAACGATTCGCTCTCGTCACAGGTCGGACACCGCTGAGTTGCCAACTCGCCATTCCTCCTCGTAGTCGCTTGTTCGAGTGGTCCCATCGTGACGCAGGCGTTCGGCCGCCGGGGCTTTTAGGACGGTCGGTGTTTTCACCGGGCATACGTGACGATTGGCACAATTGGGGACATCTCCGTCAGGTACGGATAGTCTGCGCTGCAAGAGGGTGAACTGCGACCACTCGGGTTGCCGACATAAGGATGGCCAGAATGCGCAAGGCACGCAACGGACCTGACAACGAGGCTGTCGAACTACTGAAGAAGTTGAACACCTTCAGCGACAAGGAGATCACCGAACTGGCCACCGCCGGTCGACTCGTTCACGTGCCCGCCGGGTGGGCCATGATCGCGGAGAAGACGCCCGGCGACGCCGCGTACTACATCCTTGAGGGCGAAGTCTCCATCCAGCGGAACCACGAGGAAGTTGCCACCCTCAAGGAGGGTGACTTCATCGGTGAGGTCGCAGTCCTCGACCACAAGCTACGCAGTGCGTCGGTGCTGACCAAGACCCCGGTGACCGCCCTCAACCTCAGCGCCGCGCTCGTGCGCGACCTCGCTGCACGTATGCCTGGTATCGACGCAGCCATCAAGGCGCTGGCGGCAAAGCGGGCTGACGAAGCGCAGTAGCCGAGAAGGGGCGCGTGTGGGTGCCCGTGATCGGCTTGGGATCAATCCCGTCAAGCAGGCCACGCGCGAGGCGCTGGGCCGATAGCGTGCGGCCATGGACACCGCGGCGGAGCTCATTGAGGTGCCTACCGACCTCCAGTGTGAGGGCATGCTCGGCCGGTTCCCCAACGAGACCGAAAAGCAGTACCGCACCTGGCTGCTAGACCGTCAAGTGAAGCTGTTCAGAGCAGTTAGCGTCTTCTCTTTGATCTCGTGGGTAGCCATCCCGATCGCAGCCTCCCGCGCGCTCGACGGGACCGCTATCGCTGTGCTCTGGTGGGTTTCTTACGGCTTCAACATTCCGGTGATTCTGGTGGGCCTCGCGATCGCTTTCACCTCTCGGCTCAATAGGTTCGTCGTCCCGGCAGGTGCCTTCGTGCTGGTGGTCGTCGGTGGCGGGATTATCCTCTTTACGCAATTTTTCATGGAGGGTAGGAACGGTCTGGCCACGACCGCCATCTGGTTCACGTTTGTCGCGGCCTTTCTGCACCTACCAACGCGGGCTACAGCGGTGGTGGTAGTCGTGCTCGACGGGGCCGCTCTCTTCTTTGTGGTGTCCAACGTCATTGGCGGCCGCACTTCGTTCAACGACGCCTGGATAGACATCCTCTATCTCATGTTGGGCATCCCTATCGCGATCGGGATGGCCCTCGTGCTGGAGATCATTGTGCGCCGGGCATTCGTAGGAGATCAGGTGACGGCAAGGCAGCAGGCGCAGCTGGTCGAAAGTCAACGGTTGATTCGTCGCTATGTGCCCGCCGCCGTGGCTGATCGTATTGAGTCGGGTGAAGGCACGGATGTCGATGCGCCTCAGCGTCGTCGGGTGACGATCTTGTTCTCTGACGTGGTCGGGTTCACCGATCTGGCCGACCAGCTTGATCCGGAATCGCTTGACGCAGATCATCAACGAGTACCTCGCAACGATGGCCGAGATCGTGGAGGCGAACGGTGGCACGTTGAATGAGTTCGCCGGGGATGGGTTCATGGCGGTGTTTGGCGCCCCGACCGAGATGGTCGCCAGATGCAGCAGGTGCATGCGGCTGGTGCGGCCAGCCATCAGATCCATGCGCGGTTGCCGGTGCTGAACGAAGGGTGGTTTCGCCTCGGCATCGATGAGCCACTGCGCACCCGGATCGGCATCAACACCGGTGTGTTGAGTGTGGGCACGTTCGGTTCAGCCGGTCGCGCGACGTACACGGCGATCGGGTTGCAAACCAATATTGCGGCGCGGATTCAGGCTCACAGTGAGCCCGGTGGGACGCTGCTGAGCCACTCCAGCTGGCAGCTCGTCAAGGACCAAGACCCGTGCGAGCCCCGCGGGGAAGTCACGGTCAAGGGAGTGCACTTCCCCATCAAGGTCTATGCGCCTGAACTGGTAGTACCCCCAACGGGATTCGAACCCGTGCTACCGCCGTGAAAGGGCGGCGTCCTAGGCCGCTAGACGATGGGGGCCGGAAAACCCGTTCAGCATAGTGGGTGAGCGAGGTGGCGCCCAAACCGCATCGGGCAGGATGGGGACATGGTCGAGATCAGCGAGGAGCGGTTCGCCGAGCTTGTCGAAGCCGCGTTCGACGCGGTGCCGGCTGAGCTGGCAGCGCTGCTCGACAATGTGGTGCTGTTCATCGAGGACGACGCACCGGCGGACGACCCTGAGCTGCTCGGTCTGTACGACGGGATTCCGTTGACGGAGCGCGACAGCGGCTACGGCGGTGTCATGCCCGATCGCATCTTCGTCTACCGCAATCCGACGTTGGCGATCTGCGACACCGAGGCCGATGTGATGGAGGAAGTTGGCATCACGGTGGTGCACGAGATCGCCCACCACTTCGGCATCGAGGACGACCGGTTGCACGAGCTTGGCTATGCGTGAGATCCGCCGCGCCGATCAGCGCTTCCGCACCGACGCCCATGGCGTGACCACCTGGCACAGTTTCTCGTACGGGGCGCACTACGACCCCGACAACGTCGGCTTCGGGCCACTCATTGCGATCAACACCGAAAGCGTCGCACCCGGCAAGGGGTACGACCAGCATCACCATGCTGACGTCGAGATCGTGACGTGGGTGTTGGCAGGGGAGCTGGAGCATGAAGACTCCACCGGCCACCGGGGAGTGGTGAGACCCGGCACCGCACAGCGGCTCAGCGCCGGCACCGGCGTGCAGCATTCGGAGCAGAACGCCTCAGATGCCGAGCCGGTCGTGTTCGTCCAGATGATGCTGCAGTCCTCCCATGACGCCGAACCCGAATACCGGGAGGCTGCCGTCGATCCCGCGCCAGGGGTTCTCACGCCCGTGATCGACGTTCATGCGCCGGCCGAGCTCCTCGTGGCGCGCATTCCACCCGGCGGCGCGATCACCGTCCCCAAAGCCGCGCGGAGTCTGGTTCACGTCATCGCGGGGACGGTTGCATTCGATGACACCACGCTGACCAGCGGCGATGAAGTCCGACTTGAGGGTGAGGACGCGTACGATCTGAGTGCTGCCGAAGACGGTGGCGATGCACTGATCTGGCAGCTGGGGAGCTCATGACCGTCCTCGTCCTCAACGGACCCAACCTGGGCCGCCTTGGCGTGCGCGAACCCGACGTCTACGGCACCGCGACCTACGACGACCTGGTGGCTCGCTGTGAGCAGGTTGCCAAGGAGACCGGCCTCGAGGTCGACGTACGCCAGACCGACACCGAGTCAGAGATGATCGGCTGGCTCCACGACGCCGCAGACGCCGGTGCGCCTGTGATCCTCAACGCAGGAGCATGGACGCACACGTCGGTCGCGGTCCGAGACGCCGCGAGCCAGCTCAGCGCGCCGCTGGTCGAGGTGCACCTCAGCAACGTCTACGCCCGAGAGACGTTCAGGCACACGTCCTACCTCAGTGACATCGCGGTCGCGGTCGTCGTCGGCATGGGTCTCGAGGGCTACGCCGCAGCGCTGCGCTTCCTCGCCCAGCAATAGCCAAGGACGGGGACAGCTCAACGACGCAGGATCGTCGTGCCCTTCTCGGTGCTGACGTCGTGGCGCACGAGCTCGGGGTGTGCGGCCTGCCACGAGGCGGCGATCGTCTGCTCGTCATCGCGGATCATGTCGTCGAGCACGATGATGCCCTTGGGCGCGAGACGATCCCACAGGACGGGAACGGCAGGCATGCGGGCGAGCGGGCCCGTCGTCTTGGGCGGACCGTCGACGAAGAGCAGGTCGATGTCCTTGAGGTTCTCGATCGCCGTCGGGTCGTACCACGTGTGTCCCTCAACGCCCTCGGTGAGAGGTGCATCGCGGACGTCGGCAAATTCAGCGACGCCGTGGCGTTCGAGCAGAGCGCGGGTCTTGTTGGCGTACTCCGGGTCATGGTCGAGGGCGACGATGCGTGTCTCGGGGCTGTGCTGCTTGGCGGCCAGTGCGAGAAACAGCGTCGACACCCCGCTTCCGCACTCGACGATCAGCTTGGGGTTGGTTGCGCGCAGCTCCTCGAGGAGCACTCCGACGACGTCGGGCGACGCGGCCCATCCGCGCATCGGCGGCAGCATCCCGTCGACCTGCACGAGCTCGAAGAGGTTGAGCGTGGCCTGCACCTGCTCGAAGTGATGAGCGATGTCGGTGCGGATGATCCGGGCCGTGCCCTCGGTACGAGAGAGGATCTTCTTGTTCTCGATCGTCGTCAGCTCGACGACGCCCATGCTGCGTGCCATGCGTCGAAAATGGAACATGGCGCGCTTGGCCTGCTTGGACTGGAACGCGAGCTCTCCTGCGAGGAGGCGACGGTGCTGCTGCTCGGTGCGCAGCGCCGAGAGGGTGACCATGCCGAGCAGCGCCGTGACGGCGACGGCGGTGTAATAGCCGCCGGCGATCGCGAATGCGGCGATGGCAAGCGCCACCGCGACCAAGGCGGCCGCGGCCAGCACGCCGACCTGCTTGCGCCGGCTCCTGACCAACGAGATGACGCGCTTGGGGATCGACTGGGGAGGCGTCGACTTGGCCTTGGGTGCGGCCGGCTTCTTGGGCATGCTCGAGGACGGCGCCGGCGCGGACGCGGGGACGGGCGGCTCGATCGAGTTTTGGGGAAGGGCGATCAGTGCGCCGACCAGCAGCGCGGATTCGATCTCGGATGCGTTGTCATCGGCCTGGACGCGGGCGACGGGCACTCCACCGTCGGCGGTGACCTCGATGAGGCGAAGGCCGATGAGCGCCGTGACCCAACCGCCGTCAATCGTCGGCGAGCCGACCAGAGGGCCGATGTCGACGGAGTCGGATGCGTGGGCGAATGCACTGTCGAGTGCGGCGCGGAGGGCGGCCGGTTCGGCAACAATTCCGGTGATGACCACGCGATCGGCGTGGCCGGAGAAGTTGTCGGTCGTGTCGATCACCACTTCGTCACGCGAGTTCTGCAGGAACGGCGCGGCGTAGGACTCATCGGGAGTCCGCACCAGAAGAACGGTCATGAAGGATGAGGCTCCCGGTCGAAATGGGGGTCGAGACGTTTGCCATAGTAGCCGCAGCAAGTACGGCGAACTGTCTGCGACCGAGGAGGTCCGAAAGTGACCGACTTCGTGGCCGGAGTCAGCGTCGTCATTCCCACCTACCTCGGTGCTGCAAGGCTTCCGATGACGCTGCAATCACTCGTCGATCAGACGATTTCGCGCGAGTTGATGCAGCTGGTCGTGGTGCCCAACGGACCCGATGACGGGACGCTGGAATTCCTTGATCGGTTTCGCCACGAGCACCCCGATGTCGACCTGAGGGTTGCCCGGGTGACGCGCGCCGGTGTCGCACATGCAACCAATGTGGGCCTGCTCGCCGCCGGTCGGGAGTACGTCACCTTCGTCGATGATGACGACACCGTTTCGCACGAGTACCTCGAGGGCCTGCTGAAGCTTGCCGGCCCCGACGTGGTCGGGGTGGGCTATCTCGCGGACGTGCCTGACGACGTCGAGCGGGAGCCCGACTACTCGACCTACGTCAGCGAGAGCCTGGTCGGTTACGCCGGCACGATCCAACCACCCAACGAGCTGTCATCCTGGTTGGGCTTCAACGTCTGCAAGATCGTTCGCACCGACCTGGCCCAGTCCGTACGCGTGCGCCAGGAGCTGTTCGGCGGCACAGATGTCGTGTGGTGGACCGAGCTGGCCGAGCGCTACAGGCTGAGCGGCAGCGTGGCCAAGACGAGCGAGCACGTCGTCTACTACCGCACCACGAGATCCGGATCGCTTTCGCGACCGGCCGAGGTCACGATGGAGCGGGGCATCGACGCCAAGCTGGACGTGATCGACATCCTGATGCCGTTCGCCCAGGATCCGACGCGCTGGACGTACAAGGCGGCCCGTCAGCACGTGTTTGCGCAGGCCCGCCACATCGGCACCTTCCTGGGCTCCCACCCGGACCTCCACGAGGAGGCGCTCTCGCGAATCGCGGCGCGCGGCTACCCCGAGTTCCCGTTCCGTTTCATGAACCGCAACCGTGCGCGTGACCTCGTGATCGCGTACGCCTTCCCACCGACCAACGACACCAGCGCGATCGTCGCCGCCAAGCGAGTGCGTCTCGCGGGGGTGGCCGTCGATGTCGTCTCGCACCGTATGCGGCGCATCCGCGATCTCGATCCGGGCATTGCCGCGTTGACGAATGAGTACGTCGGCAACCAGAAGGTCATCGAGGGTGACGTGACCCTGCTCAACTGGGGAGGATTTGGACGGTTCCTTCGCGAAGGCTGGGAGGCGATCGAGGAGTGGGAAGCCGACCGCGGACAGCCCTACCGTTCGGTCTACAGCCGGACCATGTGGCCCGCCTCGCACGTGCTTGCGGCGCTCTACAAGCTGCGTCGCCCCGACACCAAATGGCGAGCCGAGTTCTCCGATCCGCTCCTCTATGACAGCAACGGCAAGCTGCGCGAGGCGGAGATGCCTGATGGTCCGCTGGCGCGCGAGATTCTCGCCGGACTCGACGCGACACCGTTCGGTGCGCCATCGGGCCACAACGTTCCCGAGGTGATTGAGCACCTCGCATACGCCTTGGCCGACGAGATCGTCTTCACCAATGAGCACCAGATGGAGTTCATGCTCGACCACGTCGACGATCCGGCGCTGATCGAACGCATCCGGGCCAGGGCAATCGTGACCCATCACCCGACCCTGGCCCCCTCGTTCTACGAGCTGGAGGAGGTCGACTACCCGATCGACCCGAAGCGGGCCAACATCGGCTACTTCGGGATGTTCTATGCCTCGCGCAGCCTCACCGAGGTCGTGGACGCCATCGCTCTGCTGACACCCGAGGAGCGCCGCAAAGTCGCTCTTCACGTGTTCACCCGTGACCCGGACAAGCTGGCCAAGAAGCTGCGGGGCCGTGGACTCGACGACGTCATCAAGCCGACCGGGTTCCTGCCCTATCTGGAGTTCCTCGCCGCGACCAGGCTCTTTGACGTGCTGCTCGTGAATGATGCCAAGGTCACGGACTCGCACGGCATCAACCCGTACCTTCCGTCCAAGATCAGTGACTACCGTGGTTCGGGCTCTGACGTGTGGTCACTCGTCGAGGACGGATCGGTCCTCAGCTCGATCGAGGTGCGCTACACGTCCACCCTGGGCGAGGTTGACGACGCGCTGGCCGTGGTGCGCCGCATCATCGCCGACCACGCGGGCTAGCTTCGCCAGAGACCGCGGGTGTCGTGCACCTGGGCATCGCCGAGCACGTCGCGGTCGAGGTCCGCGAACACATCGTGATCGACCAGCAGCACCACGGCGTCGGCGCCCTTGAGGGCGTCGTCGAGGTTGGCGAGCGTGACGCCGAGATCGGACAGGAACTCCGGAAGTGACTCCACGTGCGGCTCGACGGCGACGACCGTGGCTTCGGGGAGACGACGGGCCAAGTCACTGGTGATCTGGATCGCCGGGCTGCCGCGCAGGTCGTCGACGTTCTTCTTGAATGCGAGGCCGAGGGCCGCAATGCGGGGATTGTCGACATTCTTGACGCTCTCGATCACGGCGTTGACGACGTGATCAGGCTTGCCGTCGTTGACCCGGCGAGCCGTGGCGATCAGCTGCGACTCCTCAGGCGCGGCCGCGACGATGAACCACGGGTCGACGGCAATGCAGTGGCCGCCGACTCCGGGTCCGGGCTGCAGGACGTTGACGCGCGGGTGATGGTTGGTCAGCTCGATGAGCTCCCACACATCAATGCCGAGTCGTTCGCAGATCAGCGACAGCTCGTTGGCGAAGGCGATGTTGACGTCACGGAACGCGTTCTCGGTGAGCTTGGCCATCTCGGCTGTGCGGGCGTCGGTGATCAGGATCTCGCCGGTGCAGAAGGTCTTGTAGACCTCGGCCGCACGCTCCGCCGCACCGGGCGTGATGCCGCCGACCACGCGGTCGTTGGTCACCAGCTCGGCCATGATCTGGCCGGGAAGCACTCGCTCGGGGCAATGCGCCAGGTCGATCGTCGACAGATCGAGGTCCGGGCGGGCATCGGCAATCCAGGTGGCCATCAGCTCGGTCGAGCCGGGCGGGCTGGTCGACTCCAGGATCAGCAGCTCGCCGCCGGTGAGCTTGACGGCAATCGAGCGAGTGGCCGCTTCGACGTACTTCATGTCGGCGGTCTTGTCAGCGTTGAACGGTGTGGGGACCGCGAGGATGAAGACCCCGGCCTCCGGCATCTCGCTCGTCGCGACCAGGCTCCCGTCTGCGACCACGGCGCTCAGCGCATCGGCGAGGTCGGGCTCCACGAATGGCAGCCGACCGGCACTGACGGCGTCAACGATCGCAGGCGACGTGTCGACGCCGATCACGCTCTGACCGTTCTTGGCCAGGATTGTCGCGGTCGGCAGGCCGATGTAGCCGAGTCCGATGACGGCAATGCGTGACTTCATGGTGATCCTTAGAGCAAACGAGACAGGTGGGCGCGACGCGAGATCGCGGCTCCCCAACTGTAGTGTGCAAGCGTCACCCGTCCCGAATTGACCTGATTACGTTGAGCCGACAGGGGTTTGTATGCCGCTGCTGATGCCGGTCTACGGCACCCGCCCCGAAGCCATCAAGATGGCGTCGCTGGTGAGCGCGATCGAACGCCACCAAGGTTTCGACCAGCTGGTGGCTGTGACCGGCCAGCATCGCGAGATGCTCGACCAGGTCAACGAGCTCTTCGGCATCGTCCCTGATGTGGATCTCGACATCATCCAGCCCCGTCAGACGCTCGCCGGCATCACCGAGAAGGCGCTCAACGGGCTGACCCGCGCGATGGAGGAGCACAAGCCGGACGCAGTCATCGTGCAGGGCGACACGACGACGAGCATGGCCGCTGCGCTTGCCGCGTTCTACCTCCAGATCCCGGTCTTCCACGTCGAGGCCGGACTCCGCAGCGGAGAGCGCTATTCGCCGTTCCCCGAAGAGGTCAATCGCAAGATGACGAGTCAGCTCGCGAGCCTGCACTTCGCGCCGACGCCGCTGAGCCGCAACAACCTGCTGGTCGAGAACATCCCCGAGGCCGATGTCGTCGTCACCGGCAACACGGTGATCGACGCACTGCTGGAGGCCGTCAAGCACAAGGTGGCCTTCGACGACGAGGTCCTCGACGCGGTCGCCGACTCGGGCAAGCCGTTCATCCTCGTGACGATCCACCGCCGTGAAAACCAGGGCGAGGGCATGCACGATGTCGGCCGTGCGCTCGCCGAGATCGCCACGCGTCACCCCGACTGGACGATCGTCCTGCCGGCTCACCGCAACCCGGTGGTGCGTGAGGCCGTCCTCCCCTACGTCGAGTCGATCGAGAACGTCGTCGTCACCGAGCCGATCGACTACGGACGGTTCACCCACCTGCTCTCGCTGTGCTCGTTCGTGCTGACCGATTCCGGTGGCATCCAGGAGGAGGCGCCGTCCCTCGGCAAGCCTGTGCTCGTGATGCGGGACAACACCGAACGACCGGAGGCGCTCTCGGCCGGCACCGTTCGTCTGGTCGGCACGAGCTTCGACCGCATCGTCGACGAGTCCGAGCGGCTGATCTCCGACCCGGATTGGTATGAGTCGATGGCCAACGCGGTCAATCCGTATGGCGATGGCGCGGCGACTCCGCGGCATCTGGCCGCGATGGAACAGTTTTTCGGGATCGGCGAGCGGGTGGCTGATTTCTCCCCTCCCGACGACGCAGCGTCTGCGTCGTCGTAGCCTGAGTGTGTGAGGGGTTGGCAAGCGCATCAAAACGCTGTTGACCGGCTAGGGGCATCCTTCGAGCGCATCCCGGCCGGAGAGCGAGTGCGCCTTGCCAAGAAGACATCCAACTTGTTTCGACCCCGCGACGAGTCGACGGTGGTCGGCCTCGACGTGAGCGGGCTCGATGGCGTGATCGAGATCGACATCGATGATCTGACCGCCGACGTGCAGGGCATGTGCACCTATGAGGACCTGGTGGCCGTCACGCTGCCACGGGGTCTGATGCCATATGTCGTGCCGCAGCTCAAGACGATCACGCTCGGAGGTGCCGTGACCGGCCTCGGCATCGAGTCGACCTCATTTCGCAGCGGATTGCCTCATGAGTCGGTGGTGGAGATGGACATCCTCACCGGATCGGGCGACATCGTGACGGCGGCCCCCGACAACGACCATGCCGACCTGTTCGAGGCGTTTCCCAACTCGTACGGGAGCCTCGGCTACGCAACGCGCCTCAAGATCAAGCTCGAGAAGGTTCCCGCGTACGCCAACCTCCGCCACGTGCGCATGGCCGACTCGGCCGCAGCGATCAAGGCGATCGAGGTCATCGCGGACACCGGTGAGTGGGAGGGCGAGCGCGTCGACGGCCTCGACGGCACGGCCTTCACCCCTGACGAGATCTATCTGACCTTGGCTCACTTTTCTAACCAACAGAACGGCAAGCCGAGTGACTACACGGGCCAGCGGATCTTCTACAAGTCGATCCGGGCGCGCGAGACCGACACCCTGACCCTCGAGCAGTACATCTGGCGATGGGACACCGACTGGTTCTGGTGTTCGGGCGCATTCGGAGCACAGAACCGTTGGCTGCGGCTCATCTGGCCGCGACGCTGGAGGCGCAGCGATGTCTATCATCGGCTCGTCGGTCTCGACGAGAAGATCGGTCTGAGCCGTCTGCTCGATCGCATCAAGAAGGTGCCGGGTCGCGAGCGCGTGATCCAGGACATCGAAGTGCCGATCGATCGTCTGCCGGAATTCCTCGAGTGGTTCGACGCCGAGGTCGGTATGCGTCCGGTGTGGTTGTGCCCTTTGCGCACCACCCGATCGTGGCCGGTCTATCCGCTGACTCCTGGCGTCACGTACGTCAATGTGGGCTTCTGGGGAACGGTCGAAGTCCCGGCCGACGCCGAGCCGGGATCGGTCAACCGGCGCATCGAGGAAGCCGTACAAAAGCTGGGCGGCCACAAGTCGCTCTATTCGGAGGCCTTCTATGACCAGGAGACCTTCGACTCCAAATATGGCGGCGAGACGCTCGCCGCCGCGCGTGCGCGCTACGACCCGGACTCGCGACTGAGCACGCTCTACGAGAAAGCGGTGAGGAACTCATGACAACCGATGTGGGTGTACGACTCTCGGTCGCGGACGCGCTGGCCAGGCTGATGAAGGACGGTCTCCCGTTCCGTTTCGAGGCATTCGACGGAAGTGTCGGCGGACCTGAAGACGCGCCGATCACGCTGCGACTCCTCAATGAGCGGGGCTTGGCCTACCTCATGACGTCACCGGGCGATCTCGGCTTCGCGCGCGCCTATGTGTCCGGCGATCTCGAGCTCGACGGCGTACATCCGGGCAACCCCTATGACGCCATGGTGCTGGTGATGAGTCAGCTCCGGTTCAAGCTGCCCTCGGCTCCCGAAATGGTGCAGATCATCCGCAGCCTCGGCTTCGGCAACCTCAAGCCCCCGCCGCCGCCCGAGGAGGAGCACGTACCCAAGTGGCGTCGCGCTCTGGAAGGTCTGCGCCACAACAAGAAGCGTGACGCCGAGGCGATCCACCACCACTACGACGTGTCCAACCGGTTCTACGAGCTGGTGCTCGGCCCCTCGATGACCTACACCTGCGCGGTCTATCCCACGCTCGAGTCGACGCTCGAGGAGGCGCAGTTCGAGAAGTATGACCTCATCGCGCGCAAGCTGGGCCTCAAGCCCGGACAGCGCCTGCTCGACATCGGCTGCGGGTGGGGCGGCATGGTCCGCCATGCGGCCAAGCACTACGGCGTCAAGGTGATCGGCGTGACCCTGTCGCAGGAGCAGGCCGCCTGGGCCCAGGAGGAGATCAAGCGCCAAGGGCTCGACGACCTCGCTGAAGTACGTTTCATGGATTATCGCGATGTCACCGAGACAGGGTTCGACGCGATCAGCTCAATCGGTCTGACCGAGCACATCGGGGTCAAGAACTACGCGTCCTACTTCACGTTCATGCGTGATCACGTCAAGACCGGTGGCCGCATCCTCAACCACTGCATCACCCGCCCGCACAACAAGACGATGTCGACGGGTGCGTTCATCGACCGATACGTGTTCCCCGATGGTGAGCTCACGGGTGTCGGCCGCATCACCATGGCGGCCCAGGACGCCGGACTTGAGGTGCGCCACGTCGAAAACCTGCGCGAGCACTATGCGATGACATTGCACGGCTGGTGCGACAACCTCGTGGAGCACTGGGACGAAGCGCTCGAGGAGGTCAGTGTCGGTCGCGCCAAGGTGTGGGGCATCTACATGGCCGGCTCACGGTTGGCGTTCGAGCGCAACGAGATCGAGCTGCACCACGTGTTGGCCGTCAAGACCGACGAGATGGGTGAGGCCAACTGGCCGCTGCGACCCGACTGGCTCAGCTGACGACCGTGGCTCAGCTGGCGCCCGTTCCTTGAGCTTGTCGAAAGGACGTCAGCTGATGTCGATGACGACGGGGGCGTGATCGCTCGGGCCCTTGCCCTTGCGTTCTTCGCGATCGATGTGCGCCGATTCGACGCGCGCCGCCAGCTGAGGTGACGCCAGGATGAAGTCGATGCGCAGTCCGCGCTTCTTGGGGAATGCGAGCTGCTGGTAGTCCCAGTAGGTGTAGACGCCCGGGCCCGGGGTGTGGGGCCGTACGACATCGGCATATCCGGCATCGACGATCGCCTGGAACGCCTCGCGCTCGGGCACTGACACGTGGGTGTGGCCTTCGAAGACGGACATGTCCCACACGTCTTCGTCGGTCGGTGCGACATTCCAGTCACCCATCAGCGCAATCTGTGCGGCCGGGTCGTCGGCGAGCCACTGGCTGGATGCGTTGTGGAGACGATCGAGCCAGTTGAGCTTGTAGGTGTAGTGCGGATCGTCGAGTGTGCGGCCGTTGGGCACATAGAGGCTCCACGCGCGTATGCCGCCGCAGGTCGCACCGATCGAACGGGCTTCAAGTGCTGCGGGGTCGCCGAAATGAGGCTGGTCATCGGCGTATGAGGTGGCGACGTCCTCGAGGCCGACCCGCGAGATCAGGGCGACACCGTTCCACTGGTTGAGGCCGTAGTGGACGTACTCGTAACCGAGAGCCGACAGCTCAAGACCCGGGAACTGGTCCTCACGGCACTTGGTCTCCTGAATGGCGAGCACATCGACGTCATTGGCCTCGAGCCAGGCGACGACGCGGTCGATGCGGCTGCGGATGGAGTTGACGTTCCAGGTCGCGATACGCATGGGTCGAACCTATCCGAGCGGCACGACAGTGCTCGGGGCGTGTCGAATCGTGTGATTTCGGGGACAGGTGTGACTGGTGGGGCGCATGATGGTGACCCGCCGCAGTAAGAGGGAGAAACATCATGCGTAGAACGCTGCTGATCGTGGCCATCGTCGCGCTCGTTTCAGGCGGGTTCATCTCCACAGACGCCGCCAGCTCGCAGCCAGTGCCCTTCCCTTCAAGCCCCAAGGGCCTGAAGGCGCCGGGACCGTTGCCCAAGGACGTCGACGCGACGCCGGGCTACGTTCCACAGATCTCGTGTCAGCCCGGCACGCCGGCTGGTGTGGCCAAATTGCGGGCGCTCGTGCTCGAGACATACCGCGTTGGAGGCTCGGGCAACACCGCGCGAAAGTGCAACGAAGGCACGTCCGAGCACTCCGATGGCCGGGCGTGGGACTGGATGGTGAACGTCAACAACGCCGCTGAGAAGAAGGCGGCGGGGGACTTCCTGGCGTGGCTGACAGCGAACCATGGCACCAATGCCAAGCGCCTCGGAATCATGTACGTGATCCACAACAAGATGATCTGGGGTGTCTATCGCGAGAAGGACGGCTGGCGTCCCAGCTGGGGACACACCGACCACATCCACATCTCGTTCAGCTGGAACGGCGCTCGCGGCAACACCTCGTTCTGGACGGGCGCCTTGCAGAAGATGGATTACGGACCGTGCGCCTACTTCGCCGGACAGCCGGCGATCCCGTCGTTGACGCCGCGATCGATACCGTGCGGCAAGCCGATTGCGCTGGTACGCAAGCATCCCAACGCCATCGCCCAGCTCGGCTCGACCGCCAAGACCGTCGTCACGGCGCAGGCGCTGCTCAAGATCAAGCAGACCAAGGTTTTTGACACCGCGACGATGAATGCGGTCCGCGACTACCAGCGAGCCCACGACCTGCCCATCACCGGGACGCTCGACGTGCCGACGTGGGCGTCGCTCATGCCGTCGCAGGCGACAGACGACGTGTCGAGCGGATATTCCCCTAAGCAGGCGGCCGAGTACGGGTTGGCGAACTATTCGGGCTCAACGCTGCGATTCACCTCGACGGGGAAGCCCACGTTGTTCCTCCAGGTTGCCCTCGGTCTGGTGCCCGCCGACCGAAATGGCTACTTCGGGCTGGTGACCTTCGATGCGGTCAAGAAGCTCCAGGCGGCCGCAGGCCTCGAGCAGACCGGCACCGTCGGCAAGCCGGAGTGGCAGGCACTCGCCAAGCGGTGAATCGTGGCAACGACCCCGGGGTGATGCCATGATGTGGCCATGACCAACGACGACTCTGCGGCCCCCAAGGATTCGACAGCCGAGCCCAAGGGAGAGCCTCGGGAGGACGTCGAGAAGGCGGCCCCGGCCAAGAAGGATTCGGCCGACCGGGTTGCCGAAGATCGCGGAGTCGAGCCGTCCAGCTGGGTGTTGCGAGTGGTCCTCGTGCTGGTCGCACTGGTCGGTCTGTACGTCGCGTTCCGCATGTCCGCAGCGTTCTTCCCGCGGTGGTGGGCGCAGCAGGTCGCCGACCAGGTCCAGGGCGGCTTCACCGCCGGCACGTTGTGGGGCCTGTTCTACGGGTTCATGTTCAGCGTCATTCCATTGCTGGTGCTGTTCCAGATCCGCCGCCGGTTCTTCAGCTGGACCTGGCGGATCATCGTCGCTGTCATTGCGCTGCTCCTCGCCGCACCCAACTGGCTGACCCTGTCGGTCGTCCTCGGCACGAGCAAGGCGGCGCACGCCGGCGAACGGATCATGGATGTCGGCGCCCCCAACTTCCGAGCCGGAACCCTGATTGGCGTGATCGTCGGGGCCGCGGTTGCCCTGGTCCTCACCGCCGCGAGCATGCGTATGAAGCAGCGCAAGCTCCAGGTCAAGCGGCTGCGCGAGGAGCGCGATGAGCTGCGACGTGCCGTCTCGGATCGTCCCGACGGCTCGCCCCCACGCTGACGTCCAGCGGAGCCAGGAGGTCGGATGCGGATCAACAGGTACGTGATGGCCGGCATCGCGTGTGGTGTTGCGGCGGCGGTCGTCGTCAAGCGACAGGTCGCGCGAACGGTGCCGCGCCCGCCACCGCGCGGTGACCACGACGGGTGGCACCGTGTCCCGTTGGCGTCGCTCGACTTCGAGACGACTGGCATCGACCCTCTCACCGACCGCGTGCTCAGCTACGCGCTGATCGATGATCGAGGATCGGACATCAGCGGGCTGATCAATCCCGGCATTCCCATCCCTGCCTCGTCCGCGGAGGTGCACGGCATCACCGATGTGCTGCTGGCCGATGCGCCCGACCCCGCCACCGGCATCGCCATCGTGGTCGCCTGGGTGCAGTCACTGATTGATCGTGGAGTGGGATTGGTGGTGTTCAACGCTGCCTACGATCTGTCGATGCTGCACGCGGAGGCAACGCGCTGGGGAGTCGAGCAGCCCGACTGGGATCGCCTCTTGGTCGTCGACCCGTACGTGATCGATTGGGGCATTCACCGTGGCACGCTCGGTCCGCGAAGGCTGACCGATGTGGCGGCCTACTACTTGGTCCCGCTCGACAACGCCCACGACGCAGCGGCCGACGCCCGCGCCGCTCTCGGCGTCGCCTACGAGATCGGGGCGCGCCACCCGCACGTCGCCGCGAGCACGCTCGATGAGCTCATGCAGCGCCAACACGCCTGGTATGTCGATCGCGTCGAGGACTGGAACTCCTACGCACGCACCGTTGGTCGCAGCATCGACGACCCCAACGGTTGGCCGTTGGCGTCAGTGCTGACTAGCCGACGCGAGCAATGATCGCCGCGGCCAGTGCTTCGGGGGCCTGCTCGGGGATCCAGTGGCTGATGCCGTTGAGCTCGACGAACTGGTAGTCGGCGTCGACGAACTCGCCGCACTGCTCGGCCGGAACGCGACCGATCGCCATGTCGTCGTCGCTCCATACATATGTGGTTGGCACGGTGACGCTCGGCAAAGATGACAGGTCGGCGTGCATGGCGCGGTACCAGTTGAGTGCTGAGGTGAGGGCTCCCGGCTGCGAGAGGTGGGCGACATAGCTCGCTGCCTGGTCGCTCGGCACGGCGCCGCCATACATCGCGGTCAGTCGCTCGCCGTCGTTCTCGAGGAGGAGGTGTTCGGCCTTGCCTTCTTGGCGCAACAGCCCGATGTACGCCGCACGCTGCTGCTGGTCGGGGTCGGCTTGAAGTGCCGCACCGTATGCCGCGAGGTGCGGCACGGAGACGGCGGTCAGGCTCTGCAGGCGATCGGCGTGCTGTGCCGCAGCCACCCAGGCGACGGCGGCGCCCCAGTCGTGGCCGACGAGGTGAAACGAGTCCAGTCCGAGCTCATCGGCGATGGCCATCGCGTCGCCGGCGAGCACGTCGGTGGCATATGCCGCGACCTCGGTCGGGCGGGCGCCCGGTGAATAGCCGCGCTGGTCGGGGGCGATGACCCGCAACCCCGCATCGGCGAGCAGCGGCGCGACGGCCGACCACGACAGCGACGTCTCGGGGAAGCCGTGAAGCAGCATGACGGGCGGGCCGGAGTCTGGCCCCGCGAACCGTACGTCGAAGGTCAGCTCGCCGACGGTCACTGGTGTGGTCTCGTTGAAGTTCACTACTCGAACGTATCGCCAATGCGGGCGACAGCCTCGCGGTCCAGCACAGCGGCGGTCTCCGGATCGGGTGCGGTGCCGCCGCGGTTGTGAGGCACCCACCAACGGTCACCGTCGTTGCGCGGCTCCACCGGGTAGGTGTCGATCGCGTCGTCGAGCAGCACTTCCATCGCGGTGTGGAGGCGCTCCGACAGCTGGTCGATGGTCTCGCCGTCACCCGGTATGAGTGGTGCGCCCACGCTCACGGTGACCGGCATGCGCCGGCGCAGCGAACGATGGCCGTCGACGGTGTAGATGCGGTGACCGCCCCATACGACGACCGGCACCAGGGGGACCTGCCGGCTGATCGCCAGTCCGGCGGCTCCACGTTTGAACGGTTTCAGGAGCCACGATCGGCTGATCGTTGCCTCGGGGAACACCCCCACGAGCTGTCCGTCGTCGATCGTCCGCAAACCCTGACGGTAGGCGCGCCAGCCTTCGCGCCGGTCGACCGGGATGTGGCGCATTGAGCGCATGAGCCGCCCTGCGACAGGAGTCTCGAAGACCGAACGCTTGGCCATGAACCGGACGAGTCGGTCCCGGCGCCGAGCCGCATATCCGATGAAGGTGAAGTCGAGGAAGCCGATGTGGTTGCCGGCGAGGACCGCGGCTCCACTCGTCGGGATGTGCTGGTCGCCGCGTACGTCGAACCGGTAGCCCATCACCGCGAACAGGATCGCAAAGATGCGATTGACGACCCTGTAGGTGCGGTCCAGTGTTCAGACCTTGGCGTCGGGAAAGGCCGGCCAGCAGTCCGTGCGGACGGTCGGGTCGAAATCAGGACCGGCCGCGACGGTGACCTTCTCGCGGTTGAGGATGCCGGAGGTGAGGAAGAAGATCGCCGCGATGTAGAGCGACATGATCGCCAGACCGGTCGCGGTCGCCTCCTTGTCGATGCGGTCGGCCTCGCCGAGCAGGATGACCCCGTCTGAGATGAGGAACAGCAGTCCGCCGAGTCCGGCCCGGAGGTCGGTGGCCAGCGAGGTTGCTCCGGTGCCGACCAGCAGCGCGGCGTAGATCGGGACGACGGGCTGGAGCCCGGCTTCAAGGCCGCTCCAGCCGTAGGCGATCATCGCGATGCCGGCGAGGACATACACCGGAAGGATCCACGGCTTGCGCTTGAGCTGGCCGATCGCACCACGTGAGACGAAGAACCGGATGAAGCAGATGTGGGCGATCGCGAAGGCGGCCATGCCGATGATGAAGAGGTCTTCGAACTCAAGGAACAGGTCACCGAAGAAGCAGAACACCAACGCTGCACCGAGCAGGCGCGGCCCCTTCTGTTCGATGACCCATGCCAGGAGCAGGGGAGCCAGGAAGCACTTGGAGATGCTGTCCCACGGCGCGGCGTCGGCGCCGTTGAGCACGAGGTGGACCACGGTCACCACGGCGAACGCGATGATCCAGGGACTTTTCATGGCGGGCATGGGGATCACGCTACCGCCGCACGGCCCGGATCTGGCGTGGAGGAGTCGAACCTAGACGGTGTAGCCGCCGTCGATGTCGAGCTTTTGGCCGGTGATGAACCCGGCGCGGTCCGACGCGAGGAAGCACACGGCTTCCGCGATGTCGGCGGCGTTGCCGAACCGGCGGAGCGGGATGTTGGCGCGGGTGATGTCCAAGGCTCGCTCGTCGAGCTCGCCCGAGTCGATCAGTCGCACTGCCATGCCGTCGGTGAGCATGCCGGGCCCCACCGCGTTGACTCGCACTCCGAAGCGTCCTTCCTCGGCGGCAAGTCCGCGTACGAGTTGCTCGACAGCACCCTTGGGGGCAGAGGACAGGCCATCGCGTACGGGGAATCTGGCCGTCGCAGCCGTGGTGACGGCCACGATCGACCCCTTGGTCTGGCGCAGCAGGGGAATCGCGGCGTGCACGATGTTGAAGAAGCCCACGGCGTCCTGGGTGAGCTGTTCGGCGAAGTCTGCAGGTGACACCTTCGACAGGTGCATCATCGGAACGTGTGGCCCGGACGCGTAGACCAGCGTGTGGAGCCCGCCGTACGTCCCCGCAACGTCGGCAAGGACGCCGGAGCAGTTGTCGGTGGACGTCACGTCGAGGGCATGCGCCGAGGACCGTACGCCCTGCGCTGCCGCTGCTGCGGCGACGGCCGTCCCGGAGGCCTCGTTGGTCCGATAGGTCACCGCGACGTCGCTGCCTCGCGCGGCCAACATCCGGGCGATCTCGGCGCCCAGACCGCCGCTGCCGCCGATCACGAGCGCAGCCCCGGAGGCGGCTGCGAAGTCGGTTGAAAGGTCTTTTGTCATGAGGCGTCGCACTCTATCGGCGGGTGACCTTGACGGGCAGCGAGGAGTATCCGCGGACGTTCGCCGAGTACATTCGCTTGGCGTTGTCGAGATCCACCTCGATGGTTGACACCCGCTGGACGAGCTGCTGCAGAGCGGTGTTTGCCTCGATGCGAGCCAGGCTCGCCCCGAGGCAGAAATGTCGACCGCCACCGAACGCGATGTGCTTGGCGAGCTCTGACAGGTCGCGATGGATGTCGAATTCCTCGGCGTTGGTGAACACCGTGTGGTCGTGATTGGCCGACCCGACGTTGAGCAACAGTTGAGCGCCGGCCGGACAGGTCGTGCCGTCGATCGTCACGTCTTGCAAGGTCTGGCGCGCGAGCAGCTGACTGGATGCCTCGTAACGCAGAGTTTCCTCGATCCACGGCTCGATCAGCCCGGGATCTGCGAAGACGGCTGCCCGCTGATCGGGATGCTTGCCGATGTTGCTGACCGCGTTGCCGAGCAGCTTGGTGGTGGTCTCGTTGCCTGCCACGACCATCAGGAACAGGAAGGCCGTCAGCTCACCGTCGGTCATCCGGTCGCTCTCGTCGTCGGCAAGCAGGAGCGTGGTGACCAGATCGTCGGCGGGCTCGGCCTTGCGCGCGGCGAGGAGGTCCGCGAAGTAGGTGAACATCTCCATGGCGGCCGCCATGCCGACCTGCGGAACGTCGCGCAGACCGTCCTCGCGCACCACCAGCAGATCGGCGAGCCGACGTACTTCGTCACGATCGGATCGCGGTACGCCGAGGAGCTCGGAGATGACGTCCATCGGGAACTTTGCGGCATAGTCGGTGATCCAGTCGAACTCACCCATCGCGAGCGCTGCCTCAAGGTGCTCCAGGCTGATCGCCTCGATCCGCGGCTTCATCCCTGCAACCCGCTTGGGGGTGAATCCGCGTGAGACCAGGCTTCGGAGCCGAGTTTGGTCCGGTGCATCCATGCCGAGGAACGACATCACGAGGTGCGCGTCCTCGTTCCAAGCACTCTTGTCCAGGGTCACGCCCATCCGGTTGCTGAAGACGTCATCGGTGCGCCAGGCCTTGTGGATGTCGGCGTACCGCGACATCACCCAGAAATCGTGCTCCTCGTTGTGAAAGAGGGGCGCTTCGTCCCGCAGCCGGGCGTACGTGGGGTACGGGTCGTCCTGGAGTGTGTGGTCGTAGTGATCGAAGCGCAGCGGGCAGCCTCCTGGTTCGTGGGTCACAGGTCGTGGCCTTCCATGATCACGGTCACTGCATCGTCGAGACGTTGAGCCAGCTGCCCGAATGTCATCAAGCCCATCCCGGCCTGGAGCAGGGCACCCGAGAAGGCCAGGGTGATGGCCTCGACAACCCTGGGATCAGCCGGTTCGCCGATTGCCTGGCGGAACCGGCTGACGAACTCCGCCCCGATCACCAGGCGGAGCCGCGTGACCTCCGGATCGGTGCCGAGCAGCGCGATGTTTGCGGCGGTGGCCAGATGCGGTGACCGTTCGAGCTGTGCGGCGATGTGCCGGGTCACCGTGGTGACGCGTGCGACTGCTGTCGCGCCGGTCGGCTCGGGGCCGCGATCGGTGATGATCCGGCGCCAGAACAGCTCGGCGAAGAGGTGGTTCTTGGATGCCAGGTAGGTGTAGGCGGTCGCTGGCGAGACGCCTGCGCGGTGAGCCACGGTACGGATCGTCAGCGCTTCGGGTCCGACCTCTTCAAGCTCCTGCTCACCGGCAAGCAGCAGCTTCTCCACGGTCTCGCTCTGTCGGGGATTCAGCCCGAGACGTGGGTTTGAGGTCACTGGTTCGACCGCCATCGTCAGTCCTGTGCCTTGCTCGCCTTGGCGATCGTGTTCTCGACGAGGGTGTTGAGACCGGCACCGACCGGCCAGCCCGCGTAGTGGCTGAGCATGATGACGATCTCTCGTAGCGCCGTGTCGTCCAGATCGCCCGATTGGTGAGCGGCCGGAATCTGGATCGACAGCACGTCTTGCGCGCCTTGGCCCGCCAGCAGACCGATCAGGAGCAGCCGTCGATCGCGATCGGAGAGTCCGGGCCGCTGCCAGATGTCGCCGAACAGGTGCTCCACCGTGTAGCGGAAGAAGTCGCCGTCCATGTCGCTCATCTCAAAGCCGTAGACCTGCTCCATCTTCTCCAGCCCGCGGCGGCGTGCCTCGGGGAGATCGTCGAACTTCTCGGTCATGGGGTCTCCTTCGGTGGGAGGCCGAGTGCGGCCGTCAGGTGCGTTGATGCCAGATGTGCCATCGGTACGTCGACGTCGAGCCGCTTGGCCAGGGCGATCGCGTGGGTCAGGTCCTTCTCGCCGAGCGCACGAACGTGTTCGAAGATCGCGTACCAGTCGTCGTCGGGAGTCATTTCCCGAGCCGTTTGCCGGTGCATGATCGCGCCCGGTCCGCCGGTGATCGCATCGGTGTGCCGGACGATACGGCCGAGCGCGAGCAGATCGATGCCTGCCGCTTCTGCCAGCCTGAGTGCCTCTCCCGTCGCCGTGAACGCGACGAAGTGCAGCAGATTTCTCGCGAGCTTGGCGGCGGTGCCACTTCCGGCTGGGCCGCAGTGCACCACCTCGGTGCCCATCAGCGCGAGCGGGTGCTTGCAAGCTCGGAAGGCAGCGTCGGTCCCGCCGACCATGACGGCGAGAGTGCCGTCGGCGGCCCCCATGGCGCCACCGCTGACGGGAGCGTCCACGACCTGCACGCCATACCTGCTCCCCAGGTCCTCCAGCTCAGTCGGCAGCTCCGGCGCCACGGTCGAATGAATCGCAACCACCGTTCCCGGCTCCGCCGAGCCCACGATCTCGTCGAGCACCTCGCGTACCTGTGCATCGGTGTTCACCATCACCGAGATGTAGCGGCAGTCGGCAGCGAGATCTGACGCCGAGGATGCGGCGCGTGCTCCGGCGTTCACCAGCTCGGCCAGCGGCTCGGCCGCGAAGTCGAAAACGACGAGACCGCCCTCCCAGTCCGTGAGGCGTAGGGCCATCGGTTTGCCGATGTTGCCGAGCCCGATGAACCCGATGGGGCCGACCGGTTCGGTGGTCATGCCCGGAACACCTGGCCACCATCGACGTCGATGATCTGGGCGGTCACCCAGGAGGATTCATCGGAGAGCAGGAAGAGGCACGCACCGATCATGTCCTCGGGTTGGCCGATCCGTTTGAGCGCCATGCTGTTTTTGATGATGTCGTGTGCTGCATCGCCGGCCTGGGTGCGGGTGGCGGCCGTGTCGACCGGTCCAGGGGCGATCGCGTTGACCCGTATGTTCATGCCACCCAGCTCATGGGCGAGCTGTTGGGTGAGGCCGTTGATGCCGACCTTCGCGAGACCGTAGAAGCCCGAGTAGAGCCATGCTGCGGTGGAGCTCTGATTGACGATCGAGCCGCCGCCGCGGCCTTGCATGTGGCGGTAGACCGCACGAGTGACAACGAGCGCTCCGTCCATGTTCACCGACATGAACTTCTTGTAATAGTCCCAGTCGACGTTGATCAGCAGGTCGAACTCCATGTCGCCGTAGATCGCAGCGTTGTTGACCAGCAGGTCGATGCCGCCGTACGCCGCGACAGTTGCATCGGCCATCGCGGTCGCCGATGCAGCGTCGGACACGTCGCACCTGACGAACAGCGCTGTGCCGCCAGCAGACTCGATCTCGGTAGCGACGCGCGTGCCCAGCTCGGCGTTGAGGTCAGCCACGACCACCGACGCACCTTCGGCAGCCAACGCGCGGGCGTACGCCTCGCCGATGCCCTGGGCTGCTCCGGTCACGATGGCGACCTTGTTGTCGAAACGCATTAGGCCGGCTCCGCGATCGTCTTGGTCTCGAGGTACTCCTCGAAGCCCGCAACACCCATCTCGCGGCCGATCCCTGACTGCTTGTATCCGCCGAATGGCGCATCCGGGCTGAACCACACGCCGCCGTTGACGGCCAGCGTTCCGGTACGGATCCGTGCCGCGACCGCCTTGGCCCGCGTCAGGTCGGCCGAGTCCACCGAGCCAGAGAGCCCGTATGCCGAGTCGTTGGCGATCCGGACGGCGTCGTCATCTCCGTCGTGCGCGATGACGATGAGCACCGGGCCGAAGATCTCCTCCTGTGCGAGCCGCGACGAGTTGTCGAGCCCGGCGACAACGGTCGGCTCGATCCAAAAGCCTGCCTGGTCGATCACGTTTCCGCCGGTGGCAAACGTGCCGCCCTCGGCGACGGCGATCTTGAAGTACTCCTCGACGCGGTCACGCTGGACGGCCGAGATCACCGGTCCGCAGATCGCGCCGGGATCGCTCGGGTCCTTGGCGCCGATCGACTCCATTGTCTCGGCGGCAACCCGCACCGCCTCGTCATACTTCGCGCGCGGCACCACCAGGCGGGTGGTGATCGCGCAGCCTTGACCAGCATGGATGGACGCGGCAAACGCCGTGGCGCCGGCGACAGCAGCGACATCGGCGTCGTCGAGTGCAATGGCGGCGGACTTGCCGCCGAGCTCGAGGAAGACCTTCTTGAGCGTTGGTGCGGCCGCGGCCATGATGGCCTTGCCTGTCGCGGTCGAGCCCGTGAAGGAGACCATGTCGATCCGCGGGTCGACGGTCAGCTGGGCGGCGACCTCATTCGATCGCGGTGTCACGACGTTGAAGACGCCCGCCGGGATGTCGGTGTGCTCGGCCACGAGGCGGCCGAGCTCAGCTGCCACCCACGGCGTGTCCGGGGCCGGTTTGAGGACCACGGTGCAGCCAGCAGCGAGTGCCGGAGCAACCTTTGCGAGATTGATCTGAGTTGGCACGTTCCACGGCGTGATCGCAGCGACGACGCCAACGGGCTCGCGGCGTATGGTCCGCCTGCTGGAGATGCCCATTGGAGCTGCGACCCCGAGATCGGTCTCGAACTCGTACGACTCTGCCAGGTCGGCCACGAACGTCAGTCCGTCGACCGGACCGTCGAATCCGGCCACCGCGATCATGAAGCTGGGCATGCCAACCTCGGCTGTCGTCAGCGCCTTGAAATCATCGGCCACGTCGAGGAGTGCTTGCTGGAGCTGGCGGATGCACCGCACCCTCAGCTCGGTGTTGCTGGACCAGTCGGACTCGTCGAAGGCGCGTCTGGCGGCGGCGATGGCCGCTTCGATGTCGGCCGCCGTGCCATCCGGTGCGAGGCCGATCTGCTCGCCGTTGGCGGGATTGACGATCGGGTAGGTCGCTGCGTCGCTCGCGGGCACCAAGGAGCCGTTGATGAGCTGGCGAGCTGGCTGCGTGGAGATGAGTGCTCCGGCTGAACTGGACACATGGTTGGACACCTGTCCAGTTGTACGGCACGACGTCTGCTGGCGCAAGCAGAATTCAGAATCGTTCGGTACAAGGGGTGGCGAAAAGCGCCAATACGCGACACCCTCTGGTAGAACGTGTTCTAGATTTGGCGTGGAGGTCATATGGGTGACGGTGCAGCGGACGTCGTGTCCGGACAGGCATGGGCCGAGTTCTGCCGAGCGTTGGAACAAGCCGGCGAGGTCATCCTGCGGGACACAGCGCCTGCCACACCGCTCGATCGCGCTGAGGGCTATCGCTACCTGACCAGGCTGCTGCGGGAGATGCTCTACTCGACGATCGAGAACGCAGATCCCGACTTCCCGCGCCTGCACGAGCTCGACCGGGTCAAGCTCGGAGCCGACAACCCCGACAACGTCTACCTGTCCGCCAACATTCGCGGAGACCGGACCTACCGGATCACCGGTACGCGCGGCAGCATCTACTACTTCAGCATCGGATCCAAGGCCAACCGGTACGCCGTCGACGGCACCATGGCATCCACCGGTGAGCTGGGTGATCGCGATCTCGTCGTGGAGCCCGACGGAACCGTCGAGATCATCGCCAGTGCCACGCCGCACCCCAAGAACTGGTTGCCGCTCGCGCCTGATTCCACGGGATTGGTCGTTCGCCAGACCTATCTCGACCGGTCGACCGAGAAGGCCGGGCAATGGGAGATTGAGCGGGTCGGCGAGCCAATCGAGCGCAAGGATCTCAATCCCGAGCATTTCGCGAAGGCGCTCGCGACGGCTGCCTTCTCGTTGCACGGCACCGCTGCCATGTTTGCGAGCTGGACCGAGATGTTCATGGCACGGCCCAATGAGATGCCCGACTTCGGCCAGGAGATGTTCCAGAAGGCGGGCGGCGACCCGGAGATCTTCTACCTCCACGGCTACTTCACGCTCGAGCCCGGACAGGCCTGGGTCATCCAGACAGAAGTCCCCGACTGTCCCTACTGGAACTTTCAGCTCGACAACTGGTGGATGGAGTCGCTCGACCACGAGCGCGAGGTGACGCTCAACAAGCACACCGCGAAGCTCAATGACGATGGCACGCTCACGATCGTCGTCGCCGCGCGCGATCCACGCGGGGAGCTGGGGCTCGGGGGCAACTGGATCGACACCTGCGGCCACAGCACCGGCACGGCACTGCTGCGCTGGCTCGGCGCCGACGACCATCCCGTTCCGACCTGCACCGTGATCGACCTGGAGGCACCATGACCGACGCCGAGACCGCGAGCGCCTTGAACGTCGATGGGTTGCTTGCCGCCGCGCGTGAAAAGACGGGCCTCACCGACTACGGCGACGAGTGGTTCATCGAGCCACTGACTGTGCTCACCACGGCTCTCGCCGACGAGGCGAAGTTGTCAGAGCTCGGACTCGCCATGACGAAGAGCCGTCTCGTCGCAGCACTCGCCGATCGCCTGCGTCTGCGGCAGCTACAGGCGGAGCACCCCGAGATCCTTGACGAAGAGGTGACGGTCGCCGCCGAGATCTGTGGTCTCCCGCGTACGGGCTCGACCCTGCTGCACCGGCTCCTGGCCTCGTCGCCGGAGGTCACCTCGACGCTGTCGTGGGAGACGTCGTACCCCCTGCCGTTCCCGGGCGAAGGCTCGGACGCCGAGGTGCGCAAGAAGCGCGCTCGTGAGCGCTACGAGATGTTCATGGAGATGGCTCCCGACTTCGGCGACATCCACACGATCGAGTGGGACGGTCCCGAAGAGGACGTCATCCTGCTCGACCGTACGTTCACGTCGATGAGCTACGACTCGTTCTACTGGATCCCGACGTACGGGCTGTGGCTCCGCCAATTTGATCAGGCGCCGGCCTACCGGGACCTGAAGGAGTGGTTGCAGGTCCTGCAGTGGCAGAGCCCCGACCGCCATGGCCAGCCGTGGATGCTGAAGTCACCACACCACCTCACTGCGGTCGACACCGTGCTCGACACCTTCCCGGGATGCAAGATCGTCATGACCCATCGATCGCCGACCAAGGCCGTGCCGTCGTACGCGTCGATGGTCTGTGCGATCTCCAGCCAATACAGCGACCAGGTCGACCCGCTCGCGGTCGGCCCCTACTGGCGCGACCGCTTCGTGGCGGCCCTCAGCCAGTTCGCCGACGTACGCACCAAGCGTCCCGACCGGTTCGTCGACGTCAATTTCAAGGATGTCGTCTCCGATCCTGTAGGCACGGCTTCGACGGTCATGGGCGAGCTCGGTCTCCCGGTCGACCGGGAGGCTCTGGAGGCCTACATGGTCCGCAACCAGGAGCAGCGCCACGGCGCGCACACGTACACCGCCGAGGACTTCGGACTCACCGAAGCCGGGCTCGAGCAGGACTTTGCGTTCTATCAGACTCAATTGCTAAGGGAAGGTATTGCCCCGTGATCCTCAAAGACGAAGTCGTCATTGTCTCCGGAGTGGGTGCAGGACTCGGCGCCAAGCTGGCCATCCGTGCAGCCAAGGAGGGCGCGAAGGTCGTGATGTCGGCCCGCTCGGCCGACGTCATGGACGCCACGCTCAAGGAGATCACCGCGGCCGGCGGAGACGCCATCGCCGTGCAGTGCGACGTACGCAAGCAGGACCAGGTCGAAGCCGTTGCGGCCGCCGCGGTCGAGAAGTACGGCAAGATCACCGGCTTGGTCAACAGCGCCTACGGGCACCCCGGCTTCACCGATCTGCTCGACACCGAGGAGAAGGCACTGCGTCGTGCGATGGACATCATCCTCTTCGGAGCGATGGGCATGAGCCGAGCCGTGGTGCCGCACATGACCGACGGCGGCTCGATCGTCAACATCGGCACGATGTCGACGCGCGTCCCGCTGCGCGGCGAGGGTGGCTACGCGATTGCGAAGGCGGCCATGGGTAGCGCCACGCAATACATGGCCCTCGAGCTCGGCGAGAAGGGCATTCGCGTCAACCAGGCGATCCTCGGCTGGCTCGATGGTCCCGGCGTGCGCTTCTACCTGACGATGACGGCGGAGGAGAAGGGCATCACCGAGCAGGAGGTGTACGACGACATCGCGTCGCGCAACCCTCTCGGCCGCATACCGACCGACGAAGCCTGCGCCGGCGGCATCCTCTATCTGCTGTCGAAGTACGCCTCCGAGGTCACCGGCGCAACGTTGGATGTCAACGGCGGGGAGTACATGCCGGCATGACTCATCTGGTGACGTCCGTGACGGTGCAGATCGAGGCTCCAGCAGCATTCGTGTGGGACGTCCTGGTCGACTATCCGCGCTATCCGGAGTGGAATCCCTACACGATCGCCGTGGAGACGTCCCTGGAGCTCGGCGACCGGATCGACCTGACCCTGCCCCAGGTCGATGGGTCGGACAGTACGTTCGTCAACCGCGAGTTCATCCGCATCGTCGACCCTCCCCACCACCTGCGATACGACACCGGCGACGAGATGCAGGGCATCCACGGGCAGCGCGACCAGTACATCGCCGAGCTGGGCCCCGATCGCTGCGAGTACTACACGACGGACACGCTGAGCGGTGAGCTCGTCGAGCTCGTCGTGGAGACGACCGGCGACTGGATCAAGGCCGGCTTCGACTCGGTCGCCCATTCGCTGAAGGCCCGAGCCGAGTCGCTCTACGCCTCGCGCTGAAGTCGTCGATGATCGACCCCGGCCAAGAAACAACAGCGGTCGGGGACACGATCGATGTGGGCCCTGTGGGACTCGATCCCCTACTGCGCATTCGCTTCGCTCATTGACGCGCAGCGGGGGCCCACCCAAGGGGTTCTCGCACTCTCCCCAAAATCGATCGTGACCCCGACCAAGAAACAACAGCGGTCGGGGACACGATCGATGTGGGCCCTGTGGGACTCGAACCCACAACCCGCGGATTAAAAGTCCGCTGCTCTGCCAATTGAGCTAAAGGCCCTGCGGGCTCAAGTCTGCCAGTTGGATGTGGAAAGTCCTGCGCCGGGACAAGGTAAGGACTAGCCTCCAATCAGGGGATGAAGATCGGCTGTAGCGGCCCGAAGTTCGGTCCTCGAGGCTACGATGGCCGTGTCGTGACGAAGCACATCATCACTGGGAGACCACGAATGCCAGAGCCCTTGGACAGTCGTTTACGCGACGACCAGGCACTCGACGAGATCGAGTTGACGAGCCGGCTGATGATCGCTGCGTCGGCCCAGGAAGGTCACCTCTCCCAGCAAGAGGTCGACGAGCTCCTCGGCATTGCCCAAGTCGGCTGACTCAGTGGCACCCGCAGTTGACACTTTTATCTGCCGTGCCTCTAGCATGGGCGTGCCCTATCCAGATTTGACGGGAGTTCGTCGTGCGTTTTCGCATTCGACCGACTGAGACATCGTTTTACGATCTGTTCGCAGAAATGGCAGCGCACCTCGTGACTGGAGCAAACCTCCTGGCGCAGATGCTCGATTCGGACACCGACAAAGTCGCTCTGGGCGAGGAGATGCGCGAGGCCGAGCACCAGGCCGATGAGACGACACACCGGATCATCAAGCGCGCCAACAGCACGTTCATCACGCCGTTCGACCGCGAGGACATCTATCGCCTCGCGAGCAGCCTCGATGACGTCATGGACTTCATGGAGGAGACCGTCGACCTGGTCGGCCTGTACGAGCTCGGCGAGCTTCCGGCAGACTTCGCACCCCAGGTCGAGGTGCTGCAGCGCGCCACCCAGCTCACGGCAGAAGCCATGCCACGGCTGCGGACCATGAAGGACCTCGACGAGTACTGGATCGAGATCAACCGCCTCGAGAACCAGGGCGACCGTTCATACCGAAGGGCCGTGGCCAAGCTGTTCAACGGCAGCTACAAGTCCCTTGAGGTCCTCAAGCTGAAGGACGTCGTCGACTCCCTCGAACACGCCATCGACGCACTCGAGTCGGTCGCCAACACGGTGGAGCAGATCGCCGTCAAGGAGTCCTGAGCCGTGGACCTCGTCCTGGCGTTGGTGGTCACGACTGTCGCCATCGCGCTCTTCTTCGACTACACGAACGGTTTTCACGACGCCGCCAACGCCATCGCCACCTCGGTGTCGACCCGTGCACTGACCCCGCGGATCGCGCTCGTCATGGCGGCCATCCTGAACTTCGTGGGCGCGCTGTTGGGCGTCGGTGTGGCCAAGACCATCAAGGAGATCCTTGTCGGCTTTGACGACATGACTTCCGAGCATGCGTTGACCGTCGTCATGAGCGCCCTCATCGGCGCGATCACCTGGAACCTCATCACGTGGTACTTCGGCATCCCGTCGTCGTCGTCACACGCGTTGATCGGTGGTCTGATCGGCGTCGGTGTCGCAGCCGGTGTCACGGTCGACTGGGACAAGGTCACCGACAAGGTGGTCATCCCGATGATCATGAGCCCGGCGATGGGCTTCGGCGGCGCATTCCTGGTGATGCTCGCCATCATGTGGATCTTCCGTCGAGCCAACCCGCACACCGTCAACCGCGGGTTCCGGCTTGTCACAGACCGTCTCGGCGGCTGCTTTGTCGCTGGGTCACGGCCTGCAGGACGCGCAGAAGACCATGGGCGTCATCGTCCTGGCTCTGGTGGCTGGTGGGTACGGACCCGGTGCCGACGAGCGCGAGATCCCCTACTGGGTCGTCTTCGCGGCGGCCGGCGCCATCTCGCTGGGCACGCTTTCGCGGCGGTATGCGGATCATGCGCACGATGGGCCGCCGCATCATCGCCCTCGACCCGCCTCGCGGCTTCGCGGCCGAGTCGACGGCCGCGATCGTGCTCTACGGCATGGCGATCGGGCTGCACGCACCCGTGTCAACGACCCACACCATGACGTCAGCAGTGATGGGCGCCGGCGCCACCAAACGCTTCAGCGCGGTGCGCTGGGGCGTCGCTCGCAGCATCATCACGGCATGGATCATCACGATCCCGGCCGCTGCCACAGTGGGCGCCCTGTCCTACTTCCTGTTGCACATGGTCATCCCCGGCAACTAGCGAGCAGCGATTCGGTGGTTGAGCGCCACTCGTCCCTTGAGCTTGTCGAAAGGACATTTCGACAAGCTCAATGTGCGCGGCGGTGCGCTCAGGCGCTGAGCGCCTTCGGCTCAGCCAAACCGGCCTTGGATGTAGGCCTCGGTTGCGGGGTCCTGGGGGTTGCTGAAGATCGCCTGGGTGCGACCCGTACTCGATCAACCGGCCGGGCTTGCCGACGCCGGAGAGGTTGAAGAACGCCGTCTCGTCCGACACCCGGGCGGCCTGCTGCATGTTGTGGGTGACGATGACGATCGTGTAGCTCTCCTTGAGCTCATGGATGAGGTCCTCGATCACACTGGTCGAGATCGGGTCGAGGGCCGAGCACGGCTCGTCCATCAGCAGGATCTCCGGCTCGACCGAGATGGCGCGGGCGATGCACAGGCGCTGCTGCTGTCCACCGGACAGGCTCGAACCCGGACGGTCCAGGCGATCCTTGACCTCGGTCCACAGTCCGGCGCTGCGCAATGAACGCTCGACGACAGCTTCGCTCTCGGACTTCTTCATCCGCTTGCTGTTGAGCTTCTGCCCCGCGAGGACGTTGTCGAAGATCGACATCGTCGGGAACGGGTTGGGGCGCTGGAAGACCATGCCGATCATCCGGCGAACGTTGACCGGGTCCATCTCGGGGGCGTAGAGGTCCTGGCCGTCGACCAGCACCTTGCCCTCGACGCGGGCGCCGCGGATGACCTCGTGCATGCGGTTGAGCGAGCGGAGGAACGTTGACTTCCCGCAGCCCGACGGGCCGATGAACGCCGTCACGGAGCGTGCGGGGATCGGGATGGTGACACCCTCGACGGCGAGGAAGTCGCCGTAGTAGATGTCAAGGTCTGAGACGTCGATGCTCTTGGCCATGAATGGTCCTTTCGCGGTTTAACGCTCGCCCTTGGGCGAGAAGAAGTGGGAGACGAGGCGCGCTACCAGGTTGAGCAGCATCACGATCATGAGAAGCACCAGGGCGGCGCCCCAGGCTCGGTCGAGGCTGAACTCCGGCGGGATGCCGGGGTTGCGCACTGACGAGTAGGCGAAGACCGGCAGGGTGGACATCCGGCCGTGAGCGAGGTTGAAGTTCACCGAGTCGGTGATGCCGACGATGATCAGCAGCGGCGCCGTCTCGCCGATCACACGGGCGATCGACAGGGTGACGCCGGTGACGATGCCGGCGAGCGAGGTGGGGAGCACGACCTTGGCGACGGTGCGCCACTTGGGCACACCGAGCGCGTACGACGCCTCACGTAGCTCATTGGGCACCAGCTTGAGCATCTCTTCGGATGAGCGGACCACGATGGGGATCATCAGCACCGACAGCGCAACCGATCCGCCGATGCCCATGCGCACGCCTTCGCCGAAGAAGATGACGAACAAGGCGTAGGCGAACAGGCCGGCGACGATGGATGGGATGCCGGTCATGACGTCGACGAGGAAGCGGACCCAGCGTGAGAGCCGGTTGCCCTCGGCGTACTCGACGAGATAGATCGCGGCGAACAGCCCGATCGGCACCGAGATGACGGTGGCCGCGCCGGTGATGAGCAGCGTGCCGACCATGGCCTGATAGATGCCGCCGCCCTCGCCGACGACATTGCGCATCGAGTAGGTGAAGAACTCAGCCGAGAGCACCCTGGCGCCCTTGCTGATGACGGTGAACAGGATGCTGAACAGCGGGAAGAGGGCCAGGGCGAAGGCCGACGTGACCAGCACGGTGACGAACCGGTCGGTTGCCTTGCGTGACCCCTCGACGACGAGCGACCACAGCGGCAGCGCGAAGCAGATCGCCCAGACGATGGCCACGACGTGGAATCTGCTGCCACCCAGGAGGTACATCACGAGTCCAGTGGCCGCAGCGAGCGACACGACACCCTTGGCCGCCCAAGTGGGCAGCTTGGGTGCGCGCAGCTCGGCGGAGACGTCGACGGGGTTGATCGTGGTGGTCATCAGTTGGCTCCGGAGAACTCGGAACGGCGATCAACGATCGCGCGCGCCGCAAAGTTGACGAGGAAGGTGATGATGAACAGCACCAGCCCGCTGGCGATGAGCACGTTGACGGTCAGGCCGCTTGCCTCGCCGAAGCTGAGGGCGATGTTGGCGGCGATCGTGCTGGGGTTGGTGCTGCTGATCACGTTGGCCGTCACGGTGCCGACGGCCACCGACAGGACCATGGCGACGGCGAGCGTCTCACCCAAGGCGCGGCCGAGGCCGAGCATGGCGGCCGAGACGATGCCGGAGCGGGCGTACGGGAAGATCGCCATCCGGGCCATCTCCCAGCGGGTGGCGCCGAGAGCGAGTGCGGCCTCTTCGTGCAGACGGGGTGTCTGGAGGAAGATCTCACGGCAGATGGCGGTCATGATCGGCAGGATCATGACGGCCAGCACGACGCTCGCGGTCATGATGGTGCGTCCGGTGGCCGAGGCGGGGCCGGCGAAGAACGGGATGAAGCCGAGGTTTTGTTCGAGCCACTTGTAGAGCGGCACCATGTTCGGTGCGAGGAACTGGATGCCCCAGAGGCCGTAGACGACGCTGGGCACTGCGGCCAGCAGGTCGATCAGGTAGCCGAGAGTCTGGCCCAGCTTGCGCGGAGCGTAGTGCGAGATGAACAGGGCGACCCCGACCGCGACCGGCACCGAGATGACCAGTGCCAGAGACGCCGCGAGGAGCGTTCCGAAGACGAGCGGCCAGACGTACGGCAGGAATGACGTGCCGCTCTTGACCTCGTCGGGAGACGCCAGGATGCCCGGGATGCCCTCGACGGTGAGGAACAGCGCGACGCCAGCCAGCACGAGCAGGATGAAGACGCCCGCGCCGATTGACAGCCCAGAGAAGACCCGGTCTCCGCGACGGCGGAACTGCGGGGTCTTGCTGGATGTCAGCGTGCTACTCACAGGTGATGCCTTTCAAGCTGTGATGGGTGGATGAGACCGGACCGGCCCTTGGGCCTGGCGAAGGAATCGCCAGGCCCAAGGGGCCAGATCAGGCTGCGCCGATGGTTTCGATCGCGGCCTGGACCTTGCTGCTGAAGTCCTTCGTCAGCGGTGCCGAACCGGCGGTCTTGGCGGCGGCCGCCTGACCGTCGGAGCTGGCGACGTAGGTCAGCCATGCCTTGACGAGGTCAGCCTGGGCTGCGTCGTCGTACTGCTGGCAGGCGATCTGGAATGACGCGAGGACGATCGGGTAGACGCCGGCGGTGGTCGTCTTGCGATCGATGTCGATCGCGATGTCCGTGGCGTCACGCCCGTTGACCCGGATGGCCGTGTCGAGCACCTTGGCAGCAGCCTCGGGTGTCGGGTCGGTGAACGAGTCGCCGACCTTGACGCTGACCTTGCCGAGGTCGCCGGCCTGGCTCTCGTCGGCGTAGCCGACTGTGCCCTGACCGCCCTTGACGGCTGAGACAACTCCGGCGGTGCCTTCAGCAGCCTCGCCGCCCTTGACGGGCCAGGTCTCCACGACTCCGCCGCTCCAGCCACCGTCGGACGCCTGGTCGAGGTAGTCGGTGAAGTTCTTGGTCGTGCCCGAGTCGTCCGAGCGGTGCACCGGTGTGATGGTGGTGTCCGGAAGCTTGGCGTCGGCGTTGTCGGCGGTGATGGCCGGGTCGTTCCACTTCGTGATCTTGCCTTCGAAGATGGCGCCGATCGTCTTGGGTGACAGGTTGAGCTTGTCGACACCGTCCAGGTTGTAGATGACGGCGATGGGGCTCACGTAGACGGGGATCTCGACGACTCCGCCCTTGCAGACTTCCTTGGCCGTGACGACCTCTTCGTCCTTGAGGTATGCGTCCGAGCCGGCGAACGCAATGCCGCCGGCGAGGAACTGTTCACGGCCGCCGCCCGAGCCGACCGGGTCGTAGTTGACGGTGACGTCGGGGTTGGCGGTCTGGAACTCCGCCTTCCAGGCGGCGATCGCAGCTTCCTGGGCACTGGATCCGGCACCGTTGAGGGTGCCGGCGAGGCCGGAGCCGTTGCCGGTGTTGGTGCCGCCTTCGTTGGCTGCGCCACATGCGCTGAGGCCCAGGGCGAGCGTAAATGCAGCGGCCGCTGTTGCGGAGCTGCGGAGGAATGTGAGCTTCACGGGGAGGTTCCCTCTCTGGGATTCTTGCTTGACCCTCCGGACGTTAGAAGTCGCAGGTGTATCGATGTCGGAACCTTGGTGAACGGACGGTGAACGGTGCCGTAACGCTCGACTCAGGGCAGCTTTTCGACCGCGAACACCGTGCCCTTGCGGTGGTGCACCACAACGCCCTGCCCGGGCGCGAGATCGTGGGAATCTGTGCCGATCGCCTCGAACACCCAGGGCAGGGTGGGTCGATGTGTGCAGATCACCACGGGACGCTTGCGATCGAGGGTCGCAGCCACTGATCGCTGCACCTGATGGGCGCTGGTGTCTTCGGCCAGTCGTTCGTCAATCTCGATGAACGTGCTGATCGAGTGCGCGTAGGGCTCCACAGTCTGGGCGCAGCGCAGGGCTGGGCTGCTGACGACGCGGCCGACACCGTAGGCGCCGAGCAGGGGGCTGATCGCCTTGGCCTGATCCATGCCGACCGACGTCAGGGGACGTTCGAGATCTTCGAGCTCGGGTGTACGGGGCTCGGCCTTGCCGTGCCGCATCACGACGAGGGTGCGGGATCGGTGTGCGCGACGATCGAGCAGGCTGACGAACACCTCCAACAGGTCGACGTCGTGCTCGTAGCTCAGCTGTTCACGCGCCTGGCGTACGCCGACCCACCGGATCTCGTCGACTTCCTTGTTGGGCACGAACGGTTGCGAGTCGCTGACACCGCGGGCCGACCAGTAGGTCACCGACTTCAGCCCGCCCGACACCGGATAGCTGAACTCGCCGAGCGGATGACCGAGCCGTACGCGGGCTCCTGTCTCCTCGGCGACCTCCCGGACCGCGGTCGCCTGCAGCGACTCGCCCGGATCTGACTTGCCCTTGGGAAAGGTCCAGTCGTCATACTCGGGTCGGTGAATCAGCAACAGATCGACCCGCGGCTCGGCTCTGCCGGACGGAGCCCGTTTGCGCCACACGACCCCTCCGGCCGCTTTCGTCACCTGCTCACGCGTCATGATGCGTATTGTCCCCTGAAGAAGTGACCATTGGATGAAGAAGAGGTGGACGAGTTGCGATTGCGCTCAGCGCTCTCATGGTTCCTCGTCCCTGTGCTCGTGCTCGGCACGGCGTTGGCGGCGGGCTATTGGGCTTCTGCTCGCGCGGGTGACACCCGCGCGCCCCTGGTTGCCGCGCTCGACACGTTGCCCGATGACACGCAGGCCGCCGGATTCACCGACTGGTCGAGAATCCGTGAACACCTCGATCTCGGCACCGCATCGACCGCAGCCGCGCGAGCTGCCCTCAATGACGACGCCTCCCTGCGTGACCTCACCACGCGGTCGGTGATCAGCCGAACCGTCGAAGCCATGCACCAGTCCTACGGCTGGTCGGCCGCCGATGTCGACTGGGAGGTCTACGGACAGGCCAATGACGGTGCCGCGATGGTGGCCCGGCTCAACAGTTCGGTGTCGTTGTCGGACGTACGCCGTGCTCTGCGCGCACTCAACTACGTGCAGGACGGACGGGTGTGGAGCGCGACGACCAAGACCCCGGCCATCGACGGGCATGAGTCGACACTCAAATCGATAGCGATCATCCCGGGTGAGCACCTCGTGGTAGCCGCCGATCGATCCACGTACGTGAGGACAGTTCTCGAGGTGATAGATCGCAACCGACCGTCGTTGTTGAGTGTGCGGCCGGTGGCGGGGATCGCCGAGTCGCTCGTCGGCACCGACACGGCCTTGATGCAGAGTGGGCCGAGCGCGTGCGCAGCCACGTCGCTCGACAACCAGAAGGCAGATGTACGAGCGCAGGCTGCGGCGGCGGTTGCGAGGGCCGGCGATCTGGCCCCTACGGTCTTTGCCGGGCGCGGCCTGACCGACAGCGTCTCCGGGAGGCAACAGCTGAGGTTCGCGATGGCATTTGACTCGCCGTCTCAGGCGTCAGCGCAGTTGCGGGTGCGTACGGCTTTGACGACCGGTCCGTTCATCGGGCGCAGTGGCCGCGTGGAGGACTCACTAAGGCTTACCGACTCGCGGGTCGTCGGCTCCACTGCAACGTTGCGTTTCGACCTGACCAGCCGGGGAGGCTCCTACATGGTCGGCTCGGGCCCGCTGCTGTTCGCCAGCTGCGGCGTCTGACGACCGTCAGGCCCGCGAACGCCGTGACCGTGCCTGGTCGGTGAGCGTGGTCTGCAGGTCGACGCCGGGGTGGAGTGTCCACGTTCCGTCGGCACCGAGATGCCACGACTTGGTGTCGTCGGAGACGCTCGTCTCGAGCAGCTGACCCAGCTGGGAGATGTGCTCGGGGGTCGGGACCCGGACGAGCACCTCGACGCGACGATCGAGGTTGCGGTGCATGAGGTCGGCCGAGCCGATCCACGCCTCGGGCTCACCGCCACCCGCGAACCAGTAGACCCGGCTGTGCTCGAGGAAGCGGCCGAGGATGCTGCGTACGCGGATGTTCTCGCTCAGCCCAGGAACGCCGGGGCGAAGCGTGCAGATGCCTCGAACGATCAGGTCGACCTCGACGCCGGCGCGGGACGCCTCATAGAGCTTGTCGATGATCGTCTCGTCCACGATCGAGTTGGACTTGAAGCGGATCCCGGACGGGCGCCCTGCCTTGTGGTGGGCGATCTCCCGGTCGATGCCCGCGAGGAGGCCGTCGCGCAGACCCTGCGGCGCGACCATCAGCTTGCGGTAGGAGAACCGCTGAGCAAAGCCCGAGAGGTTGTTGAACAGGTCGCTGAGGTCGTGGGCGATGTCGGGATCGGCGGTCAGCAGACCGAAGTCCTCGTAGTGCCGCGCGGTCTTGGGGTTGTAGTTGCCGGTGCCGAGGTGCGCATAGCGACGCAGACCGTCGGGCTCGTCGCGTACGACGAGTGACAGCTTGCAGTGGGTCTTGAGCCCGACCAGGCCATAGACGACGTGGCAGCCGGCGCGCTCGAGCTTGCGGGCCCAGCGGATGTTGGCCTGCTCGTCGAATCGCGCCTTGATCTCGACGATCACGAGCACCTGCTTGCCGGCTCGCGCTGCGTCGACGAGTGAGTCGATGATCGGGGAGTCGCCGGAGGTGCGGTAGAGCGTCTGCTTGATCGCGAGGACGTTGGGGTCGGCGGCGGCCTGCTCGATGAACCGCTGCACGCTGGTGGCGAAGGAGTCGTAGGGGTGGTGCACCAGCACGTCGCGCTTGCGCAGCGCGCTGAACATGTCGGCAGGACTTGAGGTCTCGACCTCGGCCAGATGGGTGTGGGTGCCGGGCACGAACGAGTCGAACTGCAGCTTGGGCCGGTCGATGTCGGCGATCTCGTTGAGACTGCGCAGGTCGAGGGGTCCGCGCAGGCGCACGATCTCGGCGTCCTTGATGCCGAGCTCGGACACCAAGAGCTCCAGGACGCTGGGGTCGATGGACTCGTCGACCTCGAGGCGTACGGGTGGGCCGAACTTGCGGCGCAGAAGCTCCTGCTCGAGCGCCTTGAGCAGGTTTTCGGCGTCGTCTTCCTCGACCTCGAGATCTTCGTTGCGGGTCACCCGGAAGGTGTGGTGCGCGATGACCTCCATGCCGGGAAAGAGCAGGTCGAGGTGGGCTGCGATCACTTCTTCGAGGGGGACGAATCGGCCGGGATCGGCTTCCATCCATCGGTTGATGATCGGCGGCACCTTGACGCGGGCGAAGTGGTCCTTGCCGGTCTCGGGGTTGCGCATCAGCAACGCGAGGTTGAGCGAGAGGCCTGAGATGTAGGGGAACGGGTGCGCCGGGTCGACGGCCAGCGGAGTGAGCACCGGGAACACGCGTTCGCGGTACTGCTCGCTGATCGTGTCGCGCTCGCTGGCGCTGAGGGACTCCCAGTGCAGCAGCTCGATGCCGACCTCGGCCAGGGCGGGGAGGATCTCACTGTGGAACGACTTGGCGTGTTCCTCCATCAGGGACTGGCTGGCGGCCAGGCTGCTGGCGAGCACGTCGCGCGGACTGAACCCGCTGGCGGACGGTACGGCGACGCCGGCGGCGATACGGCGCTTGAGCCCGGCGATGCGCACCATGAAGAACTCGTCGAGGTTGCTGGCGAAGATCGCCATGAACCGCACCCGCTCAAGCAGCGGGACAGCCTCGTCGCGCGCCAGCTCGAGGACGCGTTCGTTGAATGCGATCCACGAGAGCTCGCGATCGAGAAATCTGTCGTCGGGCAGCTCGCTGTCGGCAGAGTCATAGGGCGGATCGACGTCGAACTCGTCCGGGGATGCCGGAGCCTCGACGTCGGCCAGCGAAATGTCCTGTGAATCCACACCTCATCGTGACAGACCAAGGTGAACGCAAACTGAACACCTTCATGCGCTAACTTGTCGCGCATGCCCTTCGCTCAGCAAGTGATTGACGGCGCCATGGGCATCACTGCCCGTTCGCTGATGAAGCTTCCGCGCCCTGTCATCAAGCGGCTCGCCGGCGGTCCGATCGTCCTCAACGGACGCACCCTGGACCCCGAGATGCAGCTCCTGCTCAAGCTGCAGCATCTCGAGGGTCCGGCGGTCGAGAACATCCCGATCAGCAGGGCCCGTCGTCAGATCGTCTCCAGCTCGCGGCTCGTCGGTGGCAAGCAACCGATCGGAGCGGTCACCGATCGTACGATCGACGGCCCAGGTGGTCCACTGCCGCTGCGTTTCTACACACCACGCGGTCTGAAGGGTCCGGCGCCGGCATTGGTCTTCTTCCACGGCGGCGGCTGGATCTATGGCGATCTTGAGAGCCACGATGCGCTCTGCCGCTTCCTCGCCGAGGAGGCGCAGGTGCGGGTGGTCGCGGTCGACTATCGACTTGCCCCCGAGGCGCAGTTCCCGGCCGCGTTCGACGACAGCTGGGCGGCGTGGAAGTGGATCACCGAGCACGCACAGGGCCTGGGCATCGACGCGAGTCGGATCGCCGTGGGTGGCGACAGTGCGGGTGGCAACCTCGCCGCGATCGTGGCGCAGCATGCGGTCGCGGACGACGGGGTCAAGCCGGC